>JBIKWB010000046.1:0-26195 GCA_044356555.1 Opitutaceae bacterium | reverse complement strand
ACCTCGGGCTGCGCCTGCCCAAGGGCACCCGTGAAGTCAGCAATGTAGTGCCGAAAATCAGCCCCTAAATCGCGTAAGTCTCTGCCATAGAACGATGCGGTTTTTTGAACTGCGGAACTCGGGCTAAGCCGAGCGGAAGGAACGGCCAACTCGAGGGAGTCATGCCGTTGTTTGTTATCTTTTGTTGCGATGATCGGCGGGAGACGGCGAGGCGGAGGGCATAGTGTGAAGAATGAAGATCAACTTTCCAATGAGACCGCACCGTCCAATGGGGGCCCTGCCTTTCGTGTGTTTCGTGGGCAAAGAAGCTGGGTTGCCCTCACCACCTACGGCAGCTCGTAGATCTCAACCAGCGCTTCACCCACGCCGCCGTCAGCGCCGGAAACTTGGACTGTGTAGCCATTGGCCGGCAAAGAAATCGTGATCGCGGCGTCCTTGCTGCCTGGGGTGAGCTGGAACGCTCCGACCGAGGAGAACGCGTTCGAGAGCATGGAAGACCAGTTATCGTTTTCGCCGATCTTGGTAGAGCCTTGGTAAATTTCGAGTTTCGGATCCGACAATACACCCGGCACGCCAAAGCCCCCCAAGGTTGGCCCAACGGCGCGGATCAACAGGTTTCGCATACCCTCACCCGATAGGCTGAAACCCGCGATCAAGATGTTCGCACCTGTGCCGACTCGGTTGCGAGCGGACAGGCCGGTAAACCTTTGGGCATCGCCGGTGCCCACATCATAACCTTCAACCAGCACGGCTCCGCCAGTCCGGCCGTAAACGTGAGCGGTCCTACCGCCGCTGATGGAGGCAACCAAAGCCGCATCGAGACTGGTGGCCGAGGCGTAGGCAAATGCGCCCGCCGATTGGAAGGTTGCGGCCAGACTCGAGCCGCCGCCCCAGTTATCGTTGGAGGTAATCAGGCTTGAATCCCTATACAGATCGAGCTTCGGATCCGCCATGGTCCCGCCCACTCCGAAGGTGCCGAGCGTGGGGCCCACCGCGCGGAGCAGCACGTTCTTGCCTCCGCCCGACATGGTGAACCCAACGATCAAGACTTGATCGGCCTCGAGCACCGTCCGCACGGCGAGACTATAGAGGCGAGGAAGCGCTCTCACCGTCAGCACGGTTGAGTTACTGGTCACGGATCCGGCGCTATTGGTCACCACCACCGTGTAACTGCCGGCATCAGAAGTCTTGGTTGATGCAATTGTGTAGGTCGACGACGTCGCGCCGCTAATCGCGACCCCGTCTTTCCTCCATTGATAGCTGAGTGGCGCCGTTCCACCGGCCACGACCGAGAGGCTCACTGCGCTACCTACGGCAACGGGACTTGCGCTTGGCTGCGATGTGATCGTCGGGGCAGTGGCCGCAACAACCGTGGCGTCAAAGCTGTAGATACTAATTCCAACCTCTTCCGGCAAATCCATATCTCTGCTCAATACAATAATTCTCTTACCATCTTCCGACCAATAAGCCCATTGCGATTGCTCCCCGCCGGTCTTGGTCAGATCCGAACTGTCGAAATGATTAGATTTACCGCCAATATCGGCAATTCTATCGCCAATATTGTTCATGATTGTAAGGGCATTATCACTCTCGCCTCGGTTGGTAAACTCCACTCGATCCGCTTGCATCAAATAATTTCCGTCTGGAGAAAAAAACGAAACGCCAGCCCGACCGGTCGTACCCAAAAAAACTCCGTCTAGAGTTCGGTAGATGTAGCCACCAAAGGTTGCGATCCGGTTTGCGTCCGGAGTAAAGGCCACATCGAAATTACCGGTAAATTTAGACCATAACACCCGCCCAGCTGCAGCCTCTATAATTGTCTGATCCTTTGATTTTGTTCCTAAACCTAAATACAGGCCGTTTTTACTCACTGAAAAACCGTTAATAAAACCCCAGCCTCCGGTATAAGCTTTCCAAACAAGCGATGCCGATTTCTTATCACTGGCCAGCGCGTACCGGTAAACACTTCCGTCGCCCGTACTGATCGCGATTGAGCTATCCGCATCCAGCCATTGCAACTCGCGGTTTTGACCGGCAACCGCCGAACCGGCACTCCTCAGAATCAAACTCTTGTTCGCAATATCGTAGATGTGAAATCTCCCGCTTTGATCTCCGATTGCGAGGAACCGTCCATCCGACGAAAACTTAACATTCCTACTCGCGATCCCTTCCAAAATCACGTCGTAAACACTGCCATCTGCTCCGTTGAGGATGGCAATAAAGTCACCCCCTTGATTCCGGTTTAGCTCGGTGCGAACCGTCGCTCCATTGCTCGCAACAGCTACAAATTTTCCGTTCGCCGACATATCTCCACCCCACGCTTCCCAGCCAATATTCCTCGTCCATTGAACGTTCCCATCAAAATCTATCTTATAGAGTTTGCTGGCTGATTTTGCAGAAGAAGTGGTGGCCCAATTTTCTTGCCCGGGGATACACACAAAGCTGCGCGTTTGCTCCGAAACGGCGCCCCGCCAAAAACCGGTTGGAGTCTTGATCGACTTGATCAGGCTTACGGCATAAGTTCCCGCCAGCGCCTCTTCGGCCAAGTTTATAGTGATATTTGACTGGTTAAGATCTAAGAAAAAGTACTCTGATTTTTTACCCTGTTTCTTTATTTTCACCACCCAATCGCTGCGCGACTCTAAAGCAAAATTGAAAATGTAAGGAGCGGTGGAACCATTTCCGCGCTGAACCAGTGTCGGGGTAAAGATGTTACTTTGTTTAAAACCTCCCGATTCGGTGAAAAGCTGCATTTCAAAGTCTCCGGCGGATTTGGCATTCACCGAGAGCCGAACGGGTTTATTTCCAGAATTATAGAGATTTACGGCGTCATCATTGGTAAAAGTTATTGAGACCGGGAGATCAAGGACGGTAGCCGGATTTTTAGGGTAGGGGCCTTGGAGGGCCGACTCTGATTCAGAAAACAAAAAGTGAAATTTGTAGGTCTTGGAAGTATTCGATGCTGGAGGCTGGTTCCCCATGACATTTTCATAAGCCCCTTGGGTCCAAGATTGAGCAAAGCTCACCTGCCCCCTAGGAATCTGCAAAGCACCCCCGTTAGGAAATTTCGCCCACCCGAATTCTCCATGCAAATTTCTTTGGGCACTTGGGGCGATCAGCCCTTCAATATACAAATCGAAATAAATCGGGGCAGCTGCAGTGTTGCTGATGTTTTCAACCCGTATTTTTGTATTCGAATTTCCGTCCATCGCCTTACTGATGGTCGTCTTGCCGGCATAACTAATTTTATAACCGTTCCAAATCACCTCCTGCGCACTTGAGCTATACGCAAACAATACCAACAGAGCTAAATACGATAGCTTGATAATAGATTTCATCATAAAGATTCCCGTCGTTACAATGCTTCGCCAAGGCTCATAATCATTTTCCATGCCGGTCAAGATTTTTCCCATAGAAGGATGATTGAAAATGCACCGGTTAATTTTGTGGGTATAACGGAATGACTATTGTTCCCGTCTCCGACTCACGGCTGTCCATTTAGGTGCGCTTTAGGAGGGTGCAAACGTTTGACGGGGAAGACGAAAAGAGATTTAGGCGGCGCCTCCGATTTGGATTGGACGCTGCAATATCACGCGGAATTGACCGCGGGGTGAACCCCGGACCAACCGTTTTCTCACCGATCCTTGGCGGCATAGAACCTCGCGAAGTCCCTCGTGCGGCGTTCGCGCTCCCGATGCCGAAAACTTCGCGCTGCCGAGTGTTTAAGGGAAGAAAACCAACAAACAACGCCCCCTTTTATCGCCCGCAGGTTAGAAAAATAGGCCCATAAAAATGCCAACCGTTCGATCTGCCCGCCGGAAATAGCGAAGAACTAAAATGTCGCTCTTTCCGGCCGGCCCTCAACCTCGGCCCACGTAAGGCATCTGCGTCGCCATCACCGTCATCGTCGGCACGTTCACCCCGAGCGGCAGCCCCGCGAGATAAAGCACGGCGTCGACCACGTGGCGCAGCTCAAACACCGCCTCGACCGCGACGGTGCCGTTGGCCTGCAACACGCCTTTGCGCATCCCCGCCGCCATCGACGAATCCGTGTTGCCGATGTCGATCTGGCCGCAGGCGATGTCGAACGCACGTCCATCGAGCGACAACGACTTCGTCAGCCCCGTGATCGCGTGCTTCGTCGCACCGTAGGCGATCGCGTTGGGCCGGGGCACGTGCGCGGAAATCGAGCCGTTGTTGATGATCCGCCCGCCGCGCGGGGTTTGAAACTTCATCATCCGATACGCGGCCTGCGCGCAGAGAAACGCCCCCGTGAGATTCGTGTCGATCACCCGCCGCCACTCGTCCACCGCGAGGTCCTCCAGCGCGACCGGCGGCGCGTTCACCCCGGCATTGTTGAACAACACATCGACGCGGCCAAACGCCTCGCCCGCCCGCGCGAACAGCGCGTTCACCGCCGCCGGATCGGTCACATCCGTCGGCACCACGAGCGCCCGCCCGGCCGCCGCCCCGGCCTCGCTCGCGGTCGCGGCCAACGTCTCCGCCTTCCGTCCCGCCAACGCTACGCGGTAGCCCGCCGCCAGCAACCCGAGCGCACACGCCCGCCCGATCCCCGAACCCGCGCCCGTGACCACCACCACCCGCCCCATTTTGGTTTCCATGCCGCCCAGCGTCCAAACTCACCCCGAGCTTGCCGAGGCAATTCTCGTCCGCACTCACAGGTGCGCGAGCGGCTGAAACCTGCCGTTAATCGAACGGGCGAACAACCAAACGCCGCCGGCCCACACCGTCGGCTAAAGGTCCTCGTCCCGCGCCCCCGGCAACGCGCTCGCCGCCGGGTCGTGGCGCACCCGCGCCAGCCAATCCGCCACCGCCGGCTCCCGCGCCGTGAGCGCCGCCGGCCACGGCGCCGCCACCAGATCGATCACGCGCAACGCCCCGTCCGCACACCGCACGAAATTCCGCGCGTGCAGGTCGGCGACCAAATACGGCCGCGTCGACACGGCGTCGCTCGAAGTCAAAAAGAACAACCGCGGGTGGTCACGATTCGCCCGCAAAAAACGCGACGGAATCTCGATCAAGCCCGCCGGCAACGAGCCCGACATATCGTCGCCCTGCGCCAACGGCTCCCCGAGCGCCTGCTTCGCAACCACGATGCCTTCCGGCGTCACCGCCACCACTTCGGTCGCCATGCCGCCGAGGGCATGCACGAGCAGCAATTTCTCCAAAAGCCCGCGGTAGCTGCCGAGTCCCGCCTCGGCCCGCAACGTGGTTTCTTCACCCCGCCGAAAACCAAACTCGCTGCCGATCCGCCCTTCTTCGCGCGGCAGATAAAATTTATAAACGGAGCCGTCCGCCTCCGCGGCAAACGCCCACGCCTCCACGCCGCCGCCGATGCGCCGCAGCCGCGCGTTGGACTCCTCCAACGGATTCGCCGCCGCCTCACCTTCGGTCTCCGCCAGAGGTGTGCCCGGAAAGCCAAAATCCTCCAGCGATCGCAGCGGCAACAAGCCGCGCAGGTCCCGGATCGCCGCACCGAACCGCGCCCACTCGTCGCCCGTGGCCTCGAGCAGGCTTACTTCGTCTTCGGCGAGGAGGACGAGATCGCGGTCCGAATCTGCGCGGAGACCGCATTCGGTTGCCGCCGCGCCGACGCGATCGAGCGCCGCCAATCTTCGCTCGTGATCGTATTGAAGACCGCGTCGCGCTTCGGCCCCCGGGAGGAGGCGGCCTTGGATGCGGGTGAGTTGGCCGGTGAAGTGGTCTTGCATGGTTCCGCCATGCCGCGAACGTCCGGCGCGCCCGTCGCCTTGGCAACGGGTTTTTGCCCACAAGTTATTCGGACGGGCGGGATGAAAATTGTTCAGACGAAATCATCGGCGAGGTCCAGCCCACGGCAGCCGCAAGCCGGCGCGAACGCGGTCGGCCTCATGACCGCGGACTCGGCGCGTCACGCTCCGGTCTTCACCGCCACGGGCGCGCGGGCGATCAGCACTTTATCCACGCGGCGCTTGTCCATATCGACGACCTCAAAACGCCAGCCGGACCACTCGAAATAATCGCCCGCCGTCGGAATGCGCGCGAGCTGCGTCACCATCAGGCCACCCACCGTCTGGTAGTCGGCGTGGCCCTCCTGGGGCAGCGCCGACTCGAGGCCGAGCAAGGTCTTCAACTCGCCCGTCGGCAGCGTCGCGTCGATCAGCCACGAGCCGTCCTCGCGTTGCTTCACCTCGGGGTTGGCGCGGTCGCCCGGCGAGGGCAGGTCGCCCACGATCGCCTCGAGCACGTCGATCAAGGTCACCAGGCCCTGCACCGCGCCGAACTCGTCGGTCACGACCGCGATGTGTTTGCCGGTCTTCTTGAACTGTTCGAGCAACTGGCTCGCCGAAAAAGTTTCCGGCACGAACAGCGGCGGCAGCAGCAAATTCTTGAGCGTCGTCGGCAGGCCGATCGCCGAGTGCGCCCACAGCGCCTTCACCGCGACCATGCCCACGATTTTGTCCCGCTGCGTCTGATAGACGGGAAAATACGAGTGCCCGCTCGTCACGATCTTCCGCCAGTTGGCCTCTTCCGGATCGTCCAAATTGAGAAACACGATCTTCGGCCGGGGCGTCATCACGCGCATGATCGAGAGTTGGTCCAGCGCGAGCACGCCCTCGACCATTTCCTTCTCCGCCCGTTGAAACACGCCCGCGTGCAAGCCTTGTTCCACCAGCGCGCGCACTTCGTCTTCGCTCACGTTGTCCGCCGCGGAGCGCGGCTTGATCCCGAGCAGCTTCACCAGCAGCTCCGTGCAAAATTCAAACAGCCTCAGCAGCGGCGCCGCCAGCCAAGCCAGCGCCCGCATCGTGCCGGCGAGCAGCGACGCCACCTTCTCCGGATACGCCAGCCCCACGCGCTTCGGCACCAGTTCGCCGAAAACCAACATCAGCGAGGTCAGCCCGAGCGTCACCGCCGTCAGGGACAGCCAGCCCGCGTGCGCCGCCCACTCCGGCCATCGCGCCGCCAACCAGAGGGAGAGCTGCGCCGCGAGTTTCGCGCCGGCGAGCACGCCCGCGATCATGCCCGAGAGGGTCAGCCAAAACTCCACGAGCGCCAGAAACCGCGCGGGGTGCGCCGCCAACTCCAGCGCTTGGCCCGCGCCCACATCGCCCTTGGCGGCGAGCTTGCGCAGTTTGGTTTTCTTGGCCGAAACAACGGCGGTCTCCGCCATGGCCAACACGCCGTTGGCCACGACCAACAGACCCAAAATCATCAGTTCGAGCGGCAGGTTAAACATCGCGACCCAGCACCGTAAGCCCCGCCGCCCTTCGCGCAATCCTTTGCTCGTAACCGCCGCGCCGCGCGAGGTCGCATCACGGCTCCGCCACCCCGGAACCGCTTGCCCTGAAAATAGAATACAGCTCCGGTCACCGGGTTATGTTGGACGGTGCCTCTTGCATGGAGCCGGACGGTAAACCCGAACCAATGTTACAAATCGGTGACCGCCCCGGCCTCCCATTGACGCCACCCGAGCGCGCTCCCATCCCCGCCAACTTACTCTCCTTCCTCCCTTGAAAAACAAGACTGCTATGTATCGCTCCCGCCCGTGGCTCACACTGGCCCTTGCTCTTTTGACGGCGAAATCCGCCCACTCAGCCGAACCGGTCAGGCCCGGCACCCCGGCCGATGAAGCCGTCAAGCTCGAGACGGTTACCGTCACCGGCACCAATATCCGCCGCACCGATTCCGAAATCGCCCTGCCGGTGACGACCTTCGATCGCGCCGAGCTGGAAGCCCGCGGCGTGGCCACGATGAGCGAGTTGTTCGAGACCCTCGGCCTCGCCGAGCCGCCCGCCATTTCCGAACTGAACGTCGGTCCGCAAGACGCCCGCGGCGATGTCGCCTCGGTCGATTTGCGCGGCCTCGGCTCCGGCAGCACCCTCGTCCTCATCAACGGCCGACGCATGGCGCCCCACCCCGTTTCGATGGCCGAAAACGGCGTGCCCACGCTCGCCCCCAACATCAACTCGATCCCCCGCGCCCTCATCAGCCGGGTCGAAATCCTCCGCGACGGTGCCTCCGCCATCTACGGCGCCGACGCCGCCGCCGGCGTCATCAACAACCTCGTCTCCCGCGATTACCTCGGCCGCCAGATCTCATTCCGCGGTTCGATGACCCAGCACGGCGGGGCCAACGAGGCCCAAGCCACCGTCACGCAGGGCTTCAAATCCGGCCGCACCAACCTCTCGTTGTCCCTCGACATGTTTCACCGCGACGCCCTCGCCGCCGGCCAGCGCAAATGGTCCCGCCAGTCGGACCTCCGCCTGACCCGGGCCCTGCCCGCTCCGTGGAACGGCGTGCCCCTCGTCGACGCCAGCGGCACCACGGTCCGCGACAACGATTTCGACAACAGCCAGGCGGTGGGCTCCTACGCCCAGTGGCAACGCGGCTTCATTCAACCGGACTTTCTGACCTTCACCGGCTCACGGCCCACCGGCAACGCCGGCATCACCACGTCCACCGTTCCGAGCACCACCGCAACGCTCTCCAACAACGGCACATGGTATATGTATCCCGGCCCCGCCGGTGAAATTAAGTTCAAGCAGACCGCCCCTTCCCGCAACCTCGACAGCGAAGAACGCGCCGCCTACCGCAACGGCGCGCTCTGGCGCATCCTCGTTCCCCGCACCGACCGCCAACAGGTCGCCCTCTTCGCCGACCGCCCGCTCAACGACCGCATCTCCGGCTTTGCCGATCTCCTCCTTTATCGCGCAGTGACCTACAGCGGCCGCCCGCCCGTCGATTGGGACAACGTCGGCGAGCCCGGTATCTACGTGCCCGCCGCCAATCCCTTTAATCCCTACGGCACCCGCTTCTACCACCCGACCGGCGCCGCCAACGCCGACGGCACCCCTCGCTTGGTCGGCACTCCCGCCGATGTCTCCATGGTCAACGGCCTCATGCTCGCCGAAGCCCGCCCCCGTATCCTGCGCGTCAACAGTTACGCTTTCCGCGGCCTCGTCGGCGTGCGCGGCAAGCTCGCCGACCGCTGGGAATGGGAATCTGCGCTCCTCTTCTCCGGCGCGCAGACGCACGAATACGAACACAACTTCATGCGCGAATCCCGATTGCGCCGCGCCCTCGGCCGCACCGACGCCACCGCCCTGAATCCCTTCGGCGTCACCTTCAAACTCGCCAACAATCAAATCCAGTCCGACCGCACCTACGTGAATCCTGCGGCCGTGATTGATCCGCTCTATTTCACCGACGAGCGCTTCGGCCGCACCTCGCTCGCGTCTTGGGATGCCCGGGCCAGCGGGCAACTCTGGAAACTCGGCCGCGGCGGTCCGGTGGGCGTCGCCGCCGGCGTCGAAGTGCGGCACGAGACCTACCAGGACAAACGCCCCGTCTACTCCGGCCTCAACCCGCCCGGCGCCGGGGCCGAGTTCCCCTTCCTCCGCGATGACGACAACGACGTGCTCGCCCTCAGTCCCAACGTGCCGATCAACGCGGCGCAGACCATTTTTGCCGCCTACTCCGAACTCTCGCTCCCGTTCGTGACCCGCGAAAATCGCCTCCCCCTCGTGCAAGCGCTCGAGCTTTCGCTCGCCGGCCGCTTCGAGCACTTCTCCATCTTCGGTCAGACCACCAAACCCAAGGCCTCCCTCACGTGGAAACCCGCCAACTGGCTCAAGGTCCGCGGCTCCGCCAACGAATCGTTCCGCGCCCCCAACCTCGTCCAGACCAACGTCACTCCGCTCCGCCGCAATATCGACGCCGCCGACCCTTACCGCTCCGACGTCACCGGCCTCCCCGCCGATGGCACCGCCCGTCGCCGCACCTTTCGCCAGGGTAACCAGAGCCTCAAGCCCGAGGAGGCCGAAAGCTGGACCACCGGGCTCGTGGTCGAAGTCCCCCGGCTCACCGGCCTCTCCGCGACCTTTGATTACTGGCGTATCCGCCAGAGCAACGTTCTCGCCAACATCGGCGCCCCCGCGACCCTCCTGCGCGACGAACTTGCCCTCGACCTCGCCACCCAAGCCGCCCTCGCCGCCGGCCGACCCGTCGACCAGATCGACCTCGGCTCCGGCAGCGCCGCCTACCAGGGCTTCTCCAAGGTGACCCGCGCTGCCCTCACACCCGAGGACCGCGCGGCCTTTGCCGCCTACAACGCCCGCCAAACCACCAACGCCGCCAAGCGCGCCCCCGTCGGCTCCGTCGTCAGCCTGCTCGATGACTACGTCAACCTCGGCTTCCGCGAGCTCGAAGGCTACGAACTCGGCCTGCGCTGGCAGACCGCGCGCACCCGCTTCGGCCAGTTCACCCTCAATGCCGATGCCACCCGCTATCTTCGCCGCGAGCAGCAGGGTGAGCCGACCGAGCCCGTTCTCTCCTCCCTCGAAAGAAACGGCCGGGCCAAATGGCGCGCGTCCGGCAGCCTGCAATGGCGCCGCGGCCCGTGGTCCGCCAGCTGGTTCACCCAATATTACGGCTCCTTCGTCGATACCTCCGCCGCCACCACCGAGGCCGTTTATCGCGCCCTCGGCAGCCCGGACTACATCCGCGTTTTCAACGACAACGGCATCACCCGCTACTACCTGCGCGTCGCCCCCGCCAAGTTGCACAACACCAGCCTCACCCACCGCTTCGACCGCACCTCCGCTCCCCGTTGGCTTCACGGCGTCTCCGTGCGCTTTGCCGTCAACAACCTCTTCGACGTGGAGCCGCCCATTGCCGACGAGACCAACGGCTACGCCGCCGGCACCGCCAACATCCGCGGTCGCCAGTTCGTCCTCGATCTCACCAAACGCTTCTGAACGCTGGTCGCTTCTTCGCCATGCTTTCACCGATTCGCCGGTTCGCCGTTCTCCTCCTGCTCGCCGTCACCGCCTTCGCCGCCGAACGCCGGCCCAACGTGATCGTCGTTTTGGTCGACGACATGGGCTGGGCCAACCTCGGCTGCTACGGTGGGCCCGTGGAAACTCCCGTCCTCGACCGCTTGGCGGCCGACGGCGTGCGCTTCACCCAGTTCTACAACTACGCCCGCTGCTGCCCCAGTCGCGCCGCGCTCCTCACTGGCCTCCATCCGCACGAGACCGGCCTCGGTCACATGACCTTCAAACGCACCGGCAAGAGCCCGTCGAAGCTCCCCGAACGCATGAAAATGCCCGCCGCCTACCGCGGCTGGGTGCGCCCGACGGTGCCCACGTTGCCCGAGATGCTCCGCACGGCCGGCTACGGTACCTACATGACCGGCAAGTGGCACATCGGCAACAGCGACCCGGCCACCTGGCCCCTCCAGCGCGGCTTCGACCGTTTCTACGGTTTCCTCGAAGGCACCTCGGATTTTTTTCGCCCGGACGATCTTCATCGCGGCAACAAAAAGATTTCGCCGGACGGTGAGCGCTATTACACCACCGATGCGTTTACCACCGAGGCCATCGCCAATCTCCGCGATCACGCGGCCCGTAAACCCGACGCCCCGTTCTTTCTCTATCTCTCCTACAACGCCCCTCACTTCCCCATGCAGGCCATGCCGGAAGACTTCGCCAAATACCGCGGCCGCTTCAAAGAGGGTTGGGATGTCCTCCGCACGCGCACGTTGGAGCGCCAGAAGAAACTCGGGCTGATCCCGCCCTCCACCGACCTCAGCCCGCGCCCCGGAGCCACCGACCGGCTCGGCACCGAGGGCGGCGAAGTCCCGGCCTGGGCAAGCCTCACGCCCGAAGAGCAGGACAGCATGGATGCGGTCATGGCCACCTACGCCGCGATGATCGACCGCGTCGACCAAAACCTCGGTCGCCTCGTCTCCCACCTCCGCGAAAGCGGCCAGCTCGAAAACACCGCGATCTTTTTCCTCTCGGACAACGGCGCCGAAGCCGAAAGCCCGCCCTTGGGCCAATTCCAACTCGCCAATCTCGGCCACTACGGCAAGGGCGGTCGCCACTACGGCCGCGCTTGGGCTAATGCCTCCAACACGCCCTTCCGCGAGTATAAACATTTCACCCACGAAGGCGGGATCTTGACGCCGCTCATCGTGCACTGGCCCCGGGGCATTTCTCCCGCGCAGCGCGGCACCCTGAGTCATCAAAACGGCTTCCTCCCCGATCTCGTGGCCACCTGCCTCGACCTCGGCGCCGCGACCCGCCCGGCCACGATGGAGGGCCGGCCCGCCCCCGTGGTCGACGGCCGCACCCTGCGCCCGCTCCTCGCCGGCGCCACCGCCCCGCTGCACGACGCACCCATTTGCCTCGAACACGAGGGCAACCGCATGGTCCGCGACGGTCGCTGGAAACTCGTCGGCTTCTTCCGCGAACCTTGGGAACTCTACGACCTTGAAACCGACCGCGCCGAAGCCCGCAACGTGGCCGCCGCGCACCCCGACATTGTCCGGCGTCTTGAAGCGGCCTACGCGACGTGGGCGACCCGCGTCGGTGCGCTCCCGTGGGACGAGGCCCAACACCACTCGGTCTACGACGCCGATACCAAATACGGCATCCGGCGTTAAGAGAAACCGATCCCGCGTCGCGTTAGAATTCTTTCGAACGGGCCGCGTTCGAGGACACGGGGCTTGCACCACGTTTGCTCGCCGGATTTTCTCCCGAACCGCGCTCGGTCTGCATTCCCTGTGCCCGGCGCGGCCAACCCATGTCCACCCCACCCGTCGCCCTCGCTGTCCTTGCTGCCCTCGCGCTCGCCGTTTCCCTACCCGCGCAGACTGACCCTGCCACCGGCACTCCCGTTTCGGCCGCCGCTCGCAGCGGCATCATCACCGGCCGCGTCTCCAATCCCGCCACCGGCGAATACGTCCGCAACGCCCAGCTTCGCCTCGTCGAGACCGGTGCCACCACCGTCTCCGAGGCCGAGGGCGCATTTCGCTTCGGCTCGGTCCCGGCCGGGCGGCTCACCCTCGTCGTCACTTACACCGGCTACCGCTCCGTCACCGCCGCCGTCGATGTCGCCCCCGGCGCCACGGCGACCAAGAACATCGAGCTCGTCAGCACGCTGCAAGAAGCCAGCACCACCGCGGCCGACGGCACCGTTAAGCTCGCCGCCTTTGCCGTCTCCTCCGAGCGCGAGGGCAGCGCCAAAGCCATCATGGACCAGCGCAATTCCATGAACATCACCAACACCGTCGCCTCCGACGCGTTTGGCGACAACGCCGAGGGCAACGTCGGCGAATTCCTCAAGCACCTCCCTGGCGTCGAGCTCGACCTTTTCTACGGCGAGGTCCGCACCGTCCGCCTCGGCGGCCTCGGCTCCGAATACACCTCCGTCACCATGGACGGCATCGCCCTCGCCAGCACCGATGCCAATAACTCCGGCTCAGGCGCCGCCCGTTCCTTCACCATGGAGATGGCCTCCCTCAACTCGATGGAATCCATCGAGGTCAACAAAACCATCAGCGCCGATGTCGACGCCAACGCCCCCGCCGGCACTATCAACCTCCGCACCAAGCGCGCCTTCGACCGCGTCGGCCGCCGCGTCTCCTGGCAGGCCAACGTCGTGGCCCATTCCGAAGCGTTGAACACCGGAAAAACGCTCGGGCCCGACGAGAACCGCACCAGCCACAAAATCCGCCCCGGCGGCATCTTCGAATACTCGGATCGTTTCTTGGACAACCGCCTCGGTGTCGTGGTCAACGTCAGCGAGTCCAACGTCTATCAGGAAGCTCTCATCACCACCTCCGCCTACAGCACCGCCGTCTCTGCCACCGATACGCGCCCGCTCGTTCCTACCACCCTCAATTTTCAGTGGGCGCCCCGTTTCAACAAGCGCTTCGCCACCACGCTCACCACGGACTACCGCATCAGCCCCTACCTCGATGTGGGCTTGGTCACGATCTACAACTACGTCGATCTGTGGACGCCCCAGCGCACCGTCATCTTCAACTCCAGCAGCGGCGCGCGCAGCCAAGTCGTCGGTGACGATCCCCTCCTCCGCTTCACCTCCGCCGCGAGCGGCACCGTGCAGGTCAATCCCGTCGCCGTCTCCAAAATGGGCGAGACGTTCACGTTGATTCCCCGCGCCCTCTTCAAGCGCGGCAACTTCGAGCTCGAGGCCAAGGGCGCCTACTCCGATTCCACCAGCTGGTATGATCCGCTCGGTCGCCGCCAATCGATCCGCGACACCAACTCCCCCACCGCCACCGGCATCACCTACCGCGCCGAGCGCTCCTCCCTGCTGTCGACCGACTGGAAATTCACCCAGATCGCCGGGCCCGACATCGCGTTGGGCTCCAGCTACACCAACCCGACCTTGACCGCCAACGACGGGCGCTTCGGCCGCACCCTGCTTTTCAGCGGCGAACTCATCGGCACCCTCAAAACCTCCACGTTGCTCCCCGTTATCTGGAAGACCGGCCTGAAAACCCGCCAGCAGATCCAGAAATTCGAGGACGACCAACTCGCCAAGCGCTACGACTACGCCCCCGGCAGCGTGATCCCGGCCCGCGGCGCCTGGGATGGTTACCGCTCACCCTGGGAACATTCCCTCGCGATGAACGACGGCAGCGCCACCTCCCTCTCCGGCGCCAGCGTCTTTATGCCCAACCTCCGCGCCCTCGGCGATCTCTTCAACAGCAACCCCTCGGCCTTCCGCCAAAACTGGGGCACCAACGCCGACAACTACTACCAATCCTACGTCGCCCGCCGCCGCCGCTACTACGAACGCATCGACGCCGGCTTTTTGATGGGCACGACCAAGTTCCTGCGCTTCACCGCCCGCGCCGGCCTCCGCTGGGAAGAAACCACCACCGAAGCCAGCGAAGCCGATACCCGCCCACCCGCCGAGGTCCGCGCCGCCGGCTTCCCCGTCAGCGCCGCCGGCGTCGCCACCACCATCCCCGGCATCGACTACCAGTTCCTCTCGCAGCCCCGCGTCAAACGCACCGGCCAATACGACAACCTTTTCCCCAGCGCCTCCCTCAAATACAACGTGGCACCCAACCTCGACGTGCACTTTGGCTTCAGCTCGACCATCCGCCGCCCCTCCTACGTCAACCTCGCCGGCGTCTGGACCATCAACGACCAGGCCCTCACCGTCACTACCCCCAATCCGCGCCTGAAGCCGGAAACGTCGGAGAACTACGCCGCCCGCATCGCCTACTACTTCGAGCCCGTCGGCCAGCTCGCCGCCACCTTCACCGAGCGCAGCGTCGAAAACCTTTTCATCACCGACCGCCTCAGCGCGGCTGAATTCGGCTACACCGGCGACGATGAGCTGCAGGGCTACGAATTCATCACGACCGACAACGGCCCCGGGCGCATCAAGATTCGCAGCATGGAGCTCGAGTATAACCAGAGCCTTTCCTTCCTCGGCCCGCTCTTTCGCCGCCTCTCCGTGCGCGGCAGCTACACCCGCCTCTACGCCGAAATCGCCCGAGCCAATCTCACCCCCCACCTCGCCAGCGGCGGCCTCAACTACACGCTCAACAAGTTCAATCTCTACACCAATTGGAACTGGTCCGACGACGTTAACACCAACCTCGCTGGCACCACCTACCGCCGCCACCGCACCAACCTCGACGCCGGCGGCGGCTGGCGCTTGAACCAGACCTACAGCCTCTCGCTCAGCGTCCGCAACCTGCTCGATACGCCGTATATCAACATGCAGAAATTCATCACCGGCCCCACCGCGATCACCCGCAGTGAGACCGTCGGCCAGTCTTGGACCTTCGCCATCAAGGCCGCCTACTGATTCCCAAGTAGGTCGGTTCTCCGACCCGCCCTCTCACCCCACGTCACACGCACTCCCCCCACCCCCATGCTCCGCCTCCTCCTCGCCACCCTCGCCCTCACCGCTTCCCTCCGCGCCGCCGAGTCCTACGATCTCGTCATCTACGGCGGCACCTCCGGCGCCGTCGCCGCCGCCGTCCAAGCCAAGAAAATGGGCAAGACCGTCGTCGTCGTTTCGCCCGACAAACACCTCGGCGGCCTCTCTGCCGGCGGCCTCGGCTGGACCGATACCGGCGACAAATCCGTCATCGGCGGCGTCGCCCGCGATTTCTACCACCGCATCTGGCAGCACTACGAGCGCCCCGAATCCTGGCGCCAGCAGCAGAAATCCGACTACGGCAACAAGGGCCAAGGCACGCCCGCCATCGACGGCGTCAACCGCACGATGTGGATCTTCGAGCCCCACGCTGCCGAGAAAGTCTTCGAGGATCTCGTCCGCGAACACCAGATCCCCGTCCTCCGCGACGAATGGCTCGACCGCGCCAAAGGCGTAAAAAAATCCGGCGCCCGTATCACCGCGATCACCACCCTTAGCGGCAAAACCTACACCGGGAAAATGTTTCTCGATGCCACCTACGAGGGCGACCTCATGGCCGCCGCCGGCATCGACTACCACGTCGGCCGCGAGTCCCGCGCCCAATACAGCGAAGAACTCAACGGCGTGCAGACCGGCGTCCTCCACCACCGCCACCACTTCGGCGTCCTCAAAACAAAGGTCAGCCCCTACGTCGTCCCCGGCGACCCGAAGAGCGGCGTCCTCCCCCGCATCAGCACCGCTCACCCCGGTGAGTTCGGCGCCGCCGACAAAAAACTCCAGGCCTACTGCTTCCGCATGTGCCTCACCGACGACCCGTCGAATCGCGTGCCCTTCGCCAAACCCGCCGGCTACGACGCTTCCCAATACGAACTCCTGCTCCGCATCTACGCCGCCGGCTGGACCGAGACGTTCGGTAAGTTCGACCCCATTCCCAACCGCAAGACCGACACCAATAACCACGGCCCTTTCAGCACCGACAACATCGGGATGAACTACGATTACCCCGACGCCTCCTACGCCCGTCGCCGCGAGATTATCCGCGAGCACGAGACCTACCAACAGGGCTGGCTCTACTTCATCGCCAACGACCCGCGCGTCCCCGCCGATGTCCGCGAGAAAATGTCCCGCTGGGGCCTCGCCAAAGATGAGTTCAAGGACAACGGCAACTGGCCCCACCAGATCTACGTCCGCGAAGCCCGCCGCATGATCGGCGCCTACGTCATGACGGAAAACGAGCTGCTCAAACGCCGCCCCACCCCCGAATCCGTCGGCATGGGCAGCTACGCGATGGATTCGCACAACGTCCAACGCTACATCACCCCCGAGGGCTACGTCCAAAACGAGGGCGACATCGGCGTCTCCACCAAGGGCCCCTACGCCATCGCCTACGGCTCGCTCACGCCAAAAAAATCCCAGTGCGAAAACCTTCTCGTGCCCGTCTGCGTCTCCAGCTCGCACATCGCCTACGGTTCGATCCGCATGGAGCCCGTCTTCATGATCCTCGGTCAAAGCGCCGCGACCGCCGCCGTGATGGCGATCGATTCCAAAATCGCCGTCCAAGATGTCCCCTACGCCGCCCTCCGCACCCGCCTCCTCGCCGACGGGCAAGTCTTGGAAACTCCGCCCAAACCCACTCCCGCCGCCAAAAAGAAGTAGGGCGCGGTCTCCGACCCGCCCTCCACGCCCGCGCCCGCGCCCAAGCCCATGCCCACGCCCCTTCGCTCCCACGCCACGCTCATCCTCGGCGCCCTCCTCGCCCTCGCCACCGCGCCCCTCCTCCAAGCCGCCACCGCGCCCGCGCTCCCCGCCCCCACCACGCCCAACCCCGGCCTGCGTTACTATTATCCGTTGCCCGCCGATCCCGCCGCCACGCCCCAGACCCTGCGCGTGGACATCTGCGTTTACGGCGGCACGCCCGGCGGCGTCGGCGCCGCGGTGCAGGCGCGTCGCCTCGGTAAAACCTCCGCGCTCGCCGTTTTCCGCCGCCACGTCGGCGGCCTCACCGCCTCCGGCCTCACCGCCGTCGATCTCGGCAAAAAAGAATCCATCGGCGGCATGGCCGCGGAATTCCTCGACCGCATGGGCCAGTGGAGCGGCTTCCGCGCCGCCGATGCCGAGCGCACCATGCGCGCCATGCTCGCCGAAGCCGGCGTGCCCGTGTGGTTCGAACACCGCCTCGCCCGCGTCGAAAAAGACGGCAACCGCATCCGCGCCCTCGTCTTTGAAAACGGCAACCGCATCGAGGCCGGCATGTTCATCGACGCCACCTACGAGGGCGACCTGCTCGCCCGCGCCGGCGTCTCCTTCCACGTCGGCCGCGAGGGCAACGCCGCCTACGGCGAGGCTTTCAACGGCTACTTCATCGCCGACAAGCACCAGTTCCGTTTTCCCGTCGATCCCTACCGCACGCCCGGCGATCCCAAGAGCGGCCTCCTCCCCGGCATCTCCGCCGAGCCGCCCCGCGCCGAAGGCTCCGGCGACAATTGGGTCCAAGCTTACAATTTCCGCATGTGGCTCACGACCGCCGCCGCCGGCCGCCCGTTTCCCCAACCCGCCGGCTACAACCGCGACGACTACGCGCTGCTCGAACGCTTCCTCAACTCCGCCCCCGCCGATTTTGAGTGGGATTGGACCTTCCGCAAGGGCCCGCTGAAACTCAACCTCGGCGACTGCAACAACGCCGGCCCCGTCTCCACCGATTTCATCGGCGGCAGCAACCGTTGGCCCGAAGGCGACTACGCCGAGCGCGAAAAGATTTTCCAAGCCCACGTCACCTACCAGCAGGGTTACATGTGGTTCCTCGCCCACGATCCCGCCGTGCCCGAGAAACTACGCGCCCACGTCAGGACCTTCGGCCTTCCGCGCGACCAATTCGAAGAAACCGACGGCTGGCCCCACGAGCTCTACGTGCGCGAGGGCCGCCGCATGGTCTCCGACTACGTCATGACCGAGCACAACTGTAAGGGCAAAATCGTCGCCGCGGACAGCGTCGGCCTCGCGAGCTACACGATGGATTCGCACCACACTTCGCGCGTCGTCGTAAAGGGCGTCGTGATGGCCGAGGGCAACGTCGAGAAATCCACGCCCCAGCCCTACCCCGTGAGCTACCGCGCACTCGTCCCCCGCGAACGCGAATGCGCCAACCTGCTCGTGCCCGTCGCCGTTTCCTCTTCGCACATCGCTTTCGGCAGCATCCGCATGGAGCCCGTCTTTATGATCCTCGGCCAAAGCGCCGCCACCGCCGCCGCGCTCGCCCTCGACGCCAAAATTTCCGTGCAAGCCGTGGACTATCCCGCCCTCAGCACCCGCCTGCTCGCCGCCGGCCAAAAACTCACCTGGACCCCGCCCGCCAAACCCGCCGCCAAGAAAAAATAGGGCGCGGTCTCCGCCCCACCCCTCTGTTTCGGGGCTTCGCTCGCCGACGCCCGTTCCGTAGGCCGCCTGCTTGCAGGCGCTTTTTGGCTGTAGCCAAGGTCGCCGCCCCCTCAGGTCGCATCACCCATCCGCCACCCCGGAACGCCGATAGCGGCCTTGATTTCTCCTACGACCTCCGCATTCCTCGCCCCGTGGATTCGCCCCAATCCGATTCGACGCAGTGGTTCACAGTCGAGCTCGCCCCGCACGAGCCCGCCCTCCGCGCCTATCTGCACGGCTTGGTCGGCCCCTCCGACATCGACGACATCGTGCAAGAAACCTACGCCCGCCTCCTGCGCGCCCGCGAGCGCGGGCCCGTCGAGCATCCCCGCGGCCTCCTCTTTGCCACCGCCCGTAACGCCGCCCGCGATCTCTTCCGCCGCCGCGCCACCGCCAACACGATTCCGATAACGGAAATGGTCGAATCGCGCGTCTTCGACTCCGCGCCCAACGCCGCCGAAACCGCCAGCCGCCAGCAGGAGACCGACCTCTTGGCGACGGCGATCGCGGAACTGCCGCCCCGCTGCCGCGAAATCCTCGTCCTCCGCAAATTTGAAAATCTTTCCCACCGCGAAATCGCCGAGAAACTCGGCATCTCCGTGCACACCGTCGAGGTGCAGCTCACCAAGGCGCTTCACCGTTGCGAAGAATTCTTCGCGCGCCACGGCCTGCCTTAAACCATGAGTTCGCCGTCACCCGACTCTCCCGCGAACACTCTCCGCACCACAGCCGCGAGCTGGACCGTGCGTCGCGACCGCGGCCTCTCTGCAGCCGAGTCCATCGAATACGAACTCTGGCTCGCCGCCGATCCGCGCCACGCCGCCGCCATGCAGCGCACCTCCGCCGCGTGGTCCCTGCTCGACCGCATCCCGGAATCCGCCGCCGCCCCCATTCTCGCCGCCGCCACCCGTCGCCGCTCCTTCTGGCGACGCACCGTCACGTTCGGGTCGCTCGCCGCGGCCGCACTTGTCGTCGGTCTGTTCATCTGGTCCCGCCCGCTCCCGGCCGATCCCACCCTTTCAGCCCCCGCACTCTCCGCGACCACCACGCCGCGCCTGGTGACGCTTTCCGACGGCACGGTCGTGCAACTCAACACCGGCGGCGCCGTCGTCGAGGAGTTCACCGCCGCCACCCGCCACGTCACCCTCACGCGCGGCGAAGCCCACTTCGCCGTAACCAAAAACCCCGCCCGACCGTTCGTTGTCCAAGCCGGGTCCTTGCAGGTCCGCGCCGTCGGCACCGCGTTCAACATCAATCTGCAATCCTCCGCCGTCGACGTGATCGTCACCGAGGGCCGCGTCCAACTCACGACCGGCACGCACGACGCCCCCGCGCTCGGCGCTGGCGAACGCGCCACTCTCCGCCGGGCCGCTGACGGGCCCACCTTGGTGGTTGCCCGCATCGATGCGGCGGCGATCACGCAGACCCTCGCGTGGCGCGAGCCTCTCCTGCGCCTCGGCGGTGCCACGCTCGCCGAATTGGCCGCCGAATTTGAGCGCGCCACCGGCCGTCGCCTCGTGCTCGCCGATCCCGCGCTTGCCGACCTGCGCTTCGGCGGTCGCTTCCGCGCCGACGATATCGACGGCTTCACGCACCTGTTGGCGACCACCTTGGACCTCGACGTGGAACGCGCCGCCGACGGCGCCATCGTGCTGCGCAAAAAAAATTAAAATCCCGATAACGGGTTTCGGTGGGTCTCGCGTCTTCTCCGCGCCGCCGACTTCACGGTCGGTGGAATTCCCTTTCATGTTTACCCTTTTCCGCCGGTGGTTTGGACCGCTCGGTCCGCCGCTGGCGCTCGTGCTGATTCTCTGCATCGGCGGACCGGCGATGCGTCTCTACGGCGCAGACCCGGAACGGCGGTTCTTTGCCCTCGCGGCCGGGGAAGCGGAGAAAACGCTCGAAGCGTTTTCCGATCAGGCCGACGTGCAAATCGTCTTCTTGGTCGGTGACGTGCGCGGTGTGCAAACTCACCCGGTCGGAGGCACCTTCGCGATTCGCGAAGCGCTCGACCGGTTGATTGCTCACACCGGGCTGAGGGTGGAAGTGGAAGGGAAATCAGGCGCCTACGTGATCAAGCGCGACCGCACTCCGCGGCCCGCCGCGTCGGTTCCAAAAACCAACACAGCCCACCAAGTCATGAAGAAATCCCTCCCCGCCCGGCTCACCGCCGCGCTCCTGACCCTCACAGCCGCGGTCTCATCGGCACAGACTCCCACGTCTGCCGTCGAAGCTCCCCGACCGAAAGACGAAATCGTAGTTCTTTCGCCCTTCACCGTCGATACTTCGAAAGACTACGGCTATCGCCGCACCAACGCCATCACGGCCACCCGCATCGGGATGCCTATCATCAACACTCCACTCAGCATTCAAGTCATCGGGGCCGATTTCTTAAAGGACCTCGGAGTGGACAATATCCAAGATGCCTTCCGCTACACCTCCGGTGTCACCAGTGATGCCGGCAATGAATTCCGCCCCTCCCTGCGGGTTCGCGGTTTTAGTCCTAGCGCACTTTTCCGCGACGGCTTCCTCCGCTACTACAATTTCGATATCGATGGTATCGAACAGATCGAAATTGTGAAAGGCCCCAACGCAGTTTTCTTCGGCCGCACCGCTCCCGGTGGCATCATCAACTACACGACCAAGAAACCCCAGTTCACCCGCGCCACCCGCGTCGAAACCACCTTTGGCGATCATAGCTATTACAAAGGGCTTGTAGACTCCCAGACCTCCCTCCTCGACGGCAAACTCGCGGGCCGCGTCATCGCCAGCACCGTCGACGCCAAATCTTGGCTCGACCAGAAATCGCAGCTAAAAGACTTCGTCCTCGCCAACGCCACCTACCGCCCCTTCACCAGCCTCGAGCTATACTCCGCCTTCGAGCACACCGACAACCGCTACCGCGGCACCGGTGCCTACGGCATGGTTTACAGCCGCGCCTTCGAAGCCGCCAAGGCCAGTGGCTCCTCCCCCGCCGCCGAGTCCAAGGACGCTTGGCGTCGCCGCGTCTTCGCAACCACCGGGACTTTGCCCGCCCTCTACGACGGACCCTGGTTTCCCCGCGGCCGCTCTTTTAATAAAAACGGCAAAGGGTCTTTCGAAGAGGGCCGCGACTCCGCCGTCGACCTCCAATCCAAATGGAAAATCAACGAACACCTCAACGTCCGGATCGCCTACAACTATCTCCGCTCCCAAGCCGAGCAGGGCTTCTTCATCAACGGGGACCCCGGCCAGACTCCCTACGGCCCGATTCAGATTAGCAACCGCGGCGACCCTGCCTTCGGCGCCACCGGCCCCACTCTTCCGGCCAACACCTCCATCTCCTCTCTCAACTACGGTTTCCTCAACGTGCCTTGGTTCATGGTCTTTGACCGTCCCAACACCCCCTACCTCCAAGGCGGCAATCAGTTTAACAGTAACAAACGCCACACCTACCAAGCCGACGTAACCTACGACTTCACCGCCTTTAAAGCGAAGCACACCTTTGTCGCCTCCTTCGATCAAAGCCGCGACCGCTACTACCGCGCCTTTCCTCTCGTCAACATCCCGGCCGTCGAGGCCAGGGGCATCATCCCCGGCTGGTCTCAATTCTTCAATCCCTCCCAGCCCATGCCCTACGCGCGCTTCATCGACCCCTTTACGGTCAACTTCGGCGATCCCTCGTTCGGCTGGTATCCGCTCGATGTGAAGACCCTCAATTACGGCCAGATCCCCGACCTCAAAAAACTGAAGCTAAAATACTCCGACGAACTCGGCGCCGGCTCCTTCTACTCTGGCAACCGCCGCACCGATCAAGGCTTGGCCCTCAACTATCAGGGAGCCTACCTCGACGACCGACTCCACTTAATGACCGGCCTCCGACGCTCTTCGACTGAGAGCATTGCCTATAACGAAACGGGAGACCGCGGCCTCCCCTCCAAAACCTCCAGCACCACCCCCATGGCCGGGGCCAACTTCCGCATCGCGCCCGGCATGGTGCTTTTCGGCAGCTACAACAGATCTTTCCAAGCTCCCCCGGCCGGTTTCGAAGGTGCGAAAAACCCGGTCGTGACGAACCCTGTTTCTAAAGCCACCGCTGGCGGCGAGGGCTACCCCGTCGAACAAGGCACCGGCTACGACGTCGGCGTAAAGACGGACTACCTCAACAACACCCTCAGTGGCACCGTCAGCCTTTTCCGCGTGGATCGGAAAGATATTCTCGTCCGCGACGTCGCGCGCGAAACCGCTCTCCAAACGGCTGGTTTTGACCTCAGCAACATCGGCACCGGCTTCCAACGCCCCTCCGGGCTACAACGCGTCGAAGGCATGGAAGCTGATTTCGTTTATACTCCGCTCCCGAACTACCAAGTCCTTGCCTCCGCCACTTGGTCATTTACGCGCAGCATCGTGAACCCCGGTCCCAGCACGATCAACAAAGCCCGAGGCGGCAGCTACGACAGCGGCATTCCCGGCGATACCCGCGACCAAAATCACAAGGAGCTCGCCGGCGTGCCCGCCGCCCAATTCGCGGTCTTCAACAAATATACCTTCCGTGACGGTGCCGCCAAAGGCCTCGGCCTTGGCGCCGGCTTCAGCTACGAAAGCAGTCAGTTTCCCGATCCCTCGCTCGACTTCGGCTTTCGCTACCCGTCGTTCTACTTGGTCGATGCTCTCATCACCTACCGCCACGAAATCGGCCGCCTCCCGGTTAATTTCGCGCTCAACGTGAATAACGCCTTCGACAAGAATTACAGCAGCGGCCGCGTCGGCACCGGCGCCCCCCGCACCTGGAAACTCAGCGCGAGCGTCCAGTTCTAAGTCCCCCGCCAAGGGCGGGTCTCTGACCCGCCCTTTTCTTATTCTCACGAGTTACGCTCCAGCACCTCTCAACTTTATCGCCCCTCAATTTTTCCCGCCCGGCTTCTTCGTGATCACCCATTTCCGTTCATGTCTTTCTTTCCCTCTATGAAAAAAAACCTCCTTCTCGCCCTACTCGCAACCGCCGGCCTGTCCGCTCTCGCGCAGCCGGCCTCACCGCCGCCGATCGCGACTCCCGATACCGAAGGCTTCATCCGCGACTGGCTCGTCTTGGCACCCTTCCCCCTTGCCGGCATGGCCGCCGAAGAGATCGACTTCGCCCAGTTCCCCTCCGAAGCCCAGCCCGCCGCCAAAGCCGGCGCTACCCAGACCATCGGCTCGCGCGTGCTCACCTGGGCCAAAGTCACCACCACGGAGTTCTACATCGATTTCGCCAAACTCAATCCGAGCCAAAGCGAAAACGTCGCCGCGTGGGCCGTCGCCTATGTCGAAGCTCCCGCCGAACTTACCGGTCTAACTCTCCGTATGAACAGCAACGACCAAGGCAAAGTCTTCCTCAACGGCCAAACTCTCCTCCGCTTCGCAGACACCCGCACCCTCGACAAAACCACAGAGGACTCCGCGGCCAACATCACCCTAAAAAAGGGGATCAACGTCCTCGTGCTAAAAGTGATCAACGAAGAGAACAACTGGCAGGGCAGCGTTCGCTTCCTCGCCGCCGACGGCACACGGGTCACGAATCTTAAAATCTCAACGACTCGTTGACTCAACCCGCAGCCTCGCACGACCCCGGGCGGCCACGATCCGGCTGGAGAAAACCAGCCGGCGAGACGACGAAATCTCATTTAATCGTCGGGGCCCAAAGAACGGGCCCAAAGAACGGGTCAGGCCCAAAGAACGGGCCCAAAGAACGGGTCAAACTTTGCACTTTGCCATCTGAACGGGCCAGCCGCCGAAAAGTTTTCAGCTCGGCGAAGAGTTTTGGAACATAGCCGAGTCTACCTATTGGCCCCCTTTGCCTCAGGCACGGGAAGAGGATCGCGGCCGCCGTTTCCCGGCCGGGACGAACGCTTCCCTTCTCGGCGTGGGTGCGGGGCCCTATGCGCATTAACCTGACGGCGCGGCCCTTTGTTTGTCGTTGCGAGGGAGGCTCCGCCGAACGTGGCAATCCAGCTGAGGTTGCAGATGGATCGCCACGCCGCTTCGCTCCTCGCGATGACAAGCCGGGTTCATTGCTCCTCCCACCCAAGGCGCTGCGCCTTGATCGAGCTCTCGCGATGACCACCAACGACACTTCGCCGGCATAAGTTAATACTTATGGCGCGGAGCCCTCTCCCTCACGCCTTCTCCCGACGCGGGCTCGATCATTCGGCCGGAGCCCGCCGGCTCCCATCAGGACCCGGCGTCCAACCACTCCCAAGCGGGAACAACCTCGACCGCGATGCCATCGACCGACAACGCGTCCCGCTGATCGCAAGTGATGATAACCCCCCGGCGTTTGCCGGGTAACGCGCACCCGCGTCGCACTCCCTCCAGTTCGCGCTCGCGATTGAAGGGCGTGAGCGTCGCGCACACTTGGATGGCGTAATCGTCGGTCACGAAATCGCACTCCCAGGAATCTTTTTCGCCGGCGTAGCAGGGCTTCAAACCGCGTTGGCGCAGGGAGAGGAAGACGGCGTTCTCGAGACGATGGCCGACATCCGCCGTGAGGTTCGGCGAATTCACGCGCCGGAGCGCGTTGTCGATCGCGTAGTATTTGTTCGGCGCCACGACCCGCTGCTTAAACGACGGACTAAACTTCGGGACCGCGAACAGCAGGTAGGCGTCCTGCAGAAACTCGATGTAGCGGGAGGTCTGGGCGACAGTGGGAATCGCGAGCGACTTCGTCAGGCTCTGGAACGACAGCGGCTGACCGGTGTTCGCGAGAAGATACAAAATGAGGTTCATCACGTGTCGCGCCTCCCGCAAATGATGACGCTGGGCGATGTCGCGTTCCACGATGTCACGCAGGAGCTGCTGGAGGATTCGCGGATCACGCTCGCGCAGGTAACCCGGAAACCCCCCGTGATCCAAGTAGGCGGTGAGCGTGGCGGCGCTCCGCTCGCCCGCCGTGTAGGTCAGGTATTCAGAGTATGAAAAAGGGAAAACCTCGAACGACCGGTGCCGGCCGGTGAGCTTGGCGCCGACCTCGCGACCCAAGAGCGAGGCGTTCGAGCCGGTGACGCAAAGAGGGTGACCGCGGTCCAAGAGTGAACGAACCAACCGCT
>JBIKWB010000020.1:0-93278 GCA_044356555.1 Opitutaceae bacterium | reverse complement strand
TCATCCTGCACCGCGAAAACATCCTTCAGGTCGCGCGTGAAGGTGTCGCTCCACACATGGAACCCGTCGACGGCCTTGATGAGCTGCGCGGTGATGCGGACCTTGTCGCCCGCCTTGCGCACGCTGCCCTCGATCACGTAGGCGACGCCGAGCTGGCGGGCGATTTCCGGAATCGGCGTGTCCTTGCCCTTGAAGTGAAACGCCGAGGTCCGCGCGGTCACCTTCAGCCCCTGCACCTTCGCGAGCACGTTGAGCAACTCCTCGCTGATGCCGTCGGAGAAATACTCGTTGGCCTTGTCGTCGGAGAGATTCGCGAAGGCCAGCACCGCGACGGATTTGTCGTCGGGCGCGGCGGCGGCCCCGGCTGCGGTCAATCCCGCTGGCTTTGCCGGCCCGGTGGTCGACCGCTCGCGGGCTTCGACTTCGGCCACGAGCGCGGCGAACGCCGGCTCACCGCGCAGCGGATCGTAGGCCGGGTCGAGCCGCAACTGGGTCGACCCGTAGGCCCCGAACCATCTCGGGCTGTTGGCGATGACGCTCCTGATCTCACGGATGGCCTCGGACTTGCGGCCGAGCGCGATGAAGCTGTCGGTCAACGACTGCATGCCGAACCACGCGCCCGAGGAATCCATTCCGGCAATCTGCCGCAACGCGGGCAGCCGTTGCTCCGCCTCGTCGCGCCGGCCGAGGTGGGCGAGCAACTGCACGCGAGCGCTCAGCAGACGGGTGTGCTTGGGGCGCTCGGCTAGGCGCTGCTCGACCAGCTTCAGCGCGGCCTCCCACTCGATGCGCGCGGCCTCGGGCCGGCCCGCGAACTGGTGGGCGTTGCCGACGAGCAACCCCTTGGGGCCCCTATACCAACTGTCTTCCAGCCAATCGCGCGGCACGGCCTGGAGCCGGGCGATCGCCTTGTCCGGATTACGGCCGAACGTCTCCGTCACGTAAGCAAAATACGCCGCGCGATCCTCCAACAGTTCCGCGGGATTCACCCGCTCGATGAGCCCACGGGCCTGCGAGATATCGCCGCGGATAGCCGCCTTATACCAGACGTTCATCAGCAACGCCCCGGTGAACACCCGCTGGGCGAGCGACGCCTCAATCATCGCCTCGGCTTCGGCGACCCGGCCGGCAAACCAATAAGCTTGGCTCAGATTGTAGAGTGCGAGGGGATTGCCGCCGGGGGCCGCGGCGGCCTCCTGTGCGAGCACGGCCGATTCGTCGATGCGGCCCAAATGGCCGACGATCTCGGCGAGCCCGCGAAGGACCCGCCCATCGGCGGGACGCTCGCGGTGCAGCTCGCGCAACTGGCGTTCGCTCTCCTCGCCGGTCGGTCCTGTCGTGTTCAGCAGCCGCGCCTGCGCGAAACGGGCCTCAAAAGAGCGGGGATCGAGGCGCAGAGCCCGCTGCACCGCGGCGCGCGCGCTTTCGCGGCGGGCATCGGACAGATCCCAGCCGCGTTGGATGAAGCTCAGGTGAATGTGCGCTTCGGTCGCGCTCACCTCGGGATCGGTCGTATCCTTGGCCTTGGCCTGCGCGATCAGCTCTTCCGCGAGCCGGTAGTCGTCCCGCGTGGCGTCAAGCTCCTCAACCAAGGCCCGGGCTTGCCGCGCGCGTTCCTGCGCTTCGGAGAGCGGCTCGACCGGCAACCTCGCCGGCGGCGCGACGACGGGCGCGGGCACGATGACGGGCGCCGGTTTTTTCCAAGGCGACCAAATCGACCAGACCGCTCCGGCCAACACCGCCGCGCCGACCGCGACGAGCGCCGGTTTGCGCAGGGGCGTGGCTCGTCCTCGCCCCTCATCCCGGGCGCGCACGGGGCGCGCCCCGACCTCGGGCGCCGCGGCCACCGCCTCCCCGCCCAGCAACCGCCCCACCCGCGCACAAAACTTCTCCACGCCCTCGCCGCCCGGCAGCCGCGTCCACTGCACCGCCTTGAACTCCGTCGGCACCTTCGCCTCCGCGTCGCGCGTCGCGTCGATGACGACGGGGAGCAGGAACGTTTTCTCGTCCGCCATGGTGTGCGTGCGTTGCGCGGCGAGTTTCCATTCGAGTCGGAAATACCCTTCGAGCCGTGCCTGCGTCGCCACCGAGATCACCGGCACGAAGAGCGCGCAGCTCGCGATCTGCCCGCGGATCTTTTGATCCCACGCATCGCCGCCCACCAACTCGTTCTGGTCGAACCACACCTCGACGCCCGCCGCCCGCAGCGCCTCCGCGATGCGCCGCACCGCCGCCGCGTCTTGCGACGCGTAGCTCAGAAAAACGGCACGATTGGCAGATGTTGGCTGGCTGTCCGACATGGGGCAGTAATTCGCAATCATGTGCCGTGCCAACTAGCTCCTGACGAGGCAAAAGCGGAAGGCCCGCAGGATGACGGATTCGGCGCCACGAGGTGAGTTTAGCGTTTCAGAACGCAACCTATCCGGCACGGGCGAATTGCACGGCGAGGCTTTCAACGGGGTGCTCGAACGGGACGCCGCCGCAATGGGCGGAACACCGTCTCGTGCAAGCATGCGCCCAGTTGGAAACGGGTCAGATTGGCCGGCCGAGCGCTCAGAGCGGCTTCGCCGATTTCAGAATTTCCTCGAAGCGCGGATCGTCTTTCAAGCGGGCCCAGCAGGGGTCGATACGGATCAGGTTGGGGGTATAGTAGACCGCGGTGTGGCCTGCGGGGGTTGGGCCGGTCATCAGCGTGCGCAGGCAATCAAACGCCTCGTCGCGTGCTCCAATCAAGGCGTAGGTGCGGCCAAGTTCCGTCAGCAAGCTCAACCGATCATGGAGGAAAATCGCGGGTAGATCGCGACGCAGGGTATCTGCGAGTTGCCGCGCTTCGCCGGCGGCGCCGCCAAAGACGGCGGCGCGCGCCAGTTGCATGGCTACGTAGGGTTGCAATCGCGGGATGGGGGACAGGGCGCGGAGTTGCGCCGTGGCTTCGCGCGCTTGGACGGCGGCAATCTCGCGCTGGCCGAGCAGGTGGGCGACGTAAGCGCGGTGGAGCGCGATCGGGCCGCCGGCGGGACCGAGAGAAAAATACAGGCCGTCGAGTTGCGGACTCGCGAGCAAGCGCGCCGCGGCCGCCCAATCTCCCTCGAGCATGGCGCATTCGTATGCACCAAACAGGCCGGCGGGATCGTAGGATCGCGCGGGCAGCGACCTCAGGCGACGCAGCAAACCGGCGCGATCATTGTCGACGGCGAATCTCGCATACTCGAGCAGGCGCCCCGCGGAGCCTAGTGCGGCGTCGGACGCGGCGAGCGCGCCGCGATTGACGCGGTCCCCCAGCGCGACCGCGGTGGGATAGCGGCGGAGCATCGAATAGTAGATGATCAAGTCGATCGGGCTTTGTAATTCGAGCGGGTTGATCTCGTAGGCGAGAAGACTGGTCGCGATCGCGTCGTCGTAACGGCCCAACTGGAATTTCACGAAGCCGGTGAGGCCTAACAGGTCGCTGCTGTTTGGCAGGCCGGGCTGCGCCGCCTCAAAGTGGCGCAGCGACCCGGCAAAGTTGAGATCGCAGAAGGCGTAGAAAGCCCCGAGGGCGAAGTCCGTTTCCGGCGCAGCCGGCGCCACCCGTTGGAGCGCGGTGAGGGCGGCTTGGGCGCGTTCACGGCGGACCGGCGACGGATCGACCGTGGGAAACCAATACATACTGGAGTGCGTAATGGAGAGCAGCGAGAGCGCGGGGACGAATTCCGGATCGGCGGCCACGGCTTCGTCCAGCAGGTGCACGACGCGCTCCCAATTCGCCACAGGCGAAAGGCCCACGAGGTCGTTGCTGAGCTGCTGCGCCCGGAGGAAGAGTTCGTAGGCGCGCGGGTTGCGGGTGGGGCGCCGGCCGAGCAGCGAGCGTTCGCCGGCAGTGAGGGTGACGTTGAGCCGCGTGGCGACTTCCTGCGCGACGGCGGCTTGGATGGCGAACATATCGGTGATGTCCCGCGTGTAGGTGTCGGCCCACAAATTCCGCGAGGTCTGCGTGTCGACGAGTTGCACGGCGATCTTCACGCTGTTGCCGGCGCGGCTCACGCTGCCCTCGACGACGGTGCCGACGCCAAGCGTGGAGGCAATCTGGTGGAGGTTGCGCTGCGCCGGATCGCCATAGGGCAGGACCGAGGTGCGGCCGATGACCCTTAACGCGGAGATCTTTTGGACCGCGGTGAGAATCTCCTCGTGCATGCCGGCGGTGAAATCTGCGCTGTCGGCGGCGGAGCTGCGGTTTTCGAAAGGCAGGACGGCGATAGATTTCAGGTCGGCGGCGAGCGGCACGGCGGGGGCCGGCTTCGATTCGCTGGCGCTCGTCGCGACGGGAACGGACAGTGGCGGCGGGCCTTCCGATGCCCACGGCTGCCAGAAGGCAAGCGCAACGGCGGTAGCGAAGGTGATGGTGGCTGGGATGAGCCAGCGGCGCGGTCGTGTTTGTAGGGGCGTGGATGGACCACGCCCATCGTCCTGGGCACGAACGAGGCGTGCCCCTACGTTCGACTCGCCCCCATCAGCACCACAACCGAGCAGGGTCTTCACGCGGGCGCAAAATGCGGGCGGCGTTTCGCCCGCCGGCAGTCGTGTCCATTGGACCGCACGAAACTCGTCCGGCACATGCGCTTCAGCATCGCGCGTGTCGTCGATAACGACAGGAAGCAAGAATGCCCGCACGCCCGACATCATGTGGGTGCGCTGGGCAGCGAGTTTCCACTCGAGCCGGAAATACCCCTCGTGCCGCGCCTGGGTAGCCGCGGAGACCACGGGCACGAACAGCGCGCAGCTCGTGATCTGCCCGCGGATCTTTGCATCCCACGCATCGCCCCCGACCAACTCATTTTGATCAAACCACACCTCGACCCCGCTCGCCCGCAACGCCTCGGCGATGCGCCGCACCGCCTCCGCGTCTTGCGACGCGTAGCTCAGGAAAACCGCGCCGCGGGGCGCGGAAGGTCCAACGTCGAACTCTGAACTCCCAGCGCTCAACGTCTCGTCTTTCGGTTAGCTTGATCGGATTTCATCACTTCAGCGTTTGGCGTTAAACGTTAAGCGTTGGGCGTTTCAAAGCGGCTCATGGTTGAAATAGATCAGAAAATCATGGGCCTTTTTCCCCGGCGCAAGGTCCTTGTGCCGGACCTTCGCTTCCCCCGGTGTCCTTTCATCCCGCTCCCGCACCTTTCATCGCTAACCGCTTGGCGTTCCCCCTCGTCCTGCCCACGTTCAACCGAATCAAATCATCAACCATGCGCCTGCCTCTCGTTCTCGCCGCCGCCCTCGCCCTGTTCCCCGCCGCCGGATTCGCCGCCGCACCCGCGCCCGTGCCCACGCTGCCGCTCCGCGTCGTCGCGCCCACCGACACCGCGCAGTTCCGCCGCTTCGTCCTCGATAACGGCCTGCGCGTCCTCCTCGTCTCCGACCAAAAGTTCAACAAGTCCGGCGCCTCCCTCGTCGTGAACGTCGGCCAGATCGACGACCCCGCCGACCGCGAGGGCCTCGCCCACTTCCTCGAGCACATGCTCTTCCTCGGCACGGAAAAATATCCCAACGTCTCCGACTGGGACAATTACCTCGGCCAAAACGGCGGCACGAACAACGCCTACACCGCCAGCGACCACACCAACTACCAGTTCGACATCCGCCACGACGCCTTCGCCGGCGCGCTCGACCGGTTCGCCCAGTTTTTCATCGCGCCGAAGTTCAGCCCCGAGTTCACAGGTCGCGAAATCAACGCCGTCCACAACGAGGCCATGCGCCATGTCCAAAACGACGGCCGCCGCGCCGCCGGCGTCGCCCGCGAGCTCTACGCGCCCGGCAGCAACGAGAGCAAATTTTCCGCCGGCAACAAAGACACCCTTGCCGGCGCCACGCCCGCCATCGTCCGCGCCTTCTACGAGCAGCACTACACTTCCGACCGCATGGCCCTCAGCCTCGCCGGCAAGGCCTCCCTCGACGAACTCGAGAAACTCGCCCGCACCCTCTTCGGCCCCATCCCGCGCCGGACCGTCCCCTCCATCGTGCGCTCGCCCGACTTTCTCCCGCGCAAGGCCGCCCTCCGCCTCGCCCAGATCGAGCCGATCAAGGAAGTCCGCCAGCTCCAGCTCGAGTTCGTCGTGCCCGCCACGCGCCCCGATTTCGCGAGCAAGCCCGACGAGCTCCTCAGCCAACTCATCGGCTACGCCGGCCCCGGCGGACTCGAGACGCTCCTCAAAACCGAGGGCCTCGCCAACAGCATCAGCGCCGGCCTCTGGGAACGCACGGGCGCCTACGGCTCGCTCATGGTGAGCGTCTCGCTCACGCCCGCCGGCCGGGAGAACACCGCCCGCGTGCTCGGCTTGATTTTCAGTTATCTCGATCACCTCCGGGCCGCGCCGTTCCCCGCCGATTACTACCGCGACCGCGCGCGCATCGCCGCCCTCAACGAAACCTACGGCAACCGCGGCGAAGGCTCCGAACTCGCCACGCAGCTCGCCAACCAAGCCCTCTTCTACCCGCTCGAAGTCGCCGAGCGCGCCACCGCCGTGTGGGGCGCCCCCGACGAGGCCGCCTATCGCCGCCTGCTTAACGTCCTCACCCCCGACAACCTGCTCGTCACCCTCATGGCCAAGGGCGTCCCCACCGACAAAACCGAGCGCATCTACGGCACGGCCTATTCTTACAGCGAGGACTCCGGCGCGGCCTACACCGCCCTCGCCCAGCCGGCCAAGGTCGCCTTCACCTTGCCCACGGCCAACCGCTTCATGCCCACGACGACCGTGCTCCTGCCCGAGCGCCCGTTGCCCCTAATCGCCGAGCCCGGCCTCCAACTCTTCTATGCCGGCGAAACAGAATTTCTCCGCCCGCAGACCGCGCTGATCTATCGCTTCGTCCCCGTGCGCGCGATGGCCACCGCCCAAAACGCCGCGCTCCTCGCGCTCTACGGCGCGTGCCTCAACGACGCGCTCGCCGCCGACGCCGATGCCGCCGCGCTCGCGGGCCTCACGATCGCCACCGAGGCCACCCTCGAGGGCGTGCGCGTCAAGGTCACCGGCTTCGGCGACTCGCCCGTGCTCTACGCCACCCACGTCGCCACCCAACTCCGCGCGTTTACCCTCACGCCCGCGCGCTTCGACGCCGTCAAAGATTCTCTCCTCCGCGGGCTGCGCAGTTACCCCGAGACCGAAGCCTACAAACTCGCGCAGGACCGCCGCGACGCCCTCTCGCGCGAGTTCGCTTTTCCACCCGATGAACTGCTCGCACCCGCCACCGCCGCCACCTGGGCCGACGTGCAGGCATTTGCCCGGAAATTCTTTGCCGCCGGCCGCATCGAGGCCCTGGTCCACGGTCATCTCACGCCCGAGGCCGCCGTCGCCGCCACGCGCACCATCGCCGGAAAAATCGGCGCCACCGCCGCCCCCGAGTCGGACTTGCTCCTGCGCCGCCACATCGTCCTCGCCGCCGGGGAAGACGTCATCGACGCCGGCCTCATCGCCGGCGTGAACTCCGCCTTCGTGCAGGACCGCCTCCTCCCCGACGACGCGCCCGCCACGCGCGCCGCCGCCCTCGTGCTCAGCAACTTTCTGAGCGAGCCGTTCTACTCCGAACTCCGCACCAAACAGCAGCTCGGCTACATCGTCGGCGCCAACGCGAGCGCCTCGCTCCGCCAGCGCTATTTCACCTTCGTCATCCAGGCCAGCGGCTACGCGCCCGACGACCTGCGCACGCGCGCCGAGACGTTCATCGCCACCCTCCCCGCCGCGCTCGCCGCCCTGGGCAACGACGAGTGGACGACGCTGGTGGCCGGCGCGCGGTCGACGCTCGAGGAAAAACCCAAAAACATCGCCGACAAGGCCGAGTCGTTCTTCTCCCTCGCCTACAGCTACGACGGCGAATGGGACCGCCGCCAAGCCGCGCTCGCCGCGCTCACGACGCTGACCAAGGACCAAGCCGCCGCGTTGCTCACGCGCACGCTTGCGCCGGAGACCGCCCGCCGTCGCACGATCTTGCTCCACAGCAAAAACCACCCGCCCGCCGCGCCGATCGTGCCGACCTTCACCGACCGCAACACCTGGAAAGCCGCGCGCGAGTTCAAGTGAGCGGGAGCTTCGGCGCCGGGCGCCGAAAACGTTGAGCGTTCGGCGGCGCCGCGCCGCCGTTGGCTTCGCCGTTGACGCGTATCGCGGGCGCGGGTGCGATTCGCCTCCTCCGCATGAGCGCGTCCCAACCACTGCCGCTATTTCACGTCGTCGGCTTCACCGGCCACCGGCAGTTGGCCGATCCCACCGTGATCGCCGCCGCTGTGCGAGAAGCCCTCACCGCCCTGCGCAGCGAGGGGCCGGGCGAGTGGATCGGGTTGTCCTCCGTCGCGATCGGCAGCGACCTGCTCTTCACGCGCCAGGCCCTCGGGCTCGGACTCGCGTGGCATTGCGTGCTGCCGCTGCCGGCCGCCGAATTCAAAAAAGATTTTTCCGAAGCCGAATGGAAAGAAGTCGCAGCGCTGCTCCCGGAGGCCGAGCAAGTGCGCGTGATCGCGGAAAACGGCGAACGCGAAGACGCCTACCTCGACGCCGGCATGGAGACCGTCCACGCCTGCGACGTGCTCCTTACGGTGTGGGACGGCGAACCGGCGCGCGGCAAGGGCGGCACGGCCGATGTGATCGCCTACGCCCGCGAACTGGACAAGCCGCTCGTCATCATCGACGCCAAAACGGGCGAGATGCGCCGCGAGCGGTTCGAAAAATTTCAACGCGACGACCGCGAGCTGAAGTTTCTCAACGGCCTGAAGCCCTCGCCCGAGCCGGTCGATCCGGCCGCAAACCCGTTTAGCGCGCCCGCCGTGGTGGTCGATTTCCAGCGCAACGCCGACTACGCCGCGACAAACAGCGCGCCGCATTTCCGCCGGCTGATCGGCTCAACCGTGATGCTCCACGCCGCCGCCACGCTGGTCGCGGCGGCGGCGCTGGCCTTCGACCTGCACCTGCTGCTGCTGCCGTGGATCAAGCTGTTCTGCGTCGTGGGCGCGCTCGTCGTGGCGCTGGCGATCCGGCACTACCGCGCGCAGCACAACTGGGTGCGCTGCCGCCTCGCAGCGGAGCTCGGCCGCTCCTCGCTCGCCACGTGGGGCCTGCCCCGGGCGGCGGCGTTGTTTGAGGATTTGGAGTTGCCCGAGATCCGCCAACTCGGGCGCACGCTCCACACCCTGCACCGCCGGGCGGCCGCGGCGAAACCGGTGGCGATGGAGGACTTCAAAAAACTCTACCTCGCGCGCCGGCTCGACGACCAGCTCGGCTATTATCGCCGCCGGCTCGCCGAGGCGCTGCCGCAGTTGGCGCGGCTTCGCCTCGGCTTCGGCGTCGCGACCGTGCTCGCGATCATCTGCACGGCGGCCTACGCCGTGGACCACACGTGGCACCTCGGCTGGTTTCCGAAGCGGGGCGAGCAGTGGTTCTATTACTTTCTGCCGATCTCACTGCCCGTGATCGCGGCGGCGTTCATGTCGCTCATCTCGATCAACGATCTGCACCGACGCGTGGCGCGCTACCGGGAAATGCAACACGTGCTCGAAGGCGCGCGGAAGCAGATCGCGTTCAGCCAGACGTGGAACAGCCTCGAACGCATCGTGCGTCGCACGGAGCACGGGCTCATGCAGGAAGTGCTCGAGTGGCACACGCTCACGAGCCACTTGGAATCACACTGAGGCGGATCCATGCAATTGAACCGCGAATGAACGCCAATGGCCGCGAATTGAATCCGTGACTACCGCTCCGAACTTAAGCAGACGCCAAGCGATGAACCAGAATCCGAGCGGAACATTCTTTCTGCCTTCCTCTGAAATTTGCGTTTATTCGTGTTCATTGGCGGTTCTCCCAATGCATCGTTCCGGCTGAGCAGGCCGCCGATTTCAGGGCGTGGGTAGGGACGTCTCTCCGAGACGTCCGCATTCGTGAACCGGCGTAAAGCCTCACCCGACGGACGACTCGGAGAGTCGTCCCTGCCTGCCCAGTTTACGGCACCTCGTAGACCTCGATGATCGCTTCGCCGGTGCCGTTGTTGAGGCCGGAAACTTGTACAGTGTAACCGCCGGCGGGCAGACTGACGAGAATCGCTGCGTCCCTCGCGCCGGGCACAAAGCCAAACCCTCCGAGCGTTCGGGCCAACGTATCCACGGCACCCGAGAAATTGTCATTTTCCGCCACCTTCACCGGCACCGTGGTCGCTGTGAAAATTTCAAGTTTGGGATCAACGATCGTGCCGGGGACTCCGAGCGCACCGAGGCTGGGGCCGGCGGCGCGGATCAGGAGGTTCTTCGAGCCGGTGCCATCGATCGTGAAGCCTGCGATCAAGAGGTCGCCACCCGTGCCCACGAAATTGCGGGCGGAAATACTGGTGAAGCGGGCGTCGTTCCCCGCGCCGGCATCATAAGCTTCTACGATCACGTTACCGGCGGTCGGGCCGGAGACCTGCACGGTGCGGCCACCGGCGATGGTCGTCACGAGCGCAGCGTCCAAGCTTGTCGGCGACGCCATGGGGAATGCGCCGAGCCGGCGGATCGCGGCAGTAACGGCGGAGTCGCCGGACCAGTTGAGGTTTTCAGCGATCAGCGCCGGCGGGGTCGCGGTCGAAAACACCGAGAGACGCGGGTCCGCCATGGTGCCGGGCACACCGAGGGCGCCGAGACTCGGGCCCGCCGCGCGCACGAGCACCTCTTTGCCTGCGCCCGACATATTGACGCCCACAAAGAGAATCTGGTTGGCGGCGAGAGTCGTGCGAACCGCGAGGTTACGCAGGACTGCGGTCAGTGGCGTGGCGACGACCACCGTCGCGGCATTGCTCGTGACGGAGCCGGTGGCGTTTGTGAGCACCACGTCATAGCTGGCCGTGTCAGCGGCGGCGAGCGAGGCAAAGGAGAGCGTCGCGGCCGTCGCGCCGGGAATGTTGGCGCCGTTCTTCCGCCACTGAAACGTCGGCGAACCGCTGGCCACGACGGACAGAGACGCCGCCGAGCCGGCCGGCTGCGCCAGGCTGGCCGGTTGCGTGGTCACGATCGGGGCTGGGCCGCCGTTGACCGTGAGCGTCGCGGCGTTGCTCGTCACGGAGCCTTGTGAGTTGGTCGCGACCAACGTGTAACTGCCGGCATCGGCGAGCGTGGCGGAAGCAAAGGCGAGCAGCTCGGACGTCGCGCCGGGGACCGCCACGGAGTTCTTGAACCACTGGAGCGTCGGCGTCGGAGAGCCGGTGACCACCGTGGTAAACGATGCGGGCGAACCGGCGGCCACGGTCCGCGAAGTCGGCTGCGTGGTGATGGTGGGTGCAGCATTGGTGGAACCTGTAACGGTGACCGTGTAACTCGCCCTATGCTGGTCGGAGGTGCCGTTGGCCCCACGCCAGCCGATGATTGTTATCACGTAAGTCCCGGCCGTCGTGGGCGTGCCGCTCAGCTGAACGGTCGAGGTGTTGATGGGGCCCGAGACGGTGCCGGCACCCGTGCCGCCGAGCGCCCGGAACGTCATCCCGGGCGGCACGCTCCCGGCGAAGGTGTACGATTGTGGCGCCGCGGGTGAGCCGGTGACCGTGAACACCAACGTGGTGGGCACCCCCGCCGTCGCGCTGGCCGGGCTGGGTTGGGACGGACTGAGCGCCGTCGCCCCGGCCATGCTGTGCATGGCGCCAAGCGCGCCCAAGGTTGAGACGGCCGCCTTCAACACGGAAGTCGCCGGCGATGCGAGGACCGTATCGGCCGCGGTCGCGACGACGCGCACCGCGGGCGTGCGCTGGAGCAAGGCGATGAGGAGCGTACCGGGAAGATTCAACCAGTGCAGGCGACGGAGGGAGGTAGGGGAGAATTTCATGGGGAGGAATGAGGGTGAGAAAAGAAAGCGAAGAGAATAGCCGCGCAGCCGGAAGGGAACGGGCTCAATTGCAACCGCAGCCACTGCCGCCCACGCCGCGACCGCCCGTGGCCGACTCGCGGGAGAAATAGGTGTGCTCGGCGAGGGCAACGGCGAGCGGGTCGCGGTCGGGCCGCATCGTGTAATCGGTGAGCGTGGCGCGTTCCCACGGTTGCACGCGGACGGCGGTGGAGCAGCCGGAAAACAACGCGGCGGCCGAGGAGACCAACAGGGCGAGGAGGAGACGGGAGCGCATTTTTTTGGAGTTGGGAAAGAGGAGAGCGGAGAAAGCGGATCGAGCGATTAATTCGCGGCGAGAAGCTTGTCGATTTGGGTGCGAAGGATCTTGTCCGTGGATTCGCCTTGGTAGCCCGCGTGGATGAAACGCACTTTGCCATCGCGACCGATCAGGTAGGTCGTGGGCATCGCGGGCACCGCCACGGCCCGCACCAGGGTTTGCGAGGCGTCGTGCAAGGTGAGAAACGTCGGGGCCATTTTCTTCACGAAGTCGGCATAAGCGGCGGGTTTTTCATCGACGCTGATTCCGACCAGGACAACGCCGCGGGCCGCGTAATCGGCGCTGATTTTCCCGAGCGCGGGAAACGCAGCTTTGCACGGCGCGCACCACGACGCCCAGAAATCGACGACCAAAATCTTGTCCTTGGTGTCGGGCACCTCGCCGATGAGTCCGGCGGAGGCGAGCGCCGGGAAAACGCCGCCGACTTTGATCTCGGCGCGGGCGGCGGCGGCAAGGGCGAGGGCGAGCGCGGCGAGGAGGGCACCACGAAATACACCAAATACTCGAAAGGCGGAGGAAGAAGCTGAAGCGTCGAGGCAAAAAGAATTCATGGATTTAGGTCGGGGATTTTTTCGTGTATTTCGTGGTGACTAAAGAAGGTCGATCATGAGGCGACGTAATTGAAAAAGCCGCGGGTTTGGGCGCGGGTTTTTTCGGTGAGAATCTGGCCGTGCGTCCCGGGCTGGGCTTGGATGAGTTCGAGGCCGGGCGTCACGCCAAGAACGAAGGCGGCGGTCGCGAGCACGCCAGCTTGGAGACAGGTGGGCGCGATGACGGTCGCTTGCAGGCAGCCGTTGGCTACCGGCCGGCCGGAGCGCGGGTCGACGATGTGGCCGTAACGCACGCCATCGATGACGACCCGGCGGAGATAATCACCGGACGAGGCGACGCCCTGCCCTTGCGTGAGCGCGAGACTGCCCTTGGTCGCACCGGGATTGGCCGGATCCTCCAGCCCGATGTGCCACGCGGGGCGACCGGGCGGCACGCCGAACGCGCGGAGATCGTGGCCGAAATCAACCAACGCCGCCGGCAGCCCGTGGTCCCGCGCGATCTGGGCGACGATATCCACGGCCCACTCTTTGCCGAAGCCGCCGAAGTCGAGCGCCATGCCGCGCTCGGGGAGGAAAACGTGGCCGGGAGTGCGTTGCACTTTTCTCCAGCCGACGAGCCGACGGGCTGCGACGAGTTCATCCTCGGTGGGCAGGCGCGGGTGGGCGGCCTTGTAATCCCAGAGCCGCAGCAACGGCAACGCGGTGGGATCGAGCACGCCCTGCGTCATGAAATGCAGCCGGTCACAGAGGGCGAGCAGGCCTTCCATCTCGGCATCGATGGCGACGGGCGCAAGGCCGGCAGCGGCGTTGATGCGGGAAAGCAGACTGTCGGGGCGGAAACGGGAATACCTTGCTTCAAACGCCGCGACCCAGCCGACCGCAGCGGTCTCGAACGCCTGCGCCTGAACCACGGAGGTGGCCGAGTATTGGACCGAGCAACGCGTGCCCAGCGCGGTCCACGTGAGCACGCGCAACGGCACATCGGTCGTCGCCTGGGCGGCGGGCGGCGGAGGGGCGCGGTGACTGGGAAGGACGAGCGGCACGGTGGAAATTCCGATTTATGAATTTCGATTTATGATCACCGGAAATTTACCAGGCGAAGCGGGCGCCGAGGGTGAGGACCGTGGCGCGGACGTAGGCGCTGGCAGGGGTCACGCCGTCGCGGCCGCGCATTTCGTAACGCTCGAGCAAGGCGTCGAATTGCAAGGCGGGAGTCGAATTCCAGATCAGCTTCAAGCCGGTGTTGTAACTACGAAACGCGGACACCCGAAAGTCGGACGAGTAATACGGACCGGCCGGCGAGGGATTGCGCACCGGGGTCACCGCGGTCCCATCGAGGCGGTAAATGTAGAAATCGGCGGCGGACTGGTCGTAGAAGCGAAAGCCCGGCCGCAGAATCACCTTTTCGCCCAAACGCTGAAACCAAGCGAGGTCGACGGTGTGGGCCTGGGTGCCGAAGGTGTCGTCGAAAAAGCGATAGCTGCCGTCGATGGCCCCGTGGAGCGTGGGAAAGGCGCGGTTGAGCGCGGCGAGCGCGATGAATTTCTCGCGTTCGCGCGGGCGGTTCTCGCCAAACGTCTGCCGGAGAAAAATCCCGGGGATGACCTCGATGCGTTTTTCGACGAGCTTGTAAGGATCGCTCAGGTAACCGGTGTAGCGGCCGTAGCTGAGGTTGAACGTAACCGACGTGCGCGGGTCGAGGAGCTGGGTGACGCCGACGATCAGATCGTTGGTGCGCTTCTTTTCGCGGTCGGTTTGGAAAAACACTTTCACGTCGTCGGCGGTGCCGGCGACACCGGTGAGGAGCGTGGTATTTTTGCCGTTGAAATCGGTGAGCGCGTTGACCGACCAGCCGTTGGAAACGTAGTCGCTCTCGCGGGAGTTGCCAAAACCGAGGGCGAGGTTGACGCGGGAAAATTGGCGCGAGAGGTCACCGGTCCAGGCCTTGCGCCGATCGCTGAGCCGGGAGAGGCGGACCTGATCGCTGCCGGCGGGCGCGGGTTCGCCGGTGGGCGTGGCGCCCGCGATCGCGTCGATCGTGCCGGTGAAGCGGGCGCGATAATCGACGCCAAACGTCTGCTCGATGAGCGCAGTCTGCGTCTCGACCACCACGCGTCCACCGGACTCGCGGTAATCGGAGTATTTGTAAGCGACGGAGCTTTCGGCCAGCGCGCCGCGGGGCGCGAGCACGGCGAGGGTCGAGGCAATCAGCAGGGCGCGGGCAGAGCGGGATGAGGGCGGAGGGGTCATCGAACGATTGCTTCGGAAATGAGTTACAAAAAAGAGATCCGCAAGCCTGCGGGCGACGGCGATGAGCAGGTCGCAGGAATCTTACGGTAGTTCGTAAACTTCGACGATAGCATCACCGGTGCCATTGTTCGCACCCGAGACTTGGACGGTATAGCTGCCGGCGGGCAGGCTGAGAACCAGGGCGGCATCCTTCGCTCCGGGCACAAAGTCAAAGGCCCCCAAGGTCCGGAAAAGCGGCGCTAGCGCGGCGGCATAGGTGTCGTTCTCCGCGATTTTCGCGGCCGGCGTGGCAGCCGTGAACAATTCAAGCTTGGGGTCGACGAGTGTGTTCGGCACGCCGAGGGCGCCCAAGCTGGGCCCCGCAGCACGGAAGAGCAGATTCTTGGTGCCGGGGCCGTCGATGGTGAACCCCACAAACAGCAGATTTGCCCCGGTGCCGACGAGGTTGCGGGCAGAGAGGCTCGTGAAGCGGACGGCGTTGCCCGAGCCGTTGTCGTAGGCTTCCACGATGACGCCGCCAGCGGTCGGGCCGGAAACCTGCACGGTGCGACCACCGGCGATGGGAGTGACGAGAGCCGCGTCGAGGCTTGCGTCAGAAGGAAAGGGAAAAGCCCCAAGAGCGGCGTTCGCCGCGCGGACGGCGGCGTTGCCGGACCAGTCGTTGTTCTGCGCGATCTGCACGGGAGGAGCGTCGGTCGTGAACACGGCAAGCCGGGGATCGGCCATCGTGCCGGGGACGCCCAGAGCGCCGAGTCCGGGGCCGGCGGCGCGGAGCAGCACATCTTTGGTGCCGCCCGCCAGGTTGAGTCCGACAAAGAGAATCTGCTCGGCGGCGAGAGTGGTGCGGACCGAGAGGTTGCGCAGGCGGGCGGTCAGCGGGGTGGTGGCAATCACCACGGCGGTGCCGCTGAACTCCGTGCCGGCGGCGTTGGTGAGCACGGCGTCGTAGCTGGCGGTGTCGGCGGCGGTGAGCGCGGAAAAGGCGAGGGTCGCGGCGGTCGCGCCGGGGAGATTCACGCCGTTCTTGCGCCACTGAATCGTCGGTGCGCCCGTCGCGGCCACGGTCAGCACGGCCGGTGCGCCGAGGGCCGCCGTGATGTTCACCGGCTGCAGCGTGACGACGGGGGCCGCTTCGGCCGGAGCCGAAATGACCGTGACGTTCGCGGCGTTGCTGGTCGCGGTGCCGGCGGAATTGGTGGCAACCAGGGTGTAGGCGCCGGCATCGGCAGGTTGGACATTGGTGAGGATGAGCGTGGCGGACGTCTGGCCACCGAGGTTTGAGCCGAATCGCCGCCATTGATAGGTGGGCGCCGGCGAACCGGCGACCGCCGCGGTCAATGTGACCGAAGCGCCGACCGCTACGGTCACCGATGCTGGCTGCGTGGAGAACACGGGGAAAGTGGCCGGAGTGCCGGCGGCGGCCACCGTGATTGTATACGGGAGCGACGGCGACGTGTAGCCGGCGTCGGAACCGGATATCCCGAGCTGAAACGTGCCGGCAGCGGTGGGGGTGCCCGTCAACACGAGCACCGGCGCGGCAAAGGTGCCGAGCGTCGCACGGCCGTTAATCGACAAACCCGGTGGGAGGGAACCGGTGACGTTCCAACTCGAAGGCTGGGTCTGCGTGCCGGATAGGCTAAAAGCCGCGGTGGAAAGAGCGATGCCGACGGTGGCGCGCAGGGGGCTCGGTTCGTTGGTCACGAGCTCGGTCGCACCCGCGCGCGAGTGGAGCGCGCCGAGACCCACGAGACCGGCGACAGCGGCTTTCAGCACGGCACCCGCTGGGGCGGCGACGACCGCGGGCTCCATCGCGACCAACAGCCGGAGAACCGGAGTGCGTTGGAGGAGCAACAGCAGCAGCGCGCCCGGCAGGTTGAGCAGCTGGAGGCGACGGCGAAATGAGGTCGAAAAACGCATGACGGGGTACGCTGGGAAAGTGAGGGAAACTTAACCGCGCCGCGAGGCCTAGGAAGCGCGTGACAGTGACGATGCGGTTACAGCGAACCGCTCCGAGAACCGGCTCCGCCCAACCATGACCCGAAGGCGGCCGTGTTGGTGCCGGCCCTTTGGAACGGGGCCGCCCGAACGGCACAGACGGGGCAAAATTTCTTGAGCCCCGGAAAGCGCGACGGTCGTGACGCCCCGGACGTCTGCGTGCGCCCGCTTCACTCTGGCCGATGCGCTTTCAGCCGAGCTTCGAGATCGGCGATAAAGCCCTCGCGGTCCCGTGGAGAAATCAGGCAAGAGCCGAGATCCAAAGTGATTTTGACCCGCCGCAACGACAGCGCCGGTGCAGCCCATAAGCTCCACGACGGTTTGACGGAGCGGATTTTCGCCAGTGGCACGTCTTCATCGAATATCCCGCATCTAATCCGAACGCCCACGTCCGACACGACGTAAAGACACGGGAACGACAGCGCCGCGACGATCCCGCCGATCACGCCGCCGGTCAGCATCGCATAGATGCCTGCGCCCACCGAACTCGTGAGCAGAAATCCTCCGAACAGCACGACGCCCAGCGGCGCTCCGTAAAGGAGCAGCATCAACCATGGATCCCGGGCCGAAGGATACTCGGTTTTCATCGTGGCCGGCGTTTGCCTCTAGGGTGATGGCGCTGCCGGGACAGGCTGGCCCTCTTGGAGGAGGCCGTTGGGGTTAACAATGATCGAGGCGTCCGCCGCGAGGCCCTCGATCACCTCGATGCGGGCGCCGGTATTGCGGCCGGTGCGCACGGGGACGAAGGCCACTTTGCCCTCGCGCACAATCGCGACGTGCTGGCGACCATCGCGCACGACGATCGCGTTCACGGGCACGCGCAGGAGGCGGGCGTTCGCGCCGGCGGGCGTGATGAGCGCGACGCCGTTGAGCCCGGCGGGAATCTGGCGCTCGGGATTGGGCAAGGTAAGTTCGACGCGCATCGTGCCGGAAGCGGCGTCGATCAGGCCGGCGGCGCGCGCGACTTTGGCGGGAAACTTTTTACCCGGCAGTTCGGTGAATTCAACCACGGCGGCTTGGCCGGGACGCAGCGCGAGGGCGGTGGCGGGGGCGACGTCGAGCAGACCGCGGAGTTCGTTGACGCGCGCGAGGTGGAAGAGCCAACGACCGTTGGTCGTCGAATCGCCGGGGATGAAATCGCCCCGGTCGAACTGGCGGTTGACCACGAGGGCATCGAAGGGCGCGCGGATCTGCTGGAAGGCGACGAGTTCGGTGAGGCGCTTCGCATCGGCCTGCGCGGCGAGCAAATCGGCGGCGGCGGTCTTGGCGTTGGCCTCACCGATCTCTGCCTCAGCGTTGGAAAGGACCGCTTTTTCGCCGAGGGCGCGGGTGCGGCGGACGTTGGCCTCGGCGAGTTCCGCGCGGGCAGTGGCTTGGGCAACGGCGGCGGCGGCGCGCTCGGCCGCGCGCTGGATCTCGGGCGCGGCGATGACCGCGAGCACGTCACCAGATTGGACGATATCGCCGAGATCCACCCGGCGCTCGGCGAGCAGGCCGGTGGCCCGGGAATAAATGTAAGCCTGCTCGGCTGGCGCGGTGCGCACCGGCAGGCGGAGCGGTTCGGCGGGCGGAGCCACTTCAGGCTTCACAAATTGGAGGTTCCCCTGCGCCGAAGCGGCGACAGGCAGGAGCACGGCAAACAGAGCGGCGAGGCGGAGAGAATTCATGGCGCGGAAGGAGGTACGGGCGCGGGTGGGCGGCGCTTGAGGACGGAGAACATGAAAGGCACGACGAAGAGCGAGGCGAGCGTGCCGAAGAGCAACCCGCCGATCACGGCGCGGCCGAGCGGGGCGTTTTGCTCGCCGCCCTCGCCGTGGCCGAGCGCCATGGGCAACACGCCGAGAATCATCGCGAGGGCCGTCATCGTGACGGGGCGCAGGCGGGTCGTCGCGGAGGTGATCGCGGCCTCGGCACCGGTTGCGCCGGCCGCCCAGAGATCGCGGGCGAAGGAGGTGACGAGCACGCTGTTGGCCGTGGACACACCGACGACCATAATGAGCCCCATCAACGCGGGGATACTGAGATGGGTGCCCGTCACCCAAAGCGCCACGAACGCCCCAGCGATGGCCACCGGCAGGCCGCTGATCGCGGCCAAGGGTAACGCCCACGATTGGAAGTTCACCACCATCACAAGGAAGATCAGCACGGCGGATAAAATGAGGCCGCCAAAGAGCTCACGGTAGGCCGACTCCATCAGCGCGGCTTGGCCGGCAATGACGATCCGGTTGCCGGGCTTCTGCTCTTTGCGCAGCTCGGCGAGGATCGGATTGAGCCGGTCGAGCACGGAACCGAGGTCGGTGCCCTGCACGTTGGCGAGCACGGTAAACGTGGGCAGCAAGGTCGTGCGCGACACACTTGAGGGCGACTGGCGTTCGCTGAGTTTGGCAAACGCGCCGAAAATCACCGGCGGTCCCCCGGCGGCGGGGCGCATGGGCAAAGTGAGCAGTTGCTCCGCGTCGCGGAAGAGCGCGGGCGGCACCTGAACCTGAACTTCGTAGGATGAACCGGTTTTCGGATCGGCCCAGAACGTGGGCGCCACGCTGCCACCGGAGCCGAGCGCGGTCAGGAGTGCGCCCGCGATGTCCTGTTGGGTGAGGCCAAAGCGGGCCGCCCGCACGCGGTCGATCTCGAAATAGTATTCGGGCACGCCGAGGAGTTCGCGCAACGTCACATCGACGGCGCCCGGCACGACCCGGAGACGCTCGCGGAGACGCTGGGCCAGCGCGAGGTTGCCCGGAACATCGCGGCCGACGAAGCGGACTTCAAACGCGGTCGGCGCGCCGCCGGAGAGCGTCTGGCTGGTGGCGTCGGCCGGCCGGAAAAACGACTGCACCTCGGGGAATTGCTCCGCGAGCAGCTGCCGCAATTTTTCCGTATATCCGACGACGGGCGCATGACCGGGCGCGAGTTGGATGAGGATCTCGCCGTCGTAGGGACCGACGACGGTGCTCTCGACCCAAGCGAGATTGATCGCGGTCGGTGGCCCGATGTTTTCGACCACGAAGCGGAGTTCCGCCGGAGGGATCACGGTGCGGATGGCGCGCTGGATGTCGGCAAAACGGCGCGCGGTCTCTTCCACGCGGGTGCCGCCGGGCAGGCGCACGAAGACGCGCATGAGTCCGGCATCGGTGGCGGGGAAAAACTCGCGGCCGAGAAATTTCCAAGCGACGCCGCCGAGGCCCGCGACCGCGAGCACGATGATCGGAACGATCCAACGCCGCGCCACGAAGACATCGAGCATGCGGTGCTGCCGGGCGGAAAGGGCGGTGAGGGCGTGTTCGATGGCGTAGTGCAGCCGCATCAAGCCCCGGGGCGCCCGACCGGCGTCGGCGCGTTCGGCGCGGGTCTCGGCGGGAAGCAGCAGCGCGGCGAGCGTGGGCACGAGCGTGCGCGAGAGCAGATAACTCGCGACCATCGCAAAGATCACGGCGAGCGCGAGAGGCTTGAAGACAAACGCCGCGGTCCCGGAGAGCAGAAAAATCGGCAGGAACACGATGCAGATGCCGGTGGTGGAAACGAACTCGGGGAAGGCAACCTGTTGCGCCCCGTCGACGATGGCATCGCGCACGGTTTTGCCGGAGGCGATCTGGCGCTTGATGTTTTCGATTTCGACGAGGGCGTTGTCCACCAGGATGCCGATGGCGAGCGCGAGGCCGCCGAGGGACATCAGGTTGAACGTGGCGCCGGCGAGGCTGAGGCCAAAAATCGAGCAGAGCAGCGCGAGCGGAATCGAGGTGAGGACGATCAACGTCGAGCGCCACGATCCGAGAAACAGCAAAACGACGAGGGCCACGAGCGCGCCCACGAGGACGATCTCGCGCAGGATGTTGTCGACGGCCGACCGGACAAAGACGGATTGGTCGAAGATGGGCTCGACCTTTACGCCGGGAGGCGCGGATGCGCGGATGGCCGGCAGGCGGGCCATGATCCCGTCGATGATTTCGAGCGTCGACGTGTTCCCGAGCTTCAAGGCGGTGACGATGACGGCGTTTTGGCCGTTAAGCCGGGCGATGTTGGTGCCGAAGGCCTCGCCGTCGCGGACGTTGGCTACATCGCGCAGCAGAATGATCCGGCCATCGACATTGCGCACCGGCAGGTCGAGAAACTCGGGGATGGAGACCGGGCTGGCGTTGACGCCGACGGAGAGATCGCGGCCACCGGCGCGGAGGGAACCGGACGGCAGAGTCTGGTTCTGCGCGGCGAGAGCGCGGCTCACATCCGAGGCGGAGAGCCCGTAGGCGTTGAGCGCATCGGGATCCAAATCGACCATGATCTGCCGCTGGGCGCCGCCGTAGGGCAAGGTGAGGCGCAGGCCGGCGATTTCCTGCAACTGGGCGCGCATGGTGAGCCGGGCAAAATCGAAGATCGCGCCGTCGGTGAGCGTATCGGACGACAACACGAGCTGGATGATCGGCACGCTCGACGGGCTCGATTGCACAATGATCGGCGGCACCGTACCGGCGGGCATCCGGCGCAAAATCGTCTGCGAGATGGCGGTGACTTGGGAGAGCGCGCGCTCGATGTTTACCCCCGGCTGGAACCGCAGCCGCACGATGGCGACGCCGTTGATGGTCTCGGAGCGGAGTTCGAGCACATCGTCGACGTTGTTGAGCGAGGCCGTCTCGGAGAAGGACGTGATCTTCGCAGCCATCTCGGTGGGATTCAGCCCGCCGTAAGACCAAACGAGCATGACTTCGGGGCTGTCCACCCGCGGCATGATATCGGTAGACGTGCGCTGGATCGCCAGTCCGCCGAACAGCGCGATCAAAATCGCAAAGACGGCGACGGTGTATTTATAGCGAAGGGCAAAGAGGACGATCCACATGGTTGGCGAATGCGCGGCGGGAGACGATGGAAAGGACCCAACGTGGCGCCGGGTGCAAACCAAGGCAAGAGAACGACCGGGCCACGGGGACCGGGGCGAAACGTGCGGCGCCCGATGTTACGCAGAATTCACGCCGGAAGATTGCGGATCTCTCCGGCGGCGGCAAAGTTAATGCTGTTACCGCCCAATCCCCTCCCAACCATGTCCAAAGCCATCGTCATCTCGCTCCTCAACATGAAAGGCGGCGTCGGCAAGACGACCGTCGCCGTCAATCTCGCCGCCTACCTCGCCCGCGATCACGGCAAGCGCGTGCTCCTCGTCGACCTCGATCCACAAACCAACGCCTCCCTCTCGCTCATGCCCGAAAAAGCCTGGTCCGCCTGGGCCGCGGAGCACGGCACGATGGCCGACATCTTCGAAGTCGGCGGCGAGGGCAAACGCGGCAAGCCCGACGATCCCCACAAGTTCAAAGACTGCATCGTCCACAACGTCGTCCCGGAGATCCCCGGCCTCGATCTCATCCCGAGCCACCTCAAACTCACATTCCTCGACCTCGACTTGGCGGCGCGGCCCGGCCGCGAGCGCATCCTCGGGCGCAAACTCGACAAAGTCCTGGGCGACTACGACGTGATCCTTTGCGACTGCCCGCCGAATCTCCAGACCGCCACGCAAAATGCCCTCTACGCGAGCGACTATTTCCTCGTGCCGATGCAGCCCGACTACCTCTCGTCCGTGGGTCTCGGCCTGTTGCTCGACCGGCTGGATTATCTGAAGTCGGAGCTGGAATTTAAGATCAAGTGTCTTGGCGTCGTTTTCACGCGCGTGCGGCGCCACGTCGCATTTCACCAAGAGACGATGGAACGGCTCCCCGAGGAAAAGGCCTTTAAGAAACTGAAATTTTTCAAGACGGTCATCCCGGAAAACATCGCGATCAGCGAGGCGCCGATGAGTGCGAAACCGATCGCGCTCTACGACGGCAGCGCCACCGGAGCCGAGGCCTTCCGCGAACTCGCCAAGGAAGTGATCGAGCGGCTTTGATCGCTCTGAGCTGACGTCTATTTGGCAATGCCTTACTGTGAGGGAGGGCGTGGTCTCTGACCCGCCCTCCAGCGCCCGCAGCGTCAAAAAGGGGCAGGCCAAAGACCTCCCATGCGTTAAGCCGGAAAGTGGAGCCGCAACCTGTCGGGGCGAGTTTGCTCGCGACTCCACCGCGAACCTCGCGAGCCAGCTCGTTCCTCCTCGCGATCCGCTTTGGGGATGCCGATTCACCACCCAACCGTAAACGCTATGAATGCCCGGACGGAGCCGGTGCCCGCCGCGCTCCAAGCATCGGTCGCCCAGCGCTCAACGCTCAGCGACCGACCGCTTCGTTCCGGTTCAGAAATTGCCCTTCACGCCCGCGACCCAGCTCACGCCGAAGTTGCCATAGCGATACAGCACTGCGGGCTGACCGCGCAGGGGATCGCCTTCGTAGAGGAGGTTGGGATCGTTGAGCACATTGCGACCCTGGAAGAAAAAGCTCAGGCGGTCCGACAGGCGGTAGGAACCGCCGAAATCGACCTTGAGATTGTGGCGTTGGAAGCGGCCAAAAACCGACGTGAAGGGCGTGTCGTCCTGCCACACCACACCGCTACGGAAGCTCAGGCGCCCGATGCTCCAGCCGAGTGAACCCGCGACTTTGTGCGGGGTCACGCCGGGGAAATACTGGTTAGCGTAGTTGCGCGTGTAGCTGAGGTTGAGATTCGTGGTGCGCAGGAGCCCCGGCAGGAAGCTGAGCTGCTGGTTGTAGCTCAGTTCGAGACTGCGGTAGCGGTAGAGCGAGTCGTTGTTGTCCAGAGATTGGAAATCGTAGGCGGCGTATTCGGGATCGTTCTCGAAGCCGAAGTCCGCCGCCTTGCCGCGCACCGTGATGCGCTGGTCAGTGATCTCCGTCTGCTGCACGAGCACCGTGAAACTGCCGACGGGTTCAAAGTAATAGGCGAGGCGGGCGACGTAGTTGTCGGAGCGCTCGGGCTTCAGCTTGGGGTTGGGCGCGGTGATAAGGAGGGTGAAGTCGTTGATGTTCCAAACGCCGGCCAGCGCGTCGATCGGCGGACGGGAGATGGCGTGCGCGTAGCCGAACTGGGCCTGTAGATTTGGCAGGAGAGAATACTTGAGCGAGGCACTTGGGAAAAAATTATCGTAGACGCCGTCGCGGGTGATGCGCGGGCGGGAGAGGAACTGGTAGTTCATTCCGGCGATGGTCGTCGCGCGACGCGTGGTGGTGGAGATGGGGTAGCCGGCGGCCTGCACTTCGGCGGCGGTATACGGATCGACCTCCTTCGAACTCGTCTCGGTGCGCTCCCAGCGGACGCCGCCCCGCAACTGGAGCTTGCCGATCTTGGTGTCGGCCATGCCGTAGGCGGCCGATACGGTCTGGAGAAAATCACGGTGATTCGCGATGGTGGCGGTGTAGTAATTCTCAACCGTGGCGGAGTTCACGAAATATTCGGGACGCTCGCGGAAGACCACGGAGAGCGCGCTGCGGTCCACCAGCGTGGGCACGTTGGCGACGTTGAGCGAATTGATCCGGCCGAAGTCGGTGTTGAATTTCCGCGGCGAGGCGTAGTTGGCAAAGCTGCCCGTGGGGCCACCGCCGGGACCGATGTAGCTATAGACGAGGTAAGGCACCGCGTTGTCGGAGATGCGGCGCTCCTCGGCCCACTTGCCGCCAAACTTGATCGAGGTCGGCAACCGCCACGGGAGCACGTATTTCGCATTGGTCTCGCCGGTGTAGATTTCGGTGACGACGAAGCGGCCTTCCTCGGTGGTGCGGGGATTGGTGAAGCTCGCGAGGTTGGACCAATCGGCGCCACCGGTCTGCACGAGCGTCCATTCGGCGGAGAGCGGATCGGAGCGCGTGGCGCGGAAATCGGCGTTATTGATGTTGGCCGTCTCGACGCGGATCGTGCCGCGACTGGAGGTCTCGTAGTCGTTTTTCGAACGCGAGAAATTGAAGACGCCGTCCACGGTGAGGGCGTTGAGCTTGAACTCGAACTTCGGCGTGATCGTGGTCGTGTTGGTCAGCTTGATCGCGCTGCCACCGCCGAGCGTGAGGCCGCGGGACGTATTGGTCGCGAGGCCGTTGGTGCGAATTTCCGTCATACCATTGCCCACGACGTTCTGACGACCGGTGGCGGCGGCGCCGCCGTTGGCGGAGGCCGTCCAGGCAAGATTGTAGGTGTGGCCCGAATTCTCGAAGGCGTTGAACATACCGGTGAACGAGAGCACGAGGCGCGGGGTGGCTTTGAAATCGCTCGTGAACGTAACGGACGAGCGGTCGGTGAGCTTGGGACCATCGGCAAACGTGATGCCCGTGAGCACGACGGGCCGCGGATCGGCGGTGGTCGGGGTGCGGTTGTAAGCATGCGTGACGTATTGCTGCTGGGCCAACACGCTCGACTTGCTCACACCGAGCCGGATACCGAGGCGCTGGTTCAGGAAGACATCAGAATAATCGAGTTGGTAATTGGGCCGGATGACGTAGCGGGGCACGTCGTCGAGACCGTAGCCCTTCCGCGTGGTCATGGCCCCGGAGTTGGCGCTCATGCTGACCTGCCAGTCGAGGCGGCGACCTTTGCGGTCGAAGGCGCGGCGCGTCTTCATGTTGATAGTGCCGGCGGGCGAACTCGCGTCCATGTCGGCGCTGGAGGTGCGGCTGATCTCGACGGATTCGATCGCGGTGATGGACATCTGCTCGAAGCCCACCGAGCGCGATTGACCGCCGGTGGAGCCGTTAAGCGTGGCGCCGTAGGAGACAAACGCGTCGGCACTGGCGATACTCGCGCCGTCCATGGTGACGCCCACGTAAGACTGATCGAGACCGCCGATGCGCGGACCACGGCTGACGCCATCGACGTATTCCACATCGACGCCCGGGAGAAATTTGAGGAATTCACCGACGTTGCCCTCGCTGCCGTCGCCGAAGCTGTCGGCCGCGACGGAGGTCGAGATGTTCATGTTGCGCCGCTGCTCCATGATGGCCTTGGCGTTGCCCTCGCGCTCGGTGGTGACGACGAACTTGCTGATCAGCACGACCTCATCCTTGCCCGCGGGCTTTGGGAGCGTGCTCACCAATTCGAAATCGCGCGTGACCGCCGCGCCGGCCGTCACCGTAACGGCCGCACGGGCCGTCTGGTAGCCGGAGAACGCCACCTCGAGCGTGGCGCTGCCCGCCGGCACGTTGTCGAGTTGGTAGACGCCGCCCTCCTCGGAATAGACGGTGTTCTGCGTGCCCTGCACCCGGATCTCGGCGTTGCGCACGTATTCACCGGTGCCGGGGTTAAAAACCCGGCCGACCACACGGCCCGTCGCAGCCGACTGCGCGAAGACGGCCGGAGGGAGACCGACCGCGGCTAGCAACCAGCCGAGGCAGATTAACCGGAGGGTGAAACGAAAGGTGGAGACGGTAACGGAGGCGTGCATGAGTGTAGGAAGAAGACGGCAATCCCGCGACCCGGCGCGCCCGCAATCAAGGCATATCGGCGACGCCACCGGACAGTTGAGATGGATCCGGACCGGCAATGCCGAGAGGACAACCCACGTTTTGGTGACCGCTCAACGAATCCGTTTTTTGCGCCTTGGTGCGAGCGCCCACCGCCGCGCGCGGTGTTTCGCTGCACCCGCGATGAGGGTCCGCTGCATCGCTGCTTTCATCGGAGTTTCTCCGGCCACGGTCTCGCTGGCGCCGCAGAACAAACTGAAAAAACCATCGCCACGCGGGAGAAAGTGTAAAACGCCGCGGGATCGACGGCCCCTCACTCCGCGCCAAGCAAGAAGGATCCGCCGCGAGCGACGACGACGTTGGCGCCGGCCGGCTGGCTGGCTTACTTATCCTTACCGCGATCGCTGCTCTTTTTCGCGCCGCCCTTGCCGCCACCGTGCAGCATCGTGCCGGCCAAAACGCCGATGGCAAAGATGCCGAAGAAGATGAGCGCGGCCGATTCGTGGATCGGCTTCTTCGCCGTGGTGCCGGCGATGGGGAAGAAGAAGTTGATCTCGTGGGTGTTGTTCATGCCCACGTAGAGCATGACAAAAAGCACGGCGAGGATAACGAGGGTCTTGAGAAACGTGGCAAAGTTCATGGGGGCGGAATCGGACCGGAAACAGAGTAAGCTCCGCCGCGCGGGCGTGCAAATGGAAATGTGCGATCGGCTACCAACCCGTTGAAATTCACCGCCAATCAAAAACCCAGCGCGGCAATTTGCATCGGGGAATGAGCTCCCGCGCATTCCGGCCCGCAGACTCGGAGTTCGGCGCCGAACGGGATCCCGTATTGAGCGACCGTTCGACGAAAGCCCTCACTTCAACTTCGCGGCGGCGGCGATGTCGTCCCACGCGTAATAGTGAAACGTGCGGTCGGTGCTCATCGCCACGAAGAGTCCGCCCGGAAATCCGGGGAGCGCCTCGGCCGTGACTTCACTGCCGTCGCTCTCACGGCTGCTCACCCGCACGCTCGCCAAGAGCGGATGGTCGTGCAGCTTCCCCGGCGTCCCCGCCCTCGGGAAAATCCGAAAGGTGTCGGCCTGTTGGTTCGACACGAGGATGTAGCCCTGCCCGCCCGCCTGCGGGTAGATCGAAATACCTTCATGGTCGCTCGCAAAACCTGTGGTGCCAAAGAGCGCGAGTTCCTCCGCCGCATCGGGCGCCGCCGGATCGGCGCGGTATTTGCGCACGCCAAATTGTTCGTCGCTGCAATAGACAAAACCCAGCTCGGCATCGACCGCGATGGCTTCGATTTCTTTCTTCGCGCTGTAACGACCGAACGCGCGCACCTTGGTCATTTTCACTTTGCCGGTGCCGTCGTCTTCGAGCCGGTATTGCCACAAATAGCCGTCGGCCGGACCACTCTTGCCGCCGACGATGGCGAACACCGCGCCGTCGCCGGGGCGACGATAGAGCGCTACGCCCATCGGACCGCGGGTGCGGTCACCGTCGAAGACGATGAGGTCGCCGTTATCCAACGGCGCGAAATCGGGCAGGCTGAAAACGCGCAGGCGCTGTTCTTCGCGCTCCGTCGTGACGGCGATGTCGACGGGCTTCCCCCCGAGCATCATGCCGGTGAGAATGTCGACGTTGTTGGGGCGTTTCAGCGGCGGCGTCTGCCGCACAATTTTGCCCGCGAGATCGAACGCGTAGAGACCACCGGCCGTGTCCTTGTCGGTGCCGATGACGAGGCTCTTCGCCGGGTCGGCGCGGTTGATCCAGATCGCCGGATCATCGGTGTCGTGGGCCAGCGGCGTGGTCACGACGCGGGGCTTCACCGCCACGTTGGTGGCGTCAGGATCGGGCAAGATGCGGTCGGCGCAGCCGGCGACGAGCAGCGAGCAAAGTGGGAGGAGGCGGGCGATTCTCATCGGTGGAAGGCAACTTAAAATTCACCTCGGATGTCGCGCCCGCGGGGCATCAGCATGGGCGTGAAGAAACGCCCATGCCCACAACCAAGGATCGGCCTTAGAGCTTCCAGCGCAGGCCGAAGTTGGCCGTGGCGCCGTATTCCTCAAACTGGACGAAGCGGCTGTTGTTCTCGCCGAAGCGCACGCGGAAGGGCTCGTTGGTCACGTTGAGGATCTCGCCGAAGACCTCCCATTGGCGGCTAAGCTTGTAGCTACCGGTGAGGTCGAGCTGCGTGAAATTGTCGACGTAACGGTCTTCAAAGGCGTTCGAACCGAGAGGCTCATCTTCGCGAAGCCGCGGGGTGCGGAAGTTGACGGCGGCACGGAGGAACAGACCCTTTTTCTCGTAGGTGAGCGCGAGGTTGCCGATGCGCTTCGATTGGCCGATGAACGGCAGTTTTTCGCCGGGCCGATTGGGGAACGTACCCGAGGAGGAGGTCGCGGTGTAATTGGCGAGGAAGCCAAGGCCGTCGAAGGGCGCGGGCAGCCGGTTGAACTGTTGCTGGTAGGCGAGTTCGAGGCCGGTGATCTCACCCTTGGGACCGTTCACAAAGGTGCTGAGACCGTAGCCGGTCGCGGGGTCGGCTCCGGGGGTGGTCTGCTGATAGGTGAAATCCTTGATGTCCTTGTGAAACACGGCGGCGGAAATCGAGCCAAGGGACGAGAAGTAGTGTTCGATCGACGCGTCGTAATTCATCGAGGTGAGCGGCTTCAAACCGGGGTTGGACTCGGTGACGAGACGGCTGTCGTCGCTCACGTTGCGCGAGAGCGACGTCTGCGAATACGTGGGCCGGCCAAACGTGTTGCTCCAAGCGGCGCGCATGACGGTCTTCTTGGAGAGATTGTACGTGAGATAGAGCCCGGGCAGGAAGTTGTCGTAAGACCGGCTGACGCTCGCCGGCGTGACCGCGATGGCGGAGCCGGTGGTCTTGATCTGGTTGCCGCGCGTCTCGAACTCCGTGCGCTCGTAGCGGGCGCCGAGAGAAAAATTCATGCGGTCAACGGTGACACCACCCATGCCGTAGAGCGCGAGCACGTCTTCGTTGGTGGTCCAGTCGGCCTGCGAGCTCGAGACGACGTCGCGGGTCGCGGTGAACGCGCTTTGGTTGTCGATGAACGCCGACGTGAACTTCGCCGCGCTCAGGCGAGGGCCGGTGAGGAACGAGTAGTCGTCCGCCGTCTGGGGCTCGGCCAGGGAGGCAAAGGTGTAGCTTGGAAGCTGGGCAAAATTAAACTGCTCGACCTCCTGGACCTTTTCCTTGACCCGGTATCGGGCACCAAATTTCACGAAAGCGGGCCGAGCACCGGCCAAAGTGAAGTCGTGGCGGGCGTTGCCACCGACGTTATATTCCGTCTCCGAGCCGCTCGCGGGGGCGGTGCGGAGGCGATTGAATTCGTTGAACGAAGCAGGATCGCTGATCGAGGTGCCGCCGGTCTGAGTGATCACCGGGTCATAAATCCCGTTAGCAAAGGAGTAGGTCCAATCCGTGCCGCGGGCAGATTTGCGGAAGATGGTGGCGGCCTCGGGGCGCAGTTCCTTGCCCTCGCTGTAAGCGGCGCGGCCGTCGTATTTCCAATTGCCGCGCGTCACTTCGCCGCCGGCGCTGAAGCTGTAAACATCCTGCTCTTTGGCGCGGACGCGAAGCTGCTTGGCCTCGCGGCGCACGCCGGTGACGGTGGCGCTCACGGGCGTCAGCGCCGTCAGCGTGCCCTCGGAAAATGGGATCACGGTGATCTGGCGGATTTCGCTGTCTTTGAACTTCGAGTAGAGGCCACGCACGTAGAAGAGCGATTCGCGGTCAGGCTTGAACTCGATCGCCCCGTTGGCGCCATAGCGCAGGCGGGTGAGATCGTAGGCGCGGTAGTTCATGTCGTTGTTGAAAAACGCGGTCTGGCCCGTCGTGGTGCCGGGCACAGGGCGCAGCGACCAAGGCCCGCCGACCTCGAAATTATCCGAGCCCATGCGGCGATCCTGCCAGGTGGGCGAAAAGATGATGCCGATCTTTCCGTCGTTTAACACATCGGCATAGGTGCCGTTGAACTTGCTGCTGAGGCGGTCGCGGAGGTCGTTGTATTGGCCCTGCGCGGAAAACTGGAGTTGACGCTCTTTGAGGTCGAAGGCGCTGCGGGTCTTGAGATCAACGCGGCCGCCGAGACCGTCCATCTCTTTATCCGGCGTGGCGACTTTCGCGACCTCGATCGCCCCAAGCGCATCGGAAGGAATCACATCGAGCGGAAGCGTACGGTTGCCACGATCCGGCGTGGCGATGCTCACGCCATTGAGTTGGACGGTGTTCAGATCCGGGCGGATGCCGCGGACGACGATGAAGCGGCCCTCGCCTTGGTCGCGGTAGAGCGCGACGCCGGGAATGCGCTGGATCGATTCGGCGGCGTTCTGGTCGGGAAAACGGCCGATGTCGTCGGATGCGACGATACTGGTGAGGGTTTCAGCGGCACGCTGCTGGTTGATCGCGCGGGCAGAGCCCACCGCGCTGCCCGAGATGACGAAGGCATCGAGCTTCACCGTTTTCGAGCCGAACGCAAAGTTGACCGCCGTGGCACCGGTCGGGGCGACGGAGACCGCTTGCGTGGCATCGGGATAACCGACGTAGGAAAACTCCAACGTCTGTGCACCTGCCGGCACGTTGAGGAGCGTGTAATCACCGCTCTGGTCGGCGAACGTTTCGAGCGCCGTCCCGGCGACGCTCACCCGTGCGCCGCCGAGAGCGAGTCGGGAGGAGTCATCGGTTACGCGACCGACCACCGTGCCCGTGGCGACGGATTGGGCGGAGGCGGAGTGGGCAAGCACGCTGGTCAGCGCGAGTAGTAGCAAAGTGCGGAACAAGGTCATGACGCCGACCGTGCCCGCAGTCAAAATTCACCGTCAAGCCCCCTCCCATTCCGTCACCGGATCGTCACAATCCTGTCATCTGTTCGTCACAATTGAGCCGCCCACGCCTGCGCCCGGACCGCGCGCGGAGGCGCGCCGTGCAACGCCCGCACCCAGCGGGAAAAGTGAAACGGCGACTGAAAACCACAACGGTTGGCCACTTCCGCAACGGTCAAACCGGTCTCGCGCAACATTTGCACACCGCGCCGGGTGCGCGCCGTCCACACGAAACGCAGCGGTGTCGTGTCGAAATGTTGCTTGAAAAGTTTCACGAGCTGGGCCGGCGACACGCCCGCCTCCCGCGCCAACTTTGGCAGGTCGGTGCGTTCGTGGCCGGCATGGCCGATCCACTCCAGCGCACGGCGCAACGCATCCGGTTCGGCCGCCATCGCGCCCCCGGTGCCCAAACCGGCGAAGACGAACTCCTGCAGGGCGGCGAGCCCGAGAGCCTCAATCAATCCGGCGGCCCGCTCGGTCGCCCCTCGCGGCAGCGAAAGCCCGAGTTCCATCACCTGCTCGAAACGGCGGGTCAGCCGCACCTTCAAGGGCGCCGCCTCGATCGCGGCCACGAGTTCCGCCGGCACAAATTCCGGGCGCAAGGCGCACCACGTGTGGTGGGTTTTTCGTTTCGTCGAGAAGCGGAAAAACTCCTTCGCGCCCGGCCGAAACAAAGCCATCTCTCCGGCCGCGAGGACCAGCGGCTTCTCGTCGACCGTCACGACGACCTCGCCCTCTATGAGCGACACAATCTGGTAGTCCTGTTGGACTCGCGGGCCGCACGTGCCACCCGGCGCATAGATCACGTCACCAAAAAATACCCGCGGCGTCGCGGAGGTGCGGAGTCTTTTGGTCAGTTTAACGATTTTCCCAGGGCTAGAGGACGCGGACGGCATAGCCTTATGGATAGATGCGAGAGACCGTGGCGCAAACCTCTGTTCGAAGACTTTCAGGGGAACGACTCCCTCGGCATCGGCCAATCCCCGTTGCCGTTTTCCGAGGCTCAACTATTTTTTCGTCAGCTCGTCGAACGCCGCGCCGAGGTTCATGCCGAGCCGGTTGGGGAGCGGCAGGTGGAAGTCCGGGAAGCCTTCGAGGTTGGCCAACGCCACGATCTTCTCCTTCGGCTCGCCGGCGGCGATCTGTTTCCCGACGTGCGCCAACAAACCGGAGATGTAGTCGCGCAACACGAGGAGATCCCCGCGCGTGCCGGTCACGCCGAACTTCGGATTCCCGTGGCCGAAGACGTAAATGGCGTCGGACGGATAAGTTTTCGCCGCCTCCTCGAGCACTTTGATCCAGCCGCGGAAACTCGCGCCGGCGCCGCGGTCGATGAAGGGATACATGCGGTTGAACATCAGATCGCCCAAGTGGACGACGTTGGCTTTTTCGAAAAACACGATCGCGTCGCCGCTGGTGTGCGCGACGCCGTGGTATTGCGCGGTCACGATCTCGTCGCCAAGCGCGCGGCGCCAGACCTCGGGAAACGTCGTGTCGGCGTAGACCTGCTTTGTGAGCGAGTTGGCCTTTTCGGCGGCGGCGAATTGCAGTTTGGGGACGTTGGCGTGCGCCACGATGGTCTTGGCGGAAGGCTTGAGCACGGCGTTGCCGCCGGTGTGGTCGGCGTGGTGGTGGGTGTTGATCACCGCGTCGAACATCCGCCCGTCGCGCCCCGGCAGGCCGGCGAGAAACAGCGCCGCGGTGTCGGCAAACTGCGTGTCCACCGCCACCAGCGCATCCTTATTGACCATCCAGCCGATGGTGCCGCCGCGCGCCGAGAAGAGCCCCACGCCGCGCCGCAGCGGACGAAACTCGGTCACCGTGGGCGCCGGCGCGGGGGCGGGAGCTTTGGCGGCCGAGGGCGTGACAGAGCCGGCAGCAGCGGAGGATTGCGCGCGGGCGACGAGCCCGGCGGAAGCGAGCAACGAGGAGTTAACGATGAAATCACGACGGTTCATGCCCCGACTAAAGCCAGCCCCATGCCGTCGACAATCCCGGGGCGCAAAATTCCCTGTAACCTTTCGCGCCCCGGCCGGTTTACCCCGGCACACCCGTCATGCCTTCACCCGCCCGCCTGCGCCTTAACTCCTCCCGTGTTCACCGCCTCTCTCGAAATTCCCGTCGATTCGCGCTCGTTTGCCGCTAGCACCTTTGCCGACGACATCGTCGCTCCCGTGGACCCGACCGCACACGCGCCTCTTTCCGATCATGCCTTGATGCTCGCCGTGCGCGACGGCCGGCTCGACGCGCTCGGCGAGCTCTTCGAACGCCACCACGGCCCGCTCTTCGGCTTCTTGGTCAAGTTCACCGGCCACCGCGCCGCCGCCGAGGACATCGCCCAGGTCGTCTTCGAGCGCATGCTCAAATACCGCCACACCTACCGCGACGACGGCAGCTTCACCGCCTGGATGTATCACCTCGCCCGCCGCTGCGCCGCCGACCACTTCCGCAAGGCCAACGCCGCGCCCTACGCCACCGATCCCACCGACCTCCATCATCACGCCGACGACCGCCCCGACGCCGGCCAGACTTCCACCACCGGCGACGACCACGCCCTCCTCCACACCGCTCTCAGCCGCCTCGATCACGGCGACCGCGAGGTGCTCCTCCTCAGCCGCTTCCAAGAACTCTCTTTCGCCGAAATCGCGGGCATCCTCGAATGCTCCGTCGGCGCCGCCAAGGTCCGCGCGCACCGCGCCCTCCAACAACTCCGCACTGTTTACCTCCGCCTCCAGAAGGAGCCCCTGTCATGATGACCTGCACCCAAGTCCGCGAACAACTCCCCGCGCTCCTCGACGACCGCCTCGCCACCGCCGCCGTGCGCGACCTCCGCGCGCACCTTGCCGGCTGCCCCGGTTGCGAACGCGAACTCGCCACCCTCAGCCACACCCTTCGCGCCCTCGATGCCATGCCCGTTCCCTCTCCCACTCCCCAGCTCCGCGCCCGCGTCTACGCCGCGATCGCCGCCGAGCAACACGCCCTCCGCTCCGCGCCCGCGCCCCGTTCCGCCCGCCCGCTTTGGTTCCGGTTGATCCAGCCGCTCGCCGCCGCCGCCCTGCTCGCCCTCGGTTTCATTCTTGGCCAACGCCAAACCCCCTCGCCCATCGCCTCCGCCGCGCCCGCTCCCGCGACCATTGTCGCACCCGACGCCGCCACCCAACGCGAACTCGCCGAGCTTCGCCAAAAGATGGATTCGATGAGCCAGCTCGTCGGTTACTCCATTCTCCAGCAACAATCCCGCTCCTCCAACGAGCGGCTCCGCGGCGTTCTCACCTCCGCCGCCGTCGCCCAGCCCGACGACAAAACCATCAACGATCTCATCGGCGCCCTCGCTCTCGATCCCAGTGCCAACGTCCGCCTCAACGCCCTCGAGGCCCTTTACGCCCACGCCGATCTCGACGTCGTCCGCGCCGGCGTCCTGACCTCGCTCCCCCGCGAACAGAGCCCGCTCGTCCAGATTTCCATGATCGATTTCCTCGCCGCCGCCCGCGACCGCGAAGCCGCCCCCACCCTCCAGAAACTTTCCAACAACCACCAGGCCGACCTCAACGTCCGCGCGGCCGCGAAACGTGCCCTCGGTCAGCTTTAACCCGCCTTCAATCCACCGCATCACTTCACCCGCCGCCCATTTTTCCGCCATGAATTCACGACTCTTCCCCGCCTTCCTCGTCGCCGCTGGCTTCACCCTGCTCTTCCTCACCGCCGCCCGCGCCGAACCGCAATCCACCACCGTCAAGTTCTCCGACCTCACCAAGCCCGGCACCCTCAAGATCCGCCTCGGTCACGGCGATCTCCGCCTCACCGGCGTCACCTCGGACACCGGCGAATGCACCGTCCGCACCGACGCCGCGCCGGCGAAGCCCACCAAACGTAAAGACGGTCTCCGCGTCATCACCGACGCCTCCAGCTACGCGCTCGCCGAAGACGCCAACGTCATCACGCTCGACGCCACTCAAAACTGGGGCAACGGCGGCGGTTCCGATTTCGCGATCACCGTGCCCCGCAACACGGCCGTGATCGTCAGCAGTGCCCGGGGCGGCGACATCACTTGCACCGATCTCGCGGGCGACGTCGAAATCAAGGGTGTCAACGGCGAGGTGAAACTCATCAACCATGCCGGCGGCGCCGTCGTCGAGAGCATGAACGGCGAAATCACCGCCCGCATCCTCGAGCTCAACGAAGGCAAGCCCCTCTCGTTCACCTCGATGAACGGCGAGGTCGCACTCCACTTGCCCGCCGCCGCGAAAGCCAACATCCGCCTGCGCACCCAAAACGGGTCCATCCTCACCGACTTCGACGAGACCGCGCTCGTGACCAAAACCGAGAACGCCCCCCGCACCGCCGGCCGCACCAAACGCACCACCAACCTCTCCCTCCGCAGCGAAGGCACGGCGTCGGCCGGCACCCACTCCAACGAAGAAATCCACGCCGCCGTCCGCGAAGCGGTCCAAGCCGGGGCCGAAGCCGCCCGCGAGGCCGCCATCGCCGTCCGCGAAGCCATGCAAGCCGCCCGCGATGGGGCCCAAGCGGCTCGCAACGGCGCCGATGCCGTCGCGGCCCCGATGCCGCCGGTCCCACCCATGTCACCCCTGCCCCCCATGACCGGCGGCAAAATCGTCAGCGGCACGCTGAACGGCGGCGGTCCCGAAATCCGGGTCACCACCATGAACGGCGATGTGACGCTGAGGAAGATCACGGCCGAAAAATGACTTGGCGGATGATCGGTGCTCGCACCGAAGCACCTTAAGGCAGAGCGGTTCGGCGCCGTTACAATCTCGCGGCAGGGCGGCGCGCGACTTGCCAAAGTTGGGCAGAGTCGACCTGTCTCCCTTGCTTTCAAAGAACCCCAAAAACGTTCTTTGATTTTTTCCCCGAACAGGCCCGAGCGCCCGTCGGGAGACGCATTCAAAAAGCGTGATGATTTTCCGGGCCCGCACGTGGGCGAGTTTCGTGCGTTGTCGGCCCGGTCTGGTCCAGCTCACAAAACTAAACCTTTGGCCGTGCGGCGTTCTGCGAGGAACGGGCAAACGCTCGGATCGCTGTCGGCGCTTCACCGTGCCGGTGCCGATCACTGTGGTCGCCGCCAGCGTCTCGCCCACCTATGCCGGGCAAAGGGTAGAAATCGCGTTCACCGTGGACGCGAACGGCACCGTCTCCGGGTTCAGCGCGAAGTCCTCCCCGGACGCCGCTATGGCCGAGCGCGTGATGGATGCGGTGAGGCGATGGAAGTTCCAGCCCGCCGTTTCCGGGGGTGTGGCGGTGGCGACGAAAGCCGTCCTGCCCGTTACCATCACCGAAGACCGGGTCGTCGTAGCGCGCTTCGCCGCCAGGCAGGGGATAAATAAACCAAACAACCAACCAAGGGTGCATCTGAAAGCGGGTGCGCTTTGGTAATTTTAGGGCGGCGATCCGTGCCGCCCGCCGGCCATCGCCAAGCCGCTCGCCCGCCAAAACGTCGCCGCTGTCGCGATGCACACCACACCGCATACCGCGACCGCCACCTTCGGCCCCACCCCCTCAGCCAGCGCTCCGATCAACAGGCTGCCCACCGGATAAAGACTCTGCCCCATCGTAAAGAGCGCCATCACCCGGCCGCGTTTGTCGTCATCCACGTTCGACTGCAAAATCGTATTGCTCGGCACCATCACCAAGGCCGCGCCGCACCCGGCTGCCCCGTAGCATACCAGCGCCAAGGCCAACGAGGAATGCGCGGCCATCACGGCCAATCCCGTCCCGCCGATCAACGCGCCCCAGGCCACCACCCGCGCCATTCCTTCCGCGCTTCGCCCCAGACTCAGCCAAATCCCGGCCGCCAACGAGCCCGCGCCCGTCGCCGAAAGCAAAAAGCCGAGCGTGCGCGCATCACCGCCAAAAAGATCGCGGGCAAAAACCGGCGCGAGAACCGTATGGGCGAAGCCCACGAGCCCGATTATCGGCACCACCGACAACACGCGCCGGATTGTCGGGTGCGCCCAAGCATAGCGCACCGCGTCACGCAGTTCCACCAACGGATGCGCCACCCGCAGCCGCTTGACCGGCGGGGCCAGCCGCACGGCCGCGAGTGCCGCGAGCACCGCCAAATAACTCACCGCATCCAAGGCAAAGACGACCCCCGGGCCCCACGCCGCGATCAGCAGCCCCCCGATCGCCGGACCGACCAACCGGCAGAGATTAAACGTGATCGAGTTGAGCGCGATGACGTTGTCCAACACCGCCCGGTCGCCGGCCAACCGGAACACCAGGGCCTGCCGCGCCGGCCAATCGAGGGCGTTAATGAATCCCTGCACGAAACAAAGCCCGAGCAGCAACGGCACCGTCATGTGCCCGGAAAACGTAAAGACCGCCAAAGCCGCCGACTGGGCCATCGCCAAAACCTGCGCCCAACGCACGAGCTGCAACGAATCCACCCGGTCCACCCAAACCCCGAAAAACGGCGCGCACACCAGCACAGGAATCTGACTCGCAAACGCCACCATCCCCACGGTAAACGGGCTCCCCGAAAGGTGATAGGCGAGCCACAGGGCCGCCGTCGTCGTCATCCAATTGCCCAACAACGACACGCACTGTCCCGCAAAATAGACGCGGTAGTTGCGACCACCGAGCGCCCGAAGGAAATGTGGTAGAGCCGACATCAAGGCAGCACCCGAGAGCACGCGGCACGCCCAATCAGGCGACCGGTCCGCATAATTTCAAATCGCCCGGCGGCCGGATAGATTAAGCTTCTCCGCCCGTTCTCCGTCTATTTTTTTCCCAGCGGACACGAGGGGTCCGGCTCCGGAGCCCGGCCCGGTGCGGGCGTGTCGGGCTCGGTGGCCACGAGGGCAGTTAAGAGTGTAATCACGATCAAGGCAGCTATCATTGGTTTGGTTTGGTATCTGGCGAACGGAAGAACATGAGACCTGAAAATTGAATTTGCTAGAGCGAAAACCCCGGGCCCGCCAAAAAGTTACAAATTGCCGGCGGTCCGCCACGTTACCCATCGGAGCCAATCCGAGGAGGAATGTTCCCTCGCTTCCTGTTTCAAGTCCGCCGTAAAACCGCGAAGCGCGTCCGGGATTTGACCGCCGGCCCGCGCCGAACACCGTCACTCACTGTGCTGACCGACGCCTTCGCCGGACTTCAAAAACTTGTCCTGCCGGACCGCTGGCAGGCTGATGCCATCCGCGCCCTTGATGCCGGCCGCGATGTCGTCATCGACGCACCCACCGGGGCCGGAAAAACCTACGTTTTCGAACGCTGGATCGAGCAGACCAACTTTGCCCGCCGCGCCCTTTTCACCGTCCCCACCCGAGCGCTCGCCAACGACAAATACGCCGAATGGCGCGCCCGCGGCTGGCGCGTGGGTATCATCACGGGCGACGTCACCATCGATCCGACCGCCCCCTTGATCGTCGCGACCCTCGAAGCCGTCCAAAGCCAAATCGCCGCCCCCAACCCACTCGCACCCCGGGCCGACGATTTGCCGCCGTTTCAACTGCTCGTCGTCGACGAATACCACTGGCTCGCCGACTCCGCCCGCGGCAACCACTACGAGGGCGCCCTGCTCGCTGCGCCCCCCGGGCTCCAACTGCTTCTGCTCTCCGGTGCCGTCGCCAATCCCGCCGATGTCGCGACTTGGCTCCGCCGCTTGGGCCGCACGGTCGAAGTCGTATCCCATAAAGAACGCCCCGTGCCGCTCGAAGAAGTCGAAGTGGACGACTTGATCGCGGGTCTTCCCCGCACCATCGAGGGCTTTTGGTCGCGCCGCATCGCGGGCGCGCTGCGCGAGGGCTTGGGCCCCGTGCTCATTTTCGCCCCGCATCGCCACGACGCCGAACGGCTCGCACGCCAGTTCGCCCGGGAGGTGCCACTCGCCGCGCCCCTCGCGCTCACCCCCGAGCAGGAGCAACTCGCCGGCCCCGCCCTCACCAAACTCCTCCGTCAACGCGTCGCATTCCATCATAGCGGCCTCGCCTACGCTCAACGCGCCGGCCTGATCGAGCCCTTGGCGAAGGCCGGGCAGCTCCGCGCCGTCTTCGCCACCCTCGGCCTCAGCGCCGGGATCAATTTCTCGCTCCGCTCCGTCCTCATCACCGCGTCGCATTTTAATCTCGGCCCCATCGAGCACGAAATCCCACCCCACGATCTCCTCCAGATGGTCGGACGCGCCGGTCGCCGCGGGCTCGATGAATTCGGCTACGTCCTCGCGAGCAGCTCGACGCCCCGACTCCGCCGCGCAGCCCCGCTCCGCCTCAAACGCGCCGCGCCTCTCCCGTGGGCATTTTTTCTCCGCCAACTTTTTCCCGGCGCCCCCACCGCCGCGCTGGCCGCGGCCAGCGCGCAACGTTTCTTCACCGATACCCCCGTCGTCTTCGGTGCCGAAAAAACCTCCGCGCTTCCCCCCGGCACCGAACTGCCGTGTCACCACCGCACCGATACCGGCCGCGCCCGACTCGTCCGCCGCGAACGCGATCCGTTTCCCGGCTGCCTCACCTGTCTGCATCGCGCCGAGTGTCTTTCGTTCTCCATCCAACCCACCCCGCTCTGGCACTGGCAACGCGCCGGCGTCCTCGACCGCGAGCTCCAACTCACCGCCCGCGGCGCCATCGTGGCGTGCTACCTCGGCCCCGAGGGTCTCGCCCTCGCCGCCGCGCTCGAGGACCGGCGCTACCCGCTCGACGCCCTGCTTTTCGACTGCGCCAATCTCTTCTCCGCGGACCGCTTCACGGGCACCAACCCGCGCCGCCTCGGTCGCCTCGCCGCCATTTGCGAACGCACCTATCGCCGCGCGACCATCGAGGGCTACCTCCACGAAGGCCTCCCGCCGGGCTATGGCTTTGGCGGCAGCGAGGTCGTCTCAGCCATCATCGCAACCCATGAGTCCCCGCGCCTCGTCGTCGATGCCCAGGAATTCGCCGGCCGCGGTGATGTGGATCGGCTCCTCACCGAGTGGCGCAGCCTGCTCCGCCAGACGGCCCGCTCCGCGCCCATCACGCTCGCCCCCGACATCGCCACGCGGCAAGACCGCCGCGCCCAAGCCGAACTCTTTCTGGCCGAGCGTTGGGACACGTTTCGCGCCCTCTGCCGGACGCAACTCGCCACCGCCAAAACCGACACGCTCCCGCCGCTGCCGATGCTCACCCCCGATCAAAGTCGCGCCGTCAACCACCGCTTCAGTCGCGCCGGCAGTTCCGTCGCGGCCCGTCCGCCCGTGTGACCACCGCGCCCCTTTCCGCCGCGGGATTTTCACGGGCCATTTCGTTCAAATTTCAATTCGGAATAATTTTACCGTATTCTTCGAAACGCGGCTTGCGGCTACGTCTCTCGCTTCGTTCGCTTGAATCAAATTTTTTATGCCAGAGTCCATCTCCGCACCACGCCCTAGCCTCCTCAGTCGGATCACCACCGCCCTCACGCAGTGGATCGATTCCGACTACTGCCCGGACGGCGCCGAAAAAATGCGCAACGAACCCGACCGGGTTGATCTGGTCCGGGTGATGCCGTTCGTCATTCTGCACCTCGCCTGCTTCGCGGTGATTTGGGTGGGTTGGAGCCCCTTTGCCGTCTGGACCGCGGTCGCGCTCTATTTCATCCGGATGTTCGCCGTCACCGGCATTCATCACCGCTACTTCTCCCACAAAACCTACAGCACCTCGCGCGTCGGCCAGTTCTTTCTCGCTCTCTGGGCCGGCACCACCGTGCAACGCGGCTCACTCTGGTGGGCCTACCATCACCGCCACCACCACCAGCACTCGGACGACCCCGAGGACGCACACTCGCCCCACGTCCATGGTTTCATTTGGTCCCACATCGGCTGGATCACCAGCCGCCGTAATTTCCCGACCGATTACTCCAAGATCAAGGACCTCGCGAAATTCCCCGAGCTCGTCTGGCTCAACCGCTTCGACCTCGTCGTCCCGATCCTCTTCGCGACTTCCATCTTCCTAACGGGTGTCGCCCTCGAAGCCTACGCCCCCGGCCTCGGCACCAACGGCCCGCAACTGCTCGTCTGGGGTTTCTTCATCAGCACCACCGTCCTCTTCCACGGCACCGCTTGCATCAATTCGATGGCCCACCTCATGGGCAAACGTCGCTTCAAGACCGACGACGATTCCCGCAACAGCTTTATCCTCACTCTCATCACCCTCGGCGAAGGCTGGCACAACAACCACCACCGCTTCCAGAGCTGCACCCGCAACGGATTCTATTGGTGGGAAATTGATCCCACTTACTACGGTCTCAAGATGATGTCTTGGACCGGTCTGATCTGGGGCCTCAAGCCCGTGCCCCAGTCGATTCTCGACGAGGGAGCGCACGCCGATCACCACGCCTCCGTCGCCGCCGCCAGCGCCCAACGCGCCGCCCATCACGCCGCCGGCCACGACTATTCGTCCCTCCGCCGCATCGTGCCCGTCGCCACCGCGATGGCTGTCGCCACCGCCACCTCGTCCAATGTCGTCGCCCCGAAGAAGGCCGAAGGCCCCGCCATTCGGAAGGATCTCAGCGAAGAGGCCCACGGCATGAACGCCGTGAAGCCGACCCCGCCGACCGGCAATCAACCCCCTTCGGCCTAAGGCCGACGGGCTACGTTCTCTTCCAACCCGAAGCTTCTCCGCTTCGGGTTTTTTACTTTTTGTCATCCGGTCGCTGTCACCCATCCAATCACCGGAGTCTTTCGTAGCACCTCCACGCCCACGTTCGCTCCACTCGCTCGTTACCATGTCCCAACCCCGTCTCGCCATCATCGGCACCGGCATCGCCGGTCTCGGCTGTGCTCACTTCTTGCAACGCGACTTTGACCTCACGCTGTTTGAGGCCGCCGACTACATCGGTGGCCACACCAACACGGTCACCGCCCGGGAGCCCGGCACCGGGCGCACGGTGCCCATCGACACCGGCTTCATGGTGTTTAACCACGCGACTTATCCGCTCCTCACCCGACTCTTCCGCGAGCTCGGCGTCGCCACAAAGAAGACCGACATGTCGTTCAGCGTCCGCCACGGCGATAGCGGGCTCGAATTCTGCGGCTCTTCGGTCAACCACCTGTTTGCCCAGCGCAAAAACCTCTTCCGGCCGCGCTTTTACCGGATGCTGTTTGCGATCAACCGCTTTAACCAAGAAGCCGTCGCCGCCCTCGCCGATCCGGCCTCGCCCGTTTTCACCGAAACGCTCGGTGACTACGTCAAACGCCGCGGCTACGGCACCGATTTCTTCGACCTCTACCTCGTGCCGATGAGCTCCGCCGTGTGGAGCACGCCGCCGGAAAAGATGTTGGCCTTCCCTGCCGCCGCCCTCCTCCGCTTTTTTCACAACCACGGCTTCCTCGGCCTCAGCACCCAACACCAATGGTGGACTGTCGAGGGCGGCGCCAAGAGCTACATCGCCCCGCTCACCGCGCCTTTCGCCCAAAAAATCCGTCTCAACTCCGCCGCCAGCGGCGTCATCCGCACCCCGCGTGGCGTCACCGTGACCACGGCCACCGGGACCGCGCATACTTTTGAAAAAGTGGTCCTCGCCTGCCACGGCGACCAAGCGCTCCGCCTCCTGCAAAACCCCACCGACGCCGAACACCGCCTCCTCTCCGCCTTCCACTACCAGCCCAACACCGCCACGCTGCACACCGACGCGTCGGTCATGCCCCGCACCCGCCTCGCGTGGTCGGCGTGGAACTACGAGATTGCCCGCGATTCGGCCGGAGCCGTCTCCACCGCCACGCACTATTGGATGAACAAACTCCAAGGCGTGAGTGACCGTGAAAACTACTTCGTCACCATCAACCGCCCCGAGTCGATCAACCCCGCCAAGGTCCTGAAGCGCATCGCCTACGACCACCCGCTCTTCAGCCTCGCCGCGACCGCCGCCCAAGCCGAACTCCCCGCGCTCAACCAAGCCGCGCTCGGCACCACCGAGACATTTTACGCCGGCGCCTGGCAACGCCACGGCTTCCACGAAGACGGCCTGCACAGCGCCCACCGCCTCGCCGCCCAAATCCTCGCCCGCGACCCCTGGCCGGAGTCCAAGTAAGAGCGCTTACCACCCGATCATTTTCCGTCCCAAAAAGGCCGGGAGCCAGTTCGATCTAGCACTCGCGAGGCGGCTCCGCCGACTCGCCCATCTGCGGCGCAAAACGGCGGCGTGGTAGACCCGGAGGGATTCGAACCCCCGACCTCTTGGTTCGAAGCCAAGCGCTCTATCCAGCTGAGCTACGAGTCCACAAAATCTGACTGCGCAGAAATTAGGCCTCACTCCGGATATGTCGAGTGCGCGAATCGGGAATTCAAAACACTCCTCGGGCGAACGCCCTCGCGCATCGCAGCAGTCGGCCCTCCTCAATCCAAGCAGCCGCAGCCTGCCGAGCCGCCCTCAACCCCCGGTCGCGCTGAGCGAGAGGTAATGCGCCCAGGCTTTTTCTATGCAGTCTTCGACCATCGGCTCCGTGAAATTGGCGAGCGTGAGTTTGGCCTCACTGCGATGCCAGTGACCGCCTTCGCCCGGCAGATCCAAACCAAACCGCGCCGAGACTCCGCACGCCAAATTCAACACGCACGCACTCACATTCGACGACGGCTCATCAAAGGGATCGTGATGCCCACGGATTCCGTCCACGAGCTCGCTGGGAAAACGCCAGTGATCGAGCAGGACGGTGGTGATTTCGGTCGAGGTGACGCCAAACGTCGCGCGCTCCCAGTCCGAGACCAAGGGCCACTCCGCTTCGCCCGGGTAGCATTTGTCGCAAGAAACCGCATCGAGTACGACGCGTCCCAATGACCGCAACAAACCCGTCGCGTAGGCCAACCCCGGATCGATCCCAGCCGGCAAAGCGAAAATTTCGGCGGCCGCCGCCGTCGCGACGGCGTTTTCCCACAGCCGACCGGCCTTGAGCCGATACGTGGGCAAATCGCGTTGGCAGGTCTGCTTCGTCGCCGCGAGGCCCACGAGCCGGTAAATGTTTTGAAAACCCACTCGCCCGACCGCTCCGTCGAGCGAGTCGTGACGCTCCCGCACCCCAAACAGGATGCTGTTACTCATCCGCGTCACGTGAAACGTCAGCGCCGGGTCCAGCCGTACCAGATTGATCACCTCGTCCGTATCGGTCCGCGGTTCCTCCAAAAGCAGCCGCAGCCGGCCAAGTATAGCCGCCGAGGGCGCCAGCTTGCTGCCGAGTGTGACGATCTTTTCCCGGGATAGCACAGAGTTCGGCGAGATGTTCATGGCGTCCCCCTACGTTCGGCACAACGACGCCAACGCTTTAGCGAGAATCCACCGGTCGTCAGAGCAAGGCCGAAGGTGGAGCCTGACGTCCCCGTCGAGCTTTCCGCGCTTGGGCGAGGGCGAGGGACATTGAGCCCGTTAGGGACAACGGGCTCCACCTTCCGGCCAATTCCCGCTTAGAAATCGATCGCCTGCATCGTCCCGATCTGGACGCCGAAACGCTCGGCGTAGGGCTTCACCCGCTTGAAGTCAGCATGCCGCACTTCATAGCTCCGGCCGCCGGGTATGAACAAAATCGAATAAGCTCCGGTGCCTTCCAGACGCGAAATCGTGGGCGCGAACTTCGGGTCCACGCTCTTGAACTCAATCAAGCCTTCGCCCGACTTGATATTCACCACCAGTGCCGCCCGCAACGGTTCGCGCAGCTTCACCTCGACGCGCTCGAACGCCCGCGTGGTCTTGTTCACCCGCGCCAGCACGAGAAACTTTTCCGGCGGCAACCGCTTGTTGCCTTCCTTCCGCAACGGCACTTCGAACATCACACTCGTCCGGTCTTCGGCCGCTTGGGTTGCACCATCCAGATCCATCAATTCGCCCAGCGATTGGCGGGAGCCGACGGTGTCCGTGCGGCCTTCGCTTTCGGCTTTCTCCATCCGCTCGCCGCGACGCTCGCCGCGGCGGCGATACTTGCTGCGGTCGCTCTCGCTCGGCGGTTTGCCGTTGACCGAGAGGACGACGTATTGGTCCGCGTAGGTCTTCGACGGGTCGTAGCGCACCACGGTGCGCTTGGTCTCTTCGCCCTTCCCGTTCTCCTCGACGATCGTCTGGGTAAAGGCCCACCGGTTCGCATCGGCCAAAACTTTCTGGATCGCATCCGCGAGCAACGGCGGCACGGCCGCACGGACCGGCAGGGCCGCCCCGAGGGCGATAATCAGGACAACAAAAAGGCGCATGATCGTGAGACCATGCGCCGGGAAAATGTTTCGGCAAGTCGGCTGTGCGCCGGCCTTACATCCGGCAAATCAGCAGTTCCCGCTCGTAAATCATTTCTTTTGGCAGGTGGGAATGCAGGTCGATGAAGAGCTCCTCGTGCCCGAGCACCTCGTTGCGCCACGCTTGGCGGTCAAAGGCCTGCAGCTGGTTGAATTTTTCCTCCGAGAAATCGAGGCCGGTCCAATCGATATCCTTGTAGCGCGGCACCCAACCGATCGGCGTTTCCTTGGCCCGGCCGCCGGCACGCACGCGGTCGCAGATCCATTTAAGGACCCGCATATTTTCAGAGAAGCCCGGCCAGATGAACTTCCCTTCGGCGTCTTTGCGGAACCAGTTCACGTGGAAGATCCGCGGCGTCTCCGTGAGATTGCGCTGCATGTTCATCCAGTGGCGGAAGTAATCGCCCATGTTGTAGCCGCAGAAGGGCAGCATCGCCATCGGGTCGCGACGGACCTTGCCCAACGTACCGGCGGCGGCGGCGGTCATTTCGGAGCCCATGGTGGCCCCTACGTAAACGCCGCTCGACCAGTTGAAGGCCTGATAGACCAGCGGCATCGTCGTCGCCCGCCGGCCGCCGAAAACGAAAGCGCTGATCGGTACGCCGGCGGGATTCTCCCAGTCCGGATCGATCGTCGGACACTGGCTGGCGGGCGCAGTGAACCGGGAGTTCGGATGCGCGGCCTTGGCCCCGGTCGTTTTGGCAATCTCGGGCGTCCAGATCTTCCCCTGCCAGTCGGTGCACATCGCAGGCGGAGCATCGGTCATGCCTTCCCACCAGACGCCGCCTTCGGGCGTGAGGGCGACGTTGGTGAAGATCGTGTTCTTCGCGAGCGCGGCCATCGCGTTCGGGTTGGTTACGTTGCTCGTGCCGGGCGCCACGCCGAAAAAGCCCGCCTCGGGGTTGATCGCGCGCAGTTGGCCGTTTTCATCGGGTTTAATCCAGGCGATGTCGTCGCCGACGGTGGAAATTTTCCAGCCCTGCTTCTGAAAATGCGGCGGCGGGATGAGCATCGCAAAGTTCGTCTTGCCACACGAGCTCGGGAACGCCGCCGCCACGTAGGTTTTTTTGCCCTGCGGATTCTCGACGCCGAGGATGAGCATGTGCTCGGCCATCCAGCCCTCGTCGCGGGCCATCGCCGAAGCGATCCGGAGCGCGAAGCACTTCTTGCCGAGCAACGCGTTGCCACCGTAGCCCGAGCCATAGCTCCAGATCTCACGGGTTTCGGGAAAGTGAACGATGTATTTTTCCTTGTTGGACGGCCACGCGACGTCCTGCTGCCCCTTGGCCAATGGCGCGCCGACGGAGTGCAGGCACGGGACGACGCGCTTAAAATCGCGATCGATGAGCTCGAAGACTTTTTTGCCGATGCGCGCCATGATGCGCATATTGACGACGGCGTAGGCCGAGTCGGTGAGCTGGACGCCGATCTGTGACATGGGCGAGCCGAGCGGACCCATACTGAACGGCAGCACGTACATCGTGCGCCCCTTCATGCAGCCGTTGAACAGGCCCTTGAGCGTTTTCCGCATCTCGAAGGGGTTGACCCAGTTGTTGGTCGGGCCCGCGGCTTCCTTGGAAAGGGCGCAGATGTAAGTGCGGTCCTCGACGCGGGCGACGTCGCCGGCATCGGAGCGCGCGAGATAACAGCCGGGCCACTTCTTCTGGTTGAGTTTGATGAACGTGCCGCCGGCGACCATCTGCGCGCAGAGCGCATCGTATTCGGCCTTCGATCCGTCGATCCAGTGAATCGCATCGGGCTTGCAGAGCTCGACCATTTTTTCGACCCAACGGAGCAAGTGCTTGTTGGTGCTGAGCGGCGTGGCGGGATTACGCTTTTTCATAGACCTGCAAACTGTCCGCGGCCTCAAGCGGAGTAAACGGGAAAGCCCGGCCGCTGCCGAGGGCAGAAGATTTGTTGCCCGCGGCATAAGCCGGCAGGGCGCGCTCGAACACGATTGTCACCGCGAGGAACGCGAAGCGCGCCGTGGCGATCCCGTTGGATTGCCACGTTGCCGCGCTCCGCGCGGCAACTCGCAATGACAAATACCCAAAACTCTCTTACTCAGAATTTCTTCGTGAGCTGCAGCGACCAGGAAAGACCGCGGGCCATCGTGTTGTAGATCGACGGATCGTAGCCGCGCGAATCGCTGGACAGCGGCGGGATCGCGTCGAAGACGTTGTTCACGCCGAGACGAATGCTCGTGTTGTTCAAGTAGCGGTTCGCGGCCGACACCCGGTAGGTGGCGAAAACGTTGTAGGACTTGGAGTCATGCACCGTGTAGCGGTAGGAGACCGCGCCGTTGTTGAAAATCGGCGTGATATAGCCGGGCGCGCCGAGCGCCGCGTAGGTCGCTTGGGTGGTCGTGGCGCCGGCATCGGTGTAGCTGCCGGTGTAGTAGTAGCCGATGCCCGCGCCCCACTGCTTGAGGCGCCAACTGAGCGTCGCCGTACCGCGCCACTCGGGCGTGCCGCCGCCCACCGATGCCGCGTTCGAATTCTTTAGCTCCGTGCGGGACGCGCCGGCCGCCGCGTAGGAGTAAAACGAGTTCAACTTGGTCCACGTGGTGTTGAAGGTGAAATTGCCGATCGCCATCTTGGGCAGGCGGTAGTTCACATCGAAATCGAAGCCGTTCACGAACTGTTGGGCGCGGTTGAAATAAGTGGCGCGCAACACATCGATCGCACCGACCGCGGCGCGTTGGTTGCCGGGGACTTGGCGGGCGTTGTAAGCCGCGAAGAAATCGCGGTCGGCCTGCGTGACGGGCAAACGGACCACGGAAGCATCGCCACGGTAGTTAGCAAAGCCGGAACCCAGATCGATCGCGCCGATCGCTTGACCCGCCGCGAGCGCCGTCTGCGTCGCGAACTGCAAGGCAGCCAGATCGTTCGCCACGGACTCGGCCGCCGTCGGAGCGGCAATCACGCTCTGTTGGGCGATCTCCCAGTAATCCACCGAGACGGAGAGGCCTTTGATGAACGGAACATCGACGACCACGCCACCGGACTTGCCTTTGGCGGTTTCGGGACTGAGCGCGAGATTGCCGGATGAAATGCTGCGGCGGTTTGACGGCCCATCGGTCGGGAGTGCCGTCACCGCGCTGCGGTAAGCATCGGAGCTGCCGGTAACGGTGCGGATGAGGGTGCCGGTAAAGAGCTGTGCGAGATTCGGCGCGCGGAAGCCTTCGTTGTAAGAAGCCCGGGCCATGATCCACGAGGTGGGACGCCAGTTGACGCCATACTTCGGCTTCGTGGTGTCGCCGAAGTCGGTGTAACTCTCGTAACGGGCGGAGGCCGTCAGCTCAAGCGACTGCACGAGCGGGAGGGTGAATTTGTTGCCAACGAGTGGGACGACGGTCTCGACGTAGGCGGCGGCAACGTGGCGTTTGCCGTGGGTGTCGGAGTTGGGCGAGAAGCCGAGGAAATCATTGCTGAGGGGATTCAAGCCGGAGTTGGCCGGATTCAAACCAGCGAAGGGAGGACGATAGTCGCTGTAAGCCTCGTAGCGGAATTCACCGCCGACGGCCGCGCCGATCGTGTTTCCGCCCCAAATCGAGAGCACATCGCCCGAGGCGCGCACATCGCCGCTGCCGAGTTTGGTGATGCCGTTGCGGATGAATTCCGAGCGGAAGGTGGAGGTCACACTGTCGGGATTTTTGAAATCACCGGTGGCCACCAGCGTGCCGTTCTGCACCGCAAAGGTGCGGGTGAAGGGATTGAAAGCGCGGGCCGGATCAGTCTGGTTGATAGCCTGGATCAACTTCGTCTTCCGGCTTGGTCCGGCTTCATTCTCGATCACCCGACCGACCGAGTAGAGGAGCGCGGCTTCCCAAGACCAAGAACCGCTGAGCTTGCCGCGCAGACCGGCGAGCCCCCGGTAAACGGAGGTGTCAACAAAGTCGGTGCGGGTCGCGAGATCGGAGAGACGTTTGTTCGTGATCGAAACCGCCGAGGGCGTACCCGTGAGGCGGGCGGAGCCGTCGGCATTGGGGGCGCCGGTCGGCGACCAGAAGCGGGTACCGAACGGATTGTAGGGATTCGTCGCGGGCACGATGATGAAACCGTCCGTGCTCTGCGTGATGCCGTCGGACTCCCGGTAGGTGACGGATTGCGCCTGATAGAGGCTGGCATCGGCAAAGGCGGTGATGCGGTCGTTAATATCGAACTCACCGCTTGCGAAAACATTGGTGCGATTGGACTTAGGCTGAATCACGCGATAGTCATTGTTGTTCCAATAGTAGCTTTGCGTGACCCCGGCGCGGCTCGGGGCGGCAGTGGCGAAGGCGGCTCCGCCGGTACCGTTGGGCACGAGGAAGAACGCACCGCTGGTCGCCGCGAGCGTTGCGGGCACACCGGCCGGACGCGCGCCGGCAAAGGTCGAAACTTGGCCAAACGCATCCGTGCCCGTCACGCTGCCGAGCAGGTAGTTGCCAAACTGGGTCGTGGCGGAGCGAAGATTAAAAGTCGTGTTGGTCGAGACATTCCACGGTGCCGGCGCGCGGTAACTGAGGTCGGACTCGGCGGAGAAGGCGCGGTCGCGGGCGTACATCGCCTCGCGGCTGTAGAAGTCGGCGGTGATCATCGCGCGGCCCTTGCCTTTGGCGAAGTCGAGACCGTGGGTGAGCGTGGCGCGGTATTCGCCGCCGTCGCCGTAGCGGGTCTCGCCGTAGCGGAGCGATAGCTCGGTGCCCCGGAAATTTTTGGCGGTGACGTAATTCACGACGCCCGCGACGGCATCGGTGCCGTAGATCGACGACGCGCCGTCGCGGAGGATTTCCACGCGCTCGAGACCGCGGTTGGGCAAGGTGTTCACGTTGGTCGAGAGCGTGGGGACGCTGGCCTCGTTTTGGCTGATCGGGTGCGGCACGAGGCGGCGACCGTTGAGCAGAAGCAGGGTGTTGCCCGAGGCGATGCCGCGGAGCGAGACGCTGGCGTTGTCGCCGCGTGCGGTGGCGCCCAACGTGGCGGTCTCGTTGCCCGGAAGGCCGGTGACTTGAGGCAACGCCGTGAGCAACTCGGAGGGCTGCGACGCGTCGCGGATTTCGAGGTCGGCCGTCGCGAGGACGGTGACCGGGAGGACTTTCTCGACGTCCAATCGCTTGATATTGGAGCCGGTGACGGTGAAGGCCTCCAGGGTCACTTTCTCCTCGGTCGGAGCGGGCGCAGGGGCAACTTGGGCATAAGCGGGGATCGCGAGCGCGAGGGTGAGCGCGACGCAGCGGCGCAGTTCAGGCAGTGGGTTCATAGGGATGGTTCGGTTTGTTGGCAGGTCAGGTTCAAAAAAAACAAGGGATGAAATCAAAGAAAGGCAACCCGGGGGCGAGCGCCGCGATTGCAGGCTAACTAGAGTTTCTTCGAAATCTCCAAGTAGAAGGTGCGGCCCTTGGCGCTCACCGTGCCGCCCTGATAGCCGCGGGATTCGTCGGCAATCGGGGGCTCGGTGTCCATGAGGTTCGTCACGCCAAAGCGGGCGGTCACGTCGCGGAGGAAGTTCTGCTTTTTGCCGAACCGGTGCTGCAGGTAGACGTTTTGCTGGATGACGTCTTCGATCCACCAGCGGTAGCGCACCACGCCACCGATATCGTTGAAGACCTTGATGTAGCCGGGGCGTCCGAGTTGTTCATAAATGGCCGCCGTCGTGGCGCCGCCCACATCCATCGAACCGCCGTAATACTCGCCGAACCAACCGGCGCTCCAGTTGCCTTGGCGCCACGTCACGCTGGCGTTGCCGCGCCACTCGGCCCGGCCGTCTTCCCGGAGCACGGTTTCGACTTCGGAGAACTCGTCGAGCTTCTCGTCGAATTTGCGGTTGTAGGTCGCCTCGCCTTTGACCGTGAACTGGCCAAACGGCAGCTTCGGCAGGCGGTAGGAGACGGCCATGTCGAAGCCTTCGAGATCGCGGCCGGCGAGATTGAGATAGTCGTCAACCACCGAGAGCACCCTGCCGACCGGAGCGCGCTGAGCGGAGGGCGGGCGGGTTGAATTGAACAGAGCGTAGGCAGCCCGATCCTCGTCCGTCACGGGCGCACGGGAAACTTTGGAACTGCCACGATAACCGGCCGTGCCGGAGTTCGTGTTCACGGCGTTGGCCTGAGTACCGCCGGCGATCTGCGCCTGCGTGTAGGCATCGAGGAGTTGCTCGTCACGGAGGAGGGTTCCGCCGGCGCCGAGGTTATCGATGACCTTGTTCTGGTTGATGCGCCACCAGTCGATGGTGAACGTCAGGCCCTTGATCCGGGGCACTTCGATCGCGACGCCGAACGTCGTCGTGTCCGCCTCCTCCGGTTTGAGCGACGCGTTGCCTTGGCGGAACACGGTGCGATTGGTCGAACCGTCGGTGATCAGGCTCGTGACTTCACTGCGGTAAGGATCGGAGACGCCGGTCACCGAGCGTTGGAGCGGCGAGGTATTTGTCTGGACCAGATTCGGCGCACGGAAGGATTCGTTGTAGGAGCCGCGGAACAGGACGTTGCCCGCAGGCCGCCAAGCGACGCCGTATTTGGGCTTAAACGCATCGCCGAAGTCCGAGAATTTTTCATAGCGGCCGGCCAGCGAGAGCTCGACGGTGTGGAGCAGAGGCAGGCGGTTTTTTTTGCCGAAGAACGGGACCAGCACCTCCGTGTAGCCGGAGATGACATCGCGCTCGGAGTAGAGATTCAAATTGGGACTGAGGCCGATGTAGTCGTTATCGGTGCCCCGGGGCAAATTCGGCGTCGGGTCGCCGGCGGGATTCAGACCGGCAAACGCGGGACGCCAGTCTTTGTAGGATTCCCAGCGGTATTCGACCCCGCTGGCGCTGCCGACGCGGCCGCCGAAGAAATCGAAGAGCGTGCCGTTGATCTTCGCATCCCACGTGGCGAGCTCGGTGCGGCCTTCGCGGATAAAAACATCGGTGAGCGGATCCACCACGGTGGCCGGATTGGTGTAAGGCTGATCGACTTGGATGACGCCTCCCACATTGCGGAAGGTGTAACCGAAGGGGTTAAACGCGGTGGCATCGGATCGGAGCAACGCGGACTGGAGCCGGCTGTGGCGGATGTTGTTGAGCTCTTCGTCGCGCGTCCAAGCGCGGGAATAGAGCACGGCCGACTCCCACTCGAAATCGGCAAAGGTCGACCCGCGCAGGCCGCCGACGGTGCGGATCGATTGGGAAAGGACGTTGATTTCCTTGGCCTTGAACTCGCGTGGGCGAACGCCCGTGCCGCCCGCGATCAGCACATCGGACGGGTTGCCCGTGACGCGGGCCGTGCCGTCGGCATTCGGTGCACCCGTGGGGCTGTAGAAGCGCGAGCCGAAGGGATTGTAGGGATTGTTCGCGCCGACGTAGATGTTCACATCGTCGGTGCCGTCGACTCCGGCCGGATCGCGGTTGTTGGTCGAATCGGCGCGGTAGTAGGCGACCTCGCCGAAAGCCGCGAGGCGGTTGCTGAACGTGTGGTTAAGCGCGGTGTAGAGGTTGAGCCGATCGGTCTGCGGGAGAATGACGCGGTGTTCGTTCAGATTGTAGTAGTAATCGCGCTCGACGCTGGTGACCGCGCGAGAGGGCGTCGTCTGGCGGGTGCCCACGCCTCCGCTCGCCAACGGCACCATGAAAAACGCGCCGGCCGTCGAGGTGGTGAGCGCCGTCGAAGGCGTGGTCGAAGTGCTGATGCCCGCATTGCCGACGGGGCGCGCGCCGACGAAGTTGCCCGAGGCATCAAACGCACCGCGCACGAAATTGCCGAACAACGACGACGTGGAGCGGTTGTCGAAATCGGTGTCGGTGGTGCTCCAGGGCTCCTTCACGTCGCGCACGCGGCGAACGTCGGAATCACGGGAGAACTTGCGGTCGCGCGTGCCGAGGAGCTCGCGGTGATAGACGTCGATCATCGCGATCAGACTGGTCTTGCCGCCGTTGAAAAGTTCGCCGCCGCTCACGGTCGCACGCCAGTCCTCGGCGCCGCCGCGGGAGGTGAGACTGCCGCGCAGGGACACATCGTAGCCGTCGTAGTCGCGCCGCAGAATCGTGTTTACCACGCCGGCGGCGGCATCGGCGCCGTAGATCGCAGAAGCGCCGTCACGCAGCACTTCGACGCGCTGGATCGCGGCGGTGGGAAGCTGGTTCACGTTGACCGCGAGCGAGGGCACACCGCCCTCAGCTTGGCTAATCGGGTGCGGCGCGAGCCGGCGGCCGTTGACGAGCACGAGCGTGTTGCCCGAACCAATGCCACGGAGATTGAGCGAGGTGTTGTCACCGCGGGCGTCGGCCCCGAGGACGTTGGTCTCGGAGAGCGAGAGGACGCCCCCGTTCGGCAAGAGCTGGAGCAGCTCGGCCGCCGTGGGCGCGGCGCGAACGTCGAGGTCGTCGAAATCGAGCACGGAAACCGGCAGCGTGGCCTCTTGGTCGATGCGGCGGATATTCGAACCGGTGACGGTGAAGGCTTCGAGTTTAACCGTCTCGCTCGTCGGCGATGGCGCCGGTGCGGTTTGGGCGCGGCTATCGACAACGAGCAACCCGACCAAAGACAAGGTTGTGACCGAGAGCCAAGAACAAGACGGATTCATAGGGAAAAGAGGAAGAAAACAGCCGGCGGAAGCGAACGAGTAAAGGGCCGGTTCTTGGAAATTTCCACCACTGATTCAAACCGTCCCGCGACCGTTCGCCGCCGTTCACTTAACGGGCTCGATATGGACAGACACATCGCTGATCGCGTGCGGCGCCGAGGCGAGCAGCGCATCCTTTACCGCGTGGGCGATGTCGTGTCCGGCCCGCACCGAGAGTTCACCGTCCACCCGCACCTGGATATCCACGAGATGGCTCAGCCCGCTCTTGCGAACCCGGCATTTATCGAGCGCGGCGACGCCCGGCACCCCGAGCGCGACCGTGCGCACTTCGTTTTCAAACGCCGCCGAAACCGCCGTGTCCATCACGTCGGCGAGCGCCCGGTTGAACATCAGCACACCGTTGAAAAGGATCACCGCGCAGGCCAGCAGCGCCGCCCAATCATCCGCCGTCTCGTAGCCCGGCCCACCCCACACCGCGATCCCGATCCCGACAAACGCCGCCGCCGAGGTAATCGCGTCCGAATAATGGTGGAGCGCCTCGACTTGGAGTCCCGTGCTGCCCGCCTCCTCGCTCGCCCGCGTCATCCTTCGCGAGAACCAAAGCTTCACCGCCACCACGCCCGCCAGCAGCGGCAAGGTCGCCCAGTGCGGCCCTTGGTGCGGGGTCAGAATCTCCCGGATCGCGCTCCAGGCAATCCAGCCCGCGATCGCAAAAATGAACACCGCCACCGCGAGCGCCGCCAACGGTTCGGCTTTGCCATGGCCAAACGGGTGATTCGCATCCGGCGGCCGCGCCGCCACGCGAAACCCCGCCCACACCAACAGCGACGAAAGGATGTCGATCAACGACTCGGCCCCGTCCGCGATCAACGCATAGGTGTGGCCGAAAACCCCGCCGGCAAACTTCACCGCCGCGAGCGTCGCATTCAGCACGATCCCGCGCAGCACCAACGCCGCGCTCGCGCGGGCGCGGCGCTGGGTGACGGCATGGTGCGGGGGTAAAACGGAGGACATAGCCACAGCACGATCGCAGAGCGTCCCGCGATCTCAACGCGCGAGTTGACCGGCCCCCGGGCCGGCCTCAATTTCCGGCGTTTTCCCACCGTCACCATGGCCGATTCCAGCATCCTCGTCGCCACCGATCCCGTGCATCAGTTCTCCGTCTTCGTCGAGAACCGCGTCGGTCGCCTATACGAACTCACCGCCGTCCTGAAGAGTAACGAGGTCCACGTCATGGCCATCACGATGCTCGATTCTACCGACAGCACGATCGTGCGGTTGGTCGTCGACGATCCTTCGAAGGCCCGCGAACTGATGGTGAACAACGATTTTCCCTACACCGAGTGCGCGATCCTCGCCGTCGAAATCGGTGACGAATCCGAACTGAAGGGCGTGCTATCCGCCCTGCTCGAAGCCGAGATCAACATTCACTACGTTTACAGTTTCATCAAACGTCCCGAGGGCCGCTCTGCCCTCGCGATCAGCTGCGAAGACGCCGACACCGCCAGTCAGGCCCTCGGCCACCGCGGCTTCAAGATTCTCACCCAGCGCGATATCTCGCGCTGATCCGGTGTCGGAAGAAAAGGCCGCGCCCGATTCCGTCGCGGCATGGGCATCTTGCCCGTATTCCGAAACCACGGGCAAGAAGCCCGGGCCACGTTTCGATCCTCGTCCGCCGGATCAGCCTTTTACTTCGCCCATTCGCTCGCCTTCGAGCTCGTAGATGCCGGTCAGGTAGCCGTTCTCAAACGTCGCGCCGACCTTGAGCACACCGTAGAACGACACCGGCACATCCATCAGCACCGGCACGCCCTGCGGAATCCGCACCACGATCCAATCGTTGATGTTGGGCGTCGCACCGAAGCAGCAGGCCATCTGGCTGATCATCAGCAAAAACTCGGTGCATTTTCCCTTTTCCAATTTGGTCGGCAGCATGAAGCCCGTGACCACTGCCTTCTTGCCGTTCCAACTCTTCACGATGTCCGGGATCTGCTCGTTACCCGTCGGCGGGGTCACGTTGGGGTTGGCCGCCGGATCAAATTCGGGCGGGACAAACTTGAAACCCGCCAGTCGGTCGAAACCGATCTTCAAGTAGCCGTCCTCCATTTCGGGTTGGGTGATCACCGCGAACTCCGCCGCAGGTGCCGGGGCTGGGGCCGCCGGAACCGACTCAGCCCGCAGCGACCACATCCCGCCGAAAAACGCCGCTGCGCAGGTGATCGATAGACCGGCTTTGAGATAAGAGGTCGAGGGCATCTCCGGGAGCAAACGGCCCTTTCCGGGTTCGTCAATTTCTTGCACGCAAATTTGGCCACGGGCGAGCCGACGGCAGTGGCGACTTCAACGAAGGCTTCGCAGGCGATCGAGCGCCTCGCGGGCACCGGTTTGGTTCGGGTTGAGACGCAAGAGGGCCTCGAATTGCTCCATCGCCTCCGTGCGTCGCCCCGCCTCGAGCAGAACCCGCCCCATGGCTTCACGCATGCCCAGGTTTTCGGGCTCAAGTTCGATCGCCCGCCGGAGATGGGGCAAGGCGGCCTCAGGGCGGCGCTGCAAAGCCAGCGTCAAACCCCATTTCAACTCGGCATCCGCGGAGTCCGGCCGCATCCGGCGTACCTGCTCGAAATGTTCGATCGCCTCGGCAAAGCGGCCACGGTTGGCCAGCGCCCAGCCGAGATTCACCCGCGCGATGATCAACGACGGATCGAGTTGCACCGCGCGGCCGAATTTTTCAATGCCCTCGTCCATCCGGCCGAGCGCCATCAAAGCCACCCCGAGGGTGTTGTGCGCGCTCGCAAAGCGCGGCTCGATTCGCACCGCCTGCTCAAGCAACGGCAGCGCCTCGGCCGACCGGCCCAACCGGTTCAACCCATGGCCGAGGCTGTTGAGGGTCTGGTGGAACCCGGGCTTGAGCTCGAGCGCCCGCCGCAGGTGATGCACGCTCTGCTCCGTTTCGCCCGCCTCGTCCAAAGCCGTGCCGAGATTAAGGTGCGCCACCCAGCTCGCGGGATTGCGCGCCAGCGTCGTTTCGTAGAGTGCAAAGACGTCGCGATACATTTCGCTCTGCCGCCACGTGAGTCCGCCGAGAGTGGTCAACACAACGGCCGCCACCGTCGGCCCGCTCCATCGCGGCCAGCGCAAGAGGGCAAATCCGCGGGTCGCAGCCGCTGTTAGTAACGCAATCATGCCCAAGCTGGCGAGGTATTGAAAATGGTCCGCCACGTAGGAGAAGACGAAGGGATAGACGTTCACAAAACCGAGCACCGGAAAGAGCGTGCCACCAAACAACAGGACCGCGGCGAGCGGCGCCCGGTCCCTTCGAGACCACACCGCCAAGCCGGCGACGAGCACCAAGGCCGCCAAAGGAAAGAACCATTGCCACCACGCGGACGCGTCGATCGTCCAGCGGGGATAAAAAAAGATCAGCTCGGCCGGCCAGAGCAGCTTCCCGAGATAAAACCAGACGACCCGGCCGGCCAGCAGTCCCCGCTCCACCGGGCCGAGCGCAAACGCGTCCCCGGCGGCCCCGATCTGCACGGACTCGAACCACGCGGTACCCAAGCCGGCGGTTACCCCAAGCACCCACCAAGGCAGCAGCGGACGGACCTCCTCGCGCCATGACAGCCGCCCGCATCGCCACCACGCGACGACCAGCAACGCGGCGGGCAGCGTTGCGGTCACGGTCTTCGTCAGGAGCGCGGCCACGAACCACAGGCTGGCCACGAGGTAGCGGGCCGGCCGCCGGTCGTCCTCGAAGCGCAACCACGCGAGGGCCGCCGCGAGGTAGAATAGCGTGGAGAGCGTATTTTTCTGCTCCGCGATCCAAGCGACCGATTCGACGCACACCGGATGGAGCGCGAAGACGAATCCCGCCAGCACCGCGCCGGGCACGGTCAAGCTCCGCAGAATCACAACCAGCAGACACGCCGACATCGAATGCCACAGCACGTTGATGAGATGGTAGCCGACGACGGAGTCGCCCCAGATCCGGTGCTCGATCCAAAACGCCGTGTGCAGGAGCGGATAATACTGCTGCGTCGCACCGACCTCGAACCAGATCCGCCAGAGGCCGGACCACGACTGCAAGGCGGGGCTCGTGACGTGCCCGGCATCGTCCCACAAAAAATCACCGCCCAGCGCCGGGAAATACGCCGCGAGAGTTCCCACCAAGATGAGGGCAAAAATCACTCCCGCCGGCCACGGACCGGAGGTCGGGGCGGCCGCGGGATCGGTTTCGGCACGGAGCGGGGCGATGCGATGCGGGGGCTTCATCGGCAGGGAGCAGCAAACGATTTATCCCAGCGCCAATCAAGCCGCTCGCACCGCGGGCTTGGGACGGAATGAGCGGACGGCGTTGACGGCATGGGCAAAAAAATCGCCGTCGCTCTTTCGAGTGACGGCGAGGTTAGGACAGTGGCGCAACGGCCGGTCGACGGCTAGAGATCGAACGAGGCAGATAGGATAAACTGTCGTGGATCGACGATGCGGTAAGTCGAGGCCCTGCCGTCAAAAAATGCCCCGGTTGCCTGCAACCTGCCGCCGCTTTCCTGCACGTTCTTCACGTTGAGCTGGAAGTTCGCCCGGATTCGGTCGCCGAACAGCTTGGTCCGGTAGCTGACGAAGAGGTCCACATACGTTTCGGACGGCGAGTAGATCGGCCGGTTTGGATCGAGTTGCAGGATCCGGTTCGCCGGGAGGGTGAGGTCTTTGGCGGGATCATAGCCAAGGCCGTAGAAACCGATGGACCCCTGGTCGCTCCAACGCAGCGAGCCGCCCACGCTCATGGACTTGAGGATCCGGTGGTCCGAGATACTCGCCAGATTGAGTTTGGTATTAAACTTGGTGGAGTATTTGCGGACTTGGGGACGAGGACGTCCGATCAAAGCGCGGAACACGGCCATCGGCGCATCGACGTTCGACGCAAAGTTGGTCGCGGCCGAGTTGGTGGCGTTGTAACCAGCCACCGTGCTGAACGGGGTGCCGAGGATATTCCACCAGAGCAGATTGCCGGTGGGCCCGACGGGCAAATTGTTGGGCGTAATCGCCGTGGTCACGCCGTTGATGGTCTGCGTGGTCCGGGTGAAGCGCGGATCCTCGAGGGTGGTCCAAATCGGCATACGGGCAGCGATGTAGTCATCGACCGCGGAGCCCACCGCCGTGTTGATCGCCTCGGTCTTGGTGACCGACGCGCTGACGGTCCAATTCTTGGTGGGGTTGAAGTTGATCTCGAGCTCGTCGCCCTTGGACTCCGCGTCCATGACCGCGGCGTAGGTGTTGTTGGCGACGATGGCCTGCAAACCGTTATACTGGGCCACGGGCATCTTGATCGCGGCGGCGATCTGCTCGTTGGTGGCGACCCCGCCGGTGCCGAGGCCGTTCAACCACGCGGTGGTCTGGGTCCGCAGATTCCAAGCATCACTCGCGACCAAGCCCTCATACCGCAGAATACGCTGGGCCATCGTGGTGATGTCGCCGTTGCGCAGGTTGAGCTGCTTGGTGTTAAACCGATTATAGCGGACCGATAGTTTCCCATCCAGCATGGTCATCCAAAGCCCCATGTCCTTGCTGGTGCCGGTTTGGTTGGGCAGCGGCTTGAGGAACAGGTCGAAGGCCGGACCCTGCGCGATGAAGTTATCCGAAGTGTTATAAGTGAGGCTGAGGCTGCTGACCGCTTCGGCCATGAATCGGCTGATCCCGTTGCCGCCATTGACCGCGGTTTTGAGGAAGCCGAGGTCCCGGAACGGACGGGCCACGAGCGAAAGGGACTCCGTCTTGCCCTTGGCTTGACGCCAGCCGGGCAACCATTTGTTGGATGCCACGAAGTCGTAAGCCCGCAGGTCCCTAGTCAACGTGGCCAGAGGAGCGTTGTGGTCGAACACGGCGTCCTCGCGCAGGCCGAAAGTTGCGACCAATTTGCCCTCGAGGAAAGTGCTCTGAAGCACGCCGCCCTTGGTCTTGATGATGGTTTGGACGCTCGCACCGCCGCCGCCCGCATCGGGGCTCGGGGTGAAGCCGATGGCCGACACGTCTCTGATCATCGCGCCCGAGGAAGGTCCCCAAACGTAGGGCACGCTCACCCCTTCCGGGAAAAAGCTCGGGGCGTATTCAATGCCACCGCCGACGGTGTTGCCGACGTAGTACTGCTCGTTCACCCGGGCATAGTTGCCGGGCGCGATCGGATATCTTGGGTCAGGGATGGATTGCTGGGTGCGGTTGCCCAAGGGTGTGTTGAGGGCGGCGTATTTTTGCTGCCAAGCCTTATCGAGGCCCAGCGCAGAATGCCGGTAGGTGTATTGGCGATTCTGCTGATCCTTGTATTCGTAATAGCCGAGAATCTGCTGCGTGCCCAACCACCTGCTCAAGCCCCGGTCTTGGGAGAAATCGAGACGATAGACGCCCTGGGCGCGGGTGGTCTCCCACAACCAAGGCCGGTCGCGGAGGAAGGGTTCGTTGCTCCTGAGATAGGGCCGGCCGAAATAGGGATTGGGGGAGCCGTCCAAGTTGACTTGGTTCACGTCGACTTGGAGCTGGCCCACGTTGCTGTTAACGCTCGCTGGACCCATCGGTTGATTCTCCAGCCGCTTGGCATCCTCTCGCAAGAAGGTGACCTGTGCCGCCAAGGTATGCTTGGGCGTGTTGAGGATGAATTGGTCGAGTTGGGCGAGATAGGTATCAACGTCGTCCCAAGCCTTGCTGTTGCCCGCAAGATTGATGCGGTTCCAATCGTAGATGGAACGGTCGCTGATCGGCCGGGCCACGGAATTATAAAGGGGCTGTTGCGTGGCGGTGTAGGTTTCGGAGGCACCCGTGGTCAAAAGACCGATCCCGGTTTGGGAGGCCGCAAACGGATCGGTCGTCGCAAATACGGCCGTGCCGTTGGTCGCGGTCGCGTTGGTGTATCGCGTCATCGCCCAATAAGGCGTTTGGCCCGGGGCGCCGATCTGGAAGATCGAGCGATTTTCCGGACCACCGGTGATGAAGTTGGTCGGCGCGACCGTATAAGGCGTGGTGGAGCCAAGGACGTTGCCGTTGCCGTAAACCTGGCCGTTGCCGAGGGTGATCAGGCCAGTGACAGGATTCCAACCCGGCCGGCCGGCCTTACGCCAATCTGTAAAATGGTCGCGGGGAGTCGTGAAATTTGGCCGCACCGCCGCGTTTTTATAACCATACCAAGAGGCCGATAGTGTGGTGTTCTTGAAGGGCTGGAACTTGACCTGAAAGCTGAGCCGACGGGCGTCTTCGCCCGCGGGTTTGCGGATGAACCCCGTGTGCTGGTTCGCGTAGCTCGCCCGCACCGACAGTTTGTTCTTCATGATCCTGCGGTTCACATCGAGTGAGACGCGCCAACCGTCGTAGCTGTCTCCGCGAAGCTCCACCCGGGAGAAGTCGCGCGTCAGATTGGCGGTCGCAGGCACTTGGTTGACGGTGCCGGAAGCGTTACCCAGGCCGAAGATGTTGGCGTTGGGCCCACGGCTCAGTTCGAGGGAGTCCATCCAGAGCGGATCGACCGGCACGCGACCGGTCGTCGCGATGTTGTTGAACGCAATGTTGGCGTTGCCGATGCCGCGCACGCGATTGGCGTTGTTCGGATTCAGACTCACCTGATCGACGACCGCGCCCGTGCGGTCGGTATCAAACTGGGAGTAGGAACCCGTGCCCTCGGTGCTCGCCATGTAATCGAACACGTCGTTGATATCGAGCATCGCGAAGTCGATCATCTGCTCCTTGGTCATCACGGTGATCGACTGGCCGAGGTCCTCGATTTTCGAGTTCATGCGCGTGCCCGACATCGAGTTGGCGGAGAAATAACCCTTGTTCTCGGATATCACTTCGAAAGGCGACAGAACGAGAGTCTCTTCCGCAGCGGGCCTCGGGGCCAGCTCGACGTTGACGGGCGCGGATGACTTTTGCGCGGCATCCATCGCGGCCGCCTCTTCGGGGTCGAGTCGGCCGTTGCGGTTGGCGTCGTATCGGGCGAGAGCCCCGGCATCGGCGGTCGCCACCGGCGCAACTTGAGCGCGAACACACGGGGCGAGGAGGGTGATCAGACAGACGGGCATTCCAATCAAACGGAGCAGCCGGAGTTTTGTAGTTTGAGGCAGGTTCATGATGGGTTGGGAGGTTGGCAGGACCCTAGGTCTACAGGGATTCGACCGAATTCGGGGTATAATGAAGGACAGCTGTCCTTCTACTGAAAAAGAGAGGAATTCTGAGGAAGGCTAGGCGAAAACCACCACCGAGCCAAACCGACGGCCCGCACCGGCAACGCGTGTTCGCAGCGACGGAGCACCGGCCGCTTGCATCGCAAACGGACGCTCCGTAATTTACCGCGATGCCCAAACCGTCCCGACGCCTCTCGCGGGCCGTAATCGTCCGTGCGCTTTCGCGCCTCGGCGAGCTTTGCGCGGAAAAACAGAGCCGCGTCGAAATCGCGATTTACGGCGGCACGGTCATGATGCTCGCCTACGATTGCCGAGAGGCGACCAAGGATATCGAGGCCATCTTTCACCCGCCCGGGGTCGTCGAACCGCTTATTCAACGAGTCGCCCGCGAACAGAACCTGCCCGACGATTGGATGAACAGCGGCGTGGGGCCGTTCGCCGCCAAGCGTGAAGAGCGAATTCCGTTTGAGCAGCTCCAAATTCCCGGCCTCGTCATGACCCGCCCCTCCGCCAAATATCTGCTAGCGATGAAGTGCCGGGCGGGACGACTGCCGACGCCTTTCCGCCCCGGCGACATGGCGGATATCACGTTTCTTCTCCGCGAGCTTAAAGTCCGATCCATGGCAGAGGTCGATGCGATCGCCGCCGAATTTTACGGCAACTCCGCGCTGGAGCCGGGAAAACGTTGGCTGGTTGAAAAACTCCTGCAGGAGGTGCGACGTGGTTAAAGAGACAAACCGAGTTTGGCGGCGTCCGAGGAGTCTGTTCGAAGTCGTGCGCGATGCGGAAACCGCCGAGGAGATCGGCTGCAATCTCGCAGATTTCCTCGATCACGTGAACTGGCTTGCGCAGCGACCGGCAGCGGCCGTCCGCGTGGCGGCGAGTCTGCGCACGGAACCACCCCGGACGGGCGACGCCGTGCAGGACGCCTATCTGGCGGCCGTAGCCGCGCATCTGGCGCACCGGCTACGAATCCGGGTGCCCGCCTGGGCCGAAAAGAAATGCCGGCGGCTAGAACACCCGTGGTTCGCGCTGCCCGACGCTTGGGCCCGCGCCACGCTGCTCCGAGATTCGCCCGCGGCTTTTCGGGAACGGAATCTGTTCACGACCGAGGACGCGCTGCACCGGGCATAATCCCGCGCTCGGAAATTCACCGGACCTCTCCGGAAAATCCGGCCGGGCGCGACCTGATTCTCCGCCGGGCGATTTGGCGGCTCCGCTGTGTTTTCAGACGCTTCCTACCCCGAACGCAGGCCGCCACGTGGATCACAAATCGATCTTGGTCGAGAAGGTCCAAAGGATTCCCGTATCCTGCTGACAGTTGGTGATAAAATTCCCCAAGACCTGGGTGGTCCGGCGTTCCTTGAACAGGTTGCGGCCCGTGGCCGTGAGTTTGATTCGCGGCGAGAGACGATAGCTCATTTCCATATCCCAGAATTGATAGGCAGGCGTGAGCGCGCCCTATTGGCCGGCCGCGTTGGTCGCCGGCAAATTAACCTGCGTCGTCGGCCCCTGGTAGTTGGTCTTCAGCTGCACGTAATACTTGCCGTTGGGCGTGCGGTAGCTGACGCCGCCGTTGTAAAGCTCGTGCACGGTGCCGGCCAACTGGGTGAGCTTGGGCGCGGTCCCGGCCAAGATGGCGGTGGTGGAGGCGCCAAACGTGCCTTCCTGTTGGTAAATTCGCGTCATCATCGCACGAATGTGCGAGCCGCTGCGGCAATCCCGGTCGCAAACCGTGCGGGAATCAATCAGCGGGAATCAACCGTCCCGCCCGGCCGACAGATGTTTTCTGCCTTCAGTCGGTAGTCGGGCGGAACCTCGGTCCACTCGTCCTCGCGGAGCGCCTCCGCCCACTCGCGGTGTCGTCAAGCGGTCGCGGCGGAGCCCGGCGGCGGCGGAGTTCGCGGGATCTCGATCTGTTCGACAATCTCGACTCCGTAGCCGTCGAGGCCGACAATTTTCCTCGGATGCTGCGTGAGCAAACGGATGCGAGTCAGCCCCAGCGTGCGCAAGATCTGCGCGCCGATCCCGTAATCACGGAGGTCCATCCCTTGCGGGGGACTGCCACGATCGGGGGTGGGTGCGATCTTTTGCAGCAGAGCTTCCTCCCGATTTGCCGACTGCATGTAGAGCAACGCGCCGGCGCCCTCGGCCGCAATGGCGCGCAGGCTGGTGCCAAGAACATCACGGCCTTCGCCGACGAGTCGGGCGTGAAACACATCGTGCAGCACGTTCGCCGTGTGCACCCGCACCAACGGCGGTTTCGCGGCGTCGGCCGCTCCCAGCGTGAGCGCGACATGGGTCCGTTTGTCGATCCGGCTCTGGAAAACGTGCACCCGAAAATCACCGTATTCAGTGGGGAGATCGCTCTCCCCGATTTTCTGGATGAGACTTTCGCGTCGTAAACGATACGCGATCAATTGCTCCACCGAAATCATCTTCAGGCCGAAACGCCGGCTGAATTCAACGAGCTGGGGCAAGCGCTGCATCGTGCCGTCGTCGTTCACGAGTTCGCACAAAACTCCGGCGGGCGGCAGTCCCGCCAAGAGCGCGAGATCCACCGCCGCCTCCGTGTGCCCAGCCCGTTCCAGCACTCCGCCCGGCTTGGCCCTAAGCGGGAACACATGACCGGGCTGCACGAGTTGGTCCGCGGTCGCCGAGGGGTCGGCCAAAATTTTGATCGTCACATTGCGATCATACGCACTCACGCCGGTCGAAATGCCCGCGCTGGCATCAACGCTGACCGCAAAATCGGTGCGCTGCACTTCGCGGTTGCGCGCGACCATCGGCCCGAGTTGGAGGCGGTCGAGTTGGTTGCCGAGCATGGGCACGCAAACGATTCCGCTGCCGTAACGGATCATCATATTGACGGTCTCAGGCGTCGCCTTGGATGCCGCCATGATCAGGTCGCCCTCGTTTTCCCGGTCGGCATCGTCGGATACGACGACCAATTGCCCCGCCGCAATCGCCGCAATGGCTTCCTCCACCGTGTCGAACATATCGGTCTTCATGTGAGCCCGCGACTCAGCGCCATGGAGCAGGCGCTCGCAATCAAAAGTTGGTGATCCGCCCCCGATCCCCTCGGCCTTTCATGCCGTGTGTTCAAATTGATCGTAGGCGGTGACGGGCATGGCGTCCCGGGGCTTTTCCACACTCCTAGAGGTGCGGTTTTTCGCCATCGCCCATGCTCCTGTCGCGCAACAGGCGTGCCCCATCGCTAAAGCGCATTCAACCGGCCTCGCCGGGTGGCGCCTGGGCAACCAGCAGTACGTTTGCAGTTGGCCACCGGGCCGCTCGGTGAGATCCGCCCGCCACCGCGGACGGAGCCCCTCGGTTGATCACGCTTTTCTGCTCCTTCGGTCCTTCGCCCGGCCCACCGATACACGGCCGTGCCATTTCGTTTCATCGGTCGAGTTCCTACCCACACCGGACACACGGGCCGCTATCAACCCTCGTCGCGTTCGGCCTCCGCTAATCTCCGTGGGACGACAAGGTTTGAATACGCCAAAACAAACCACCCAAGCTTGGGGGCTTTCGCACGCTACAACTTCGCCCGCGGATTTTTCCGCCGGTAATCAGCCAAAAGCTTTGTCGTATCGTTCAACACCGTAATCGGCCCCACGTAGTCGCCTTTCCGGAAACTGTCGGAGAGCACTTTGCCGTTCGCGTCGACCAGAACGAGACAAGGAATTCCGCTGCCGGCATAACGGGTGATTTCGTCGGAGCCGCCGATCGCGTCGAAACGCATAGCCGCCCACGTCATCTTGTCGTCCCGCATGTAGGCCAACATGTCCGCCGGTGATCGGTCGTTGCTCACGAAAACTACTTCGAATTCGGGATAGCTTTGTTTGAGTCCCTGATACGCATTTACGAAACCCGGCGTGAAACTCCGACACGGCCCGCACCAGCCCGCAGAAAAATACAGGGCGTAGAATTTCACGCCCTCGAGCTCGGTCGACTGCACCGGCTCCAGACTCGAACCGTTCAAGCGCACCAACTTGCCGGCAAATTTCCGCTCCATTTCCGAAGGGGCGGGCCGCGCCGCGGCCGACTTGGACTTGGCCGGGAGCGCCTTCGCCTCCGCTTGCGCTTTGATCTCCGCCTCCAACGCCGCCGCCTCCGCCTCCACCACTGCCGCCTCCGCTGCTTCCGCCTGCGCCTTCAGCTCGGTCACCCGCTGCATCAAATCCGTTTTTGCGACCGGCACCCGGCCTTCGAGACTGCGAAATCTCACCTTCACCCACCTTTCCTCAATCGACAACACCTCCAACTCCACTCCGGCCGCCAACCCCACGGTACCGGTCGTTTTGCCGTCGCGCTGGATCTCCAGCTTCGTCGCCTCGGTCATTTTCAACTGCTTCGGCAATCCCTGAGCCCACACGGAAACAGCCAAAAACCCCGTTCCGACCACCAACATCCGGAAGAGTGATAAAAGATTCATCACAAGAAGTTGGAGCAAAAATTTCCGTTATGCCAGCCCCGTCGCACTTGCCACCCACCCCCTTACGCCACTCGGCTCTTCCACCGAACTCCGCTCCGCCCACTTCAATCTCCATCACCATGTCATCCCTCCCCGTCCAATTTGCCGGCGTCACCGTCGTCACCAAGGCCAACGTCTATTTCGACGGCAACGTCGTGAGCCACACCGTGCTCTTCGCCGATGCCTCCAAGAAGACGCTCGGCCTCATCCGCCCCGGCTCCTACTACTTCGGCACGGCCGCCGCCGAACGCATGGAGATCGTCGCCGGCGAATGCGTCGTCACGCAGAAGGACAGCAAAGAATCCAAAACCTACGGCGCCGGCACCTACTTCGATGTCCCCGCCAACAGCGGCTTCACCATCGCCGTTTCTTCCGGTCTCTGCGAATACATCTGCTCGTTCCTGCCCTGATCGTAAGCTAACGGCGGGGCACCCAGACCCGCCGTTTTTCAGCCAAGAGCCACCTGGGCTTGTCCCGAAACGCGCGCCCTCCCAACCTGCGGAGCATGCTTCGCCTTTTCGTTTCGCTGCTCTGTTTTGTTACCGCGCTGACCTCCGCGCTGCCGGCCGCCGACCCCGCCCCACTGCCCGACGGTCTCTACGCCGAATTCACCACGCCCCGCGGCGTGTTCACCGTCGAACTGCAGTACACCCGCGCTCCGCTCACCTGCGCTTCCTTCGTCGGCCGCGCCGAGGGCACCCTCGCTCCCCGTCCCGATGGCCGGCCGTTCTTCACCGGCCTGCGTTGGTATCGGGTCGTCCCCGGCTTCGTCATTCAAAGCGGCGACCCCACGAAAACCGCCGGCACCGAGCCTGACACCGACGCCGGCCACCCTTTGCCGTTTCCCGATGAATTCGCACCCGGCCTCCGCCATGATGCCGCCGGCATTCTCTCCATGGCCAACGCCGGCCCCGACACCAACAGCTCCGAATTCTTTCTCACGCTCGCCCCCGTAAACCGCCTCAATTATCTTCATGCCGTCTTCGGCCGCACCGTGCGCGGACTCGATGTGCTCGCCAAGATCCAGCCGGGCGACGACCTCGCCATCGCGATCGTCCGGGTGGGTTCTGCCGCCCAAGCCTTCAAGGCCGACGCCGTCGCCTTCGCCACGCTTTCTGCCGCCGCGAAAAAATTCTCCGCCCCCGCCTCGCCCGGCCCCGCCGCCGCCTTCGACGATCCGCAAAACTTGCTCCCGCCCACGCCGGCGCGCGCCCGCGCCTTCAACTTCAAACTCGCCAACGTCGAGCGGGCCACCGGCGTGAAAATCCGCGCGCGCCTCTTCGCCAAATCCCCCGCCGCAGCCGAGGATGCTGCGCCCGGCCAGTTCATGCGCGCCCTTGCCCGGCAACTCGGCACCGAAAAATCGGGCGCTGTTCTCGCCTACTTTGCCGATGAAAAAGACTGGCGCCTCTGGCTCGGCGACGACTCCACCACCGCGTTCCTCGGCCGCTCCGCGCTTCCGCCCGACCTCGCCGACGGCGCGGCCCTGCACGACGCGAAGGACATCTATTTCGCCGCCGCCCAAGCGGAAGCCGACGCGATGTTCGCCCGCCAGCAAAAGTCTGCCCCGCCCGATCAGCAGCCACCCCCAGCGCAATACCTGAAACTTCAAACCGACGCCTTGCTCGACGCGCTCATTTCGAAGCTGGCACCCAGATAAAGAACTTCCGCCCGCTTTGCGCTTTTGCGCTCTGGGCGCTCGCGCTTCTTTTCACCCGCACCGCCGCTTCCCCGGCTCTGCCCGACGGACTCTACGCCGAGTTTACCACGCCCCGCGGCACCTTCACGACCGAACTTTTTTTCGCCCGCGCACCGCTTATGTGCGCCAACTTCGTCAGTCTCGCCAAAGGCACCCGGGAAGCAAAGAACGGAAAGTCCTTTTATACGGGCCTCACGTGGTACCGCGTCGTTCCCGGTTTAGTCATCCAGCGCGGCAACCCCGGACTGCGCGACACCGATGATCTGCCCGCACCCGTCACGCCGTACTTTCCCGATGAGTTCGCCCCGGCCTCGGCCATGCCGCGAGCGGCATTCTCTCCATGGCCAACGCCGGCCCCGACACCAACAGCTGTGAGTTTTTTCTCACCCTCGCCCCGACCCCACGGCTCAATTACCTCTACGCCGTTTTTGGACGCACGGTGCGCGGCCCCGAAATCCTCCCGCAGATCCGCCAGGACGACGCCGTCTCAATCAAGATAATCCGCGTCGGTCCGGCCGCCGAAGCATTTCACGTCACCCCCGCCGCGTTTACCGCCGCGGCGGCCACCGCGAAAGCATTAACGGCGTCGAGCACCCCCGGCGCGCAGTATACTCGGCGCTCCGTTCAACCCGCATGCGAGGCTCTACGATCATACGCCGTGAATTGTTACCATCCCTCGACCAGCAACCGCCGGGAGGGTTGGCCGGCCCGACGGGTGTCCTGATTAAGTCCATCCGTGCCTTTCACATCGGCCAAGGGCTCGACCGCCTCCTGCGTGACCGCGAAGCGGAAACCGGGCTGAAAAAGCGGTCGCTCCGCCCCGGAGGCGCGGCTGATTTCAAAGCAAAGCGTGCGCTTTATCCTGAATTGTACCAGCAGCGCGTTCCCGGTTGACGGGAAAAAGCGAAATTACCGTAAGATGTTCTCGCGCTTTGGCCTAGCTTGATCCGAATTTTCCAGCCTCCGTGATGATTCAGCCCTCGATCAAATTTCTTCCGTGAATCTTCTCGTCATCCGCTTCACCCAGCCCGGTCCCCGTACGGCCCCGGCGCCGCCGGTTGGTCCGCCCAAAAACCCGCCGATGTGCCTCGCTCCAATTTCACTCTCATGAGCCGCCTATCGGTTCCGGCCCACCGAGCCTTCACCCTCGTCGAGATCATGGTCGTCGTGGTCATCATCAGTTTGCTGGCGATGCTAGCGATCCCGGGGTTTCAGAAAGTCCGCCTCGCCTCCCAAGATAAGGCCGTCCTCAACAACGCACGGCTCCTCGCCGCCGCCGCCGATCAGTACATGATGCAAGAGGGCGCGACCGCTGTGACCATCACCGCCCTCGTCGGCCCCACGAATCTTATCAAATTTTTGAATGTCGTCGCCGGAGAATCTTACCCCGAACAATACACGCAGGGAGTAACGATCACCATCAGCGGCATCGCCGGCGCACGCACGATCACTTACGGGCTTTGATCCGAGCCGGGCCGCCGAATCAACGCGCCTTCGCCGGAGCCAACCGATTTGCCATTTCCCGAATCCTTCGCGTCATCTAGGAAGAGATCTCTCCCCCATGCCCAAACTCTCCGCTCCTGTCCGCAGTTTCTTCTACCTCGCGCTCCTCGGCGCGCTCCTCATCACCATCGCGATGGTCGTGCGGTCGGGCATTCTCGCCCGCAAGAATCCGGGTCGTCCCATCAATTCCACGATGCGTGCCGCGATGAACGAAAACGCCCCGCAACTCAGCACCACCGATGCGCTCCTCATCGCGGAAACCTATGGCACGGCCAAAAAACTCCAGTCCGGCCTCCGCTACATTCAGCGCAAATTGGGCACCGGTGACTCCCCTCCGCGACTTGGCGGGGAAGTGATCGTACACTACGAGGGTCGGTTGCTCGACGGCACGGTTTTCGACAGCTCCTACAAGCGCGGCTCGCCCTTCACCTTCCGCCTCGGTCTCGGCTCGGTGATCGCCGGGTGGGACGAAGCCTTTCTTGCCATGACGAAAGGCGAAAAGCGCACCTTAATCATACCGCATTGGCTCGCCTACGGGGAAAAGGGCCGCCCGCCAAAGATTCCGCCGAATGCCACGCTGATTTTCGAAGTCGAGTTGATCGACTGGCGCTGAGCGCGCCTGTGGGCGTTCGGCTCGATTCGTATCACTCCGAACACCGCCCGATTACAACCCGACGAGAGACCCGTTGCGCTTGAGCCAGTGCTCGGCCTCGCGCCATGGCGGACACACTTCCTCCACTCGCGCCCAGAACCGGTCCGAGTGGTTCATCTCCCGCAGGTGCATCAACTCGTGATAAATGATGTAATCACGCACCGACTCCGGCGTTTGCACCAGCCGCCAATTGAGGGAGATCGTTCCCGTCGCCGAGCACGAACCCCAGCGCGAACGTTGGTTGCGCACGACGACTTGCTTTACCTCCACGCCCACCGTGGCCGCCAGTTCCCATGCCCGCGCGGGCAACTCGATTTTCGCCCGCCGCGCAAACTGCGCCTCCAGCGTAGGCCGCAAATCTCCCTCCAGCCGCGGCACCCGGAACACATCCGCCGCCAAACACACTTGCGGCTTTGCGCCCACTGCGGCCACCCGCACCTCGATCAACTCCCCGCGCCAGAGCACGCGCGCCCCCAATGACCACACGTCCGCCGCGCGGGGTCTCCGGCGTTGCCTCGCCCGGGCCCGCTCGAGCCATTCACCCTGCTGTGCCACAAAGCGTTCAGCTTCCCGCTGCGAACCCCGCGCGGGAATGGTCGCCACCGCCACCCCATCGCGACGCAGCGTCAACCGGTAATTGCGCGCTTTCAGGCTGCGTTCGAAAACGATTTCCGGCCGCGCCGGCTCCGCTTCCGGCAACGGCACAAAGGTCCCCGCCGCGCCCAGACCCGCCGTCACGCCCGCCGCCGCCGGCGGCGCCCGATGCACCCCGGCGGTCGGGGCAAATAGCCCGAATAGATCCTGTTGTTGCTCGTGCGCGCTCACGTTAGCTCAAAAGAGACGAATCACCGGGCCGGCGCCAGTATGTTGTCGAAGAACAAAACGCTTCATCACAGCGGCACCACTTTCCATTGCCACGCCCGCCCCTTTTCCAACGTTAACCAGGCAAAGCTGGGCGCCACACCACGCGGGCGCGTGATGCAGCCCGGGTTTAACCATCGGGCGCCCGCACTCAGCTCGTCCCGCGGCACATGGGTATGCCCATGCAGCACTCCCGCAAAACCTCGCGGAGCCGTCTTTGGCGGGATGTGGGTCAGAAAAAACTTAAACCCTTCGCGTTCCAACTCAAGTTCCAGCGGCCAAACCACATCCCCATCGCAGTTACCCAAGACCACGTGCAACGGCCGCCCCAAATTCTGAAATTCAACTAAGGTTGACGGCTCACACACGTCCCCCAGATGCCAAATCTCATCCGCTTCCTTCAAACGCCCCGGCAGTGAATCGGGAAAACGGTCGTGGGTATCGGAGATCACCGCAATGCGCATGGGGCGAAAGGCTGCATAATCCCGTCGCGAATTAACAGCCGTTTTTCGCCAACCCCTCCCCGCTCCGAATCCGACAAACCCCGCCCTTGACACTGCCAACCCCCTTCGGCACTTCAAACATCCTTAAATCGCTCAAGAGTCATGAAACCCACCTTCCGCCCACACCGCTTAAAACGCGCCCGCAAAATCGGCTATCGCGCCCGCATGGCCACCCCAGGTGGTCGTAAAGTCATCCGCGCCCGCCGCCTCAAGGGCCGCAAGCGCCTGACCGTCGTCTGAGTCCGTGCGGCCTCCGGCCGCGCCCGACATCGCCGCGGCCCATGCGTTTTCGCCCTGAGCAGCATCTCCGCCGCCAAGACGAAATTCGTGTTGTCCGGACCGAGGGGCGTCGTTTTGACGCCCGATCCTTTACCGCTTGGTGGAGACCCGCGCCCGTCGATCCGGTCACACCGCGCTCCCTGCCTCGCGCCTGCGTCATCGCCTCCACGGCCGCCGTGGGCAATGCCGTCCACCGCAACCGCGCCAAACGCCGGCTTCGAGAACTGTTTCGCGCCCACCAAAAACAACTGCCGGCACAGTGCGACTATCTCTTGATTGCCCGCGCCGCCATGACCCAACGGCCGTTCCTGGAGCTCGAAAAAAACTTCCTGTTGGCCTGCACCCAGATTTCGGCTTCCGCCGCCAAATTGCCCCATGTCTGAGCGCGCCCCGCACTTTTTGATTCGTCTTTCGCGCCTGCCCGCTGCCGGCCTCGTGCTGTTGGTTCGAATTTACCAACGCACCCTCTCGCCTGCGCTACCCGTTTTCCTCGGCCCCACTTGCGGCTGCCGTTTTTCACCGACTTGCTCGCACTACGCCATCGACGCGCTCCGCATGCGCGGCGCCGTGATCGGCACCTGGCTGACCGTCGTGCGCTTGCTCAAATGCACGCCTCTCCACCCCGGTGGCGAGGATCCGGTGCGGCCCCGACGCAGCCGCCCCCGGTGCCGCGTCGCTCCCTCTCGTTCGACCACCGCTGTTTCTTCCCTTTTCTAAATGGACAAAAAAAATCTGATCCTCGGCATCGGCTTCATCTGCGCCGCCTTTGCGAGCCTCTACGTCGGCCAAGCCCTCTCACCCAAGCCCCCGGCAACCGCACCCGCTGTGCGCGAGGCGGTCGGCGATACCGCGGCCAACCCGTCCAACGCGCCCACCGCTCCGGCCACGGCCGGAGCGCCCGCACAGCCGCCGACGCTTTCCGCCGGCGGTCCCTCCGCGAGTTTTGCGTCCGCCACCGGCGCCAACGCCAACGCCCGCGTCACCGCTCTCGAGAACGACTTCATCAAAGTTCGCTTCACCGATTACGGCGGCGCCCTGAGCGACGTGGCCCTGAAAAAATTCCCGGCCATCCAAGGTCAGCCGGCGCCGTTCGTGTTCAACGAGCTTCACGTCGATCCCATGCTGGCGCTCACCGAGTTTCCCGGGCTCGACCGCAACACGCGCTACAACGTCATCCGGAGCAACTCCACCGAGATTGTCTTTCAAGCCGTGCTCAACGAGCGCCTCGAGGTGACGCGCCGTTATGTGCTCACCCCGGCCGATGGCGGCGGTGCACCCAAAGCCGGTACCGATCCCTACGTGCTTCGCCACGAGACGACCTTCCGCAATCTCACCGACGAGACCGCCGTCCCGCTCCGCGTCGCGCTCGCCCTCGGCACCGCCGCCCCGGTCAACGCCCTCGACTACGGTCTCGCGTTGAAGACCGGCTACCACACCGCCGAGACCGAACACTTCATTCCCCGATCCGACCTCGAGGGCGGCGGCTTCCTCACGATGTTCGGCATCGGCTCCAGCATTCCGCTGCCCAGCGTGACCAGCTCCGGCCCCATTCTGTGGGCCACCGTGAAGAATCAATTCTTCACCAGCATCTTCACTCCCGACGCGCCCGCCTCCAGCCTTGTCACCCGCCGCGTCAAACTCCTCACCGCGCTCCCCGACTTCGACCACAACGCCTACGGCATCGCGGGTGCCGCCCAGTTCGAACTCCCGGCTCTTGCCGCCCGCGCGTCCACCACGCTCGGCGGCAATTTTTACGTCGGCCCCAAAGAATACAAACGCCTCTCCAACACCGATGTTTTCAAGGCCGACCAGGACAAGGTCATGGACTACGGCTTCTTTGGCTGGGCCAGCAAACTCCTCATCACCCTCATGACGTGGGCGCACAGCTGGGTCGGCAACTGGGGCGTCGCGATCATGATCACGACACTCATCCTGAAGATCGCGTTTATCCCGCTCACCCTCGCCTCCGCAAAATCGATGAAGCGCATGACCAAGCTCCAGCCCGAGCTCGTCGCGATCAAAGAAAAATTCAAAGACAACCCCCGCAAACAACAGGAGGCCACCATGGCCCTCTTCAAAGAACGCAAGGTGAACCCCATCGGCGGCTGTCTGCCGCAACTTCTCACCATTCCGTTCTTCATGGGCTTCTTCACGATGCTCAGCAGCACCGCCGAACTCCGCTTTGCCCCGTTTCTCTGGGCGCCCGACCTGTCGATGGCCGACACCGTCGTGCGCATCGCGGGCCTCCCGTTAAACATCATGCCGCTGCTCCTCGGCGTCACGATGATCTACCAGATGAAGCTCACGCCCATGTCCCCCACCATGGACAAAACCCAGGCCGCGATGATGAAGTTCATGCCCGTCATCTTCACGCTCTTCTGCTACACCTTCCCCTGTTCCCTCGCCCTTTACTCGACGACCAACGGTCTCTTCACCATCGCCCAACAGATTTTCATCAACAAGATGAAGGATCCGGATGAGATCGTCGCCCCCGCGCCCAACCCGACCGCCGCCCCCGGCTACCACGGCAAACCCGTGAAGAACGTCACCCCGAAGAAAAAGAAGTGAAGCAGGGCCGGGTCTCCGACCCGCCCTCCGCGCCCCGCGCCGCGATCCGTTGCCGTTCCCTCGGCTCTCAACTCTCAGCTCCCCGCTTTCACTCCCGCATGGCCGGCCATAACAAATGGTCCAAAGTTAAGCGCCTCAAAGCCGTCACCGACGGCCGCCGTAGCAAAGTCTTTTCGAGTCTCTCCCGGGAAATCACCCTCTCCGCCAAAACCGGTGGCGGTGATCCCGATGGCAACGCCCGCCTCCGCACCCTGCTGCTCAAGGCCCGCGAGGCCAACATGCCCGCCGAGAATCTCGACCGCGCCATCAAGAAGGGCACCGGCGAACTCCCCGGCATCGTCTACGAAGCGATGACCTACGAAGCCTACGGACCCGGCGGCATCGCCTTCGTCGTCCAAGTCGTCACCGACAACAAAACCCGCGCCGCCAAGGATCTCCGTTCCATCTTCGCCCGCCACGGCGGTAACCTCGCCGCATCCGGCGCCGTGATGTTTCAGTTCCTTCACGCCGGCCAGTTTCTCATCGCCCGCGAAGCCATCACCGAGGACGCGCTGACGGAACTCGCCCTAGACGCCGGAGCCGACGACATCATCACCACCGCCGAGGGCTACGAGCTGCGTTGCGCGATCCACGCCTTCGACCGCATCGCCCACGCCCTCGACGATCGCAAAATCAAACCCGTCAGCGCGGAACTCGCCTACATTCCCACGACCACCGTCGCCGCCCCCGTCGGCCACCTCGCCAAAGATCTCGCCGAACTCCACGCCTCCCTCGACGCCCTCGACGACGTCCAACACACGTTCTCCAACGACGCCGAGTAACCCGCGCCCTCCGTCATATCCGGCCCCGCGCCCTTGCCTCGCACGCCCTTTGCCCACTCGCTTGCTCTTCGCATGACCGACGAGCCCACCGCTCACTCTTCGACTCCGTTCCCGTCCACCCCGGGCCACCTCGCGCCCGACGATGTCGGCCTCGTCACGCCCCTCGACTTCGTTCTCCCGCGGCCTTTCACCTTTAAGAACGGTCAACAACTCGACGGCCTCACCCTCCGCTACGAGACCTACGGCACCCTCAACGCCACCCGCGACAACGCCGTCCTCATCTGCCACGCCCTCAGCGGCAACCATCACGCCGCCGGCTGGAATTCACCAACCGACAAAAAACCCGGCTGGTGGAACAACCTCATCGGCCCCGGTAAAGCCGTCGATACCCGCCGCTTCTTCGTCATCTGCGCCAACGTCCCCGGCGGCTGCTCCGGCTCCACCGGCCCGTCCTCGACCAACCCCGCCACCGGCGAACCTTACGGCCTCCGCTTCCCCGCTCTCACCATCCTCGACATGGTGCGCGCCCAGAAACTCCTCCTCGATCACCTCGGCGTCGCCGAACTCCACACCGTCATCGGCGGCTCCATGGGCGGCATGACCGCCCTGCTATTCGCCATCGAGTTCCCCAACTTCACCCGCCGCCTGCTCGCCATGGCCACCACCGCCCGCGAAGGCGCGCAGGCCATCGCCTTCAACGAGGTCGGCCGCCAGGCCATCATGCAGGACCCCGGCTGGAACAACGGCGACTACCCGCCCAACGGCGGCCCCCGGGTCGGCCTCGCGATCGCCCGCATGATGGCGCACATCACCTACCTCTCCGACGCGTCCATGGACCGCAAATTCGGCCGCCGCACCATTCAGTCCCGCGCCCAAAGCCCGCAGCTCAGCACCGAACTCGCCCCCGGCGGCGCCCCACCTTCCGCCGCTGCCGCCGACTTCAACCTCCAGTTCGAAGTCGAGAGCTACCTGCGGCACCAAGGCCAGACGTTTATCAACCGGTTCGACGCCAACTCGTATCTCTACATCACGCGCGCCCTCGACCAATTCGACCTCGACCACGCCTACGGCTCCCTCGAGCAGGCCTTCGCCCCCGTGCTCGCCGAGTCGCTGATCGTCGGCTTCACCAGCGATTGGCTTTTCCCACCCGAGCAAAACCGCCAGATCGCCCAAGCCCTCCTCCGCGCCGGCAAACGCACCAGCTACGCCGAACTTTCCACCGACCTCGGCCACGACTCCTTTCTCCTCGAGAGCGAAGAACTCTACGCTCTCATCCGCGGCTTCCTCGAACGCGACCCGCCCAAAACCACCGACTTCGCGATCTAAGATTGCCCACGGAACACACGGAAAACACGGAATGAAATCGCTCCCGCCAGCCACACCGCGCTCTCACCTCGACGCTGCCTCTCGTCCGTCCCCGTCCGTTCTTTTTTCCGTGTCTTCCGTGTGTTCCGTGGGCCAAAAAATCCCGCTTCCCTCCCCATGAGCAAGCCCGTCGAGAAACGCACCGTGGACATGCAGATCATCGCCGACTGGGTCGAGCCGCACACCCGCGTCCTCGACCTCGGCTGCGGCCGCGGCGAACTCCTCGATTTCCTCGTGCAATCGAAACAGGTCTCCGCCCTCGGCGTGGACCTCGACTTCGACCAAATCTCCGCCTGCGTCCGTCGCGGCGTCCCCGCTTACCAAGGCGACATGATCGCCTGCATGGCCGCCTTCCCCGCGCGCCACTTCGACCGCGTCATCTGCTCGCGCACCGTGCAGGAGCTCACCGCCCCCGCCACCGTGATCGCCGAAGCCCTGCGCGTCGCCCGCTCCGTCACCGTCGGCTTCGTCAACCACGCCTTCTGGAAAAACCGCCTCGACCTGCTCACCCGCGGCCGCAAAGCGCAAAACGCCGTCTACACCACCACGTGGGCCGAGAGCCGCCCCGCGAACCCCGTTTCCGTGGCCGACTTCGAAGACTTTTGCGCCACGCAATCGATTCGGATCACCCGCCGCGTCCACCTCGACGGCGACTGGAAATCCCCGTGCACGATGCTGCCCAATCTTCTCGCCGGCTACGCCCTCTACGACCTCACCAAGTAGGGCAGAGCCTCCAACCCGCCCTCCGCGCCCCGATTCGCTGTTCCTCCGGGTGGGAGCGAGCTCGCTCGCGACTCCGAGCCGAACGTCGCGAGCAAGCTCGCTCCCACAATTTCCATCTGAATCTCTCCTGCTCAGATCTCCGCCCTCAGCTCCCGTCTCATACCAATCACCCGATGCTTTTACCCGTAGCGTCCGACCTTGGTCCGCGCCGAGCTCGCTACGCCCGCGACGCAAGCATCGATCGAGGTTGAGCACTACAAAGATGCGATAGGATCGGGCGATTGGTATCAGCCGCCTGATCCGCGCTTGGCACGCTGGAGTCATCTGCCCACGCCGACTGGCGTCTTGCTTTTGTGGATCTCATGTCTTGCTTATTTTACGTGAACACCGAAACCCTCGCCATCCGGATCTCCAAGTCCGAGCGGACTGCGATCCGTAAACGCGCCAAACAGGAAAAACTCTCGCAGGGCGATCTCGTGCGCCGCGCCCTCCGCGCCTACGGTGTCACCCCGGAGCCGGCCAAGGCCAAGACGGGCTACGACGTGATCAAGCACCTGATCGGCTCCTGCAAGGGCGGTTCGACCGATCTGGCGACCAACCCTAAGCACATGGAGGGCTACGGCCGTTGAAGATCTGGATCATGGATGCCGGGCCCATTGTCGCCCTACTTTCGCCCAGCGAGCGGCAAAACGCGTGGGCGGCAGCCCAGGCGCGCTCCGCTCCGCCCACCGTGCTCACCTGCGACGCCGCGATCTCCGAAGCGTGCTTTCTCTTGAAACGCGACGGACAGGAACCGGAACAGGTTTTCGCGCTGATCGAATCGGGATTCCTCCGCAGCGACTTCGATCTCCACACCGAGCACCGCGCCGTGCGCGCCCTGATGCGCCGCTACGCCGACACTCCGATGTCCTTCGCCGATGCCTGCCTCGTTCGCATGTCGGAAATCCATCCGTCCAGTGTGGTCTGGACGCTCGACCGCGACTTCAGCGTGTATCGCCAATACGGTCGCCAAACGATCCCCCTCATCACGCCCCACTAAACCCCTTCGGCTCTCCCCCGCCCTCTACGACCTCACCCGCTAACTCTTTCTCTTTCTTCTTTCTCTTGATCTTTCTCCCGTCCGGCTGGCCCCAACCTGCGCTGAGGGAGCCGAGCAAAAGTGAGAAAAAGGAGAAAGATTCCCCGGCTCCTCCTCTCCCTGCCCCTCATGCCCGCCGCCCTCCGCCTCCCGCTCCTCATTTCGCTCCTCGCCACCGCCGCCTGCGCTGCCGCGCATGTCCTCACCTTCGTCGGCGTCGCGTTTTACCCGATCCTCTTTTTCGTCCCGCTCCTCTTCATCCTCGTGCCCCTCGCCGTGTGGCGCTTTCGCCGCATCCCGCGCAAAAATTTTCTCTCCGAAATCTTCGCCGACATTCCCCCCAGCCTGAAGATCGGCACCGTGGCTCTGTTTCTCTACGCCTGCGCCAATTTTTTCATCTGCCTCAATCTCCTCGACGGCGGCAACCCCGAGCGCGCCCCGGAGAACCGTCTCGTCCTCGCCGCCAAGGGGAAAATTATCCGCGAGCTCACGCCCGCCGAATTCCGCCGCGCCCAAGCCGTGCAAGTGCGCCTCGTGACCGGCCATCTCATCGCCTGCTTTGCGATCACCGCCTTCGCCTTCCACGTCGCGTGGCTCAAGACCGGCCCGGCCCTCGCCTCCGGCAAACTTCGCTGAACGGCTCCGCCGCGTGCTCGCGCCGAGCGCACGAAAAGCCACATATCTAAACAATCCACCAGACGGTGAGCCGGTGGAATTTCAGCTGCTAGGGCGAGAAAACAGACGTTGGGGCATGGAGGGGCGTTTTTTGCACCGGATCAGTCGTGGAAACTACCGATAGGCGCCCTTCTCCCCTACTCCGTTTCCCATCTCCAATCTGCGCCCGCGCGCAGATTCCCTCGCGGCGCTTGGCGTTTTCCACCGCCCGGCCCATCGTCCCGCCATGCACCTCGATTTCTCCAAACTCCCGCCACGCACCGCTTACGAATGGATGACGAACACCATTCTCCCGCGCCCCATCGCTTGGGTCTCGACGCTCTCCGCCGAGGGGAAAACCAATCTCGCGCCCTTCTCCTTTTTTCAAGGCATCACCGCCAATCCGCCCACGCTCATGTTCGTCCCCGTCAACAACCGCGCCGGCGAGCCCAAAGACACCCTGCGCAATATCGAGACCAACCGTGAATTCGTCGTCAGCGTCGTGCCCTTCGCCCTCGCCGAACCCATGAACGCCTGCGCCGCCCTGTTGCCCCACGGCGAAAGCGAATTCGAGGCGTTTAACATTACCGCCGCTCCGAGCACCTTTGTGCGCCCGCCACGCGTTGCCCTCGCCCCCGCCGCCTTCGAGTGCGCACTTCACAGCATCGTCCGCATCGGCGAGGGTCCCGGCGCCGCCAATGTCGTCTTCGGCCGCATCCTCGGCCTGCACGTCGCCGATTCCGTGCTCGCCGCCGACGGCTTCCCCGACGCCGCCAAACTCGACCTCGTCGGCCGCCTCGGCCGTGAAGACTACACCCGCACCACCGAGCGTTTCACGATCTCGCGCCCCGATCGCTAGGATTTTTTGGGGAGGTGTTCACCGCTCTGATCGCAGGGGGTGACGCGCATGTGCGAATTGGAAAATTTTTGGTCTGCGCTGGCCGAGCCCGGTCTTTGCCCTTGCCGCCTTTCGGCCGGCGGCCTTGGCCTACGCGTCCTTCGAACAACTTTTTCTTCATGACCCCTCCCCTCGCCTCACTCGGCATTCATCGCCTCCACCTCGCCAGCTCCGCCGTCCCCGTCGAGCACACCGCCGCGCATGAACTCGCCCTTCTGACCGGTGCCCAGATCGCCGTCGTTCCACGGCCCTCCGGCCCCGGCGTCACCGTCGCCCTCGCGTCCCGGCGTTGGGCCAAAAAGCTCCCCGCTGCCGCCGCCAAACAGCCCGGCTGGATGTGGCTCCGCATCGCCGACGGCTCCGGCGAGATCACGGCCGACGAGCCCGCGCTCCTTTTCGCCGCGGTTCGTCTGCTGGCGCACGGCCTCACCGAAACCGCCCGCGCCAAACTCGAGACCGGGCTTTTTCTGCCCGCCACCTTCGGCTGGCACCGGCCGCATTGGGACGGCTGCTATACGCAATACTGGCGCTCCGCCCGCGGCTTGGATCCCGAGCATTATGCCGCCACCCTAGCCGAAAGCGGGTTCACGCACTGCGAGGTCAACGGGCTTCAGGCCCACATGCCCTACGAAGACCTCGTCGCCGACGAATACTACCCGCAGTTCTACACCTACGCACCCGGTTTCAACCACTTCCTCGCCACTCCGCTCACCCGTGGGCTCTGGCCGGAGATGTATCTTGAGGCTAATCTCAACCACCTGAAAAAACTCGCCGAGATCGGCCGCCGCTACGGCCTGCGCCCGGGCGTGTGCATGTTTGAGCCACGCTCGATGCCCGAGCGGCTTTTCCAGAAATATCCCACGCTCCGCGGCGCCCGCATCGACCACCCCTTCCGCTCGCGCCTGCCGCGCTACACCCTCGCCCAAGATCACCCGATCGCCGTCGAACACTATCGCGCCGCCATCGGCCAACTCGTCCGCGCCGTGCCCGATCTCAGCTACATGTCGGTCTGGACGAATGACAGCGGCGCCGGCTTCGAGCACACCGCTTCGCTTTACGTCGGCCGCAATGGCGGTCCCTACATGATCCGCGAGTGGCGCAACCACGACAAAGTCGCCGCCGCCGCCGGCGCGAGCATCGCGCGTTTCTTGAAAAATCTCCAGAGCGCCGCCGCCGCCGTGAATCCCGACTTCGATGTCCTCCTCCGCATCGAGCCGTTTAAGGTCGAGCACGAGCACATCAAGGCCGCCCTCGGCGGGCACGTCGGCTGGGAAGCCCCCTCGCTCATGGTCAAGGGCTACCACGTGCCCTACAACCACCCGCGCTATCCCGAGCAGGCCGGCGTCGGCGGCTCCATTTTCCAGCCCACCATGGACCCCGGCGAAACCGAGGCGCTCAAACAAACGCGCGCCCAAGGCGTTGAGCCCGTCCTCTACTATTCTCCCGGCCCGGTCATGAACCAAGAGCCGTTGCTCGGCATCCCGTTCCCCCGCGCGCTCCACCAAAAACTTCTCGCCGTCCGCGCCACCGGCATCACCCGCATCAGCGCCTTCGGCGGTCTGGCCAACACCTCCGCCACGCCCTATTGGCCAAATCCCGAGGCCATCCGCGCCGCGCAGTTTTTCCCCGACACGCCCATCGGCGACATCCTTCTCGCCTACGCCCGCCGGCTGGTCGGCGAGCAACCCGCGCCCGCGCTGATTGGCGCGTGGGAGGAATTTGAGGAGGCCGTTTCATGGCAACCAGCCGTGCCGCTCTTCACCGCCTTCGGCTATTGTTGGCAACGCACGTGGGACCGTCCGATCGTGCCCGACATCGCCGCCATCCCCGCCGCCGACCGCGCCTACTACGAGAAACACGGCTGCTTCCAGTTCAACAACCCGAGCCTCTTCGACCTCGGCAAAGACGTCCTCTTCGACCTCATCAGCCGCGACTACGGCAGCCGCAGCGCCGGTTACTTTGACCGCAACGTCTTCCCGCGCCTCGACCGGCTGATCGCCAAACTCGCCCAGCTCGTTTCGCTCAACTCCGGCGGCGCCAATGCCGCTGCGCTCGCCGTGTTCACCGATCTCCACGACCGCGCCCGCGCTTACCGCTACTGGTGCGGCTCGCTGCGCAGCGTCTGCGCCTGGTGTGCGGACGTCTACGGCTACCTCGCCGCGACCAAGGCCGCCGACCGCGCGCGCCACGAAAAATCCCTGCAAGCCACGATCGACCTCGAACTCGCCAACACGCAGGCGCTCCACGCGCTGCTCACCACCGCCAAGACCGAGGTCATCTGCGTCTCGGGCGTCGGCAACAACACCTTCTTCTACGGCGAAGATCTGCCCGAACTGTTGCTCACGAAAATCCGGCTCATGCAGAAATACCGGAACCGCAAACCCCACATCCCCGCCGACACGATGTGGCTCCCCGCCCCCGGCACGACGTGGCCGAAATTCGACTGATCCCTACGTCCCTTGATAGACAAACTGTCATGGCGAGAAGCGTAGCGACGAAGCAATCCAGCTGGATTGCCACGGCGCGCTGCGCACCCCTCGCAATGACAAACGTCCGGAAGTTAATGGACGTTGGTATGTGCCGGCCTCACCCGCCCCGCACTTTTTTCCGAAACTCCGAGGGCGTCAGCCCCACAACTTGCTTGAACGCCTTTGAGAAGTGGAACACGTCGCAGAACTCCAACTGCTCCGCCAATTCCTTGAAGCTTTCGTTGCCCTGATACAGCGCCGCACACGCCCGCTCGATCCGCTGCCGCTTTTGGTGCAGGCCCGGCGAGACGCCAGTCCGGGCCGCGAACTGCTTTCGAAAATTATCGTAACTCAAACCCACGACGCGGGCGACATGCTGGGGCGTCGGCCAACCGTCGGCCGAGGGCGTACCGAGCAGTTGCAACGCCTGCTCTAGCCAGGCCTCACGATTGCCCCGCGCGTCCGCATTCGCCGCCAGAATGTCGCTTAACAAATGCAGAAAACGGCCCATCGCGCGCAGCGGAGCCCCCGCGCCGTGACGCGACTCCGCGCCGACGACTTCCTCAAACCGGCGTCGCCAATAGTCCACTGGCTCCAAGTGCAGCACCGGCCGCTCGGGCGACAGCAACCCTCGCTCCCGCCAGAACTCAAATTCCGGACCGTCGAATACAAAGTAAATCTGGTTCCACCCTTTGCCCTGCTTCGGGCCGTAAGCATGCGCCAGCTCCGGCCAGATCAGCACGAGGTCGCCCGAGACGAGGTCGCGCCTCACCCCGTGCGCGTCGCAATAGTACCCGTCCAGATCCACCATGTAGATCAACGAAAAGCTCCCCAGCACCCGCATCGCCCGCGGATCGAGCCCGCGCGCGTCCTTCAGCGTCCCGGCGAGTTGCAACTCACCGAGCGGCGTGCGCACCGCACTCGTCAACCAAGGTTGCGTCCGAAATGAGACTGACATCGTTGGACCAAAATCTACATGCGAAATCCCATTACAACCATTTTGTCCGCCCTCATTCGGGTGTATCTTCGACCATCGATCTCGCCGCCTACCCTAACCGTCCTCTTCCATATCACACATGAGCACCGCCACCCTTCCGCAAATCTGGTCATTCGGTCATCCGCTCGATACGAGCGAAGATAAATTTGGAATCCTGCGCGACTCGTCCGACGCCGCCACCGATTTCGCCGAACTCCGACGCCGCTTCGACACCGACGGTTACCTTTACATGAAGGGCTACCTCGACCGCGAGCAGGTGCTCGACGCCCGCGCCAGCCTCACCGACGGCCTCGCCGAAGCCGGCGTCCTCGATGAGAATTTTCCGCGGATCGACGGTATCTGCAAACCGGGTGCCGGCTACGTCTTCAAGCCCGAGCTCACCAACAACAATGCGAAGATCCAGGACCTGCTCTACTCGGGCCGCCTGCCTGAATTCTACCGCCAATTCTACGGCGAGGAAATCCGCCACTACGACTTCACCTGGCTCCGCGCCATCGGCCCCGGCAAGGGCACCAACCCCCACTGCGACCTGCCTTACATGGGCCGCGGCACGCACGGTCACATGACGTGCTGGCTGCCCTACGGCGACATCTCCTTCGAGCTCGGCGGCCTCATGGTCCTCGAGGGTTCGCACAAGCGCATGGATCTGCTGGAAAACTACGTTTACCGCGACGTCGATTCCTACTGCGAGAACAAGCCCGATCAGGTCAAGAACGCCACCAGCGGCGCGAAGGGCTTCGGCTGGACGTTTAGCGGCACGCTCTCGCACAACCCGCCCGTCCTCCGCAACAAATTCGGCGGTCGCTGGCTCACCGCCGAATTTGAACCCGGCGACTTCATCACCTTCGGGATGTTTCTCGTGCACGCCTCCCTCGACAACCGCACCGAGAACCGCCTCCGCATCTCCAGCGACGCCCGTTACCAACGCGCCAGCGAACCGATCGACGACCGCTGGATCGGCGTCAATCCCCCCGGTCACACCACCGCCGGCAAACGCGGCCGCATCTGCTGATGCGAATCGTTCTCTTTCATCTTAATCTTTTTCTTTCCTCCACCTGATTTCGAAACGGGAGCCGCAGAAAGATTAAGGGAAAGAAGAAAGGTTAAGGGAAACCGGAAAGAGAAAGACCAGTGATCCACGCAACTTCCCGTCAGCGTCCCACTCCCGCATGACCACCTCTGCTCCCGCCCGTCCCGCCGCCGGCCGCATGGCCGCCGTCAGCGAAATGGCGCGCCTGCTCCGCCTGCTTTTCGAAGTCGAGCGCGAGTTCCTCCGCACGGTCACCACGCTCATCTACCGGGTCGGCGAGCCCGAGTTGAAATATCTCCTCTGCCAACACGCGTGGGAATCCGCCGGCCACGCCCGCTTCCTCCGCGAGCGCGGGCGCGAGTTGTCGTCCTTCGGCACGACCGAGTCCGTCCGCGACTCCGTCCGCCGCATCTTCAACGAGGCCACCGGCACTTGCACCCAAGACCCGCTCGTCCTCACCGCCGGTTTCTATCAGGTCCTCAAACCCGCGCTGCTTTCAGCCTACCGCCACTACCTCAAGGTCACCGACCCGCTCGCCGATTGGCCGTCCAAGAAACTCGTCGAAGAGTTCATCGCCGACGAGGACCGCCATGCCCGTGAGATCGCGCCCTACCTGGCCGGCATCGACGCCCGCGAGTGGTCGCTCCATCTCACGCAGGCTCTCGACGATCTCGGCGGCTGGCTCGGCCAAGAAACCCGGCTCCCGCTCGCGGCCAGCTACGTGTGGCAACACGCGCAGACCCCCTTCTCCCATCCCGCCACCTGCAACCGGGGCAAGTATCCGACCTGCTCCAGCGCATTCAGCCAAGATCCCACCGAGACGCCGATCGTACGCTCGTGGCTCGTCGACCCCAAGACGGATGCCCGTGTCATCCGCCTCATGGTTTACGTGTGGCTCATGTTGGAAATGGACGCCGTGGACTACCTCGCGACCGTCTTTGTCGACACGCCCAACGCGCCCTTCGATCTGCACCACGACATGGCCCGCCATCTTTGGGATGAGTCCCGCCACAGCCAGTTCGGCTTCCGCCAACTCCCGAAACTCGGCGTCGATCTCATGACCGTCGAGCACTCGCTCGATCTCTACAACATCCTCGTCCAGATGCCGCCCCACGAGCGCTACGCGATGATGACGATGGAATTCGAAGCCGGCAGCTTTCCCACCAAAGCACTCGTCATGGACCGCGTGCGCGAGCTCAACGACTTCGAGGCCGACACCCTCCTCGCCTTCGACCGCAACGACGAACAGAACCACGTCCGCTACGGCCACCGCTGGCTGCCCGAGATGATGGCTCTTTGCGGCGAGACCCGGCCGACCGATCAGTTTGTCAAAGCCACCCAGGAAAAATTCAAAGAGTTCGCCGTGATCCACGGAAATCGCACGCCCCATGCGCTCCCGCCCGAGCGTCGGCTCACCGGGGAGAAGATCCTCCGCCTGGCGGGCGTCTCCTGACTCGGATTGGCGAACAATCACGCCGCGCTTCACTCAGCGCGGCTTTTTTTCGCTCGGACGGCGCGGCTGAATGTTCGTGAAATAGCGACTTGAAACAAGCCGCCGCTCTTCTGAATTTCAGGGCGATGCCCTACTATTTCCGCCGCGCGTTACCCCTTTTTCTGCTCTTGTTGATCGCTTCATGGTCGGCGCGCGCCGCCGAACCGGAAGCCCCGCTCACCGAGCTCCGTCTCACGTCCCTCACGCCCGCCGCCGCCGCACTCCTCGCGCCGCCCGCCGCCATCGCCGCCGCCGATCAGCCCAAAAAACCCGCGCCGAGCCCGCTCTTCGGCGACGTCCTAGTCCGCAGCGCCCAAGCCCATCTCCTCGGTGCCACGCTCTCCGGCCCGCGTGAACTCACGGTGCTGGCCTACCACGCGATCACCGACACGTGGGCCCCTTTCGGCAAAGTCACGTTACCCGGTGAACTGATCGCGCTTCGCCCGGCCCCCGCCGGCTTTATCGCCGAGACGCGCGCCGCAACCGTCGGCGCACCCAACGAAGTCTCGCGGGTCGAGCTCACCGCCAACCAGCGCCACCTGCGTGCTCTCGATTGGGTCATCATCATCGGCTACCTCGTGTTCTCCGCCGGCATCGGGCTCTACTTTTATCTGAAAGAGAAAAAGCAGAGCAACGACGACTTCTTCCTCGGAGGTCGCTCGATCCCATGGTGGGCCGCCGGTCTCAGCCTCTATGCCACCGGCACCAGCGCGATCTCGTTCATCGGCATCCCCGCCAAATCCTTCGCCACCAACTGGCAGATTCTCGCCCGCGACGCCGTCGGTCTCATCAGCACCGCCCTCGTGGCCATCTACATCGTGCCGATGATCCGCCGGCTGAACGTCACCTCGGTCTACCAATACCTGGAGATGCGTTTCCATCCGTCGATCCGCGTCCTCGCCAGCGCGCTCAACATTCTGATCCAGCTCGGCGGCCGCATGAGCACCGTGCTGTTTCTTCCTTCCCTCGCCCTCTCCGCGGTCACCGGGCTCAATGTCATTTTGAGCATCGTGCTGATGGGCATCGTCACCATCGCCTACACGCTGCTTGGCGGCATGAAGGCGGTCATTTGGACCGACGTGCTCCAGGTCTTCGTCATGCTCGGCGGCGCATTTTTCGCGATCGGCTACGTGATCACGGGCATCGACGGCGGCCTGCCGGAATTCGTCCGCGTTGCCAATGAGAACGCCAAAATGCACACCTTCGACTGGAGCTTCGATCTGCTCCGACCCACGGTCTGGGCTTTCGTCATGTTCGCCATCATCGACCTGATTACGTATCCGAAGGATCAGGTCATGATGCAGCGCGCTCTCTCGACCAAGAATCCCAAAGAGGCCGGCTGGTCGATGTGGACGCTCGCCGCCGTGGTCGTGCCCGGCAGCATCACGTTCTTCGCCATCGGCACCGCGCTCTTCGTTTTCTACCAGCAACATCCCGAGAAGATGAACCCCCTGCTGTCTGTCGATGCGACGTTCCCTCACTTCATCGCGTCCGAGCTGCCCGTCGGTGTCACCGGTCTGATTATCGCCGGCATCTTCGCCGCCTCCATGTCCACCCTCTCCAGTTGCATGAACAGTGTGGCGACCCTCGTCTCCGTGGATTTCTACGAGCGTTTCAACCGGAGCGCCACCCCCGCCAAAAGCGTGCGGCTCGCCGAGTGGATCACGGTGATTTCGGGCGTCATCGGCGTCGGCACCGCGTTGTTGCTCGCACTCTTCGACATCAAGTCCGCCTTCGACGCTTGGTTCGCCTTGCAGGCGGTGCTCGGCGGCGGCTTCGCCGGCTGCTACGGGCTCGGGATGTTCACCAAGCGCGCCAACTGGCAGGGCTCGGTCATCGGCGTCATTTGCAGCCTCCTCATCACGCTCGTCCTTTGGCAGGGCTCGATGGTCACACCCGTCCTCTACCCGACGTTCTCCATCCTCGCCTGCCTCGTGTGCGGCTACCTCGCCAGCTACGCCTTCCCCGCGCCGACCCAGTCGTTGCTCGGACTCACCGTCTTCACCCAACGTAAGGACCCTGCTTGAGCACTTCCAAAACCTATCGCGCCATTCTTGTCGGCACCGGCGGCATCGCCGACGCCCACGTCCGCGCCGCCGAGAGTTCCGGCGGCCGTGTCGTGCTCTCGGCCGCGGTCGACATCGACGCCGACCGCGTGCGCACCTTCAGCGAACGGCACAAAATCGCGCATTTCTACACCGACTACGCCACCGCGCTCGCGACCGAAAAACCCGATCTAGTCTTCATCGCCGCGCCGCCCTCGTTCCACGCGGCCATGAGCATCACCGCCATGGAGGCCGGCGCCTGGGTGCTGTGTGAAAAACCGTTTTGCGCGTCGCTCGCCGAACTCGATCTCATCGAAGCCGCCGAACGGCGCACGGGAAAGTTCGCTTCCTGTGTGTTTCAGATGCGCTTCGCCTCTTCGACCGCACACCTCCGCCGCCTTGCCGACGAAGGCCTGCTCGGCCGACCTCTCGTCGCGATCTGCAACACCGTCTGGTTCCGCGACGCCGCCTACTACGCGGTGCCTTGGCGCGGCAAGTGGGCCACCGAACTCGGCGGACCCACCATGGGACTCGGCATCCACGCCATGGATCACCTGCTCCACCTCCTCGGCGACTGGACCGAGATCCGCGCGATGGCCGCCACTCTCGACCGCGCGATCGAGGTCGAAGACGTCTCGATGGCACTCGTCCAATTCGCCAACGGCGCTCAAGCCTCCGTCGTCAACAGCGCCCTCAGTCCGCGCCAGGAGACTTACATCCGCCTCGATTACCAGCGCGCCACCGTCGAACTCACCCACCTCTACAGTTACAACCGCGACCATTGGCGGTTCACCCCCGCCGCTGCCAGCGAAGGCGAGGGCGACACGTTGACCCAGGCCTGGAAACAGTTCCCCACCGACGTGGGTTCAACCCACGCCGCGCAGCTCGAAACCCTCATCGCTGACATGGACGCAAACCGCCGCCCACTGCTCAGCGGCCCAGAGGCCCGGCGCACGCTCGAGTTGTTGACCGCGCTCTACAAGAGCGCGTTCACCGGCCGTCCCGTCGTTCGCGGCAGCATCGTCCCCGGCGACCCCTACTACCACGCCCTCCACGGCGACGGTAGCCCACGCCGCCACCAACGATAAGGTCTGCGGCCGGACCGTCGGTCGGGCCGCAAAAGCCCCTTGGCGTTCCGCGCGCGATGGCTACGTTCCGCGCCGTCATGTCCCACGAGCCGCTCCAAGCGCCCACTCTTCTCGGTTATCTGTGGCGCGTCCGCCGCGTCCTGGCGCCGGGCGTCGGCCTGGCGTTGCTGCGCAGCCTCGCCATCGCGCCTTGCCCGCTGATCTTCGCCCACATCATCGACCGTTCGGTGCCCGCGGGCGACTCGCGCGACGTGCTGCTCGCCACCGCCGTCTTTGCCGCGCTGCTCGGCCTGCACTACCTGTTCTCCATCCTCGGGGCCAACGAACTCGCCAAGGTTATGGCCCGCCAGATGGTCGAGCTGCGCAGCCGGATTTTTTTCCGGTTGCAGTATCTCAGCTTCAGCTACCTCGACCGCCAGAAAACCGGGCGCCTGCTTTCGAAATACGCGTTCGATACGCAAAAAATCGAGTCGCTGCTTTACACCATTCTCAACCAGTTCCTGCCCGTCATTCTTTACAGCGGCGGCGTCCTGCTGGTCCTCGCGTTTCTTAACTGGCGGCTCACCGCCGTGCTCGTGCTCGCTCTGCCCGTCTGGGCCTTCGCGAAATGGCGCTTCTTCTCAAAACTCCAGCGCACCAACCACGAGGCCCGCCTCGCTCAGGAAAAACTCACCGGCACCGCCAGTGAGTTCATCTCCGCGCTCCGGCTCGTGCGCAGCTTCGGCGAGGAAAAACAGGCCGAGTTGCTGCTCGACCGCACGAGCGGAGACTTCGCCCGCAGCCGCGTGGACCAATCGTGGGTCAGCGCGGTTTTCGGCACGTTCACCTATGTGAGCACGCAGGCCATCGCCGCTCTGGTCGTCGCCGGCGGCGCGATCCTCGCCATCAACGGGCAGATGACCGTCGGCACACTCGTCGCCTTCATTGCCGGTCTGCCCGTGATTCTTTCGCCCGTGCAGATGGTCATCGGCCTGAGCGAGCCGTGGTTCGCCGGCCGCGAGAGCTACGCGAGCATCAAGGAACTCATCGACTCTCCCTACGTCGAGGAGTGGCACGGCGCGCGCCGCGAGACCCGGCTCACCGGCGACATCGTCTTCGACCGCGTCGCCTTCACCTACCCCGAAACCGATAAACGCGTCATCCACGATCTCTCGCTCACCATCCGCCCCGGTGAAAATGTCGCCCTCGTCGGCGCCTCCGGCGCGGGCAAGAGCACCCTCGCCAATCTTCTCCTGGGCCTCTACGCGCCCACCACCGGCCAGATCCTCATCGACGGCGTGCCCCAGCGCGAATGGGATATGCGCTGGATCCGCCGCCAGATGGCGGTCGTCATGCAAGAGAGCATTTTGCTCTCCGGCACCATCGAGGAAAACATCCGCTTCGCCCACGCCACCGCCACCGACGCCGAGGTCCGCGCCGCCGCCCGGCTCGCCAACGCCGAGGAGTTCATCCTCACCATGCCCCAAGGCTACGCCACTCCCGTCGGCGAACGCGGCGTCACCCTCTCCGGCGGTCAACGCCAGCGCCTCGCCATCGCCCGCGCCGTATTGCGCAACCCGCCCGTGCTCATCCTCGACGAGGCCACCTCCGCCCTCGACTACGAAAGCGAGCGGCTCATCCAACAAGCCCTCGAGCGCCTCGCCCAAGGCCGCACCGTTATCACCATCGCCCACCGTCTCAGCACGATCAAGAACGCCGACCGCATCATCGTCCTCCGCGACGGCGCAATCTTGGAAGAGGGCAACTACGCCTCGCTCCTTGCGCGCCGCGGTGTTTTCGCCGAACTTATCCACGCTCAGACGCTCGGCGACGACGCGCCCACCGGCTGACCGTCACCTCCACTTTCCCGTTTTTCCCCCATGAAAACCCGCCTCTGCCTCGGCCTGCTGCTGCTCTGCTCCGTCATCGGTCTCCGCGCCGAATCGTTCCCCGGCCTCAAGGTCATCATGACTGCCGAGGACTACGCGCGCGCCGGCCTCGATAAACTTTCACCCGACCAACTCGGCGTAATCGACGCCGCGCTCATCCGGCACTTCAGAGCTTCCGTCAGCGTCGCCGCCCAACGCCAGGCTGCGACCGACACGAGTTCCCCGGCGACCGCCGCGACCACCGCTGAGGCCGTCGCCGCCGACCGCAAACGCGGCGTGCTCGAGCGATTCGGCATCCCCACGCTCAACAACGACTGGCGCTCCGCGCCCGCCCTCAAGGCCCGCGCCACCGGTTGGGTCGGTGGCAACAGCTTCGCCCTCGACAACGGCCAAATCTGGGAAGGCACCGAGCCCATTCCCTTCGAGATCGCCGGTCGCGAGATCGAAATCCAACCCCGCCCCGCCGGCGCTTTCGCTCTCTCCATCGAGGGCAAAAACACCACCGTCCGCGTCCGACGCGTCAAGTGATACCCGGCGCTCTTTCAAGATGAGACCGAGCGGTCCGGAGGCAGGAGCCCGCTTGCGGGCGATTTCCCGCGTGGCCGGTCGCGGCGTGGCAACCCTGCCGCTACCTCGATCCGCTTTCGAGCCACTCTGAACCCGATTTGGCATCGGGTCACTTTTTCCTCTCCGCCGTCCCACCTCACCCTGCTCCTATGCTGCGCCTCGCCAATTCCGCGCTCACCGTTGATTTGCTCGACCCCGCCGACCCCACGGAACAGGCGCGGCAGGGCGCGCGCTATTGCTGGGGCGGCTATATCTGGCAGGTGAGCGATGCCCGCCTCGGCCCCCTCCTCGCCGGCCCACAATGGCCCCAGCCGGATCCTACGCCGCACAACGGCCAAGGCTTGCCCGAATCGTTTCGCCACTCCGACTTCCATACGCAGCGCCCTCTCAGGCTCCGCGACGACCGCGGCTGGGTCGTCGGTATCGGCGAAGTCGTGCGCTCGGCCGACGCCAAATTTACCGTCACCAAACCCTGCACGTGGCACATCACGCCGGCCGGCGACGCCCTTGAATTCTGCACCGCGCAATCGGGCGACGGCTACGGTACCCAACTCACCCGCCACATCGCGCTCGCCGGCCGCACCCTCACCTCGTCCACGCAAGTGACCAACACGGGCGAGCGCCCATTGCCATTGCACTGGTTCGCCCACCCGTTTTTTGCGCTCAACGATCGCCTGCTCACCTGCGACCTCCCCGCCGGTACGACCTTCGCCGAAAACCCCGGCTACGCCCTCGACACCGCCTCGCGCCTCACTTTTAAGCGCCGCTTCGAGTCCGAGCGCGACGGCCATTTCGAGCAACTCCGCCTGCCCCGCGGCCAACCGCTGCGCGCCCGAGTCTCGCACCCGCTCCTCACCGAAATCGTGTTCACGACCGACTTCCCGCCCGATCTCTGCCCGGTCTGGGGCAACAGCAACACTTGGAGCATCGAGCCCTACCTCATTACAGAATTGGCCCCCGGCGCGACGCGCACCTGGAGCCTCCGCTACGAATTTGGTCTGCCGAAAAACTAGCGGCGGCGAGCGGGGCCGCCCGCCTCGCAGCCGAAAGCAGACGCAAGCAGACGCAAGTGGATGTGATCGGCCCGCCCCTATCGGAACAAGAGATGGCGGAGACGTTTGCCCGAGCGTATCGCGGCGACCAAGCAGTGGCCGAACCCGACGCCTCGTCGCGGGCGTAGTCTTCTTTTGGTGAAGGCGGTCGAGGACCAGAGCCACCAGTTCGGCCGAAGGGGCCCGCGTGGCAGCGTCGCACAAAAAACCCGGACTCATCTGAGCCGAACTCATGCAATTGAGGGTAGGATAAGTTGGTGAGGACCGGCTCTGGCGGAGAGAGCGGCAACTGCATCGCAGTGCTCGTCGGCACTCAATTGGCGCAGGAGAACGTGCCACCAAGCGCGGCGTTGGGGCGTGGCGACGGCAAGCTTGAGGGTGGGTTTGCCGGCGGCGTGGCTGAAGACCGCGGCGCAGGAAAACAGGCGCCAGCGCAGGGTGGTCAGTTCCGCGCGTTGAGGTTGACCGAGCCGGCGCTGGAGACCGACGCACAGGTTGTAGGCGCAGATGGCGAGGTGACAGGCCGCTTCGGTGGCCCAGAACGAGCGGCAGCACAGGCCCTTCAAGCCAAACTGGGTGCCGAGTTCCTTGATCCGGTTTTCGATGTCGGCCCGGCCGTTGT
>JBIKWB010000045.1:0-26733 GCA_044356555.1 Opitutaceae bacterium | reverse complement strand
ACGCCCTGTCGCCCGACACGCTCTGGGTCCACCTTTACGCCGCGAACACGCTCGACACCGCGTGGACTGACGGGGCGCGCATCCGTCTTCGCCAGGAAACCGAGTATCCGTGGGACGGCGCGGTGAAATTTACGATCGAGACCGCGCCCGAGCGCGCGATCACCTTAAAGCTTCGCGTTCCCGGTTGGCTCCGCGCCGGGAATGCGAAGCTGCTCGTCAACGGCCAACCGGTCGCCGGCGATCCCGTGCCGGGCACCTACACCGAAGTCACGCGACCGTGGCGCGCCGGCGATGTGGTGCAGTTCACGATGGCGTTTCGTCCGGTGTTGATGGAGGCGAATCCCCTCGTCGAAGAAGCCGTTAACCAAGTCGCCGTGAAGAACGGGCCGCTGGTCTATTGCCTCGAATCCAATGATCTTCCGCCCGGCGTCAGACTGCGGGACGTCGTGCTGCCGCTGCTTGCGCCGGTGGAGTTCACGGCCAATCGGGAAACGTTGGTGAACTCCGAGGTTCGCACCTTGTCGTTTCCCGCCCGGGTGGTAACCCGCGCCGCTTGGTCTTCCCGTGAACTCTACCGCGAAGCCACGGCAGAGCCAACGCGCGCGATCACGCTGAAGGCCGTCCCTTATTTCGCCTGGGGCAACCGCGGCGATACCGACATGAGCGTCTGGATCCCGGCCCGTTGAACACGATGTTACCCGTTCAATCATCCGCCCTCACGCGCCGCCGTTTTGTTGGCCAGTTCGCCACCGCGGCCACGGTCGCTTGGCTCGCGCCGGGTATGCGGGCCCCGGCCGCAGAGCTCGCCGCGATCCCCGCGACCGTCGCGCAGCGTTATCGTATTTCCGTCTGTGATTGGATGCTGCTGAAACGACAGAAGCTCGGTGCCTTTGCGCTCGCGCACGAGATCGGGGCCAACGGGGTCGAGGTCGATATGGGCGGGTTGGGCGACCGATCGACGTTCGACAACGCGCTGGGCGATGCCGGTGTCCGGCGGCAGTTTTTGGAAAAGGCCCGGGAGCTCGGGCTCGGCGTGAGCTCGCTGGCGATGTCGGGCTTTTATGCCCAGTCCTTCGCGGAGCGCCCGGGTGTGGAACGCATGGTGCAGGATTGCTTGGATACAATGGTGGCCATGGGCGTGAAGGTCGCGTTTCTGCCGCTCGGCGTGCAGGGCGATCTGGTGAAGCGCCCCGAACTTCGCCCGGCGATCATCGCGCGGTTGAAGTCCGTGGCCGGGCGGGCCGAGGCGGCGGGAGTGGTCGTCGGCATTGAGACCGCGCTCGACGCGCGGGGCGAGGCGGCCTTGCTCGATGAAGTCGGTTCTCCGGCGGTTCGAAGTTACTTCAATTTTGCCAACGCCCTGCAGAACGGCCGAGACCTCGACGCCGAGATCCGGACGCTGGGCAAAGATCGAATCTGCCAAATCCATTGCACCGACGAGGACGGAGTTTGGCTGCAAAACAATCCCCGGCTCAATCTACCTGCGGTGAAGGCGACGTTGGACGCGATCGGGTGGGGCGGATGGCTCGTCGTCGAGCGCTCTCGCGACGCGAAGGATGCGAGAAATGTGCGAAAAAATTTCGGGGCCAACGTCGCGCATCTGAAGACGATCTTTCAAACTCAGCCGTCGCGCCCCGAGCCCGAGAGCGGCCCTCTCGGCGGCGCTACGCTTAAATCTTAATGAAATCTGACCCGTGCATCTTAGGATCCGATCTGTTTTCTTCAGTGGACCGGTGGTCGATACCTCGGATACCGCTTACGCTCATCAACCCCTAACTCTCAAACCGTTCTAATTTTCGACCGATCAGGTCATTTGGCCAAATCTGATTCGGCGCCCGCATTAAAACGGGTAAGTTCGATTTTCACCCCTTTCACTATGACAACGATTCACTCCCCACGTTATGCAATTTCCCGGCTCGCCGCAGGTTTTATGCGCAGCTGCCTGCTTGTCTTTGCTCTTGGTCTATTCACCGGCGAAGCAATCGCCCAGTCGGCCGATCAAGGTTCCATCAGCGGACGCGTGTTCAACAACAACAACGCCCGCTACGTCGGCAACGCCAAGATCAACGTCGAAGGCACCGCTCTCGAGGTGGTGTCCGATGATTTCGGCTTCTTCGAACTCCGCAACGTGCCGGCCGGTTCGGCCAAGCTCGCGGTGACCTACGCCGGCGAGGCTCCCCAGAGCCTGACAGTCGTTGTGTTGGGTGGGAAAAACACGGTACAGGACGTTACCCTGGGGCGTCCGGCGGCACCGGGTTCTGAAAAGTCGGTGGTCTTGAGCGTGTTTGAAGTGGCTGCAGACCGATTCAAAAACGCCCGCGAGATCGCGATCAACGAAGAGCGCCAGTCGGTGAACATCAAGAACGTCATCTCGACCGACCAGTTCGGCGATATCCCGAGCAACAATGTCGGCGAACTCGTCAAGTTTCTCCCCGGCGTGCAGGTGTCTTACGGAGCCTACAACGGCAATAATCAGGGCTATTCCGACTCAGATGCTTCGGGCGTCTCCATTCGCGGCTTCGGCGCCGAGGACACCGCGATCTTGATCGACGGGCTGCCGGTCGCCAACGCCGCTCCGGGCGGTCTCACCCGTCAGGTCGGCCTTGATCAGCTCTCGATCAACAACGCTTCACGTGTTGAACTGATCAAAGTCGCGACGCCGGACATGCCGAACAATTCCATCGGCGGTCAGATCAACCTTATCTCGAGGAGCGCCTTTGAGCAGGCCAGACCGAGCTATTCGGCCCGCGTTTTCTTCAATTTCAACTCCAAGGAAATGCCCAAATTCAGCAAGACCCCGGGACCCGTCAACAAGCACACTTACAAGACGACCCCGGGCGTCGAATTCAGCGCCACGGTGCCTTTCAGTTCAAAAATCGGTGTCTCGCTCACCGCCAGTGCGGCCGACGAATACAACTCCAGCCAACGCGCGGAATCGACTTATACGACTTTCTCGGCGGTCACCAACGCCGCCGGCAAGCCGCTCACGATCGACAATCCCGGCCTCACCCGTTTCAGGGTCACCGACATCACCCGGCTAACGGAGAAGCGCTCCAGCAATCTGCGCTTCGACTGGAAGCCCACGCCCACCCAGACGATCAAAGCGAGCGTCCAATACTCCACTTATTCCGGCGCCGAGGGGCAGCGCCGGCTCGACGCCCGCCCGACGGTCGCCGCCGGCGCGGATTGGAATGCGAACCAATTCATCGGCACCACCGCAAACAGCACGCTGGACATGACCGTCACCACGCGCGACGTGGAAGGCTCAACGAAGAGCGGTCAGTTGCAGTATTTCTTCGTGCGCAACGGTTGGAATATTTCCGCCAGCGGCAGCATCTCCGATGCACTCACGACGTTTGAAGACCGCAATAATGGCCACTTCTCCGAAGTGTCCTTCAAACTAAATCCCGGCCAGGTCAAATTGCTCAACATCGTCGACGGTATTCCGAAGGTCATCGAAACCTCGAGACGCGTCGCCAACGGCGGCGGGATCTTGGATTACACCAAATTCTCCAACTTCACCCCCGATGCCGTCGTGGCCAAATCGGGTGAGTCCTCCTCGCGCAAGACGAACGGTCTCTACAAATTCGATATCGAGCGCGACCTGAGTTTCCTGAGTTTTATCGGCTCAAATTCGCTGAGCGTGAAAGTCGGCGGTCGGCGGGACGAGGAGACGTCGGAGAAATTCGGCCTCGGTGCGAATTATAACCAAGACCTCATCGCGGGCGCTACCTTCCCGATCGCCGACGTTTTTGATGACACCTATCTGGGCGCCAGCCCCGGATACAATCTCCCGGCGCAGGAGTGGGGATCGACCTACAAGCTCTTCGCGCTCAATCAAGCGCGGACGATCTTCGAAGTCCCGGCCGATGGCTCGACGGCGGTCAACAACTACAATAGTTTTGTCGGTCAGCAAATCGACCTCACGGAGACGCGTGATGCACTTTACGGCCAGCTGAGCGGCCGGTTCCTCAAAAACCGCCTCTATTTCGTCGGCGGTCTGCGGCAGGAATCTGTCAGCCGCAAAGGCCGCGGTCCCTATCGTGATCCGAAATGGAATTACGTGAAAAATAAAGACGGCACCCTGTATAAAGATCCGGCCAATCCCCTTGGCGTGCGCGTCGACCAGGCCACGAGCCCGTTGTTCACCCCCGCTGGCGCCAGCCTGCGCTCTGCTCTGACCGCCGCCGGAATCAGCTTTCCGACTCAGGCAATGGGAACTACCGCCACGAGTTTGGCCTCCGCGAAACTGTTCAACCGGCCCAACGTGCCCGTGGACGCCGAGCAAACGGGCAAGCCGTCGCTCAGCTTGAGCACGGTTTACAAGGTTACGCCCAAGATCGACCTCAAGCTGGCTTGGTCGCGTTCGTTCGGACTGCCCGCCCTCGAAAATGGCACCTCCGGACTCGTCTCCAGCAGCGGCCAGTTTCAGATCAATGAAAACGTCCCGATCGCGGCCGACGGCACCGTAGGCACAATCACCGTCGCCAATCCCAATCTGAAACCCCAGACCTCCAACAATTGGGATGGCGAGGTCTCCTATTACACGGACAACGGCGGCAAGCTCTCGGCTGCCTACTACATCAAGGATGTGACGGATCAGATCACGAGCTACAGCACCTACTCGGGCACGCCCGGCTTCGATGAGGTCGTCTCCGCGCTAGGTTTGGATTCGGCCAGCTACAACGGCTGGATTCTCCGCACGTCCAGCAACAGCACGACCAGTCAGCGTACCAGCGGCTGGGAGTTTTCGGCGAGCCAGGATTTCGCCTTCCTCGGCAGTTTCGGCAAACGGTTCAGCGCCTTCGCGAGTTTCGCGTTCAAGAATTTGGCCGATCCGAGCGCGCCGGCGCCGGTTAACATCACCACGCCCTCCGGCGGAGTCATCTCGGTCGCGCCCACCGTTTCGACCATTACAAAATCGTCCAACCGCTTTGGTGGCGCCGGCCTGCAGTTCTCCGGCGGCAAGCTGTCCGTGCAGATTCGCGGCACTTACCGCAACGAAAACGAAATCTCCCGCTCGAACTTGGCGGCGTTCAACGGCTCGCCGAATTTCCTGCGCCGCTTCGCGCCCGCCCAAACGAACATCGACCTCACGGCGAATTACACGTTGTCGAAGCGCTACAGTTTGTTCCTGAGCGGCCGGGATATTTTCAACGGCGCGCGGGACCAAATCAACCGGGATGACCTCGGGCTGCTGCCCAGCTACGGGCAGCCGCTTGATCGGAGGGAGTTCGGCGTGGTGTGGACCTTCGGCGTAAACGGCCGGTTCTGATTATCCTGCGCTCTAAGTCGCTCGCCGGCACCGAACGGAATCTCGGTGCCTGCGGGTGGTTCCGAGTTTTTTCCCGATGAACTTTGCTTCCAAAGGTGCCGCGCTCGGCGCGCTGATCGGGTTACTGTTTTTGTCCGCTGCGCACGCCGCGCCCAATACCACAGAGTCTCAGCCCTACACCCGGATCGCGGAGCAACGGGCGGACAAAATCGTCGCGAGCCTCGCGTTGGCGAGTCCGACCACGGCCGCCCGGGTGCGGGACGTCATCGCCCGTCAGTATGCCGATCTTCACGCCCTGCACGCGGTGCGCGATGCCCGTATCGCGGAGGCCAAATCATTGCCCGATCGGGCTGCCGCCACCGCGGCAGTGACGGCGGCCAAGGCCTCGGTTGATCCGCAACTCACCGCGTTGCAAGCCGCCTACCTCGTGAAGCTGGCCGAAGAACTCGCCCCCGCTCAGATCGATATTGTGAAGGACGGCATGACCTATGGCGTGTTGCCTCTCACGTTTCGTGTTTACCAGCAGATGTTGCCTGAGCTCACGGCGGCGCAAAAAGACCAGATTCTTGCGTGGCTCACCGAAGCGCGCGAACTCGCGATGACGGGTAGCACGTCGGGCGAAAAACATGCGTGGTTCGGCAAATACAAAGGCAGGATCAACAACTTCCTCTCCGCCGCCGGCTACGATCTGAAGCAGGCGGAAAAGAATGTTAAGGCGCAACCGTCGCCAGCTCCGCTCGTCCCTCCCGACCGACCATGAAATCGCCCTTTATAACTTTTCTCAGCGCCGCTCTGCTCCTCGGCTCCGCCGCAGCCCTTCACGCGCAGGGCTACCCCAAAGTTAAGTCGGCCGATCAGGCCGCTGCCAATGCACGCCAAGCCGCCGCCAACCAACGCTCGGACGAGATTTTTGCCCGCGTCTTGCCTGAGATCGAAGCGTGGGCGGCCAAGGGCAAACCCTACCTGCCCGGCGCGGGCCTGCCCGGCGATTTGCCGCAGGCTAAAATTCCGGCCTTTCCCGGAGCGGAGGGCGGCGGGATGTATTCCTTTGGCGGTCGGGGCGGCCGCGTGATCGTCGTGACCAATCTCAACGATGATGGCCCGGGCAGTTTTCGTGCAGCGTGTGAAGCGGCCGGGCCGCGTGTCGTCGTGTTCAACGTCGCCGGCATCATCCGGCTCACCGATCGGATTCGCGTCCGCGCGCCCTACATCACGATCGCGGGCAATACAGCCCCTGGCGACGGCGTGTGCATTGCCGGCAACACGGTGGAACTTGAAACGCACGACATCGTGATCCGCCACATGCGCTTTCGCCGCGGAGCGATGGACGCCGCCGACCGCAACGATGCTTTTGGCGGCAATCCCGTCGGCAATCTCATGATCGACCACGTCTCGGCCTCGTGGGGGCTCGACGAAAATATGTCGATGTATCGCCACATGTATCGCCCGCCCGGGGGCGGCCCCGAGCTGAAGCTTCCGACCGTCAACGTCACGATCCAGCACTCGATTTTCTCCGAGGCGCTCAACACTTACCACCACGCCTTTGGCAGCACCATCGGCGGCCTCAACAGCACGTTCCACCGCAACCTCTGGGCCAACAACACGGGTAGAAATCCCAGTGTCGGCATGTATGGCGACTTCACGTTCGTGAACAACGTACTCTTCAACTACCGCCACCGCACGATCGACGGTGGCGACCAGCGGAGCTTTTTCAATATCATCAACAATTACCTCAAGCCCGGCCCCGGCACCCCCGATTCGCCCGTGCGCTTTCGCCTGCTCAAGCCCGAGTCCGAGCGCAGCAAAACGGTCATCGACAATTTCGGTCGCGCCCACGTCTCGGGCAACGTCGTCGAGGGCAACCCGTCGGTTTCCCGGGACAACTGGGACGGCGGCGTGCAACCCGAGGTTCGCTCGCTCAACCGCGCCGATGTCCTCGCCAAGATCAAGGCCGAGACGCCCTTCGCCCATGCGCCGCTCACCATCACCACGGCCGAGGCCGCTTTCTCTTATGTGCTGGCCCACGCCGGAGCGACCCTCCCTGTGCGCGACGCCGTCGATCAACGCGTCACGGCGATGGTCCGCGACGGCAAGGTCGGCAAAGCCGAAGCCACCCCCGAGGATTCCGCCCGCGCCAGCGCCGCCGGCTACGCCGAGAAATGGGTGAAAGAACTCGAAGTCGGGGTGCGCGTTGGCTTCATCACCAACCCCGCCCAGGTCGGCGGATATCCCAATTACACCGGCAAACCTTACGCTGATACCGACGGCGACGGTCTGCCCGATTCGTGGGAAACCTCGCACGGCCTGAACCCCAACGACGTGAGCGACGCGGTCGGTGATCTCAACGGCGACGGCTACACCAACATCGAAGATTTTATCAACGGTCTCGATCCCCGTGCGCCGAAGACCGACTGGACCGATCTCAAGCACAACGTGGATCGCCGTAACTTGCCCGCGCCCTCGGCCCGGAGTTGAGCCCGCGCCATGCGCTGCGTTGCCGGAGTGGTTCTGTTCTTCGGTCTCGGCTTGGCGTTTGCCGCCGCCGCCCCGCTGAAAGTCGATTTTAGCATCGCCGGTCGCCCCGATTCGGTCGCGCCGGGTTACGAGCAATGGTTTGTCACTGGCGGCATGTCCGCCACCCAACGCTTCGGCGAGCTCACGGCGACCCTTGCCCTCGCCGGCCAGGTTGGCAAAGGACTGCGCGCCGTATGGTGGAAAGGAGCTGTCCGCGACGGTGCGCGTCTCGTTGCCGATGGGGTCACGATCGAGGGCGGCGACGCCGGGGGCGCCCTTGAGCTTCGGCTCGCCGGCCTCGCACCGGGCCGGCATCGCCTCGTCGTTTTCTTGAATGTCACCGACGGTAAGCCGGCTGACCTTCGCGCCCGTACGGTCGTGGCCGTCGCAGGTGGGCCAAGGATCTCGGTCGCCCCCAGTTTCCGCGCGGCCGACGATGAAGTCGCGCAGACCGTAGCGCTGGAGTTCGAAGCCGTGGCGGGCGAAGACGCCGTGATCCAGTTCAAGCCGGATCCCGCCGATACCGCGGCGATTGTTCGCAACGTCGTGCTGAACGGCTTCGCGCTTGATGTCACCGAGCCCAAACGGCGTGCGATCCAAGCGCGACCTGCTCATGAGGACGAGCATGTCGCCGCCGACGGGGAAACGCTCAAACTCGCATGGACTCCAGCCAACGGCGCGGTTCAACATCGCGTGTATTTCGGTCGCTCCGCCACGACGCTGGCCCTACTCGGCGAGACGCCGTCCGCGGAACAATCGGTTTCGAATCTGCGCCCGACGCAGGACTATTTCTGGCGGGTCGATACGGTGGACGCCGGCGGGGGCGTCACTCCCGGCGACGTCTGGCGGTTTCGCCCGCGTCAACTCGCCTTTCCGGGTGCGCAAGGTGCGGGCCGCTTCGCGCAAGGCGGCCGCGGTGGCCGCGTGATCGAGGTAACGACGTTGGCCGATTCCGGCCCGGGCAGTCTGCGCGCCGCCGTCGAGGCCACGGGCCCGCGTACGGTCGTTTTCGCGGTCGGAGGTTTGATCACGCTCGATCGGAAACTCGTGGCGACGAATCCCTATCTCACGGTCGCCGGCCAAACCGCGCCGGGCCCGGGGATCACGATCCGCAAGTTCGGCTTCGGGCTGAGCGGTGCCCGCGACACGATCATCCGGCATTTGCGGGTGCGCCCCGGCGATATCGCGGGCGTTACCCTCGACGGTATGGGGATGCAGGGCAGCAACCATTCGATCATCGACCACGCCTCGATCAGTTGGACGCTCGACGAGGCGTTCAGCTCCCGGTCAGCCCGCAACATCACCCTGCAAAATACACTCATCTCCGAGGCCCTGAATGCGGCGGGCCACAAGAACTACAAGCCCGGCTCCCAGCACGGTTACGCGGCCAGCATCGGCGGCGATGTAGGCTCGTTTCACCACAATCTGCTCGCCCATAATTCCGGCCGCAATTGGAGCCTCGCCGGTGGCCTCGACGGCGCGGGCCGGCACACCGGGTCGCTCGATATCCGAAACAACGTCGTCTACAATTGGCAGAACCGGGCCACCGATGGTGGCGCCGCGCAGGTCAACTTTGTCGGCAATTATTACAAACCCGGACCGGCGACGAAGCTGCTCAAGTTCCTCAATCCCCAGTTGGAGGGCGTGAAGGCTTTTGGGCCGCAGCGCTACTTCGTAGCGGAGAACATTCTCGAGGGCGTGGCCGATCGCGAAAACCAAGCGGCCGGTATGACCAAGCCTGCGCCCTACGCCGAGTTCCTATCCGACGCGCCGCTCTTCGCGAGCGACGTGGAGACCCTGTCCGCGCGGGCTGCCTACAAGATTGTGTTGTCCGATGTCGGCGCCAACCAACCCGCGCTCGACCGGCACGATTTTCGCATCATCGGCGAGACCCTCGCCGGGATCGCCGCTTTCAAAGGTAGCAAGACCGGCTTGCCCGGCCTGCCCGATTCGCAGGTGGATGTCGGTGGGTGGGAGGCCATGCCGACCGTCGCGCGTCCCTCCGATTGGGACGGCGATCGCGATGGCCTGCCGGATTGGTGGGAACGCATCTCCGGTTCAAATCCCGCCTCGGTCTCCGGCGACTTTTCCGACGGCAACCGGGATCGCTATGGCGACGGTGTCACTGAACTTGAACACTATCTTCACTGGATGGCCGCGCCCCACGCCGAGGTTGCTGCAGGCGGAAATGTGACCTTGGCCATGGCGCCGCTTACCCGCGGCTTTACTGCAAAACCAAAATTTAAAGTGGTGGCAACCGTCGCAGGCGACGCTGTCCTGACCGCCGATGGACAATCGCTCGTGTTTACGCCGAAGGACGGCTTTACCGGGCTCGGCAGTGTCACGTTTCGCGTGACCGACGCCGACGGCGATCAAATGACGCGCACCATCGGTGTCCGGGTATTCTGAACCCGCCGCTGCACCTCGATCGGGGTGGGTGCGTGGGCGTCTCAGTCGAACAGGCGGTTAACTCACCCGCCCAATTCCGCGAGCAATGCCCGAAGCTCGCGCTCGGGGTCTTCATGGGCTTGGGCGACTGCCAGATCGAGGGCGGCGACGAGCAGCGGGCGGGCTTCGGCGTGCCGGCCGGCGGCTAGGTGAAGTTTCCCCAAGAGAATCCGGGGCATCATCCAGTCTGCTTTCTTGGCTACGCAAAAAGCATAATGGGGCCCGGCTTCTTCGGCGCGGCCCTCGGCGGCGAGAGCCTGGGCGAGGCTGAAACGAAAGAGTTCGTTGTCGGGCGCGCGCTCGACGAGCGCCCTAAAATGCGGGCTGCGCGGGGACATGCTCAAGGCTCGTCGACGATCACCACCACCGCGGTGGCGTTGTCCGGGCCACCGCGATGGACGGCCATTAACACGATCTCGCTGGCGAGCGCGGCGGGATCGTCCGGAGTCTGCAGCATGAGGGCCAACTCTTGGTCGGTGATCATGCGGGTAACCCCGTCGGTGCAAAAAAGGTAGCGGTCGCCGGCGATGAGCGGGCGCGTGCTCAGGTCGACCTCGGGCGGCGAGGGCTGGCCGATGCAGCGGGTGAGAGCCGCGCGGTTGGACTCGTGGTAGTGGATCACTTCGCCGCTGGCGAGGCGGTTGCGGGCTTCGTTTTCGACGGAGTGATCTTCGGTGATATTTTCCAGCGTGCCCGCCCGCAGCAGGTAGGCGCGGGAATCACCAACGTGGGCGAAATACATCTTGTGGTTGTAAACGGCGCCGAAAGTAAGCGTGGAACCGATGCCCATGACCGGGCTGATTTCGTAGGATTTGGCGACCACCGCCCGATTGGCTTTGTGTACTGCCGCTTCCAGATTCGGCACGCCGTCCGCCGGGTTCGCGAGCAACTCGCGCACGATGACCCGCACGGTTTCGAGCGCGGCTTCGGCGCCTCCGGGCAAACCTCCGATACCATCTGCGATCCCAAAGATCATCGCCGTCGGTTCCAGAATGTAATTGTCCTCGTTTTCGGTGCGGACGCAGCCGATGTCGGTGAGGGCGGCTGAGCGAAGCTTGGTCATGGGGGTGCAGAGACTTAGGCAGGCTTCGTGCTAGGCGAAAGGATGAAATTGATCGCCGCGCGTTTCCCGCGTGAGCCGGGTGAATTCAGGCTGGGGGAGGCACTGCAGGAAAAGCCGGCCGTAGCTCTTCGCGAGCACGCGCGAGTCGAGAATCGTGATCAGCCCTCGGTCGGACTGGGTGCGAATGAGTCGGCCGATGCCCTGGCGAAACTTGATCAGCGCGTCGGGCAGCGTCAGGTCGTTGAACGGATTGCCGCCGTGGTCGCGGATCCATTCGGTCTTGGCCTCCGTGATCGGGTGCGTGGGCGGATCGAAGGGCAGGCGGGTGACGATGACCTGCGCCAGCGCATCTCCGGGCACATCGACCCCGGTCCAAAAACTGTCGGTGCCGAACAGCACGGCGTTGCCCAAGCGGCGCATTTGATCGGCGAGCTCGGTGCGCGAGAGATCCGCGCCCTGCATGAGAAACGGCCGCGATGTTGTGCGGAACTCGGGCTCGAGCGTGCCGGCGACGGCGCGCATATCGGTGTAACTCGTGAACAACACCAGCGTGCCGCCCGGCACGGCGGCGACGCAGAAACGGATGTAGTCGGTGAGCGCATCGAGCGCGAGTTTGGCCTCTTGCGGCGAGGGCAGGGGGATATCGGCGGCGACGTAGACGCGCATGTTGCGCGCGTAATCGAATGGCGAGTGGACGACCTCGGCCCGGGCGGCCTCGGCTCCGATGCGCGTGGCAAAAGCGGCGATGTCTCCGCCCACGGCGAGCGTGGCGCTCGTGCAGACGACGCTCACGCCGCAGCCGAAGAGGTGCTCCCGCAGCGCCGGCGCGATGTCGATCGGTGCGCTGCGCAGACCGACGATGGTCTGCTTCCGTCCCCCGCGCTCGGCCCAGTAAACGTGGCCCTCGGCGGCGAGCGTGAGCCACTCGGTGAGACCGGTCTGGAGGCCTTTGATGCGCGTTTTTTGCTCGAGCAGTTCGTCGCGCGGGCGGCCGTCTTCGAGTTTATCGGCGAGCTTGGCCAACAGCCGTTCGAGCGCGCCGAGCGGGCCGTCGAGCGTTGGCTCGGCAACGCCGGTCTCGCGCACCCGCACGATCGGGCGCTGGGCGAGCAGCGACGCCGCGATGAAATCGAAAAACTGCTTTGAAGCGTCGAGCGCGTCGGTGACGAGTTGTTGGCCTTCGGGGCCGCCGAGCTTCCGCAGCAAACCGCGTTTCGTGCGGGGATTGTAGAGATACTTGAGCGCGCGTTCCACGCCGTAGCTGCTAAGGGAAAGGCCAAAGTTCGCCGTGGCGACTTCGGGCACGGTGTGGGCCTCGTCGAGGACCAGGAAATCGCCGGGAAATAGCACGCCGCGCGCTTCGGGCCCGGTGGCGCCGTTGGCCTTGGCGCCGCCGGCATTGATTAACGCGAAGAGCAGGGCGTGGTTGACGATGATGACGTGCGCCGTGCGCAGACGGGCGCGGGCGCGCTGATAGAAACATTTCTCGCAGTCGCAGTGTTTGCGCGAGCAGGAGGAGGAGTCGGCGTTGACGGCGTCCCACACCTCGGCGCGGGGTGGCGGGCGCAGGTCATGGCGCAGCCCGGAATCGGTGGCCTCGGCCCAGCCGGCGATGCGTTGCAACTCGTCGTAATCGGCATCAGCGAAAAGACTCGCGCGGTCGGAGAGCGCTTGGGCGAGCCGGGTCGTGCAGAGGTAATTGGATTTGCCGAGCAGGACGGCGGGGCGGAAGTCGGCGTAACGGGCGAGAGCGGGATTGGACTGAAAGAGGCGGCGGACGAGCGGGAGGTCCTTCGCCTGGAGCTGTTCCTGCAGGGAGATCGTGTGCGTGGAGACGATCAGTTGGCGTTCCTGATCGACGGCGTGGATGATGCCGGGCGCGAGGTAGGCGAGGGATTTGCCGACGCCAGTGCCGGCTTCAAAGAGGAGCGGGGCGTCGGACTTGAGGACGGCGGCGATGGTGCGCGCCATCGTCTCCTGTTGCGGGCGGTGTTCGAGGGAAAGTCCCGCGTGCAGCCAGCCGCCGTCGGCGAAAATCTTCGCGGCAAACTCCGGCGCCCGGCTCGGCGGAGGCGGAGGGGCGGAGGCTTGGTCGTCGCGGAGTCCAATCATGAGTCGGAAGAACGTCGGCGACGGTGAGGGGCGAGGCAAGGTCGGCGGGAATGAATTTGCGGGCGCGGCGAGACGGCGCAAACTATCGGTCATGAACCGACCGATCGAAGCCGAGGGCAGTTGGGTAGCGGAGTTGGTGCAGTTTTTGCGCACGGAGCCTGGGGTGTGCGCGGTGCGGATTGATCCGGGATCGCATACGTTGGCGGTGGCCACGTTTGGCGAGGTGGACCTGGCGTTGCTGAGCGAGAAGCTCGCGGCGACGATTGCGGCGGTGGATGCGCGGCTGGAACGCGAGGCGCGGGCGGTGGCGCCGGCGGGTTTTTCGCTACGGCAGGAAGGTGGGGCGATGGTGTTGGCGCGCGACAGTTGCGTGACGGCGGAAAAAATCCGGCCGTGGCGCGAATTGGAGTGGCCCGGGCTGGATGCGGTCGGCGCAGACGAGGAGCCGGAGTGGAAATTTCTCGCGACCCTCGCCGCGGTGTGCGGCGGCGCGGGCGTCGCAGGGGCGTTGCTGCAAGCGTTCGCGCCGGGCTCTCCTTGGGCGGCGTGGTTTTTCTTCGCGGCCGCGCTGGTAGCGGGCGCTTGGGATGCGGCCATCGATACGTGGGCCAACCTCAAGAAGCGGGAAATCGATATTCATTTTTTGATGCTGATCGTCGCGGCCGGAGCGGTGGCGATCGGGGCGTGGAGCGAGGCGGTGCTGTTGTTGTTTTTGTTTTCGGCCTCGGGGGCGATGGAGGCGTTTGCCTTGGACCGCACGCAACGCGAGGTGAGCGCGCTGCTGAAATCGGCCCCGAAGCGCGCGGTGCTCGTCGAGGCCGACGGGAGCGAGCGGGAAGTGGGCGTCGAAGAACTGCGGCTCGGCCTGCGGGTGCGGGTGAAACCGGGCGAGGCGTTTCCGACGGATGGCACCGTCTTGAGCGGCCAGAGCGCGAGCGACGAATCGGCCCTGACCGGCGAGGCGCAGCCGGTGGAGAAGGGCAAGGGCGATCCGGTGTTCAGCGGGACGATCAATCTGTGGGGCGCGATGGACTTCGAGGTCACGCGGCTGCCGGGCGAGAGCACGTTGCAGAAAATCATCCGCCTGATTCAGACAGCGCAAAAACTAAAGGCGCCGAGCGAGCGGTTCACCGAAAAGTTTGGCACGGGTTACACCTACTCGGTGCTGGGGCTGGCGACGGCGATGTTTCTGGTGTGGTGGGCGGGGTTTGGGCTGCCGGCGTTTGCGAACGAGCCCGGGCAACGCTCGGCGTTTTACCGGGCGATGACGCTGCTCGTGGTGGCGAGCCCGTGCGCGCTGGTGTTGTCGATTCCATCGGCGATCTTGGCGGCGATCGCTTGGGGCGCGCGGCACGGCGTGCTGTTTCGCGGCGGGGCGGCGATCGAGAAACTGGCCGACATCACCGCGGTCGCGCTCGACAAGACCGGCACGCTGACCACGGGCGAACTGGCCGTCGTGGGCTACGAGAGTTTTCCACCGGGGCGCGAGCGCGAGGTGATGGAGTTGGCGTACGCGCTCGAGGCGAAGTCGGAGCATCCGTTGGCGCGGGCGATTGTGAAGGACGCGCGGGCGCGGGGCGTGCGCACGGTAAACGTGGAGGAGTTTCGCAACATCGTCGGCGAAGGCGTGAAGGGCAGTCTCGACGGTGCGCAGGTGCTTTTGGGTCGGCGGGAACTGCTGGAGGCCGGCCCGTTGGCGGGCTGGGCGCAGAAACTGCCGGTGGCGCCTGCGGATTTGAGCGAGGTGTGGGTGATCGGGCGCGAAATGGTGGGACGGGTCCTGCTGCGCGATCAGATCCGCTCGGAGTCGCGCGGCGTGTTGGCCGAGCTGAAGCGGCGGGGGATTTTTACGGTGATGCTCACCGGCGACCGGCAACTCGCGGCCGAAGCCGTGGCGAAGGAACTCGGGCTCGGCGAAGTGCGGGCGCACCTCACGCCGGAGGGCAAGGTCGCCGCGATCATGGAACTGCGTGGCCGGGGTAAGAAAGTCGCGATGGTAGGCGATGGCGTAAACGACGCGCCGTGCCTGGCCGCGGCCGACGTGGGCGTTGCGATGGGCGCGCGCGGCAGCGATGCGGCGTTGGAGCAGGCCGAGGTGATTTTGATGCAGGACAAGATCGAGAATTTCCTCTCGGCGCACCGCCTGAGCCGACGCGCGCGGACGATTATCCGGCAGAATTTAGCGATCTCGCTCGGCGTAGTCGTCGTGATGGTGATTGCGACCGTGGTCGGCGTGGTGCCCTTGGCCGTAGGTGTCGCGGCGCACGAAGGCAGCACGGTGTTGGTGTGCTTGAACTCGCTGCGGCTGCTCTTTGGCCGGAACGGGTGAGGCTGGGGCAAAACAATAATCGGGGCCGGTTCAGGCCGGCGGGTAAACCGCCCAGGCTGGAGCAACGATTACTTCGGAGCCTTGAGCAGCGCGAGCGTCTTGGCGGGGTTGATGAGGTTGACGCGGCCTTTGAGTTCGGCGCCGGCTAGAATGAAGGCTTTGGCTTTCTCGGGCGTGAGCGTCGGGTCGAGCGCGAAGAGTTTGCCGGCGAGATTGGCGACTTGGGGCGCGGCCATCGAGGTGCCGCTGAACTTGAGGCGCTGGCCGCCAGGGATGTAGCTGTCCACCTCGAAGCCGTTGGCGTGGACGTTGACCATCGGGCCGAAGCTGGAGAACGACGTTTCCTCGCCGGCCTGATCGACGGCACCGACGGTGATCATGTGCGGGAGTTGGAATGAGGACGGGATAAACTCGTCGAATTTGACGTTGTTGTCGCTGTTGCCAGCGGCCGCGACGAAGAGGATTTCGGGGGCACTCTTGAAGGCGGCGAAGAGCGCTTCGCGGCCGATCTCGAAGATCTCGCGGGCGGATTTTTTGCGGGCTTCGGCGTCACCGATACCGTTGGCCTCAAGGGCGCCCTCGATGTCGCGGACGGAGCCGCCCCAGCTCATGTTGATGACGCGCACCCCGGCCGAGCGGAAGTAAGCCACGGCGGCGAGATAGGCTGCCGCATCTTTGCGGGCCTGCTCCACGGTGGGTTTTTCCGGAATCATCCGGTGGTCGAAGGTGATGCGGCCGACGACGAGGCGGGCGAACGGATTCCCGGCGAGCGCGATGCCGGCGACATGGGTGCCGTGGGACCAGTTGCCGAAGAGGCCGAGCTCCTCGACCATGGGTTTCACCTGATCAGGCTGGAGGGCGCTCATGAACCGTTTCAGGTCGGAGGCTTCCTCGCTGTCGATCGAGGCTTGGAGGTCGAGAAAGCCTTTCAGCCGGGCGACGGCTTGCGGGGTCCGCGCCTCGGCGGCGCCAAGCGGGAAGACGAGTTCGGACACGGGGTTGGCGTGGAGATCGTAGCCAAAGCCGTGGCGTCCGGCGGAATCGGTATGAAGATTCGCCTTGAAGAGGGCGGTGTCGACGCCGCTGTCCCAGACGCCAATGTTTACGGGTGTGCCGGTGGAGTTGGCGGCGAGATTGATGAGGGTGGGCGTCCAGCGATCGGGTTTTTCGGTTTTGTGGGCGGCGATTTTATCGGCGAGGGCTGCGACGATGGCGGACTTGAGCGGGAGGTAATTGACGAGCTGGTTGCGAAACGAAATGAGCTGGCCGGCGATGTCGCCGGAAATGTTGCCCGCCTTCGCAGCAGCGGGATCGATCTGCTCTTTGGTGAGACCGAGGATCAACGAATCGCTGCGGATCTCGTAGCCGGACTTCAGCTCTTTGAGGTTGTCCTGCACCGTTTCCCAAGGGAGCTGGGCCACCAGGGCGACGAAGTCGGTTTGGAATAGTTTGGTGAATGCGGCGGGGTCGGGGCGCTTGACGCTGGTCGCGGTCCAAGCCTCGGCGACGAGGCCGGTGGTGAGTTTCTGACCGGGCTTTTCCTCCAGCGCGCGGAGTTCGGCGATGAGCGTGCGGACGGTGGCGAAGTCGCGCTCCAAGACGGCGAGATTGAGCAAGGTGGATTTGTACCGCTGCAACGCGGTGCGGTCTTGGACGTCGTGCGTGGCGAGATCGGAGAGAATATCCTTCTTAACGGCGGCGGCGAGGGTGGTGAACGCGGCATCGTCGCGGAGGACCTCGGACGGTGGCTTCGGCAACGTGTAGGTGTGGCGGGGGAGATCGTCTGCTTTTTCGACAACTTTCTTGGCCGGGGTAGCGGAGTGCAGGGCCGAGGCGGCGAGAGCGGCCCAGACGAGGGTTAACACAAGGGGAGTGGAAGAGAGGCGCATGAGGCCGAAGCGTTGCGAGGAAGCGGCTGGGGGGAAGCCGAAAACAGGGAGGAACGGTCCGCCCCTTTGCACTTGCTGAGACGAACGGGCATCGCTCTATCGCGTGGACCCATGAGGATCCGCCCGTATCGCGCCGCCGACAAAGATGCCGTGATCGCGCTTTGGACGTCGTGCGGTTTGGTGCGTCCGGCCAATGATCCGGCGTTGGACATTGCGATGAAGCTGCTGGCGGGCGGAAAGTGGCTGCTCGTGGCCGAAGCATCGAGCGGGCTGGGGGCGACCAAGCGGGTCGTCGGCACGGTGATGGCGGGTTACGATGGTCACCGAGGTTGGATCAACTACCTGGCGGTGGAGCCGAAGTCGCGGGGCGGCGGAATCGGTCGGGCGCTGATGGCCGAGGCGGAGAGCGTGTTGAAGGCTGCAGGTTGCCCGAAGATCAACTTGCAGGTGCGCACGGAGGACGCGGCGGCGACGGGCTTCTACGAACGCCTGGGCTTTTCGGTGGACGCGGTGGTGAGCATGGGGAAACCGCTGGAGATCGACGCCGCCGCGGTGCGTCGGGCCGAGAGCTTGAGGTCCACGGTGATATGGCAGCGGTACCGTTGGCTCGCGCCGGTTTTGGTCGTGCTGGTGGGGCTAATTTTGCGGGTGGCGCACGTTGACAAGAATTACGGCCACCCGGATGAGACCATCACCGTCGAAGTGGTCGGGCACATGCGCAGTTCGGGCGACTGGGACACGAACTGGGCAAAGGCCCCCAAGCTCGAATCTTCGTTTCGATACGACCAATACAATTTCTCGTCTTATATGTACGGGACATTTTTCTTTTATCGGGTGGTTAAGTGGGTGCCGTGGCTGGAGGCGTGGCGCTCGAGGGATCAAGGTTTTTGGGTTTACCGGATGTTCTCGGCCCTTTTGGCGACGGTCGTGGTCGCGCAGGCTTGGTGGTTGGCGCGCCGTATAGCGGGGGCGCGGGCAGGATTGGCTGCGGGCGCATTGGTCGCGGTCGTGCCCTTGTTGGTGCAGGACGCCCATTACATCCGGCCGGAGGCGTTTGTGACCGTGCTGACGATGGCGGCGGTGCTTTGGAGCTTGCCGTTGGCGACGAAGGGCTGGGCAAATTTGAGGCTCTTGGCGGCAGCTGTGGCGCTGGGATTGGCGATTGCGAGCAAGGTGTCGATGTTAGCGCTCGTTTGGCTGCCGTTGGTGCCGGTGATAGCCGCAGCGATTTCAGAACGAAAATGGGCGTTCCGCCGTCTCGGAGTTTCGCTCGGTTTGGGGGCGGTGGGCGTCTGCGCGGGTTTCGCTATGGGGGCGCCGGGGGCGGTAGCAAACCCCGGGGCGTTCTGGCGCGGGATTGACTACCTGGCCGCGCAATACGCGGGGCTGCATCCTCCGCATAGCCGGTTAGAAGGCGGATTTGTCGCGCCGGTGTTGGTGGGCTACTTTTGGTCGGTTTTGGGTGCGGGCATGATTGCCGCCGGTTTGGTCGGAACCGTCGGCTTGGCGGCGCGGAAACGTTGGCTGGAGTTAGCGCTGTTGGCAGCGCCTGTCATGCTGTTCGTCGTCTATTTCTCAACCCGAACGGTGTTTTTCGAACGTAACTTGAGTCATGTGGTGCCGCTTTTCTGCGCTCTCGCCGCCGTGGGTCTCATTGCAGCGGGTAAGTGGTTGGCGCCACGCACGGGCGCAAAGGCGGGTTACCTGACTGCTGGGCTTCTGGCGCTGGTTTTGTATCGGCCGGCTGACCTGAGCAGCCGCTTGGTCTGGCTCGAGTTTTCAGGCCGGAACGCAGCGGCGGGCGCGGAGATTGAAGACGCGATCCGGGCGGCTCACCCAGGCCTGAAGTGGCACGTTGAGGCTTTGCTCAATCCGGGCCCCGCAGAGGTCTTGGCCGAACATTTTGCGAAGGGCGGGGCGCCCGTGCTGCTCCGTGAGATCGACTACCATGACGAGTGGTGCGCGCAGTTTGGTCCGCTTCTCACCCAGCAATTTAAGGTAAAGCTGCTGGCGACGGTTCCCAGCATTTTCTCCGATGTCCCCGGTTGCACACTCCATGCCTATAACAGCTGGACCAGCCGCTACTTTTTGGTCGAGGGACTCACGAAACCGCGGTCTGCAGACTGATTTTTTTCCGTTTGCCCGCGCTCACGGCGGGCCCACAGACTCATCCCTTTCATGTATCTCAAGGCCCTAAAATTGCACGGTTTCAAGTCCTTTGCCGACCCGACAACGCTCCGTTTCGAGCCTGGAGTAACGGCGGTGGTGGGGCCCAACGGCTGCGGTAAATCCAATATCGCCGATTCGATCCGCTGGGTGCTCGGGGAGCAAAGTGCCAAGGCCCTCCGCGGTGGTAAGATGCAGGACGTCATCTTTGAAGGTGCCGACACCCGGAAACCGGCACAGTTGTGCGAAGTCTCTCTCTTGCTCACCGATTGCGAGAAGCAACTTGGGAGCGAATTTCACGAAATCGAGATCACGCGCCGGGTCTTTCGCGATGGGCAGAGCGAGTATGCCTTTAACGGCCAAGCTTGCCGCCTGAAGGATATCCAAAAGCTTTTCATGGATACCGGCATCGGCCGGACGAGCTACTCTATCATGGCGCAAGGTCAGATCGACCAGATTCTTTCCTCAAAGCCGGAAGAACGACGGGCGGTGTTTGAAGAAGCCGCCGGCATCACGAAATACAAAAGCCAACGCCGCGAGGCGATGAGCAAGCTTGCGTTGACCGATCAAAATCTCGCGCGTGTCGCGGATGTTGTCGGCGAGGTCGGCCGGCAGATCGGGAGCCTCCGCCGGCAGGCGGCGAAGGCCATGCGCTACAAGCGCCTGAACCATCGCCTGCGGCACCTGAGCCTCGCGTGGAACGGTTTTCATTATTCGCAGCTGACGGCGACCCTTGGAGCGCTCGAGGCCGACGTTGCCACGCTTCGGGCCGAAGCCGACAGCCGCCGCGCGAATCGCGAGGAGCAGGAGATCTCGCTGGAAGAGAAAAAATCTCTGCGTGGCCGGTTGAACCAGCGGGTGCAGGACGCCCAGCAGGCGGTTTTCGATGTGCGGTCGCAAAAAGAAGCCGCCGAAAACGCGGCGAACCTCGCGCATATCCGGCGCGCCGGAATTGAAGACCGGCTCGGTTCATCGCGGGACAACCTCGGTGAACTGGAAATGCAACTCCGGGAAGTCACCGCGCAGGGCGACAGTGCGGCGCAAGACAAACAGCTCCAACTGGGACTCCTCGGCAGCAGCGATTCGGTTTTCCAACAACGCAACCGCGAGCAAGGGATCGTCGAAGGCGAACTCACCAAACTCGAACAAGACCTGCAGCAGGCCAAGTTTCAGCTCCTCCAATTTGACAGCACCGTCGCACGGCTCCGCACGGATTGTTCGGGCTACGAAGTTGACCAGAAGACCAGCGCGCACCGGCACGACTTGCTGGCCCAAGAGATCGAATCGATGCGGCAACAGCAATCGGCGGCGGCGCAGCAAGTGGCCGAGCTAGATGCCCGTACGGAGGAAGCTCTCGGCGAGAAATCGCGCGCCCACGGCGAGTCGGTCACCGCGCAGCAAGCGATCACGGACCTCACCCGGGAATTTCGCGAAGCACAGCGCAAGCTCTCGGAGATTGACCGCCAACTGGCCCAACGCATGGCGCGTTTGAAATTGCTCCAGCAATTGCAGGAGCGCTGGGAAGGATTTGGCGAAGGCGCCAAGGCCGTATTGCAAGGCCGGCTGGAAACGGCGCTCAACGGCGCCAAAGCGTCGCCCATTTCGCAAGGACTCGACGTGCGGCCCGAGTTTGGCAAAGCGATCGAAGCGATCCTGGGTGCAGCCGCCGAGGCGATCAGCGTCAGCGATCTCGGGACGGCCCAACGGATCCTTGCCCAGTTGGAGAACGAGCAAATCGGCTCGGCTATTTTGCGGATCACCGAGTGCGGCGTTCGGCAGGAAGCCGCCTATGAACTACCCGCTTGGCTGGTGCCGGCGTCGACCGCCGTCAGCTCGCAGGTCGAAGGCCATCCGGCTCTGGCGTTGTTCGGCAGTTGCTACATCGCGGAAGACCTCACGGCATTCTTGGAGTTTTGGCGGGCGAATCCGGGTTTTGCCTTTCTTGCCGTCGCCACGCGCAAGGGTGATCTGGTGGACCGACGGGGCTTGGTCTACGGCGGATTTCACGGCTCAAAAAAATCCTCCAACAGTATCGTCCAACGGGAAATCGATCTGCGGGAGACGGCGAAGGCGTTGGCCGATGAACAAAAACTGCACGACGAGCAGAAGCTAACGATCGACGCGATCAATACCCGGCTCGCCGAAGCCGAGCAAACGTTGGAACAACGGCGCGCCGATATCCTGGCGATCACGCAGACCCTCGCCTCGGTGCAGGCGGAACAGCGTAACGCCCAGCGCAACGCCGAAGACGTCGACGCAAAGCTCCGCCGGATGGAGAACGAACTCACCGGTCTCGAACAGGCCCGCAATGAGGCCCATGCCCGTTGGGAAAAGGCGCAGATCGGTCTGACCACGGCCGAAAGCGATGGCGCGTCGCAACGGGAACAGATCATCCAAATGGAAACCCGGATCACCGAGCTTCGGGTGGACCGCGACGTGAAACGAGATTCGTTGGCGCAGGCACGGCTCGAACTCGCCGAGCGCCGCCAGAAAGTGGAGGTGCTCGACCGCGGACTCGGCGAGATGGCGCGACGCAGCCAGCAACTCGGCGAGCTTTTGGCGCAGCGCCAGCAAGAGATCGAGACCTGGACCGACCAGGTTGCCTCGCTCGCCACCGAATCTGATGCCCAGCGCGCGCGCTCGGTGCAGCTTGCGGAGACGCTCGCGGTGACGCAGGAGCAGGTAGAGAAAATCCGCGTTGAATTGATGGCGGTGGAGCGCGAGATCAGCGGCTTGGAATCGGCGCAACAGGCGCTCCGCAGCGATGCCGAAGGCGCGATCGCCGCGTTGGCTAAACATGACATCAAACTCGCGGGCGATCGCCAGCGGGCTCAGTTCATCGCCGAGGAAGTATCGCGCGAGTTCCAAGCCAACATATCCCAGTTGGATTGGCGGCATTTCTACTGGCACGCCGACGGCGAACCGGAGGGCATGAAACCGCTGGATTTGGACGAAGAAGATGAAGCGGATGAAGGCTCGCCGAAGGCCGAGGGTGACCCGGCCGGCGAAGCGACCAAACGCCGCCGGAAATCGAAAGGGCCGAAGCCGGATCCAACCGCCGAAGATTTGGCCGCACTGGAACAGACCAACTGGGAGGAAACCAAAGCCGAGATCGACGTGCTGCGCACCCGGTTGAACGGCCTTGGCGCGGTCAATCTGGTGGCGATCGAAGAGTACGCCGAGCTCAAGCAACGTCACGATTTTCTGCGGACGCAGACCGACGATCTGACGAATGCAAAGGCCGAGCTGATCAAAGCGATCGACGAGATCAACCTGACCTCGCAGCGCCAGTTCGCGATCACGTTTGAGCAGATCAAAAAGAACTTCGAATATACGTTCCTGACGCTTTTCGGCGGCGGGCGCGCCGCGTTGGAGTTGATCGCGACGGACGATGTGTTGGAGAGCGGGATCGAGATCGTAGCCCAGCCTCCGGGGACGAAGTTAAAGAGCATTTCGTTGCTTTCAGGCGGGCAAAAGACCCTCACGGCCGTGGCCTTGCTCTTCGCGCTCTACATGGTGAAACCATCGCCGTTCTGCGTGCTCGACGAGTTGGATGCGCCCCTCGACGAATCGAATATCGGGCGCTTCACGGATCTGTTGAAGAAATTCGTGGGCGAGTCGCAGTTCATCATCATCACGCACAACAAGCGGACTGTTTCGGCTTCGAACGCGATTTACGGCGTGACCATGGAAGAGCGCGGCGTGTCGAAGACAGTTTCGATGCACTTCAACAATGACCGGATCGTCCCGGAGAAAACGGCCGAAAACATCGCGGAAGCGGTGACCGGGGCAAGGGGACAACCGGCAACATTACCCAAGAGCTGAAGGTTCTTCCCCGGATAAAATGGACGCGCGTTGGGCAGGTTGGAGGTCAGTTGGCTGAGAAAGGATTCGTTCCTCAAATCGGGGCACTCTGAAGGGCCTTGAATCAGTTGGCTGATTGGGGCCCCAAAAAAAAGTAACGCGGGTTTGCCTCGGGCGGAGCGGACGCTGAGCTCTCCCCATGGCAAAATGGCTTCTCGTCGATGGATTCAATCTGGCATACCGGTGCTTTTTTGCGATTCCGGAATTGTCCCGTGCCGACGGTTTTCCCACGAACGCGCTGCATGGCTGGGTAAAGTCGCTCTGGAAACTGGCCGATCAAGAAAAGCCCGCAGGCACCCTGGTCTTTTTTGACCTCGGCGGCGCGCAGGACCGATTGGCTCTGCATCCCGAATACAAAGCGCAACGCGAAGAGATGCCCGAGGCTTTGGAGAAACAGCTGCCGTATGTTAAGGCCCTGACCCGCGCGATGGGATGCGTCGGCATCGAGCAAGATGGGATTGAGAGCGACGATTTATTGGCCGCAGAAGCGGTCTCACTCGCGCGGCAAGGAGATGACGTCCTCATCGTCAGCTCGGACAAAGACTTCGCCCAGATCGTAAACCCGCAGATCAAAATTCTCCTGCCACCGCCCACCGCCAATCCAAAGCTCGGCTGGCAAGTGCGCGACGAAGCCGGCGTGCGGGAAAAATTTGGGGTTCCGCCGTCCCAGATTGCCGACTTCCTCGCACTCGTGGGAGACACCGCGGATAATATCCCCGGGATCAACGGGGTCGGACCGAAGACTGCGGCCAAGTGGCTCAGCGAACATGGCAACCTTGAAGGAGTGATCGCTCACGCCGCCGAACTTCAACCGGAGCGCTTTCGAACGACCGTGTCCGCAGAGGCGGAAAAGCTCCGGCGAAATCTGAAGCTGACGACGCTTAACGTGTCCCTTCCCAGCCTCGTTTTGAGTGCGCCAACGCCGGCCCCGGAAGAACTTTACCGGTTGCTCGAAACATTGGAGATGCGGTCGGCATTGGCCGAGGCTCGGCAGCGTTACGGACAACCTGAATTATTCTAGCCGATCCGAACCACGGACGAATCAGGGGCGCTTTCCTTGAGGATGTTTTTCCGAGTGAGGAATGAGCGGCTTGGGCGCGGCGCGGTAAGTGTTTGGCTGACGCCCCTTGAGTTTTTTACGGGGCCGGTTCGCTCTCAGGACTAGTCCAAGCGCATCGAGTGCCAGGGTGATAAGGTGGCGGAAATAGGCTTGAAGGGCAGGGGAGCGGAGTGTCCCTTGGCCGCGTGTCCGCTAAACCGCTACTTATGCTGGGTCTGCCCAAAGGCAGCCTTGAAGAATCAACGAAGAATCTGTTCGCCAAGGCCGGGTGGAAGATTGCGACGAGTTCGCGTTCCTATAAGCCGACGATCAACGACCCTGAGCTCGATGGCCGCTTCGTCCGAGCGCAGGAGGTCAGTCGCTATGTCGAGCACGGATTCTTCGATTGTGGGCTGACGGGTTTTGATTGGGTACAAGAGAACGGGTCCGACGTCGTTGAGGTGATGGACTTGATCTACAGCCGCGCCTCGGTGCTAAAATCGCGCTGGGTCCTCTGCGTGCCCGAAGATTCATCGGTGAAGTCGATTGCGGATCTGGCCGGCAAGCGAGTGGCGACCGAGCTGGTGAACACCACGAAACGCTTTTTTGAGGCAAAAGGGGTCGCGGCGGAGATAGAGTTTTCCTGGGGGGCGACGGAGGTAAAAGTCCCTGACTTGGTTGATGCGATTGTGGACATCACCGAAACCGGCAGCTCGATCCGCGCGAACAAACTCCGAATCATCGACACCCTGCTTGAGACCAACACCAAACTGATTGCCAATAAGGCGAGTTGGGCGAATCCGGCCAAACGAAAGAAAATTGAGACCGTTGCCCTGCTCCTGCGCGGTGCGCTCGAGGCGGAAAGCAAGGTGGGCCTAAAGTTAAATGCCCCGAAGAAAGCGCTGGAACTTATTGTTCGCGCCATGCCCTCGCTGAGAAATCCCACGATCTCGCCTTTGAGTAATTCCGATTGGGTGGCGCTCGAGACGATCATCGACGAAAGTGTCGTCCGGGAAATCATTCCTCAGTTAAAGGAGTTGGGCGCCGAGGGGATCGTCGAATATCCCCTCAACAAGGTCATCTATTAAACTTACCTGAACCAAATCTCGTCATGGCCAAAGTTACTCTCGGTTTGCTCCAACACGCTTGTTCGGCCGATCCGGCCGCCAATCTCAAGAAAACCCTCGCGCTCACTGAAAGAGCGGCGAAGCAGGGTGCGAACATCATCTGCACGCAGGAACTCTTCCGCTCGCAGTATTTCTGCCAAAATGAAGACCACGAAAACTTCAAGCTCGCAGAGCCCATCCCCGGACCCAGCACGAAAGCATTCCAGAAAATCGCCAAAAAATACGGCGTCGTAATCGTCGCTTCACTTTTTGAAAAGCGGGCTTCGGGACTTTATCATAACACGGCCGTGATCATTGACGCCGACGGCAGCTTGCTCGGCATCTACCGGAAAATGCACATTCCCGATGATCCGCTTTATTATGAGAAGTTCTATTTTACCCCGGGTGACACCGGGTTCCGCGCATGGAACACCAAATTCGGTAAAATCGGTGTGCTCATCTGTTGGGATCAATGGTATCCCGAAGGAGCGCGGCTGACCGCGATGCAAGGAGCGGAGATTCTCTTTTATCCCACGGCGATAGGCTGGCATCCTCAGGAAAAAGCCGAATACGGCGTAAACCAACACGGCGCTTGGGAGACGATCCAGCGCAGCCACGCGGTCGCCAACGGTTGTTATGTCGCGGCGATCAATCGTATCGGGGTGGAGACGCCGATCGGCGGACCGGGGATCGAATTCTGGGGCCAAAGTTTTGTCGCAGGCACAAGCGGGCAGATTCTCGCGAAGGCTAGCATTGACCGCGAGGAAATCATGCTGGTCCCGATCGAACTCGATAAGGTTGATGTCACCCGAACCCATTGGCCTTTCTTGCGCGACCGCAGGATCGACGCCTACGGAGACCTCACCAAACGATTTATCGACTAAGAAATGACGGCTGCAAAGAAGACGCCCGCCGCGCTGGGCTTTAG
>JBIKWB010000019.1:0-101977 GCA_044356555.1 Opitutaceae bacterium | reverse complement strand
GCACCGTTTGGTTCGCCGTCTTGTCGACGGCCTTGCTCGTTATATGTTTCACACCATCAACGACGCCAAACGGTGCGCCTTTTGGCGACTACGTCTTCAACTGCATGAGCCCGGCTCAGATCCCGTGGCAAATCCGCCTCCGTCGCCTACGTCGCCGTCGCTCGCAAACTGCTCACCTACCTCAACTCCTTGCTGCGTCCGGCCCACGTAGCTGACCTGCCCGTCTCTTAGTTGCGGGCTTTCAGGTCTCCCCTCCGGCATCGCCTGCCGCGCTGCCTTAGCGACTGCTTTGCTTACCCTCTTTCCCATTCAAAATACCTAAACCAAAATAGTTGCTACAAAGATGCGAAAGGATCGGACGATGGGGGTGAGACCAATCGCGGTTGAGTTTTTGTCTCAGACCCACGGGCACCGCGGGCAAGATGCCTGTGCCACCCCGGAACGCGAAGGCTGAAACTCAACCGCTATTGGGATGAGTGTTGTGGGGTTGTGGCTCTTGAAAATTTGGGGTGACGAAGGCCGGTGGTTTTCCCGAATGCGGCCTTGCCGTCGCGCCGGGCTTATCGGCTAAGTCTTGGTCCTGCCTATGGCCGAGTCTTCGCCCAATCTTTCGTTTCCCATCACGCTGCAACATGAGCATCGGCTGATTTTTACCCGCGAGGTATTTGCGGAGGAGAATCTCACGCTGGCGGAGGTGCTCACGCCGCGGGAGCCGGGACAAACGGTGCGCGCGCTCGTGTTTTGGGATCAGGGGTTGGAGCCGGCGTTTCCCGGGTTTGGAGCGCGGATTTCGCGGTGGTTTGCGGCGCGCGGCGCAGCGTTGACGTTGGCGGCGGCACCGGTGGCGCTCGCCGGCGGCGAGCAGGTCAAAAATGACTTTGCCCAGCTCGAAGGAATTTGGGCGGCCATCAATGCGGCGGGGCTTTGCCGGCATTCCTACATCGTCGCGGTGGGCGGCGGCGCGGTGCTCGATCTCGTGGGCTTCGCGGCGGCGACGGCGCACCGGGGGATTCCGCTGGTGCGGTTGCCGACGACGAGTCTGAGCCAAGGCGATGGCGGGGTCGGCGTGAAAAACGGGATCAATTTTTTTGGGAAAAAGAACTGGTTGGGTTCCTTCGGCGTGCCGCACGCGATCATCAACGACCTCGCGTTTCTGCGCGGCCTGCCCGACCGCGAGCGGCGGGTGGGGTTGATCGAGGCGGTGAAGGTGGCGCTGATCCGCGACGCGGCGTTCTTTGAGTTTATCGCCGCGCGGGTGGCGGAGCTGGCCAAATTTGAAACCGAGGCGTTTGAGGCGGTGATCCGCGAGAGCGCGCGGCAGCACATGGAGCACATCGCGACGGCGGGCGATCCGTTTGAGCGGGGTTCGGCGCGGCCGCTCGATTTCGGGCATTGGGCGGCGCACAAGTTGGAGCAGCTCTCCGGGTTTCGCGTGAGCCACGGCGAGGCGGTCGCGGTGGGGATGGCGATCGATCTGATCTACGCGCGGCGCACCGGGCTGTTGTCGGAAAAAGATGCCGAACGGATTCTCGGGGTGATTCAGGCGCTGGGCTTCGAGTTGTTCGCCCCGGTGAAGCAGATCCGTAGCGCGACGGGCCGGCAGGACATGCTCGACGGGCTGGAAGAGTTCCGCGAACACCTCGGCGGGCGATTGACGATTCCGATGATCCGGGCGCCGGGCGTGCGGCTTGAGATTCACGAGATGGATGGCGCGGTCGTGAAGGCGGCGTTTGATGAGTTAAGGGAGCGGTATGGGTGAGGCGGCGGGAGTTTAACCACGGATGAACACGGATGGACACGGATTCAGAGCAGGCGGATTTCTATCCGCGTCTATCCGGGTGCATCCGCGGTTATGGATCAGAGGGACGACGCCATGAGTCGCACCGCGATCATCAACGTGGTGGGGCTCACTTCGCGGGTGCTGGGGCCGGATACGCCGCGGCTTTCGGCGTTGGCGAAGGCGGATGGGTTGATCCGCGTGAAGCCGGTGTTGCCCGCGGTCACCTGCACGGCGCAAAGCACATATCTCACGGGGCTGCCGGCGGCGGGGCATGGCTGCGTCGCCAACGGCTGGTATGATCGCACGCTGGCGGAGCACCAGTTTTGGAAGCAGTCGAACCACGTGGTGCGGGGGAAAAAAATCTGGGAGACGTTGCGTGACCGGCGGCCGGAGTTTACCTGCGCGAAATTGTTTTGGTGGTATAACATGTATTCGAGCGCGGACTGGACGATCACGCCGCGACCGATGTATCCGGCGGACGGGCGCAAAGTGTTCGACGTTTACACGCAGCCGATGGGGCTGCGGGAGGAGATCAAGGCCGACCTCGGGCCGTTTCCGTTTCCGGCGTTTTGGGGTCCGAGGGCGGGCATCGCGTCGTCGGAGTGGATCGCGCGTTCGGCCGAGTGGATTGAGGAACGGCACCGCCCGGACCTGTCGCTCGTTTACCTGCCGCACCTTGATTACAACCTGCAGCGGCTGGGGCCGGATGATCCAAAGCTCGGGGAGGATTTTCGGGCGATCGACCGGGTGGCGGGCGGGCTGATTGATTTCTATGCGCAGCGCGGGGTGCGCCCGGTCGTGCTTTCGGAGTATGGGATCACCGCAGTGAAGCGCTCGATTGCGCTGAACCGGATCTTCCGGGCGCGCGGGTGGCTCGCGATCAAGGAAGAGTTGGGTCTCGAGTTGATGGATTGCGGCGCGAGCAAGGTTTTTGCGATCGCCGATCATCAGGTCGCCCACATTTACGTGAACGATCCGGCGCTACTCGGGGCGGTGCGGTCGGCGGTCGAGGGCGTCGCCGGCGTGGCGCGGGTGCTCGATGCCGCGGGCCAGCGCGCCGAGGGGCTCGATCACGCGCGTTCGGGTGACCTGGTGGCGTTTTCCGCGGAGGATGCGTGGTTCACGTATTACTATTGGGATGACGACGCGAAGGCGCCGGATTTTGCGCGGTGCGTCGATATCCACCGCAAATACGGTTACGATCCGGTGGAGCTGTTCGTCGATCCGGTGATCGCGTTTCCGCGGTTAAAGGTGGCCGGAAAACTTCTGCGCAAGGCCCTTGGTTTCCGGATGCTCATGGATGTGATCTCCCTCGATCCTTCGCTCGTGAAGGGCTCGCACGGGACGTGTCCGGCGGATGCGAGCGAATGGCCGGTGCTGATCGGGACGGGAAATCTGGCGGCGGCAACCGGGGTGGAGGGAAATGAATCAATCCCGGCGACGGCGGTGCATGATCGACTGGTCGCGGCCTGTCTGGCTTAAGGGTGGGACCGGGGCACAAAAAAGGCGGGTCTGAGACCCGCCTTCTTTTAAACGAGACGCCCGTGGATTAGACGGTGTACGCGGGGAGAATCTTCTCGACGCGCGACTTGTCGAGGCGGGCGAAGACCGGGAGACCGGCGTCGTAGGGCACGGTGACTTCGCCGGCGATCAGCGGTTGGGCATAGCGCAGGAACTGGAAGTTCATGCTCACGCCGTCTTCGTTGATCCAATCTTTCGGGAGCTTCTTCACGCCGTTGGCGATCTCGTGGAGGGCGGCGAGGCCGGTTTCCACGCTGTAGGCCTCGGAGTCGCCGCGGACGAGCGTGATCATCTTGTCGGTCTCGCCCTTGATGGCGGCTTCGACGGCGGCTTCACCGGCGAGGAAGGCCTCGTCGGAATCGGTCTTGGACGCGATGTGGGCGGCGGCGCGTTGGGCGATGCCGGGCTTGGCCACGCGGACTTTCACGCCGGGGATATTCTGTTCGACAATCTCGCCGAGGGCATCGCCGGCACCGCCGAGTTTGGCGTGGCCGAAGGCGTCGGTGGCGGCGTCGGCCGCGAGGTAGTTGCCGTCGGAATCGACGAGGCCCTCGGCGACGACGATTTGACAGAATTTCTCGCGCTTGAGGACGCGGCGGATGTCTTCGAGAACCTTCTCTTGGTTGAAAGGAACTTCGGGGAGGAGGATGAGGTGGGGCGGATCGTGCGGGTGATCCTTCCGCTTGGCGAGGGCGGCGCCGGCGGCGATCCAGCCGGCGGAGCGGCCCATGACCTCGATGATGGAGACGAGGTCGCCTTGGCCCATGGATTCGTTGTCACAAGCGAGTTCGCGCACGGTGGTGGCGAGATACTTGATGACCGAGCCGTAGCCGGGAGTGTGGTCGGTGAGCGGGAGATCGTTGTCGATCGTCTTGGGCACGCCGATGACGCGGAGTTCGTAGCCCTGCGCTTGCGCGAGCTTGGAAATTTTGTCGGCCGTGTCTTGGGAATCGTTACCGCCGATGTAGAAAAAGTAGCGGATGTTGTGCGCCTTGAAGACCTCGAGCACGCGGTCGAAATCCGCCTGTTTCTTGAGCTTGAAACGGCAGGTGCCGAGGGCGGCGCCGGGCGTGTGCTTGAGGGCGCGGATCTGTTGCTGGGATTGGCCGGCGAGATCGATAAAATCCTCTTGGAGAATGCCGAGCACGCCGTTGAGCGTGCCGTAAATCTCCTCGATGCACTCGTGGTTCAGCGCTTCGGCAACGATGCCCGCGACACTGGCGTTAATGACGGAGGTGGGGCCGCCGGATTGGCCCACCAAGACGTTTCCTACGAGTTCAGCCATGATAGTGTGGTGTTAAATTTGGACAGGGAATCGACTACGTGAATGCGAGAGGAAGCGCGGCGGAAGCAGCGGAAGCAAACGAAAATTTCCGGCCCGCCGCGATGAGTGCGTTTCAGGTTTCGAAGGGCTCAAAAACTCGGATAGGACCGGGGTGGTTTATCTCCGCCTGCCGCGTTTAAAGGCCGCGGAGATGAATTCCTGCGACGGCGCGACCGGGCGCGCGCCGGTGTTCTCCGTGGCCGCGCCCTCGTCTTTCGCGGGGGATGTTTCTAGGTATTTTCCTCTATTGAGGAGGGCGATCATTGTCCTATTTTAAGGTGGAAAAGGCGGTTACCGCCTTCAGCCATTTTGATAAACACCCGATGCTCATCATGAACCACTCCAAAAGCGTTTCGATTCCGCGTGTTTACATCGTGGAGGATCACCCTCTTTTTTCGACCGTTTTGTCCGAGATTTTGAAGGAGTCTGGGGAGTTTAATGTGGTGGGTTCCACCACCGACGGTGCGGTGGCCAACGAGTTCATCCGCGATAACACGGTGGAGCTGCTGTTGGTGGACATGATGCTCCCCGGTGTCACCGGGATGGAGATCCTGGCTAACTTGCGGGATTTGCAAAAGCCCACCAAGGCGGTGGTGCTCAGCGGCCTTGGATCGGATGAGTCGATCGCGGCGGCCTTTACGCTTGGTGCGGCCGATTACATCGAGAAAAGGTCCGAACCCGCCGAAATTCTCTCGGCGTTACGGGCGGTGGTGCGGGGCGAGCCCCGATTGAGCCCGCGCATCTCGCAGGTATTGCGGGATCTGGTGAGACGAAACCTGCGGTGTAAGCCTCTCGCGGCGGTCGATCTGCGGGTGCTGAAGGGCTTGGCGCGGAATGAGTCGCCAAAGTCAATCGCGCTGGAGATGGGCTTGTCCCTGTCGGGCGTTTACAAAGCCCGGGCGCGGATCGTGGCTCGGACCGGAGCGGATGATTGGACGGGGTTTGCGTGGGTTGGCGCAAGTTACGGCCTCGTCCCGGAGCAGGATTCCGGCATTTCGTCCGCGACGAGGGGGCGGCTCTTTGATCGCGGATGAGGCCAACCGTTTCACCTGCGTCCGTCGCCGCTTGGGCGTCGGCCTGCTTTTCGGTTGAGCGAGCCCTGCGGGCTTTTTCCGAGTCGTCACAGCCCGCCCCTTGGGTGGCGTCAGACTTTTCGGTTGAGCGAGCTATTCGGGCGATTTCCGAGTCGTCACGGCATTGCGACGGGCTGGCCTTCGTCATGGATTGGGCGCGGCGCAAGATCGTTTATGTCTCGGGTTCGCCGGAGAATTTCTTCGGGGTCTCGCGGGAAGAATTTTGCAAAGAACCGACGGCCTGTTTGCGGAGCATGACGGATTACGATCGCGCCGCGATGCTCGGTGTGAGTCAGGAGATGAAGACGCAACGGCGAGTGATAAAAGTCGTGCGGGCGCAGGGGCAGGATGGGGTGTTGAGGACATTGCGGTGCTCCGCCCAACTGGTGGATATCGACGGGCGAACGCTGCTGTGCGGCTCCGCTTTGTTGTTGGATCACGCCGAGGCGGTCACGCCGGCGATAGCCAGGCGCCGGGACATGGATACCGCGCGAGAAGCTCTGGCCGTCACCGACGCCGAGGGAATCCTCACCTATCTCAACCAGGAGCAGGCCGCACTGTTCGGTTATGATTATGCCACCGAATTGGTCGGCCAGAGTTGGCGGATTTTATATCCACCCGATGCCGTTCATCTCATCGAAACCGTTGCGATTCCGGGGCTGTCGGCGCGTGGTGCATGGCGCGGTCGGTTGATGGGCAAGCGGCGGGATGGATCACTGTTTGATGAGGAGCTTTCGCTGTCGCGGTTGCCCGGTGATGGGATCGTTTGGAACGGTGGCAGTGCCTCGGAAGAAAAAACCGCGGCCGAGCGGCTCATCCATAGCGAGGCCTTGTTCTGGGCGCTTCTAAACGCGGTGGACGCAGGGGTGTTGATTCGCCCGGTCGGCGGGGCCTACGAGTTTGTGAACACGGTGGCCGCGAATTGGTTTGGGTTGGATTCGGTGGACCCGACCCAACCCGTGACCGGAGGGAAGCAACTGATCGACGATCCGATCTTCGCCTCATGGGAGGAATCGGGTCGGAAGGTTGCGAGCACGGGCGAAAGGTTGATCTTTGATTTCCCCTTCAAACGGGGCGGGAAGGAATGGGTTTTCGAAGTGCAGAAGACCCCTTTGTTTTTGATCAACGGCGAACTGTCGCACGTATGCACCTTGGTGCGGGACGTCACGCAGCAGCGGCTTTTGGAGCGCCAGGCTGAAGCCACCGCTCGGCGCACCATGGAATACGGTGAAATGCAGCGGGAGTTTATCTCGATGGTCTCCCATGAATTTCGCACGCCGCTGACCTCGATCCAAGGCGTGCACTATTTGTTGAGCAAGAAAGTGGGGCAGTTGCCGGTGGAACAGGCAAACGGCATGGAAAAGCTGCTCGGTCTGCAGAGCGAAGCCCTGAAGAATCTGAAGGAGTTGGTAGATCAGGTGCTGTTGTTGAACCGGCTGGAGCACTCCGCGCCCGGGGAGCCCATGCCGCAGGTGGGCGTAGCCGATTTCTTTTCCAAGCTCATCGACGGCCTTAATATTTCGGTCGCCCGTAAACGGATCCTGCTGGAACTGGCACTGCCCGAGAATTTTACGGCGAGTTTCGATGTGGCAAAAATGCGGGCGGCCTTTGAAAATCTCGTTTCCAACGGGTTAAAATATTCGGCGGAGGACACGAAGGTGCGGGTAAAGGTGATGCTGGTTCCGCAGGGCTGGGGTTTCTCCGTCGCCGATTGCGGCAGGGGGATCCCCGAGGCTGATCAGGCCAAGCTTTTCCAGCCCTTTCATCGTGCGGGCAACGTGCAGGGGGTCGCGGGCACCGGTTTGGGTTTGGCGATTGTGCGCCGGGTGGTCGATTACCACGGCGGCTCGATCACGTTCACCACGGCCCTCGGGAAGGGCAGCGAATTCCTGCTGGTGTTTTCCTCCCCGCAGTCACCCGAGCCCGATTCGGTGGCAATCAGCCCGGTGCTTGGTTCGGGCGCAATTAAACTGCCGATCGCGATGACGCGGCCTCCCTTTTGATGACCACTCCTGCCCAATCGTCCACCATCCTGCTGGTCGAGGACGATCAACTCCTTCGCGAAATTGCCGCCGAAACGCTGCGCGACGCGAGTTATAGCGTCGTCACGGCGCCCGATGGCCAAGAGGCCCTGCGGCTGTTGCCCACGGTCCGGCCGGATCTTATTCTGAGCGATGTGCGGATGCCGAACTGCACGGGCTTTGAATTGTTACAACGCGTCCGCGGGGATGCCGTATACAACCCGACGCCGTTCATCCTCATGTCGGCGAAGGCCGAGACCGCGGATCAGCGGCAGGGCATGTCGCTGGGCGCGGATGATTACGTGACGAAGCCCTATTTGCCGGAGGATCTTTTGAAGACGATCGAGGTGCGACTTGCCCGCTCGGCGCTGAGCAATGAGCTGATCAGCCGGCAGCAACGGTTTCTTTCGCGGGTCCTGCCCCATGAACTGCGCACGCCCCTTTCGGGCGTGGTGGGATATGCGGACATGTTGACCGAAATGGGCCGTGCGGGTGAATCGATCTCAGCCGAGGAGTTGGTCGAATTTGGCAGCAATCTCCAGCGTTCGGGAGCCCGCCTGATGCGGGTCGCGGATGATTTCTCGCTCTGGTCTTGGCTGGAGATTCAATATGGCCTGCTTCGGTTGGGCCAGCCGGCCGCACTCACGCAAATCCAAGTCAAACAATCCGAAGTGGAGGAGAAAATCTGGGCCGCAGCGAACGATTGCGGCCGGAAGCGGGATGTGACGCTCGATCTCCAACCCGCGATCGTAACCGTGCCCGCCGAAGGTTTTGCACGGGTCGTCCTCCACCTCGTGGAGAACGCGATGAAATTCTCTTTGCCCGCTTCGCCCGTGCATATCACCGGATTTGTGCAGGGATCGAACTACGTGTTCAGCGTCCGCGACGAGGGGCGCGGGATGACCCAAAGTGAAATCGAGCGGGTGGGAATGCTCCGCCAATTCGCGCGGGAAAAATTTGAACAACAAGGGTGGGGCATCGGACTGGGCTTGGCGCTGAGCTTCGCGCGGCTGGGCGGAGGGGATCTCAGCATCACCGGCAATCAACCGGAAGCCGGGATCACCGTCCGAATGACCCTGCGATTGGCCGCCGGTCCCTGAAGGCCGTCCTGCGTCCCCCGCGGTCGGTGAAGAAATCGCCGACGAGATCATGTTGATCGGGCAGGGTTCCGGTTAAACGCCGCCCAAGCGGCCCACCAAGATCCCGGGAGCTGCGTGGAGTCGGGGCCAGTGGTCCGGGGTTCACCCCGTATTGCTTGGCGATAACGACGATTTTCGGAGGGAAAACTTTCCACCGCAAAATGAGTGATAGGCCGGATTACCGGTCACGCGCACCTGGTCTAGGCTAATGGTTTATGATTTTCCTGGTGGCCGCCGGTTTGATGCTCCTGCTCCCGCTTTTGTGGTTCGTGTGGTTGGTCTCGCGTGCGCCTGACGGTTATGAAGATGAGGCGGGTTTTCATTTCGGAGACGGGAGGACCGGTGGTGATAGCGATCGCGAGCGTTCCCCGGCGCGCCGACAAAATCCGCCGGCGGCGGGAGATTTGTGCTCCCCCGACCGCGCCGATTTTGAGCCGGCGTCCAAATGATCGAGTGGCGCCCGACCTCCGCGAGGGAAAACGTCTCCCGAGAACCGGGTGGTGAGGCGCATGGCGTCAAACGGAGTAAAGAAGGCAATTCCGGTTCTTGGCGTGGTCTCATAGTGGAATTTGGGAGCTATTTTCGGTCAGGCGCGGCGATGAATCCGCTGCGTGCGGCCGCGATGATCGCCGCAGTTTTGGCGACCACGGGCTGCCTGCACCGGCCTTCCGCCGAGACGATCGCCCCATTGATGTTCACGGGCGCGTCGCCGAGGCCGACGCCGGCCCACGTGACGCGTGCGTGGCGGGAGGCGGAGGCCTACATCGCCGACCGGGCCGGAGCCGAAATCATGGTGGGGTGCGGGGATTCCATGCTTCCGCTTTATCGCAGCCGGACGCTACTCGTCACCGAGCGGCAACCCTACGAGGACTGGCGGCCCGGGCAGACGGTCGTGTTTCGCGGCCAACGAGGCTGGCCGGTGGCCCATTTACTCGTCGTGAAAAGTCGGGCGGGTTGGCGCAGCGCGGGGCTCGCGCGGGCGGAGTTTGATCCTGTGCTGGTGACGCCGCGCAATTACTTGGGCACCGTCACCAAGGCCTACGAGCTCGTCCCGTTGGGCACGTCGCCCGATGCCACCGTCACGACCGGCGCCAATGACCTGCGGACCGCGGCGAATTTCTAAGCTGCGGTGTGGTGGGGTGGAAGATTGTGATCTGCGCTGACGCCCGAAATTTTAGATTTTGGTCATCCGATCTGCGAGGGCGCGCGGGCTTGGCCGTGACCGGTCCCGGCGAGGCTCGGCACTACGCGCTTATGATGGGTTCGGTTTGCTTCATCGTGGCGGTTTGGCGCCGGAGAATTTCACTCATGGAAGCGGTGGGGAAGTGGCTGGATTCCCGGCCCAAGCGACGAGCTTTTGGCCCGGAGCAAAGCAGCACACCCGTCAACGTGGGCGAGCCCGATCCCGTGGTGGGTCAGGCGCGAAGGGCGGGGGCCTTTGAGACCCACGCCTGAATGCGGGGGGCCGCTCAGAGCAGCTTCGCGGGCCGGTAGTCGGCGGCGCCCTTTAGGCGTTTGGCGAGCGGCTTGACCGTCGCGACGAAGGTGTCGACCTGCTGGGGCGCGGCGCCGACGAAGCGGGCGCTCTCGGCCAAAATGGTCACAAGGGTTTCTTTGCTCAGGCCGACGCGTTTGTCGGTGGCGAGCCGGCTCAGCAGGTCGGCGTCGCCGTGGCCGGAGCGCAGGGCTTTGGCGGCGGCGAGGGCGTGTTCCTTGATGGCCTCGTGGGCGGTCTCCCGGCCGGCGCCGCGTTTCACCGCTTCCATCATGATCGTGGTGGTGGAGAGAAACGGGAGGTTGCGCTCGTTCTCGGCGGCGATGGCGGCGGGGAAAACCTCGAGCTGGCGGAGCACGGTGAGAAACGTCTCGAGCAAGCCGTCGACGGCGTAGAACGCATCGGGCAACGCGACGCGGCGCACGACCGAGCAGGAGACGTCGCCCTCGTTCCACTGGTGGCCGGCGAGCGCGCCCGTCATGGTCACGTAGCCGGAGAGAATCGTGGAAAAGCCGCAGATACGCTCGCAGTTGCGGGCGTTGACCTTGTGCGGCATGGCGGAGGAGCCGACTTGGCCGTCTTGAAAACCCTCGGTGAGCAGGCCGGCGCCGGCCATGAGGCGGAGGGTCGTGGCGAAACTCGCGGCGGCGGCGCCGAGCTGGTGCAGCGCGGTGACGACCTCGAAATCGAGGCCGCGCGGGTAAACCTGACCGACGGCATCGAGCGAGGCGTGGAACCCGAGATGCCGGATGACGCGGGTCTCGAGGTCGGCGACCTTATGGGCGTCGCCGCCGAGGAGCGTGAGCTGGTCAAGCTGGGTGCCGACGGCGCCCTTGAGGCCGCGGACGGGGTAGCGGGCGATGAGTTCTTCGATGCGGGTGAAGGCGCCGAGGAGTTCCTGGCCGAACATCGCGAAACGCTTGCCGAGGGTGGTGGGCTGGGCCGGGACGTTGTGCGTGCGGCCGGTGAGCATGACGTCGCGGTGGGCGCCGGCTTGGCGGGCGAGCGCGAGCAGGGCGGCGGCGGTCTTGAAGTGCACGACCTTGAGCGCGCGGAAGATTTGGAGCTGTTCGACGTTTTCCGTGAGATCGCGGCTGGTGAGACCGAGGTGGATGAACTGGCGTTTCGCGAGATCGGAGAATTCCTCGATGCGGGCCTTCACGTCGTGGAGGGTGACGCGCTCGCGTTTGGCGATGGCGGCGAGATCGATCTCACCTTTGACGCGCTCGTAGTCCCTGATCGCTCCGGCCGGGATGGCGACGCCGAGATCGCGCTGGGCCTTCATGACGGCGATCCAGAAATCGCGCTCGAGGGCGACGCGGCCGTGCGGAGACCAGACGGCCTTCATCGCGGCGGAGGCGTAGCGGTCCGCGAGGACGTTGAGGATGGCGGAATCGGTGGAGGGTTCGGGTTGGGCGTTCACGGAAAAGGGCGTCACTGAGGACTGGCCGAGATGAGGCCGATGGAAAATCGGGCGGTGGTGGTCTTCCGGGCGTTGGGGCCGGCCGAGGCGGGCTCAACCGAGACGGCAGTCAACGAAGGGCCCCGACTGAAAAACCGTCGGGTAACCAAAGATCTACCGGCAACCAAGTCTCGGTGCCGTCTTTATGATGACAAATTACGACTGCGCCGTTTTGCCCGAGCGAAAAACTACCGATCGGTGCGGTCGATTCAAAATCGGCGTCCGGGATCTGAGCCAAAGGAATACCGTTTTGGTAGGCACCGGCGGAGAGGCAGAGCCTCCCGGTGCCAGCATCATACCAGACCTTTTCGGCGACGAGATCAGCGGCGGAAAAATCCACGTTCATTTAGCTCGGAGATAAACTCGTCCAACGCCTCGCGCAACTGTGCATTCATCGCAATTTCCAAGCCGCGCCCGGGGCCGTCGATTAAATCGAAAACACCGAGTTCGCGGCCATCACGATAGACATGGACATGCCGCCCCCGGTGATCGGCGCTGGTGAATTGAAAGAAGTAGCCTTTGATTTTGCGACGCACGGCGTTGGGACGGGTCGTTTACGCCGCCAAGCACCGCACGGCTAGTTCACGCAGGACTTCTTCCTGGGCGTTGCCGGGGCGGCGGATGATTTCTTCAAACGCAGCGATGAACTCCTGCTGATTGTCGATCAGGCGGCGCAGCGTCGGAAGTTTGCCGTTGCCGGCGAGTTTGCCGACATACCACGCGTTTTGGGAGAACAGATTGTAGGAGCTCTTCTCCGGCGCGCCGATGAAGTGTTTGCCGTAGAGCGCCTGGGCTTTGGGCAGGCCGTCGAGGCCGCGCGGGCCGAGGCGGGCGTCGCCGTTGTCGAGCAGGGCGCGGACCTGGATCAGGATGCGGTTGCGGTTTTGCAGCGCGCTGATGATCGGGCGGGCGTCGCCCCCGCTGAAGAAGTGGCGGTGCAGTGCGGCGAGCGTCCACTTGAGGTCGCCGCTGAAAAACGCTTCGGCCGCCTCGAAGAAATCGCCGGCGGCAACATTCGGCGTGAGTTCGGCGACGTGGGTTTCCTCGATCCGGCCGCCGAGGCCCTCGGGGGCGGCGGGCGCGAGCGGCTGGGCGTAGGCGGAGAGTTTGCGGGTTTCTTCGACAATCAGGCGGGTGTTGGCGCCGACTTTTTGCAGCAGCAGTTCGAGCGCGCCGGGCGCGAAGCTCGTGCCGAGGCTTTTGGCTTCGGCGAGCGCGACTCCGGCCAAGGCTTCGCCGGCATCGTCGCCGTCGCCCCCGGCCAGAGCGAAATCGGCGTTCTTCTCGCACCACTTCGGAAACGCGCGGCGGCGGTCCACGGGCGAGGCGGTGATGAGGATTGAGGTCTCGGCCGGGTTGACGCCGGTCAGGAGTTCCTGGAGGTCCTCGACGAGTTTGAGCGTGCCCTCGGCGCGGCCGGTGACGGTGTCGGCGAGGAAGTTCACGTCCTTGAGCCAAACGACCCGTTTGCCACCAAACATCGAAACGGTCTGCACGCTTTCGCGGAAACGGTTCAAGGCGGCTTCGACCTCACCCATGTTGGCGGCGAAGCCATTGACGGTTTCCTGGGCGAACTCATCGGTGAGATCGGCGGTGAGGCCGGCGAAACGCTCTGCGCCCATCCGGCCGACGAGGTAGTCGTCCTGACCGCAGATGAACGTGAAGGGTTTCGTCGTGGACATGTCGGTTCGATATGGCGGTGAAGCGCGCGCGGGCGCACGAAAAAAATCGCCAGCGCCCCGGGCGCGGGCTGAATACCAAGCAACTCTTCCATGTTTACCGATCATCCCGGCCCAGCCCCGGACTCCGCTTCATGGCGACGCGATCTGCTCCTGCTCACTTTGGCGTTTGGCGCGCTCTACTTTGCGCTGTTGGGCGGGAATGCGCTGTCGAACCCCGATGAAAGCCGTTATTCGGAGATTCCCCGGGAGATGCTCGCGACCGGCGATTTTGTGACGCCGAAGCTGAATGGCGTGAACTATTTCGAGAAACCGCCGCTGCTTTACTGGGCGGTTGCAGGGTGTTTTGCGGTATTCGGAGAGAATGAGTGGGCGGCGCGGATCATGCCGGCGCTCTCCGGGCTTTTCGGGGTGTTGCTCACCTATGCGGCGGCGCGGCGGCTGCACGGGCGGGCGGCGGGCGTGGCTTCGGCGATCGTGCTGGGTTCGTCGCTGTTGTTCTTCGCGCTCTCGCGGCTGCTGATCCTCGACATGGCGGTTTCGATGCTCATGTGCGCGACGCTGTTTTGCTTTATTTTGGGCGTGCGCGAAGCCCCCGGGGCGCGCCGGCGATGGCTGTTCTACGGGCTCTATGCGAGTGCGGCGCTCGCGACGCTGACGAAGGGCCTGATCGGTTTCCTCGTCACGGGCGCGGTGATGTTTTTGTGGCTGCTCGTCTTCAACCAATGGAAACGGCTCCGTCCCCTGCATCTGCCGAGCGGGATCGCGCTGTTTCTGGCGATCGCGTTGCCGTGGCACTTATTGGCGGCGCAACGCAACCCGACGTGGGCGGAGTTTTACCTGATCCACGAGCACTTCACGCGGTTTACGACGACCGTGCACGGGCGTTACGAGCCGTGGTGGTATTTTGTCCCAATCGTGGCGCTGGGGATTTTCCCGTGGACGGGATTTTTCTGGAACGCGACGCGCGAGGCGCTGGCGGGCGGTTGGGCTCGAAGGAAAGAGCATGCCGACGCGTGGTTCCTCGTGACGTGGATCGTCTTCATCTTTCTGTTTTTCTCCAAGTCCCAGTCGAAGTTGATCCCGTATATTTTGCCCGTGTTTCCGCCGATCGCGGTGCTGATCGGGCCGTGGTTGGCGCGGCAGTGGGCCGAGGGTGGAAAAGGGAAGCTACGATTGGGATTTAATCTTTTCTCTTTCGTCAGCGGCCTGCTGGCGGTGGCGTTGATTGTTGCGGTCACGATGCCCGATCTGATCAGCGATCCCGTGCAGGCGAAATTGCTGCGGCCGTATGCCTATGCGATGGCGGCGGTGTTGATTTTGGGCGGAGTGATGGCGCCGTGGTTCGCGCGGGCGCGGGGTTTGCGGGCCGGGTTGACGACGATGGTGAGCACGGCGGTCGGTCTCTACGTGTGCCTGATGTTGGCCGCGCCCCACATCAAACGGCCCGGCACGAAGGACGTCGCCCTCGCGTTCGCCGCACGGGCGCAACCGGGGGACACGGTTTATCACTATGGCGAGTATTTCCACGATTTCTCGTTCTACGCGAAACGCGTCGTCGGCACCGTGGCGTTCAAGGGCGAACTCGGGATCCAGATCGATCCGGCGGCCCAAGCGAGCGGGCGTTTCATCGACGGGCCGGAGTTTCACCGCCAATGGGCGGGAGCCGGGCGAATCTACGCGGTTGCGCGAAGGAAAGACGTGGTGGAACTCTTCGCCAACCCCGCGTTCCGGTATCATCTGATCGCCGAATCACGCGCTCACCTTCTCTTCAGCAACCAGCCCTGATATGTCCGCGCCCACTGCCGCATCCGCCGTCCCTTACCTGCCGCTCACGCGGCCGACCCTCGACGAAGAAACCATCGCGGGTGTGGTCGAGGTGTTGCGCTCGGGCTGGATCACTTCCGGGCCCAACGTGAAGGCGCTCGAGGGCAAGCTCTCGGAGTATTTTGGCGGTCGGCCGGTGCGCGTTTTCAATTCCGGCACCTGCACGATGGAGATCGCGCTGCGGATCGCGGGCGTCGGCGCGGGACATGAGGTGATCACGACGCCGCTCTCATGGGTGGCGACAAGCAACGTGATTCTCGAAGTCGGCGCGCGTCCGGTGTTCGTCGATATCGATCCGGTGACGCGCAACCTGGACCTGGACCTCATCGAGGCCGCGATCACGCCGGCGACGCGGGCCATCATCCCGGTCGATCTGGCCGGTCTGCCCGTGGACCGGGACCGTCTCTACGCGATCGCAAAAAAGCACGGCTTGCGGGTCGTGGAGGATGCGGCGCAGTCGATGGGCTCGACGTGGAACGGCCAACGCATCGGCGCGACGGGCGATTTCGTTTCGGTGAGTTTTCACCCCAACAAGAACATCACGACGATCGAGGGCGGCTGTCTGGTTATGACCACCGAAGCCGAGGCGAAACTGGCCGAGCAGTATCGGCTGCAAGGCGTGGTGCGCTCGGGCCTCGACGGCATGGAAGTCGAGGTCGTGGGCGGAAAGTTCAACCTCACCGATGTCGCCGCGCGCGTGGGGCTCGGGCAGTTGCCGCGCTTGGAGGAGTTCAACGGCCGGCGCCGCGAACTGGCGCGGGCGTATTTTGAGGCGTTTGCGGCGCACGGCGCGGCGGCGCTGGGGCTGGGCTTGCCCGTGGCGGACTTGGTGCAGAGCAACTGGCACATGTTTCAAGTCGTGCTGCCGCCGGCCGTAAAGCGGGCCGAGGTCATGGCGGCGCTGCACGCGGCGGGGATCGGCAGCGGTGTGCATTACCCGGCGATCCACCTGTTTGCCTTGTATCGGCGGCTCGGCTGGAAGGACGGAGATTTCCCGAAGGCGGAAGCCGTGTGCCGCAGCATTTTGACCCTGCCGTTGTTTCCGGCGATGACGCGTGCGGATGTCACGCGCGTGGTGGAGGTGCTGACCGGGATTTTATTGGGTCACGGGAAGTCATGATCACGTTGTCCGAGCCCGTTTATCGCCCGCCAGCGGGCTCCTGCTTCAAGCCATGAGTATCGCGTCCTCGATCCCGCTCTCCATCGTCATTCCCGTCTACAATGAGGCGCTGAATTTGCCCACGCTCTTTGCGCGGCTCTACCCGGTGCTCGACGCGCTTGGCCGCCGTTATGAAATCATTTTCACGAATGACGGCAGCGCCGACCGCTCGATCGAGCTCCTCCGCGCGCAATTCGCCGCGCGGCCCGACGTGACGCGCGTGATCGATTTCAACAGTAACTACGGCCAGCACATGGCGATCATGGCGGCGTTTGAGCGCGTGCGCGGCGAGGTCATCGTGACGCTCGACGCCGATCTCCAGAATCCGCCCGAGGAAATCCCCAAGCTCCTCGCGAAGATGGAAGCGGGACACGATTACGTGGGCGGCTACCGGCTGAACCGGCAGGATTCGTTGTTCCGCACCTACGCTTCGAAGCTGATCAATTTCGTGCGCGAGAAGACCACGAGCATCGAGATGACGGACCAAGGCTGCATGTTGCGCGCGTATTCTCGCGGCGTGATCGATGCCATCGTGCAGAGCGGCGCGATCAATACCTTCATCCCGGCGCTGGCTTACAGCCTTTCGTCCAATCCGGCGGAGGTCGGGGTGAAACACGAGGAGCGGCACGCGGGCGTCTCGAATTACTCGTTCTACAGCCTGATCCGGCTCAACTTCGATCTGATCACGGGCTTCTCGCTGGCGCCGTTGCAGTATTTCACGATGTTCGCCGGCGCATGTTCGGCGGGCAGTTTCCTGCTGGTGATCGTGCTGGCGCTGCGCCGGTTGATCGTCGGCCCGGAGGAGGGCGGGTTGTTCACGCTCTTCGGGATTTTGTTTTTCTTGGTGAGCGTGACGATGGTCGGCATCGGCCTGATCGGCGAATACGTGGGCCGCACCTATCAAGTCGTGCGGGCGCGGCAGCGGTATCACGTGAAGGAAATGCTGGAGACGAAATGAACGACCGGCCCCGGATTCTTTTTTTTGGCTACAGCGAGGTCGGCTACGCGTGTCTCTCGTTGCTCATCGAACGCGGGGACAACGTCGTGGCGTTGATCACCCACGAGGATAATCCCAGCGAAAAAATCTGGTTCAAGACGCCGGCGGTCGCGGCCAAGGAAAAGGGCATCCCGGTCTTCACCCCGGAATCGGTGAACACGCCGGAGTGGCGGGAAAAAATCGCGGCGCTCAAACCCGATGTGATCCTATCGGTCTATTACCGGCACATGATCGGGACCAAGATCCTCGCGCTGCCGCCGCTCGGCGCCTGGAACATGCACGGCTCGCTGTTGCCGAAGTATCGCGGGCGGGCACCGATCAACTGGGCGGTGCTGCACGGCGAGTCGCGGATCGGCATGACGCTGCACCGGATGGTGAAATCGGCCGACGCCGGCGCGGTGGTCGACCAAGAAGGCGTGGAGCTCGGCCCCCGCGACACGGCCGAGCAGGCGTTTCGCAAGGTGCTGCCGTGCGCGCGCACCGTGTTGGCGCGTCAGATCGGGGCGCTGCTCGCCGGCACGGCCCGCGAGACCCCGCAGGACGAGGCGCAGGCCAATTATTTCAGCGGACGAAAGCCCGAGGACGGCCGGATCGAGTGGGCGCAGACCTCGGTGCAGATTTTCAACCTCATCCGCGCGGTGACCGATCCGTATCCGGGTGCGTTTGCGGATGTGGGGGCGGCGCGTCTGATGGTATGGTGGGCGGAAACTGATTCGCCGCCGACGCGCGGACGCCGGGGTGCGCCGGGCGAAGTGTTGTCGGTCGCGCCGCTCGTGATCGCGACGGCGGACGGGGCGCTGGAGCTGACGAAAACCGAGTGGCGCGGTGGCGTGGCGGCCGAGCTGCGCGTCGGCCAGGTCGTTTAGCCGCGCGGTCGAACCGATTTAATTCACCCTTTAAGCTCTCACGTCTTTCAGCCTCTCTCTTTTCTATGCCCATCAAAGTTCTCATTCTCGGCGCCAACGGCTTTATCGGCAGCTCGCTCACGCAGGCCATCCTCAAACAAAAAGACTGGGAAGTCTACGGGATGGATATCGGCTCCCACAAACTCACGGCCAGTCTGGGCAACCCGCGGTTCAAATTTGTCGAGGGTGATATCACGATCAACCGCGAGTATATCGAGTATCACGTGAAGAAATGCGACGTGGTCATCCCGCTCGTCGCGATCGCCAATCCGATCCAATACGTGAAAGACCCGCTGCGCGTCTTCGAGCTCGATTTCGAGGCCAACCTCGCGGTCGTGCGCCACTGCGCGAAATACAAGAAGCGCATTATTTTTCCCTCTACCTCCGAGGTCTACGGCATGAGCACCGATGCGAAGCTCGACGAGGAGACGACGAACCTCGTTTACGGCCCCATCGAGCGGCAGCGCTGGATCTACGCGTGCTCGAAGCAACTGCTCGACCGCGTGATCTACGCTTACGGCGTGCGCGACAACGTGGATTACACACTCTTCCGGCCGTTCAACTGGATCGGGCCGCAGCTCGACGATGTGATGGAACCGAAGGAAGGCAGCTCGCGCCTGTTCACGCAGTTCATCTCAAACGTGATCTTCAAGAAGCCGCTGCAGCTCGTCGACGGCGGCAAGCAGAGCCGGTCGTTCACGTTTATCGACGATGGGATCGACGCACTGCTGCGGATCATCGAGAACAAGGACGGCTGCGCGTCGCGGCAGATCTTCAATATCGGCAACCCGCGCAACGATGTGAGCGTGGCCGATCTGGCGAAGCACATCATCACCGCGTTCAAAGACTATCCCGACTACGCCGAGCACGCCAAGGTGGCGAAGACGGTCGTCGTGCCCTCGGGCAAGTATTTCGGCAAATACTATCAGGACATCCAGAAGCGCGTGCCCTCGATCGCCAACGCGAAGAAGCGCCTCGGCTGGACGCCCAAGGTCGGCCTGAAAAAAGCGATCAAGCTCACCTTGGACTACCACCTCGCGCACAAGGATTATCAGCTGGAGTGAGGAGGTCAGCGCTTGCGCTATATTCATGATGCAATCCAAAATTACGCCGTGAACAGAATTGCCGCGCTCAAACCTTTGCCCGGTTACAGGCTGTGGCTCCGTTTCGAAAATGGGGTCGAGGGAACTGTGGACTTGGCCGAGCACGTCGGTCATGGGGCCTTCTCGCAATGGAGCGATCCAGCCGCGTTTGATGCAGTGCGCCTGGGTGGTTTTGGTCAGCCAGTTTGGAGCGATGGCGTTGATCTATGTCCTGACACGCTTTACATGAAAATTACGGGCCTCACGCCGCACGAGTTATTCCCTGGGCTGGCGGCCGATGTCGTGCATGCCAGAGCTTAGCCGCTTCTACGGTCTTGTCGTGCAGATGTATGTGCGCGACCACGCGCCCCCGCATTTTCACGTGGCCTATGGTGAGCACGAGGCAATCGTCGACTTTCAACGCGGCGTGGTGATAGCCGGATCGTTGCCCATGCGGGCGCGGGCCATGGCCTTGGATTGGGCAGCGCTCCATCAAACAGAATTGCTCGAAGCATGGGAATTGGCAGTTGGTGGACAATTGCCCGGAAAGATCGAACCGCTCCTTTGATATGCAGCTCCGCGTCGCGCTCAAAGTTGATGTCGACACCGATCGCGGCACGCGGGAAGGCGTGCCGAATCTCGTGGCAGATTTGCAGGCGGTGGGCGCGCCGGCGGCTTTTCTGTTTTCGCTCGGGCCCGACCAAACGGGGCGGGCGATCACGCGGGTGCTGCGGCCGGGATTTTTCCAGAAAGTTTCGCGGACGAGTGTCGTGCAGATCTATGGTGTGCGCACGTTGCTCAACGGTACGCTGCTGCCCGCGCCGCACATCGGCCGGCGCAACACCGCCGCGATGCGCGCCGTGCGCGACGCCGGCTTCGAGGTCGGGATTCACTGCTTCAACCATTACCGTTGGCAGGACTACGTGCACACGCTGCCGCTGGAGGAGGTGCGTGCGGAATTTGCGGCGGCGCGAAACGAGTTCATTCGGATTTTCGGCGTCGCGGCGCGGACCGCCGGCGCGCCGGGCTGGCAGAGCAACGCCAAGAGCCGGCAGATCTACGACGAGGCGGGGCTGCTCTACGCGAGCGACACGCGGGGCGGCGCGCCGTTTTTCCCGCGGGTCGAGGGACGGGTTTTCAAGACGGTGGAGATTCCGAGCACGCTGCCGACTTTTGACGAACTGATGGGCCGGCCGGAGTATCCGGACGACCGGATTGTGGCGCACTATCTGAAACTCATGCAGGCCGAGCCGGCTCGGCCGCACGTCTTCACGCTGCACGCGGAGATCGAGGGCATGGGGCGGCGCGGCTTGTTTCAGGAGTTGTTGAAAGCCTGCGTGAAGGCGGGCGTCGAGTTTGTGCGGATGGATGATTTAGCGCGGGAATTCTTGGCCGACCGAGCGGCGATTCCGGTGCGGGACCAAGTGATGGCTGAGATCGACGGCCGCTCGGGCACGGTGGCGGCGCAGGAGGCGTGAGGGAGATTTCCGGGAGTGGGGCGGGGTCACTTCAGGTGGTTGTCATCGCGAGGGGCGCGAAGCGCGCCGTGGCGATCCAGCTGGATTGCTTCGTCGCCGCGCGGAGCGCGGCTTCTCGCAATGACGGACGGTGAAGACCCCGCCCTACGTCCCTACCGTGCGGCCGGGCGCTCGATGCGCAGAAAGAGCCAGACGCCGAGAATCAGAAACACGGTGTTGGGCAGCCAAAAGAGCAGGTCGGGGCGGTAGACGGGGTGGCGGTCGAGCCACGTCACGGAGACGGTGAGCATGTAGTAGCCGAGCGCGAGGAGGACGGCGACGCCGAGGTTGGCGCTGGTCTCGCGGCGGGAGACTTTGATGCCGAGGGGCACGCCGATCAGCGCGAAGGAGAGGATGGCGAGGGCGGTGTTGAATTTTTCCTGCACGGTTAGCGTTACCTTCATCACGGCGCGGGCGTGGTCTTTCGGGGCGTCCGGATTGACGGGGAGCGCGGCGACGCGGGCTTCCTCGGCGCGGAGTTCGGTGTAGGTCATCCACGAGAGTTTTTGCCGTACGGTGGGGGCGCCGAAGAGGCGGGTGAGGGAGAGCCGTTGCGGCTCGGATTGTTCGAACGAGCCGATGCGGGGCGACTCGGCGAAGTTTTCGGGATTGGAGGCGGAACGTTCCTCGATCTGGGCGTGGGTGAGGGTGAGAATGAGCTCGTTGGCGACGGTGTCGTAGTCGAAGCGGCCGGATTCGGCGCGCACGAGCTGGGTGGTGCGGCCCTCGCGGTCGAGTTGCCAAAGCCAGAAGTCGCGCATGACGGTGCCCTGCTTGTCGCCGACGTAGACGACGAAGCCCTTGAAGTTGCGGATGAAGGTTTTTGGGACGATGAAGCTGAGGGGATTGGCGCGGATGGTCTCGTCGAGTTCCTTATGATACTGGACGCGGGCGCGGGGCATGGACTCGAAGTTGACGTAGAGCCCGAACGCGCAACCGAGTGCGCCGAGCAGGAAAATCGGGCGGGCGATCCGGCTGAGGCTGAGGCCGGCGGCGCGCATGGCGGTGATCTCGCTGTCGGCGGAGAGGCGGCCAAGCGTGAGGAGCACGCCCGTGAGCATGCCCATCGGCAGGGCGTAGATCGCGACCGCGGGCACGAGCATCCACACGAGCCGGAGAAAGGTGCCGGTGGGCAACTGCCCGGAGAGCAAGTAAGGCAACAGATCGCGGATGAGGTTGCCCAGCATCAGCACAAACGCGAAGAGCGCGACGGCGCCCGTGCAGGTGAAGAGCACGCTCTTGAAGATGTGGCGATCGAGGAGGTTCACGCGGGCGGTCGGAAAGAAGTGGCTGAGCAATCGCAGACAGACCGCGCGGGGACAAGGCGGTTCGCGGCCGGAATCGGAAAGGGGCGGAATGCTACAACCCGGCCGACCACGTCGACAGCACGGCGGGCAGATCGCGCACGGATTGAATCTCGAAGAAACGGCCAACGGCGCGCGGCGGGTGTTCGACGCGCTCGGCGGCCCAGGTCAGGTGGTAGGGCACGTGCACGCCGGCGCCGCCGAGCGCGAGCACGGGCAGAATGTCGGATTTCAGCGAGTTGCCGACCATCAGGAAGCGCCGTGGATCGATGGCGTGGCGGCGAAAAATCGCGTCGTAGGAACGTTCGTCTTTTTCAGAGAGGATTTCGACGTGTTGGAAATGGTCCGCGAGGCCGGAGCGGGCGAGTTTGCGCTCTTGGTCGCGGAGGTCGCCCTTGGTGATGACGAGCAGCCGGTGGGTGCCGGACAACGAGGAGAGGGTTTCGACGACGCCGTCGAGCAGATCGACGGGGTGGGCGAGCATCTCTTGGCCGAGCGTGATGATCTGATTGATTTCCTCCGCGCTGATCTGGCCGGCGGTGAGCTGGATGGCGGTCTCGATGGAAGAGAGGGTGAAGCCCTTCACGCCGTAGCCGTAGAGTTCGAGGTTGCGCATCTCGGTGGCGAAGAGCGTGCGATCGACGGTGGCGGCATCGTGGTAGCGCGCGAGGAGATCGCGGTAGCGCACGTGGACCTTTTCAAAAATATTTTCGTTGTGCCAAAGGGTGTCGTCGGCGTCGAAACCGAGGGTGAGCGGGCGAGTGGGAGCAGCGGACATGTGAGAGGCGAGAGCTGAGCGGAGAACCGGGCGCGTTTCTAGACCAGATTCAACGGCTCACCGAGTTGTAGTCGGCTTCCGGAGCTTGAGTGGGTGGCAGAAGGCAAAGTCCACCGGTTCTTCCCCGAGCTATTTCGGCGCCGACAAAGGTGACTACGATGGCGAACAACACCACGTCCCCATCCGTTGATGATTGTCCTTAACTAGCGCCGTACCGGCCGGACCCTTTTTCCTCGGCCCTGGTTTGGGCCTTATCGTTCATTGCTTGTTGCGGGTAGTTTCTGGCTTGAGCGGGAGTGCGGCGACCGCGCGCACGCCAGCATCGGGCTGATCGATAAAAAATCCATCGATGCCGGCGTGGACCAAAAAGAGCTCGAGCAATCCGGCGATATCCGAAATGCCGGCCGGCAAAGTGTCGGCGCGAAACGTGTAAGGGTGAACCAACAGTCCTTCACGATGGGCGTCGGCAACCAGTGACGTGAGCTGCGGTTTTCCATCGGCCGTGCGGCCGGATACGATCTGGCCAAGGTGGGGTCCGATGCCTTGGGCGTAGGTCGCGATCTCTTTGAGACCGGCCGGAGTGCGCATCGCGCTGTAGTCGGCGGGAGACTCGCCCCACGCGTTGTCGCCCAGCAACTGGACCAGGGGCAGGCGCGTCCGTAATTCGGTTCGCAGCCGCTTGAGGGCGACCGGGTCGAAACACTGCACGAAGATGCGGTCCGCCGGATCGTCGTAGCCGTGCCGGCCCAGGACCTCGAGCAACGTGGCACCGAGATCGCGACCCTCTTTTTGGTGAAAGGCGGGGTCCTTGAACTCGACGTAGAGGCCGGTCGTCCGGCCGGTTGAGCGATTAAGCCCGGCGATCAGGGCGATCTGCTCCTCCAAGGTGCACAAGCGGAATGCACCGGCAGCGGCGGGGAATCGGCGCGGGAAAACCGCTGCGCCGGTCTTCGGATCGAAGCGCTCGCTGACCCGGAGGGAGCGCAACTCATCCCACGTGAAATCGAGGGCGTAGAAGCGCCCGTCGGGGCGTTTGCGGTTCGGGAAACGCGCGGCCACATCAGTCGTGGTTTCCAGATGGATATCGTGGAGCACGACCAACGTGCCGTCGCGGGACATGACGATGTCTTGCTCGATGTAATCCGCGCCGAGCGCGTGGGCGTAGGCGGCAGATTCGAGGGTGTGCTCGGGCAGATAGCCCGAAGCCCCCCGGTGAGCAATGACGAGCGGCTTGGCCGCCAAGAGGAGGGCGGGCAAGCCGAGCAGGCAGGCGACGGCGGTGAGGGTGATCGGTTTCATCGGCGCCGCGCGAAGGGATCAGAAGCGGTAGGTTGCGCGCACGCCGAAGAGCCGGGGATCGCCGGCGATAAACGTCGGGATGCCGAAGGCACCGCCGGTGTTGCCGGCGTCGATGATGTACTCCTTGTCGAACAGATTGTCGACGTAGGCGACGACCTCCCAACGATCACCCTTGGGTTGGAAAGCGGCGCGGACGTTGAAGAGCCCGAATCCGTCTTGGCTGAGGATGCCGCCGGCGTTGGCGTTGTTGTCATCGAAGAAGTGCTTCGACTTGTATTGGTAGCTTGGCGTCAGCTGAATCCGACCGGCGGTGCCCAAGGAGCCGGAGAAGGTGGCGCCGAGGGAATAAGTGCGGCGGGAGGTGAGCCGGAAAGTATTCCCGGCGAGCTGTTGGCGCTGGCCGCGGTCGTTGACGTCGTCGAAGGTCGCGTCCGTGTAGCCAAAGGTGCCGAAGGTCGTGACGGCGGGATTGAGCACGCCTTGGAAGGTGAGTTCGAAGCCTTCTCCGGTCGCGTTGCCGGCATCGACCGTCGTCGTCAGCGGGGGAGGAGTCGGATTGACGGCGGTGCTCTGGAAATTGGCGTAGTCGTAGTGGAAAACCGAAGCGCTCCAGTTGAGCCGGTTTTGCAACAACGCGCCTTTCAGGCCGACCTCGTAGTTCCAGACGATCTCCTCTTTGAGTTCGACCGGCACGTAGCGCCCGCCGACGAACGAGATGAGTAAGGTGTCCGGCCGGCGGCCCCGCGAGGCGCTGGCGAAGGCGCTGACGTCGGAGCTAATCTTGTAACGGGCGACCGCGCGGGACACCCAGGAATTGTAGTCGCGCGTCGCCTGGATCAGACCGTTGGTCGGGGCGAAGAGCGTGTTGGGGAAATTGGCGGCACCGGTGGGGAATCCGGCGGGCGTGAGGGCGTTGATGACCTGATAGCCCGAGGTGATGTCTTCGAACGTGGCGCGGAAGCCGGCGGAAAGCTCGAGACGGTCTGTGACGTTGTAGGTGCCATCGACGAAGATGTCGTAAGCCTCGGTCGCGCCGGTCTGGGTGTATTCCTCGCGGTTGTAGGCGCGGAGCGGTCCACCGGTGACCGGGCTGACCGTCAAGCTGGTGTTCGGCGTGCCATCAGGATTGAACACGGGCACGCCTGAGCCGCGCAGGAGAAACGCGGCCAGCTGACGTTCGTCGGTGTAAAACGGCACGCGCGCCGAGCCTTTTTCGTCAAAGTAGCTCAGGCCCGCGAAGCCCCGAAAGCGGCCGCGGGTGTCGTAGCTGATGCGGAGTTCCTGGCTGAGTTGCTCGCCAAGATAATCCTCGGCGAATTCCAAGATGTTAAGCCGGGTGCCGTCGGCGTCGAAAGCCTCGAAGGAGTCGAAATCACGATAACCGGTGACGCTGGTCAGCGTGAAGGCGTTGTTGAGATCATGCGTCACGATCGCAGTCAGGCCGACGACGGTGCGGTCGATGCCGAGCTCCTTGCCCCGGTTCAACTCGGCGGTTTCGAAGGCCCGGGTGTTGCCGCCGCGAGGAGCGAACGTGCCGCTCTTGAACGCGGTGCCGGGCGGTTGGTCGCGCTGGTAGTTGATGATGAAATCTGCGGTGGTCGCCGTGCTGGGTTGCCACCGGAGGCTGGTGCGGACGCCGAGCGTGTTCTTGCCGTTGAGATCCGAACCATCGGCAACATTTTCGATCGAGCCCTCGCGGTCGACGTAGGAAAACGCGACGCGGGCAAAAAGCTGGTTCGGGGCGAGCACGGTGTTGTAGGTGCCCGAGGCTTCGATTTTGCCGAAGTTGCCAAAGCCGGCGGTGAACTGACCCAAGGTGCCGTTCTGCGCTTTGTTCTGGATGATCGAAATAGCACCGATCTGGGCGCCGCGTCCAAACAAAGTACCCTGCGGGCCCTTCAACACCTCGACCCGTTCGAGGTCGAAGAGCTCAACCACGCTGCCGCGGGAGCGGCTGATCGAGACGCCATCTTGGAAAATAGAAACACGGGTTTCTTGGCTGGGGTTGCCGCTGTCGGTGGTGACACCGCGGACATTGATGCCCGGATTGTTGGGCGACTGCTCTTGGATAAAAAGACCGGGCACGTAGGGGGCGAGGTCTTTGAACGAGCCGATGCCGAGCCGGTTTAGAAATTCGCCTTTGTAAGCGGTGACCGAGATCGGCACATTCTTGATTTCCTCGGTGCGCTTCTGAGAAGTGACGACAAACTTCTCGAGCGCGACGACTTCTTCGCCGTGAAGCGCGAAGGGCGTGGCGGCAAAAACGGACAGTGATAGCAGCGCGGTTAATTTTCGCATGGTGGTTGGAAGAGCCGCGAAGGGAGGCGTCGCCCTGCGCTCCGTCAACGCGGCGAGCGCTCCGTAACCGCAAGTTAACCGTCGTGTAACCGGACGGTCACCCAACCGACCAAATCAGTGATGCAGTTCGAGGAAAACGAGGCGGTTCTCCTCGGCCGGCCACGCTACCCCCGTGAGCTGTTCGCTGATCGCGCCGGAACGAAACTTGGCGGACACGCTCCGTCCGGCGCCCTCGGTCAATTCGAGCCGAGCCGTTGAAACTCCGGCCACTCCCGCTGGAATACCGGCCGGAGGATTTTTTCCGTCCAGCACGACCTCATCGCGGGGCAGGCCAAAATACCCTCGTGGCCGGGTCAAAATGACGACTGCGGCGGGACGACCCTCGGCCTTGAGGGAGCGTTCGGCGCGGAGGTGGACGAGGTCGCTCGAGCGCGAAAACGGCGTGCGGTAAACATGGGTGATGGCGTGGCCCGGAGCGGTGATCACGAATTCAAGATACGTGCGAGCATCGGTGGAGAAGGGTCCCCAGCGCCCGTCGTCGCTCACCGTCGCCCGGTGTTTCGCCGGGCCGATGCGCGCACCGGTGGTGGGCTCGACCGCAAAGATCTCCACCGTCGAGCCTGGCACGGGTAAATTGGTCTGGCTGCCGCCGGCGAAGCCCGTGACGGTGCCGTTCAACGTGGGGGCGGGCTCCTCGGCAATCTCGGTGCTGGCCGGGGAACGACCGGTCACGAAACGGTAGGTCTCCGTGAAGGCTTCGGCGTGGTAGCTGACCTCGCGGTGATCGCGTTCCCGCAGGATAACGTTGGTCGCGCCGCCGAGAGCAGGCCCGTCGTAGGTCACTCCGGTCGGCATGCCTTTGGCGCCCATCCAGACACCGTCAGGTTGCGCAAATTTGTCATTTTGATCCGAGCGGATGGTCAGCCAGCGCACGCCCGGCGTGACTTCAATTCCCGGGGAGGCACCCGGCGGAGAATTTAGCGCGGTCAGGAACGGGCCCGCGCCGTTGAATTCGCTGCCGGGGCGCAGGGCGGCATTGGCCCATACGCCGTGATTGGGCGACCCGCCGAGGATGGCGTGCGAGACGAGAGCCGCGCCCCCGAAGTTTGCGATGTAGTTGCGGATGGCGAGACCGCCGCGGGAATTTCCGACCATCACGACTTTCGCGCCGCCGTGGAGGCGCGAGACGCGCGCGACCTCGGCCTGGAGGCGGAGGGCCAGCTCGGTCGCGGAGCTGCGGCCGGGCTGCGCGACGCCATCGTCGTCCCGGGCCAGCGGCAACGGGAGATCGAGCGCGTGGAGACGATCGCGGGGCCAGCCGTTGGTTTCGAAGCGCCAGACCGTCGTTAGCCAAAGCGCGGCCGTGTCGCCGTTCCCATGCACGAAAACGATCGGCGGGGGCGCCTCTGCGGCGGCGGTGAATTGGGTGAGCCCGAGGAGGACGCCCAGCGCCGAAATGAGCGCGCGGAGACGCAGGAATCTCGGAAGAAAACGAAGCGGACGGAAATTTCGGATCATGGTCGGGGCACTACCCAGAAGACGTATCTGGGAACGAGCGGGGATTGAGCGTTAGATTACTCGGAGTTCAAGAGGGCCTGTGTGACGAATGGGAAGCATTTCTGTCGCGCAGGGGGAGAGCGCGGATTTTGCCGGCTTCGGTCAAAATCGGGCAAAACGGAGAAGCGGCCCGGAGAGGTATTTGCGAAGGGGTGCAGGGTGCGCCCGGAGCAGGTGGCGGCGCCGTCGAACGGCGTGGTGGCAAGTTTAGAGCCGGTCTTGTCACGGCCGTCTTGACCAACGGAACCGCCAAAATTTTCAGATTCGGCCCGGACGAAAATTCGCGCCGGGAAAGGCGGTCCTAGTTTGCCGATCCCTTCGGCACCTCTCTTGATCCTGAATTCGGCAGTGGGTTAACCGCTAATCTTCGCTAATTCCCGCTAATCCATGAGGAAGAATTTTTCCGGAAGTGAATTCTTGGTTCACCGATCGGGTGAATCTCCGGTCGAGTTGGATGCGATTCAAAACTCTTTCATTGGCGTCGATTGGCGGAAATTAGCGGTTTCACCTTCTGCGGTTTTTCGGTTGATTGTCCTCACACCCCCATGAGCTCTACCCGCTGGTTTTCCCTGGCCCTGCTGCCCGTAAGTCTCTTCGCCGCCGACGTTCGGCCCCGGGCCGAGGCCGCGCTCGCGAAAGGCGTCGCGTTTTTTCAAACCATCAACGCGCACGGCGGCTACGTTTACTCGGTGACGCCGGACTTGTCCCAGCGTTGGGGCGAGGGCCCCAAGGATGCCGACACCATCGAGGTGCAACCGCCGGGCACGCCGGCCGTCGGTCAATCCTACCTGCGCGCCTACCTCGCGACGGGTAACCCGCAGGCGCTCGCCGCCGCCCGCCAAGCGGCCGATGCGCTCATTCGCGGTCAGAACAAACACGGCGGTTGGGACCACACGATTAACTTCGCCGATCTGAGCAACGAGACCGTGAGCTTCGACGACAACCAGAGCCAATCGGCAATCAGCTTCCTGCTGGCGTTGAATCACGCCGCCCCGGACGAGCGACTCGCCGCCGCCACCCGGCGCGCGCTCGACATGATGCTCGCCACGCAACTCGGGAACGGAGGCTGGCCCCACCTGTATCCCCCGCGCGGAAACTACCACGACTACGCCACCTTCAACGACGGCGGCATCAACGACTGCGTGCGCGTCATGATCGAAGCGCACCGCTTGGACCCCGCGAACAAAGCCGTCGCGGCGAGCCTGCGTCGCGTGGCGCGGTTTATCGTGATCTCCCAGAATCCGCCGCCTCAGCCCGGCTGGTCACAGCAATACAACGAGTTTCTCCAGCCCGCTTGGGCCCGCTCCTTCGAACCGGCGTCGCTCGGGCCGGCGGAGAGCGTTCGCAACCTCGGCACGCTGATCGACCTCTATCTCGCGCTCGGCGATGCGACGTTGCTCGAACCGATCCCCGACACGCTGCGTTGGTTGCAGGAGATCCGCCTGCCCAACGGCAAATGGGCGCGCTTCGTCGAGCTCGGGACCAACCGGGCGCTCTACTACGACCGCGGCCGGGTGCGCGTGAACCGCGTCGAAGAACTCAGCCCCGAGCGCAGCACCGGCTACGGCTATGAGGTCAACCTCGCCGGGCAGATCGCCGCCGTCACCCGGCGCTACGAGCAAGCGCTGAAACTCGGCCGCGAGGGCTTGCAGCGCGCCGAGACCCCGGAGCTCTCCCAAGCAGCCCTCACCCGCCGCCTCGAGACGCTCGCGGGCGAGGTGCAAGCGATCATTGACGCGCAGGAGGCCTCCGGCGCCTGGATCACGCGCAACGAACGATTCAAGACGCCGCCCGCGCCAAAAAAACTCTGGAATGGCGAATACTCTGTCATGGACCGGATCAACAGCGCGGTCTTCAACCGCAACGTCGGCGTCCTCTGCGACTACCTCGAGTTGAGCGCCCGCCTCGCGAAACGGTGACGCGCGACGATTATTTATAGTGAGAATGTTCCTCGCTGTTTCCGGTAGGCAGATCGAGCGGTCGGCATTTTTATGAGGCCATTTTCCGACCTACGCTTCGCCTGAAAAGGCCCGGGAACGTCAGAAAGTTAGATTCAAAAAGAGGGGTGCCCGGAGACTCTGACCCACCTTGATGCCTCCGGGTCGCGGCGCGATCCACGCAGTTGCGCGGCCGCCGCACGGTCATAACTTCCGCCGCAGCCGGCTCGGAAACCGGTCCGGCGCGGTTGCGGTCCAGGGAGCTCAATACCCTTTCTGCTTGTCCACCACGTGGCGCAGCGCTTCGCCCTTCGCGAAGCGGGCGAGGTTTTCCTTCTGAATCTCGAAGTAACGCGCAGCGTCGCCATCGGAGCGGCCGGCAATGTGCGGCGTGATGATGACCCCGGGCAGTTTCCACAGGGCGTGACCCTTCGGCAGCGGCTCGGGATCAGTGACATCGAGGCCCGCGCCTGCGAGATGACCGCTTTGCAGCGCGGCCACGAGCGCATCGTTGTCAAAAATTTTCCCGCGCGAGACGGCGATGAAAAGCGAACCCCGTTTCATCTTCGCGAATTGCGCCGCTTTGAACATTTTGTCGGTCGCAGGCGTGTGCGGGGCTGCGATAAAGACGACGTCGGCTTCCGGGAGGACGACGTCGAGCCGGTCGGGCGGAACGGAGCGGTCAAGATGCGGCGCATAGGGCAGGTCCGCGGGATCGACGCCAATTACGGTCATGCCAAAGGCCTTGGCGCGGACGGCGATTTGGGTGCCGATGCCGCCGACGCCGACGATCACGGCGGTCTTGCGGTGGAGTTCGAAGAGCGGGCCAAAAGTGGCGAGCGAGTGCCACGTCTCGGTGGCGCGCGACTCGACGGCGCGGTCGATACGGCGCGTCAGGCCGAGGAGCAGGGCGAAGGCGTGATCGGCGATCTCCGGGCCCTGCACAATTTTCATGTTGGTGACGGTGACTTCGCTGGTGACGAGTTCGGGGATCGCGGTGAGGAGCGTTTCCATGCCGGCTGAACCGGTCTGCACCCAGCGGAGCTTTTTGGCTGCGCGAAATTGCTCGCGGGTGAGCCCGCCCACGATGGCGTCGGCATCGGCGATCTCGGCGAGCACCCGGTCGCGGGCGGGGAAGACGACGTTGAGGTTGGGCGCGGCGGCGCGGAGTTCGCGCTGCGCGCTTTCGTCGAAGCGGCCGCCCGTGAAAACGACTTTCCGGGCGGGGAGGGCAGGTTGCGCGAGGGCAATCGCAGGGAGAAGCAGGCAGCCGATGAGGGTAAACCGGGCGAGTAGTTTCATGGCCGTTGCAATGGGCCGGCCGGCCACGCGCGGCAAGGCCGGACATGGAGTGGGAGCAGACCTCGCCCTCTCCCGCTGATCAACCCGACCAAAAAACTAATAAACGACGGCCAAACCCCCTCGGATGGCGCCTGTAGGGACGCACCGGCGACGAGGTTCAGCCGTGCTCCAAGCGCTGCTTCGCCTCGATCAGGCTGACACCGCGGCCGGCCTCAATATCGGCGTGGCGCTGCGCGAGTTCGCGCTGATACACGGGATTCTCGGCGTGCATTAGATGCTTCAGGAAAGCCAGCGCCTTGAGCCGCTCGTCGGGCGCGAGCTGTTCGATCTGCGGCTTAATCTCGGCAAAAACCATGAGTGAAACGTGGCCTTACTTTTTCTCCGCTGCAAGCCCGGCTCCGCCGGTGGACGGCAATCAGGCGGGAGGCCGCCGGCGATCGCAAAAAGCGAAGCCCGAGCCTTTTGCGGCCGCAGACGTCGTTGACCCCAACCTCCAATCCAAAACTAACAAAAAACGGCCACATCCCTTCAGATGGCGCCCATTTTAAACGTAAAACAAAGTCGCTTAATTAGGTAAAACAGAGTTCTATTTGGGCGTAAAACAAAGCTGATGGCCACGCCTCAACAAGCTCTAGCTTCTGCGCTGCGACGAGTCCGAGATCGTTCTACGGGCGAGGTGGTCCGTGGTCCTGAGATTTCGCGCCCGGATCGGCTGCTGTTGGTGAAGCGGGGCTTTCTTGTCGAAATCATCAAGGGTTGGTATGCGTTGACCACGCCACAGGCCGAGCCGGGTGACACGACGTTTTGGCACGCGCACTTTTGGGGCTTCTCCAGTGCTTATCTGCGATACCGTTTCGGAACGGGCTACAGCCTGTCGGCCGAGCATTCGCTCGACCTGTTGGCCGGCAACACGCAGACGCCAGCCCAATTGATTGTCATCGCCGGCCAAGGCGGCACCTCGACCCTAAAGCTCCCGAACCAAACGTCGTTGCTGATTTACGCCGACCGGAAAAACGTGCCGAAGCAAACCGAGCTTCGGCAGGGCGTGCAGGTTATGCCGCTGGCGCTCGCACTGGTGCGGGTGAGCCCGACGTTCTTCCGGCACTCCGCCACGAACGCGGAAATCGCGTTGCGCTTGGTCAGACCCGATGACCTCAGCCGGGGCCTGCTGGGGGCTGAGGGTTCACTCGCTGCGGCCGGCCGGCTGGTTGGAGGATTTCGCCACTGTGGATTGACGGCTCAGGCTGACCGCCTTGCCTCGGATCTCGATGCGGCCGGTCTGGAATTCACCGAAACGAATCCGTTCGCGGCGCCGCCACAGTTGCCGGTCGGGATGCTTTTCACTTCGCCTTACGCGGGAAGGTTAAAGGCACTCTGGCAGCGGATGCGTCCGACGGCCTATGAGCTTTTCCCGGCTCCACCCGGTCCGCCTCAGCGCGACGCCTATCTCAGCCGCGTCGCTGAAATCTACACCCACGATGCCTATCATTCGCTTTCCATCGAGGGCTATCAGGTCACGCGGGAATTGATCGGCCGCATTGCAGCGGGTGAATGGAACCCGGAAACCGCGGGATCGGATCAGAATCAGGTGAATGCGATGGCCGCGAAGGGCTACCATGCGACTTTTCAGGCCGTGCTGGATAGCCTTCGGGAAATCCTTGGTGGGCAGCCAGCCCCAGGAGTAGCGAATCGTGACATGCCCGGGTGGTATCGGGCGCTGTTCAGTCCGTCGGTGCAAGCCGGGCTATTGCCGGCTTACGCTCTGGCTGGTCATCGCAATCGTCCCGTTTTCATTCGGGGTTCGGAACATGTGCCGCCGCCGCATGAGGCGGTGCCGGAGTTGCTGGATACGCTTTTTGAACTGCTCGCGGCGGAACCGTCCGCCGGCGTGCAGGCGGTGCTCGGACATTTTCTGTTCGTCTACATCCATCCGTATTCGGACGGGAACGGCCGACTCGGGCGATTCATCCTGAACACGCTACTCGCATCCGGAGGCTACCCGTGGACGGTCATTCGGGTGGAGCATCGCAAAGCCTACATGGCGGCGTTGGAAAATGCTTCGGTCCGACACGACATCGGGGATTTCACGCGCTTCGTCGCGGCGGAGATGGCGGCTTCGGCTGAACCCAAGGCACCAAAGAAGTAGTTAAGGACGGGAGCCGTTACCTCCGACTAAAAACTAACAAAAAACGGCCAGACCACTTTGGAGGGCGCCCGCTGCAAGCCCGGCTTCGCCGGGGGACGGCTATCAGGCGGGAGGCCGCCGGCGATCGCAAAAAGCAAAGCGCGACGCTTTTGCGGCCTCAGACGTCGTTGACCCTCACCTCCAACCCAAAACTAACAAACAACGGCCAGATCCCTTCGGATAGCGCTTTCGGATAGCCGGTTAGAAATTAATCTAAGGCGCTGAAAAGAGTCTCCAAAAAGAGACTCCAATCAGTGCTAAGTGCAAGAAACAGTAGAGATAAAAGAAATTCATGTGAGTTTTGTTTTGAGCAATATATAATTGCTCCCATAGCTCACGCGAAGCTTTGGAGTCTCGATCCTTAACGATGTCAATTTTGTCGCTGTTGCTCTCTGCTTGCAAATTTCCAGTATGTACTAGTGCAGATAATTGGGCATACGCAATCACGATCAGGCATGCGATTTGATTATATTGACCAAAATATTCCTTTATAATCAGCGCGGCCATTGTTGCTCCAACTGCCAGATCGATGCTAAATCGTAATATGCGTGCAATTCGAGCGTTGCCGGCCGTCTCTTTGATGTATTGCTTATCAATAGGATGCATTTGAAGACTGGGCGGGATCGGGTGTAACTTAAGATTGAAGAATAAGTGACTTAAGTTTTTCGTTAACTCAAATTCAGTCGTGAACCGAGCTACCGCCGGTGTTAGCGAAAAGCTTCCTGGGATTCACAATGCCCATAAGAACGAACTGCAGCGCCCAAAGCAGCGCCCAAGTTGCCGCCACAAAAAAGTAGAACAAGGCGGTAACCTCCAGATGGTTTGGATTAAATCGCAGCCCAAACAGTCCCAAAAGCTTCGCATAATTAGATAAAAGTACTGCCGTCGTACCCAAGCCGACAAGAATCCATGCGACGATGAGAAGTCTCCGTATAATTGCTTCCATTGGCTACGAGGCACCCCGATTTTCAGGGGGATTGGCTGCCGAAAATGAGCTCGAATTATGTATTTTTATTTAGAACTAGTGTTTGCCGGTAATCTTTCGCTTCCGGTTCTTTAATTATCTCAATCGTGGCATGGTATTTCTTAACCACTGCTTCAATTTCCTCTATAGTAACTTCAAAGAATTCCTTCCGTTCATTAACTTTGTTAATTCTTCTGCGATCAAAGTGCTCATGTAGTTTAGCCTCAAAGGAGGGTGCATCTTCGGTGTAAATGATAGCATGGACATCAAATTCAAATGGGACGGATGCGTCGCCAAGTTCCTTGATTCTATCCATAGGTTCAAGTCGTCGAGTCATTCCTATCTTGAATCTATTTTCGCCAAATGAACCGATGTTGGATATGACGTAAACGTGCCCAGATTTTGTCAGTTGTGCCCTGGAAATGGCGCGCTGCTTGTTGGCTTGTGCCTCTGCTAGCTGTACTTCGAGTAACCGCAGTTTCTCGGTCAGTTTATCCAGCTCCGCTCCAGACGCTAAGCCAATCTCCTTCTTGGCGCGGTCTAAAGCCTTAGAATATCGCTCCTCCTCGTCACCAGCTTCTTTCAATGCGCGATCGATTTCCTTCTGCGCGCGTTCCTCTTCACGAATTTGCTCTTGAATACGGCGCTGCTCCTCTTTTTCCGCCTTAAGTTTTAACTGGTACTCAAACGTCAGTCTTAACTCATCCAGTTTCAATTTATAGTAGTCGCGAGTTAGAGAAATACGGTATGATTCTGCTAGTTTATTTACGGTGCTGAAAGCCGTATCCAGTTTTGTCTCCATTTTATCAGCATTGCTCCAGCTGATATTTGAAATGATCGAGTCTGAGTCGCCGTTGAAAGCGCGCAGCATCAACTTTTCAAGGCGTTTGATCATCTTAGCGCCTTCGCTGTCGCTGCCATTAATTTTCCACTCCTTGTCGCCTTGAACAGCTCGCTCGCTGCTGATTAAAGCCTTTTGTTTTTCGCGTACAGTTTCAATGGCATCTTTGAACCTAGCCGATATATCGTAATCGTAATGTTTTTTGTAAAACCCGTATTCGATGAGGGTTAAGTCTTCTTGATAGATTTTTATCTGGTTCTTGAGGGAATTTAATTTTTCGGCGGATGCGCTCGACTCTGATTCACTCGCCTTAAATTTAGCTTCAAGCACCTTTATCTCTACGATTAATCGGGACTTGGTGGCATCAAGGTCGATTACGTCTTTATACCTCGTCTTTAGCTGCTCAACTTCAAGTTGAAGGCTAGAGTTAATCTCCTTTGATTCAGATAATTTCTCAGTAGTTTTCGACTTAATTCTAATCAAGATGGCTACTATAATTAGTAGGGTCACTGACGCCAAAACAGGTACCGCCCAATAATGGTTCGGATACAGCGTTTGAACCTGTAGCCAGTCTGTGATCGAAAACTTTGTTGTTTCTGGATTCATGTTTTTGGGCTGACTAGAGTGCGAAAAAGGGGGCTGGCCGTGTTTTGTTAGTTGTACTCCCGGGCCTGCGCGGCGTGGCGGCGGAGGTTGAGGGTGAGACGGCCTGTTTTCGGGGAATCGATTTTGGAGCTGAGGTGGGATTGGCCGACAGTTGGGGGGCCAGAGTTCCCAGCGGTCGTGGCGGCGTTGGGTGGCTTCTTTGTCGTCGGTAAGGACGGCGGGGTAGGAGCGTCGAAACGGTTCCAGACGTGCCAGCGGGCGGCGATCTTTTTCTTCCTAGACCTGTGCCCCTTAGGGCAGGGCGCGCATGTGCCGGGAGAGCTACGGGTGGATGAGCGGGATCGGATCATTGCGATTGCGGCGACAGATGCCGAAGTAGCGTACGTCGGTGGTGATCACTTTGGCTTTCGGGAAGCGTTCGGGAAGCGTTCGGCGAGTTGGAGGACACAGCCGTCGGCCGCGTCCATCGTTGGCCAATCGTTCGCGACCGCAGTGCGAATCTGTTCGGCTTTCCCGTCGAGCACGGGCTCAACGATCACCCGGCCTTGCCCCGGCCACGCGAGCAAGAGGTCGACGGCCCGCGGGGAGTTGGCGAGGAGGTAGCAGGCTTCGGCCCGCACGATCTCGCAGGTGACGGGCGCTTCGCCAAAGGCATTCGGGACTTCTCGGGTCCAGATAGGGGGGATAGGCCTTGGTTAAAGCTGCTTCTAAAAATCTAGGTTTTATGCCGCGAGTATGTATTGCGACGGGGATCAATCCAGCGGCTCCTGGGAACAGGATTGTAAATTTCCCCACGCAATATTTTTTTGCGGCATGGCAGTAACCCTACGGCTCCTCGTCTTCTTGCTGGCCTCCATGACTTTGGCCGCGGGGCAAGTGGAGCCTGCCTTCACCACTCAGCCGACAAGCCAGACCGGAACACCCGGCGGCAACGTTACCTTTACGGTGGCGGCGACTGGCACTGCGCCACTGGCTTACCAATGGTACAAAGACGGGAGTGAAGTGGCTGGAGCCACCGGAAGCTCTCTGACAATCAGCGGCGTGAAATTATCCGACGGCGGATCTTACCAAGCAGCGGTCAGGAATGTTGCCACTAGGATCAGCGCTGTGTCGGGTGGCGGCGATCACACGATGTTCATCAAGGCAGGCGGCACGCTGTGGGCGATGGGCTACAATCTTTTCGGTCAGTTGGGCGACGGCACGATGACCCATCGCAGCTCGGCGGTGCAAGTGGCCACGGGCGTGGCCAGCGTGGCCGCCGGCCGCGTGCACACGATGTACGTGGAGACCGACGGCACGCTGTGGGCGATGGGATACAAAGGAAACGGCCAGTTGGGCGACGGCAAGGACGCCAACGTCGAGTTCCGCCGCACACCGGTGCGAGTGACCACGGGCGTGGCCAGCGTGGCCGCCGGCGCCGATCATACGATGTACGTGAAGACCGACGGCACGCTCTGGGCCACGGGTTCGAATGCGCAAGGACAACTGGGTGACGGCGGAAATCTCACGAGCAATACGCCGGTGCAAGTGGCCACGGGCGTGGCCAGCGTGGCCGCCGGCCGCGTGCACACGATGTACGTGAAGACCGATGGCACACTGTGGGCGATGGGAGACAATCGCTACGGCCAGTTGGGCGACGGCACGACGACCAATCGCAGCTCGGCGGTGCGAGTGGCCACGGGCGTGGCCAGCGTGGCCACTGGCGGCGATCACACGATGTACGTGAAGACCGACGGCACGCTGTGGGCGATGGGCTACAATCTTTTCGGTCAGTTGGGCGATGGCACGACGACCAATCGCAGCTCGGCGGTGCGAGTGGCCACGGGCGTGGCCCGCGTGTCGGCTGGCCGCATGCACACGATGCACGTGAAAACCGACGGCACACTGTGGGCGATGGGCTATAATCTCTTCGGCCAGTTGGGCGACGGCACGACGACCAATCGCAGCTCGGCGGTGCGAGTGGCCACGGGCGTGGCCAGCGTAGCTGCGGGCGACGATCACACGATGTACGTGAAGACCGACGGCACGCTGTGGGCGATGGGTTACAATCTTTTCGGTCGGTTGGGCGATGGCACGATAACCAATCGCAGCACAGCGGTGAATGTTTACAAAGGACTCCTTTCTGATGCCGCCACGCTCGCATTTGCACCAGCGATTACGACGCAGCCGAGCTCAAGCACCGTCATCTCTGGCGGCGCAGCGAGCTTCTCTGCAGTAGCCAGTGGAACATCCCCTTTCGCTTACCAATGGAAGAAAGACGGTTCCTCCATCAGCGGAGCGACGTCTTCTACCTACACCATCGCATCGACGCAAACTACAGACGCTGGGAGCTATACCGTAGTAGTGACCAACAGTGCGGGTTCTGTTACCAGTAATCCGATCGAACTCAAAATTCTTGCGCCTCGCTTATACAGCCTAGCGGTGCGAACGGCGCTCGCGGCCAATCAAATTTTAATCGTTGGGTTCACCATGTCGGGCGGAGCCAAGAACGTACTACTCCGCGCTGCTGGTCCTACGCTCGGCGCGTTCGGCGTGCCCGAGACCATGGTGGACCCGAAGCTCGATCTGTACAGCGGTCTGACCCTGACTACCTCCAACGATAATTGGGGCGGGAGTCCGAGTCTGGCCGCCACCTTCACCTCAGCGGGTGCATTTGCCTACGCCTCGGCGACCAGTCTCGATGCTGCTTTGGTTGCCTCCATTAACGGCGGCAGGACCGCTCACGTCTCCGGTCCCGCCGCCGGAGCCGTGCTGGTTGAAGGTTATGATGTGGGCAGCGGCGATGCCCAAAGATTTACCAGTTTGTCCGCCCGCAACCGAGTTGGCACAGGGGCGAACATCTTGATCGCTGGTTTCAGCCTGTCGGGTGAAGGCAAACGCAACCTGTTAATCCGCGCCGTAGGACCAACCTTGGGCGTCTTCGGGGTGCCGAGTGTATTGGCCGACCCCAAACTAGAGATTTACCAAGGTTCCACCAAGATCGGCGAAAACGATAATTGGGCTGCGACCCTCTCGACCGCGTTTTCCTCCGTCGGAGCTTTCGGCCTGACTGCAGGCAGCAGAGATGCGGCCATCGCGGTATCATTGGCAGCAGGAGGCTATACCGTTCAAGTGTCCGGCGCTGATGGCGGCGTGGGTGAAGCGCTGGTTGAGATTTACGAGCTGCCGTAACGGGGGGAGCGATCCGAAGGGGGGCAAACCTACTTCTTCGGTTCGGCTTAAAAACGGCCTGCAGGGGGGGGGCGAAAAGGGGTCTGGCCGGAATGGCGCTAAGTTAAGGGCGGTTATTTTTGATTTCTTGAGGGGGAGACGACCATTTCATGTCTAGGTTTTGAGAGCAATTGGTAGCTCTTGGGGCGGCGTTTGACGGCGCGGGGTTCGGAGCGGTCAGGCCGGCGGGGCACGAGATCGGCGGCGATGACGCGAAGCAGTTCCCGGCGAGCGAGCCGGGAGACGAACAGAGCCGGAGCAAGCAGCGGAGTCCACTAGCGCAGGGTGGCGACAGTGCCTTTGAAGCTGAGCTGATCGACCGCAACGCGATGAACTTTGGCCGCCTCGCACATCAGAGCGCGGATCACGTTGTAGGCGATCACCTGCATCCAGACCTCTTTTTCGATCAGCTCGGGCGACTGGCAGCGGAGCACGTCGAGCCCCAACGCCGTTTTGATTTCACGGAAGAAGAGTTCCACCGCCCAACGCCGGCGGTAGAGTTCGGCGATGGCTGCGTCGGGGTATTTTTCTTCGTCCAGAAGCGTCGTGACGACGGTGACCTCCTTGGTCCGGAAGCCCTTCACATCGACCAGGAAAGTGACCATCCGCAAGGCGAGTTCGTCGGGCAGCTCGGCCCAAAGGCTCTGGTCCCACGTGTCGCTGCTGCGCTGGGGCTTCGGCCAAGTGACGCGGCCGCGCTGCGGGCGTCGGAGCTGATGGAGTCGCAGCACCACGTCGGCTTGTTTGCGCTGCAACAGCGCGATGAAGCCCCAGCCGCAGAAACCCCGGTCGGCCAGCACGATCTCTTTGGGTTCGATCCACGGCACCAACTGCCGAGCCAACGGGATCTCGTGAGCTTTCCAGTCAGCGAAAGCAAACCGCGTCAGTTGGCCCGTGGCCAACGAGAACAGACGAGAACAGACCGACGAGTTGCGCCGTCGGGAATCCGCAACCCGGTTTTTGCCCTCCGGCATAGGGCCACCGTTCCCGGTTCTGGGCGGTGTCGGGCATCGACACACCGCAACCGTCCAGCACGCGGACCTGACGCCCGAGCCAGCTCGCCGGTGCGCCTGAGCCGGCGAACCACTGTATCAGGTGCTCGTGGGCCTCTTTCAGCTGATCCAGATCGAGCCGGGCCCTCGCCTGACAATACCCGCTGGTGTTCTCGTCCGGCACGGGCCGTCGCTCGGCCAGGCACCAGGCCTGCACCTGGCGCACCGCATTCCGGCAGGCGCTCTCGCGCGTGAGCACCTGCCCGAGAAACGCCACAAACGTGACCCATGGGCTGTAGACCCGATCGCGCTCACCCGCGAAGATCTCCGGCGGGATGAACCCGCCGACCAATCGCGCCAAGCCGTCCAGATTCTTTGCCTTCTTCCGCAATCGTTCGCCCGTCACACGGCCTTCGGCCCTTTCGGCCGCGCCCGATTCCACCGCCTCGCCGATGATGGTTTTCGCCATCGCTCCACTCTGCCAGCCAGCCTCTCACCGCCGTGTTACGAACCGGTAACAATCTGCCTTAACTTAGCGCCATTCGGGTCTGGCCGTGTTTTGTTAGTTGTACTACCTAGCCTGCGCGGCGGGGCGGCGGAGGTCGAGGGTGGGACGGCCTGTTTTTGGGGAATCGATTTTGGAGTTGAGGCGGGATTGGCCGACAGCGTGTGGCCAGGGTTCCCGGCGGTCGTGGCGGCGTCGGGTGGCTTCTGTGTCGTCGGTGGGGACGGCGGAGTGGGCGGTGTTAAAGCGATTTCAGACAAGCCAGCGGGCAGCGATCTTTTTCAGCTTGGACCTGTGCCCCGTAGGGCCTGCGCGCATGTGCCGGGAGAGCTACGGGTGGATGAGCGGGATCGGATCATTGCGATTGCGGCGATAGATGCGGAAGTCGCGCACGTCGGTGGTGATCACTTTGGCTTTCGGGAAAATCTCCGCCAGACGGACAATCCCTGCGTCAGCGAGATCCATTTGCTTGCCGTATTTTCGGACGAGTCCGGCGAGTGCGACCCCCTCGGTTTCGGCGACGGGGAAAAGCAACAAATCACCGCGGGACGGCATTTCGAGCACACGCGCTACGGCATCTGGTGAATCGCGCAGGTGCCAACACACTTCGGTGAGCACGGCCTCGCAGGTGACTGGAGGCTCTCCAAGGGAGGCGAAAACCGATTTCGCCCAGACATGAAATTCGTCGCGGCGATTGAGCGCGGCGATGATAGGCCCGGCATCGACGATGTAACGCGGCTCAGCCACTCAGGCCCTTGCGCCGAGACAAATCTCTCGGTCCATCAACCATACCGATGGCGTCCGATGCGAACTGCCATTTCTTACGGAGCTTCGCGGCGAAAACCGCGGTGGAGCCGGTCCCGGTTTTGCGGGGTTTACCGTCTATCGTAGATCGGCGGAGAGGGTTGTTCGTGCGCATGAGTGCTAGGTTTCTGTCGTCGCGGTCGTAGTCAAGATGGCGGCGGGGTCGGCGATGGAGGAGGCGGGGCGTGGATCGCGGGGTAAACCCGCTCCTACCGTTCGGAGATGCCGATGCAGGGGGGATCGAAAAGGGGTAAGGTTTGCACTTTGTGCTCAGCAGAGAAAATGACGAAGTGCAAAAATTGACCGTTTCGGCTCGGCGCTTCGGCTCGGCTTAAAAACAGCCGATGAACCACTGCTAGACCTGAATGGACCCGGATCCCAAACCGATAGGAGGAGCGAACGACTCACGCCTGAGGTGAAGTCGCTTCCACGGCTTTATCCGGATTAGATTATGTGCATCCGTGGTTAATGATTTTGGTGGGTTGGGCTGCGGCGGATTCTAGGTTCATTTTGAAATCCTCAGTAGCACCCGGCGGGACAGCCGTGGTCGTTGGCGCTGGCGCCTGGTTGGCCCTTTTTTCGCTTGAAGATACCATGATGACGATGAGTGATGCCGCGATGAGAACGATTGTAGATATTCCCGAAAAGCAGCTCGACGCACTGGCACATCTTTGTGCGCAGCAAAATATCTCACGCGCCGAAGCGGTTCGACGCGCGGTCGATCGCCTGCTCAAGGAATCATCGACGCCGCGGAAGGATGCCGGATTCGGCATCTGGAAAAGCAAACGCATTGAGAGCCGGAAATTCGTGGAAAAGCTCCGTTCAGAATGGAGCGAACGATGAGGGCCATCATCGATAGCGACGTGCTGATCGATTACCTGCAAGGTCTCGACCAAGCGAGACGTGAACTGGATCGGTATGCTCAACGAGAAATCAGCATCATCTCATGGATGGAGGTCATGACCGGTGCGGATACCCCTGAGGAGGAAAAGGGCTGTCGGGAATTTCTCGCCACCTTCACGATCCACCCACTTTCAGTCGAGGTCGCCGCAGCGGCCGTGCTCATTCGAAAGCAATTTCGAGTTCGATTACCTGACGCAATCGTCTGGGCAACGGCGCGTGCAAACAGCTGCCTGCTCGTGACGCGAAACTCAAAGGACTTTTCTCCGAAGGAACCGGGTGTGCGCATTCCCTATTCCGTGCCTTAGCGGCTAGCCGATCGAAAACTGGATTTTCAGGGGGATCGGATCCGGGAGGGGTTTATAAGACCCGAGGGCGGGACGGCCGTGCCGCGTTAAAAGCTGCCCTTGATGCCGAATTGCCAGAGCGAGCCGAATTCGATGCGTTGGCGGAATTGGGCGTGGGCGGGAGTGCTGGGGCCGTGGACCTCGATGTCGTCGGGGGCGTCGCCGACGTTGCGGAGGCTGGCGAACACGGCGAAGCGTTTGTAGAACGTGTAGTCGGCGCTGAGATCGAGGTAGAGGCGCTTCGACCACCAAACGAAGGTGCCGGGCTCGATGCTGGGGCCGGCGGCGATGGCGTTGCGGCGCTGGCGACCGCGGTAGTTCCAATTGGCGCGGAGACTGTAGCCGGGACGGTTGAGACTCACGCCCCAGCTGGCGGTGCGCGGGACGAAGCCGGGGAAATTGGTGGCGGCGGGGCCGAGGAGGCGTTGCGTGCTGCCGTTGGCAAAGACCTGGACGCCGCGCGCCCACTGCGGGAGGAAGGTGAGGGCCTGCTTGTAGCCGACGTCGATGCCCTGCATGCGCACGGTGCTGGTGATGTTGTATTGGGTGGCGACGGGGTAGGCGCTGTAGACGCTGGGATCGAGGTTGTAGAGCTCGAGGAACTCGGGGGACGGGGTGAGGATGGTGTTGCCGAAGAAGTTTTCGAAATCGCGGCGGAACGCGCCGACGGAGAACTGGCCGACGCCGGCGAAATAGTATTCGAGGCGCGTGGTGAACGAGCGGGCGCTCCAAGGTTTGATCGCGATGTTGCTGACGGTGATCTGGTCGTTGGGCGTGGGGTTCTCCGGATCCGGAAGGATGATGCCGCCGGCGTATTGGTTGAAGTCGGGGCGGCCGATGGACGTATAAACGGCGGCGCGGGCGATGAGGTTTTCGCGGACGTTGAAGCTGGCGTTGAGGCTGGGGAACCAGCGGAGGTATTCCTTCTCGGACTGGGCGCCGCGGTCGAGGAAGGTGAGGCGGGAGACGCCGAGGGCGTTGGACGCGGGGACGAGGGCGACGGGGAGGCCGTTGGCGCCGAGGACGGGGCGGCCGGCGGAGTCGCGCTGGATGTTGCGCGTGGGATCGGTGAGCGGGCCCTCGGCCTCGATGTTGGTCTGCTCGAGGCGGACGCCGCCGACGAGTTTGAGGCGGTTGGCAAGGAGGGCGAGATCGGCGCGGAGGTAGGCGGCGGAGACGAGTTCGGCGGCGCGCTTGGAGAGGTTGACCTCGGAGCGGTAGGTGGCGTTGGCGACCGTGGTGAACTGGTTGGGGTTGGCGAGGAAGTGCTCGTAGAATTTTTCGCTGCTGACGCCGCCGAACGACGGGAAGCCGTAGTGAGGGACGCGACTGGAAAAACTGGGGTCGAGGAAAGGAGTGGCGCGGTCGTCGCTGGTGGCAGAGGGGGCGGTGCTGGCGACGCCGTCGCGGCCGAGGTAGGCGAAGGCGGGCGTGCCAGCGCGTTGATCGCGGATGGCTTCGCGGAAATCGAGTCCGGCGCGGAGGGAGAACGGGACGCGGCCGAAGAAATCGCGACGAAGGTTGGCGTAGGCGGTGCGTTTGGTGTCGTCCGTGGCGCGGGTGTTACCGCTGGCGGCGGTGAGGACGTAGCTGTCCAAGGAGTAGGGGTTGACGGGAGCGCCAGCGGCGTCGGTGACGGTGAGGGTGCCGGGGCGCAGGTAATTGATATCGGCAAAGGAGACGGTGACGCCGGTGCGGCGGGCGGTGGTGGTGTCGAAGAAACCGGAGCGGAGGTTTTCGTTGCGATTGCCGGCGCGGGAGTGGGAGTAGCCGGCCTCGCTTTTCCAGACGGGGCCGTCGTGGCGCCAGATGAGCGAGGGCATGTAAGTGTAGTTGGAACGGTCGGCGCCCGTGGTGAGGAGCTGGAGATCGCCGAGGCCGGCGGCGCCCTTGGTGGACGTGGTGGTGAAGTCGCCGGGGGCGACGCGATTCACGTTAAACGTGAGCTGGTTGTGGTTGATGAGAACGTCGAAGGTGGAGGCTTGGAGGGAAAACGAGAAGCGGTCGTGGGGCGTGAGTTTGTAATCCACCGTGAAACCGAAGGAGGAGCGCTTCGTATCTTTACCGCTGTTACGGATGGCAAAGGTCGAGAGGTAAGGGCGGTCGAACGAGGTGTGGGGGAAGGCGACGCCGTTGGTGGCGGCCTGGGTCCCGCGCCAGGTGTTTTGGATGAGGGGCTCGCCGGAGTATTGGCGGTTGAAGCCGGCGGAGAGGGAGAAGCCGAAGGTTTTGCTGACGGGGGCGACGTAGGAAAGATCGGCGCCGGGGTGGATCTTACGCGTGGGATGGCGCGGGGCCGGGGAGCGGTTCCAATCGCGGGCGTTGTCGCGCATCATCACGTAGGTGCTGAAATTGCCGGCGGCGCGGGCGCGTTCGAAGGAGCTGCGCGGGACGAGATTCACGGAGCCGGCGAGGGCGCCGCCCTGGGATTCGGGCGTGGGGGAAAACGAGACCTCGATGCGGGAGAGGTTGTTGATCGAGACCTGGTCGAGGCCGACGGAGCGATTGGTGCCGCCGGCGCCGCCACCGACGGCGCTGGCGAGGCTGAAGCCATCGAGGGTGACGGGCACGTAGTCGCCGGGGACGCCGTTGAGGGAGATATCGCGGGCGTTGCCGCCTGCGTAGTCGATGTTCACGCCTGGGAGAAACTTGACGAACTCGGCCACGTTACCTTCGGCGACGTCGCCGAATTCGTCGGTGGAGACGACCTGGCGGACGTTGGGGGCGAAGCGCTGCTCGTTGATGGCGCGGGCGGCGCCGCTCATCTCGCGCGAGGTGGCGACGACGAACTCGGTGAGGGTAACGGGGCCGGTGGAAGTGGCGGAGGTGGGCGCGGAAGCGGAGGGGAAGGTGAGGTCGAGGGGCGTGGTGGTGCTGGAACGGACGGTGAGGGTGGCGACCTGGGTGGGCAGGCTGGTGTAGAAAATCTCGATCCGGTGCGTGCCGGGCGGGAGGTTGGTGAGGCGGTAGAAACCGTCGGCGTCGGTGAAGGTCTCGAGGGAGGTGCCGAGGACGCGGAGGCGGACGCGTTCAAGGTAGTCGCCGGTGGCGGCGTTTTGCACGCGGCCTTGGACGCTGGCGGTCGCTGCGGTGATGGCGGGCGTGGAGGAGGCCGGGGCGGCGGGTTGGGCGGGGAGGGTGGAGGCGGCGGCAAGGAGGGCGACGGGGACGAGCGCGAGGAGCGTGGGGAAGGTGCGGATACGTGGCAGGCGGTGCATGGTGTAGGTGGAGGGCGAGCGGAAGCGGTATGCGAGTGAGAGTGGATGAGGCAGGGGTGAGGCTACTTGGCGGAGTTTTTCTTTTTGTTGTTTTTCTTAGCTTTGCCGGCGGGAGAGTCGGGGGTGCTGGGGTCGGCTTGCTCGGCGCTCCATTTGTCCCAGAGAGATTGGAGTTCCTTCACCTTGGCGGGCTGGGCGGCGGCGAGGTTCATGGATTCACCGATGTTGGTGGCGAGGTCGTAGAGTTCGGGCTGGCCGCTGCTGCCCTCGGCGACGACGAGTTTCAGATCGGCCGTGGAGGCGGCGCATTGCGGGCCGCAGCGCCAGTAAAGGGTTTGGTGCGGATGCGCGGATTGTTCGCCCGTGAGGTAGGACAGGAGATCGACGCCGTCGAGTCGCCAGGAGGAATCGGTTATTGATAGTGGACTGGATTTTCAGGGGGATCGAATCCGGGAGGGGTTTTCCGTCAAGGCGACGAAACCGGAGTCGGGTGGGCGCTTCCAAAACAAAAAGAAATCGAAAGCAATTATTTGGTCGGCGCCGGCCCAATGACCGGAAGCGTCTTTAAGAGGAAGTTGCGATACTCCACCTTCATGGGTGGTCCGACATGGACCTGCACCCCGATCAAGCCGGAGGCCCCGCGCGCGGCAGGATCTTCGTCGACGACGACGCTCATCACCTGCCCGTTCACGAGGTGCGTGAAAACGTTACCGCGGATGATCAGGTGAACCTGGTTCCAATCCTCTTTCTTCACCAACGCCGCGAGGGCGTCTTTCTCGCCGAGGCGGCCGATGATGGCGCGCTTCGCGTCGGGCATAGCGCGGGTGATCTGGCCGCGCACCGCGAGAAAGGTCCGGCCGCGCTCCTCGTAGTTATTACCCGTGTGGCGACTGGCGCCGTCGATATCGCATTGGTAACCTTTCAACGCGAACGCCGGCGTCGGAAGCTCCACGCTGCGGTAGTTGATACCACTGTTACCGGCGGCGCTGATACGATACTCGACCTTCAGCTCAAAATCGGCGGGAGCCCCTCCTCGCCAAATCGCAAACGTGTTCGCCTTGAGCAGCGTCTCCGGAGTGACGAAGCCAACGAGCATGCCGTCCTCAATCCGCCAATACTTCGGGTCGGCAGCCCAATCCGTCAGCGTCTTGCCGTCGAAGATGGGGACAAACCCGGCGTGGTCCGCACCCGCAGGCTCGGGGTAACTTTGGGCGGCCCGCAAGGGCGCGCATGACAAAATCAGCGCAGCGGCCAAGCCGACCACGGCGCCAGCAGAACGAGAACGGAGGAGGGGTAGTTTCATGGAGAAAACAAGTAGCGCACGACGATGCTGCCGGCAGGCGGGTCGATTATTTCATGGAGAGAGTGAAGGGTCGGCCCCGGATCACCGCACTAAAAGCAGCAGAAAAATTAAGGGAAAGAAACGCAACGAGGACCGCGCCGCAGTTCGGTTTTTTCAAGCCAACCGATTACCTCAGCGCCGTTTGGTTTTTAGACTTTCCGTCGTAGGCCGCCTGCTTGCAGGCGCTCGGTGCGTCCGCCAGCGGACGGCCTACAAAAGTCTAAATCTCATGTGACGTTGGTATTACCCCTTGCATCCACGGGAGGCACCGAGCCGAGTTTTTGGGGTCGCGCATCTGGATCTCACGGCGGCCGCGCCGGGCTGCGCGGGGATCGACCAGAATGGCGAGCGGGTGGGCGCGGCGGCGGTGGACCTGGTGGTCGAGCAACTGCACGCCAATGAATTCGGTCGGCCGCAGAATCCGAAGACGGTGTTGATCGAGGGCCGTTGGGTGCCGGGAAAAACCGCGCCCGGGCCGGGGCACGCGGCGGTGAAAGCGCGCTGAGGCGCACTGCGCGCTTTTCTTTTGAAACGGAGCGGGGCAAGGTGCGCATTTATGTCCCAAGCGCGCGAGGTTACGGCCCCGCAAATCACTCTCCAGGATTTCAAACCCGAGACGGTCCGGGGCATCCCCGGCTACTTTCGCGTCGGGCAGACGCGGGCGGGGCAGTGGTGGTTGATCGACCCGAGGGACGGGGCGTTTTTCAGTCGCGGCGTGAATGGCGTGAACCGCTCCGGTGCGTTGGGTGGCCGGCCGGCGGCGCCCGGGCCTTACGCGGCGGCGGTGGAGTCGCGGTATGGGGCGGCCGCCCCGCAGGACTTCGTCGAGACGGTGCTGGTGCGGTTGCACGCCTGGCGGTGCAATACGCTCGGCGCGTGGACGGGCCCGGAGTTTTGCGACCGCGGCATGGCGGATCTTGAGCTGTTGGATTTCGGCCGCGTGCGACCGGATCTGATGATCCGGGATGCGGGGGCGCGCGTGCCGGATGTGTTTGATCCGCGTTGGGTGGAGGCGTGCGATCGGCGCGCGGAGGAGCGGTGTGCGCGGCGGGCGCTCAGCCGGGACCTGATCGGCTATTTTACCGACCATGCTTTGAACTGGGCCCAGCCCGACGGGGAAAACGGCTTTGATCCCGAGGGCACGGTGCGGGTGGAGCGGCCGACGTTGTTGCAGATTTGCCTGAGCCTGGAGCCGAGTTTTCCGGCGTACCATGCGGCGTGGGAGTTCACCCTCGCGGCGCATAGCGGGGAACTCTCGACGCTGGCCCGCGCGTGGGATGCCGAGTTGCCCAACAAAGAGGCGTTGCGGCAACTCACGCGGGCCGAGGTGGCGTTGGTCAGCCCGGGTTACCGGCGGGATCAGGAACGGTTCGCGCGGGAATTTGCGCGCCGGTATTTTTCGGTCACGGCGGCGGCGATCCGGCGGCACGATCCTAACCACCTGGTGTTGGGCTGCCGGTTCGACGGAGGGCCGGGAGCGGCGATTTTGGCCGAGTGCGCCGCGCCGCACGTCGACGTGGTCTCGGTGAACGAGATGCGGGAAACGCTTTGGGAACGGATCGAGGCCAGCCACGAGGCGCAGGGTATGCCGGTGTTGGCGGGTGAATTTGGCTGGACGGGCGGGGCGTTTACCGGGCCGGGCCGGGCCGGTGAACCGGTCGGTCAGACGACGGTGGAGCGGATGCTGGCCCGGGGTCGGGCGGCGTTCGAACGGGCGATGAACCACCCGGCCTGGGTCGGCACGGCGTGGCCGCGGTGGGCGGATGCGGGCGACCGGGTGCCGCCGTTTGCCGAGGGCTTGGTCCACGTGGATGATGGGGAGGCGCGCGAACACACCGAGCTGTTGACGGATTTACAGGGTCGGATCGGCCCGCGCCGGGCCCTGCTCGCGGCGGCCGAAAATCTCGGTGAAGAATCGGCCTAAGCGACGCGGCACGGTGGGCGCGGCGGAACCCTCGTTTCTTTGCTCGCAACGCGGCGGTCTCAAAGGCGCAATCTTTCCGTCTCATGACTAAGCTCACGCTCTCCGATTTTCTCAAAGCCCGCGTCCGCACCATCCGGGGCTGGCCCAAGGACGGCATCAACTTTCGCGATGTGACCACGCTCTTTCATGATCCCGAGGCGTTCCGCGTGATGGTGGAGGCCTTCGCGATCGATTGCACGCAGCAGCGGATCGATCTGATCGCGGCGGTGGACGCGCGCGGTTTCATTGTGGGCGGCGCGCTGGCCTACCAGTTGCACAAGCCGTTCGTGCTCGTGCGCAAAAAGGGCAAACTCCCGCACAAAACGATCTCGGCCGATTACGCCCTCGAATACGGCACGGCGACGGTCGAGATCCACGCCGATGCGTGCAAGGCGGGAGACCGTATTTTGATCTTGGACGATCTGATCGCGACCGGCGGCACGTTGCTGGCGGCGACGGAGCTTTTCCGCCGGCTGGGCGGCGAAGTCGTGGGCGTGGCGGGCATCATCGATCTGCCAGAGCTGGGCGGTTCCGCGAAGCTGCGCGCCGCCGGGCTGAACGTGCACACGCTCTGCGAGTTCAACGAGACCGAGTGACCGACCGATTTTTTCATGAGCCTAACAATCTGGACCAACGGAAAATTTAACCCCGCCGCGACCCAACTGCTGCACGACGGCACCCGCGCCCACCGGCTCATCACGGCGGCGACGACCAGCACCTCGGTGCTCGCGGCGGGCGAGCCCGACCCGGCGTTGGCGGAGGCGGACATCGCCTTTGGCCAGCCTGACCCGACGGATTGCCTGCGGCAGTCGCGCCTGAAGTGGGTCGAGGTCTCGACGGCAGGTTACACGCGCTACGACACGCCGGAATTTCTGGAGGAATTTCGCGCCCGGGGCGCCGCGTTTACGAATGCCTCGGGGGTCTTTGCCGATCCCTGCGCGCAACACGTCATGGCGATGATGCTCGCATTTGGCCGCCAGATTTTGCCGTCACACCGGGATCAGCTCACGGACCGCTCGTGGCATTATGAAGAGCGGCGCTACCACTCGCGTCTGCTCACCGGGCAGACGGTTTTACTGCTTGGCTACGGGGCGATCGGTCGGCGGCTGACCGAGTTGCTCGCGCCCTTTGGGATGACGTTTTACGCGCTCCGCCGCCAGGCGCGCAGCGAGACGAGCGTGCGGGTCGTGGCCGAGACCGAGCTCACGCGCGTGCTGCCGCTGGCCGATCACATCGTGAACATCCTGCCGGCGAATCCGGCGACCAACCTATACGTCAATTCCCGCCGTCTCGCGTGCTGCAAGCCGACCGCGAAATTCTACAACGTCGGTCGTGGTAGCACGGTGGATCAGCCCGCGCTCGCCGAGGCGTTGCGCACGGGGAAGATCGCTTCGGCCTACCTCGATGTGACGGAGCCCGAGCCGCTCCCGCCGGAGCACGAGCTGTGGACGACGCCCAACTGTTACATCACGCCACACACTGCGGGTGGCCGGCACGATCAGGACGAGACGATCGTGCGGCACTTCCTCGCGAATCTCGCGGCGTTTGAAAACGGCGGGACGATGACCGACCGGGTGGTTTAAGCGCCGATGCGCGGCGGCTCAGGCCTTCACCACTTTGGTGTCGGCGATGAGGTCGTGCAGGCAGCGGCGGTCGGCGCGAAAGATGAGGCCGTAGTTCACGATCGAGAACAAATTGCCCAACATCGGAAGTATGAGGGCAGTGAGCGTCCCGATAAGTCCGACGCCCACGGAACGCAAAAGCCAAGCGCGAACGAAACCCGGATTACTCCCGTCGCCAAAGCGCACGATGCGGATGCCGAGCAGGCGTTTGCCGATCGTTTGGCCACGCATCGAAAGCATGACAATTTGGACGATTAAGAGAGAAAATGCGCCGAGTCCGATCAACGCTGCGCCGAGCAAAAGGCGACCGGGTTCGATGTCGGTAAAGTCGGGTTGGATACCGCGACTGGCGTCGATGACGATTTGGAAAAACGCACTGCCCAGCAAGACGGCACCGGGCAAGACGCAGAGGGCCAAGATGACGTTATCAATCAACACGGCAAAGAGGCGGGTGAGGCGGTCGGCGGGCGTGAGTTCGACCGCGGCGACGGCGGTCCCTGCGGTCGGCGCGGAGGCGGGGGCGGGATCGAAGTTACCCGTGAGCGGCGGGGGTTCGGCGGGGGTAGCGGGACCGCCGAACTCGGGGAAGTCGCCGAGGCGGCGGAACTCCGCTTCGCCGGCGAGTTTGGCCTTGGTCTCGAGATTGGCGCGACCGGCGTTGATCCAGCTACGCAGCTGTTCCGCCGTAGCCGGACCGTATTCTTTGCCGTCGCCGCCGATGATGGTGAACATGGCGGGACGACAACAGCGGGTCGCGTTCGTGCCAAGAAAAAGCCCGACGGGAAAAGTCGCCTGCGCTTACGGCGTCGGCAAAAACAGCGGGGCACCGGGGCCGACGGGCCAGCCGAGGAGGACCCACGTCACCAAGAGGAGCGACCACGAGATGAGAAAGCAGACCGAGTAGGGCAGCATCGTTGCGGTCATCGTGCCGATGCCGGCGCGTGGTTCGTAGCGTTGCACGAACATCAGGACCAACGCGAAATTCGACATGAGCGGCGTGATGATGTTGGTGCAGCTATCGCCGATGCGGTAGGCGGCTTGGGTGAGCTCGGGCGAGTAGCCGAGCAGCATGAACATGGGAACGAAGATCGGGGCGAGCAGGGCCCATTTGCCGGCGGCGGAGCCGATCATGAGATCGATGCTGGAGGTGAGCAGCACGAGGCCGAGCAGCAGCGGGATCGGGCCCAAGTGGAAACCGCGGAGCAAGTCGGCGCCGTTGACTGCGAGGATCACGCCAAGGTTAGTCCAGTTGAAGAGATTCACGAATTGGGCGATGAAGAAAATGACGACGAGGTAGCCGGCTATGACCTCCATGTTTTTCTGCATGCCCTGATAAATGTCGCGGTCGGAGCGGATCGTGCCCGCCGCGAAACCGTAGGCGAGGCCGGGGACGAGGCCGACGAGGAAGATGAAAAATACCAGCCCCCGCACGAAGTAGGAACCGACGAAGCCGGGCTTGGCGGGGTCTTGGAGGAAACCGCCGCTCGGCAGCAAACCGGCCACCACCACCGCCACGAGCGCGAGTAGAGCGGCGGCGGCCCAAAACAGACCCCGGTGTTCGGCGGGTGAGAGCGGGACGAGGGGTTCGGGCAAGACCGTGCCGGTGTAACGTCCGAGGCGGGGCTCGACGATGCGCTCGGTGACGACGGTGGCGACGGCGGTGATCAGGAAAACGGAGGCTCCGAGGAAAAAATAGTTGGCCATCGGCGTGACCACGTAGGCGGGATTGATCAGGCGGGCGGCCTCTTGGGTGAGGCCGGCGATGATCACATCGGTGGGCGAGAGGAGCAGGTTGGCGGCGAAACCGCCGGAGACGCCGGAAAACGCGGCGGCGATGCCGGCGATCGGGTGGCGACCGACGGTGAGGAAGAGCGCGGCGCTCATCGGGAGCAGCAGCACGTAGCCGATGTCGCCGGCGGTGTGCGACATCGTGCCGGCGAAGACGATGATCAACGTCAACAGCCGGGGCGGCGTGGCGTGCACGATCAGTCGGAGTACCGCCCCGAGCAGGCCGCTGTGTTCGGCGATGGAGAGACCGAGCAGACAGACCAAGACGGAGCCGAGGGCGGCGAAGTTGATGAAGTTGGGCAGCAGGCCGAGAATCAGGCGTTGCAGTCCCTCGACGGAGAGCAGGTTGGTGACGGTGACGACTTTCTGCGTGAGGGGATTGGCGACGGAGAGGCCGAATTGGTGGCAGACCCACGAGGCAAGGACCACGAGCACGCTCAAAATAACGAAGAGCGAGGCCGGATGCGGGAGGGCGTTGCCGATGCGCTCGATACGGTTGAGCACGCGCTGCAACCAGGGCGGCGGCGCGGGAGCAGTCATGCGACGGGTGCCGTGGCGTGGGCCGGCCCGGTGAGAGTCCGGGTGAACGCGCAGAAATCGCTGGCGACGGCTCCGAGTCGCGCGCGCACGGCCGCGAAGTCCGGCCGCCGGGCGTAAGTGGATTCGTCGAGGTAGAGCGCCCGGTTGATTTCGATCTGGATGCTGTGCCGGCCCCAGGTCGGAGCGCCGGTGGCGGCGATGAGGTCGCCGCCGCGGTAGGGTTCGTTGATTTTGACGCTGAAACCGGCCGCGCGGAAACGGGCGACGAGCCACTGCGTCGCCAGCGGGGCGGCCGTGGTGCCTAGGCGGTCGCTCACGACGATGTCGGGGCGGAGTTGGTCGGCGTCGATGTTCATCGCGGTGCCGCGCGATTTCATCGAGTGGCAGTTGAGGTGGTAGACGATGCCGTGGCGCCGATGCAACCCGTCGAGCGCGGCAACGAGCGCACCGCGGTAGGGCCGATAATAGGCGGTGAGGCGATGTTCGACGGCAGCGACGGAAAGCGGGGCGGTTTCCATGGGCACGCCGGGCAGCGCGAGACGGCGGATGAGGCCCATGCCGCGGCGGCTGTAGTCACTGGGGGACAACGGCTGGGGCCAAGGCGTGGCGAGGACGGCTGGGTCGAGATCCTGCTCCGCGCGGTTGGTATCGATATAAGCGCGGGGAAAGGTGGCCGCGAGCAACGTACCGCCGGCGGCCGGAACATCGGCCCAGAGTTCGTCGACGAAGCGGTCGCACGTCGTGAGGATCGCGTCCCGCGGCGCGGCCGGTTGGAAATCCGCCGGCCAGTCGAAACCGCTGTGAGGAGAATCGAACAGGACCGGAGCTTCGTCGCCGACCGGTGGGTGCAGGACGAAGGGCGGCACGGGATCGGGCGAGGCCATGCGACGGGAGCGCGGAGGTTTAAAACTTCCGGCTCACTTCGAGGTAGTAGGCGCGGCCGCGTGGGTCGCCGAAGCCGCGGAGGTAGCCGTCGGTATCGGACGCGGCGCCGAGGCCGAAGGGCGGTTCGGCGTTGAAGACGTTGTTCACGCCGACGCGCACGGTGGTGCCACCGAGCCAGTTTTTCCCGGTGAACTCGCGGGCGATGCTGGCCTTGCTGAGCCAAGAATCTTTCACGATGAGGAAGCCGTTGGCCGAGATGTCGGGGCTGGCGGCGACGGTGGTGCGGAGGAAACTGTCTTGGGTGCGGCCGGTATAATCGGAGACCCAGGTGGCGGTCCAATCGTCGCGTTTCCATTGCAGGCCGGCGGTGCCTTTCCAGCGGGTGTTGCCGTCGCGCCAACCGTAGTCCGTGAACGGGCCATTGGCGGCGAGCTGTTCCTCGAACTGGCGGAGATAAGCGGCTTCGACGGTGGCGCGCAGGGTGCCGAGGGAGGTCTTGGGTGTGCGGTAGCCGACAAGGAAGTCGAAGCCGGCGAGGTTGCGGCGGGCGGCGTTCAGGTATGATTCGGAGATCGACTGGACGGAGCCGATGGCGGCGCGTTGTTGATCGCGGGGACGGGTGGCGTTGTAGGCGGCGAACGCGGCGGTGTCGGCGGCGGTTACGGCGTTGCGGATTAGGTTGGGACTGCCGGCGGTGGTCAGGTTGACGTTGCCGATCGGACCGCCGACCTGTGCCCGGTTGGCGGCGAGGAGCAGGGCGGTGTCCTGCACGATGATGTCGGCGGCGTCGAGGCGAGTGATGGCGTCGGTCTGGCGGATCTGCCACACGTCGAAACCGATCGAAAAGCCTTTGAGGGCGGGCGGTTCGATGACGAAGCCGAACGTCGTGGTTTTGGCCTCTTCCGGCTTGAGCGCTTTGTTGCCGGCGCGGAGCGAGATGCGGCGACCGGTGGTGCCGTCGTCTGAGGCGTTGGTGACGGAGAAACGATAAGCATCGTTGATGCCGGTGATGCTGCGTTGGACGTTGCCACCGAAGAGGACGGCGAGGTTGGGGGCGCGGAAAGCTTCATTGTAAGAACCGCGGAGCATGACCCAGTCGATGAGCCGCGCCGAGAGGCCGAACTTGGGCTTGGTGGTGTTGCCGAAGTCCGAATAACGTTCGAAGCGGACGGCGCTGGAGAATTCGGCGGATTGGAGCAAGGCGCCCGCCCGGTCGCGGTAAAGCGGCACGGCGACCTCCGCAAAAACCGCGGAGAGGTTGCGCTTGGCGTCGGTGTTGTCGGAGGGGCTGACTTGGATGTAGTTATTGTCGCCGATCAGGCGAGTTTGGAGACCGAGGCGTTGGGTGTCGGCGGCGGAGACGCGGCCGGACTCGGCGTCACGGAAATCGATGTAGGTCTCGCGGCGATATTCCGTGCCGGCGGCGAGGCCGAGCGGGCCGGCGGGAAGGCGGTCGAAGAGGGTCCCGTTGACGCGGAAATCCCAACTGCCGAGGGTGGTCTCGCCGCGGCGATAAAACGTGCCGCGCAGCGGGGCGACGACGGACTCGGGGTTGACGAAAGGTTGGCCGTTGGTGGTGAGCACGCCGTTGGTGACGGCGAAGGTGGTCATGAACGGATTGAGGGCGGTGGCGTCGGTGCGCTGGGCGGCGTCGCGGAGCTGGCTTTCCTTGATGGCATTGGATTCGAGGTCGACGGTTTCGGCGCGAGAGTAGACCGCGGCGGTTTCCCAGTTCCAGGTATCGAAGAATGTGCCGCGCAGGCCGGCGAGGGCGCGGTAGTTTTCCGAGCGCACGTCGATTTGGCGGGGGCGGAATTCGGGGAGGGTCACGCGGGTGAGGACGACCGGCGAAGCCGCGCCGGTGAGACGGGCGGTGCCGTCGGAGTTGGGCGCGCCGGTGGGGCTCCAGAAGCGCGAGCCGAAGGGGTTGTAAGGGTTGTCGGCGGAGACGAAGATGTTGTTGTCCGCCGTCGAATCGATGCGGGAGGCCTCGCGCTGGTTATGGGAATCGGCGCGGTAGAAGGTGAAATCGGAGAAGAGCTGGAGGCGGTCGTTGAAGCGGTGGTCGAGCGAGGTGTAGAGGTTGTGGCGGCGGCTGGCGGGGAGCAGGTAACGGAAATCGTTTACGTTGAGATAATAGTTTCCGACGGGCGAGGTGAGGGCGCGGTTGGGCTCGGCCGCTTGCAGCACGCGGGTCGTAGCGGTGGGGCTGGTGGGGACAAAGTAGAAGGTGCCGTTGGCCGCGATCTGGTTGGCATCAAAAATGGCGGGGCGGGAGCCGGTGACGGTGTTGGCGGCGGTGACGGTGCCGCGTTGATAGCGGCCGAAGAAGCCGCGGTCGGAGCGAAGATCGACGGTGTTGTCGGCGGTGGAACCGTTCCACGGGGCGGGGGCGCGGGTGCGGAAATCGGCGCTGCGGGAGAAGTCGCGTTGCGAGCTGCGGATTTCCTGCCGGTCGAAGAAGTCGTAATTCATCACGAGCGTGGTGCGGCCGCCATTGAAGGCGAAGCCGCCGGAGAGCGACGCGTTCAATTCGGAGCCGCCGCCCTGCTCGGTGGTGAGGAAACGGGTGGCGAGGCTGAGGCCGTCGTAGTTGCGTTTGAGGATGACATTGACGACGCCGGCGGTGGCGTCGGTGCCGTAGATAGCGGAGGCGCCGTCGCGGAGGACCTCAATGCGCTCGATGGCGGCGGCCGGCAGGGTGTTGATGTTGGTCGCCATGCTGGGGACGCCGAGGGAGCCTTCGGGCATGGAGATCGGGTGTGGGGCGAGGCGGCGGCCGTTCAGCAGCACGAGCGTGTTGCCTGAACCGAGACCGCGGAGGCTGACGGTGGCGATGTCGCCGCGGGCGTCGGCGCCGGAGGCCTGGCTCTCGGAAATCGGAACACGGCCGGCTTGAGGGATGGAGGCGAAGAGCTCGGCGGGGGTAGCGACGCCGCGGGCCTTGAGGTCGGCCTCGTTGACGATGGTGACGGGCAGGGCTTTCTCCTGCTCCAGGCGTTTTAGGAACGTGCCGGTGACGTTGAAGGTTTCGAGTTTGACCGTGGCGGCGGCGGGAGCCGCGGCGGGCGCGGTGGGTGATTGGGCGGAAAGGGCGGCAGGAAGCAGCCCGCAGGTGATAAGGGTGAGGAGCGTGGGTGGGCGGATCGATTTCATGGTGAATTGGGTGTGGGGGAAGGAGTCGTAGAGAGGTCCACGGTAGCGAAACCGTCGCCAAGGTGGAACGCGGTGCCGTAGCCTTTCGAGAGAGTGGCGAACTCGGTGAGGACCCGGCGGGCGTCGGCGCCGGTGGCGGCGCGGGGCGCACCGCGGGTGGCGTTGAAGCGGGGTCCGGTTTGGCCCATTTCGTTGAGGAGCACGGGGCGGATGCGCAGCGCGGTAAGTTGACCGTCGCGGAACACCAGATCGGCGAGGACGGATTGCCAGACCTCGGGTTTATAAAATCCGGGAGCGGTGATGGTGTGAAAGATAAAGCTACCGAGTCCGTAGAAGATCGGGCGCCCGCGGTAGATCTCCAAGCCGTGGAGCTGGGGTACGCCGTGGGAAACAAAGACGGTGCCGCCGGCGTCGAGACAGGCGCGGGCGAAGGTTTTTTTCCAATCGGGGGTGAGTCCGCGGTCCTCCTCCCAGTAGTGGTCGTGTTGGTAGACGATGACGTGTGGGGCGAACTCCCGGGCCAGTTTGATGGCGGCGATCACCCGCGCCACGTCGTCCTCGAAGAGACGTTTCTCGGCGTCGAGACGCACCTCATTGACGCCGGGACGCATCGCTTGCGCGCCGCCGCCGGTGCGGACCTTGCCGGAAGCGAATGCGACGAGGGCAACGCGACCGGCCGGGGTGTTGAGAAAAGCGGGAGCGGAGGCCTCGCCCAAGTTGCGACCCGAGCCGGCGTGGACCAAGCCGCGCTGGTCGAGGGTTTCGAGGGTGGAAAGGATGCCGGCGGTCCCGAGATCCCACGAGTGGTTGTTGCCGGTCGCAAACAGGTTGAAACCAAATTCTTTCAAGCCGTCGACGACGGCAGGACCGGTGGCGTGAAAAAACTCGGTGTTGCGGGTGTTGGCGCCGCCGAAGCTGCCTTGGATCGCAGTTTCGAGGTTGGTGAAGACGATGTGCGGGGCGTCGACTTGCAGCAGTGCGCGGATGCCCGGGATCTGCTCCGGCAGCTCAGCGCGGAGGTCGTGTTTAACGAGGGCCTGACCGGCGAGCAGCAGGCGGAATTCGGCGGGCGCGGGCACGGGCTGAGCCGGCAAAGCAAACGTCCACAACAAAGCGGCGGTCGCCAAAAATCGGCGCGTAACTACGGGCATGACCGGGGCGGTCGGCATAAGGTGGATTCAAGCGCACGGGGCGGGACCGGAGGCGCAAAACCAATGGCTTAAAATTTCATTGATACCTGCAATGAGCGTTGCAGCCGCTTGGGCTCCGTGCAAAGAGACCGTGATGGCGCGGCAAACCCTCATCACCTTCGTCGGACTGCGCGATCCCTACGCGCATGATCCGCATGAAGATGGCCGGCACAAAGGACCGATCCTGACCCTGCTCGATGAGCGCAGTTTTGACCGGGTGATTTTGCTGGGGCGGCCGCATCGGGCTGACCACAGCGAACGGACGCGGCAGGCGCTGAAAGAGCTACATCCGAAGCTGAGCGTGCAAGTGATCGGGCTGGAGCTGGCCGACGCCACGCACCATCCGGAGATTTTGGCGAAGCTGCGCGTGGTGTTGGCGCGAATCCGGCGGGATGGTCCGGACGACGAATGGTCGGTGTCGTTGATCTCGGGCACGCCGGAGATGCACGCATGTTGGGTGCTCTTGGCCGTGGCCGGGGAGCTTGGGGCGAAGCTGCTGAATTTCCGGCGCACGGTGCACAACGGCATCGCCGGGCCCCGGTTTGTGCGCGAACTGGATTGGGGCGAACCGCTGGCGGCGCTCCGGCCCGAGACGCTGGCGTTGCTCTCGACGCGGCGAGACCGTTGGGACGACGTGGACCAGCAGGGTGCGGCGCACACGACGCCGCGGCATTACTTCTCGCGGGCGATCCTGGAGCTGGCGGTGAACCTTAGCCGGCATCTCGCGCCGCTGTTGGTGAAAGGCGAACCGGGCACGCAGAAACACTTGTTCGCGTCGCTCGTGCATCAGTTCAGCAATCGCGCGAGCGGGCCCCTGCTCATTTTCAATTGCGCGACGGTGCCGGCCGATCTGTTTGAAACGGTGTTGTTGGGCGAGGAAGGTGACGGCGGGGACGGCAAGCTGCGGCAGGCGGACGGAGGCACCTTGGTGTTGATCAAAGCGCAGCAATTGCCCGCGCCGCTGTTGGCGCGACTCCTGAAGGCCGTGGACGACGGCCACTATTTTCGGGCGCGGGGGCGAACCCCGGTAAAGGTAAACGTCCGGCTCATTTTGACGACCGAGCGCGATTTTGAGGAAGAAGTGCGGCTCGGTCATCTGCCGGTTGAGATCTGGCGGCGGCTGCGGACGGCGCTGATCACGCTGCCGCCGTTGCGGGAGCGACCCGGCGATGTCTTGCGACTGGCGAAAGATGAATTGGAGCGTTTGAACCGCACCCTGCCCCGCCCCAAGCGATTCTCTCCGGCGGCGCTGGCGAAGCTAGAGAGCCATCGTTGGCCGAGTAATGTGAGCGAGCTGCGCAGGGTGGTGGAGCACGCGGTGCTCACGGCGGAGGAACCCGAGATCCAGCCCGAAGACCTGGACTTTGAGCTGGCGGTGAACCTGGCCAATGTTTTCACGGCCGCTGTGCCGCGGCTGCGCGAGGGATTTTCAATGATGGACTATCTGCGGGCCATGAAACTGGAACTCGTGCGCGGCGCTTTGCGCAAGACGGGTGGAAACCAGAGTAAGGCGGCGCGGCTGCTCGGCCTCACTCCACAGGCGGTGAGTCAGATCTTGCGGCAGACGGAAGCCCGCGAATAAATGCGGCCGGCCGCAGGACTTAAATCAGGCGACGGGCAGCGAGGACTTGGAGGGATCGCCGGCGGGCTTGTAAAAAAGTGCGGTGGCGCCGACAGAGCCGACGCAGGTGCAATGGCCGGCGGCCTCGATCTCGGTCGTGAGCGCGGCGCGGGCGGTGCGGTCGGACTCGCCGACGAAGCGGAGCTTGATGAGATCGTGGCCGCGGAGGGCGCGGCTCAGCTCGGTGATAAACGTGGGCGTGAGGCCGTCTTTGCCGACCTTGAGGGTGGCATCGAGTTTTTGGCCGAGGCCGCGCAGTTTGGATTTTTGCGCGCCGGTAAGGGGAAGGTTTTCCATGTGGGAGAGACGCATGACAGGCGGCCGGCGCGCTGCAAGCCCACGGCCTAGGCGGGCGGAGTGGCGCCGGCGGATGGGACGGCGGGAAGGTTGAAAAAATCGAGCGGGAGCGCGCGCCACGTGCCCGGCTTAAGGTCACCGAGGTCGAGATCCCCGAAGCGAGAGCGGTGGAGGGCGACGACCTCGTAGCCGACGCAGGCGAACATGCGGCGGACCTGGTGGTAGCGACCCTCGGTGAGCGTGAGCTCGGCTTCGCGCGGGGAGATCATGTTGAGGCCGGCGGGGGCGCAGGGCGTTTTCTCCTCGGGCAGGACGAGCGTGCCGGCGGCGAAGAGCGTGGTGATCTCCGCGACGCGGGCGGGCGGAATGGCCGCGGCGAGAGTGGCGCGGTAGATTTTAGGGACCTTGTGTTTGGGCGACGTGAGGCGATGGACGAGCGCGCTTTGGTCGGTGAGCAAAATGAGGCCGGAGGTGTCTTTATCGAGGCGGCCGATGCTGGTGATGACGGGATTGCGGCGCTGCCAACGCGGCGGCAGCAGGCTGTACACGTTGGGGCCCTCGCGGAGTTCGTGGGAGCACACGAGGCCGAGGGGTTTATGGAGGAGGAGAATGAGGCCGTCGGGGTGGTCGAGCGGTTCGCCCTCGACGCGGACGTCGGTGGCGTGGGCTTTTTGGGACGGGCCGTCGGCGGGCTCGCCGCGCACGGTAACGGCACCGGAGTCGATCCAATCGCGGGCTTCACTGCGGGAGCAGTAACCGAGGTTGGCGAGGAGTTGGTCGAGGCGGCGCATGGGTGGTGAGCGCGGAGGTTGGGGCGCGGGTGCGGCGCGGGGAATGAAAAAGCGCGGGGCGGGAAAGCTGGGGGAGAGAAAAGGAGAGGCTGGAAAAACAAAGAGGCGGGGAATTTTTTCGCCACGGGCGACTTTTTGGGGCCAGTCGGCGTAGATATGGGGATGATCCGAGGATTTTTGTTTTTGGCGGCCGGAGTTTTTGCGGCGGGTGGCCTGCTCACCCTGCTGCGTTCGCCGGATTGGTTAAATTGGAAGCTCGCGCTGGTGGCGGGCGAGTTTGGGCACTGGCTGGCGCTCGTGGCGTTGGCGCTGGGTGGCGCAGCGTGGGCACTGCGGGCCGGACATGAGGGGCTCGCGTGGAGCACGGTCGTGCTGAGTGTGGGAGCGGCGGGGCTCTTGCTGAAGCCGACGTGGGAGGCGGCGCGGATCGGGCGGACGTTGCCGCAGCGACTCGAGGCGGCGTTTGGCGGTGCGGCTTCGCCGCGGGCGGCGTTCTCCGTCGGCGGATTCGTTGAATCGGCGCCGTCGGCGGTGGCGGTGGAGACGCGGGAGTATGCGCCGGGTTTGAAGTTGGATCTTTACCGCGCGACGGGCCCGGGAGCTCCGGGCCAAGCGGCACCATGCATCGTAGTGATTCATGGCGGCGGCTGGGACAGCGGGAACCGCGAGCAGTTGGCGGGGTTCAACCACGGGCTGGCGCGGTTGGGTTACGCGGTGGCCGCGATCGATTACCGGTTGGCGCCGAAATTCATCTGGCCGGCGCAACGGGAAGACACGTTGGCGGCGCTGGCGTATTTGAAGGCGCACGCGGTGGAGTTGGGCGTGGACGGGACGCGGCTGGTGTTGTTCGGCCGCAGCGCGGGCGGGCAGATCGCGTCGGCGGTGGGTTACGGGGCGAACGACCCGGCGATCCGGGGAGTGGTGTCGTTCTATGCGCCGCACGATATGTTTTTCGCCTACACCTACGCGGTGGAGGACGATCTTTTAAAATCACCGAACTTGATGCGGCAATATCTGGGCGGGCCGCCGGCCGCAGCGAAGGCGAATTACGAGAGTGCGAGCGGGCATCAGAAAGTGAAGGCGGGTTCGCCGCCGACGCTGCTGGTGCACGGGACGATCGACACGCTGGTGTGGTATCGGCACAGCGAGCGGTTGACGGCGCGGCTCGCGGCGGCGCGGGTGCCGCAGCTGTATCTGGAGCTGCCGTGGGCGACGCACGCATTTGAGTTCAACCAGGCGGGGCCGGGCGGTCAGCTCGCGGGGTATGCACTGGAGCATTTTTTGGCGGCGGTGACGAAGTGAGGCGGGGACCGCGGCGCGATTTGGCTCGGCAACCGGCGTGCGCTTTGGGATTCATGGCGCTTCGCGTTTAAAGCAAAAAATTTTATGTCACTCTGGGAATACAAGATGATCACGAGCGGCCGGGGCGGATTCGCTTCGCCGGCGCTCATGGAAAAGTTTCTGAACGATCTGGGCAAAGAGGACTGGGAGATCGTCTCCTTCCAAATGCAGCCGGACAACATTCTGGCCTTTAACGGCCTCGCCCGGCGCACGACGCAGCGGGATTGGACGTTGCAGGACGCGGTCGCCGCCGCGGCCAAGGTCGAGGCGGACAAAATCCGCGCGGAGTTCGAATCGAAGTTCAAGAGCGCCGCCGGCACCGGTGCCTATTCGGCCGGCGCCGAGGAAAAAGCCGACGCGGCGTTGGCGGAGAAAGCCGCGCCTGCGGACGGGTTCCGCAAGCCGCGGGACACCGAGCGGGACAACGATCCGGATGCGCAAGAGGAGGAGCAGGCGAAGGACGAGTGGGACAAGATAGGCGAAGAGGACGAGTTGCCGTCGTTCTTCGATGCGATGAAGCCCCACATGCGCCGCAATCAGCGCGGACCCGGTATGTCGGTCGGCGTGGACTACCTCGCCAAGAAATGGGATTTCAGCGATGCCGACGTGATCGGTGCGCTCAAAGAATGCGGCCTCGTGGTGCCCGACGACGAAGATGCACCGGTGGTCTATGTGGAATTCGACGGCGATCTTTTTTGGGTGAATCTGAACCGCCGCGGAGAGCTTTGGATCAACACCAAGGAGAAACCACGTCCGGTGTTTCGGACGGTGAAGGCCACGCCGTTTGCCACGCCGGAAGGCGAAGTGCCGGCGGTTGCGCCCAGTGCGGCCCCGACCCCGCCGGCTTCGAGCGGTGGTGAAATGGCCGACGCGCCGGCCCGCCGGGCGGAGGCTCCGGTATTTGTGCCGCGTCCGCGCGAGCAGGCCAAGGCGCCGGTGGCGGTGGCGGCCGATGCGCCGACGGCGGCACCCGTTGAGGGAGCGGTGGCTGCGCCGGTGGCAGTGGTCGGAGTGCCGCCGGTCGCCGGACCGGAGTTGCTCGACCGGGTGCGTCCGCTGATGCGGCGAAATCGGCGCGGGCCGGGCGGTTCGGGCAGCGTGCCGTTTTTGGCGCGCGGGCTGCGGTGCTCCGAGGCGGATTTGATGGCGGGATTTTTGGCCCTCGGGCTCGTGCTTGAGCCGGGAACGACCGGCGAGCCGTTGAACGTCGAAATCGGCGAATATGTGTGGTGGTTGAACCGCGATTCGAACGGCGGCGTCTGGATCAACGGACGGGAGAAGGGGCCGGGCGACGTGCTGGCTCCGGCGGCGGATCCGACCGCGCCGGCGACTGAGGCAGCTGTGCCCGTCCAGCCGGCACCGACCCCGGAAATCATGGCGCCGGTCGCTGCGATTCCGCCGCCGCCCGCGCCGGAGAACGTTTTGAGCGGCGTGCGGCTGCTGTTGAAAGAGACCAAGACCGGAGGCTTTGCGGGGAAGCTCGACCGTGTGGCCGAGGACCTCAAAAAATCACCGGACGAGCTGCTCGCGGCGTTGCTTGGCGCCGGCCTGAAAGGGCCGGAGAAGGCGCGGGAAAAACCGGTCTTCGTCGAACATGCCGGGGAGATTTTCTGGCTGAACAAAAACGCGAAGGATGAACTTTGGGTCAACGCGAAGGCCTCGAAATTTACCGCCGGAGCAGGGGCCGAAGGCGACGAGGCGGGAGCGGGCGAAAAGAAGGGCGGCGCGCGCCGGCCCCGGCCAAAGAAGCAGGCGGAATGAGCGCAGCGGGGGCGTGAGGCGGGGTTAGTCAGGGTTCGTCGTGGCAGGGGCGTCCCGCCCATGGGTGAGGAAACGAGTGGGCAAAATGCCCGCTCGTTCACGGGCGAAAAGCCCGTGCCGTTCTTGGCGTGCCCCTGCGCTTCATCGGATGGAAATCGGAACGCGAAATTCTGTGATGAAAAGTTTGGCAAGAGACCCCGGCTTGGCAGGGTGACGCCATGTTGTCGGTTGCCGATCTCACGAAGTCCTTTGTCAGCCCGGAAGGTGGGCGGGCGGAGATCGTGCGCGTGGGGCGGTTCGAACTCGCGGCGGGAGAGCAGCGGGCGTTGCGCGGGGAAAGCGGCTCGGGCAAGACGACGTTTTTGAATCTGATCGCGGGGATTCTGGCGGCCGACGGCGGGCGCGTGGAGCTCGACGGGATCGATCTGGCCGCGTTGCCCGAGGCGAAGCGCGACCGGCTGCGGGCGGACAAGATCGGTTATATTTTCCAGACTTTTAACCTGCTCCAAGGCTACACGGTGTTGGAAAACGTGCTGCTCGGCATGAGCTTTGGTCCGCGCGGCGTGGATCGGGCGCACGCGGTGGAGCTGCTGCGGCGCGTGGGGCTGGAGCACCGGCTCGGCCATTTCCCCCGGCAGCTTTCAACGGGCCAGCAACAGCGCGTTGCGGTGGCGCGGGCGTTGGCGAACCGGCCCAAGCTCGTGCTGGCCGACGAGCCGACGGGAAACTTGGACCGGACGAGTGCGCGCGAGGCGTTGGCGCTGATCCGTGAAGTGTGCCGGGAGAACGGCGCGGCGTTGCTCCTCGTGAGCCACGACGACGGCGTGCTCGCGCAGTTTGAGGGCATGCAGGATTTCGCGGTGATCAACGCGGCGGCGCGGCGTGGTCCCGGCGCGGTGCCGGCCGACGGGAAGGAGGGCGGGTCGTGACGCTGCCGCTCATCGTTTACCGTTCCCTGCGGCAGCATGCGCTTTCGACGCTGATCACGGCCGGCAGCATCGCGCTCGCGTGCGGGTTGTTGATGACGGTGTGGGTGGTGAAGACGCAGGCGCAGGCGGCGTTCGTTTCAACCTCGACGGCGTTCGATGCGGTGTTGGGCGCGCGGGGTTCGAAGCTGCAACTGGTGCTCAACGGCATTTTTCATCTGGAGGCCTCGCCGGGCAATCTGGCGGCGAGCGACTACGAGCTGATCCGAAAACACCCGGCGGTGAAGACGGCGATCCCGATTGCGGTGGGCGACAACCTGCGCGGCTACCGGATCGTGGGCACGGTGCCGCAGCTGTTGACGAACGTGGAGTATGCGCCGGGGAAGAAATATGCGGTGGCACCGGGTGGAAAAGTTTTTGGCGAGGCCGCGCGGGAGGCGGTGGTCGGTAGCTTCGCGGCGGAGCGGCTCGGGCTGAAAGTGGGCTCCACTTTCCAACCGTTTCATGGACTCACCTTCGACGAAAAGGCGCTGCACGAGGAAGTGTTCACGGTGACGGGGATTCTGACTCCGACGAACACGCCGGCCGACAAAGTGATCTGGGTGCCGATCAAGGGGGTGCAGACGATGAGCGGCCATGATCCGAAGGCGGCGACCGATGTGAGCGCGGTGCTGATCCAGCTGCGGGCGGCCTCCGCGGGCGTGATGCTTGACCTGATGATCAACAAACAAGGCAACCGGATGACCTTCGCCTATCCGGTGGGCGCGATCATGGCGGATTTTTTCGGGAAGATTTCGTGGTTCGACCGCGTGCTCGCGCTGGTGGCGTATCTGGTGGCGTTGGTCGCGGCGGGCTCGGTGCTCGCGAGCATTTACAATTCGATGAGTGCGCGGCAGCGCGACCTCGCGATCTTGCGCGCGCTCGGCGCCCGGCGCAGGACGATTTTCGGTGCCGTGGTGGCAGAAGCCGCGGGCATCGGAGCGCTCGGCGCGGCGGTCGGTTTCGCGATCTATTTTGGTCTGTTGACGCTGGTGGCCGGGGTGATCCGCGCGCAGACGGGCGTCGTGCTCGACGTGACCGAAGGCCACGCGGTGCTGTGGGTTTGTCCGCTGGCGATGACGGCTTTGTGCGCGCTGGGCGGCGCGGTGCCGGCGGTGAAGGCGTATCGGACCCCGGTGGCGGAGACGCTCGCGCCGGTTTCCTGACCCAACGCCTCGGCACTCGACACGGGGCGGTTCGGGCGCAAAGCATCGGCCCCGATGAAAACACGATTTGCTTTCTTGCTCCCCGCCCTCGCGCTCAGTTTCGCGGCCCTTCAGGCCGCCGACAAAACCTCCGGTTGGACGACGATGTTCAACGGCAAGGATCTCACCGGCTGGAAGGCCAACGACGAAACCCCCAATGTGTTCAAGGTCGAGGCCGGCGTGCTCAAGGTCGACGGCGGCGGACGTGCTCACCTCTTTTATGGCGCGGACGGCGCGGCGTCGTTCAAGAATTTCGAGTTCAAGGCCAAGGTGAAAACCACGCCGGGGTCCAACGCCGGGATCTACTTTCACACGGCGTTTGAGCCCAAGGGTTGGCCGAGCAAGGGCTACGAGTGCCAGGTGAACGCCACGCATAAAGACGTCAAAAAAACGGGCGGCCTTTATGCGGTGCAGGACGTGTTGAACGTGGCTCCGAACACCGATGACGTGTGGTTCGACTATTACATCAAGGTCGAGGGCAAGCGGATCATTATCCAGATCGACGGCAAGACGACGGTCGACTGGACCGAACCCGCCGATTGGGATCCGTCGAAGACGCTCAAGAACATGAACGGCCGCAAACTCAGCTCGGGCACCATCGCGATCCAAGGCCACGACCCGAAGAGCATCACGTATTTCAAGGATCTCATGATCCGCGCGCTGCCCTGAGCGGCGCTTCTGCTTTAAGATCTCGGCCGGTGCGAATTCCGCACCGGCTTTTTTGTGGGTTGAGACCGCTTCGCGCCCTGCTTCGAGGTGGGTCTCCCGCATGCGAGACGCCATCCGGCTGTAGAACCGACCGTTGATCGGTTGGGAAGACCAGCCCGACCCACGGTCGGGCCTACAGGTCCGGTCAAATTCAGGCTTTAGAACAGCTCGCCGAATTGCGCGAACCACGCGTCGACGAAGCCCCGGAAAACCAGAAAATAGAGCACCGCGGCGATGGCCAGCATCGGGCCGAACGGCACTTGCACGCCGAAGCCGAGCGCGGCGGGTTCGCCCTCCGGCGTTTCTGATTTCAGCGCGGCCGGGGCCGGGGAACGGCCGGCGACTTTTTGCCAAATGAGGGCGATGATGAACCACAGCGTGCCGACGACCGCGCCGCCGAACACCGACGTCACCGCTCCCTGCCAGCCGGTGAACGCCCCGATGGCGCCCACGAATTTTACGTCACCGAAGCCCATCGCCTCTTTCTTGAAAACAAACTCCGCCAGCAGTGCGATCCAGAGCACGAGCCCCGATCCGACCAGCAGGCCCTGAAGCGAGACGGTGGCGGAGCGCAGACTGGCGAGGGCGAAGAATTCATGTTGTTGGCCGTGAAGCGCCGGCACCAGCAATGAGAGCAAAACCCCGAAAACGCCGAGCCCAAGGGTGAACACATCGGGGATGATCATGTGATCGAGATCGATGAACGTGGCGCAGACCAAACACGCGACAAACACCCAGCCCACGGCCGCGACCGCGGGAGGAAACGTCAGCCAGCAGGCGAGAAAAAGCCCGGCGGTGAGCAGCTCGACAAAAGGATAGCGAAATGAGAACGGCCGGCCGCAGCAGCGGGCCCGGCCGCGCAGGAGCAGCCACGAAAGCACGGGGATGTTGTCGCGCCAGGCGATCGGCCGGCCGCAGCCGCAGTGCGAGCCGGGCGTGACGATGGATTTCTCCGCCGGCACGCGGTAAATGACGACGTTGAGAAAACTCCCGACCATGGCCCCGAAGACCGCGACGGCCGCGGGGAAAAACCACGGCAGTTGGGCGGAAAGTTCGGTGTAGGCGGAAAGGTTCATCGATAGTAACCGGACTGGCCCGATGGAGCGGGGAATAGGCCGGTCAGTAGTTGGCGCCCCACTTTTTGCGCGTGAGGGATTTCACGAAATCCGGGTAAGCGGTGACGTGATAGATCTCGGTGGTCTTGCCCGCCGTGTCGGTGAGCACGAAGTGGTAGACGCGCATCGAAGTCGTGATCGTATAGACCCACGCGAGGTGTTCATCTCCGGCGCGCTGGGGCTCGGAGGTGCCCTTCCAGCTGCCTGCCTCAATTTTCGGCACGGCGTCGTTTACGAGGGGAACGGCCGCGGCTTCCTCGGTGACATCCGAGACCTGCACGCGCGTGAGGGCCGCGCCGGCCGGGGCGGAGAAGGAGAATTGATAGCGGATCTCCTGGCCGTCTTCGGAGGGCAGATAGACGGCGGTCCGGACCTCGTAGCCGTTGGCGCGGCCGGGTTCGGCGCCCTTGGAGCCGAAGGTGAAGGGGACCACTTTTCCACCGGTGATCGTGATTTTGCTGATGATCTGCGGGGAGACGCAGCTCGTGAGCAGCAGCGGGAGGCAGAGCAATGGGAGGGCGAAGAGGACGGAAGATAAAGGAGAGCGACGCACGGGCAAAGCGTCGGGGCCGGCGCGAAAGGAGGCAAGCATCGGGTCGCGCGGGACGACGGACAGACGTTTTTTTGACTGCCCGAACGTGGCGGTCAGGAAACGGAGGCCCGGCCGGAGCGGGCGCGGGTGGTGACGCCGTCGACCCATTTGCCTTCGACGAGCACGATTTTGGGGAATTTGGGCAACCCGCGCTTCGAGCCCTTACTCATAAGCGGCATGTTTGACCGCGCCGGGTTGAAAGGATCGGGCCCGGAGCCGGGCAAGTCCCACGAGCGCCAAGGGCAAAGCGAGGGCGACCGCAAAAAAGCGCCCGTGTCCTTTGGCTGAGGCTGCGCAGAAATTTTCCTGCGCGCGGTCGGGGCGGTTTGGCCGGCTTGGACCAAAGTCGGTTGCCGTCGAAACGTGGCTTTACCCGTTCGCGGCGAGCCGGCTACGCCCGCACGAGCAGGTCGCGTTTCAGGTGCGCGGGGGACGTGCAGCCGGAGAGCGTCATCGTGAGGTCGAGCTCGGTGGTGAAGTTGTCGATGACCCAGCCGACGCCCGTTTCGCCGCCGGCGGCGAGGCCGTAGACGCAGGGACGCCCTAAGCCGATGTAGTTCGCGCCCAACGCGAGCGCTTTCACGGCGTCAGCGCCGGAGCGGATGCCACTGTCGAGGCCGATTTCGAGTTGTCCGCCCACGGCGTCGACGATGGCGGGGAGCGCGGCGATGGCGGAGATGCTGCCGTCGACTTGGCGGCCGCCGTGGTTGGAGACGATCAGGCCTTGCATGCCGCAGGCGAGGGCACGGCGCGCGTCGTCGGGGTGGAGAATGCCCTTCAGGGTGATGGGCAGCTTCGTCTGCGCGCGGAGCCACGCGAGGTCGTCCCAGGTGATGGCGAGGTCGTTGAAGACGGTGAGAAAATGTTTGGTGGCGGCGAGACGGTCTTCTTCGGGCGGGCGCGCGAGGGCGGCTCGGAAGACCGGGTCGCTCGTGTAGTTGGCCTGGCCCTTGCCGAGGAGAAACGGGTTGTGTCCGAGGTCGAGGTCGTGGGGGCGCCAACCGAGCAGGCGGGTGTCGAGGGTGACGACGAGCGCGGAAAAACCGGCGGCTTCGGCGCGGCGGATGAAGCTGCACGTGAGGTCGCGGTCGCGGCTCCAGTAGAGTTGAAAAAAACGCGGGGCATCGCCCATCGCGGCGGCGACGTCCTCGATCGTGCGCGAGGATTGGCAACTGAGGGTGAAAGGAATTTTTCGGGCGGCGGCGGCGCGGGCGGCCGGGAGTTCGCCTTCGGGGTGATAGAGCTCATGGAGGCCGATGGGCGCGATCATGACGGGGGCGGAGGAGGCTTGGCCGTGGATCGTCGAGGCGAGCGAACGCGTCGAGAGATCGGTGAGCATCCGGGGCACGATGCGCCATGTGCCGAAATCGGAACGGTTGGCGGCCATCGTTTCTTCGAGACCGGCGCCGCCGATGTAGGCGAAGGCCGCCGGCGGAAGGGCGGCGCGGGCGAGTTCTCGAAGTTTTTCGATCGTGACCGGGAGGGCGGGGGGACCTTGGTCGCGGCCGTCCCAATAGATTTTCATCTGATGGCCGATGCCAAAACTGCTGACGGGGGTCTTGCTCATGGGGAAAGACGAGTGAAGGAGTGTGTCGAGCGCGCTGTTGTTAGTCAGGCGGTGGCGAAAGGATTCAAAGGGAACGTGTGCATCTTGCCGGGGTTCATGAGACCGCGGGGATCGACGGCGTGTTTCAAGGCGTGGCGGGCGAGCGTGCCTTCGGGGGTCGTGGCGGTGAGGTGGTAGGTGTGGGTGTTGCCGACGTGCATACCCATACTCCGCATATGGGCGACGATTTCGTCGAAGCGCTCGGCGGTCGTGTAGCGGATGAGCGGGATGCCGCCGACGCCGATGGCGTCGGGCGAGGCGTTGGGGCCGACGGCGCGGGCGGGATCACGGGCGCCCCATTCGAGGTGGATGAGCACCTCGCCGGGGTAACGCGCCATGAGTGTGGCGATCTGGTTCTTGAAATCGTCGGTGAAGCCGGTCTGCACGTAGGTGATCGCGGGATCGGTCTTCATCGCCCAGAGCGTGGTGTGGTTGTAGGTGAAGTCTGAAAGGTAGGGCGGCTTAGGCGGATCAAGGAGCTCGCGGTTGTAAGTGACGGTGAGGCCGGCGGCCTCGGCGGAGACGACCATCTCGGCGGTCTGGGCGCGGTCGGGCATGAGGAAGCTGACGTGTTCGTTTTCGCGGATGTATTTCTTGATGGGTTTGAAATAAGACGGGATGGGCCACTGGAACTGGGTGGCGACGCGTTTGCGCCAGGTGCCGTTGCGCATGGCGGCGTCGGTCCACGCGAGCAGTTTGTCCCAATCGGGCGAGCTGAAGGCGAGTTGGTCGTAGTCGATCTTCGGGGCGAGGCGCATCTCGATTTCGATCATGACGCCGGTGGTGCCGAACGTGCGGAGGGCAACCATGGCCTCGGCGCCCTCGAAGCGGAGCGTGCGGGGCGCCGCTTCGCAGGTGAGAATGGTGATGGATTTGACGGTGTCACCGGAGGCGATGCCGCCCCACCGCACGCCGCCGATCCCGCCGGCGCCGCCGCCGAAGAAGCCGCCGAGGGTGGCCTTGACCCAAGTCGAAGGGTAGCAACGCAGCTCCCAGCCGGCGGGGCGGGCGAGCGTCTCGATGGTGATGAGGCGGGCGCCGGGCTCGGCGCGCACGACGCCGCCTTCGACGGAGTGGATGCGGTCGAGACGCGAGCAGTCCACCACGACCCCGCCGTGGATGGGCATACATTGGCCGTAGTTACCGGTGCCGCCGCCGCGCGGGGTGACGGCGACGCCGGCGGCGTAGCACGCGGCGAGGAGGGCGCGGAGTTCGTCGACGGTGCCGGGCTTGGCTACGACATCGGCGCGCTTGGCGTCGAGCAGCGGCCGGAGGGCGGGGGAATACCAGTAGTAATCCTTGGAGAGCATCTCGAGCGTGTCTCCGGATTCGACGAGATTGTCGGCCCCGAGGAGGGCGCGGAGCTCGAGGCGGAGGGATTCGGGAAAAGCGGGCATAAAAGGAGGGAAGTGGACGGTGCAAATACGCCAACGGGCCAAGGCTAGTTCGTGAGGATTTTGAAGGGAAGCGGCCCGATTGGATTGTCATCAATTAGATGACAAACGCCTTTGGGGCATAACGGGGAGACGGCGGGCGCAGGCGGCCTAGGCATATTACGCGGGAGACTTGGCCGAAGCGGGCAGGCCCGGGATGAACGCGTAGGTGGGGTCGGAGTCCTGGCGGCGAAGGATGGGGAGGATCTTGCGCCAGGTGGCGATGAGGCCGTGGGTCGCGGGCGGGAGATCGGCGGCGAGGGCGGCGCGGAGTTTGGGCAGGTTGTAAAACGGCACGGCGGGAAACAAGCGGTGTTCGACGTGGTAGTTCATGTTCCAGTAGAGAAAGCCGATGAACCGGCCGCAGGTATAGGTGCGGCAACACAGGCGAAAATCGGGGACATTGGGCGAGAGTCCGATGTGTTGTGGGAGGCCGCACAGCGCGGCGAACCAGAAGCAGTAGAACGAGCCGCAGTTGACGATGAGGATCAGAAACGGATGGCCGGTGGCGATGAACGCCGCGGCGAGCGCAGCCTGGCCGAGGAGGACAGTCCAGGCCCAGCGGCGGTGTTCCGCGCGGAGGGCGGCGTTGGTCTCGGGGAGCACGCGTTGGAGCCAGGAGCCGTTGAGTTCGCCGTCGACGATCCGGCCCCGCGTGGCGGCGACAAGGGCCCAAATGCGGCGGGCGACGAGGCTGGGGCGGACGGTAAGCAGGCCGAGGTAGAACGAGACAAAGCCGAGGTTCAGTTTGCGCGGGAGCACGACCTCGCCGTCGTGGTCGGTGTGGACGGTGACTTGGTGGTGTTTGACGTGGCTGGGGCGGAACCCGATGTAGTCGCTCCAGCTTAAGAAGGAAAAAATTTTCAGAAAGAACTCGTTGAGCCCCTTGGAGCGAAACGGAGTTTTGTGGCAGAGCTCGTGGACCGGGCCGACGGAGCCGAGGAAGCTGGAGAACGTGCCGTGGACGAAGAGCGCGCCAAGCAGGAGCGGCACGGCCCAAGGCCAGTTGGCGGCGGAAACGTGCAGGTACGCGGCGTAGGCGAGCGCGCCGGTGGCGGCGAAAAGGGCGAGTTGCGGAATGACCTGGAGAAAGCCGCGGAGGTCACTCGTCCGCATGAGTTCGCTCATGACGGCGCGGTCGACCGGGGAGCGATACCAGTTGATTTTGATCGGGTCGTTCACGGGACGCGGGAGCGGGAGAGAGGCTGAGGATTACGAATAGGGCCGGCCAGTTGTCCACCGCCGGGCCGGGGCGGATGGGATGAGATAGAATTCGGATTGGCCCGGATAGGGCTGAAGGGGAGGGGAGCGGAGCGTGGTGCGGGCGGGCGCGTCGCCGACCGCAGGGGCGCTGGCAGCGGTAACGCCCGGGTCGATTTACGTGGATGATTGAGGCGATGTAGGGCGGCCCGCTCCGGTCGAAGCCCGCCGCCACCCTCGAGATGCAACCCGGCTCAGCCGCGGCGGTTCACGGCCCCACGGGCGCGGGGACCCGGGCCAACTTTTCCCTCTTGTGGGTTGGGTGGATTGGCTTCCCGAACTGAATCGGAGATTACCATGAAAATCCCGCAGTGACTGCGGGATTTTCATGGTGGCTTTCCGGGCTATTTTGGCCGGCACGACTGACCTTGCTCTCGTCCGCACCGCTTTGCGCCGCAGCGGGGTTGTTGCGTTGCTGGGTCCGCGTCGGTGCGGCAAGACGACGCTCGCCCGCGAATTCGTCTCGGCGGATTCGCCGAACTACTTCGATCTCGAAGATCCCGCCAGTTTGGCGCGTCTCGCGGAACCCGAGCGCATCGGCGTCGAATGCAAGCGCGCCGACGCCCCCACGCTCACGCCCTCGATGCGCATCGCTCTCACCGATCTTAAGCTCGACCAGCTCATCGTCGGTTACCCCGGTGAGCGTCGTTACCGGTTGGATAAACGTGTGGAGGTGGTGCCGTTGGCGGAACTGGTGGGCGCGACGTAACTGCGAGAGGATCCATCAACCAAAAAAATCGCAGAAGGAGGAACCGCTAAATTTCCGCTGACCGGCGCGAATCAATGCGTTTGAAGTAGAATCCGACTGGACCGGTGATTCACCTAACGGGTAAATCAAAGATTCGGTTCCTCGCTGTTTCCGGTGGGTAGATCGAGTGGTCGGCATTTTTATGGCCCTATTTTTCTGACCTACGCTTGGTCTGTATACGCCCGGGAGAGTCAGAAAGATAGGTGCCCGAAGACTCAGGCACGCCTTGATGCTTCCGGGACGGGGAGAACAAGGGGTGTGCGAAAGGGGCGGGTGTAACTGGGGGTGTAGTCATGGCGTGCGCTGCTCGAGTGGCACGGGCGTCGCGCCCGCCCGTTTCCGATGCGATGGGCGGGACGCCCATGCTGCTGCAATCACTGACGTCGCTTCCGGTTACATCCGTGTTGTGCGCGGCGAGCGGATGAACGTTTACGGCGGCACTTTCACCGATTGGACTGGTCGCAAAAATTCTCGCATGAAACGTTTCTCCCTCGTTCTCGGTCTGGTCCTGGCGCTTTCGCTCCCAGCGGCGGAAAGCGAAACGCTTGCCCAGCGCACGCTCCGCCAGATCACGGAAAGCCAGCGCGAGCTCTTCGAAGATGCGGTGAAGCAGGGCGACAAGCTCGACGAGGAGTCGTTTCGCGTGCAGCTCCAGCGACTCAGCCACAGCTACGAACGTTTTCTCCAAGACAACCCCAACCACGCCGAAGCCTACGCCTCCTACGGCTATTTGCTGCGCAAGGTCGATATGCGGAAGCAGGCGGCGGCGATGTTGCTGAAGTCGAACCAGCTGGATCCGAACATCCCGCTCGTCAAAAACCAGATCGGTAATCTGCTCGCCGAGGACGGCCGGCCGCTCGATGCGTTCCCGTATTTCATGGCGGCGATCAAGCTGATGCCCAAGGAGCCGCTCTACCATTACCAAGTCGGCACGTTGCTGCACGAGGCGCGGGATGAGTTTCTCAAGAGCGGCGAATGGACGCGGCCGGCGCTCGACCAAGCGATGCACGGAGCGTTCAAGACCGCGGCGGAGCTGGCGCCGGATCGCTTCGAGTTTGGTTACCGTTACGGTGAGTCGTTTTACGACTTGGCGGAGCCGCAGTGGGATGAAGCGCTCGCGGTTTGGGCGGCGCTGGAGGAAAAAGCGGAGACCGGTTTGGAGCGGCAGACGCTGCGGTTGCACGCGGCCAACGTGTTGTTCAAGCAGGCGAAACCGGATCGGGCCAATTTATTGCTCGCGACGGTGACGGAACCGGAGCTGCAGGGGCAGAAACAAAAGCTGATTGCGCCGCCGGCCGAGACCGAGAAAAAGTAACCGGATATGGATACCGGCTTCAGCCTCGCAGCGCTACGCGAGGGACTCATGTTTTATATCGTGCTCATCGTGAGCCTGTGCGTGCACGAATGGGCCCACGCTTTCACGGCGGACCGGCTCGGCGATGACACGCCGCGGCGGGATGGCCGGGTGACGTTGAACCCGATCGCGCACATGGATCTGTTTGGCTCCGTCATTTTCCCGTTGGTGTGTATTTTTGTGATTCCGGGCGGGTTTCTTTTCGGTTGGGGCAAGCCCGTCATGATCAATCCGTCCAATTTCGCCGACCGGAAGCGCGGCGATGTCATCACGACGTTGGCGGGTCCGATGTCGAATCTCGTGCTGGCGCTGTTGGCCGCGGTGATCGGCGGAATCGCGTTTCGCTTCGAGCCCCGGGCACTGGAGCTCGTCCAACTGGTGCTCACACTCAATGTGGCGCTCGCGGTGTTTAATTTGATTCCCCTGCCGCCGCTCGACGGCGGCGTGCTGATGCGGCATGCCGTCGGCATGAGTGAGGAGATGTTCTACAACATCTCGCGTTGGAGCATGATCGTGTTGCTGATCGCGATCAACATCCCGCCGATCCGGCAGTTGCTCGGCATGATCATGGCGATCGTGAGCTGGCCGTTTGCGATGCTGTTTCAGCTGGTTGCCGGATGAAGCCCCGCGATCTGCTGGCCGGTGCGGCCCGTTGGGTGACTTTGGGCGACTGGCTGCGCGGCGCGGAGAAGCTTTACGCGAAGGCCGGGGCGACGCTGGGGCAGGTGGCGGCGAGCGCCCATGATGAAGCGCTCTATCTGCTCCTGCGCACGCTCGAGCTGCCGCTCGACAGCAATGAAAGCGTGCTGAAGAAAAAACTCACGGCGGCGGAGCACAGCGCGGTGACGGCGGTGTTTCGGCGACGGTTGGTCGAGCACGTGCCGGCGGCGTATCTCACGCGCGAGGCGTGGCTGGGCGAACATCGTTTCTATGTGGATGAACGCGTGATTATCCCGCGCTCGTATTTTTTGGAAATCATCCCCGAGCAGCTCGACGGCTGGCTGCCCGATCCGAAGCGCGTGACGCGCGTGGTCGATGTCTGCACGGGCTCGGGTTGCCTGGCGATTTTGTTGGCGAAGCATTTTCCAAAGGCGGCGGTGGACGCCGTCGATCTCTCGCCGGCCGCGCTCGAGGTGGCGGCGATCAACGTGAAGGCGCACCGGCTCGGCAAACGGGTGACGCTCCACCGCAGCGATGTGTTCGACGCGGTGCCGGCGGCGAAGTATGACGTGATCTTGAGCAACCCGCCCTATGAGCCCAGCGCGCACTGCGATGCGTTGCCGGCGGAGTTCAAGCAGGAGCCACGCATGGCGCTCGACGGTGGTGGTGACGGCCTCGACATCATCCGCACGTTGCTGCGACAAGCGCGCACGCGGCTGCAACCGCATGGGATCGTGTTGATTGAGGTGGGCGGACTGCGCGCGGCGATGGACCGGGAGTTTGCGGCGCTCGATTTGTCGTGGTTGCCCACGGGCGACGGCAGCGACTGCGTGTGCGTAGTGGGGGCCGCGCGGCTGAAAACCTGGCGAGGATGAGCCGGCGTCTTGTAACTTAATGCGCAATAAACCCGGGGTTTGCGGGAGCGTTTCCGGGTGAGTGCGAAACGAGCGATCGTAGAGAGGGGACGGACCGCAGAGACGCCTGGGGCAGGAGTTTCCCGCGCGAAAAGGCAGACGGGCCGGCTGGGCAGGCCTTCCCCTGCCTCTCGACGGCTTGTGGGGCACGAAGAATTACCCGGTCAAAACGATGGATCCAAATTGACTTACAGACTGCGCCAGAAACCTTGCGGCATGGCCTCACTTCAAACGAAAGATCGTTCCCTCTCTATCCCCGGTTTCACCGCCGAAGAACTCGTGAGCAAGATTGGTTTCTGCGAGCAACTGAAAGGGGGCGTCATCATGGATGTGATCGATCCCGAGCAGGCTCGTATCGCCGAGGACGCCGGAGCGTGTGCGGTGATGGCGCTCGAACGCGTGCCGGCCGACATCCGCAAACATGGTGGCGTCGCGCGAGCCAGCGATCCCGACATGATCGCCAGCATCCAGCGGACGGTCAGTATTCCGGTGATGGCAAAAGTGCGGATTGGCCATTTTGTCGAGGCGCAGATGCTCGAGTCGATGGAGGTGGATTGCATCGACGAGAGCGAGGTGCTCACGCCCGCCGACGACGAGTTTCAGATCGATAAACGGAGTTTTAAAACGCCCTTCGTCTGCGGTTGCCGGGATCTCGGCGAGGCGCTGCGGCGCATCCATGAAGGAGCCTCGATGATTCGCACCAAGGGCGAGGCGGGCACCGGAAATGTCGTCGAGGCGGTGCGGCACATGCGCACCCTGCTGTCGCAGATCCGTGGGTTGCGCGGGATGGACGCTTTGCAACTTGAGAAGAAGGCGGTGGAGATGCGGGTGCCCTTCGATTTGGTCGCGTGGGTCGCGGAGCGGCAGAAGCTGCCGGTGCCTAACTTCTCCGCCGGTGGCGTTGCGACGCCCGCCGACGCCGCGCTGATGATGCAACTGGGCGCCGAGACGGTTTTTGTCGGATCAGGTATTTTCAAGAGCGGCGACCCGGCGCAGCGCGCCAAGGCGATGGTGCGCGCCGTCGCACATTTCAACGACCCCAAGATGCTCGTTGAAGTCTCAAGAGGTCTCGGGGAAGCGATGGTCGGCATCGATATCAACCTCATGCCCGCGCACGAGCGCATGGCCGGTCGTGGCGTCTAATTCCGCGGGCGGAGGCACGCTTCCGGTCGGGGTGCTGGCTTTGCAGGGAGATTTCGTCGATCACGAAGCGGCGTTGCAACGGCACGGGCTGCGCACTCGCCAAGTGCGCACCGTGGCGGATTTGGATTCTTTGGGGGGATTGGTCCTTCCCGGGGGCGAGAGTACGACGATGTTGAAACTGCTCGATGTCGATGGTCTGTGGGAACCGCTGGGCGCGGTGTTGCGCAGCGGGTTGCCGGTGTTTGCGACCTGTGCCGGCATGATTCTTTTGGCCGAGCAGGTCGAGAACCCCGTCCAGCGCAGTTACGCGCTTCTGCCCATCACGGTGGTGCGAAACGGCTATGGCCGGCAGTTTCACTCGGGCACCTTTGTCTTGAATTCCGCGGTGCTCCCGGCCGGCACCTCCGGCACGTTTATCCGTGCTCCTCGTATCACCCGGGTGGGAATCGGCTGCGACGTGCTTGCCTCCCGCGGTGATGACCCGGTGCTGGTGCAGAAAGGTCCGATCATGGCCGCGTGCTTTCATCCGGAGCTGCAATCGGGGCCCAACCCGGTGGTCGCCCGGTTCGTCGCTGCGGTGCGAAAGCACGCGATGCTCCCCGCTGGCGGGGCCTGACGGCATCGGTTCAGCCCCGAGCGGCTTCGACATCCCTCAGGCGGACGACATCGACCGCGCGTTCCGGTCCGTGGTTGGCGGGGGCGACGCAGACTTCGCGCAGGAGGGAAACAGCCATAGATTTCGGCGCGAAGGAGCAGCGGGCGCACGGCTGCGGCGCAGACAGGATTCGGAGCGTTGCGCACGGTTTCGTGGTGATTCGGCGGTTGTCAGAAATTGGCGGGCGCGTTGGCATGAAGGGCGCTTTTTGTCCCTATTCTTTTTTTATGGATGCTCATCTGATGGAATTTCTTGGGATGCTCGTGCGGTGGTTGCACGTCGTCGCCGGGGTGGCGTGGATCGGTTCGTCGTTCTACTTCATCTGGCTCGACAACAGCCTCGAGCCGCCGGCGCCCGGTTCGGAGAACGCCAAGAAAGGCGTCTCGGGCGATCTTTGGGCCGTGCATGGCGGCGGTTTTTATAACCCGCAAAAATACGCGGTCGCGCCGGCTTCGTTGCCGGAGAAACTCCATTGGTTCAAGTGGGAGGCCTACACGACGTGGCTCTCGGGCACGGCGTTGCTCGTGCTCGTGTATTGGCTGCACGCGCAGTCGACGATGGTCGATCCGAGCCGCGCGGATATCACGGGCGCGCAGGCGATCGGCATCGGCGTGGGGAGCATGGTGCTGTCGTGGTTCGTCTACGACGCGCTGTGCCGCTCGCCCCTGGGGAAACGCGACGGGGCGCTCGGTGCGGTGGTGTTTGTTTTGTTGGGCGGGCTGACGTGGGCGCTGTGCCAGTGGCTCGGCGGGCGCGCGGCCTACATCCACGTGGGCACGTCGATCGGCACGATCATGGCGGCCAACGTGTTTTTTGTGATCATCCCGGGACAAAAAAAGATGGTCGAGGCGATGCGCGCTGGCGGTCTGCCCGATCCGATCTACGGCAAGCGCGGCAAACAGCGCAGCGTCCACAACAACTATTTCACGCTGCCCGTGATTTTCATCATGATCAGCAACCACTATGCGGCGACTTACGGGCACAAGCATAACTGGGCGATTCTCCTGCTGATCTCGGTCGCGGCGGTGTCCATCCGGCATTTTTTCAACCGTAAGCACAAGGGCGTCTACGCGTGGCAATTCCTCGGGTTCGGCGCGGTGCTGCTCGGCGTCACGGCGTGGTGGACCGGGCCGTATGGTCCGCCGCCGCCGATGTCGGCGACGCCGGTGAGCTTTGCCCAAGTGCAGGCGATCATCTCGCAACGGTGCGTGAGCTGTCACATGCCGGTACCGACGTTTCCCGCCTACACGCAGGCGCAGGCGGGCGTGTTGTTGAACTCGGCGGCAGGCATCGAGCTGAACGCCGGGCGGATTTATCAGCAGGTCGCGGTGACGCGGGTCATGCCGTTGGGCAACATCACGGAAATCACCGAAGAGGAACGCGCGATGATCGCGCGTTGGTTCCACGACGGGGCGAAGACGAATTGAGTCACGGTGGCGGGCGCCGGGTCTTTGCGTAGGCGAGGAACTGGCCCCAAGCCCGCGGGCTGAGCGAAGGATTTTTTCGCAGGGCTTCGGCGGAGACCGAGCGACCGAGGATGTCGAGCGCGGCGGTGGAGCGCGTGGCGGCGAGAAACCCCGGTTCGCTGGCGAAGGCTTGATGGACGAAGAGGAGCGTCTCCATCGCGACCTCGCGGTTCATGATGCCGAGCGAGGAGAACTCGGCGTTACGCGTGACGAGGCCGAGCTGGAGTGAGCGCATGATAGCCGGGCGGTCGGGGTCGGCGGGAGGGAGCGCGACGACGAGGTGGGCGAGGGCGCGCAGCATGATGTAGTGGTAGGCGGGGCGGGCGTTGTGCGAATCGAACCAGCGGCCGGAGCGCGGGCCGGTGGTGAGCTGGCCGGGGATCACGCCGAGGAGGGCTTTCTTTTTGGCGGCGGCGAGGTAGGCGGCGTCACCGGTGACGGCGTGGGCTTTGGCGAGGAGCCAGACGGAGAAGCTGTTGTAGTTCCAATTGGTCGCGAGCGGCTGGCGGGCGGCCCAATCGGCGGCGTGGCGCGCGGAGGCAAGGGCGTCGCGGTCGGCGGTGAACTCGTGGTATTCGAACATCGCGACGCCGCACTCGGCGTTGTCGAACTGGAGGCCGCCGTCGCCGAGATCGTCGATGGCCCAGCCGTTTTTCACGACGCGGTCGAGTTGGCCGGCACGCTCGGCGCGGGCGAGAAAATCGGCGCCGACCTGCATGGCGCGGTCGGAGGAAGAGGCGCGCGCGGCGGGGAACGGGAAAAGTCCGGCGCCGGCCTGCGTCTGGGCCCATTGGAGGAAAACGGCGGCGTCTTTCGCAAGGGCGAGGCTGCGCTCGGCGCCGTCGAGTTGGGCGCGGGCGGCGGCGACTCCGCCGGCGAGGACGGAGGCGGGGGCGCGGAGGGGTTGGGTGAGCCGGGTTGGATCGAGGCCGACGCGCCACCAGATGAGTTTTTCAAGGCGCTCGAAATGCGGGGCGAAACCCGACTGGGCTTCGGCGGGCGTCAGCCAACGGGCATCAGCCGGCGCGGGCGTGTAGCGATCAGCGACCTCGGGCTCGCCGGCGCGGTTGCCGAGGAAGTGCACGGCCGCCGCGACGGTCGTGTGGATGGCCGCGGGGTCCTCGGCCTTGAGCGCGGCGGCGAGGGCGGCGCGCAGATCAGCTTTCGACGCGGGCGCGGCGGCAAAGGTGAACGCAGGGAGGATGGCCCCGGCAGCGATAAATCTGAGGAGGCGCATGGGCGGCGAGCGGGCGGGACCGAAGGGGGAGGCAACCGACCACCGGTCGGATCTACAGCTCGGGCGAAACCCGAAGGCCTACTTCTTTGCTTCGGCTTTGCGCGTGGGCTGGCCGGCGTCGGCCCAAGCTTTGAAACCGCCCGCGTTGGACGTCTTCACGCCCTTTGCGGCGAGCGCGGCGGCCACGGTCCCGGCGCGACCACCGCTGCGGCAGTAAACGATGATCTCTTTGCCGGCATTTTTCTCCAAGAACGGCTTCCAGTCTTTTTGGGCGCCGTCAAAATCACTCTTGGCGAGCGTGGTTGCGGCGGCGACGACGCCGGTCTCGGCCCACTCGGAAGGTTCGCGGCAATCGACGAGGACGGCTTTGCCCTCGGCGACGAGTTTGGCGGCGGCGGCGGGATCGATCTTAGGAACCTCGGCGGCAAACGCGGTGAGGACGGAGGCAAGCAGGGCGGTGAGGAGGAGGCGGAGTTTCATGGGGCGATGGTCATTGCAGGCGGGAAACCGACGCAAACTTTGATTGTGCACGCGGCTTGGGAACGTGCCGGTGGTGGCTGGCGAAAGGTTCAACTCAGCCAGCGGGCCAGGTGTTGGGCCACAAAGGCGTCGTCGGTCAGTTCCGGGTAGGTGTGGCAAACGCGGGTAAGTTCCTCGGCTTGGCCGGGCGAAAGGACCTCGTTGGGATTGAGACAGTGAACCGTCTCGACGAGACCCTGCCGACGCAGCACCTCGAGAATCCCCGGGATGCAACCGTGGAATCGGTTGGCCGCGTCGAAGAGGGCGGCATTCATGTCCGTCACGGCCACGGCGCGCTCGAGCCATCGGGCGCTGAACTCGGGTTGCTGGGCCGCCGACTGGGTCTCGCGGAAAAGCTGCACGGCCGCATGAGTCCACACGCCCCAGTGGCCCAGCAAGCCGCCGACGATGCGGCGCGTGACGGGCTTTCCCCGATGCGCGAAGGTGAACGGCGTAAGCAAGTCGGCGACGATGGTGTCGTCGTTGCCGGTGTAGAGCGCGAGATCGTCGCGGCCGGCGTCGGTGACAGCGCGGACTACATCGATCGTCTGGTAGCGGTTAAACGGCGCCAGCTTGATGGCGACGACCCCCGGGATCTCGGCGAATTTTCGCCAGAAGGCATAACTGAAGACCCGGCCACCCACGGCGGGCTGCAGGTAAAAGCCGACGACGGGAATCAGTTTTGCGAGGGTGGCGACGTGAGCGACGATGGCATCCTCCGGCTCGGTCTTGAAAGCCGCCATGCTGACGAGGCCGGCATGGTAGCCGAAGGAGAGGGCGAGTTCGGCTTCGGCGACGGCCTGCGGAGTCTGACCGCAAATGCCGGCGATGAGCGCGAAGTCACGCGGCGCGGCCGCGAGTTCGGCGCGGACCGTTTGGGCGGCGAGCTCGAGCACCGGGCGGAAGAGATTGTGCTCGGGATCGCGGATGGCGAACTGGGTCGAGTGGACACCGACAGCGAGACCGCCGGAGCCGGCGGCGACGTAGTAGCGCGTAAGGGCGCGCTGGTGTTTCTCGGAGAACTTCCGGTGGCGATCCAACGCCAGCGGCTGAGCGGGGATGACGTGGCCGGCGAGGAGATGGGCGCGAAGATTCATGGTCAAAATTTACCGCTCCGGGCTTCAAAGTGGGTGGGCTTGCCGAGCAAGCGACCGCCCGCGCCGACGTGGGCCGTGATGAGTTCCAGCATCCGTGAAACGGAAACTTCTGGCAGGCCGAAGAGCTTGATCGATTCGCGGGCGTCGGCGAGCCACGCGGTCGTGGCCTCGGTGCCGGTGAAGACGGGCGGGCGGTCGAGGCGGCCGCCGAATTCTTCGGCGAGCGCGCGGATGCTGAGTTTTTCCGGGCCGGTGATATTGAGCACCGCGGGCGGGTTGGCGACCTGCGCCAGACATTGGATGGCGCGGGCGCAGGCATCGCCCTGCCAGATGCAGTTCAACCAACCCATCGTCACGTCCACCGGCTCGCCGCGCGCGACTTTCAAAGCGATGTCCACCAACACGCCGTAGCGCAGTTCGACGGCGTAGTTGAGCCGATACATCAGCTGCTTCGTGCCATATTCCGAGGCGTAGTGGGAAAAAACCCGTTCGCGGCCGACGCAGGTGCTCGCGTACTCGCCGAGGAAGGCGACGGGTTCGTGCTCGTTGGCGCCCGGTCCGGTGACCAGAACGAAGGGATAGACGCAGCCCGTCGAGAACACGACGATGCGGGAATCGCGGAAGCGCTGGGCGACCAGCGCGGGCACGTAAGTGTTTTGGATCCACGTGAGGCCCGGAGCGCCGTCGGTGCCGAATTTTTGGCCGGCGAGATAAAGCACGTTGGCGACTGCCGGTAGTGCCGCGACCTGGGCCGGGTCGGCGAGGTCGCAGGAGAGGGTACGGACGCCGAGGCCCTCGAGTTCGGCCCGGGCTTCGGGGCGGCTGAAGCGGGAGACGCCGATCACGACCGCGTCGAGACGCCCAGCTTCGTCGAGCGCGCGGCGCAACATGACCGCGGTGGTGGTGCCCATTTTGCCGCCGACGCCCAGCACCATAAAGTCGCCCGGCAAAGCCTTGACCGTTTCCACGGCGCCGCGCGTGGGCGTGGAAAGGAGCAGTTCAATCTCGCGGTCGGTCGATGGAAGCGTGGTCATGGAAATTCGGGGATAATTTATTCCGCGCAGTGGGCACTTGTCAGGGGAATATCGCTGCAACAACGTCGCCAGCGCCAAGGGTATTTCTGTTAACCTTCATGTTCGCCATCGATGTTCATACTCATCCCATCCTCCGGGATGATCAGCGCGACCGGGCGGGAGCCGCCCAACTGATTCGGCGCGCACAGGCGCGAGGCATCGGCCACATCGTCGTGTTAGGAGACGTGCTCGGTTTTGGTCCCCGGCCCAACGCGGCGCAGCTTCGGCTGGTTAACGACGAGACCTTTTGGCTGATGCAGCGCTATCCCGGTTACGTGACAGGTTTCTGTTACGTGAATCCGCGGCTGGGCGCGAGTGCCGTGACCCGCGAAGTCGAACGGTGCGTCGCGCGGGGCTTTCGAGGCATCAAGCTCGAGATCGCTAACAACGCCCGCGATGCCTCGATGCGGCCCGTGATGCTCGCGGCGGAGAAGCACGACCTCGTCGTGTTGCAGCACGCGTGGAGCATGACGAAGATCAGGCAACGCAGTTTTCACACCGACCCGGAAGATGTCGCGACGCTCGCCCGGCGATTCCCCAAGGTGCGCATCAACATGGCGCACCTCACCGGTTGCGGGGTGCGTGGGGTGCTGGCGGTGAAGGCGTGCCCGAATGTGTTCGTCGATACCTCCGGCGCCGCGCCGGAGGCCGGCTTGGTCGAATACGCGGTCGCCCAGCTCGGCGCCGAGCGGGTGCTTTACGGTTCCGACGCGCCCATCCGCGATTTCGCAGTCGCGCTGGCGCGGATCACGGGCGCCTCGCTCGATGCCCGAACCCGGCGGAAAATTCTCCACGACAACGCCCGCAAACTCCTGCGGTTACCATGAACTGTTTCGATGCCAACACGTGGATCGGCCGGTGGCCGTTTGCGTTTCTCGCGGATCACACGCCCGGGTCGCTGGCCGCACATCTGCGCAAGCACGGAATCTCTCGGGCGCTAGTGTCGCCGCTCGAGGCGGTTTTTGCGCCTGAGCCGGGACCGGCGAACGCGCACTTGCTCGCCACGACGAAGAACATGGCCGGGCTTGAACCGGTGCCGGTCATCAATCCGGCGCTGGCGAATTGGCGCGACGAACTCGCCGCCGCGGCGGCCGATCCGCGGGTGCGCGCCGTGCGGCTGCTCCCGCGCTATCACAATTACCGGCTCAATGCCTCCGTGCTCCCGGCATTCATGGCCGAGCTGCAACGCCGTGGCCTGCGGCTCATCGTGCAGGTGCGCCTGATCGACGAACGGCACGAGTTCCACGCGATGAATCTCAAACCGGTGCCGGCGGCGGAATTGGCGGCGTTTCTCTCGCGGTATCCGCAGTTGGCGGTGCTTGCGAGCGGCCTGTTGCGCAGCGAGATCCGGGCGTTGGCACCGGACCATCCGCGCCTGCTGGCCGATTTGGCCTTCGTCGAGTGGCACGATACGATCCCGCACGTGCTGGCGAAAGTGCCCGCGCGGCAGCTCGCGTTTGCCTCGCACACGCCGTTTTTGGTGACGGCGGCGGCGCGGGCCAAACTCGACACGGCGGAGACGACGGCGGCCCGGCGGACGGCCATCGCGGCGGGCAATCTTGAGCGTTTCCTGGCGGAATGAGCACGAAGCCCATCGTCGACGAACCGCTGCCGCTCCCGCAGCGTTGGGGCGAGGCCGAGTTGGCGCGCCTCACGGCGATGGTCGGGCAGTCCTCGCTGTTTTATTGGAAGGGGCCGCAAACCGCGGCGTTGCTCGCGGAGTTTCGGCAACATTATGCGCTGGCGCATGCGTTCCCGTGTTCTTCGGGTTCGGCCGCGTTGCATGTCGCGATCGCAGCGCTGCGCCTCCAGCCGGGCGACGAAGTGATCGTGCCGGCCATCACCGACATGGGCTCGGTGATCGGTATTCTTTATCAACAAGGTGTGCCGGTATTCGCCGATCTTGAGCCGCACACGTACAACCTCGACCCGGCCGATGTGCGCCGGCGGATCACGCCGAAGACGCGTGCGATTATGGCCGTGCACTTGGCGGGCAACCCGTGCGACTTGGCCGCCCTGGGCGCGCTGGCGAAGGCGCACCACCTCGCGCTGATTGAGGACTGCGCGCAAGCGTGGGGCGCCCGGTGGCAGGGGCAACCGGTCGGCCTGCACGGTGACATCGCCTGCTACTCGTTTAACGAATTCAAGCATGTCAGCTGTGGCGATGGCGGCATCGTGGCCACGAATGACGCGCGGCTCGGCACCGGGTTGTCGAAGTGGGGCGACAAGTATTACGACCGCGTCGCCGGCGGCCGCGATCCCGAGGAGTTGGCGCCCAACTATCGCATCACCGAGCCGCAGGCGGCGGTGGCGACGGCGCAACTGACGAAGCTGGCGGCAATCACCGCCGGCCGGGTTTGGGCCGGCGAGCGGCTGACGGCCGGGCTCGCGGGCACGCCCGGGTTGCAACTGCCGGCGGTGCGCCCGGGGGACACGCACAGTTATTGGTTCTATCTCCTGCGACTCGAGCCGGGCCGGTTTAAGGCCACTCGCGATGAATTCGCGGCGGCGCTTTTGGCCGAAGGCGTCGCCTGCACCCCTGGTTACATTCCGCGGCCGGTTTACCAATATCCGGTTTTTCAAAACCACAATTTCTTCGGCGGCCGGTGGCCCGTGCGCGACTTTGGCCTGACCGCGATGGATTACCGGAATGTGCGTTGCCCGGTGGCCGAGGCCATCTTGCAGGATGGTGTGAAGCTCACGGTCAATGAGGCGATGACGGAACCTTATCTCGCGAAAGTGGTGGCGGCGGTGCGGCAGGTGGCGTCGCGCTGGGCGAAGTGACGGCCGTTTTGGCCGTCGGCCGCGATGGCTCCCCGAAACAAATCTCGCCGTGAACCGCCTCGACGCTGGCGGCGATGTAGTCGGCGTCATCCGCGGTGAACCGCCAGCCGAGCGGCAGGGCGACAAAGCGCGCGGTCAGATCCTCGGTGCGCGGAAAATCCTCCGCCCGGTAACCCGGCGCGGGCCAAGGCGATATTTCCCGGAAAGGAGAGAGGGCGGGGTTCGCGGCGAGGCCGGTCTGCACATACTCGCGTCGGTAGTGCGGGTAGGTGCCGGTGCGTTGTTGGCACCAGACGTTGAGAGCGTCGAGTTTCGCGCGAAACGTCGCCGCGAGCTCGGGCGTGTGGGCGTAGAAGTAGAGTTCGAAACCGAAATCGCCGGCGTCATCCGCCAGCGGGCGCAATGTGATCCCCGGGAGGCGGGCGAGGCGCGCGGTGATGCGGGCCTTGAGGGCGCGGCAGTGGTCGCGAAGGACGTCGAGCTTGCGCAGTTGGGCAAGGGCGACGGCGGCGGTGAGTTCCGACATGCGATACTGGCCGCCGGCGAAGGCCGGTTCGCGTGCCGGGGTGATGGCGGCGTGAGGCGCGCGGTATTGGCCGAGATCGTGCAAACGCACGGCGCGCTCGTAGAGGCGCAGGTCGCGGGTGGCGATGAGACCGCCCTCGCCGGCGGTCATCGGCTTGTTGTGTTGGAAGCTGAAAATGGCGGCGTCGCCCCACGTGCCGACCCGGCAGCCGCGGTAGGTGGCTCCCGGTGCTTCGGCGCAATCTTCGATCACGAACAGACCGCGACCGTGCGCGGCGAGCACGATGGGCTCCATCGCGGCGGCGGCGCCTTGGAAATGAACCACGAGCACCGCCTTCGTCCGCGGGGTCGTCAGCCGCGCGATCTCGGCGGGGTCGAGGCAAAGCGAGGCGTCCACCTCGGCGAGCACGGGGCGCGCCCCGCTGCGCACCACCGAGGTGAAACATGAGATCCAGCTCCACGCCGGCACGATGACCTCATCGCCGGGGCCGATGCCGGCGGCGCCGAGCACGATCTCCAGCGCGGCGGTGCCGCTGCTGACCGCGAGCACATAGGGCAAGCCGAGCAGGGCAGCGGCTTCCTTTTCGAGGGTGGCGGTCATTTGCGGCGGGCGCTGCGGGTCGTTGCCGTAGTAGCGGAAAAGTTCCTGGCGGCGCAGGACATCGAGCACGAGGGCCTCTTCGGCGGGGCCGATGGCAGCGGCACCGAGGCCGGGAACCGGACGGAGACGAAGGGCGGCGGTCATCGGGAAATCTTTGCGAGGGTGGGCATGAAGTCGGCCAGCGAAAAGACCAAGCCGAACTCGATGGCGACGCGCCACAGGGCCGATTGCTTTTCGAGTTCGTCGCGCGCGGTTTCGCGATTTTCGACGGCGGTCACGGCGTCGGCAATGGTCGAGCACAGGCAGCCGTGGCGTTTCATGTCGACCATGCCGCCGGGGGACATGAGCAGGCACCAGTTGATCGCAAAGCCGACGTAGATGAGGTGATTGACGCCGCGCGCGCGGCAAAGGGCGGCGAGCTGGTCGCCGTTTTCCGCGATGCCCTCGCGCTCGGCAGGCCGGGCGGTCGGGGCGAAGTCGAGGCGCGCGAAACCGGCGGCGATGTCGGCGGCGTTGTGCGGGCCGGGGGTGGCGTGGTCGTGACGAAGTTGTTGCAGCGCGTGGTAGGTCGGGTCGGGTGAAACCGGGGCGGGAGACGAGCGCGGAACCTCGGGTTGGAACCCGGGCAGATGGGAATAGTAATCGCGTCCGCCGACCACGTGGAAAACCGGCAACGGCGAGGCGCGCACGGCGGCGAGGAGCGGCGGAAACACCTCGGTGAGGATTTGCCGGGCGCGCGGTGTGTATTCGACAGCGCGGCGCCAGCCGGGGAATTCAGACGGTTCGCCGCAGTCCCACGCGTGCATCACCACGAGCGCGGTATGCGCGGGTGCGAGCTCGGCATCGACCGTGTGCCAGCCGCCGTAGCCTTCACCCGGCACCGGGCGGGCGTAGTCGGCGTCGAATTGGCGATAGAGCCGGGCGCGAAGTTTCACGAGGGCGAGGGGCGGCTTAGGTTTTCGACCGAGAGGCGCGCCAGAGCAGGCCGCCGATGCCGAAGAGAATGACTCCGGCCACGACGTTGATGATGGGCGGAGCGAGCGGCGAAGACGGGATGAACACGCAGCCGATGAGCACGGCGCCGAGCAACACGCTCACGATGGAGAGCATCTGGAAATCGCGGAGGCCGCCCTCCGGCTGGTTCGGGTCGATCGGCACCGGGGTGCGGAGGTCGGTGTCGAAGCGTTGGCACTCGGCGCTGCGCGGGTCGTCCGCGCGGTAAAAGAAGGCGGAGATAAAGAACACGAGCGTCGCGGCGCTGATCGCGCTCACGATGTTGCGCTCGTAGACATTGTCGGGAAACGCGTTGATCGCCATCAGGCCGAACGCGGCGACGAACGCCGCGATGCTCGACGCCATGCCGGACCACCACGGGGTCTTGCGGTAGATCATGCCGAGCAGCACGGGCATCATGAAGCCCGGGCCGGTGAGCGAGTAGTATTTTAAACCGAAGTCGAAGGCGCCGCCGGTCCTCGCGATGAAAAGGGCGGCGACGATACCGAGCACACCGATGACCAGCATGGTGAGCTGCGCGACGCGCATCTGGTGGGTTTCGCTCGGGGCGGAGAAGCCGGCTTTTTTGCGCAGCGGCACGTAAATGTCGCGCGTGGTGGTGGCGGCGAGCCAGTTGAAACCGTCGCTCGCCTGCCCGAGCGTGGCGGAGAGAATGGCGGCCACCACGAAACCGATCAGCCCGTGCGGCAGCAGCAGCAACGCGAGACTAACAAACGACGCTTCAGCGGGCGCGGCGAACTGCGGCCAGATTTCGCCGATGTTGGAGAAGATCACGCGTGCGCCCATCACGGGCACGATCCACAACAACGGACCGATGAAGGAGAGGCCCGCGCACAGCAGCGCCATTTTGCGCGCGCTGCGTTCGTCGGGCACGCTCTGATAGCGCTGCACCTGCCACCACGCGACGTTGTAGCCCAGCATGGTGTTGGCGGCGAAACACGCGAGAAACAGAACGGAGGCCGTCGGACCGTTGAGGCCGAAGTAGCCTGCGGGCGCTTCGTTCCAAAGGCGCACGAAGCCCGCGCCGATGCCCTCGCCTTGACCGAGGTAGCGGAAAGTTACGGGCAGAATCAGCAACGACGTGACGAGGATAATGATGCCTTGCACGGCGTCGCTGAGGACGGCGGCCCACAAACCACCGATCACCGTGTAGATGATCATCACGGCGCCGACCGCAATCATGGTGAGTTCGAGCCCGGTGAAGGTCCAGCCGAGCACCACGTGTTGCCCCTGCGCGAAGCCAAGCGCGGTCGCGACGAAGATGCAGAGAATGTAGAGCCCTTGGCCGATACCGATCACCTGCGGCACGATGGCGGTGACCGAGTAGAAATAAGTCGTCGAAGGGGAGTAGCGCCGGGTGAGGAATTCCAGCGGCGAGTTGATGCGCGCGCGGCGCCAGCGCGACGCGAAGTAGAAGGCGCCCACCAAATAGGCCCACGTCGCCATCGTAAACACGACGGCCGCCCCGAGGCCGTAGCGGTAGGTGAACCCCGCGGCCGCCACGAACATGAACGCGGAAAAACCCGAAACCCAATTTGAGACCCCGGCAAGGAACCACGGGATTTTGCCCCCGCCCTTAAAGTAGTCGTCGGTGTTTTTATTTTTCCGCGACGAATACCAACCCACGAAAATGACGATGCCGAAATAGAGCGCGATGAGCGCGTAGTCGGCGCTGTTGACGTGGTTGAAGGCGGGCATGGGTTCTCGTGCGCCCGGATTACACCGCCGGAATTTTTCCGGCGATGGTGGTGAGCGTCGTAGTCACGGCGCGGCCGAGGTGGGTGCCGGTGATTTGCCAAGCGTCGCCGGTGCGTCGGACGTTCAGTTTGCCCGCCGCCGCGCCGGTGGGTGCGGCGGTGCAGACGGTGAGCAGCTCGTGCACGGTGGCGGCGGCCGAGACGACCTCGATGAACGGGAATACGCCCTCGGCGGCGGGGAGCGCGAGTTGGCCGGCGGCGCAAGTGAGGGTGTTGGCGACGGTGTGCACGGTCGCCTCGGTGTGGGCGAGGGGGCGGGCGATGCGGAACGAGGCGCCGTCGGCGCGGGTGGTCGCGCGCCCGTCGTCATTGAAGGCTTGGAAGCGCGCCTGCATGGGCTGGGCGGTCGCGAGTTTGACGCGATCGAGGACGATGAGCACGTCGGGCTTTAAAAATAGGAGCGTGCGTTCGACGAGTTGCACGTCGGGGTTGACGAGCTGGTAGGCTTCGGTGGCGTCGCTCGTGACGAGCGTCCATTGCGGACCCGTTTTGAACGAGGTGACGCGCGCGTGAGACCACGAAGCGTTGGTGCCCTCACGGCCGTCGTGGTATTGGTGGCCCTTACCGTTGATGAGCACGGCGGTGTGAGCCTCGGTCTGGCGCAGCAGCCAGCGCGGCAAGGTGGCCGAATAGCCGGCCCCGAAGGGATCATGAAAGAGACGCTCGCCGTGGGCTTTGAAGATGACGCTGTTGCGGTCGGCATGTTCGTGGTTGCCCGGGCCGCCGCTGCGGAAGGCAATGACGGTATCCGCGGGTTTCCAGCCCGTGCGCGTGACCACCCAGTCGTTGCTCATGCGCACATCGTGCAGGGCGGCGGTCGGTGCGAGGGTCTCGGCGTCGGGTTGATACCACGCGGCGGCTTGAATCATTCGAAGGGCGCCGACGTGTTTGGCGACGTGGCGGCTGAGAGGATCATTGGCGGTGCCGCCGACCCAAGCGGCGATGGAGGCGTCGATCCGGGTCGCGGCGTCGCAAAAATTTACGACGTCAAATGTGGGCTCGTAGCCCGACTTCGGCGCGGTGTTTTGCGCGGTGGCCGGGTTTTTACTGTCAGTCGGTTCGGCGGCGCAGGGCATGGCCATCGCGAGCGCGTAGCGGACCGTGCCCGGGTAGTTGATGAGTTTGCGATCATCGAGGCCGAGCCGGCGGTAGATGGCGTCGGCGAGCATCGCGAGGTGGGAGGTGGTGTAACCCCAATAGCCCACGCCCTCGTCGAAGGAGCCGTCGGCACCATACATCGTCGCGAAGGCCTGGGCGCTCTGCCGCGACATTTCGAGCCACTTTTGGGCTTCGGGGTGGCGACCTTGAAACCACACGGCGGCGAGGCCGAGGCCGCAGGTGGGGATGATCTTGAGATTCGTGGAGTTGAGGATCAACGGCCAGCGGCTCAGATCGAAACGGAATTGGTAATCATCCTCGGGATCGAAACCCCAGCCCTGCACGCGATCCGGAAATTTCATGCCGTAAAGGGTGCGGTAACACGCGGGCGCGCCCTCGCCGGCGATCTTGGCTTCTACGGCGGTCACGAGCTCGGCCGGGACTTTGTCCCCGAGCCAGTCGAGGGCGTAGCAACACGCGATGGTCGCCTCGGGGGCGCGTTGAAGGCCGATGGTGTGTTTGCCGCCCTCCAAGAAGTAGTCCCAGCGCTTGTAGTCGCACAGGCGGCGCAGCGCGAGCAGGGCGAGGTCGAGTTGGCGGGGATCACCCCACACGGTGAAAGCAAAGGCGCTGCGCTCGACGATTCTCCACGCGCGCATGAAATCGGCGACGTGGTTGTTGAGCCGGAGTTCTTCGCGGAGGAATTTGGTGTCGGCGGCGAAATCGACGTTGAGCAACTGGCCGCGGATGTCGGCTAGGCGGGGGAGCTCGAGGTTGGCCCGGATGCGGGGCAGGTCGGACGGGGCGAAGAGCAGGCCCTTTTGCGTGGGCGCGGCCGCCGGGTTGGCGCCACCGGTCTCTGCTGCGCCGAGTGGCCAGCGGGCGAGTGGGAGGGCGGTAGCGATGACGGCGGAAGCTTTGAGGAAGGTGCGGCGGGTGGACATGAGGAGCGGGGGGAATTCGGAAGGGAGGAGAGGAATTCTAAGGGCAGAAATGCGGTAGGGCGGGGCCGGGCAGCCCGCTTACGGGCCCGAGATGGAGCTCGCGCGTTTGAGCGGGTATCAAGTGATTGGTGCCGTCAAGGCCAGCCAAAGTGGATCGGCTAAAAAAGCCGATTGGGCCAGGCGAGGGCCTCGGGCGCAGCGAAGCCGTTTCAAATCCGGGCGAGGAAACTTCGATGGGCGGTTGCGGTGGGCGTCGATCCCCACGGCGGCGGAGCGGAGTCAGGGCGCGACGCCGCGTAACTAACCCTTTTCGGGGCTCAGATCCACCACGAGCCCTGTGACGACTACGATCGTTCCGGTCTGAGCTCGGTTCAGGCTACGTTTTGCTTTTGGGGCGGGCGCAGGTGCTTAAGCCGAAGGGCAGGTAGGCGGGGCAGAAGCGGAACGTGGCGGTGAGCAGCGGCACGAAGCCGATGAGGCCGAACCAGGATTGGTAGTAGTAGCCGGCGCCGAGGATGGCGAGGCCGGCGATGATGCGGAGGATGCGGTCGATGGAGCCAACGTTGGGTTTCATGGGAGCCTTTTGGTTTTTGGAGACGATGGGGGAGACGCGGAAAAATCAGCGGGCCGGTGGCTTCACGATCGGCCAATCGGCGTCGAGCCAGTCGGTGAGGCCGCCGGTGTTGGCGACTTTGAAACCCTCGGAGGCGAGGAGCTTGGCGGCGATGCCGGCGCGGCCGCCGACGGCACAGTAGATGAACAGTTCGCGTTGGCCGGCGCGGGCTAGGAAGGGCTGCCATCGGGTGCGGGCGCCGTTGAGGTCGCTGAGCGGGAGGAGCGCGGCGTGTTGGGCGACGCCGTCGGTCCACTCGCGGGCTTCGCGGACGTCGACGATCAGGGCCTCGCCGGCGCGGACGCGGGCGGCGCAGTCGGCGGGCGTGAGGCGGGGGACGGAGGTGAGCATGGCTTTGAAAAACTTCAGCGGGTTCATGAGGCGGTGGGCGTATCGGCGGTGGGCGCAGCGGCGGCGGTGACGGGGGCTTCGTCGTGGTTGGCCATGTAGTAAAGGACGGGCACGGCCATGCGGCTGATGAGGAGAGAGGCGATCTCGCCGGCCATGAGGCTGATGGCGAGGCCCTGGAAAATCGGGTCGGCGAGGATGACGCTCGCGCCGATCACGACGGCGAGGGCGGTGAGCAGCATCGGGCGGAAGCGCACGGCGCCGGCCTCGACAACGGCGTCGCGGAGCGAGAGACCGTGGGCGCGGCGGAGTTCGATGAAATCGACGAGGATGATCGAATTGCGGACGACGATGCCGGCGCCGGCCATGAAGCCGATCATCGAGGTCGCGGTGAAGAACGCGCCCATCGCCCAGTGCGCGGGCAAGATGCCGATGAGGGAGAACGGAATCGCGGCCATCACGACGAGCGGGGTGATGTAGCTCTTGAACCAGCCGACCATAAGCAGCGCGATGAGCACGAGCACGGCCGCGAAGGCGAGGCCGAGGTCGCGGAAGACCTCGAGCGTGATGTGCCATTCGCCGTCCCATTTAAGGGCGGGCGTGAGGTCGTCGAAGGGTTGATTGAGATGGTAGATCGGGAGCTCGGCGGCGGTGGCGCCGAAGGTGCGGGCGTCGAGTTTTTGGATTTCCCGGTGCATCGTAAACAGCGCGTAGGCGGGGCTCTCGACCACGCCGGCGACATCGGCGGTGACATAGGTGACGGGCTTGAGGTTCTTGCGGTAGAGATTGCGCCCGCCGGTGGTGCGTTCGACGCGGACGAGTTCGGAGAGCGGGACGAGCGGCGCGGCGGGGTTGAGGTCGGCGCGGACGTTGAGGGCGAGGACGGCGGCGGGTTGCGCGCGGTCGGCGACGGGGACGTCGACGATGATGGGCAAGTCTTCGCGTTCGTTGGGCAGACGGAGGAGATCGACGGCGCTGCCTTGGGTGGCGAGGGCGAGGGTCTGGTTGATGGCGGCGACGCTTACGCCGTGCAGGGCGGCTTTCTCACGGTCGATCACGTAGCGGATCTTGGGTTGGTCGGCCTCGACGAACCAATCGACGTCCACGGCGCCGGGCGTGCGCTCGATGATGCCGCGGACGGCGGTGGCGAGGGCGAGACGTTGCGGTTCGGACGGGCCGTAGATCTCGGCGACGATGGATTGGAGGACGGGCGGACCGGGCGGGACCTCGGAGACGGCGACGGCGGCGCCGTAGCTTTGGGCGATGGCGGCGAGGCGGGGGCGGAGGCGCTTGGCGATGGCGTGGCTTTGGTCGGAGCGTTCGCCCTTGCCGACGAGGTTGACCTGGATGTCGGCGACGTTGGGGCCGCGCCGGAGGAAGGAGTGGCGGACGAGACCGTTGAAATTAAACGGAGCGGAGGTGCCGGCGTAGATCTGGTAGTCGCGGACGGCGGGATCGGTGCGGATGGCGGCGGCCATCTCGGTGGCGATGCGGGTGGTCTGCTCGAGCGTGGTGCCCTCGGGGGTGTTCAGGACGATCTGGAACTCCGACTTGTTGTCGAAGGGGAGCATCTTGATCGTGACGGCGCCGAAGAGGACGAAGGCGACGGAGGCGAGCAGCAGGCCGACGATGCCGGCGAGGAACGTCCACCGCCAGCGGGGGCGGTCGAGCAGCGGATCCATGATGCGGTGGTAGAGCCGCGTAAACCAGTCGGAAGGCGCGTGGTCGGGATCGTGGGCGTCGCCGGCGAGGGAGGCGGCGCGGCGGCGGAGGACGCGGATGGCGGCCCACGGCGTGACGGTAAAGGCGATCACGAGGGAGAAAAGCATCGCGGCGGTGGAGCCGATCGGGATCGGCCGCATGTAGGGGCCCATGAGCCCGCCGACGAAGGCCATGGGGAGAATCGCGGCGATGACGGCCCACGTGGCGAGGATCGTGGGGTTGCCCACTTCGTCGACGGCGGCGAGGGCGAGCTCGCTCAGGGATTTTTTCTCGGCGCCGGGGAGGCGCGTGTGGCGGACGATGTTTTCGACGACGACGATGGCGTCGTCCACAAGGATGCCGATGGAGAAGATCAGCGCGAAGAGCGTGATGCGGTTGAGCGTGTAACCGTAGAGGTAGAACACGAGGAGTGTGAGCGCGAGGGTCGCGGGGATGGCGAGGAGGACGACGAGCGATTCGCGCCAGCCGAGGAAAATGAGGATGAGGATCGCAACGCCGAAGACGGCGATGCCCATGTGGAGGAGGAGCTCGTTGCTCTTCTCGGCGGCGGTGTGGCCGTAGTCGCGGGTGATCGTGACGGTGACGGCGGCCGGGAGGAGCGTGCCACGGAGGGTGTCGACCTTGGCGAGGGCGGCGTTGACGACGTCGATGGCGTTGGCGCCGGGGCGCTTCGCGAGGCTGATGGTGACAGCGGGCTGAAGGTCGGTGCGCGCGGAGCGGTGGAGGACGTAGTTGGCGGGTTCTTCGCCGGAGTCGGTGATGGTGGCGACGTCGCGGAGGTAAATCGGCGTGCCGGCGTGGGTGCCGACGACGACGGTGCCAACATCGGCGGGGTCGCGGAGGAATGTGCCGGTTTCGAGGAGGAACTCGGTGTTGGCAAACGGACGGGAGCCGGCCTGAAGGGAGCGGTTGGCGGCTTGGAGGGTGGGAGCGAGTTGGGCGACGGTGAGGCTGCGGGCGGCGAGGGCGGCGAGGTCGAGCTGGACGCGGACGGCGCGGCGGACGCCGCCGATGACGGTGGTCTCGGCGACCTGCGGGACGGTCTTAAGGGCGTCGTCGACTTGGGCGGCGAGCCGGCGCAGGGCGAGGTGGTCGTAGGTCGAGCTGGAAAGCGTGAGCGCGAGGATGGGGACATCGTCGATTGTGCGCGGCTTCACGAGGGGCGCAGCGACGCCGGGCGGGAGGCGGTCGAGGTTGGCTTGGAGGCGCTGGTTGAGGCGGACGAGGGCGGGCTCGATCTCGGTGCCGACCTTGTAGCGCACGATGATGGTGCTGAGGCCGGGGCTGGAGGTGGAGTAGAGGTAGTCGACGCCGGGGATTTCCCAGAGGAGTTTTTCGAGGGGACGGGTGAGGCGGTTCTCGACCTCGGCGGGCGTGGCGCCGGGGAGGGCGCTGAAAACGTCGATCATCGGGACGTTGATCTGCGGCTCCTCCTCGCGCGGGAGCATGAAGACGGCGAACGCGCCGAGCAGAATCGACGCAAGGACGACGATCGGCGTGAGCTTCGACGTGGCGAAGACGGCGGCGATGCGGCCGGAGAAACCGTAGACGGCCGGGGCGGACGGAGGAGTGGAGGCGGGGGAACTCACGGGAGGATGATAAGGGTTTGGCCTTCGCGGAGGCTGGCGGGCGGGGCGACGACGACGCGTTCGCCGTCATCGAGGCCGGCGAGGATTTCGACGCGGTCGGCGCGGGTGGCGCCGGATTTCACGAGGCGGAGGACGGCGCGGTTATCGGCGCCGACGACGAAGACGCGCTCCATTTGGCCAAGGGTGGACAAGGCGGCGACGGGGATGAGGAGCGTGGGCCGGGCCGCGCCATCGACCAAGACGCGGACGAATTGGCCGGAGCGGACGGTGGTGCCGGCGGGCACGGTGAGTTTAGCGAGCACGCTGCGGGCGCCGGGATCGGTGGCGGAGGAAAGCTCGGCGAGCACGGCGGGGAAAGTCAGGCCGGAGTCGGGGACGACAACGGTGAGCGTGGCGCCCGGCCGGAGGGCGGCGACGAAGGCATCGGGCAAGGCGGCCTCGACTTGAAACGCAGCGGTGCCCTCGAGCTCGAGCAGCGGCAGGCCTGGAGTGGCGAGGTCGCCGGCCTGGACAAAGGTGCGGGCGATGACGCCGGCGAACGGGGCGCGGAGCGTGGCGTAGCCGAGCAAGACCTCGGCTTCGCGCACCTGGGCCTCGGCGCCGGCGAAGCGGTCCTCGAGGCCGCGCACGAGATCGGCGGTGCTGGCGTTTTTCGTGAGGAGCGCACGCTCGCGGTCGAGGTCGCGGCGGGCGGCGTTGAGTTGGGAGCGGGCTTGCAGGAGGCGGGCGTTGACTTCGCCGGCGGAGATTTTGGCGAGGAGGTCACCGGCGGCGACGCGTTGGCCCAGGGTGACGGGGAACTCGTCGAGGTTGCCCATGACCTTGGCGGCGAGCTGGGCGCGCTGCAGCGGACGAACCGTGCCGGCGATCTCGGTGGTGGCCGGGAGTTGCTCGAGGCGGACCGGGGCGACGCGGACTTGGGCAGGGGCGAGGCCGGCGGCGGGATCGGCGACGGGGGCGGCGGGTTGGCCGCAGCCGACGAGGAATGCGAGGGCGGCGACGGAAACGATGGCGAACGGGGAGCGGTGGGCGGACGACATGGGAAAAGAGATCAAGGTTGCGGGAGTGGCGTGAGACCGAGGGCGAGGCGGAGTTCGACGAGCGCGAGACGTTCGTCGGCGGCGGCGAAGGTGCGACGAAGGCGGGCTTCGAGATGGCGGGTTTCGACCCCGATGAGATCGGCGGCGAGGAGGGCTTCTTTTTCGAAGCGGGCGCGGCTGAGGGCGGCGCTCTCGGAGGCTTGTTCGACGGCGCGGGCGGAGACGGCGAGGCGTTCGTTGGCGTTGGCGTGGGCGAGGCGGGCCTGCTCGACCTCGAGGCCGATGCCGAGGGTGGCTTTGCGGAGCAGCTCTTTCACCTGGGTGAGCTCGGCGCCGCTCTGGCGGATTTTCCCGGAAGTCTGGCCGCCGTCGAAGACGTTGAGGTCGACCGAGAGGCCGGCGAGCCAACTGTCGCCGTGACGGTCGGTTTTCCAGCCCTGGTCGTAATGGTAGCTGGCGAAGGCGTTGACGTTGGGCCGACGGGCACCGCGGGCGGCTTCGACCATGGCTTCGGCGGCGCGGACGCGGGCCTGGAGGCCGAGGAGTTCGGGACGTTGGGTGAAGTCGCCGGTGGCGGGGACGGTCAGGCGGGCGAGGGCGGGATCGTCGTCGAGCAGTTCAACGGAATCTGCCGTGGCCTCGAGCCCGAGGACGAAGTGAAACGCGCGGGAGGCGAGCGCGGCGCCGTGGCGGGAGGAGGCGAGGGTTTCGCGGGTTTGAGCGAGCTGGACCTCGAGGCTGAGCAAGTCGGCTTTCAGGAGTTGGCCGGCGTCGTAGCGGGCGCGGGCGACGGCGACGGCGGCTTCGTAGGAGCGGACGCCGGCCTCGATTGCGCCGACGGCTTCGCGGGCCTTGCGGAGATTGAGGGCGGCGCGGACGACCTCGGCGACGAGGCGTTGTTGGGCGGCGCGGAGGTCGAGAGCGGCGGCCTCGGTGCCGGCCTTGGCGGCGGAGCGGCCCGCCGTGGGGCGACCACCGGCGTAGAGATTGTAGGCGACGGTGCCGGAGGCGTTGAGGTTGTCGATGCGACCGGGACGATTGAAATCGAGACCGAAGTTGAAGGCGCGTTGGTTGAGGATGGAGCCGAAGGCCAGCATCGGGCTGTTGGTGTCGGTGTAGCGGCCGGAGAGGGAAATCTGCGGGCGCCACGCCGATTGGGCCTGATCGACGAGCGATTGGGCGGCGTCGACCCGGGCTTGGGCGACGCGGGCGTCGGGATGCCGCTCCAAGGCGGTGGCGACGGCCCGTTCCAAAGTCCACGTCTCGGCGCGGAGGGCAGCCGGGTTGAAAACCAAGACGGCGAGTGCGGATAAAAGAAGAGGGCGCATGGCGGGGAAAATCCGAGAGGTGACGGCGAGTTAGGTTGAGCGGCCGGAGTAGGCGAAGAGAAGGCCCAGCCCGGTGCCGTAGAGAGCGCCGCGCCACCAGGTGGAGGTCAGCGGGCAGGTGCCCGACGTGCATTGGCCAAAGTAGCCGAGCGCCGCGCCGAGGGTGGCGCCGGCGAGCACGGTAAGGGCGAAACGTAGGAGGGGTGAGAGCATGGTGGTCGGACCGCAGTTTAGGCGCGTGGTGCGCCGCCAAAGCGGATGCGGCGGTCGGCGTCGATCCAGCCGAGTTTATCGAGCACAAACGTCGGCGGGCAGAAGCCGGTGAGGGCGGACTGGATGAGGTTGAGGCCGATGAAGGCGGTGAAGAACAGCCAGCGGGCGTCGACGAAATGGGTGAGGGCTACGCTGAGCAAAATCATGACGCCGGCGAGAATGCGGATGAAGGATTCAGTTTTCATAAGGGAGGGTCGGGAGGTTTAATTTATTAGTGTATGAGCATATGAGCATATGCTTGAAACAAAGTCAAGAACGTGCTTTCGTTGGGGCATGGCGAAGAAACCAAGAGTCATGACGGAAGCGGCGCTGGGGCTGATCGCCCGGCGGTTTGCGGCGTTGGCCGAGCCGATGCGGCTGCGGCTGTTGCACGCGCTGTTCGACGGGGAAAAAAGCGTGGGTACGCTGGTCGAGCTCAGCGGCGGCACGCAGGCCAACGTCTCGCGCCACCTGCAAACGTTGATGGATGCCGGGATGCTGACGCGGCGAAAAGAGGGCCTGCAGGTTTTCTACGGGATTGGCGACGAGTCGATCTTCACGCTGTGCGAGCTGGTGTGCGGCAGCCTGGAGCAGCAGCACACGCAGCGGGCGGAGTCGCTGGCGCGATAGTGCCGGCCGGTGCGATCGCGCGCGTGGCATGGGCCTCTCGCCCGTGAACGGGCGGGCAGCTTGCCCGGTCGTTTCCGAACTCATGAGCGGGACGTCCCTGTCATGTTGAGCCCCGACGTCACTTTCGGTGGAGCCGGTTTCGTTGGACGGGCCTCGGACAGGCTTGATTTGTTGATGAACCGGCTGCGTTATCGCCTCAGGTTTTCATCCCAAACCATCCCGGTTGCCCGAGCTGTCCCCCGACTTTTCCCCTATGAGCACTCTCCTTACCCGTCGTCTCGTCCTCAAACGCGGTCTCGCCGGCATCATCGCCTACGCGGCCGCGCCGAACATTTTCCCCTCGTCGCTCTTCGGCAAGGGCGCTCCGAGCAACCGCCTCAATGTCGGTCTCGTGGGCAACGGCCTCATCTGTAATTCCCATGCCGGCACGATGCTCGGCCGGCCCGACGATTGTCAGATCGTCGCCACCTGCGATGTGATGCGCAGCAAGGCGGAAAAAATGCGCGACCGCATCGGCGTCGCCTACGGTAAACGCAAGGCCAGCGGTGCGCCTGCAATCGGTCCCGAGATTTATGCGACGCACGAGGAACTGGTCGCGCGTCCGGACATCGACGTCGTATTCGTCTGCACGCCCGACCACTGGCACGCGGCGGTTTCCAAGGCCGCGATGCTCGCGGGCAAAGATGTTTACTGCGAGAAGCCCCAGACCCTCACCGTGCAGGAAGGCCGCGTGCTGGTTGACGTGGCGCGGCGCACCGGTCGGGTTTTCCAGACCGGCACGCAACAACGCTCCAACAAATCCTTCCGCAAGGCCGCCGAGATCGTGCGCAACGGCTGGATCGGCGAGATCAAACTCATCCGCACCCGCCTCGGCGAATTCCCGCCCGCGCCCGCGCTCTCCGAGGAGCCCGTGCCCGCCGGCTTTGACTACGACCGCTGGCTCGGGCCCACGCCGTGGCGCCCCTATAACGAGCAGCGGGTCAAAGGTGACTACGGCGGCGGTTGGCGCTGCTTCCTCGAATACGGCAGCCGCAAGAACGGGGACTGGGGCGCGCATCATTTTGACATCATCCAGACCGCGCTCGGCACGGACGACTCCGGCCCGGTCGAGTTCATCCCCATCGGCCACGAAGGCTGCAAATTCCAGACGCACATCTACGCGAACGGCGTGCGCGTCGAGCGCTTCGACGACCCGAGCCTGAAGGGCATGATCGAGTTTCAGGGCACCAAGGGCACGGTCTGGGTCTCGCGCAACGACGAGTTTTTCTCCGATCCGCCCGAGCTCGCCTCCCGCCCCCTGCGCGGCGAGGACATCCATCTCTACGCGAGCGACGACCACCACGCCGATTTTTTCAACTGCGTGCGCACCCGCCAACGCCCCATCGCCGATGTCGAGGCCGGCCACCGCAGCGCGAGCATCTGTCACCTCAACGCCATCGCCGCCCAAGTCGGCCGCGCGATCCGTTGGGATCCTCGCGCCGAGAAGATCGTCGGCGACCCGATGGCCGCCCGGCTGCTCGACCGCCCCCGTCGCGCCGGCTACGCCCTCTAACCCCCAAAACATTTTCGCTATGTCGCGCTCCCTTTTCCCGTTTCCCGCCGCTCTGCTGGTCTGCGCCGGGCTGGTGCTCCCGTTGTCCGCCGCCGATTCGGCGCT
>JBIKWB010000002.1:0-305680 GCA_044356555.1 Opitutaceae bacterium | reverse complement strand
GCCGGGCTGCGCTTCGCTCCGCCCAGCTCGGGGCTCGGCCACCGCTTCTCCTCCGCTTTTACTCCCACAGGGGGTGGGTCAGTTCTAAACGAGCGTTAGTGGGTCAGTTTTACGCGAGCGTTGATATCCAGACCGTGAGTTGGATCTGGCCCTCAGCCCTAAGCCATCTGACAGGCGCCAAGGCGCCGGGCACTGCCAGTCGCTTTCCTTGATCCGTTGCAGGGCGGAGCGCACCAGGTTCGTCAGCTTGAGTTGTCCAGGGCGGTCGTCGAGGTCGCGGTGGGCATCGACGTGGAGCTTGCGGCACCAGCATCGGCAGTTTTGGGGCCTCGTCAGAAGGGGTGCTTTCCATGCCAACTTCCTTGCCCTAGAAAACCTCACGAAATCGACCTACGCCTCAACTTCGGCGTTCGGTTTTAACCAAGGGCTGCACCGGCTTGTTTGCATTGGTCGGGCCGCAGCGAAAGTGCCACGCCCCCACGGCGAATCGCGGTTGTTCTACAACCGCCGCCGCGATGCGTTGAAGATCTCCGTTGGGTTCAAGACGCGATGCGGAAGTGCGCCGCGCGGTTGGATCCGGGCGCCTACCGCTGGCCAGCGGCGGGAGTGCCGCCAGTGACCATGACGGCCACCGAACAGCCAATCCCAAAAATTGAATTCAACCTCGCAGGTGCACAGCAGAGGGCGCCGCGGAAAAAGATTACAAATCTCTGTTGATCAATATTGTTATATATAATTTAAAACAGCAAAGCAATGATTGAGCATTATAAAAATCGGCCAAAACACATGCATCACATAATAAACACTTATACCACTCGTTACAAATTTGAAACGCCGGTCTTTACGCTTGCCCCACTTCAGTTTGCCCCCCGCTCTAAACTGCATTGAGTATAGACAATCCGAATATTATATATAAAGCCCTCCGCAATCCACTAATAATGAACATCTCAGCACTAAATCGCCATTTCCGTCGCGGCTTCAAGCTACTCAGCGTCGCGTGCGTAATCATCGGCCTCCAATCCGCGAGCGCCATCGAACCGTCCCGCATCGTCAGCCTGTCGGCTCGCGGTGCAGTCGGAACAGGTCAGGACGTCCTTATCGGCGGCTTCGCCATTGCAGGCACCGCGCCCAAGCAAGTCCTCCTTCGCGTAGCCGGGCCGGCTCTCGGCTCGTTCGGCGTCGCGAACAGCCTCAGCAATACGAAAATCGCCGTATTCTCTGGCGCACGGGAAATCGCATCAAATCAAGGCGGCGCCTCGGCGAGTTCGGCCGATATCGCCCAAGCCGTGACCAAGCTAGGCACCTTCCCATTCCCAGCCAACAGTCTGAATTCTGCGCTCCTCCTTTCCCTCGAGCCGGGTCACTACACGGCAGTGGTTTCATCGACCGACGGCAGCCGCGGGGTCGCCCTGCTTGAGGTCTATGAGCTCCCCGCCTCCTCCGGCGCCATCCTGACTGCAGACAACCAGACCAAGATTCAGGCCCTCGTCGATAAAGCCATCCGCGACTTCGACATCCCCGGTATCATGTACTCGGTGAAGTTCCTCGGCGAACAGCCTTGGACCCAGGCTCGCGGCGTCCGGGATCTCGCAAGCGGTCAAGCGCTGCAGCCCGACTCTTACTTCCGCATCGGTAGCGCCTCGAAGACTTTCATCGGTATGGCGATCCTGAAGGCGATCCAAGAGAAGCGCCTCACGCTCGATACCCCCCTCTCCAAGCTCCTGCCGGCGGAGATGCTGAACAATTACCCCAAGAATCTCATCAACGTCCGCATGCTGCTCACCCACACGTCGGGCATCAATAGCTACACTAACTACATCGAAGACTGGTTCTTCCCTTACATCCTGAACCGGACGCGCGTTTGGACCGACGCCGAGCTGATCCAACTCGTTAATTCCAAGTTCAAGGATCCCTCACTCGGCCAGATCGCGACCCCCGGAGCCGTGTGGGCCTACTCCAACACCAACAGCGTCATTCTCAGCGTGATTCTCGAAGGGTTGTACAATAAGCCAATCCGGCAGATCGTTTCGGAGAGCCTCCTCGCTCCCGTCGGCCTCACCAAGACAATTTACCCAGCTCCAGGCCAGAGCACGATGCCCGAGCCCTACGCCCGCGGTTACATGAATTGGGCCAATTACGTCGGTGTGCCCTCCCTGCCCAGCACCGACCTCGATGTGAGTGTTTACGATGCGTCAGGCGTCGGCGGCGCCGGGGCGATGGTCTCAACCACCGGTGATCTCTCGCGCTGGATCGAATCGATGGCGAATTTTAGTACCGGCAGTGCGGACTACCGCAGCGCCCACATGGAATGGAAGCTCTACATTGGGTTTGGCGCCGGCGCCGTCACCGCCGGTTACGCCCAAAACAGTTACGGCATGCACATAGCGCACGAACCCGACACGACCAACAAGGCCGACTATTGGATTGTTGGACACCGCGGTCAGCTTTCCGGTTACGATACGTCCATGATGTACCTCCCCGAGCAAAGCGTTGCGATCGTCGTCTGCTGCACTCGCTCCCTCAAGAATGGGCCAGGCTTCCCCACGAACGCCAACGCAGTCGCACTCAACGGGATTGTTAATATCCTGTTCCCTAAGTTGATCGCTGACAATAAAGCCAATTTCCTCTCTACGCGAGAAGTCTCCACCTTGGCGGAATCGACATCCGAAGAGGGTCAGCCGCGGCCTAGTGCATATCGCGGTAATGTGCTCCGCGGTCTGCCGCTTTCCGAGTACTGAGTCGCTTCCGGTTCGTCTCAGCATCGCTCATTCTTGAGTCTCTGACCAGACCATGGCCACCGTCGGCCCCTCTCACCATCGCGCCGCCCAAGCGGACACGATCGCCGAGGATCACACCACGGTGGCCATGCTTTTCTGGTGGCACACTCAGCTCACTCGATGAGCCGAATGCTCAAGCCACTTTCCGACCGGGAATAAAGACGCTACCAGCCGGCCTAAAAACTTGGCGCAAGCCGAGTCGGACAACGTGAATACCAAGCGCGATCTCTAAGCCAAAAAAATCGCCTCATCCCAGAGATCTCCGGCGCGTTGAACAACTCGAGCCCATCAACGAATTCAGATAACGATTCGCCCCTTTTCGTCTCCCGCGAAATTCTCCTTGGCCCCGCCTACGTGAAGACGCACCACTACTCCCGGATCGTCTTTGCGACCTCGAAAAACCTGAAGGCGATCTCAGACAGGAGTGGATCCGAGTCAAACCGACCAGCCCTCCCGTCAATGCCCAAGACCCATCCCCACCTCTCTTCAATTCGGAAAAGGAAGACCTTCACAAACGCGACTTAGTTCACCAAGCAATGTCGCGTCTCGGGCTTCATTTCCCTCGCCCCTACTCCCACCACCCGCTTCAGAAGCCACACCTTACTCTATGACCACCTCGCCCAGCATCCCTTCATCCCGACTCACCGGCCTCCTTGCCGCCCTCGGGGCCTGCTCGATCATTTTCGCCCTCACGATCAGCGCCCGCGGCGATACGGTAAGAACGGCCAACGGTGAGACGCTTAATGGCACCATCATCCAGACGACCGACGATTACATCCTGTTTCGTTCAGCCTCGTTTGGTGAGATCAAGATCCCAAGAACTCCGGGTATGGAGTTCACGCGCTCCTCCCCCTCCTCCGCCCTCACCGGTGCCCCCGCTAGTCCGGCCAGTGCGCCCGCTGGTCCCGCCAGTGCGCCCGCTGGTCCCGCCAGTGCGCCCGCCAAGCCGGCCGGTGCGCCCCCACCGCCCCCTCCTGGCCTGATTAGAAGCATGTTTAGTCTCTCGGATCGCTGGAGCGCAGAATTCGAGGCCAATCTCATGATTCAAAACGACTCGTTCAAGGTCACCGCCCGCGGCACCGAGTTGACCATCGGCTACAAGGTTCCCAACGCGACCAAGCCATCCCAGCCCCTCCATGACTTCGGCCTGTTCGGTGCCTATAATTTTCAAAAGGTAAACGACACCGTAGTTGGCGAAAATTCCGAGTTCGCCCTGCGTTATTTCTACCAACCAATCTCTTCTTGGTTGCTCGTTTCGCAGGCCGACTGGTCCCGTGACCTCATCAACGGCATCGACTACCGCAGTAACGTCATCGCTGTTCCTGCCTATCGCTTTATCGACTCGAAATCTGCCCGTCTGTTCGCCGGCTTCGGGCCAAGTTTCAACTCGGAATCCACGATCGTTTCGAGCAGTCCCAACGGCCTACGCGAGGAGAGCAGCTTCCGAGTGGCTTTTTACCAACTATACCAGCAGTCGATTACTCCTGGTCTCACTTTCCGACAGACCCTGCTGATCCTAAGTCGTCCGCAGGACCCGAGCGAAACCTACAACCTTCGCCTCGGTGCATCGCTCCGGCGCATGCTGACGCCGAATCTCTCCCTCAGCCTGTCTTACAATTACTTGCGCACGGATAACGACTACGTCCTTCCCAACAAAACATCTTTGCCCCCGGAATCGATCTCTACGATCAAGCTCATGTTCGGTTACAGCCTCTAGTCCCCGGTCCCGTCCGGGAAAAAATTCGTTACGCTCATCCGGACCAAGTTGCACGAGTTTCGCGGCGCACTCGTGCTGACTTCCGTCCCGTCCGGCATCGTCAACGGCCAATCCGGAATCGTTGCACGCTAGGCCGCGAAAAGCCTCGAACCCGGCCGAATCGAAGGCCGGCCAAAGGGGTCCGGCCGAGTTTTTTTAGTTTTCGCTTAAATTGCCTCAACCTATCCGCGGGCCGCGTCATCGAGCCAACCGATGCTCCCGCTAGCCACGGCGCCAGTTCGGCCATCATCGAACCGCGACATTGTTTGGCCGCGCGCATCCGCAAAAGCCCGTTCTTGATTCACCGTCTCCGTGCCCTTCGCCCGCCCGCTCATCCGAGCCAGATAACTCTGCTCCGGCCCCACCTGCGCCCTTTCCAGCGCGCGCCGGAAATTCACCTCCGCCGTTTTGCAAAAATTCAGCCGCCAGTGCAGTTCTCCGCGTATCGCGTGCAGCAAGGTGTGCGACTGCCCGCGCTCGCGTTGTGGCCATCCCGGCGATCGCCTCCAGCCTCGCCGCTACCCGTGCAGCTGCGTGACCGCCCGCAAAATTCGCGCGTCACCCGGTCCGGGAATTCGGGGCGACGCGAACTCCTTCGTCCACCGCTCTCCCGATTCGGAAATCGCTCCGATTTGCGTCATTTGCGGGCGTTTCCCGCCATGGACGTCTAGAGCAGTTCCTTCGGCAGCAGCGGCATGAGCTTCTTGATGTCACCCACGCTATCACGGTGGCAGACGAGGATCGCGTCTGCGGTCTCGACCACGACGAGGTCGCTCACGCCCACGAGCGCGACCACCCGGCCGTTGCTCACCGCAATGTTGTTCGCCGCATTCACCGCCACGACCGATCCGCGGACCGCGTTACCGCCCGCGTCTTTCGGCAAGTGTTTCGGTAGCGCGGTCCACAGCCCCACATCGTCCCAATCGAACTCAGAAACCATCGTCTCGACCGACGCCGCCTTCTCCATGATCGCGTAATCCACGGAAACTTTCGGCTCGAGCGTGGGAAATTTCGCCGCGAGAAACGCCGTCGGATCGCCCGACGGAAACTCCCGGATGAATCCCGCCAGCATCGGCGTGTGCTTCTCCGCCTCGGCCAGAAACGCCGCCGCGCTCCAGAAAAACATCCCGGCGTTCCACGCATAGTGGCCGCTCTCAAGGTAACGCGTCGCCGTCGTCGCATCGGGCTTTTCCACGAAGCGTTTCACTTGCCGGAACCCGTCGCCCGTCGGCTCGCCCATTTCCAAATAACCGAAACCCGTCGCCGCATGATCGGGCTTGATCGCAAAAGTGAGCAACGCCGGCGTGGTCGCCGCGCGCCTGAGCGCGACTCCCACCTGTCGTGCGAGCGTCGCCGTATCCTTGATGAGCGCATCCGCCGGCAGGAGCGCGAGAACGCCCTGCGGATCACGGGCCCGCACCAACGCCGTCGCCAGCGCCGCCGCCGCCGCCGTGTCACGTTTGGCCGGCTCCGCGATGATGTTGGCCTCGGCAATCACACCCTTGAGCGCCGCCCGGGTCGTCTCCAGCTGCGCGGTGTTCGTCAGCACGAAAACGTTCGCAATTGGCACCACGCCATCGAGCCGGCGCACCGTCTCCTCGACCAGCGTGCGGTCGGAGAAAAGCTTCAGCAGGTGCTTCGGCGTGCGGGCCCGGCTCATCGGCCAGAACCGCTCGCCACTGCCGCCCGCCATGATGCACGCGTAGAAATGGGAAGAGTCGCTCATTTGTAAAGTGACGTTCTCCCAGCCGCTCCAACCCTCGCCAAGCTCAGAAACAACCGCCCAACCCCGCCCCGACAAAAAACTTCCTCTCCGCGCTTGCCGCCCGAAATGCCGCTGCCGATAAACCGACCCTTTCGCCCGTCACTCATGCCCGCCTCACCCTCCTCTCCGACTCCCGTGCCCGCGGCTTTTGCCGCCGCCGGACCCGATGAGGACCACCACCAGCTGGCCCGGTGGCGCGACGAGCTCGAGGCTCGCCTCGAAGAGCGCCTCGCCCACCAAGCCCGCCACCGCGACCAACTCGACGACGCCATCGACCATCTCGAAGGCGTCCGCCAAAACCTCCGCGATCGCACCGCCGACCTCGCCGCCCCCGTAGGCAGCGAGCCCGCTCGCGCTCCCTCCGAATCCACCGCATCCCCCGACCACTCGGCTCTCAACTCTACTCTCTCAGCTCCTCCCCCCGCGCCGTTTTCCGCCTCGGACCTCGCGACTTATCAACGGCCTTCGTTGGGTCTCCTCCGCCCAGCCAGCGCCGCCGAACAGAACTTCTCCAACCCCGAGGAGCTCGCGACCAACAAGCGCATCTTGCAGGACTCCCTCGATAGTTTTGCGATCGACGCGTTCGTGCACGATTCCGTCGTCGGACCTCGCGTGACCCAGTTCCGCGTCAAACCCGGCTTCGGCGTCCGCGTCGAATCCATCGTCGCCCTCGAGAAAAACCTCGCCCTTTCCCTTTCGGCCAACGCCGTTCGCATCCAAGCCCCCATCCCCGGCGAGAGCTACGTCGGCGTCGAAATCCCCAACCGTCACTCCGCGCCTCTCGCCCTCCGAGCCTCCTTCGAATCCGAAGCCTGGCAGACCAACACCGGCGAGCTCCCATTGATCCTCGGCGTCGATATCGCCGGCCGACATGTCATCCTCGATCTCGCCCGCGCCCCCCATGCGCTCATCGCCGGCGCCACCGGCTCCGGCAAATCGGTCTGCATCAGCAACCTCATTCTCTCGCTGATCTACCGCTTCCGTCCCGACGAACTCGAACTCGTCCTCATCGACCCCAAGATCGTCGAGTTCGCCATCTACCGCGACCTGCCGCATCTCATTCACCCAGTCGTCACCGACCCCAAGCAGGCCGTCCAAGCCCTCAAGTGGCTCGTCCGCGAAATGGAACGGCGCTACGCCGTCCTCGCCGAGAAATCCGTCCGCAACCTAGCCGGTTACAACGCCAAGGCCGTCGCCGAGGGTTTCCCCAAACTGCCCTACATCGTCCTCGTCATCGATGAACTCGCCGACCTCATGATGACCGCTGCGCAGGACGTCGAGACACCCATCGCCCGCCTCGCGCAGATGTCGCGCGCGGTCGGCATCCACACCGTCCTCGCCACCCAGCGCCCCTCGGTGAACGTCATCACCGGCATCATCAAGGCGAACTACCCCACGCGCATCGCGTTCCAAGTCGCCTCCCAGATCGACTCGCGCACCGTCCTCGATGGCAAAGGCGCCGAAGCCCTCCAGGGCCGCGGCGATATGCTCTTTAGCCCGCCCGGCCTCGGTCGTCTCCAACGCCTACAAGCGCCCTTCGTCGACGACGGCGAGATCGAAGCCATCGTCACCAACCTAAAGGCCCAACTCGCCCCGCGCTACCGGGTCGAACTCCGCCCCGAGGACGTCCCCGGCGCCAACGCCGACCCCACGCTTCACGCCGGCGCAGATCCGATGATCAAAGAAGCCCTCGAAGCCATCTCCGCCAACGGCCGCGCCAGCACAAGCTACCTCCAGCGTCGCCTCAAAATCGGCTACAACCGCGCCGCGAGCCTCATGGAAGAAATGGAGCAACGCCGCTACATCGGCCCCCAAGTCGGCAACAACCCCAGAGAAATCTACGTCCAACCCGGCGACCTGAAGATCGGCTAACTGAACCATGTCCGCCGACACCCTCACTTCCTCCGCGCTCCTCGAACGCATCCGCCGCGACGGCGTGCGCAAGACCGCCGTCGCCCTGCGCAAACCGCCGCTCTCCTCTCGCCTGCTCCAGGAACTTGCGGCGTTGGCCGAGCCCTCCATCGCCCAGCAATTCGTCGCCGCTTATCCGCTTTCGCCGAGCCATCTGCTCGAGGCCCTCGCCCAAACCGCCCAAGACCCCGAGGTCTTCCCTTTTCTCGCGACCAACCCCCGCACACCTCCGCATCTGCTCTCCGCTTTTGCCGCCCACGAGAACCCCGAGGTTCGCACTCACGTCGCCACCCACCCGCAACTCGCCGCCCGCGAACTGCTGAACCTTGCCCAAGACACCGACATCGCCGTCCGCCGCGCGGTCGCCACCAACCCGTCCCTCCGCCTGCCCCACCACGCCGCGCTCACGACCGACTCCAGCCCCGGCGTCCGTCTCCGCCTCGCCTCGCAGCCCGCCCTTCCCGCCCAAGTCGCCCTCGTCCTGGCCGCCGACACCAGCCCCGTGGTCCGCGCCCACACCATCGCCACCACCACCGCCGACGATGAAATGCTCCTCGGCTGGGCCGCCTCCGATGAGGAAGAGGTTCAACTCGCCCTCACCTCTCGCGAAAATCTTCCCGTCGCTGTCCGCGCGCTCCTCCTGCTTTCACCGCACACCACGGTTCGGCGAATTGCCCGCGACCTGATCGCGCCCGACCCCGTTGCGCTGCTCCACTTCATCACTCACGGCGAGCCCGATGAACCGGCTTGGGTCGCAGCCCGACCGAACCTCGCGTCGGCCCTCCAGCGCCAACTCGCCCCGTCCGAAAGCTCCGCCGTCCGGGTTGCTCTCGCGGCCAATCCCTCGCTGCTCCCCGACATCGCCGACTACTTTGTGGCCCTCGCCGACGAAGCCACCTGCGTCGCCCTTGCGACCAACCCGTCTCTTTCATCGGACCATATCCAAGCACTTGCCGCCACCCGTCTGCCCGCCGTCCTCACCGCTCTCGCCTACCGCGACGATCTCTACGAGGAACTCATTCCGTTTCTGATCGAGCACAGCCCCGATTTTCGACGCCACTGGGCGATCCAACAAAAACCCGCGACCCTCGCGGACCCCGAACTTACCCGCCGCCTGCTCGCCGATCCGCTTCCGACGATTCGTGCCCTCGCCGTCGCGGCGCACCCTTGGCGTCGCGCCGATCTCTACGACTTCGCCCGCGACCGCAGCCCCGCCGTGCGGCTCGCCGCCCTTCAGCACGCCCACGCTTCCGACGAACTCATCGCCGGTCTCCTCGCCGATCCCAGTCCGGAAATCGCCGCAGCCGCTGCGGCTCAGCAAGCCGCCCGCGCCTCCGCTCTCCTCACGCCAAAATCGCCCGCCCCGGCCACCCCGCTCGCTCCGATCTCCAAGCCCTTGCCCGCTACCGCCACCCGCGCCCCGCAGGCCGAGCCCACCACTCTCAACGCTCAACTCTCCACCAAACTCTCCCAACTCAAGCGCCTCTTCTGGCAATAATCCATCATGGCCAAAAAACCGACCACCCTCACGTTCCGCGACATCGTGCTAGGAGCCGAAGCCGACGTAATCCGCGCCGCGCTCGACGCCCGCATCAAAATCGACGCGCTCATCATCGAACGCACCGCCGCTTACGAGAAGATCGCAGCCCTCGAGACGCAGATTAACACGGTCGTCGGCGAAGCCGGCGTCTACCCGTTCCCCGCGCCCCCGCTCCCCGTCGCCGCCTTCGACCAAAAGCCCGCCAAAAAATCTCCGAGCGCTACCTCCGCCGACACCGACGAAGACGACGAGTCCGACACCAACGAAACCTCCACCAAGTCCTGACCCATCTCTCCGCCTCGTTTCCCCTTCCGTGTATTCCGTGTGTTCCGTGTGTTCCGTGGGCAACTCTCCTGAATTTTCCGACCTCCGCTTTACGCGTGTTTCGCGGGCCACTCCTCCGGATCTTCGCCTCCGTCCACCGTCGCTTTGATGCGCCCCGATCAACAGATCCAAATCAACAGCCTACTCCTCGACCGTGAGGAGCTGTTCGTGCGCATCCACGACATCGAGCAAGCCGCCGCCGCCCTCCTCGGCGAGCCTTACCCCTTTACGCGTCCCGTGCTCCCATCCGACGCCAGGTCGAAACGCAAACCTACCGCGCCCCGCGCCGCTTCGCCCGGCGACGCGCTCCGCCGGCTCGAAGGCCTAGAAACCGCTTACCGCGTCACCTACCGCCGGTTCGGCCAAATCGTCACCGAAGACCACGACGACCTCGACGCCCTCCGCACGCTTCTTTCTGCCCGAGGCGCCAATCTCGCGGTCACGCGCCTCGAAACCATCGACCTCGGCGGCCGTCCAAAAGCCGTGCTGCTCGATACCAAGTCTTAGGTTTCACCGCGGCCGGCTCAGTCTGGCCGAGCCCGCGCCGCTTGAGTTTTTCCGTGTCTTCCGTGTGTTCGGTGGGCAACTTCACCGCTCCATGTCAGCCGAACTCACGAGCCTCGTCACGTCCCTCGCCCAACGCGCCCGCGCCGCGTCCCTCGTGCTCGCGACCGTCCCGACCGCCGCCAAAAATGCCGCCCTCGCCCGCCTCGCCGACCTGATCGACACCTCCCACGCCGCCCTCCTCGCCGCCAACGCCCGAGACCTCGCCTCCCCCGAAGCCGCCGCTCTCACCGCCGCCTCCCGCGACCGACTCACTCTCACGACCGCGCGCCTCAACCATCTCGCCGTCTCCGTTCGCGAGGTCATCGCGCTCCCCGATCCCGTCGGCGATCTGCTGGAAGAAACGACCCGCCCCAACGGCCTGCACATCCGCAAAGTCCGCGTGCCCATCGGCGTCGTAGGCATCATCTATGAGGCCCGCCCCAACGTCACCATCGACTGCGCCATCCTCTGTCTGAAGTCCGGCAACGCCTCCATTCTCCGCGGCGGCAAGGAGTGCTTCCACACCAACACCGCCCTCGCTGCCCTCATCACCGCCGCGCTCACCGCCGCCGGTCTCCCCGCCGACGCCGTCCAACTGATTCCCACGACCGACCGCGCCGCCCTCAACGCGCTGCTCAAACTCGACGCGCTCATCCACTGTATCATTCCGCGCGGCGGCGAGAGCCTCATCCGCTTCGTGGCGGAGAACTCCACCATTCCCGTCATCAAACATTTTCAGGGCGTGTGCTTCGTCTACGTGGACGCCGCCGCCGACCTCGCGATGGCCGAGGCGATCACCGTCAACGCCAAGGCCTCGCGCCCGAGCGCCTGCAACGCCGCCGAGCAGCTGCTCGTTCACGTCCGCGTCGCCGAGAAATTCCTCCCCGCCGTCGCCCGCGCCCTCATCGCGAAAAACGTCCAGCTCCGCTGCGACCCCGCCAGCCTCGCGATCCTCGCCGCCTCCGATCTCTCAACTCTCGTCGCCCCCGCGACGGCCTCCGACTACACCACCGAGTTCCTCGACACCATCATCGCCGTCCGCGTAGTCGATTCGCTCGACACCGCCATCGCAACGATCAACCGCGACAGCTCCAACCACAGCGATGCCATCGTCACCGCCGACGAACCCGCCGCCCGCCGCTTCCTCGCGTCCGTGGACAGCGCGACCGTTTACTGGAACGCGAGTACGCGCTTCACCGACGGTTTCGAATTCGGCTACGGCGCCGAGATCGGCATCAGCACCGACCGCCTCCACGCCCGCGGCCCCATGGGCCTCCGCGAACTCTGCACCTACAAATTCCTGATCAAGGGCACCGGGCAGATTCGTCCATGAACGCCCCCCCGGCCGTCATCCAACGTCAGCTCGAAGCCTACAACGCCCGGTAAGTCGAGGCGCTCCCCGCCGGCACCCTCGAGCTCGTCGCCATCTACGAAGTCCGCGCCGGGCTGATCGCCGAGGCTCGCTTCATCACCGGTACCAAGACCCTCGCCGCTCGATCCTGAGAGCGCCTTTTCGCCCCATTTTCCCGGCGAGGTGCCATTTCCGCGACGAACCGCCTTCGGCCTTGCCTTCACCTAGGGCGCCCCGCACGTTCTTCCTTTTTCCAAAGACCAGAACGCCTCCGCGCCATGAACCAGAACATCAGAAATATCGCTATCATCGCCCACGTCGACCACGGCAAAACTACGCTCGTCGACAAGCTCCTCAAAGAGGGCGGCGTTTACCGTGCCAACCAGCAAGTTACCGAGCGCGCCATGGACTCCATGGACCTCGAAAAGGAAAAGGGCATCACGATCAAGGCGAAGAACACCTCCGTTCACTGGCAGGGCAAAATCGTCAACATTCTCGACACCCCCGGCCACGCCGACTTCGGCGGCGAAGTCGAACGCGCCCTCCGCATGGTCGACGGCGTGCTCCTCGTCATCGACGCCTACGACGGCCCCCAGGCCCAGACGCGCTTCGTGCTCCGCAAGGCCCTCGCCCACGGTCTCAAAGTCGTCCTCGTCATCAACAAGATCGACCGCGACAACGCCGATCCGGCCAAGATGTATGAGAAGGTCCTCGAACTCCTCATGGAGCTCAACGCCACCGAGGAACAGTTCGACGCTCCCGTCGTTTACGGCTCCGGCCGCGACGGCTACATGATGTATAAACTCGGCGAGGAGAAGAAGGACATGACCCCGCTCTTCCAGACGATCATCGACCACGTCCCGCCACCGTTCGCGAAGCCCAGCGATCCGTTTCACATGCTCGTTTCCAACATCGATTGGAGCGATTACGTCGGCCGTATCGCCGTCGGCAAGGTCCTCGGCGGCACCGTCAAGGTCGGTGACAACGTTTTTGTCATTCGCACCTCGGACGCCAAACGCATCCGCGCCAAGATCACCAAGGTCTTCGAGTTCACCGGCCTCGGCCAACGCGAAGTCGAGAGCGCTTTCGCCGGCAACATCATCGGCCTCTCCGGCTTCGAAGACGTGGACATCGGCGACACCCTCGCGGTGAACGACGACGCGCACGCCCTGCCCTTCACCCAGATCGACCCGCCCACGCTGGAGATGCAGTTCTCCGTCAACGACGGCCCGCTCGTCGGCCAGGAAGGCAAGCTCGTCACGTCCCGCCAGCTCCGCGAACGTCTCATGCGCGAGTTGAAGACGAATGTCTCCATCTACATCGAAGACTCCGACAAAGCCGGCGTCTTCAACGTCAAGGCCCGCGGCGCCATGCAAGTCGCCGTCCTCGTCGAGACCATGCGCCGCGAGGGCTTTGAGCTCCTCGTTTCCCGCCCGACCGTGATCGAGAAGATCGTCGATGGCGTCCGTCAGGAACCCTACGAGACCGTCTGGGTGGAAGTGCCCGACGAGTGCATTGGCGCCGTCATGCAGAATCTCGCCAACCGGAAAGGCATCCTCACCAACATGGAGAAGCTTTCCCACTCCACGATGATCGAGGCGACCATCACCACGCGGGGCCTCATCGGCATGGAAATCGACGTGATCAACGCCACCAGCGGCCGCGGCATCACGAGCCATCTGTTTAAGGAATACGGCCCCTACGCGGGCGAAGTGCTCACCCGTCTCTCCGGCACACTCATCGCGACCGAAGCCGGCGAGACGACCACCTACGCGCTGCTCATGGTGCAGGAACGCGGCAAACTCTTCGTCGGTCCCGGTGAGCAAGTTTACGAAGGCATGATCGTCGGCGAAAATCCCCGCAACGAAGACATCGCGTGTAACGCCGTCCGCGAAAAGGCCCTCACGAATTTCCGGTCGCAGGGCTCCGGCGTAGCCACCGGCCTCATCCCGGCCGCCAAATTCAGTCTCGAACGCGCGATCGAATACATCGCCGCCGACGAACTCCTTGAGGTCACCCCGAAGAGCCTCCGTCTGCGCAAGCGAATCCTGAATAACGGCCTTCGCCAAAAATCCGCCAAGGCCGGCAAGGCGTAAACCAACCGAGGCATTCTCCTTCAGCCCGCCCTGCGGTCATCCGCGCGGCGGGCTTTTTTGTGCCCGCGTTATCGAAAACTACCCGGCTGCCCGTCCGCCGTTACTCTGCGGAACTGCAATTCGCCAAAAAATCAACCGATCAGCTTCGCGTAGGACGCCGGATCGTGCAGCGCCGCGATGTCCGCCGGGTTAGCGAGCTTTAGCTTCAGCATCCAACCGCCTTCATACGGCGCGCTGTTCACGGTCTCGGGCGCTCCATCGAGCGACGCGTTGACGGCGAGCACGGTGCCCGCCACCGGGAGATAGAGATCCGAAGCCGCCTTGACCGACTCTACGACCCCGAAGGTCTCGCCCGCCTTCAACGTCGCGCCCACCTTGGGCAACTGCACAAACGTAATGTCGCCCAGCGAAGACTGCGCGTAATCGGTGATCCCGATGGTGGCGGTACCGTCAGCGGCAGCCCGGAGCCATTCGTGCGATTTGGCATAAACGAGGTCGGCGGGGATGTTGCTCATGGGCTCTTTTTCAAAGGCACGAACGGGGGTTTGACGAGGTGTAAAGTGATCGCGGTGCCACGAATATCGACCGAAAGCGGCAGGCCCGCTGCGGCGGTGGACACGAGCGCAGAACCGATCGCTTCATTGAGCAGCGGCGAAAGCGTCCCCGAAAGTACCCGACCTACGACGGCGCCGCCTTCGCCCAAGACCGGGGTCTCGGCGCGCACAATCCGGCGGTCGCCAGTTTTGAAAAACACAACTTTTTGGGGCGCGCCGTTTTGCTTTTCCGCGAGCAATGCCGCCCGGCCGATAAAGTCCGCGCCCTTGTCGAGTTTCACCGTCCAGCCCAAGCCGGCCGTGAGCGGTGAAATGTCCGCCGTGATCTCGTGGCCGTAGAGCGGATAACCCGCCTCAAGCCGCAAACTGTCGCGAGCCCCGAGACCGGCCAGTTCGAGCCCATGAGTCGCACCCGCAGCCAAAACCGCCTCGGCCAGTTCCAGGGCATCACCGGCCGCGTGGTAGAGTTCCACGCCGTCTTCGCCCGTATAACCGGTTCGGCTGATGAGGCAGTTGACCCCGGCCACGGTGCCCTCGGTGAAGTGATAATATTTCACCAGCCCCAGCTTCGCGCCGGTGAGACTCTGGACGATCTCAACAGCCTTGGGACCTTGCACCGCCAAGAGCGCGTAGTCGGCGCAGCGGTCCGTAATCGTCACGTTGAAAGGCGCCGCCTGTTCACGGATCCAAGCCAAGTCTTTGGCGATGTTGCCGGCATTGATGCACAAAAAATAATCGTCCGGACCGCGCATGTAGACGAGCAGGTCATCCACGACGCCGCCGGCAGGATAACACATCGGCGAATAAAGCACCCGGCCCGGAAACAGTTTGGCGACATCGTTCGTGACGAGGTGGTTCAGGAATCGTCCCGCGTCGGGGCCCCGCACATCGACTTCGCCCATGTGGCTCACATCGAAAAGGCCGGCGGTGCGGCGCACGGCCTTGTGCTCTTCCAAAATGCTCCGATATTGGACGGGCATTTCCCACCCCGCAAAATCGACCAACCGGCCCCCGTGGGCGGCATGAAAATCGCGCAACGGTGTGCGTTGGAGTTCGCTCATGATTGGAACTACGCGCGGACGACGTTTCACCCGCAAGGCTGTTTTCCCCACCTGCGGTGCGCACAGTTTGTATTCGCCTCCCACGTGGGGCGCATAAACTGCCGCCATGGAACTGCTGCTCCTAACGATTGCACTCACCCTCGGGCTCTCTTTCTGCTGCTCGATGCTCGAGGCCATCGTGCTCAGCACGACGGTCGCCGAAATCGAGCAACTCAAGAAGAGCCGACCCCGCCGTGGCCAACTGCTTGAAACGATCAAGCACGAGCTCGAAGCGACCATCTCGGCCATCCTTACGCTCAACACCATCGCGAACACCTTCGGCTCCCTCCTCATTGGCAGTTTGGCAGGCAAAGTCTTCGACGAGTTCTGGGTCGGTGTCCTCTCCGGCGTGCTCACCTTGGCAGTGCTCGTGTTTTCAGAGGTGCTGCCGAAAAGCCTCGGTGTCGCCCACCGGAAGTCGCTCCAACCTCACGTCGTCTATCCGATTTGGTGGATGCGCCGCACCCTTTTGCCCGTCACTTACCTGTGCAACCGCGTTGTGCGCCTCTTCATCACCAAGGCACCGGAGCAGCAACGTTCCGACGAGGAAATCCTCCTGCTGGCCGAGCGCGGCGCGCAACAGGGCACACTGACCAAGAGCGAATCCAGCATCATCGCCAACGCCCTCTCCCTCGATAACGTGCGCGTGAGCACGATCATGACCCCGCGCACCGTCGTCACCGGACTGCGCCGGAGCGCGACCGTCGGCGAGGTCATCGCCGAATTCCCCAGCCTACCCTTCGGTCGCATGCCCGTCTACGGGCGCAACATCGACGACATCGTCGGCCTCGTCCGGCGGCGCGATCTGCTCAAGGCCAAAGGCAACGATCAGGACCATGTCCTCGTCGAGCAGCTCATGTCCGAGACGCACTTTGTGCCCGAGACTGTCGTCGTCGCGCAGGCCCTCCAACTCTGCCTCAAGGTTCATACCAAGATGCTGATCGTGGTCGACGAGTTCGGAGCAACCGCAGGCGTGCTGACCATGGAAGACATCATCGAGCACATCCTCGGCCGGGAGATCTTCGAGAAGGATGACATGGCCGTGGACATGCGGGAGCTCGCCCGTACCCAACAGCAGCACACCGAAAAACCCGCGGGTAAGACCAAAGGTTAATCCGCGCACCGCGAACACCCACATGTTTTCCGCCTACTGGGTTCACGATCTCAGCCCGTTCTTGGTGCGGTTCACCGATACGATCGGCATCCGTTACTACGGGTTGGCCTACCTGCTGGGCTTCGTCGCTGCGGGCGGACTGCTTGCGCTCTACGCCCGCGCCGGTCGTTCAAAACTTTCGATCGACCAGATCAGCGATTTGCTGGTCATGATCGTCTTCGGCGTGCTGCTTGGCGGCCGAATCGGCTATTTCCTCCTTTATCAACCGCGCGCGCTGTTCGCGGATCCGATGGCGTTCTTCCGCGTCTGGGACGGCGGCATGGCCAGTCATGGCGGCTTCATCGGCGTCGGCGTGGCGATCGCTTGGTTCGCCCGTTCCCGGAAGATACCTTTTCTGCACTTGGCCGACCTGATCGCCTCGACCGCAGCCGCCGGTCTATTGTTCGGGCGCATCGCCAATTTTATCAACGGCGAGCTGTGGGGCAAAATTGCCGACGTGCCTTGGGCCGTGATCTTCCCCCAAAGCGCCGGTCCGACCACTCCGCTTCACCTGATTTTGCCCCGACATCCCTCCCAACTTTACGCCGCCGCGTTGGAAGGGGCGTTGCTGCTCGCAATCATGCAATGGCGCTTCTGGCGCAGCGACATCGTGCGCACCAAACCAGGTCACCTCGCCGGCGAATTTTGGCTGATCTATGCCGTGGTCCGAATCGTCGGCGAAGTCTTTCGCGAGCCCGACGCCGGCTTGATTATGGGCCTTAACCGTGGTGCGTTCTACTCCTTCTTTCTCGTCGCCGGCGGCCTCGTTTTTATCGGTCTCGCCCGACGCAAATCCACCCCATGAAAAACCTGTTCGTCGGTTGCTGCGCCCTGCTCGCTATCGCTCTTGGCGTGCTCGCATGGCGTCAACACCTCGAATTGATCGAACTACGTGCCCTGAAGGACGATTTCACGACGACGTCGGAGACCGAGCGCGCTACCAAAGAACGCGCCTCCCCCTCCTCCTCCGATCAGACCAAAGTCACCGGCGACACTTTATCCGCTTCCGACCAAGGCGAAAAAGCCGTCGCCCCGACGGCGAAGCCAGACGCCCCCAAACGGGCAGCGGCGGTCGCGAAGCCGCAAAAAGGCCCGACCAAAAACGAGATCCTCGCCTTTCTGAACGAACCAGAGACGCAACGGGCGCTGGCCCAAAAATTCCGGGAACAGGTTGATGCCCGCTTCGGCGTTTTCTTCAAAAACCTAAATTTGCCCGAAGCCCAATTGCCACAACTGCGGGCGCTCCTGATCGAACGCGAAGGAGCCGCGGTCGACGTCTCCGCTGCCGCACTCGCCGCAGGGTTGAAACCCAAGCAGGAAGAAATGCTGAAAATGGTGAACGCCGCCCAAGCCGAGACCGACCGAAAGCTGGCCCTCGCGCTCGGGCCGGAGGGTTATAAGCAGTTTCAAATCTACGAAAGCGCCCACCTTTTCCGGGGTGCGACCTCCGATCTTCAACGCAACCTGACCCGCGTCGCCGCGCCGCTTGATGCCCGACAGGCCGAGAACTTTACCACCGGGCTCGCAGCCCTCGCCGCCGGGCAATTCACCCCGATGCAGCAACAGGCGCTCCGCTCCATCACGCAGATGGAGCAGACCAAGCAGACGCTCAAGCAAGTCGAGCAACTCTACAAAGACCGGCTGAATCCCCCCAAACCGAACAAACCGGCGAAAAAACCCAACGGATAGTCTTCGCCGGCTATTGCCGGTAAATTCGCGAGTTCAGACGATCGCCGCGGCCGCCTTCACGAGTTCGACGAAACTGCGGGCCTCAAGGCTCGCGCCGCCGATGAGACCGCCGTCGATGTCCTTTTGGGCGAGGAGCTCGGGCGCGTTGGCCGGCTTCATGGAACCGCCGTAAAGGATGCGGACTTTTTGCGCGACCACGTCGGTAAAATGCTTGGTGAGCAGGCCGCGGATGAATGCGTGCACTTCCTGCGCCTGTTCCGTCGTGGCGACCTTGCCCGTGCCGATGGCCCAAACGGGTTCATAAGCGATCACGACGCTGGCGGCCTGATCCTTGCCCACACCTTCGAGACCGGCCTCGAGCTGCGTTTGCACGACGGCGAGGGTCGATCCGGCTTCGCGCTCGGCGAGAGTCTCGCCCACGCAGAGAATCGGGCGGAGCTGGTTTTTCAGTGCCGAAAGCACTTTCTTGTTCACGAGTGCGTCCGTCTCCCCAAAGAGCGCGCGGCGCTCGCTGTGGCCGAGGATGACGTGCGTCGCAAACAAGGCGCGCAGCATCGGAGCGGAGATTTCGCCGGTGAAGGCACCGCTCGCCTCGAAGTGCATATTCTGCGCCCCAAGTTTGAGCGTGGAGCCATCAAGCGTCTTGGCGGCGCTTTCAAGAGCAGTGAAGGGCGGGCAAACGACGACCTCGACGTCGGATTGCTTGCCGATAGCGGCGACGAGTTCGGCCACAAGTGAAACGCCGTCGGAAGACGTCTTGTTCATCTTCCAATTGCCAGCGATGAGTTTTTTACGGGAGGACATATTTCTTAGAGTTTAAATCAAAAGTTTGAGTGAAAGTTGAATAGCAAGATTTGGTCCGAAGTCCGGACCTTAACCCAAAACCTCCAACTTTAACCCGTCGATTTCGTCGAAAGCTTAACTCTCGAGAAACGCGACGCCGGGGAGGACCTTGCCCTCGAGAAATTCGAGGGAAGCGCCGCCGCCGGTGGAGCAGTGGGTAACTTTGTCGGCGACGCCGAACTTCTTCGCGGCCGTGGCGGTGTCGCCACCGCCGACGACGGTGATGGCACCGTTGGCCGTCGCTTCCGCAATGGCTGCGGCCATCGCCTTCGTCGCGCCGGCAAATTTATCGAACTCAAAGACACCCGCCGGACCGTTCCAGATGATGGTCTTGGAGCTGAGAATGGCCTCGCGGTAGAGCTCGATGGACTTCGGACCGGCGTCGAGACCGCCCCAACCTTCGGGAATTCCGGTAGCAAGATCGGCCGGCATGGTGTTCGCGTCGGGCGAGAAAGCGTCGGAGCACACGAAATCGATCGGGAAGATCAGCTCGACGTTGCGCGCGGCGGCTTTGGTCACGAGTTCTTCGACGATCTTGGCGCCTTCCACATCATACAGACTGGTGCCAATCGGCGTCCCACGAAGGACTTTGTGAAAGGTGTAAGCCATGCCGCCGCCGATGATGATCTTGTCCGCTTTTTCGAGCAGGTTCTTGATCAGCGGAATCTTGTCGGCGATCTTCGCCCCGCCGAGAATCGCAAGGAGCGGCCGGGCGGGATGATCGACGACTTTCGCGAACGCGACGAGTTCGGCTTCCATCAGAAAACCGGCCGCCTTGATCGGCAGAGATACACCCACCATCGAGCTGTGCGCGCGGTGCGCGGTGCCGAAGGCGTCGTTCACGAAGACATCGCCCAGTTGGGTCAGCGAGGCCCGGAACGCGGCGACGGCGGCGGGATCGGCTTTTTTGGAGGTGCCGTCTTCGAGCTTCACTTTGCCTTCTTCCTCGATGTGGAAGCGGAGATTCTCGAGCAGCACAACCGTTCCGGGGGCGAGTTTCGCGCAAGCGGCCTCGACGGCGGGACCGACGCAGTCATCGAGAAACGTCACGGTCCGGCCGAGGAGTTTCTCCAACTCCGTGGCGATGGGCTTGAGCGAGAACTTGGCGATCTTCTGGCCATCGGGCCGGCCGAGGTGCGACATGAGCACCACCGACGCGCCTTTTTCCAAAGCGAACTTGATCGACGGCAGCGCCGCGACGATGCGCTGGGTGTTGGTGATGGCACCGGTAACCTTGTCTTGCGGGACGTTGAAATCGACGCGCATGAGGACGCGCTGGCCGGAGAGGTCGAGGTCGCGGATGGATTTGAATTTTGGCATGGTTAGATTCTCGGAAAAAAATTGCCCACGGAACACACGGAATACACGGAAGGGAAAATCAATTCCGTGTGTTCTGTGTGTTCCGTGGGCAGGAACGGTTTCGGGAACTCAGAGCTTCGCGGCGATCACCTTGGTGAGATCGACGACGCGGTTGGAATAGCCCCACTCGTTGTCATACCAAGACACGAGCTTGAAGAACTTCGAGTTCAACTCGATCGAGGAACCCGCATCGTAAATCGACGACTGTTTGTCGTGGATGAAATCGGAGGATACCACCTCGTCGGAGGTGTAGCCCAAAATGCCCTTCAGGTAGGTCTCGGACGCGTTCTTGATCGCGGCATTGATCTCTTTGAGGGAAGTTTCTTTGGTGCTGCGGAACGTCAGGTCCACGACGGAAACCGTCGGGGTCGGCACGCGGAAGGACATGCCGGTGAGCTTGCCCTTGGTCGCGGGCAACACGAGCGCGGTGGCCTTGGCGGCGCCGGTGCTGGACGGGATGATGTTGATCGCAGCGGAACGCCCGCCCTTCCAATCCTTCTTCGACGGACCGTCCACGGTCTTTTGGGTGGCGGTGTAGGAGTGGATCGTGGTCATGAGGCCTTCTTCGAGCCCGAAGCCCTCTTTGAGCAGAACATGGACGAGCGGCGCGAGGCAGTTCGTCGTGCAGGAAGCGTTCGAGATGATGCTGTGCACCGCGAGGTCGAGCTTCTCGTCGTTCACGCCCATGACGATGGTGATGTCTTCGCCCTTGGCCGGTGCGGAGATGATGACCTTCTTGGCGCCGGCGGTGATGTGGCCCTTGGCTTTTTCCGCTTCGGTGAAGAGTCCGGTGGACTCGATCACGATATCAACCCCGAGTTTTGCCCACGGCAGTTCGGCCGGAGATTTGGCGGAGACGACCAAGATTTCTCTGCCGTCGATCACCAAAACATCATCCTCGGCTTTATCCGGAGAAGATTTCTTGGACGACACGGTGCCGGCAAATTTGCCCTGCGTTGAGTCGTATTTGACGAGATAAGCGAGATTATCGGCGGGGACGATATCGCCGACGGCGACCACATCGAGGGTGGTGCCGAGCAGACCTTGCTCAACGAGAGCGCGGAAAACGAGGCGACCGATACGTCCGAAACCATTGATTGCGACTTTGACTGCCATTTTAGACTCCGTGTTTTTAGGTGTTATTTGCTAGTTCGTGACCGACTGAATCCGCGCGGGCGCGGAGACCCCACGAAAGAACAGTGCGCCCCTAGGCTGGCAAGGGGTTTTGAGGCCGGACGTGTCACCTATTCCTCACTCACCCACAGCCCGCAGCCCAGAGCAGGAAGGGTCAGATCCGCCTCGACCGGAGTCAGCGCCGCACGGCTGTTTTCGGCGTAAAAACGTTCGTGATCCGCGAGCTGACGCCACGCGCCGGTGCCCGAAAGCCCTGCGCCCAACGCGAGAGTCGCATCGCCCAAGGTCGCGTTGATCGCAAAGAGCAATCGGGCCGATCCGATCGAACGATCCGCGTTGTAAACCACAGCCAAAGCCGGCGAAGCCTCCGTATGGATGAACCGAAAAAAGCCTTCGCCCGGCCGGGAGTAATGCCGGAGCAGCCGCCCGCGCTCGCTCCGGCGAAAAGCAATCCAGTCGGCGAAGTAAGCGTGAGTGCTCAGGTGGCGAAACAGCCGACGATAGTCCAGGGCGTTGAGATCACCACGCAGGTAGGTGTTGGTCACCCCTTGCTTGGACCTCAGGAAATCCTGTCCCGCCGCCAACATGGGAACACCGAGCGACATGAACAACACCGCCGCCATCAAGTGCGTGCGGCGACGATCGTTGGCGGTGGGAGAAGAACCGTTGTTGCCGGGATTCTCCGTGATGACGTCGATCCAGCAGCGGTCGTCGTGCGACTCGGTGTAGTTGACGGTCTGCGCGGGCCATTTGGCAAAGTACCACGGTGATCCCCGCAGGAAATACTCCAGCCGCCCGGCCGTGCCGCCACCGCGCACGTAGTCGCGGATAAAATCGCGGTAGCCGTCGTTCCATGACGCCCAGCCCGTGTCGCGTAACACCCCGGCGATGTGACCGCGAAAGCTCCAAGGCTCCGCGATCAGAATCACATCGGACTTCACCCGCTTCAGCGCCGTCTCGATTTCCCGCAAAACGTCGGCCCCGATCAACTCGGCGAGATCAAAGCGGAAGCCGTCGATTCCGTACGCCTCGATGAGATGGATGCAGCTGTCGATGATGAGGCGTTTGGCCATCGCGGAACGCGCGCGGACGTCGTTGCCGCAGCCGCTCCAGTTGGCGAGATCGCCGACTGCATCCTGTTCGAAATAATACAGCCGGTCGATAAACAGCAAATGCGCGGGCACTCCCACGTGATTGTAAACCACATCAAGAACGACCGCCATGCCCCGCCGATGGAAGGCCCGCACCAAGTCCTGAAGCTCCCGCACCCCGGACGCGAGCGCCGGCGTGAGCGCGTAGCTGCTTTCGGGCGCGAACCAGTTGTTCGTCATGTAACCCCAATGATACTCCTCAACCGTCAGGTCGTCGAACTCCTGCACGGGTTGAAGCTCCACGCAGTTGACCCCGAGGTGATGCAGGTAGAACTCCGGGCTCTCGACCCACTTTCTTAAACCGGTGAATCCCCGGCGCTCCTCGGCCGTCGCCTTGACCGGCGCATGGGCGACGAGATCACGTACATGGGCTTCAACCATGACCAGATCGTGCCAAGCAGGTGTCTTAAAACTCCGGTCGCCCGCCCCGATCCAGGCCCGGTCGAGCACGATCCCGGGGCCGTCATGATGCAGCACGGCGAGCGCGTAAGGATCGAGCACGGGCATCATCGGATCGAATCGGCCCGCACCCTCGCGCACGCCATCGACTTGATACCAATAAAACCAGCCGTGAAGATTGCGGCCCAATGCGATCTCCCAAACGCCCGCCTTCCCATCGGCGTCGGGCCGGCGAACCAGCGCCTGCTGTTGCGCCTGCGGTCGCTCAGCCAAGTCGGCACAGAAAAACAAGGTAACGCTGCGAGCCCGCGGAGCGAAAAGCCGGAATACCGTCTCTTCGCCCCGCACGATCGCACCCAGCGGCAAATCGGATTTGAGGTCGAAAAAAAAGCTGCGGGGAGTAATCGGGACCGCATCAATCCCCGGGCGATTGGCCCACGCGACCGTGTTAGTTTCGGCCAAATCCAGAGGTTGGCTCAGCGTAAACCGCCACAGGTGCCGCCCCGTACGCTGAGGATCGATGACTCGGTTGAAATTACCGGCTCCGTCGCCGAAGGCGTTGGGCGCATCGTCGGGCAACCCGAGCCAATGGTGCTCTCCCGTCACAAATTTAAACCGTTGGCCGGGCGGATTCAGCAGATTCTCGGCCGCCCCGGTCCAAAGCAGCACGTCTTCACCGTCGAGACTCCTCGCTTGAAGCCGCCACTCCTCGCGTCCCACCGCCGCCTGCCAGCCGTTGAAATCACCCGCTACGTAGATCGCATCGCGACTCGGATCAATTTCCGTGCCGTGCTCCGGCGTGAGGGCGAAGACAAACTCGCCGGTGGGCTTCACAAAATAACGGTAAGCCACGGCCGCCATCAACCCGGAGTCCATCGCCAACCCCGATGGCGCCGGACACTGGTCACCAAACGTGAACTGAGGTGACCGCGAACCCCGCCAGTCGCGATCCAGTTCGATCACGCCCGTGACGGGCGATTCGAGCCAAGCTCGGACGATGCGATGCGCAGGTTCAGCCATGTGGAAGGAAGAGCATTTGCCGGGCCGACCGTCGCACAAGCGGAAATCCCCGAACGGCAACTCCGTCGGGTTCATTTGACAAAGCGCCGGGCCGCCGCGTCGTCTTTCGAGTATTCAAAAAATGGCGCCCGCCAAAAAAATCCTCGTCGCGCTTTCGGGCGGAGTGGACAGCTCCGTCGCCGCCCTCCTGCTCAAGCGGGAAGGCCACGACATCGCCGGGGCCTACATGAAGAACTGGATCAACGAGGACAACGTCGTCGGACATTGCCCGTGGATGCAGGACATCGAAGACGCCCGCCGCGTCGCGGACAAAATCGGTATCGAGTTTCAAGTCGTCAATCTGATGCGCGACTACCGGGAGCGCGTTGTCCACTACCTGCTCGACGGCTACGCCCGGGGCCTGACGCCGAATCCCGACGTGATGTGCAACCGCGAGATCAAGTTCGGCGTGTTGCGGGCCTGGGCGAAAGATCACGGCTTCGGCGCGGTTGCGACCGGCCATTATGCCCGCCGCATCGAGCACGCAGACGGCCGCTGCGAGCTGCTCGAGGGCGTCGACAAAAACAAAGACCAGTCCTACTTCCTCGCGCTTCTCGATCAACCCCAGCTCCGCGACGCCCGCTTTCCGATCGGCCACCTTGAAAAACCCGTGCTTCGCCAACTTGCACGCGAGGCCGGGCTGGCTACGGCGGAAAAAAAGGACAGCCAAGGCATCTGCTTTATCGGCGAAGTGAAAATGCACGATTTCCTCCGCGCCTACGTGCCGGAGAAACCGGGCCCCATTCTTCGCGCCGGCGACGAGCAGGTGCTCGGCGAACACCGCGGGCTGCACTACTTCACGCTCGGCCAGCGCAAAGGCATCGGCATTCCATCCAACACCGACGGCCAAGCTTACGTGGTGGTCGGCAAGCGCGCCCCGGACAACGCCCTGCTCGTGGCTTTCGACCAACTCGGTGCGCCCGGCCTTTTTCAGCATGCCGTGAGCGTGCACAGCCTGAGCTGGACCGGCGAACCGATCACCGCGCCGTGTGCCCTCGAAGGCCGCGTGCGCTACCGCGATCCTCGGGTTCCCATCACGTTCACCCCCGAGTCCGACGGAACCGCGCGGGTTTCATTCCGCGACCCTCAGCGCGCACTCGCCGGAGGCCAGATCTTTGCTCTCTACGACGGTGAGCACTTGCTCGGCGGCGGCGTCTATCGCTGAAGGCGCTCCCGGCTTACAAGATTCGCCTCGACGTCGATGCGGGTGAGCCGTGCCGGACGCAGCTTCAGGTCACAGAGCGGAACCGGTTGATCAGTCCGATTCGGGCTGCCGCGCTGCGTAAAAGCGGCCCTCAAGGTTCGGCGCGTAAATGTGGCCGACGCCAAACTTGTCCCAGAGGATTTCAACCTCCTCAGCAGCGGGAGCGGAGTCGGCGGTGCCAAAAAAAGCCGTTAAACAGGAGGGAAAGTAAGCGGAGCCGCATCAGCATCCCGCAACGCAGATGACGCGCCGACAGTTCGTCGCACTAACGCACCGAAGTCCGCGCCAAGCTGATGGCAAAGGCGATGAACACCGCCCCAAGGACTCGGTCCACCCAGTGTCCATAGCGCAGAAACGCCGCGCGCACGGCCGGCCGGGTAAACAGCACCGAGACCAAGCAAAACCAGCCGGTCGTGGCCGCCACCATCCACGCGCCATAGCCCGCCTTGATCACCGTGGGCGTATCGGCGCTGATCACGGTCACAAAGAGGGCGACGAAAAAAAGCGTCGCCTTGGGGTTGAGCGCGTTGGTGAGAAACCCGGTGAGCCAAGCCGCCCGGGCGGTTGGCTGGGCGCGGGATTCTTGAACGCTAATGTCCGCAACCGCAGGATCCGAAACCGCCGGACTCGACGGAGAGCGCAGTGCCTGCCACCCGAGCCACGCGAGGTAGGCGGCGCCGGAGTATTTCACGATGTCGAATGCGACGGCCGAACTTTTAAGAATCAGGCCGAGCCCGAGCAGGGAATAGGTGACGTGGAGCGTGATTGCCATGCCCACCCCAACACTGGTCCAGATCGCGGTGCGCCGGCCGTGACGCAGGCTCTGGCGCAGCACGATCGCGAAATCCGGGCCAGGACTCGCCACCGCGAGCAGATGAGCGAGCGCGACCTTGAAGAACTCGAGCCAAATGAAGTCCATCAACGCCTCTGAATTTAGAGCGAAATTTCCTTAAACAAGGCCGACTTCAGCATCGCGTCGAGTTGCTTGCCCTGCACGAACTCGCGAACCGCCGGATCGCCGGGATGTTTCTTTTCAACGCTGACCAGAAGAGTGCGGGCCTCATCGACCCGACCGAGCAGCGCGAGCGCGTAAACTTGCTGCAGGTAGAGTTGCGGGACCTTTGGCTCGAGTTTGTAAGCCGCCTCAAACGCGTTAAGTGCCGATTCGTAGGCTTTCTTCGCCGCCGGCCGTTGGCCCAGACGCACCCTCGTTGTTCCAAGACTCACCCAGTTGTTGCCATTGTCGAATTCAAGGGCCGTCGCTTTGGCCAACAGTCCTTCCGCCCGCGTATAGTCCCGCAGCGACATGGCGAACTGGGCCTCGCTGACAAGAATCGCCGCCTCTTTTCGCTGGAGCGAAGTGATATCAGCCGGTTTGGGTTTGCAGCCAACAAGGGCCAACACGGCCAAGGCAAGAACGGACAACGGCTTCAGATTGGACATGGCGCACAAACACGCCGGGATGAGCGCCGGACGTCAATCGCCGCAAGAGGCGGAAGCCGCCCCCTGCCCGACCTAGGTTCAGCTGTCGGGCGGAACCGTGGCGATCGCCTCTTCCAAAGTCGTGAGCCCTTCCTTCACCTTTAGCAGGCTGTCCTGGTGGAGCGTTTTCATACCGTTGCTCATCGCGATCCGCTTCAGCTCGGTTACCTCGAGTTCTTTGTTGATCGCTGAGATCAACTCCTCGCTGGAGGTCATCAGCTCGTGAATTCCGACCCGGCCCTTGTACCCGCTGCTGCCACACTTGGGGCAACCCTTGGGGTTGGCTTTGAAAATTTGTCCGCTCCAACCGATTCCTTTTTCCAAAATCTCCTTCTCACGGCCTTCCGGCGAATAGGTAACCCGACACGTTTTACAGACCCGCCGCATCAGGCGCTGGGCACACACGCAGAGCAACGACGACGAAATCATGAAGGGCTCGATGCCCATGTCGGTCAGACGGGAGATGGTCGTCGGCGCATCGTTGGTGTGCAGCGTGGAGATGAGCAAGTGACCGGTAAGCGCCGCCTCAATCGCGATACCCGCCGTCTCCTTGTCGCGAATTTCGCCGACGAGAATGATATCGGGGTCCTGCCGCAAAAAGGAACGGAGCGCGGAAGCAAAGGTCAGCCCGATCTGCCGATGCATCTGCATCTGGTTGAGGCCCGCGAGGGTGTATTCGATCGGGTCTTCCGCCGTGCGAATGACGATATCCGAAGTGTTAACCTCGTTGAGCGCCGAGTAGAGCGTCATCGACTTCCCCGAACCGGTCGGACCGCAGTGCAGAATCATGCCGTAGGGTTGACGGATGCACTCGCGGTAGCGCGCGAGATTCTCCTCCGAAAAACCAAGCGCGGTGAGTGGCAACGTGCTCTTTTGCTTGTCGAGAATACGCATCACGACGCCCTCGCCGTGATTGAGCGGCGAGGTAGAAACGCGCAGGTCGAGATCGAGACCTTTCTTGGTGTATTGCTTAAAAACGATGCGTCCGTCTTGGGGCAACCGACGCTCAGAGATATCGAGATTGCACATGATCTTCAGGCGCGCGACCAACGCCGGGCCGACCTTTTTTGGCAAACGAAGTTTCTCCGAGCAGATGCCGTCTATCCGGTAGCGGACAACGATATCTCTCTCTTGGGGCTCAATGTGGATGTCGCTCGTGCCCGAGTAGTAAGCATCTTCGATAATCCGGTTTGCGATTTGGATAATCGGCCTGGACTCCTCGTTCACATCCTCGGATTGCAGGTCGGCATCGACCTCGCTGGCGCCGAACTCCGCGCCGATCTGCTGCACCACATCGTCAAAGCCTGCGGTGCGATCCTGACTCTTGTTGAACTTATCCTTGATGTCTTTCTCACGCGCCAAGAGGCGAACGACCTTCTTGCCGGTCATCTCCTGGATCTTGGTCGGGAGCGCGACTTCGAAGGGATTGGCAAACGCCACGAGCAGCAATTCTCCCACCATTCCGACCGGCAGCACGAGGTGCTGCTGGCAGAACTCCTGCGGTATGCGCTCGAACGTGGATGACGTGAGCTTGAACCGGCTGATGTTATACGGCGCGAGATTTACCGCCCGGGCCTTGGCCACAAGAAACTGGAAGGGCGTGATCTTGAAATCGTCCTGCAGCAATTTGTCCAAGGCATCACCGTTCAGATCTTCGGGCCGCGCCGCGATGGCGTTGCGCTGCTCGACGGTCAGACGCGACATTTCGACGAGTTGGGCGACAATCTGAGACTGAACTTTTCCGAGGGGCATGGCGGGAAATCAGGAAGCTTTGGCCACCGGTTTTGGAAAGGGCTTCGCGGTTGATTTCGTCGGCGGGATCGGCGGCGTTGTCCCCGTTTTCGCCCCGCTGGTTTTGCTCCCGAAGGGAGACCGGGTGCTGGAGCTCTCGCCTTCAATTCGTTCCAAGAAATCCGCGATTCCTTCCAACGTGGTTCCGAACCAAAGCACGGGCCCGGTAAACTGCTTCTCCCAATAATTGCGAACGGCTGCGCTCAGATAATAGGCCGTGGCAATAAAGGTGAAATCCTCTTCCTGATCGAACGGCACCGACCAAGTGGCCCAGGCCGCCCCACGGTCCATCGCTTTTTTAAGATCCTCCGAGACTTCGTATTCCCGCAGATCCACGAGCCCGATGCTCTCCGATTCGACGAGATGGGTTAAGATGTCGTCTTCGCGCACGACCTTCATCTCATACGCCAGAATCCCAAGAACCGTGCTCTGTCGCGGCTGATTGGTGGCGACGATTTCAAGCAGTCGCTCGTTCGCCTGTTCCAAATCCTCAATCTTGACGAGATTGTGTTCAACCAACGCCGCGCCGAGGCGACGATTGGCGTTCATCAGCAACGTGCGATGTTCGGTGGACATAACGGGCACGAATCAGAGGTGATTTAGAGCGAGGCCTTAAGCGATTTCTTTTCACGCACGCGGAACGCGGTGACCCGCTTCAACAATTCTTTTTTGAGTTTATCGAGACCGGTACCCTCGCGGCAGGATATTTCGATGACGTCGACCTTATGGCGTTTCTTGAACTTAACGAGTTGGGCCGCCGCCTCCGGCACGTCCATTTTGTTCGCCGCAACCAGACGCGGTTTTTCGAGCAGGGCGGGGTCGTAAAGTTTGAGCTCGTTCAACAGGTGCTTGTAATCCTCGCGCGGATCGCGGGCATCGGTTCCGGCCATGTCGATGATGAGTACCAGCACCGCACAGCGTTCGATATGACGGAGGAAGCGGTGACCAAGGCCACGGTTCTCGTTGGCACCCTCGATCAATCCGGGAATATCGGCCAGCAACAGGTGACGATGGCCTTTTTTCACGTCCAGAAAATCGATCACTCCGATTTGCGGATGCAACGTGGTGAACGGATAAGCGGCCATCTTGGGCCGTGCTTTGGTGATCGCGTTCGTCAGCGAGGACTTGCCCGCATTGGGAAAGCCCACCAAGCCGACATCGGCGATGCTCTTAAGCACGAGGCGGTAGACGCCGCGCCCGCCATCGAGCCCGTCGTTCGCCCGTTTCGGGGCGCGATTCGTAGAGTTCTTAAAATGGGTGTTTCCCCACCCTCCGTTGCCGCCTTTGCATAGAATCACACGTTGGCCCTCCTCGACGATTTCGGCCACGGGCAGTTCGGTCGCCTCGTCGATCACCACGGTGCCAAGCGGCATCCGCAACTCCGCGGATTTACCCTCGCGGCCATTGCAATCCTTGCCTTGGCCATGCTCGCCACGCTCGGCGTTCCAGTGCGGCTGAAACTTGTAGTCGACGAGATTGTTGGTGTTGACGTCGCCCACCAATATCACGTCGCCGCCACGTCCTCCATCACCGCCGTTCGGGCCGCCCCACGGCTCATACTTCTCTCGCCGAAATGACACGCAGCCGCGCCCGCCGTCACCGGCCGTTACCTTGATTACACATTCATCGACAAACATGGTGTCACGATGCAGATGCTCTCCGCTTTGCCAAGGGGGGTCTTGTTCCCAACCAAAACGCAGATCAAAGCGCGATCTTGATGCCCTTACGCAAGTAGGTCGGCACGTCGAGATCCTGACCGTCGAATAGGTTGCGATCCGTTTTCTCGAAATGTCCGCGACTTTCAACTTCACCAAACCCGAATTCGTCTTGGTCGCGTTTTTCGGCTGCCGTCAAATCCAGTTCCGTCGGCACCACCCGGTCGCCGGTCGCCGCGGGTCGAGGAACCGGCGCCGCCTCAATCTGGGCCGTTCCCGGCCGGGGCCTCGCCGCCGATGCTAGGCGCCGCTGCAAGCCGCTTCGGCCGACGAGGTCACTGGTCCCGATCACGCAAATTTCAACACGCTGCTGCATCCCTTCGTCGATCACCGCACCCATGATAAGATGCGAATCCCGGCCGAATTTCTCGGAGATGGCGCTCATCAGGTCGTTGACCTTGGGCAGCGTCAGATCGGTGCCTCCGGTGATATTGACGAGCAGACGGTCGGCTTTACGGGAGAATTCCGGCGTGTGCAGCAGCGGGCACAGCTTCAGGCTCTCGATCGCATCGGCCGCCGCGTTTTCGCCGGCGCCTTCGCCCAGACCGAACAACGTTTTTCCGCCGCGTTGTTGAAAAGCCTGGCGCAGGGTGGCGAAGTCCAAATTGATGAGGCCAGTTTTCATCAGCATCGCCCAGATCGATTTCACACCCCGGCCAATCCACTCGTCCGCCCGGGCAAACGAATCCAGCACCGTCTCGTTTTCGCCCGCTTCCTGGAGCAAGATGTCGTTCGGCAGCGGGATGACGGCGTCGCAAACCTTGCGCAGGGCGATCAAACCTTCTTCCGCCTGTTTAAGGCGGCGGCCGCCTTCGAAACTGAAAGGCATCGTCACGAACGCGATCACAAGGGCTCCGGTCTCGGCCGCGATTTCCGCCACGGCGGGCGCGGCACCGCTTCCGGTGCCACCGCCCATCCCGGCGATGAGAAAGACAAGGTCGCAATCTTTCACGACCTTGGAGATCTTCTCCCGATCCGCTTCCGCCGCCTCACGGCCCAACTCGGGATCACCGCCGGCCCCGAGGCCGCGGGTGATGCTCATCCCGATCAGCACCTTGTCCTGAACCGGAGAGCTGGCGAGTGCCTGATAATCGGTGTTGATCACCGCGAGCTGCAAGCGCTCGAGATTCTCCATTTTCAGACGGTCGACCGCATTGGCCCCGGCACCGCCGACGCCGACGAGCTTGATGGCAACATTACGATCCGCGAGCAGTGGGTGTTCGAGGGGAAGTTCGTGGAGATTCATGGTGCGAATCAGGAAGTGGCAAACAGACGGGACACACTGTGGAGGAATCCGGCTTTGCGTCGGATTGGCGCCGATTTTTCACCCTGCGAGCTGACCCCGTAATAGAGCAGACCAAGCGCCGTGTGGTAACCGGGATCGCGGAGATTCTCGGCCACCCAAGACGGCGTTTCGCCCAAATGCGCCGGCACTCCGAAAACCTTGGCGGCACACTCGGCGATTCCGGGAAGTTTGGCAGTTCCTCCGGTAAGCACGACGCCGGCCTGACACGTCTCGTTCGAGAACGAGTGGCCCAGCTTTTTCTTCACAACTTCAAGCAACTCCCACGTGCGGGCCGACGTGATTTGCTCGATGGCGTGGCGGGGGAATTGGCGGTCACCGATGGCGAAATTCCCATCGAGCCAAACCTTCTCGGACTTGTCGCGGGCTTGAACCGTCGCGCGACCGTGCCTGAGTTTCAGTTTCTCCGCCTGTCCTTCCGTGAGACGAAGCCCGAGGCTGAGATCGTTGGTCAGGTGCGTTCCTCCCACCGGCACCACCCCCGTGGTGTGCCCGACGCCATCTCGGTAGAGCACAAAATCCGTGGTGCCCGCGCCGATGTCGATCGCGAGCACTCCGTTTTGGCGCTCTTCGGCCGTCGTCACCATGTGGCCGGACGCCAGGCTCGCGAGGACGAGCTCCCGCACTTCGAGATTAAAGCCCCGGATCACATGAATATTGTCCGCGAGTCGCTGCTCCTGGCCGTGAACGGTCCAGTAGCCGACCTCTAATTTTTGGCCGACAAGATTCTCGGGTGAAGTCGGCACCAGCCGGCCGTCGACGCGGAAGGGACGGCGAATGTTGTGCACTACCATCCGGCCGGCCGGCAGCTCTTTGGATTTGGCGAGATCACAAACGGTACGGATGTCGTCGCGGCCAATCATGTTGTCCGAAGACTTCACGTTCACGGCGGCTTCGTTGTAGAAGCCGTCGAGGTGACCGCCGGTCTGGGCGAGGAAGACGAGCTCGATGCGTTCGCCGGCGTCGCGCTCAGCAAGCTCGAGGGCGCTGTGGGCGCAATCGCTCGCCGCCTTGTAATCAACGACGGAGCCCTTGATCACGCCGCGGGACGCGCATTCACCGCGGCCGATGATGGCGAGTTCCCGGCCGTTATATTCGCCGATCAGAGCGGTGATTTTCGAGGTGCCGATTTCGACGGCACCGATAAAACTGGGCTTAGAGCTCACGGGACTTTTTTGAAGAAGGGGGGAAGTTGCCGAAGGCGGGAGAAACAGAAGTTGAACCCCGGCGGTGCGAGGTGGCGGGTGCCGTCTTGATCGCAGCGGACGTTGCCATAGGCACCAAGGGTACGTCCAACGTCACGATCGCATCGCGCCCTCCGCCGAGGGTGATGCGTTTGAAAGTGGCCCCTTGCTCAGCCAAGCGGTCCAGAATCAGATCCAGCTTGGCGATCTGGGAAAGAGTGTCCGCGCTGGCACTGAATACCATTGAGGCCCCTGAAGCCGTGCGGACCTCGACCTCCGCATCGGTGTTCAACGCGGCCAAAGAGACGATTCGCCACGTCTTGTAGAGGTGTTCCGCCTCGAGCCGCGCTTTGCCGAGCAAATCGGCCACGACTACCATACCCGTGACCGGGACGAAGCCATCACCGTCCCGGACCAATTTTGTCGGCTCCAACCACGGCAGCGACTCGACAATCTCAGCCGGAAAGCCCACGCCGGAAAAAACCACTCCATCGCGGGCCACCAAAAACTGACGCGGCTCGGCTCCGGGTAGCTGGGCCATCATCCGCACCACCGGAGTGCGCTCGGTCAGCTGCACGCGCAACGTGGAGGGGAAAACTTTTGTGAGCACCGCCGATTGAACCTGACCCTGCGCCAGCAACCGCGCCCGAAGGCCGTCCAAGTCGAGCCCCATCAGCGTCGCGTTGCGCGGTAACGCAAGCGTGCGAGCGAGCCAAGTGGCGTCACCACCGAGATAGCCGGTTGTCTCGAGCTGGGTTGAACTCAATGGCACCGCCGCAGACAGCGAAGGTTTACCGAAGGTCTCATGCGTCACCCGAAAAACCTGCCACCCACCCACCCCCACACCGGCTATCACCGCAAAAACGAGAGACGAGCGGGCGATCGACAAAATGAAACGCTGCCGCCCGCCGCGCGACATGGCGCGGGGCTTCACCGGCTGGGGAATGTCTCTCCAGCTCCGGGCCGTGGGAAAACTGTCGTTGTTCAGGCTCACAGAAATTAGCGCGACGCCGCCTCCGAAAAACGCCCTAACGCAGGCAAAACCAGCTCGCGGACCAAAGCCGTGAAATCCAAGCCCGCACAGCGCGCACTCATCGGCAGCAAACTCGTTTCTTTCATGCCGGGCAGGGTGTTAATTTCCAGCAAATAAAGCTCGGCGTCTCCAACTAAAATGAAATCAACGCGCGCGTAGTCGCGACAACCGCAGGCGGCAAACGCCGCTTCAGCCGCGCGCTGTGCGGCCAAGGTCGTCGCCGCGTCCAAGGGCGCGGGCGCAAAATACTCCGTAGCGCCCACCGTGTATTTGCTGGCGAAGTCATAGACGCCCGACTTCGGCCGGATCTCGACCACGCCCATCGCCGCTCCGCGCAAAACTCCGACCGAGAGCTCGCGGCCGACGAGCCGCCGCTCGGCTAGCCACGAACCGGGAGTGAGTCGCGCCAACGCGCCCGCGAGTTCTTCGCGGCTGCGGTTGATCGTCAAACCGACGCTGCTGCCTTGGTCATTGGGCTTGAGCACAACCTCTGCTCCAAGTTCGGCGATCAAAGACTCGGCCGAGGGTGCGCTCGCCGCTTCAAACGAGACCCCCGCCCCGATCCGGACTCCCCGATTGGCGGCGGCCCGCTTCGTGAGCGTCTTGTCCATCGTGAGCGCACTGCTGGCGGCGTCGCATCCGGCGTAAACGATTCCGGCGGCGTCGAGCAGGCGTTGCATTGATCCATCTTCGCCGAACGTGCCGTGGAGGGTAGAGAAAACCACGTGCCGCGATGGATCGAGCCCGGCCGGCAGCGCATCCGATTTGAGTTCGAAAAGCTGCGTGGGAAACGACCGGGCGAGCGCGACCGCGCTGGAGCGACCGGAGCCGAGCGAAACGTCTCTCTCGGAGGAAATACCACCGGCAAACACGGCGATGATCGGAGTTGGCGTCATTTTAAAGTGATAAATGGTTTAAAGCACGTCGCGCCATTCTTTGCCGTAAAGCAAAACTTCCGGTTCGAGCTCGACCCCATGGGCGTCATCGACGCGCTTCCGGATCTTTCGCACCAAAGCGATCAGATCGGCACTGGTGGCCGACCCGCGATTGACGATGAAATTGGCGTGAATGGGTGAAACCTCCGCGTCCCCTACCCGCTCACCCTTGAGGCCGCTTTGGTCGATCAGCCGGCCGGCCGAGTTCCCGGGCGGATTCTTGAAAATGCACCCTGCGCTTGGGTCACGCGGCTGGGATTCCTGCCGCTTCTTTTTGTAGACGTCGATCTGCCGGGCAACCGATTCCGTGTCGGCCGGCGCGACCGGCCGGAGCAAAGCGCCGAGCGCGATCGCAGTCTGAAGTTCGGCGCAGTGCCGGTAATCGACATGCATCTCGGCGCGACTCGCGGTGCGCACCGTTCCATCCAGTGAAATAAATCGCACCTCCTCTACCACATCGAACATCCACCCGCCCATCGCCCCGGCGTTCATCCGCAAGGCACCCCCGACATTACCCGGAATTCCTTCCAAAAACTCAAACCCCGTGAGACCGGCTTTGGCCGCCAAGCCGCATAAGTTTTTCAGCCGAAGACCGGCACCGACCCATAAAAGCCCGTCGGCGCGCGGCTCGAAAACCGCCCATGCTTCGTGCGCCAACGAGAGGACAAGGCCAGCAACGCCTTCATCCGGGACCACCAGATTCGAACCCCGTCCCAGCGGGAAAACGGGAATGCCCGCTGCGGCCGCCGCGACCATCAGTGTCTGAAAATCACGCACCGAACCGGGCTCGGCATAAAGGCGCGCCGCGCCTCCGATCCGGATCGTGGTTTTCGCTGCGAGCGGTTCTTCGCGGGTAAACTTCGCGGTTTCACCGAGGCGCGGGCGAACCGCCGCCAAGAATTCGTCCCAAAACGCGACGTCACCCGGGAGTCTCGAAACGGTCGCAGTCATCATCCGGCGAGGGCGTTTATCGCCCGACGAGGTTCCCCGGTCGGCGCGGTGAGCATTTCCAAATCCCGCAACATCAGTTCGAGCGAGTTCGCCCGATCCATTCGCCGGAGATTGCCTCGAAATTTTCGGAGCAGCCAATCGTTGAAAATCAGTTCAAGCACCTCGGCCCGGAGATTCCCAAGACCCGACTGTTCGACGACGATACCGCCGCCTTGACGCTCGAAGAATGAGGCGTTGGCGCGTTGGTGGTCATCCGCCGCGTGGGGAAACGGGATGAGAATGGCCGGGCTTTCACACCGGATGAGTTCGGCGATTGATCCGGCTCCAGCCCGGGAAACCACCAGATCCGCCGCCGAGAGCAGTTCGGCCACGCGATCGCTGAACGGGATAAACACCGAGCGCACCGGCGAGCCGAGTTTCGATTTCAGATCGAGATTCTCGGCCGCGCCCTTCCCCAGGCCCGTCACGCAACAGAGTTGAACGCCCTCGTTCGCGAGCGAGGCTACGTGGTCACGGGCCCACTGGTTGAGTGCACTAGCCCCTTGGCTGCCACCGAGCAAAACGAGCAGCTTCTGCGCAGGATCGAATCCGAGCGCGACCCGCGCTGCGGTCTGAGGCGTGCGCACGATTTCACGGCGGACGGGCGGTCCCGCATAGCGGGTGGCGGCGGCACGGACACTGCCGAGGTGCACCCCGGGTGGCAGATAGACCCGGGTCGCAAATCGCCCGAGCGTGCGGATCGCAAGACCCGGCACCCGGTTGGACTCATGCAACATCACCGGCAAACCCGCGAGCCGTCCCGCCAGCGCCACGGGTGCTGAAGTGAATCCGCCAAAGCCGACGATGCCATCCGGCGAACGTTCGCGAATGAGCCGCCGACAAAAACGCAACGCCCGCAATTGGGAAACGATGCACCGGGCCAGTTGCACCGGGTGCCAAGAAAAACCCGTGCCGGGCATTCGGGCGAAACTCAAGTGCGGGTATTTTTCAATCAGCCGCGCGTCGACTTTCTTCTCGCTGATCAGAAGAGTCGCAGCGTGACCGCGCTCAGCCAGCCCCTCGGCCAACGCGATGCCGGGTGAGAGATGGCCGCCCGTGCCGCCGCATGAAATGAGAAAGTGGCTCATACGGATACTTCGCGCATCGCGCGGGAGCCTTCGGCCAGAACGGCGCGGCCCCAGGTGCGCTGGGTGTTGAGAAAGATGCCGACCAGCAATCCCATCAACAGCAGGTTGGAGAGACCGGCACTGATAAACGGAAGCGACATCCCCTTGGTGGGAAAAACACCGGTGACCACGCCGAGATTCACGATGGCCTGGAGGCAGATCAACATGAGGCAGCCCACCACCAGCAAAAAGTGAAACAGATTGGGGGCGCGCCGAAGGTGGACCAATCCCGCGATAAAAATCACCGCAAAGACCACAACCACGCCCAAAGTGAACCAAAGGCCCAATTCCTCGCCGATGACGGCAAAGATGAAGTCGGTATGCGCCTCGGGCAGAAAATTGAGTTGCTGACGTCCCTGCCCGAGACCGGCGCCGTCCGTGCCTCCGGCCGCGTAGGCGGCCAGCGCTTGGTAGAGCTGGTAAGTGCCGCCCTGCTTATTGCCCTCAACATCGAGAAAGGCCAAGAACCGGCGCAAGCGGTTGGGATTGTTGACGACCAAAATCGTGAACGCCGACACGACCAAAGCGACCGTGGGCACGATATAGCGCCACTTGGCGCCGGCAAGGAACAGCATGGTAAGGCCAACGACGACAACAAGGGCCGCCGTGCCAAAGTCGGGCTCAAGCACGATGAGGCCCGCAAAGGCGCCGATGATCGCGAGCGGATAAAGATAGCCGCGGGTAAGCTCGGCGATTCGCGTCTGATTGAGCGCGAGATAATGCGCGAGGCAGAAGACCAAACCGAGTTTGGCGAACTCGGAGACTTGCACGCGAACCGGTCCCAAACCGAGCCAGCGGCGACTGCCTTTCACCTCAATTCCGATGTGTGGAATCAGCACCAGCACGAGGAGAAAGAGCGTGATGCCGGCAATCCACCACGCGTAGCGACGCGCATAGTCGAGGTTGACGCGGCTCGCCACGAAACAGACCACGCCGGCAAGGAAGACGCCGATCAGTTGCTTGTTAAGATAGAAGTAGGGCCCCTGTCGAAACGAGGCACTCGCACTGAACAAGATCGTCAGCCCGAGAATCGTGAGGCCGATGCAACAGACCGCGATCAATGCGGCCGGATTGACGAAGAGACTGGCTCTGGAAGGTGCGACGGACGCGGGCGACATCGACGGTCGGTCAGAATGCGAGGTGAGCGCGGCGATGGGACAAGGTTCGCGGTGTGGCGTTCGCAGTTAAGCGGCCGATCAAGGCGCCGGTTTGGGCGCGGGCGCCGCGGGATCGTCGACCCTGATGACGGGCACTTCGGTCACGGGTACCGGCTTGAGTCCGGAGTCGAGATCCTGCTCCACCGGGGGCACCACAAAATAGGACCGGGCGGGCTCGGCCGGCTTGGCGACTGGGTCAGCAGGCTTCGCCGCAGCCTTGGCTTTGGCGACAGGTGTCTGCCAACCCGGGATGGAGAGAATCTGTCCGGCGGTTATCTTCTGCGGATCCGTGATGTTGTTGGCCACCGCGATGTCGCCCTGACGAACACCGTACTTGCGGGCGATGGTGCCGAGAGATTCACCCATTTTGACGGTATGGGAGATGGATTCGCCCTTGGCCTTGGGTGCGTCCGCCGGTGTCGCGCCATTTGCCGGTGTCGCCATCGGAACTGTTGACGCCGCCGGAGACTGGGCGGTGCCTGCTCCTCCGGACACCGGAGCTTTGCCGGGGATAATCAATTTTTGACCGAGCCGGAGGGTGCTTGCCGGCTTGAGATTATTTGCAGCGGCAAGTTCAGCGACCGTCAGTTGATTCTTCTTCGCGATCGTCCAAAGGCTGTCGCCTTTTGCGACGAGGTAAGTCGTGGCCGGGGTGACATCGGCGACAGGCGCAGCGACGATGGCGCTCGCAGCCGGCGTGCCGGGACGGGTCGGCGAGTAACGGACGCCGGCAACGGCGGGCGCGGCAGGATCAAACCCGATCGGCGCGGCCGAGATCGACGACGCATCGGCGGCACCGGCGAGCGGAACCGTCACCACGGGAGCGGACGGCGCCGGCGCCGAAGCAGTCTCAGCGGGTTTCGGGGCCGGTTTGCTCGTGGAGCTGCAGCCCGGATTGGCAAAAATAAGCATGAGCGCAAAGAGGTGGATGCCCACGACGACGCCGAATACACGGATGATTTTCATAGGAAAAATTATGTTAGCTTAGATGAGAAACGCACGATCAATATGGACGATTTAGCAGAGTCACAGCGTGCAGCGCAGTGGAGTTTCCGGGCGACGCATCTGCGCTCAAGCAATCGGTAGTTTTAGAATTCAACCCGCGTGCTGTTCCCACCGTTTCGACATCGGAGCCCGGGCATTTCCGAGCCAGTCGGAAGGTGCGGGCTGCGGCGTAAAGTTCACCAGGTTGGAAACCGGCGGCCACCCACCAAGCGGCGGCCAAAACAAAACTCTCCCGCATGGGATATGTCGCGAAGAGAGTTTCAGCGAGAAGTGGATCGGTGGGCTGCGCCACCGTCGCCACGGCTGCACGAGCCGGCAGCGGGAGATGCCAACGGGAGGCAAAGACTTGCACGGAGCTACCCGCAACGAAGCCGCCCGGAGCCGTGCAGGCAACGAGCGTCCAGTTGGCCGCAAAGCAGGCCGCGGGATTAGAATACCCATCGGAATCCGCTTCCGAAAAGCTCGTCCAAAGCGTGGCATCCGCACGGAAATGCCGCAGCGTTCCGGCTTGGCTTGGGTTCACCTCGCAGACGGCAATTTTTTCCGCCGCCGCGAGCGACCCGCCGCCGCAGTCGGCGACCAGTTGAGCGAAGGGATACCGCCGGTCGCAAATGGCGCTGGCCTCAAAACCGTTGGTCCGCAGAGCAAAGGTTAGAAAATCGACCAGGGTCTCTCGTCCTTCAGAACCGGCGACCGCGATTACCTGACCGCGCCAAAAGAGCGCCGCAAAATCGAGTTCGCCCATGCACTCACAACCGGCAGCCCTCGCGGTCGCCAGCCACGGATGATCGGAGCGGAAATCCGATGAAAAAAGCACCAATCCGCATCGCGCGGCAGCGTCCGTGTTGAAATCAAACGCCGTGCCGTGGGCTTGGTCATAAACCTGAGATTCAATGACCCCGAGTTTATCCAACAAGGCGGCGAGACCACGGCCGCACGCACCGGCACCGAGGATTGCAACGGGACGAGCCAGCAACGGGCGAAGGAATATGGGGGTGGTGAGCGACATGGGAGTAATCGGGAGCGACGTTGGGAAGGACGGTGTTTTTGGTTTTTTGTGGGCTTTTGAGCAGGGCGAAATTTAGCGGATCTTCAGCGTTGCGAGACCGATCAGAGCGAAGATCAAGGACAGGACCCAAAACCGCAGGACGACCTTGGTCTCGGGCCAACCCTTTTTCTGAAAATGATGATGGATCGGAGCCATCAGGAAGTAGCGGCTCCCCTGCCCGGTCGGGCTCCGGCGTTTGGTATACTTGAAGTAACCGACTTGGATGATGACCGACACCGCCTCCCAAACGAACACGCCGCCAACGATAATCAGGGTGAGCGGTTGCTGCACCATGAAGGCGATGATTCCGATCAACCCGCCGAGGGCCAAAGATCCCGTGTCGCCCATGAAAACTTCCGCCGGATGGGAGTTATACCAAAGAAAGGCCACGCCGGCTCCGACCAATGCACCGCAAAGCACGGTGAGTTCGCCCGTGCCCGGCACGTAGCTGATGAGGAGATATTCCGAGATGAGAATGTTGCCCGCGGCATACGCCATGATGCCATAAACCAGCGCGACACTGATCGTGCAGCCGATCGCCAGACCATCGAGCCCGTCGGTCAGGTTGATCGCGTTGGAAAAACCCACGAGCCATAGGTAAATAAAGATAAACAGGGCGGGCAGACCCAAAATGCCGGAGAATACCAGCACGGGATGCTTGATGAACGGGACCCAAAGCTCGCGGATTTTGCCGGCGCTGGTCGGGTGCCAAAGCAGCACGGCCAAGGCCACAACCGTGATCAGCGTTTGCCAGAAAATTTTCTCACGCGAGGAGATGCCGTCGCGGTTTTTGTGCACCACCTTCAGGTAATCATCCCGAAAGCCCACGGCGGTGAGCGCGGCATAGACAAAGAGCGCCGTCACGACCCACACATTGGGCGTCGCCCACAGCACCGAACTCAGGAACACACAGCCGAAGATGAGCAAGCCCCCCATCGTGGGCGTATTCTTTTTGTCGAAACGCTGCGCGAGGTCCCCGGTCCGGTCGTCATCGTAATGCTGGCCAAACTTCAGCCGGCGTAACTGGTGGATCAGCCACGGACCGATGATAAATCCGATGATCGCCGCCGTCCCCGTGGCGCCAAGGGTGCGCACGCTGATGTAACGGAGCACACGGAGAGGTCCGAATTGGTCAGAGTATTCTGCGAGATAACTAAACATGGGCGGGAGCGGGCACGAGGGTCGCCGGCAGAGCGCGTTCGAGTTGGTATCGGCGGCTACCCTTCACGAAGATGGCACCACTGAAACGATTGATTCGGTCGGCGATGTCCGAGAGATCGGTGGCAATCGCCACGGCGGTGGCTTGATTGCCGCGCTCCAACGCTCCGGCGAACACTTCGGCCGCGTGGTCTCCGATCGTCACCACTTCGTCGCCGGGACGCAGCGCCAACGCACGCCCCAACTCACGATGATGGTTGGCCGCGAGCGGTCCCAGCTCCTCCATGCCGCCGAGCACGAAAAGACGGCGAGATGTTTGCGGAGCGACCGAGCAAAACGTCCCAAGCGCGTCATGCATCGAAGCCGGATTGGCGTTGTAGCAATCAAGATAGAACACGTTCTCCGAAGCATTTCGCCACTCTCCGCGCATTGGGCCCGGAGCGTAGGCAGCGAGCCGAGCTTGAATCTCGTCGCGAGACACCCCGAGCCGGAGCGCGGCGTAAATCGCAAGAACCGCATTCTGCGCCATGCCATCGGTTACCCGGCAAAAGGTAAACGTGAGGGGCGGATGATCGCCATAGGCGAGCGCGACGGTCGTGGTGTTTACCCCTTGGGTGGTCACAAAGTAAACTCGATCAGCGGGTGGAGCGACCGGCCGGAGAACCTCCGCCGGCTCGATGACCATCCGGCGAACGCCGAGCTCACGGAACGGTCCAAAGCCCGCGCACTGGGCGGGAAAGATTGCCACCCCGGCCGACCTGACCGAAGCGGACAACCGCGATTTCTCGCACGCGACGCCCTCAAGCGAACCCAATTCCTTGATATGCGCCGGACCGATGAGCGTCGTGAGCGCCAAGTCGGGCTCGATCATCGAGGCTAAGGTCGACATATCGCCCGGCGCACTGATGCCGGCTTCAATCACCGCGAATCGATGCCGGGCCGGATCCAGCCGGGTCAGCGTAAGAGGAACGCCGAGGTGATTGTTGAGATTTCCCTCGGTTGAAAGCACCGGCTCCCCGGGCGCAGAACCACCGAGCAACAAAGTGAGAAGATTCTTGGTCGAGGTCTTGCCCGCGCTGCCCGTGATGCCGACAACCGGCCCGGAGAATACCCGCCGATGCTCGCGGGCAATCGCTTGAAAGGACGTGAGCGGATCGGCGACGACAAGTTGTGGCAGGCTAAGCGAGGGATTCGCCACGGCGACGAGTGCGGCGGCCGCCCCCTGCGCTGCCGCTGCGGCGACGAAGTCGTGCCCATCGCGGGTCGCGCTCTTCAGCGCGACAAACACCTCGCCCGCGCGCGTGCCCCGCGAGTCGATACTGAATCCACGCAGGGGCACGACCGGGAGAGACGTCCACTTTCCGGACGTCCAGCGGGCAAGTTGCGTGGGATCAAAAGCGAGCATCAGGACTTTTCCGTGGCGCTGACGATGAGCTCCCGAACAACCTCGCGGTCGTCGAATGGCACGACGGTGTCAGCCAGTTTCTGATAGCTTTCATGGCCTTTCCCAGTGATGAGCAGAGTATCGCCCGGCCCGCAGATCTCGATGCCCCGCGCGATCGCCCGGCGACGATCGGCAATCCATTCGATCCGCTTGGAGTCGCTGACCCCCGCGCTCATTTGCGCAAAACTATCGGCCAGCGGTTCGGAACCAGGATTGTTGGCGGTCGCGACCGAAAACTCCGCCGAGCTTTGCACCGTTTGCACCAACTGCGATCGGGCGGCGCGGTTCAAATTTTCGCCGCTGCCAAAGACGACCACCAAACGCCCGGACGTGAGTGTGCGCAACGCCCCGAGCGATTGTCGGATCGCGTCAGACGTACGGGCATAGTCGACGAACACATTGAACGACTGCCCGGCGTCGACGCGCTCCATGCGGCCGGGAACACCTTTGAACGCACGCAGCTTGGCCAGAAAGACCACAGGATCACGCCCCAGACTCCAAGCGGTGGCGACCGCGGCGAGAAGGTTGCTGAGATTTGCGCGTCCGATCAGCGGTGAATCAATCGACATCTCCCCGCCGGGCCAAACCAGCGTGAAGGTCGTGTTCCTGGATGTGAACGCCACATTTGCAGCCCGAACTTGGGCTAAAGCATTTTCCCCGAAAGTTACCCGGCGAACCTCGGGCGGGAGCGCCGCCAGCAGCGCCGCGCCGAACGAATCATCAAGGTTCACAACGGCCGCTTTGGGCAGGGGACCGGCCTCTCCTGAAAAGAGACGCAACTTCACGCCGAAATCAGCCTCGGGTGAACCGGCTCCCGCTTCATTTCCGTCGGCGTGGTTCGTAAACACCGCGGCTGCCAGTTGGACGCCGTGCACGCGTTTTTGGCCGATGCCTCCGGCGGTCACCTCGAGCACCGCCTGGCGACAACCCGCATCGCGCATTTGAGCCATCATGCCGTAGATATCGAGCGACTCCGGCGTGCTGCGATACGCAGGGACGACGCGCGCGCCCAAATCGTAATTGATCGTGCCGATCAGCCCCACCCGTTGATCGCCACTGAGGAAATACTTGATCAAGTGCGCCACGGTCGTTTTGCCGGCCGTGCCAGTGACGCCCACGACGGAAAGATCACGGTCAGGAAATTTAAAGTAGCGCTGTGCGAACCGCGCGAGCGCCGCCCGGGCATCGGCCACCTGAATGAAAGTAACCTTCGACGGTGGAAACGCCGGCATGGTCTCTGTGACAATCGCAACCGCACCACGACTGGCCGCCTCGTCGATCGAGTTACCCGCGCCGCGACGAAGATCGGGAATCGCAAAGAAAACATTTCCCGGCAAAACCCGCCGACTGTCGAAAGCGACACCGGAGATAGGGCGGTCCAGGCTCCCCTTCAGTTCGGGGATTTCGACGTCCTCAAAATAGTCGGCGAGCTTCGGCGCCTGCTTGAAAGCACGATTGAGCGAAAGCGTTTCGTGGCGCGTGCGACGCACCGGGCGAGGCGCGAACGCGGCGATCAAAGCATGATTGGATGAAAGATAGCCAAGCATCAGCGAACTCCGTTTGTCGCCAGCAGCGAACCCGGCGCCGCGACCGACGGTGCGACGGGCTTGATGTCGAGATGCCGGATGAGCTTCTCGGCGATGAGCGTGAACGATGGGGCGGCAATTTTTGAACCATACGCCGCGCCCCTGTTGAGATTTAGTTTTGCTCCGTCGACGATTACGGAGATCGCGACTTGCGGCCGGGACGCCGGCAGGAATCCGACGAACGACGCCACGTGGGCCTGGTTGGAGTAGACGCCATTGACGATCTTTTGGGTCGTGCCGGTCTTTCCCGCGACCTCGTAGTCTTTGATCGCCGCATCGGGCGCCGTGCCTCCCTTTGCCACCACTCCCTGCAAGAGGCGGGCAACCTCGCGGGCTACTTGCTCGGAAATCACGCGCTCGCCGACCCGCCCCTCGAAACGAAAGACGATTTCGCCCGCAGCGTCGGTTACCTGGCGAATCACGCTGGGCTTGATCAGAAATCCACCGCTCGCGATGACGCACATGGCTTGATGCATCTGCAACGGGGTCGCGGCCACCGCATGCCCCATCGGCATCCGGGTAATCGTGAGACCGTCCCAGTTTTTTGGTGAGGCGAGCATTCCTGGCGTTTCGATGCCGAGGTTCGGAAATCCGGTGGTGCGGCCGAAGCCGAAGGCCCGTGCGTAATTGTAGAACCGCTCATCGCCCATCGCCATGGCAAGGTGCGCGGCTCCCTTGTTCGAGGATCGGGCTACGATCTCCGCGACCGAAAGGCGGTGGTCGTAAGTATGATCGTCTTTTGGCAAACTCCTCGTCCGGCCCTTGTAGTCAACGGTTGGTCGGCTGCAGTCGAACGTCGTTTGGGCGGTGACGAGCCTTTCGTTCATTGCCCCGGCCGCCGCGACGATCTTGAAGACAGAGCCGGGCTCATACATGTCGGCCAAAGCGATGTTGCGCATCCGCCCCTCCTCTTCCTTCGACAACAAGTTGTAGCGATTGAGATCAAACGACGGGTAGTTCCCGAGCGCCAAGATGAAGCCGGTGCGGGGGTCACTGACGATAATCGTGGCTTTCTCGGGCGCAAACTTGGCTGCGATGGCGGCGAGTTCCTCGTCGACAATCTGCTGCACCACCGCGTCGATCGAGAGCTTTACACTGTAACCGTCTGACGCCGGAACCTCACGGCTGCGGAATTGGGCGAGTTCCTCCCGCTTGCCGTCTTTTTCGGATTCGATCCAACCGTTATGTCCGTGGAGATAACTGTCGGCGTATCGTTCGATGCCGGTGACCGCCCGTTCTTCGCGATCGACGTAGCCGATGATGTGCGCGGCCAAGGCATTGTTCGGGTAAGCGCGCCGGTAGACGCGCTTGCCATAGACGCCCTTGACCCCGAGGGCATTGATCGCAGCGAACGTGGATTCAGTAATCGTATCGCTCAACTTCGCCCAGCGAATCGGCCGGCCCTCGGAGGAATCGCCGTTCGTTTCCTCTTCCGCTTCGTCGTCAGCCTTCGCCTGGGGTAAAACATCGGCTTTGGCCGGCCCGGCCGTGAGGTCGAATTTTAATGGTCCCGTCTCGCCCCCGCGCTGATTCGGCTCTGCATCAGAGTGGCGGCTAGGCGCAGCACTGACAACCGGTCGGTTCTTCGTGTTGAAAATCTTGGTCAGTTCAGCGGGTGGCAGGCCAATCAAGCCGGCGAGCCTGGGCCATTTTGCTTCGTCCTCTTTACGTAAAAGCTGAGGATCCACGCCCAAGATGATCAGGGAACGGCTGGTCGCGAGTTTCGCGCCGTTGGTATCCAAGATGTCACCGCGCCGAGCCGGAATGGGGTCGATTTTGAAGCGCGCCTTGGAGACAAAGCCCAGCAAGGAATCCCGATCAATCACATGCAACCAAACGAGCCGCGCACCCACCCCGGCGAAACTCAGCAGCACGAATGTCGCGAGGATCAGCTGACGGGAGTTTGAGGCGAAACCCTTCGACATAGTCACTCCTTGGCCGCGAGCCTAAAGGTTACCGGCACAGCGCGATCATCGAACAGAGCCCGACTCGATTTGGCGACAAGCCGCAAGGTCGGGCTCTCCGTGACGCTCTGCACCTCGGGCAAAATAAGCCCGAGATTCATGCTGGCGTTGCGCTGCCTGAGCACCGCCGGGCTTTGTTGGATTTCTATCGCCGTGTTGGTTTCTGCGAGGTGGCGTTTCAGCTCGGCGAGGCGGGCTTCAAGCACCTTGTTTGCATTGGCCGTGATCGAGATCTGGTGCCGCATCCAGACGGTGCCCAACCCGATCGATCCACTGAAGCAGATCGTCAGCAGAGTATAGATCACAAATTGATTCACGAAGGCGTGATTGGTGGTGCGCATGGGGAATGAATGAGCGGGTCTGAAGCGGGAAGAATGCGGCGAAGCGTTAGAGTTTCCTAAGAGCGCGCAGTTTGGCGGAACGGCTACGGGGATTGGCGGCGATCTCTTCGTCGGACGGCGTGACGGGCTTGCGCGTAAGCGGCTCGGCGAACTTTGCGCGCAGGTCCTGCGGCAACGAGTCGTGGGCACCCTCGGGCTGGCCGCATTGCCGGCGGAAAAACTGCTTCACGGGTCGGTCTTCGAGCGAGTGGAAGCTGATCACCACCAAGACGCCGGCAGGCGCCAGCTTCGCAAATGCCGCCGGCAAGGCCCGGTCTATGGCTCCAAGTTCGTCGTTCACCGCGATGCGGATCCCTTGAAAAGCACGGGTCGCGGGATGAATTCTGGACGTGTGGCGATCACGCGGGGGAATCGCCTCGGAGATCAGCGCGGCGAGCGACACCGTTCGAGCCAGCGCCCCGGTCGCACGCGCCGCGACGATCGCTCGGACGACCCGACGCCAGTTTTGCTCCTCACCAAAATCGCGAATCGCCCGCACCAGCATTTCCTCGGTCGCCGTTTCCAGCCACTGACTGGCGGACACTCCCACGCGCGGGTCCATCCGCATGTCGGCCGGAGCGTCACTACGGAACGAGAAACCGCGTTCGACGTCGTCGATCTGAAATGACGAAACGCCCAGATCGAAAAGAATCCCGTCGAAATTCGAAGGCGCGATTTCACCAAGCCGGCCAAAATCCAAGTCGATGAGCGTAAATCGAGAACCGTAAATCTCCGACAACTCACCGGCCCGCGTTACGGCGGAAGGATCACGATCCAGTGCCACCACCGAAACATCGTGGGCTGCATCGAGCATCGCCCGCGAGTGGCCGCCACCGCCAAACGTACAGTCTAGATAGCGTCCAGCCGGGCGCGGGCTCAACAACGCCAACGTCTCACGTAAGAGAACAGGCTGATGGCCGGGAACCATAGATGGAATATGGGGTTCAACGAACGCCGCGGACATTGTGAGAACGTCGGAGTTGTTTAGATTGCAGGGCGGGCACCGCGCGCAGAACTAACCCGACCCGGACCCGCGAGCTGACAGCGGGCGTGGCCAACGCCGCGAAATCGAGACCTTGCGCTGCATCGATCCACGCTGGAACCGCCCGGCGAACGGCGACGCGCCCGGAGGCGGCCCTGCACAAGAGCAGCTGGGCAGCGGAAACTTTGGCGATGCGGCGCATGGCGTCAGATTCCGATTCGGCGCATCACATCGCCAAAACTTGCGTCCGAGGTTCGCGCCTCGACCCTTTCCCACCGCGCGGGTGCATAGAGATTAAATTTGGTCAACGAGCCGACCAGCACTGCGTCTTTGCCAATTCCGGCGAAGGCCAATAGATCGGCACTCACGCCGACCCGACCTTGCTTATCGAATGAGAACGATTGGGTCCGGGAAAAGAATCGTGCGGCAAAATCCTGCCCGGCTCCATCGCTCAGCGTCATTTGGGCGATCTTGGCATGGAGTTTTTCCACTTCTGAAGGCGGCAAAACGGCGACGTAACCATCCGGATGCGGCGTCGCCAGAAACGTGTCGCTCTCTTCGTGCGCATAACGCCACGCCGAGGGGATCGTTAAACGACCTTTCTCGTCGAGGGTGTGCCTAAACAGGCCCGTATAAAATGCTTTGCCGGTTTGCGCCATGGGGTGAGAAGCCGCGAAGTGCTCCACAACACCCCATTTCAACCCATTTCAGCCCATTTTCGTCAAGCAAAGAACCGTCAAAACACCCTTAAGTTGTTCACAATTTCCACAAATCTCCGGAGCCGGCAGTGTTAGAAATGATGATCCACCCCCATGAACCATGATTCACCCAGACAGGTCGAATCGTCGTAAATTCCCATGGCACTGCCTTAGGGTCACATACGAAAATCTCCACCGACGATTCGGGCCGAAAACATTACATTTGAAACAAACGGAAATTACAGATCGCGTCCCATGAAGGCGCTGACTCGTAATATTCTCTACAAAAAATGGATGTTTAGAGCCATGGTCCGCCCCGACGTGCGAATCACGCCAAGCCGCGGGGATGGATCATTCGAGCGACCTCAAACGAGGCTCGCGAGGGCGTTTGCCAACGCCACATCTTCGGCCGGCACACCGAGCAAACAATTGCAGAGAAGGTGAGCGTCAGCATCGTTTCCCGCATACAATCCTCGGGAGTAAGCGGTGTATGCGCAGAGCGCCGCGACGGCTGCGCCGTCAACATCTGCCGGAAGAGCCAAAAGTTGCAGGAAACGTGCAACTAGCACGGGAGACTCCCGCATTCTCCTAGCCAATTTAGCGACAATGCGCAGTTCATACCGCCTTTCGAGAATGACATCGCTAGAGTTTAGTTTGGCCTGCCAGGCAGCAGCCATGGTAGCCAACGCCGAAGAGGCAGTAGTCCCTGGCGCAATCTCAGCCCCGCATGCCGCGCAGAAGGGCCACAGCTCTAGCCAGTGCCCTAGTCGCTGCCCTCCAACATGATTCTGGTAGCGCAGGACCTCTCCGCACTCTCCACAGCTTCCAACCAAGAAACATCGGTGGATTGGACAAATAGATCCCAAAACGCTGCTCCAATCTTTCCCGGCGGATGCTAGGCTCCCCGTCAGACACTCGGGACACGCCCATATCCTTCCGGAGAAGCACCTGCGGTCAGACGACCATACCGAGCGTCGCACCTCTTGGGGGCACGCAGTTGATAAAATGTCCGGTTCAGGGATCCCTAAAACTCGCGAGCAGTGAAGCCTACATGGACCCGCTATGGTCGCGTCTAGATCCCCTACTCGCCTAGAATAGCTAATTTCCAGCACCCAACGGCAAAATTCTCCCAAGCCGAAGCCTGCTTCTTGCGCGCATCTCCAAACCAAGCTCGATGAAATCTCGTTTGGGAGCGGTTGAACGCTCATATTTTTTTCGCCAATCCTAGCTCATCTAGGACGTGGAAGAGGCCCTTATCCAAAGTATTCGAAGCATTCTCCGCACGCCTCCACCCGGCAGTGTTACGAAGCATTACGAGAAAACGTCGGAACACGACCGGATGATGATCCCACAAATGGTGCGCGGCCGCTAGCGACTGAATATGAAAGATTGCCTGTTGGTCTGCGGACGTAATCCCGCTACACTCAATAACTCCCAACTCCGCCCGCCGCCCGATTTCCTTGATAAGTGGCAGATGTGCGGGCGTTTTGCGCAGTGCGCTGGCGCAGAGATAAATACCAGCTAGTTGCTCAGCCTCCTTCGTCCGCGGTATTGTAATGCCTGCTCGGTATGCACGGTCCACGAGTTTGGTGAAGCTATCGGTGAAACGCAGCAGCCGCGAGGGAGCCTTAACGATTGGACCTTCGCTCAATGGCTCGTCGCATCCCGGGCAAGTCGGAAAGGCATGTTGCCACTTAGTCTCCGCCAATTCGCTCCCGCAACTGTGGCATTGGCGAAGTATGAGCGTTCCGTGTTCAACGTTGATTAGGGCATCTGGTCTGAGCCAAGCCCCATGAATATAGAAGCGCTCCTTCAAGACAACGGGGTCGTAAGCCGCATAGCCTTTCTCGCACATCCAAGGTCGAAGAAACAATACCTCCGGAGCTATGGGACGAGTATCGTCGATAGCAGTAAGGCCATTGCGCTCGGACATCCCGAACAGCACCTTCGGATCGATCCCTAAAGAGGAAGCCATACGATCCCAGTCGAACGCTCGTCGTTCGCCCCATCTGGCGCCCCTGAGAATCCCACGTAGAACGTGACGCTGGAAAGCGGTCCACTCTAACGCTGAATCGGCGGCTGCCGTTGTGAGGAATGACACCAGCGACTGCCCCGGTTTGGGCTGCTCGCACGAAATACAATCGGAAGACATATCAGCGCGAAGGAGCTCGGACGTTTGGGGGCACGAAAGAACACCTCTTGAACGCCTCATCCGGAATACACTCGTGCCCGTTCCTAAGCGACCACGCGGCAGCTTCATTGCAGAGCTCAACAATTTTCCCAATCCGCCCGCCCGCTTGTTTGTAGATACTTCTGGCGCGCTTCGTCTCAAAGAGCCCCGACTCTCTGCTGAACGGATAATGCGATTCGAGGGCCATCAAGAACCGCATGACCTCCGTTGACTTTTGAATCTCCTCCTGGGTGGTCGTTGGTAAGACCGCCTTGATCGGGCGCAACGAACCGAGGTGCAAAGGGCGAAGTCTGGTTTCAAGCTCTTCCTCCTCGGCGATCAGGTCCAATATCGATTCGGTTCCGACAACCACCACGATGATGCCTTCGTCTGATAAACTTTGTAGCAGGTCGAATACATGCCTGCGTTCGTCTCGTGACACCGGTTCAACGTGGCTAAATTGACTCATGACAAGCATCTGAATCTTCCGCAATTTCAGACGTCTAATCACGGAGTCGCCGATACTCATAGGCACACGCGCGTTTCCGTTTGGTATAGTCATCGAGAGCGCCCGCGCAATGGATAGCCAAGTTCGGGGCTCCGTCGCTCGAGATATGGTTTTCGCAATTAGAATGGGGAAATCCGCGTCAGGTTCAGGTCTCTTCAATTCGGCTACTTGACGACAAAGATAGTTAATCAGGGCAGTCTTACCGCAGCTGCTAGGGCCGCATAGGGCGAATCCCGGAGGTCTCTCGGATGGCGGCCGCGCCAATGCATCTAAGAGCTGATCCAAGATTAACTGCGCTTGGTCGTGGATAATGAATTTGTCGCGATAAACCAACTGCAGACGAGAGGTCTGGTCGGCACTTAACGCGTCGCGGGCAGAAGCGCGCAGACGATCCATATGGGAGGGTGCGCCGGCAATATTACTCATGGCTTAGTCCTCCACATACTCTGCGCACGGCAGCATCTGCAGCAGCCGCGAGGCGTCGATTCCATCGACGGTCGTGCCATCGTCGGAAGCTTCATCCGCGTTGACTTCGTCGGTCTGTGGGCTCGGCGAGATATCACTCGCGAAGGGTCCAAAGGTCTCAGCAAGCGAACGCCGAGCGTGGTCCGCGCGTTTGGTAGCGGCACTGGGAGCACCTTTTTTTTGCCCGCCTTGGCTTTCAGCAATCCGAAGTCCCACCACCCCATTTGCCTCGTCGGGCGTGGGAGTCTTTTTTCCCACCCGACGGAGTGCCCTGTAGGCTTCTTTCCATTCCCACTCGGAACAATTCGTTATCTTATTCCGAGTCACAGCATCGACTGGCAGTTTGTCGCGGTCGTAGACGTAGGGCACATCCAGCAATTCGTCGTTCGGCAGCCGAATCACCACCTTACCAAGGGCAAATTGATTGTAGCGAAACGCGATCCGCTTCACCGACGTCCTCTTACCGGGGACGAAGAATTCTGCGAGCCGCGGATGGGAATAACGGCGGCAGTCTATTTCAATTCCCAGATGGGTAATCACGCGGAAGCGTTCACGAAGAAACCTCCACCGAAATTCGTCTGTATCCGCCATACCTCCGAGGTAGCCGCTCACCGGAAAACCTTTCCGACCTAACACGAAATCCTCGAATCGTTCCGCAGGCGTTGCGTTTCCTATCCCCTTGTTCTCGGAATGCCGATACTTTACGAGCACCCACCTCCACATCGCCAACCGAAAATCTCGCATACGAATGCCCTTTGCCCCGGGCATATTTGGAATCGCGACGAAATAGAGACGCCCCTCTTCCGATTCGAGGAACAGGTCAAACATGCGATGAGCCGTGCGGTGGAACCGTTCGAGTTCGCCTCGGAATTCAGGGAGCCCTCCTGGACCCGTATTGTTGAACAACACGTTCATCTCGGAAAACACGCGCTTGATATGCGCATTTTCATTTTCCGACCCGAGATCGTGAAAAAAAAGCGCGGGCTTACCGCACGGCGTCTTCTGCGGCGTTAGACCGAGTTCCCTGTAAATCGAGTCCTTGCTCAGACAACCCTGATGTAACGCAAACCCAATCAAGGTGGCGTTAGCCGCGCGGACGAAGGGCAACACCGTCCAGATGTCCCGTGAACCACCATGCAGGCCGAAACAGGCATTTCCAACCCCGAGAATGTTACCGCCATCATCGACCACATAGAGCACACGCCGCTTGTCTCTTTCGTCTCCCGTGAAAGACGTCACATCGAAAACTACAACCCGATGAGCGGACACGCATTCCTTGCGCATTTTCATGATGCGAGTGGCGTGGTCGCCTTGGATTGTTGTGATTCGAGCGGTGATGATTTCCGGACGGCGGCAGCATTTATCGATTGTTTGAGCGCAGGGAAATTCGTCCGCGGGGACGCCCCTATCCAACATCTCGGCTCGCACCTTTTCTCTGCAAAGCTCTGTGCCCGGCTCCAATCCGCGCTCCACGCACGCCTCACGCACAGCCTCGACCAACGGCATTCTCAAATGCATCTTTATTTTAAGGCTCCCCTTACTCTTCGGGGCCTTTCTCAAGAATTGGGAACTAACCACATTTTGAGGCCCGTCGGTTCGTATCCGACGAATACAGGCACGGATGAAATCCTCGCCGCAGCGCAGAGTTGTCTTCAACATGGCCATATCCGAGGTGACCGAGCCACGCGGCGTTGTTCCGCCCTCGTGGTCTATGCCCATATCGCTCTCAACGTAGGGAACCAACGTGAGCATCCGTAGCCGCCCTAGTTCTATATCAGTTTCATCGTGGTTCTTAAGGCTATATTCCACTGAAGTATGCGCACCCGCCACCGAACCCCCTGAGGCAATTGTTGGATCCATTAGCTTGCCCTCCCGTTACAGGCGTTGTACTCGTCCAGCGCACGCGCCACGTCTTCTGGTGTTCGTGGATTGGTCACTCGCACTCCGAGCGGGCGGGCCATCAACACCATTGCCTCATTTGCGACCTGCCTTGGATCGACAAAGATCCGTCGGTGTGCAACCGCGCGCCAAACATGAGGCACAGTGTAACTTTTATCCAATCCCGGCGCACCAACATTAGAGAGCAACGCGCCTAAGCAAACCTCTCCCCGCTCTGCAACGTATGAGACAATATCGTTTTCGATGGGATCAAAATCATTATTCGAATAACCGAATATATGCTGCAGCGACTCGAAGCGCTCGTCATAAATGTGCTTGTCTGTATGGACCACGAAGTAGTCGCCGTTTTGGGAGAACAATTCCGTCAGGAATTGAAGGCGGGCTCTGAGTTGGGGATCCGAATCTATTTCGTGCTGGTACTTGCATTCGACGACTACCCGCGGTGCATCGCATTTCCAAGTGACAGCAATATCGGCCCGATAGGATCGCGGAGTTCCGTCAATGTCTCCGTATCTTATTGTAGGATATTGAGGGGTCGCCGAAGCACAACCGGGAGTCATGCGCCATACCTGTAGACTGTCTCGCTCGAGCTGAGAGGCGAAGTGGCCTTCCACCTTTCGGGCATCACGAATGATCCCTTTTATCGCACTGTATCTGTGATGTTTACGTTTATTTTTCATGGCAAGATGAGGAGCATGTCGGTCTGCCCAGAGACATCTTGCCACGTCGATGCACAACACAGGGTTGACAAACGATGTGAACGCAGAGTTAATCCGCACGTCCTCCAAGACATACGGTCTCTAAACAGACTGAAAATTAACCGGCGAATTCCACTTCGCCGGTTTTTTGTTGTCCAAAAAGTGATGGTTAGGGTGTCCGCAGGCGCCGATACCGTGTTCGACGACCGTTCCCTCCTTTCCCGATGACCTTGAGGCACGGGCTCGTGCCGTTAGAAAGTTTCCACAAAATGGTATGCACGTAATCCCTAGGCATGGTCACGCTAGGCGCATTTTGTCCCAGCCAAGCGAACACATCGAGTGAGTCGAACTCCTCAGGCACCATACCGATGGCTGCCATGATATGGCTCCTTTTTGATTTTTCTGCAGTTCCAGTTGGTCCGGAATCGCCAGAGGCGCGTTGAATTTTTGATTTGTTTTTCGGCGTAGTGATGAGGGACGCGTTGCAGATCATTGGGCTCGCACTCCGCTTCACGATCTCGAGAGCACCCTGCAGTTCCCCAGCGAAGCGCGCTTTGGTGTCCGCATTGAGGGTCGCAGTGGTCGCAAGGCGCCGAGCTTCTTCGGCACTTTTCATTGCGTCTGCACTAGCCATCTCAAGGTAAGAGATAGCGATCATACGGTCATTACTGGGCACTGGGTCGGCTTTTCTCATGGGATATGACGAAAGGAATGCAGCGTGAGAAAGCGATTCCCAATCAAACGCAAGCCGCTTTTCATCAATGCTTTCAAACATATCTTTCCATTGTCCCGCTTACCGAACAATTCTCTATTGTTTCAGAGCGGAGATGTTTTTTGATTTGTCCGAAATTCTGAACAAATGACGAATAAGAAAATTGGCGCGGCTAGGCTCTCCCATTTTCACGATACCCTTCGTCAACATCTCGAAAGCCGCGGAGCCGCGAGCGCGATGGCCAAAGCTACCGGCATTCCCCGCAGCACTATTTCGACCTACCGGAATGGTGGCATTCCTACTTTGGAAGCAGCGCTAGAAATAGCTAACCACCTAAGCATTTCTATAAGTGCGCTAGCAGGTGAGCATCGAGCCGTCCCATTGGATACTAACGTTTTCGCCCTTTACGAAGTGAAGCCTGCCAAGAACGGCAATGGATGGACGAGAGGGAGATGGCTATGCTCCGTCCACGGCAGTGTATTCCCTACTCTTCGAGCCGAAAAAGAGACCAGCGTGATGATGTGGCGCGCAACCAATAGCTGCGTTAGCCCGATATTGCTGGGCGGTGAGTGGACGATGATCGATACCGCTCAGATTTCGCCCCACGAGAAAGGTGAATTGTTCTTGATATCACGCGACGGAAAACTGACCTGCCGACGTATCGCCATGGACAAGTTCCGGCACTTTAGCATTTGGCAATATACGCGCAACAAAGCGCAGGTTCTAAATTCCGAAGATTTTGATGCGCACGTGAAAATAGTTGGAAAAGTATTGGCCACGGTAAAATGGATTCCCGAGGCCACTGAGTGATAAAATCCGCCTCACTCCTGCTCGAGTGGCCCTGCGCAAGGACATGGTCATCGGACAAACAGCAATTATCCCTGACTCAACCGAGCTATACGCCCTCGTCATAGGCGATTTGCTCATTGCGCGGCAATCGCTTGCACCATTCGTTTTTGGCTGTCCCCATGCCCCGCGCGAAAACTTCGTCCTCCGCTCAGTCCACCGCCACCATTGGCTTTGAGGCCAAGCTCTGGCTCACCGCCGACAAGCTCCGCAACAACATGGACGCGGCGGAATACAAGCACGTCGTCCTTGGGCTCATCTTCCTCAAATACATCTCCGACACCTTTGAGGAACACCGCGCGAAACTGGTTGAAGGCAAAGGCGACTACGCCGGGGCCAATGCCGAAGACCCCGACGAATACAAAGCCGAGAACGTCTTCTGGGTGCCGAAGGAAGCCCGCTGGCCCCATCTTCAGTCATCGGCCAAGCAGCCCACCATCGGCAAGATCGTGGACGACGCCATGGTTGCCATCGAGCGCGACAACCCGCGCCTCAAGGGCGTCCTCCCCAAAGACTACGCCCGCCCCGGCCTCGACAAACAGCGCCTCGGCGAACTGATCGACGTCATCGCCACCATCGCCCTCACCGCTGCCAGCGAGGGCGAAAAAACTCACCGCTCCGTCGATCTGCTCGGCCGCGTTTACGAGTATTTCCTCACGCGCTTCGCCAGCGCCGAGGGCAAGAACGGCGGCCAGTTCTACACCCCGTCCTGCGTCGTGCGCTGCCTCGTCGAGATGCTCGCCCCCTACAAAGGCCGCATCTACGACCCCGCCTGCGGCTCCGGCGGTATGTTCGTGCAGTCGGAAAAATTCGTCGAATCCCACGGCGGCAAGCTCGGCGACATCTCAATCTACGGCCAGGAGAGCAACGCCACGACCCGCCGCCTCGCAATCATGAACCTCGCGATCCGTGGCATCGAGGCCGACATCGGCAAGGAACACGCCGACACTTTCCGGAGCGTCCAGCATGCCGACCTCCGCGCCGACTACGTCCTCGCCAACCCGCCCTTCAACGACTCCGACTGGTTCCGCAAGGACGACGACGTGCGCTGGCAGTTTGGCGTCCCGCCCAAGGGCAACGCCAACTTCGCCTGGGTGCAGCATTTCATCCATCACCTAGCGCCGCAGGGCATGGCCGGCTTCGTCCTCGCCAATGGCAGCATGTCCTCCAACCAGTCTGGCGAAGGCGACATCCGCCGCGCCCTCATCGAGGCCGACCTCGTGGACTGCATGGTCGCCCTCCCCGGCCAGCTCTTCTACAGCACACAGATTCCCGTCTGCCTCTGGTTCCTAGCGAAAAACAAAGACGCCGACGCCAAACGAGGCTTCCGCGACCGCCGCAAACAGACCCTCTTCATCGATGCCCGCAAGCTCGGCACCCTGATCGACCGTGTCCACCGCGAGCTAACCGACGCCGACCTGGAAAAAATCACCTCCACCTACCACGCATGGCGGGGAGATAGATCCGCGGGCAAATACGAAGACGTGGCGGGCTTCTGCAAATCCGCCACCACCGCCGACATCGCCGCGCACGGCCACGTCCTCACGCCGGGACGCTACGTCGGCGCCGAGGAAGTCGAAGACGACGGCGACCCCTTCCAGGAAAAGATGCCGCGCCTCGTCGCCGAATTGCACGCCCAGTTCGCCGAGTCCGCGAAACTGGAGAAGGCCATCAAAGCAAACCTAAGAGGGCTGGGTTATGGCGGATGAGCAAACCGTCAGGGACTATGTGACGCTAATTCGAGGCACCACATACAAAGGAAACCTCGTTGGTAAGCCAGGCCCTGCGTTGCTTGGGCTCGGTTCGATTCATCCCGGCGGTGGTTTCCGCGAGGGGGACTACAAGACCTACGGCGGCGATTGCCCTCCGAAGTTGATGCTCACTCCGGGCGACCTCTTTGTGTCGCTCAAAGGCGCTACGAAAGATGGCAAGATGATTGGGTCGGTTGCTCGCGTGCCGGCTTCAGTGCCCTCTGGCCGCCTCACGCAAGACACCGTGAAGCTAGAGTTTCGGAGCGACGAGAAAGCAAAGACATCTAGTTACCTTTACTGGTTGCTTCGCACTCCTCACTACCGAGCCTACTGCGACGGTAGAGCAATGGGGAGCGCAGTTGTTGCACTGAGCCGCGATGACTTCCTCGGCTACCCAGTTCCAAGCTTTTCGGGCACACGGAAAAGCATCGTGGAAGTGCTCGAACGCATCGAAGACCAGATCGAGTTGAACCGGCGGATGAACGCGACGTTGGAGGCGATGGCGCGGGCGCTGTTCCAGAGCTGGTTCGTGAATTTCGACCCCGTCCATGCCAAACTTGACGGCCGCCCCCCCGCCGCCCTCGACTCCGACACCGCTGCCCTCTTCCCCGACTCGTTTGATGAAACGGCTGCTGGACACATCCCACACGGATGGACTGCGACAACGCTCGGAGAAGTCTGCAACAAGGGCGGAGGCAACATTCAGACCGGTCCGTTCGGCACGCAGCTTCACGCGTCGGATTACGTCGATGAGGGTATTCCCTCAATCATGCCGAGTGATCTGCGGGACAACCGGATCGACACCAGTTCTATCGCTCGCATTCGCGAGCAGGACGCCGAACGACTCAAAGTTTATCGGGTGCAAGCTGGCGATGTCGTTTACAGCCGGCGTGGCGATGTCGAACGCCGCAGTTTGATCCGTCGCGGCGAACATGGTTGGCTCTGCGGCACTGGTTGCCTGCGCGTTCGTTTTGGTCCGCTCGGCATAAACCCATTCTTCGGGGCTTCGTATCTAGGCACGCAGGAATCCCGCGCGTGGGTAGTCCGCCACGCCGTAGGTGCAACAATGCCAAACTTAAATACATCGATTCTCGGTGCGCTTCCGATTGTCGTTCCTCCGCCCGAGCTTCAAGTCCGCTTCGCCGAGATTGTCGGCCCATGGGACGAACGCAGTACCATCGCATTTGAGCAATCTCACACGCTCGCCACCCTGCGCGACAAGCTGATGCCGAAGCTGCTGAGCGGGGAGTTAAGCGCTTCGGAGGCGGGCCTCCAGTAACCGTCATGAAGAAAACATTTGTTCAAGCAGACCTCTCAGGCTGGCTGTCGCCCGATGAGGAACGTTTGCTCAACCTCTACCGCGACGCGGGAGAAGGAGAGCAGGACAAATTGCTCTACCGCATCACCCGTCGGCGGCTGACGCACATGTTTACGAGCGAATTTGACGAAGAGTGCGATGCTCGCGACAGCACCTATCTCGAAGAGGAACTGGCGCAATGGCTGCGGGAGATATGTCCGTTCCACCTGCTAGGTGAATACCTCAGCGACGAGCCGCATCGCAGCACACTGGTCGCAGCCGCCTGGGGTAGCGCCGCCCATGTCTTGCTCGGCTCATCAAAACGCGACGGCCAAAGGGCCGATGAACTCTTTAATGCCGCCGTGCGGCTATGTGATATGATCGGCCAAGGCCCGGGCCATCGCGCGCCCCTGATTTTCGACCGAAAAGCCGCGCTGGCGTTTACCGAGCAATGGCGCGCCGACGCGCTCAAACACGCTTTTCTAACAACCGAGTGAGAAGAAGCGTGAAAACCTCGCCCCGCAAACACTCCCGCACCCTCGTCACCCTGCGCGACACGCTGCTGCCGAAACTGCTGAGCGCGAAATTATACACGGTCCAAATACCACTATGAGAATCGCATCCCTACGATTGAAAAACTTCAAGAGGTTTAGCGACCTCGTCATTCGCGATGTTCCGAAAACCGCAAAGTTGGTCGTCGTCGTTGGCCCAAACGGTTGTGGCAAGTCTTCTCTTTTCGATGCCTTTCTTCATTGGTATCGGCAGCGCGCAGGCTTTGGAATCAACTCGGACGCGCTATACTACCGCAAGGATGCAGTAGAAGAGTTCAATTGGGGACAAACAGTTGAAGTAAATCTTCATGATGGAGCCGAAGCGAAGAAGGGTTCTCTTTACGTCCGAACAGCCTACCGAAATGATCCTGATTTCTCAGTGGATGGGATCAATCGGCCGGGAAATCCCTCTGAAGGAGTTCGCGTCAATCGCGTAATTGATAACGACCAAACCGTGTCGGACAACTATCGCCGACTTGTTTACGATACGATGTCGGGCGTCTACAACGAATCTAACGATACGAAGACGGTTCGTATCCTCAGAGAAGAACTTATCGGCGGTATTCGCGCGTCGATGCAAAATGTGTTCGGCGATTTGCTGCTAAATAGTGTTTCTGACCCACTTGGAGCGGGGGCTTTCTTTTTTGAAAAAGGTGTTTCGAAATCCTATCACTACAAAAACTTGTCCGGCGGTGAAAAAGCTGCGTTCGACCTGCTTCTCGACCTCCACGTGAAGCGCCGCTTCTTCTCGGATGCTGTCTATTGCGTGGATGAATTGGAAACCCATCTCCATACACGGGTGCAGGGCAAACTGCTGAAGGAAATGGTGAAAATCATTCCTGAGGAGTGCCAGCTTTGGGTAACGACCCATTCGCTCGGGGTATTGCGGGCCGCGCAAGAGATGATTGCAGCGGATCCAACGTCGGTCTGCCTGATTGATTTCGATGGAGTTGATCAAGACGCACCACGCGAATTGGTCCCGAGCAGTCTCGGTCGAGTGACATGGGAAAAGCTTTTGTCTATCACTCTCGATGACCTTTCGCACAGGATTGCGCCACGCATCATCTTCGTCTGTGAAGGGTCATCGGTCGGCACGCGGCGCAAAGATTTCGATGCAGAAATCTACAATCGAATCCTCGGAACGCACCACCCTGATGTTCTTTTCGTTTCGGGCGGTTCATCGAGCCAAGTTCAAGCTACCGGTGTGTCAGTGGCGATGACACTCGGTCGAATAGTGCCAAGCGCGAAAATTGTCTCAATTGCTGATCGGGATGATCGATCCCCCGCAGAAGTGGCAGAATTGGAGAAGAACAACGTCCTCACGCTTCCCTTGCGAAACTTAGAGTCATATCTTTTTGCAGATGATGTTGTCGAAGCGCTCGTCACACGGGAGCAGACACGGCCATCGCTCGCTGCGGTATTGAAGGCGGAGAACGATGCGATCAGTGCAAAAGCAGCCCAAGGAAATCTAGCGGCCGATCTCAAATTATCGGCTGAACAACTTTTGCTTGCTGCGGCATTGAAGGTGAAAACCGATGCGATTAGTTCGAGCGCAGCCCGAGGGCACCCAGCCGATGATCTCAAATCGTCAGCTGGGGAGATTTACGTCGGACTCAAGAAACTCCTCACTTTACAGCAACGGGGTAACGATAAGGACGCTTTCATGCGAGATACGCTTGCACCGCTCGTCGCGCCGACGATGGGCACATATGAGGCTCTCAGGAAAGCCACAATTGACAGGGTAAGTTGATGTCTCTCGACGAGTTTTATGCTACCCTCACTTCTATTTAAGTATCGAGGCGACTCCGAGAAAACCGAAGAAATTATTACCTCGGGTAACGTGTGGCTTTCGACGCCCGATAAGCTCAACGACCCTTTAGAATGCAAAACCGGACAAATCCCCGATGACTGGAAGAGGAATCAAATTCGCCAGATGGAGGATGCGCAGATGTCGGGTTTCGTGATGTCGGCAACTCCAGCCCTTGAGGGCGGGCATACATTCTATTCACTGTCGAGTCGCGCCACGAAACGATGGTTCCAGGGATTGAGGAGGCTAAAGACACGAAAGGAAAAATACGGTGCGATCCGATCCTTCTTAATAGATCAGGGCCGCGTCATGTCGCGACCACGAGAGCTGTTTGAACGCTTTGAAAAACAGCTTGCGCATGTTGGGGTGTTCAGCCTTTCCGAATCTCCAGACAATCAATTAATGTGGGCGCATTACGCTGCCAGCCATACTGGGCTTGCGTTTGGATTCAAGCGGACGCCCAAAAGTAAACTCGGGTCAACCGAACACGCGCTCCAAGTTGTCTACGATAACGTAAAGCCAAGCTTCACTACCGGCTTCATTAACCAAATTTCGACAGGTGCAACTCCTGACGGAGGAGTCAAGTCCGAGCAAAAAATAGGCTTCGCTGATCCTACCTTCCGGGCTGCATTTAGCACCAAGCCTGTCGAATGGAGCTATGAAAAAGAATGGCGTTACGTTGAAGAGACCAACGGTCTTTTCCCCTGGCCGGGGCCACTTGAGACGGTTGTTTTCGGGCTCAAGATGCCTGAAACTAGGAGAAAGTACTATGCGGCGCTTGTTCGAAAAACGCTAACAACTCCGGTTGAGTTTTTTCAAATCAAGGCAACCGCAGATAGCTCGTCCATTGCGATGGTTTCATGGTCATCGAGTGCCTAGCTACACCCGAGGCGGTTAACTTTTCTCATGAGCCTCAACGAATCCACCGTCGAAGCCGCCGCCCTAGAGTGGTTCGCGGATTTGGGGTATACGGTTGGACACGGCCCACACCTCGCACCGGGTGAACCCGCCGCTGAGCGTGATTCATTTGGCGATGTCGTGTTGGTCGGGCGCCTCCGCGAGGCGATTGCGCGCCTGAATCCGATCATGCCCGCAGACGCCCGCGAGGACGCGCTTCGCAAAGTCCTGCGCGTCGCAGGTTCGTCGCTCGTCCACACCAATCGCGCCTTTCACAAACTACTACGCGACGGCGTGCCCGTAGAGTATCCGCGCTCCGATGGTAGCATCGCTGGCGACCACGCGCGGCTGGTCGATTTCAACGAGGTCGCGGCTAACGATTGGCTCGCCGTGAATCAATTCACCGTCATCGAGGCGCAGCACAACCGGCGCCCCGATGTCGTGGTATTTGTGAACGGGCTGCCGCTCGGGCTAATTGAGCTCAAAAACGCCGCTGACGAGGAGGCGACGATCTGGAGCGCCTACGCCCAACTCCAAACCTACAAGGCGGAGATCGCCTCGTTGCTTCACTACAATGCCGCCCTCGTCGTGAGCGATGGCCTAGAAGCCCGCTTGGGTTCCGTCACCGCCAACCAAGAATGGTTCAAGGTTTGGCGCACGATTGATGGTGAAGGCGACGCACCCAAAACCGCGCTCGAATTGGAAGTCCTAGTGCGCGGCGTGTTTGAGCGCCGTCGTTTCCTCGACCTCCTCCAGCACTTCATCGTCTTCGAAGAGGACCCCGAAAGCGGTGCCGTCCACAAGATCATCTCCGGCTACCACCAATTCCACGCGGTCAACGCGGCCCTCGTCGAAACCGTGCGCGCCAGTGGCATGGCAACGACGGCGGTCAACCTGCTCGAAGAGGCTCCGGGCACCTATTGGGCGGGTCGCATGCATGGAGGCACGGCCGGCGACCGACGGGCGGGGGTCGTCTGGCATACCCAAGGCAGCGGCAAGAGCTTCTCGATGCTGTTTTTCGCCGCGCGCATCGTGCGGCACGCTGTGATGCAGAATCCGACGGTCGTCGTGCTCACCGACCGCAACGACCTCGACGATCAGCTTTTCGGCCAATTCCAACGCTGCGCGGACATCCTCGGTCAAACGCCAGTGCAAGCCGCGAACCGCGAGAAGCTGCGCGAACTCTTGGCGGTGGCGAGCGGTGGCGTGGTGTTCACCACTATTCAGAAATTCCTGCCGGAAAAGGGCGAGCGGATGCCCAAGCTGAGTGACCGCCAAAACATCGTCGTCATCGCGGACGAAGCGCACCGCAGCCAATACGACGTTATTGATGGTCTCGCACGTAACATGCGCGACGCACTGCCGCAGGCTACATTCATCGGGTTCACCGGCACTCCTATTGAAAAGACGGACGCCAACACCCGCGCCGTTTTCGGAGACTACATCTCGATCTACGATATTCAGCGCGCCGTCGCCGATCACGCCACGGTCCCGATCTTCTACGAGAGCCGGATTTCCAAACTTAGCCTCAACGCCTCCGCTCTGCCCAAGATCGATGCCGAATTCGAGGACATCACCGAGGGCGAGGAATTCACCAAGAAGGAAAAGCTCAAAACCAAGTGGGCGGCTGTCGAAGCCCTCGTCGGTGACCCGAAGCGAATCGCGCTCATCGCGGCCGACTTGGTCGCTCATTTTGAAAAACGCACCGAGGCCATGAACGGTAAGGCAATGGTCGTAGGCATGAGCCGCCGCATCTGCGTCGATCTCTACACCGCCATCACAAAGTTGCGTCCCGACTGGGCCAGTGCCGCCAACGACGACGAAGAAGCCGAGAAGGGCAAAGCGTGCGTGGTCAAAGTCATCATGACCGGGAGCGCGGACGATGGTCCCGCATTTCAGCCCCACGTCCGCAACAAGGAGAAACGCCGCAAGCTCGCGAACCGGTTCAAGGACAGCAAAGACCCGTTCCGCATCGTGATCGTGCGGGACATGTGGCTGACCGGATTCGACGCACCGTGCTTGCACACCATGTATGCTGATAAGCCGATGCAGGGCCATGGCCTGATGCAGGCCATCGCCCGCGTGAATCGCGTCTTCCGCGACAAGCCCGGCGGGCTGGTGGTGGACTACCTCGGTCTCGCCGATCAGCTCAAAAACGCGCTCGCCACTTACACCGAGAGCGGTGGCCGCGGTGATCCAACTTACGACACCAAGCAGGCCATCGCAGTGCTCATGGAGAAGCACGGCATCGCGTGCGACCTGATGCATGGCTTCAATTGGGATAAGTGGACGACAGGGAAAGCCACCGAACGACTGGCACTCATCCCGGCCGGGCAGGAGCACATTCTGCAGCAGGACGACGGGAAGAAACGGTTCATCCAAGTTGTCACCGAAATCTCCCGCGCCTTCGCTCTTTGCGCCGCGAGCGATGAGGCCACGGATATCCGCGACGACGTCAGTTTCTTCCAGACGATCCAAGCTGCGCTCAATAAGCAGACGACCAACCAAAGAAAGACGCCCGAGCAGATCGACGCTGCGATTCGGCAACTCGTCTCGGGTGCGATTACCGCCGACGGTCAGATCATCGACGTGTTCACCGCGGCGGGCCTGCCCAAACCCGATATTGGCATTCTTTCCGAGCAGTTCCTCGCGGAAGTCCGGGGTCTCAAACACAAGAACGTAGCCGCCGAGTTGCTGGAGAAACTGCTGAAGGATGAAATCAAGGTCCGGTCCAAACGGAACCTGGTGCAGTCGCAGGTCTTTTCCGAGAAGCTCAAAAAGGCGCTCAACGCCTACCACAACCGCGCCATCTCAACCGTCGAGTTCATCGACGAGCTCATCAAGATGGCTAAGGAAGTCAGCGCCGCCGATAAGCGCGGCGAGGACCTAGGCCTGAGCGTCGAGGAAATCGCGTTCTACGACGCGCTCGCGGCCAACGAGAGTGCGAAAGATGTGATGGGTGACGTAAAGCTACGCGTCATCGCCACCGAACTCGTCAGCCAGGTGCGCAATAATGTGACCATCGATTGGACGTTGAGAGAGAGTGCCCAAGCCAAGCTCCGCGTGATGGTGAAGCGAATCCTCAATCGCTTCGGCTATCCACCCGACCTGCAGGACGCGGCGGTCCAGACTGTCTTGGCTCAGGCAAAACTACTCTGCGCTGACTGGGCGGCATGACACCTTTTTCAGGGCCCCTCGCTATGGGACGTCGCTTAACCAGAGAAATTACGGTTACGGTATAATCCTCGACCCGTCATGGGTTGGTATTCACGGCCACTCCTGACGATGATTGATCATCATCAGGTTTGTAGATGTAGGTGAGCTGGCTGCCGTTGGCCTTCTGAAAAGAACAGAGCCTCATACTTCGGAAGTGTCTTCAATCGGTCAGCTGTGCGTCTCTCGATTTCAGAAGGAGCTACGTTGCGAGCCAACGTTCTAGCATCCTGATCGGTCACGCGAAGGATCAGGTAGTTTGCGACAGCTGAATACAGACTTGCGTCGAAGTCCTTCGCCTCTTGTGAAGCGACAATCATGGCGAGGCCATATTTGCGGCACTCTTTGGCCATTGTCGGAATCAGTTTTAACTTAGCAGCGCGGTGCGCCTCATCGAAAATGACCGCATGGGTAATTCGACCGGGACGTCCGCGTCGAAACATATCTTGGTAAATACTGTAAAGTGAAAAACTCGCATAAGCCCGCTGGACTGCATCGCTCTTTGAAGAGTGGACACGGAGGATTTGAGGGTAAGTGGCGTCAAGCAGGCTCTTGCCGCCGTTTTCTCCGCCGAAAAATCCAAAATCATCCAGCTCTGCCAAACGTGCGAGTAGCGTCTGAGTTCGGATGTCGGGCCGTTCTCCTTGCCTCAAAATATCGACAAAGCGACGAAATGGTGGGGGAGAGAGTTCAGTCGATGGCTTGCTTCCCCAGCCGAGTTCCTGATAGCTCGCCTTTACTGCACCTCGGAGTTGTTCAAGTTGAAGGTCGCCGAGGTCCGGGAAGATAGCGGCGAAAATGTCACGCAGTTGGCCCGCGCTTTCGATGTGAGCGAGCGGCCCGTCGTGAGTCACTCTCATGGGGTTAAAACCTAAGCTTCGGCCGTCGCTAAAAGAAAGATTGGGGAAAGCAGTCGCCAATTTTTCATCTATATCGTCGTGGTAAGAAAAGACGATGGGCATAACATTACCTGCCACCAAATTTCGGCAGATGTTGATAAGACAGGTGGTTTTTCCCATACCCGGAAGCCCCGCGATCATGAGGTGGGGATTGCTCGAAATGGAGGGGGTCCAACTCACGACTTGGCCTCCTCTATCACTACCAAGAGGCACAGATGGGGCGACATCTTGAGGCGCTTGGGTTGTAGGCAAAAGAGGTGATAAGTTCGTGGATGCTGGCGCTGTCGTCCCATTCGTTACCGCGGCAACCACTAAAGTGGAACTGACACTTTCTGGAAGAGGTCCTCGGGATTGTTGGAGACCCGACGGCGAATCTTCCTGTTCATATAACTGAGCCATTACTTCGCTTTTAATTTTGGCGGGCGTATCAGGCAAAGTATCCGGACCAAAAAGCCAAACGCGGCATTCTTCAGCTAGGCCAGGAAAAAGCTCTTCTGGAGTAGTCGACGAGAAGTCGGGACAAAATATAAAAGCTCGATCAGATCGCGCCACTGGATTCGGCATGTAGTTTGCCGGTTCACGAATCAGTCGGTCCAATTCTTCGCCAATACGATGGTAAACCGATTCGTCCAAGTGATGGCGACGGGCTTTATCCGCGTAGAACCTAAGTGCCCGCACCAATCTACCGGCGCGAATTGCCCTTTCGGAAGGCTTCAACGTATTTCCGAAAAAGTAGTTCATCCAGAGAGTGCGCGCACTATTTGTCTGCTCCAGGACGTTTGTTACCAAATTGGCTGCTCGGGCCATTGCTAAGTGGCGGCGATACTTCACTTCAGCGAAATGCAGTTGGAGTCGGCCCTTTGGCGCGACTGACACGAAAAGAATATCTGCCCTTCGAGAATCGAAGTGGCCAGCTCCTAAACTATCCTCTGTCGCGGCGATGCCATCATCATTGGATGGCTCTCTTGGAACTAGATCGCGCACATCATCCAGTGGAACGAGAAAGCCAGAAGCCAAGGGGAGCCAGCATCCGTGTTCAGATTCGCTCTTTAGGCAGTTTGCTCGAACCAGTGAAAGAGCAACCAGTTCAGCGCCGACCCGCGTTGCCGGCAAATGATCCCCCCCCGCGGCCAACCTCATTGCGAGTCGACCACTTAATCCCTTTAACTGACCCAGCAGGAACTCACAATTACGCATAGAACCGCTGAGTCCCATGAGTGCCAGAGTTTGATCCAAGAGGTGACGAACTTCGTCAAAATGTGCCGTAGATGTTATCATCTGGAGGCATCCGAGGTCATCGCGCTCGGGCACTGCATCGATCAAATAGGCGTCGTAAACTGCCGGCGACTCACGCGGTGAATCGAAGTACTCGACCCCTGCATTTCGATCAACGGTGATCACCCAGTCACAAAGCCGATGTAATTTATCTAATGTCTCTACGTCTTCTCCTGTGGGCGTAGTGCGAATAATGGGCTGAGTGTTCTCGGCGCCAGCCCAGTGCGACACAGCATTACCGATAGCATTTTGCAGCTTTTGAAGCCTTTCAGTAACACCTCTATTTGAAAGCTTTAGCCCGTCTTGATTGAGCGGGACGAACATTTTCCAGCACGGCTGACCGTCGGCACGAGTGAAGACCCTCTGCAAGTTTGCAGCTAATCCGAAGGCAAGTATTGGACTCGTGGTCGGACTCTTCTCCTCTGCGACGACTTGGGACGTGAACGAGTCGAACGATATGGCAAGGTGCGCCGGGTCTCGAAGAGTGTTCGGCTCTCTTCGCGCCCAGCGAAGTCGCGGGATCGATCTGCCTCCGCCCCGGTTTAGCGACTCTAAACTCCAAGCATCCTCCGATGGAACTCGCGCGACCCCGGCTCTCCGCCTTTGATTGATTTTAACCAAATGCGCGCCTGCGGCGCCGGATTGCGCTTCGGTGGGATGTAAATCAAGATGGTATGAAACATCACGAAGAACGGGGCCGTCTGCTGATTCGCCGTCTGGGAGCGGCTCTCCGACCAGCGCTTTTCCCAGTGCGTGCACGACAGTAGAAGCATCACCAGGTCGGAGCGCATGGACCCGGACGACCGAGCACTCTGGGTGGGAATCCAAATAGTGTGTTACTTCACGTGAGAGAGCGACGACTGCATTAGTATTTAGACCCGGAACAACGGGATCTACACCGCCGGCATAGCATGCCGATAGCGTAGCAATCGCTGATTTAGGCTCGCGGTCGCTATCAGCTACCATGGCCACCGCGGACAAACCTAGTGTATCTCCGAACACGAAATGACTACCGGACTGAAACCCCGGCAAAATGAACGGGAAATGAGCTCCATCCATCCAGCTAAGCGTGGCACATATACGGCGCGGAGGCATTTCCTCCTCAAAACGCATTTGATAAGCTAACTCATCATAAGCGTTCTGCCACGCCACGCGTAAAGGATGGGATGGAAGAACAATTAACCCCGTTGTGCGTCCGGCAGGATTTTGAACTTCAATCGTATGAGCGAGTGCAAGCTGGGGATCGCCGAATTCCAGCGCGGTTTGCCAGGCGTTCACGTATTCGGCAGAAAGTATAGCGGAACCATGCCCATGCAGATAGAATCGCGATAGTGTGCCTGCAGCCTTTAGAGTATTGTCGCGGAACCGACGCGAGACGTCCTGCAATTTATTGAATGAATCGGTTGGAGTCGATCCACCGGTTATGGATTTAAACTCCAATGAACTGGTCCAAAAGCCATCGGCACGACAACGAATGACCCACCGTCCGACGCTGGAGTCTGTTCGGCGCAACCAATCCTTCTCAACTTCCTGCAACAATAAAGGGCGTTCTACCCGAAAACCTCGACGCATCCCCGGTAAACGACACATCACAAACCCATTCTTGTCTGGAACAGCTTGTGTTCCAGTGCTGCGCTGATCCAAAAAGACCTCAATTTCCTCCCGCGTGCTTGCGTGAATCAGGCCGTCCGCGAGACACCGATGGACTTCCCCGCTACTCACACGTTGAGACGCAGGAGCTTCGCCGGGAGTGATTATGAAATCTTCGGTTTTGGCCGGTTTGACGCTGGTTTGCGCAGCGGCCGACACTTCAACGTAAGCCTCAAGTTTTACAGAGGCCTCAATGTCTTCAAAGTCCTCTCGCGTGAAGATTACTTTCTGTTCCGAGCTCCCGCTGTGTTCTATTTGGCGCGAAGCGATTACCTCAGTGCCGGCAAGAACTCGCACCTCATAGTTTACGGACCCACGAGGAAGGGCGTCAGGCTCTGTTTTCCAACGAATTTCCAATTTCGTAGTCGGACTCTCGGGATCCACGATCAGGTGAGGCAACGTCTCGTCCTGAATATTTCGCAATCCCGACCACGCCCAAAGATTATCGTTGGGCCGCCGCCACGAAATTATTTCAATTTTGACTAAACTGCTGTCCAAAAAAGCCGGCCTCAAGTTTCCTAGCCACAGAGCTGGTGATTTCTCAATTCTCGCCAAGACTGCGGCTCGTGGCTGGGAGCCTGAGTTGCGCAAGGCTCCTTCTAATTCTGTGATTTGATCAGCCGATGGGTTGGATAGCACGAGTCCGCTGATCCGCATGGCAGGTGCTTGGCCGGTACCCGGCGGCATCAAGAGCTTTTCAACAATCAATCCCGATTGCCCCAAGAGAGCGGTGGACTCGGAGGCTGTGTCGCCGACGATGGGCCATAATCCAAGCAAATGAATAAGAGTCCCAGACTGTGTAGGATTTTGGTTAACTAGCCCAAAAAACTCAAATTCCTGCCGCAACGAAGTGCTGCTCCGGCGGCCTCCTAAACGACGAGCTCTCCTTATAGCTTCTTCAGCAAATTCTCTCCATGAGCGTTCAGTGCTCTTGGTTAGTATGGAGATCGCCTCTTTAAATAGTGTCTTTTCATCAATTTCTCTAGCGGCACTATAAATGCCATCCATGCCCGCTCCAGCAGAGTGCGCATCAATAAGCAAGAATGTGGCGGCCCCCTTGCTTTCTCGAAGTTCGACGGCTTGGTCAGCAGTGATCCACCCATCGCCCTTAGGTGAGCCAACGGCAAGAATCTGCCAATCGGCAACAGTTCGAATTCGAGCCGCTAGTATTTCCGCAATGTCGTCGTGGGAAAACGCCCGCGTAAAAGATAAATCACCGTTCGCTCCTCTCCCGAGGAGCCGTTCCATCGCACGACAGAGAACTTGGGTGTTCATATCGTGTTACTTCGCTGGAATCGTGGACGCAGGTGCTTCATAAATTCCGCGTCGTTTACGCCCACTAGCAAGCCGAGGTCACGTAGGCGGCGCTCTAACATAGCTCGATTGTTAAGCAGATCTTCGCGAGAAGCCGGAACACCGGGCGGACATTCATCAACCCAGATACCGTAGCGCTCGCGAATTATCAAAAGAAACTCTGCAAATGACAGAACGCCTTTGCGAGCAATTAGGTGGAGATGGACCAACGCTTCGAGAACGGTGTTTGATAGGATCGTCGATCTAACATCCATCATTTTACGCTTCCTGCCAGCAAAGCTTCGCGAGACACGCCTCTTTCGGCCTAAGCCATGCGCCTCGTTTATCATAAGGCATGAGTCGACGAACATTAGCGGTTTGGTCCGGAGTAGTTTATCCCCCATCATTGTGCACAGGCTGTCCGCGAGAGCTCTAACTGGATCACTTGTCGCTGTTGGTGAGCGCAAAATATCAATCGCCTCGGGCTCGATTCCCTCTTCTTCGAGGCGAGCGGCAAGCGCTTCGATTTTTTCGCTAAGGTCATTCAGAATCGCTTCAGAACGCTCGTGATTCTCTTTGCGAACTTTACCCAAAATGTTCAACCAGACCGACGTATCTGGCCCATTTGGGATGTGCTCCCGAAGCTTACGATCAAACCTACCTTTGGCATCGAGTATTCTGACGGACATCAAGCTAGCAGAAGCTTGATCGAGAAGGCCTATGACCTCATCGAAGGATTGCTCGGAGAGATCGCGGAGACGTGCATCACTTCCATTGGAAGCATCAGCAAAAATCGGAACCGGCTTTTGGGCAATAAGTGGCGGAATCTCGCCTGTGTTATCCCATGCAACTGCAATTGAGCAGCTCTCCAGATAGATAGCCAGCAATCCTAAACCCAGTAGCGACTCCATCATGGGCGTGATTGATCGACGCGGAATAGCAGTCCCATAATTTTCTAGGAAGGCGGTCAAATCATCGCGAAATGCCAGCGCAGCACGCTGCGAAACGGGCCAGCTATTCTGGATTTCCGAAACGGCACCCCTAGTCGCGCGGAGAGTCTCAGGGGCTTCTTCACACGCCTGCGCCAGTCGAATCATAAGCAACTCCTCCAACGCAAGCGGCGCCTGCTCGTCGAACGAATCGGCGCAAAGATTCGCCGTGTTTGCTCCGAAAACAACGCCACGCGCGAATATCCGAAACAAGAGATTCTTCTCTGGAGTTAAACCGATAGGGAAAGGGCCGGTGCCTAAGCCGGGTTGAATTTTTTGTGCGTGCGACTGATTAGCTAGAAGACAAACAATCATTTCTGGGACGAACCGCAGATTTGCTACCGATGGAGGGAGATCGAGCCACGAAGCGAGAAAGTGGACGGGGAATGCTCGTTGGATCTCCTCGGAATGGCCCTCCTCGTGTCCTTTGTTCTCGAGGGCATCGCAAAGGAGGAGGTCTCCAAGAATATCCTTCTGCACTTCCGAATCGAAACCCTTAAACGACTTCGCATCGCTTGAGAGTTTTGCAGAAACCGACCATATGCTGGCCCGGATTTTTTCTGCCGGAGAGAAGGACTGTTGAAACCGCCCTTTTCCACGACGACAACCGCGTCTACACATGTAAAATACTGCGGGAAGGACCGACCCTACCGCAAAATTCTGCGGTGTGAGAGGAAGCACTACGAGCGTGTTTGATGTCCATACCAAGTCTGCAAGTGGCTTAGTAAATACTGCATCAACTATATCGCGGGAGCTCATTGTGCTGGATCCAGAGGTTCACAAGTCAGGATTTGTCGCTCCGAAGTGCGCTCGATTCCCAGTCTATAAAGTTTGGAATCCGACTTTGGGTTCCACGCGAGTAACTGACCCTCGTCTTCTTTCGCCAGTCTTTGGGTAAAGATAGCTAAATTGGCAAAAAGGTCGTCGGAGCGCAGCTCGCTCAATTGTTCGCCTGTGGCCAGCGACAAAAGCGTTTGGAAAAGCTCGTATCCCATAGACAATACATCGTCGTTCCCATTGACGGCTCTGTATATGAGGTTCAAGCGACGAGGCAAAACTGGAAGCGGAACATTGTGAATACGCGGCCACTCCGCCTCTAAGCGAAACCTGTTTAGTGGTTTTTCTACCCAAAAATAGGTCTCTGTCGGTGTTCGGGGAGTGATGCGCAACGGCACAATCGCGCTGCGCGCAAGTGCTGATGCTGGGAGACTCTCTAACTGTGATATGCCGTGGCAGAGCCGCGCGCATAAATCGGAATTCTCGGTGGGAGATCGCAACGCGGCTTCTTTGAACAGGCGAAGATGGTCACCGTTAGCCAAAGGAAGGGCTTGGGCGTTACCTGATAGCGCTTCTATCTCCTGCTCACTCCATTCGATGTAGGCCCTGCGCCGCGCGGAATCACGGGTTAGACCTGGATAGCCGTGTCCCGCCCCGGGAATTTCGCGGGCAGTGCGTCCCATTAACCAACGATCCAGTTGCGGGTGCGATTCTAGCGCTGGATCGAGAGCTGCAAGTTCGCGAAGTAAATCCCCCTGGCGATAAGGAGATTCGGGAGCAAAAAGCATGTCCCAAAGAGCCGCAGGCCGAGCGCCAGGATCCGCGTGCAATTCGGAGCAAGTCTTCACACCAAACAGCACGTAGCCCAAAACTCCCCGCAGCTCTCGAGTCGTAATGTGAATTTGCCCCCGCTGATGCACAGCTTGGAGAGCATCGCTGAGGCGCGAGCGCAAACGCTTTCCAAATTGACCCAGTGGTGTATCGCGGGCGGCGAGGAGTCTATGGGCTGTAGGTCCTGCAGTGCACCGATCAAACGCCTCGCATTTCAAGCAAGGGGACCAAATCTGATTCGCGTGTTGCCCGCCCAATAGACCGTCTATGAGTCGGTCGAGGAAATCGTCCGACCACTGCCCGGAAGGAGTTCTTCCTCCGACCAAAGAGCGATGGTTCAAGCTAATGAACTGCACATGACTGGGCGGAATTTCATTTTCATCCTCGTTGGAGAGGAATGAGCGTAGAGCTTTGGTGAAGGGCGTGACCCCCGACACACTTTCACGATTCTCCAACCACTCGTATAGCCGACCATCGTTAATCGCTAGAAGATGGGCGATGTCAGTTTCGGGAACGCCGGAGAGGAAAGGTTGAAGGAATTCATCCAAAAGCTCATTTGCGCTTTTCCCCTGCCATGAGGCTGATCCATCGAGATTGGCCCTGAGAACCAAGCCATCGGCGGTCGCAGCTTCCCAAATACGAATAGCTGATTGGTGCCGAGCGATACCGAATTTAGCTGCTAGATGTTGGAGTAAAGCGGTTTTTCCATCCCCTGCATTACCACAAAGTAGAACCAAGCGGGTCTCGCGGCGGCGCACAGAATCAAACAGAGTTTGTTCAAGCGGGGTCTCCACGTAAGTCGCGAGTGCGAACTCACTATCTAAGCCTCGCGTCTCAATGTTTCCATGCGGAGAACCTGGATAAATGCGCAGGAGCGAATCCAGCCAATCGACGTGCTGCGGTGAACGTTGAACTATTTCCGGGGCGGTCGAAGTATCAACAGGTGTGCCCGACAAATCATTGATAGCATTAAGCGCCTGGATGGCAGACTTGGCATCGGAAAACCGTCGATTGCGGTCCGGATGAGTCGCCCGATCAAAAAAGTCAGCAAGTCGAGGCAATGATTCACGTTCTCCTGCGCGCCAATTCAAGCCGTGGCCTTTATCCAAGGCTCCATGCGGGCTTGGGAAGGCCGGGTGATGGAAAGCGACCTCAAAGAGACTGGCGACGAGCGCATAGAAATCGTCGGAAGGTGCTACCGGTTCCCTCCGCTGAGCTTCCGGCGAACAGTATGCTGTAGCGCCAATCCCCCAGGATTGTTTTCCGACAGCGGTAACAAGATCATAGTCAGTTAGGGTTAGACCGCCGCGATCACAGATTAAATTACGCGGACTGACATCTCCATGAACTAAACCCTGGGAGTGCAGGGCGGCTAGAGATCGGCAAACATCCGTGCAGCACCTGATGAGCATTTGTTCAACTGAGTCGTCTCCGGCCTCTTCGGCTGCAATAGACAAGACACCGGCTAGACCGTCCAAAGAGTCTCCTTCGACCCATTTCAACAGGGCAACTATTCGATCCTGCTGCCATTTTCGCGCGGTCTCGAACACAACGGACAAACCGGGGAAAGTGGTATGACTACGCACGCGTTGGTAGGCTTGAAGGGCCGCGCGACCAGAGTCGGGATTCTTCATTACCTTGGCGACGAAAGTTCCGAAATTCTCGCCACTTTCTGGGTCTACTTGTTCCACTTTGAATGTGCGGCCGACACCGCCAGAGCCCAATCGGCTGACGATTCGTAAAGTTATGTTGTCTCCGAAAGGCAGAAGTTGGCCTTCGGACCAGTATTCAGAGGGAGGAATGTCCCGTTCCTCAGGTGCCGCAAAAAGAGGCGGAACGCTTGTATTGATCGCCGAACAGGACCGTAGTTCAGTTTCCAGCTCTCTCAGGGAACGACGCTTATCGGGTGGTTCTGCGCACCCAAAGAGCAAAGCCGACCTAGCCGCTAACGAGCTAGTATCTGATGCATGCGCGAAAATAGTAAGTAGGGCGGAGCACAGTGAGAAGACATCACTTCTTTGTGAAGCCGCACTCAATCCGCCGCTACGCACTTCCGGAGCATCGAATTCGGAGTTTGTGGTTAAGATTGCCCCGAGGGTTTCCGTGCTAGGCAGTCTTGCTATATTGAAATCCGAGAAAATGGGTTCGTTTCGCGATCCCACTAGAACGCTTTGAGGGGATAGATTGCGATGAACAATTTTGACGGATTCGAGATCTGTCAGGTCGTGAACCTCCCCCAAGGCCTTGCAGCAATTGGCAGAAAATTCGATCCTATCATGCGGCGTCCACCCCGTATCGGCGGCGCGCGAGGCGAGACTGGGTGCGCCAGAGTCGATAAGAGTAAAATAGCATATTTCTCCGGGAAACTCTGGAACCTCTCGCAAAGTATCTCGAACTCGGGGCACGAAACGGGTGGTCTGCAGCATCTGCAGAGCCCGCGATTCTCGCTCGGCTTGCCTTTCCGGATTCTTATCGTCGCTCGCGGAAAGATCGTATAAATGAAGGATGACGCGTTCTTTTGTACGTTGATGCGCGCCGCGGTATATCCGGTGAAATGCTAGTTCTTTCGACGTTTGTAGCTCAAGGTTTTGATACTGGGAAATTCTGCGGATCTTCCCGTCCAATTGAACCTTCGCGGTAGGCTCCAGAGCACAGGTTAGCAGATGACCTTGCGATTCGTTGAGCACTCCACCCGGCATATCGCGAAAGATTTTCGTGAGTTCACGCAGTGTCCATACTGGCACTCCGCGAATTGTAGAAGGGAGGTTAGCGCCGGCAGGCTCTCGAGTGAACAGAAACGCCTGAACTACTTTCGGACTGGCAGCAAGTGTCCCTCTCACTCGACCTGAAAGCCGCTTGGCCTTGGCGGAAAGTTTCTCGGCCTCTGACTCTGCGCCCAGTTTGTTTTCGTTCACCCATGAGGAATCCCAGTGTTTGACCTCGATTAGAAAAACGCCTCGGGGGCCGATGGCGACTAGGTCCAAATCGTCGGACTGGTGTAAGGGCGAGGAGGAGGATGCAAGTCCCGCCAAAACGTTCCAAGGGACCTTATCCCCTGTAGCTTCAAGGGCAGATTTGATCTTCGTCTGCGCCGTTACTTCGCTGGCGTTAACCGGGTCACTAAAGCGAATAATTCTTACCGGCATAACCTTTTTGGCAGTGCGGCAAGGATTTGCAGTCGCATGTCCAAATGGTTGTTGGGAATAAGAACATCAGTCCATTATATTCTCCGCTCTTTCATATTATTTCTTCTCCCCCAGGTTAAAGCGGCCAACACGTCAAAGACACTCCAACATTACGCCTTAAAGAGACTTTGCCCGGCGTTTGCTGCACACTATCGTCGCTGAATCACCGGCGGGGAACCAATACGACTGCCAGACCGAACTAAACACAGCTGAACCATTGCGCCACCCTCCCCAAGCGACCCTGTTGAACATTCGCCAATCGCCGCCGTCGGCGATGATTGCACTGTTTGCCTATCCCCAAAATCGCGCCCACGCACTATGAATATGGCACTCAAAAAGCCCGAAGACATCGTATCAGCCGGATTAGTAGAATTGATGCTGGCCGTTCCGAAGGTGCGTGTGGCGGTGTGGAGGATGTTGGCGCCTAAGCGGCTCCGAGAAGATCGAGGATCCGATTTAGTCGAATCGCAAGGCACACTAGGTGTCACCAAGCCTGACATTCTTTGGACCAAGCAAGGGAAGCCGTCACTATACGTGGAGGTAAAGGTCTCTGCGCAGACCGAGCCTCTCCAGTTACAGCGAGCACGCTCTTGGATGAAGTACATGGGCTGCGAGAACGACCAAGTAGTCCTACTCGCACGTGAAGATGTCGAACTGCCGATATCTGTGGGATGGACTCACGCGGCACACAGCACCCGGGTGGTTTTGTGGCACCAGGTTTGGTCAGGCCTAATACCGTTCACGACGAACCTCGCCCCTGCCGCACGCACGCGTTTGGCAGGATGGATGCAGCTCGCAGCATCCATAATTGGAAGTGAGGCGTTGCTGGCTCGCCCATCTAACAAACTGAAGCGCGATCTCTCCGCCGACTCAGGTCTAGCATACGGCAAAGCAATGTCTGAATGGCTTAGCTCTCGTCCGCATTGGACCGGAGAGTTCGCCTTTGGGGCGCGGGTGAGCCCGCGCTTAGTATGCGGCGGCAGCGACTGGGACCGTGTATTCGGCACACATGATTTTCAACGCCTCTGGCTCTATTACAATCTCCCTCGCTACGCGGGCTTTGAGGGGTTTGCACCTCAACTAATCCTTTGGCACCAACAAGACTACGCTCACAGTGGCGAGCTGGCGTCTCGCAATTGGCCCAAGTGGCGCGAGATCATCGAAAACGATGGGAGATTCCATTTTGAAGGTGGCCGACGCCAGCATACGAATCGCGACCGGTCGGGAATAATGCCAAGAGCATTTCCAGGAGGTCTGGTGGGCTTAGTCCAATTACCCGAATCTACGCGCTTACCGGCCTCTAGGATCGCTGGACAATCCTCGGAACAGGTAGCGCGTGCTATCGACCAAACGGTGTCTCCCTTTATTGAACTCGTCCAAGCGTTGAGTAGCAGGACGTAAACAACCGAGCCACTTCCGTGACGAATCTCATAGGATTGATTAGCGTTTCGCGCTTTGTTGACGTTTGAAAGATGAGCGAATCCGACAATAGAGTTGTGGCAGCACGAGGTGTCGCGACCGTGATGGATATTGTTCAAGCGCAGATGAAATGTGGATGGCAGCCGACGGATGCACCTAACGACAACGCGGTCGACGGTCTGATTTTCGACAGACGACATGGAGTCGTCACAGGGACCCTTTTTTTCGTCCAAGTAAAATGCGGCAGCAGTTATTGGACGGAAACTAGAGGTTTGGGCCGGTGGTGCGTCTAAGGCGTTTCATATAGGTGCCCCGTAGGGTCAAGAAACTCATACGGTCTCTCAGTGATTTCAGGCGGCCGCCAAGGCGCTCGCGGGTTGGGATCTTACCGCATCAACTGCCGATCCGGTCGACTGTCGCCGAGAGCCCAAAAAGCCCCCGTTTTTGGCACAGAAGATTTCGGTTCTTTCGGACCAAACAACCTCTCAAAATGGAAAGCATGACTTGTCCTCCCGAGTTTAGGAAATATGAGGTGTCCGAACCGGATAAATCACCGTTCATGACCTCCAAAATTTCGAATTCGAGTCGCGCGCCGCGTGCGACACCCGCGCAGCGCGCGATCGCCGCTGCCATGATAAAACTTCGTGATCGGCAGGCTGCGATGCTCGAGGACTTAAAGACGCTCGATCCCGAGGTTGCCAAACTTGCGATCGAAGCCTTGGGGACGGCCGCGGGAGCGGTAGCCTGGTTGGTTGAGCCAGCGCTTGGACTTGATGGAAAAATTCCAGTGAAGGTGTTGCGCACCCGCGGAGGCAGGAAACAGGTGATGCAGCTGCTCGTCCGGATTGATTATAACGTTTTGAGCTAGCTACCAAAGAAGCTCAGGGCAGGGCGACGAGTGTCGAAGGCGGGCTGATTGCTCACCAGGCGCATCCACGGGCGCTGTAACTTCGGCACATCAAAGACCGGAATGCGTTTGCCGCTCAGGGAATTGATCGACGGAGAGGGGCGGTATTCGCGTGCAGCCTGGTCACTCATCGCCGCCCAAAATCCGCTGCGGCCTCGAGCACGGCCTCCAAATTACCCGCTTTCAGTGCGCGCAAAGGGGTTTCGTTGTCGAGCGAGGGCGCGGGTTGGAGGAAGAACGCGAAGGCGGAGAGCGGTGAATAGCGAGCGGCGTCTTCTTGCAAAGCGCGCAAAGCTTCGGGAATTCCATTCAGCACTGTCCCGTCGGCCGCAAACTGCCATCGTGCGATGGCGTATTGACCGGACGGAATTTTCGCCGCGATGAGCTTGTTTTTTTTGATTCGGTCGTGGACTGCTTGTCGAGTGAAACTAGATCCACCCCTGAGCAACGCGCGCGCCTCTTCCACTGAGATGCAGCCACCCTCGGTGTGGATTAGCGCCCAGAATCCCTCTGTGGCCGAAGCAAAGCCCGCTCGCGCTGCGGCCGGCAGCGCAGTGTCGAGTGCCGGCTGAAGCGCGCGCCCCTGCAATTCGATCACCTTTTCGGCAGACAGCCCCGAACGCAAAGCCAACTCCACGGTCGACTGCATTTGACCGCTCACAAACTGTTCGAGAGACGAGATGGCGCTCATGACCCAAGCTGGTGCGGGCTGTTACGCCCGTGGCAATTGATAAGCACGTAGAACCTTGGCCCTCGGCCGTGCTGGAGGTGCGGGTTCGTCCGCTGCACTTGGAATGCTATTTTTCATGTGAGTTTTCGCGACCTCGCGGCTGGACTTTTGGTTCGGTGTCCGACGTTGAGTCTGCGTTCTTCAGTTCGGCCGGACAGCTAGCGGGTCTCACGATCTTCATCTAACGCAGACTGAACGTCATCGCCCGGGGCTTCGGCCCACCGAGCGAGAGCGGCTTTGGTCTCTTGGCGAAACAACTCCTGATACACCTCCGGTGCACTCCGCCGAACCGCCACAGGAGTATCTCCGCCCAAGAACTGATGCGGCTTAACCCACCAATGTCCCCATTTTGCGTAGCCGTGGTTAGCGGCCATCTCTTCCGTTGCCGCCGCAAGAGTTTCCAACCTGCGATTCAGCTCCAGAGCAGCTTTAGAATCATGGCGGCGTCGGAGCGTATACGGCGACACCTTCAAGACGGAGGCGAGCTGCAGCTTGGTCAGGCCTGAGCGACTGAGGTGTTTGCCGAGATTCGGAATCTGCCGCCGGCCTCCCGTGCACCAGACCGCGCACGATTGGATTTCTTGCGGCTGCAACAAGAGCCTTCTCCAACGTCCGTCGTTCTCCCGAACCACGAACAGCCTGCACCGGAGTCTATGCGCAACCTTTTCCAAAGCCGGTCCGTTCTTGGCGATATCGAGATCGCCCCACCATAGCTTCCCGTGTTGGATACTGAAAACGTTGGCATTGGGCACGAATACGCACCTTGGATGCGACGCTCGGTAGCCCGACTTACTGCCGAAGCTCTGGCCAAAGCTGAGACCGCACGAGGCAAATACTTCGTCGAAAGAGTGTGGTTTGAACTCTGCGTCCACCGGCAGTTGGGGGCCCGTGAGTTTAAGGACGACGGCAGGCAATTGCATGGGCTCTGAGGGATCGTGAGCAGGCTGATCTTTTGCCCGGGAGTGTTTTGGTGGCGTCGCTCGGGATGCGCTTCCCCGTGCATTATCATCGGCGCGTGGGCTGAGGTGGTTTTTCATACTCAGTCTAGTGATAACTTTCTATTCTCAATTTGAACCGAGCTGCCGCAATCACGGACTGGGTCTTTCGGCGATCCACGGGGGCCGAGCCTACGATATCTTCGGGCGCATTCTAAACGCGTTCACTACGGGCAGTGTAACGGTTTGGGAGCGGATCATTACCGGCGGCGTAACGGTCTGGGGGCGGATGTTATATCGCCTCGGGGCTGGATGTTACCGTGTTAGGCCTAAAAAGGTCATTTTCGAGGGAATGGATTATGAGTTCTTACAGCAGGCCATAGTCTATGCACCGAAAGCGTTCAGCGCCGCGGGCCGGGGTAACGAACACCTGTCTTTCAACGGGCGGCTCAAGGACCAGCCAGATTTGGGCTTCGGCATGCCTCTCAGATCGCGACAGACCGTCAGCACGATCACAAACAGCCAAGCGGCCCTCCGTTTTAATGCCCAGCTCGACGAATCAACCGCCCTACAGCCCTACGTGGTTACATTGTCGCGGACGCCACGTAGCCGTGCAAAGCACCACGGTCGGGAGGTAGAGGTCATGTCGTTCAAATCTCACCCTTCAAGCCTTTGCGCCGCGATGGTTGCTGATGCTTCTGCCCATTCAGTAGCGAGAAAGGCACCCAGCCTAGAAGAATGTTTTATCCCTGTGACTTTGATTTTGTTTTTTCGCTTCAGTTTACCACTGTCCCGACATGGCTAACGAGCAAAACGAGGTTCTAGAAATCTTCACCCGCACCCGAGCTCTTTTGAGTGGGCACTTTGTGCTCCGCTCCGGGATGCACAGCGGACATTACTTCCAATGCGCCCAAGTTTGCCAGCAGATGGACGCTGTCGAACGCCTGGCCGAGCTGCTGTTGGCGAAAGTGCGCGGCGCCGGAATCCAATTCGATACCGTTCTGGCGCCAGCGATGGGCGGCTTGGTGATCGGACAGGAGGTTGCTCGGCAGGCCAAAGCCCGCTACATTTTTGCCGAGAAAGAAAACAACGTGCTGGTGTTGCGGCGGGGTTTCACGCTTAAGCCGGGCGAACGAATTTTGATCGTTGAGGATGTAGTGACCCGGGGAGGCCGCGTGCTTGAGTGCATCGAGATTGTTCGTGCTGCCGGCGGTACCTCAAGTGCCATAGCCATGCTAGTTGATCGCAGCGCTGGAAGCGCGCGATTTGCGATTCCAGCTCTATCTTTGTTGGAACTCAGCTTCCCCACATATGCCGCCGATGCTGTGCCAGAATCGCTGATGAAGATCCCGGTGCAGAAACCCGGGAGTTGAAACTTACCCGGATTTTCGGGACGGAGCGCCCCACCCGCCTCACATTATTTCACCGTCACTGCAATAAACCGGTAGGCGCCGCGAAAGTTAACTAGGAGGAGATTGCGGCCTTGGACAAGGGATTGCTTGGCCATGGCCAGATTAACAACCGGCACGCGGTTGATTTCGATAATTACCATGCCTGGAAATAGCCGGTCGGCGAAAGGGGAAGTGGACTCAACGTCGGTGATGACCAAGCCGTTCACCCGGGTTTCAAGGCCGCTCCTCTGCCGTTGTTCTTCGTCCAGATTCGCGGCGTTCACCCCGGCCAGCAGCTCATCGGGCTTTTCGGACAGCTTACCCAGCGTGACGTCGAGCGTCATTTCTTTCCCGTCCCTCATTAACTTAACCTTCGCCTGCGAGTTCGGGGCCATTTGGGCGACGGCCAAACGCAGTTCTTCGAGCGAGCTTACGGATTTTCCGTTGAGCATCAGAATCACGTCGCTCCGCTTAAGGCCGGCTTGATCCGCCGGTCCGTCTGGGGAGATGTCGGTGATCGCCACGCCTTTGGCATCTTTCGGCAAACCGAGTTGCTCAGCCACGTCAGCCGTTACGGTTTCAGTTGTAACGCCCAGGTAGCCTCGGGTGACGGTGCCTGTCTCGATCAGACTGCCCATGACACTTGCGGCAAAATTGATCGGGATCGCAAAACCGATTCCGATGTTTCCGCGCGAAGGAGAAATGATGGCGCTATTGACGCCGACCAAGCGACCTCTGGCGTCAACCAAAGCACCGCCTGAATTGCCCATGTTTATTGCGGCGTCGGTTTGGATGAAGTTTTCGTAGCCGGCCACGTTTTCGAGTAAGCCGAGTTGGTTGCGGCCTTTCGCGGAAACGATCCCCATCGTCACAGTCTGCCCGACTCCAAGGGGATTACCCACGGCAAACACAACATCTCCGACCCGGAGTTTTTCACTGTCCGCGAGCGTGATGACCGGCAGGTTGTCGGCGTCGATCTTGATCACTGCCACATCCGTCTTGGGGTCGGCGCCGATAACCTTGGCCGTGAATTCCCGGTCATCGGTCAATGACACCTTTAGCTCATCGGCGCCTTCGATGACGTGATTGTTGGTCAAAATGTAGCCATCGGCCGAAACAATCACGCCCGAGCCCAAGCCTTCCTGCTTACTGTTGCGCTCGGAATCCGGCACTGCGTCACCAAAAAACTGGCGTAGCGGATTAGCGACCCGCTGCTTCACTATCTTCGTCGAATAAATCGAAACGACCGACTTCTGCACAGGTTCGATGACGTCCGCGTAACTGACGACGCCAGACGACCTCCCCTCAACAACAGGCGAAGGGTCGATCCTCAAGACCGGCTGTTTGACCGCCCCTTCCTTTCCATTCAGCCCGGTGAAGGATACGGCAGCGACGATGAATGTAACCAGCGACCGAGTAAGCGTGAAGTTCATGAAATGATTTCGTCCGACACGTGGTCGAATTGTTCCACCGTCAAAAACGGCGCCGTGGCCGTATGCCTTAAAAACCCTTGATCCGAAAAAGTCCTGTGACGCTTGAGTTGCTGTTGATTCGGGTAATCGCCTGGCCCAACAGCGGGGCGATACTCAGAACCGTAATCGGCAATCCACGCGTGTCGACCGGCACAGAATTCGTGGTGATCAACTCGTCAATCACACCGCTCCGCAACCGCTCGTAAGCGACTTCGTTCAAAACACAGTGACTGACGGCCGCCCGGACACTTCGGGCACCGTGATCGCGCAACATCTTCGCCGCAGCGGTCAGCGTGCCGGCAGTCTCCGTAATGTCGTCGACCAGTAGCACATCGCAGCCGGCAACTTCCCCCACGACATTGATCGCTTCGACGGTTGTGGCGTTTTTTCGTTTTTTGGCCACCAAACCCAATCCAGCTCCAAGAATGTCGGCATAAGCCGAAGCCATTTTCATCCCGCCGACATCGGGCGAGCAGACGACTAACTTGTCGCTTCGGGTTTTGGCCAAATAATCGAAGAAGACGGGTGACGCAAAAAGATGGTCCACCGGAATATCAAAAAAGCCCTGAATCTGTTGGCTGTGCAGATCCATCGTAAGAACACGATTGGCGCCGGCTGAAACCAACAGGTTGGCCACCAGCTTGGCGGTGATCGGAACGCGCGGCTGATCCTTACGATCCTGCCTCGCGTAGCCATAAAAAGGCAGGACCGCCGTGATTCGCTGAGCGGAAGCACGCCGCGCGGCATCAATCATGATCAGCAGTTCCATCATGTGGTGATTGGTCGGAGGGCACGTTGACTGAATGATGTAAACGTCGTGACCCCGGACGTTCTCGTTGATCTTCACGAATGATTCCCCGTCCGGAAAGCTGGTCACGGTCGCTTCCCCCAAAGGCATCCCGATGGCCTGGCAGATCTCTTCGGCCAGAGGCCGATTCGAGTTTCCGGTGAAAATCTTAAGTCGGGAGTCGCTCATGTGTCGGTTAGCTTGAGGGCAGGCAGTTCAGGCGGAAGTCTTTTCTTGGACAGAGTCACCAAACTGCGACTCAAGAGCGTCCACCCGGCGAAAGAGCTCGGGTAACTTTTGTCGAAGAACGTTTATCCGCTGCTCCAATTGGTAGGGTAAACAGGGCGAACCCTTCATGAAAGCTCCCGCGGCAACATCCGAGTTCACGCCGGCCTGACCATCAATCTTGGCACCTCGATGCACCGTCAGATGTCCCGCCAATCCCGCTTGGCCGCCAACGACGACAAAGTCCTCTATCGTCGTGCTCCCCGAAATGCCCACTTGGGCACAGACAATGCAGTGCCTTCCGATCTCAACGTTGTGGGCAATTTGAACCAAATTATCGATCTTCGAACCATCGCCCACCGAAGTTTTGCTGAAACGCGCCCGGTCGATTGTCGAATTGGCGCCGACCTCGACATCATTGCCAATCACCACCGTGCCGATTTGAGGAACCTTCGCGTGACGCCCATCGACGAACTCGTATCCGAAACCATCCGAGCCGATCACCACACCGGGCTGAAGACGGACACGTTCCCCCAACGTGCACTCAGCTGCAACAATGACGCCGGGCATCAGCCAGCAATCGTCGCCCACTATAGCTCCCCTTCCAAGAAAGACCTGGGCTTGGAGATGCACCCGCTCGCCAATCCGCACCCCATCTTCAATCACGCATCCAGGGCCAATCGTGGCGCTTTCCGGGATCACAACGTTTTCGCCAATCGCCGCCGAGCGGTGCACGCCTGCTTTGGGGCGGGGCCACAGAAAGTGCTCAATTCGAGCACATACTTCAGCGAGTCCCACGGAAGGACTCGAAACCTCAAGATAGCACTGACCGGTTTGAGGATTACCGACGTAATCCGGAGAAACCAAAATCACGGACGCCTGACTCTTTGCCACGTCCGACCGATACCGAGGGTTGCCTAAAAAAGACAGATCACCGGACGTTGCCCGATTCAAAGAGGCCACACCGGAAATCATTTCCGTCGTAGCTCCGCGCATTCGTGAAGCTTGGACAAAATCGGCAATTTGAGCGGCGGAGAATGCGAATCGCATAGTCGGAAACGTGTAGGTCAAAGGCCTGTCGGCAATATCCAGATGTTGAGAATCGGTGTTGTTTTCGGGCACAAAAAAGCCCCGCTGGATCCAGCGGGGCGATATGGTAAAGCAGCGCTAAGTTTACTTCTTGGGAGCTACTCCCGGGACAGTGATCTTCGGAGCCTCAGGCGAAGCAGAAGCCGCCGGTGCAGGAACTGCAACTGCCGAGACTGCCGGACGGTCTTTGTTAATTTCTTTCATCACTTCATCGGTGATTTCGTAGGCCGTATCCGCGTAAATCACATTGGAAACACCGATCAAGGTGGGACCAGCCTTATCCAACAACAAAGTGGCTCCCTTTCGTTTAGCCACTTCCGTTGCGGTCTTGCTGATCTCCTCAAGCATCAGACTGCGGAACGTCTGAAGTCTCTGCTGCAGGGACCTCTGGGTATTCTGCGCGAAGGTGCTGATTTCGTTTTTCTTGCGTTGGATTTCTTCGAGCTTCTTCTGCGCCTCGACCTGCGATTTGGCCTTGGCATCCGCCGTCAAGGCAGGGTTGTTGGACTGATCCGACAAGGTCTTGTACTCGTCGACGAGAACGTTGCCGTCCTTGTTCATGTTTTCGATCTCTTCCTGCGCCTTTTGCTCGTCTGTGCGCAATTTCGAATTCTGCTCCTCCGTCTTGTAGTGTGAGTCGTAGAGTTTGGCCATATCAACCACGAGCAGCTTGGGCGCGGGCTGAGCGTGTGCGATCGCGGCAGAGAGCGCGAAAGCCGCGAATACAGAGAGGGTGCGAATGGATTTCATTATGTGTTGGGTTTGGAAATGAATTGAAGACCAAATCAAAATCAGAACCGCGTGCCAAAGGAAAAATTGAACTGATTTCCCTTCTTGTTTTGGACCGTGCCCGTGATCGGGATACCGAAATCCAAGCTAAGCGGTGCACCTGCGACAAAGAGCCTCAGGCCGAATCCAAAGTTATCGTTATAGGATGCCGGATTAAAATCGTAGGCCCCCTTGTTCACGAAGCCCGCGTCGTAGAATATCGCAAAACGGATCGGGCTGACGATATCGACTGAATACTCGGCGCTGAAAAACCCGTATGATTTACCACCGATCGGTTCACCGAACTCGTCCCGAGGACCTACTTCACGAAATTCATAACCGCGCAACGTGTAAGGGCCACCCAAGTAGAAGGCATTGTAGTAAGGCAAAACCTTTGAATCGCCGAAATTCTGCACCACACCCGCGCGCGCAATGAGGGACAAAACCTGCGCTTGAGTTTCGAATACCGGAAAGAACTGGGATCCACGGAACTCGAATCGGTAAAAATTATCACTTCCTCCGATGGGACCACCGGCGATATCGGTGTTTATTTCTACGCGATTACCCGAAGTGGTGTTGATAATTTTATCACGGGTATCACGCAAGAGTTGGAATCCAACTTTGGACACGGTGTTATTGCCTTCAAGTGATCGAATTTGATTCGAGGCGCTGCTCGAAACATCTCTGATCTCGATGATCTGATAAGTGTAGGACAACTTTCCCTCGACTAACTCGAACAATCGTTTGCGCAGATAAATCTCAGCACCCGTTTCAACTTGGCTGTAGAAGGTGCTGTTGTAGTCGGAGCTCGTTCGAAAGATGCTGAATCCGAGCGCGAGCTGCTTTTGAAACAACCACGGCTCCTCGAAGGAAAGAACGACTTCGCTAGATTGGCTGCCGAGTTGCATTCTCAAGCGAAACTTCTGGCCGTCGCCTTGAAAAAGTGACCTGCGGTTAAAGATATCGAAATTTGATTGGGAGATTTCCGCAAAGATTGTTGCCCGCTCAAGCGAACTGAACCCCGCGCCGAACGTCAGGTTGCCGGTGCGCCCCTCCTTCAGGGAAATCCGCATGTTCCGACGCCCAGGAATGTTGGTCTCCTGAGGGGTAACATTCACGTCCTCAAAGAAGCGGGTATTCTCCAGTCGAAGCTTGCTTATCTTCATCAGGACCGTGCTGAAGACGTCGCCCGGCCCCAATACGAGTTCGCGAACGATCACCGTGCTCTTTGTCTTGGAGTTGCCCTCGATCACGATGGATTCAACATTGAATTTCTCGCTCTCGTTGATCGCGTATTCGATGTCGATATCTCCCGTGTTAACGTTGGGCTTTCGGGTTAACCGCACCCGGGTATCCAAGTAACCGTCCTTACCGTAAAAGTCCTCCAAGCGCTCGACGTCTTTATCCAGTTTAGACGGGACAAAAACGAGGCCGCTCTTCTGGCGAGCTACGCGCTTTAGCAGAGCGGACGTAAAGAGCTTGTTGCCCTTAAAAGATATCTCGCCGATCCGATACTGGCGTCCCTCCGTCAAATTGACTGTGAGCACCAACTTCTCGGGCGACGGATAATCAAACAGCACGTTCTCCTGCGCGATCTCGACATCAAGATAACCTTTCTCGCGGTAGTAGTCCCGCAGTTTCTCCAAATCGTCGTCAAACTCGTCATCCTTGAAGCGACCCGATCCGGTGAGCCACGAAAACATCCACCATTTTTTCGTTTCCATCACACCTCTCAACGCTCTCGCCTTGACGTTGGCGTTTCCAACAAAACGAACCTCGGAGATCTTAACCTTATTTCCTTCTTTGATCTTAAAGACTACCGTACCGAATCCAGTGGCCCGATCTCGTTCGACGGCATAATTAATCGACACCTGATTATAGCCTGATTTTTGGTAATACTCCCGGATCTTTTCGGCATCTTCCTTTACCTGACGCTCGTCCAACGCGGTATTCGGCTTCGTCTTGATCTCCTTTTCAAGCCGGGTGCCTTTGACCCGTTTATTCCCCTCATACCTGACCGCGAGCACTCGAAATTTCGGAGTAACTTCGACGACTAAATTGAACGATTTCCCGTCAACGCTCTCCCGCTTGATTTCGATGAATTCAAAGAGCCCGGTTCGGTAGAGAGACCGGATATCTCGATCGAGCATCGTGTCGTCCAAATCTCCACCTTCACGAACCTGCATGTTGGCGCGGACCACCTGTTCATTGACGTTCGCCGCACCGACAAATTTGACGGTAATCGATCCAACCTTGAATACCGGTGCAGTGGCTTCTTGCGCACTAGCAGGTGCTTGCAATTGAGCAAGGACTGGCAACGAGCCCAGGGACAAGAATCCAAAAATGGCGACGGCAAGGCAGGCGACCCTGCGCGCAGGGTTACTGTGTGTAGTTTTCAAAGCGGGTGATGTCTCTTAGGAACGTAAGCTTCAATTCTCCTACCGGTCCGTTTCGTTGCTTGGCAACGATTAACTCGGCCGAGTCGGCGGCGACTTGGAATTTTTCATCGGCGTCTTTAGGTCGGGCGAGCATAAGCACTACGTCAGCGTCTTGTTCGATTGAGCCGGATTCACGCAAGTCTGCCAGTTTGGGCGTTCGGTTTTCCTTTTCGGAGGAGCGATTCAATTGACTTAATACAACGACCGGGAGGTTCAGTTCCTTCGCAAGAGCCTTTAAACCGCGGGAAGCTTCGGCGACTTGCTGTTCTCGCGGCATCTTCGAATCGGTGGGGGCAAGGAGCTGCAAGTAATCTACGACGATAAAGCCCAACGGGTGGCGGGCATGAATGCGACGCGCCTTCGCCCGAAGCTGCATAATCGAAAGCGCACTGGAATCGTCGATGAAAATAGGTGCCTTCGAGAATTGATCCGCGGCCGAGAGTAACCGCGCCTGCTCTTCACCGTTCTTCGACAACAAGCCATCACGCAGGAGCTTCATGTTCACTCGAGCGCGCGAACAAAGCATGCGCAACGCCAGCTGAGCTGAACTCATCTCCAACGAGAAAATCAAGACCCCAACCGGCTCGCCACGCAGCGGCATGGCCGCTGATTCCGCCATGTTCAAAGCGAGGGAGGTCTTTCCCATCGAGGGCCGTGCCGCCAAGATAATCATCTCCTGCCGTTGAAATCCCCAGGTGAGAGCATCGAGATCCTTAAACCCGGAAGTCACACCGGTCATCTCACCTTTCTTCATCATCATTTTTGTGATGACGCTCATGGCCTCACGCGTCGGTTCACGCATCGGCTTGGCGCTTTCGCTCACTCGATTTTGGGTGACGTTGAAGATTCGCTGCTCGATCTGGTCGACGAATTCGTCAATGCCACCGGTGAACGCGTAGCACTCTTCAACGGCACCGGTTGCCGAGCGGATCAACTCCCGCAACAGGTGCAGTTCACGCACTTTCTCGATGAAATAGCCTGCTTGGGCCGTCGTTGGAATCCGGCTACTAATCTGGGTCAAAAACGCAAAGCCACCGACCAAATCAAGTTGCTTGATCGTCTTTAAATCCTCCGCCAAGACCGCCACGTCGATCGGCGTTTGCCGATTGTAAAGATCGAGCAGCCGTTCGAAAACGATCCCGTGAGCGGCCAAGTAAAACGACTCCGGCCTGATCCGCGCTTCCAAGCAGCGGGAAATCACGTCTGAACCATCCAATAGGCAACACGAGAGAAGATACTCCTCCGCTTCTAGACTATGTGGAGCCGTCCGTCCGGAAAAAACGCCCGGCGAACTCTCCGATCGGCGATTTTGGAATTTGGATTCTTCTGCCATGCGGATCCTAAAATCAGAAAGGACAACAGTGTGTTCGGCAACGCCGAGTTGTCCTCAAACGGCTTTAAAAAACGAAAGCCGCGTCTTTCGACGCGGCCCGGTTACAGAATGCGCCTGTATCTTACTTCCGATCGGCTCTTCCAGCTGGCTTAACCTCGGGAGCCGCCACTTCGATGGGGTTCTCCGATACCACATCGAACGCCAACTCAACGGTGACATCCGCATGGAGTTTTACCTTCACCGTGTGTTTTCCGAGCGTCTTCACCGGTGTGTGCAAGAGAATCCGCTTCTTATCGATGGAGAAGCCGGCCGCAGTTAATTTATCATGGACATCACTGCCGGTGATGGCACCGAACATTTTGCCGCCCTCACCGGTCTTTACCGCGAAAGCGAAGCTCGTTTTCTCAAGCTTCTTAGCGAGTTCCTGAGCACCGTTGAGCTCAAGTGACTCACGCTCCGCCCGGCGGCGCTTGAGCGCATCAACTTGCTTGCGATTGGCGACAGTTACGGGTGCCGCAAATCCCCGGGGAAGCAGGTAATTTCGGGCGTAGCCGGCACGCACTTTGACTTGATCGCCTTCACCGCCGAGGCCTTCGACGGGTTTGAGCAGGAGGATTTCACTGTTTGCCATAATTTTTTGTTTTTAAAAATTTACCGCTGAGAAAGGAGTACGAAAAGTAATCAAAACGGCACATCTTCATCAATATTTCCAGGTGCTGGGGCCTTAGGAGCCCCTCCACGCGAGGGAGGAGAGTGACGTTCCGGGGAAGTTTGGTCGATGTCATCGCTAGGAGAGGAACCGACAGCGGATGCCCCTAGCCCACCCGTTGTCCCGGCGCCTCGCGTTGAAAGAAACTGAACGTTCTCCAAAACCACCTTCATCTTGCTCCGCTTCTGACCGCTTTGCTTGTCCTCCCACTGATCGAGTTTCAAACGGCCCTCGACCATCGCTGGACTTCCTTTCGTGAGATACTTCGCGACGAGTTCACCTTGCTTGCCCCATGCTTCGATATCGACGAATGTCGTTTCGTCTCTCGTGGCGCCAGATTCATCCTTAAATTGGCGATTCACCGCCAAGCCAAACTGGCAAATCGCGGTGCCTTTCGGTGTGACCCGCAATTCAGGGTCCCGCGTTAGGTTCCCAATCAAGAAAACTTTATTTAGGTATGCCATGGCTCCACGCCCACGCAGCAAATAAACTTCAAACTGTCTCTACAAAAGTCCGATAAACGCTCTGGTTGAGGCGAAGGCGCTCCTTGATTTGACCCGGACCCTCGGACGGTGCGGCGAATGAGATGTGGACATAGGTTGCGCCGGTGAGCTTGGGGTCGGTCACGCGCACGAAGTCACGACGACCCAAATTCTCAACCGCCGTCACTTCGCCGCTGGCGGAGGCGATGACTTGCTTTACGCCGTCAATGATTTGTTCGACGGATTCTTCTTTTCCGCGATTGTCGATAATGAATGTGGCGCGGTAGTTACGTTTGGTCGGATTCATGTAGTAGATTCTCGGCGATTAAGTTGATTCATGGCGTAAGAAGGACCGCGAGTCAGCAGCAATTCTAGGCCTTCGATAAAATAAGAGTTTTTTTGATTTAGAAGAATACTGTGATCTGAAGAAAATTTTCCCAAAACGAAATCCTTGAGGTCCATCGCCGCCGGAAGCTTCGGGCCAATGCCAAGACGGTATCTAATGAAGCCTTCACCCAAATGCTCGAGCAAACTGGCAATACCGTTGTGCCCCCCTGCACTCCCAGATTCCGAAACCTTTACCAAACCCACTTCGATGTTGATATCGTCGTAAACGACCGCAACCGAGTTGTTTGTGAACCGGTGATAGCGAGCAAGAGCACCTACCGCGCGTCCGCTGTCATTCATGAATGTTTGTGGCTTTACCAGCCATCGCGTGCAGCCAGGACTCACGTCCCAGCGAGCAATCTCGGACTCAAAATTCGCCCGGTGCTGCCAAACAAGACCATGCTTTTGGGCGAGCGCATCCAGAATGATCCAACCGAGATTATGACGCGTTTCTGCGTAGTTACGGCCGGGATTTCCCAAACCGACCACAAGCGAGATGGGCATGACTCAAAGAACACACGCTCCGGGTGCCTACCGAGTAGGCACCCAAGCGATCGACGAACCTTTACTTCTTGGCCGGCGCGGCCGGCTTGGCCGCTGCGCCCGGTTTGGCTGCCGCAGACGCGGCAGCAGGAGCACCGGCCTTTGCCGGTGCCGCACCTGCTTTGGCGTCGCCGGCGGCCGGCGCGGCGCCGGCGGCGGGAGCTGCACCTGCAGCTGGCGCGGCAGCACCATCGGCTGGGGTTGCTGCTGCTACTACTTCCTGGACGATTTCCGCGACGGGTTCGACACAAGAAACGATTGGCTGACCCTTGGATTCAAGAAACTCAACTCCAGGAATTGGTTTTAACTCCGAGACCTTGATCGTCTCCCCCACCTTGAGCTCGGAAACATCCACGTTGACCAACTCGGGCAAGTCTTTGGGCAAACAACGAACCCGTAGCAAATGAGCATTAATTTCGAGAACTCCGCTTTGGTTTTTAACGCCGAACGCCTCTCCAACCGCCATTACTGGAACCCGAATTTCAAATTTTTCATCGGCCTTCACTTCTTGAAGATCGAGGTGGAGATATTTGTCCGTGATCGGATCTCGTTGGATCTCCTGCAAAAACGAAAGAGCCTTCTCGGCTTTACCCGATTGCTGGAGTTCGATCAGGACTGCACGACCGGAAACGACTTTCAGGAGGCGAACAAACTCCGGGGTATCAACGGAAAGCTTTTCTGGCTTCGTGTGCTTCCCGTAGAGAATTGCCGGGATGGCGTTGGCCTTACGAACCCGGCGCGATGCGCTGCGACCGGTTTGCGTGCGTGGAGTGACAGTGAGCGAGAGCTGTGTTTTCATGAGTTCGGTCCCCCTGAGACCCCGGGAATCGGGGGCAGGCGTAATGGAAAAGGGTTGAAGAGATAGAAACGCCCCGATCGAAAGCAATCAAAAGTTTGAGGTCTCCGCTTTTTTTATTCGCCGGGTGCAAATGGAGCGTTGACAAGCCTTCGCCCGCTTCTGTTTTTCACCCCCTCGTTTGGTTGATCACGTCAGCCAAACTACGATGCCTGGTAGCTCAGTGGCAGAGCAGGTGACTGTTAATCACTTGGTCGTAGGTTCGACCCCTACCCGGGCAGCCATTTTGGCTCCGAAGACTTCCCCGAAGTTTTCGGAGCTTTTTTGTGTTCGTTTCCCTCAAGCGCGTAGCTCGCAAGGCCGCGCGAGATTCTGTCGAGATTCTGTCGAACCCTGAGTTTCTAGCGGCCCGCCACGCCGTGCGGCGAAACCTGTCTAGTGTGCAAGACCTCCGCGCCTAGGTATATTCTACGTTCTTTACAGAGCGATAGAGCAGACATGCGTCCCACGCCAATGATAGCTTTGGCACCTCACGTGGGCGCCTTGTTTCGCCGCCCGCTAATCGCAGGGCTGCTCCCCGCCAACTCAATCATCTCAACCCTTCCTGTTCTCGCCCATGTCGGATTTGCCGGCACCTACATCTAGACGCTCAATACCCGAATCACTGCGGCGATCACTGCGGCGATTTTGAGCGCGATCTTATCGTCATTTGAATTTTACGGTACTCCACTCTTTAGCACCGGAGCATTCAACCTTAGCAAGGCCACGCTTACTGGAAGCGTTTCTCTAACTGGCGTCGAACGATTGAGGAACTCAGTTTTCCTTTTTGCACGTTTTAGGACATATCTTCAAAATTGAAGAGCACAGCGGAGGTTGAATGAAAAAGAGCGGATGATCTCAAGAAGACTGGGCGGTGCCCATTGGACGTCCCTGATAAAGTTAACCGTGCGGGGCTAAAAAGCGGTAGGCGAAGCGGCCGGGGACGACCGAGGCACGCGGACTGATTTCCGTGGAGGCGATGATGTGGTTCACGCGCACGGGCAGTCCGTGGCCGGGCCTGCCGGAGAGGTATCCGAACTGGCGCTGCGTTCATATGCGATGGCGGCGGGGGTGGTGCGGAAGGAACTGTGGGGCAAGATTCTCGTGTTGGGGAGAGCCGAGCACGAGTCGGAGAGCTACGTGGCGGACGCTAACGAGGTGAGGGTGCATGCGCATGGCCCCCGCAAACGGGGCGGCAATCTGCGCGAAGCCATCGGCCGCTTTAGCGGCGGGCTGACCAGTAATGTGATTCTGCTCACCGACGCCTTGAGTTTCCTGTGCGCCTTGTCGTGACCGGCTGCGAAGGCAACGACATCACTCAAGCCCCGGCCTTGATCCCGGCCGGCTCCGCCGAGGTGATCTGCGAGCGGGGTGACAATACCGACTGGTGGCGTAAACGTCTGGTTGCCGCCGATCACCGCCCGGCTATCTCCGACCGCGGCAACCGCCTCTTTCGGCCCGCTTACAACCGGCAGTTTTACCGTCCCAGCCACCTGGTCGAAAATGCCTTCGCTCGACTTAAATCTGCCGCCATATCGCCAATCGCTACGATCAAACCGTCGCCAGATTCTCGGCTTTCGTCTACCTCGCCTGCGTCTTCCTCTGGGTCGTGTGATCTTAAGGACGTGCCTGACGCCAAATAAGGCGGCATGTCTTTTGTTCTCTCTCGCCGGCCAAGGCCCCGAGGCTACGCCCCCGCCCGGTCCCCCGCATCCTCCGGGTTTCGCGCCGTTCGCGGGTTTCGCGGGATAACACTCATAATCGGCGCCCCCAGGAGTCCTGCTGCTTTCCTGCTTTACCGGCTTTCTCACCGCCGCCTCACTCTTTCCCGTGGCTACGCCCAAAACTATCGGCGCCGATAACATTCACGCCGCCCTCAACCAAATCGCCGAGTCCATCGCCGCCCGGCATCGCGCCGATTCTCGGCTGATTCTCCTCGGTATCGCCAACGGCGGCATTCTCCTCGCCCATCGCCTCGCCGCCCGCCTTTCCGTCATCGCTCCCAAGCTCAAGCCGGTCACCGGCATCATCGACATTTCGTTCCACCGCGACGACATCGGCCGCAACCCCATCCCCAAAGAGTTCACGCCCACCGTCCTCCCCGCGGACGTCAACGGCGCCAACGTCATTCTCATCGACGACGTCCTCTTCTCCGGTCGCACCGTCAAGGCCGCCCTCGACGAGCTCTTCGACCACGGCCGCCCGGCGAAAGTCGAACTCGCCGTCCTCGTCGACCGGGGCCACCACCTCATGCCCGTAGCCGCCGATTACATCGGGCTGACCCTGACCACCACCGCCGCCGAGAAAGTTGTCGTCGCCCTCGACGCCCAAAGCCCCGCCCGCGACCGCATCACCGTCCGCCCCGCGCTCGCCAAATAATCGAAGCTACGAAATCGAAAATTCCATCATGCCCTGGACCAGCCGCCATCTTCTAACGATCGAGGAACTCTCCCGCGCCGAGATCGATCAGATCCACGCCACCGCCACCGCCTTCAAAAAAATCCTCGGCCGGAGCGTGAAGAAAGTTCCCGCGCTGCGCGGCAAGACCATCGTCAACCTCTTCCTCGAACCGAGCACGCGTACCCGCATGGCCTTCGACATGGCTGCCAAGCGCCTTAGCGCCGATGTCATCTCCCTCGACGGCGCAAGCTCCAGCACCACCAAGGGCGAAACCCTCCGCGACACGGCGGAAAACATCCGCGCCCTCGGCGCCGATATGATTATCCTCCGGCACGCCGCCGCCGGCTCGCCGCTCTACCTCTCCAAGTTCCTCGACATCCCCGTCATCAACGCCGGCGACGGCGCCCACGAGCATCCCACCCAAGGGCTCCTCGATACCTTCACGATGCTCGAGCACCTCGGCACGCTGAAAGGCCGAAAAGTTGTCATCCTCGGCGATATTCTGTTCAGCCGCGTCGCCCGCTCCAACATCCACGCCCTCACCAAACTCGGCGCCGCCGTCACCCTCGTCGGCCCGTCGACGCTCGTGCCCCATTGGTTTACCGATCTCGGCGTCAAGGTGTCTCACGACCTCCGCAGCGCCCTCGCGGATGCCGAAGTTGTTATGCTCCTCCGCATCCAGCACGAGCGTCAGTCGAGCGGCCATTTCCCCTCACTCGGCGAATACACGAGCATGTTCGGACTCAATAAAACCCGCGCGAGCTGGCTCAACCCGAAGGCGATCATCATGCACCCCGGACCCATCAATCGCGGAGTCGAAATCGACAGCGAACTGGCAGACGGCCCCCGCAGCGTCATCCTCGAACAAGTGACCAACGGCATCGCCGTCCGCATGGCCGTCCTTTTCCTCTGCGCCGGCGGCCAACCAGAATCGGTCATGCCGACGAACTGAACCCTCCTTCTCTTTCCTCTTACGCTTTCTCTTTCGTCAGGCCTCGGCCCGATAACCGGAGAACGAGGAGCGCGAAAGATTAAGAAAACGATCTCCCAGCGATGCCTTCCCTTCACATCCAAAACGCCCGCGTCATCGACCCCGCCGCCAAACGCGATGCGGTCGGCGACGTCTTTATCCGCGACGGCCTCTTCGTCGACTCTCTCAACGCCGCCGAAAAGAAGCGCGCCAAAAAAATCGATGCGACCGGCCTCGTCGCCTGCCCGGGCCTCGTCGATGTCCACGTCCACTTCCGCGAGCCCGGCCAGACCCACAAAGAAACCATCGCCACCGGCTCCCGCGCCGCTGCTGCCGGCGGTTTCACCACCGTCGTGTGCATGCCCAACACTTCGCCGGTCGCGGACAACGCCGGCACCATCCAATTCATCAACGACGCCGTGCGCCGCGACGCGGTCATCCGGGTCCTCCCCACCGGCTGTATCACCGTTGGCATGAAAGGCGACGCCTTGGCGCCCATCGGCTCGCTGAAACGCGCCGGCGTCGTCGCCATCACCGATGACGGCGACTGCGTCCAATCCAACGAACTCATGCGCCGCGCCTGCGAATACGCGAAGATGTTCGACCTGCCGATCATGGACCACTGCCAAGACCACTCCATGACGGTTGGCGCCGTGATGAATGAAGGCGTCATGTCCACCCGGCTCGGCCTCCGCGGTTGGCCCAACGCCGCCGAAGATCTCATCGTCGCCCGCAACGCCATCCTCTCCGAGCACACCGGCGCGCACATCCACCTCCAGCACATTTCCTCGCGCCACTCGGTCGACATCATCCGCCGCGCCAAAGCCCGCGGAGTGAAAATCACCGCCGAGGCCACGCCCCACCACATCGCCCTCACCGACGAATCCCTCGCGACCTACGACACCCATTTCAAGATGAACCCGCCCTTGCGCACCGAGGAGGACCGTCGCGCCATCATCGCCGGCCTGCGCGATGGCACCATCGACATCGTCGCCACCGATCACGCTCCGCACACCGACTACGAGAAGGACAAAGAATTCGATTTCGCACCCAACGGCATCCTCGGCCTCGAGACCGCACTTCCGGTCACCCTTGGCATTTTGGTGCGCCAAGAGAAATTCAAACTCCCGTTTGTCGTCGACCTGCTCACCCGCCGCCCCGCCGCGTTGCTTGGCCTGCCCTCCGGCACGCTCGCCGCCGGCGCCGAAGCCGATCTCTGTCTCTTCAATCCCGATGAAGATTGGACCTACGACGCCAAAGCCGGCTTCAGCAAATCCAGCAACTCTCCTTGGCACGGGACCACGCTCACCGGGCGCGTAAAGACCACCGTCTTCGCCGGCGAGATCATCTTCAATCACGGTAAAATCCGCTGAGGCAAATCGCTTCCGGCGTCGACCGGGCGTCCTGCCCCTCGAAGCGGACCGTGTTGTTCCAACACGATTTGCAGCGCACCGCCCACTTTTACCCACCCGTTTCCGCCTCTCCGGCCACGCGCTTGCGCGCCGGCCTAAACTCCCCCGCACTCGTCCCCGTATGTCCGAACTCTCCGCCCAAATTGCCGTAGGGATCGAGCTCGCCCTCATCCTGAGCGGCGTCTGGCTCCTCTGGCGCCTTGTGCTCAGTCCCTCCGCCAGGGCCGAGAATGCTGCACCCCGCTTGGTCGCATGGGAAATCTCCGTCAGCGATTTCCTGCTCTTTCTTTGGTGCGTCGTGATGGGCGGAGTGTTGTTCCAGCTCGGTGCCGGTCAGCTGCTCAAGTCGGCCAACCTCGATCAGACCGAGCGCCTCATCTTTGCCGGCGGCGCATTCCAACTCGGGATGCTCACCGGCATCGCCTTTTTCCGGCTCATTCTTCGCCGCCGCATCGCCGCCGCACCGCCCTTGGTCACGCTGCACCCGGCGCTCAGCGGCCTCGCCACATTTCTGATCGCGCTGCCTGTGCTCACCGTGGTGAGCCTCGTGTGGCAAGGGGCGTTACAGCTCTTCGGAATCGAGGCCGAAAAGCAGGATCTGATCGACCTTTTCGCCAACGCAAAATCCCCCGCACTGCTCGCCTTCATGATCGTGCTGGCCGCCGTGATCGCACCGATCACCGAGGAACTGCTCTTCCGCTGGGGTATCTTTCGCTACGCCCGCACCCGCGCGCCGCGTTGGATTGCGCTGCTCTTGCCCGGCGTGCTCTTCGGCGCGCTCCACGCCAATCTCGCCAGCTTTGCCCCGCTGGTCGCGCTCGGGATCATCTTCTCCCTCGCCTACGAGCGCACCGGACGCATCGGCACCACGATCATCGCCCACGGCCTGTTCAACCTAAACACCATCGTGCTCATCCTCTGCGGCGTCACTACCTGAGCGCGCCGCCACGCCTCTTTCGGCCGTGCATCCCTTCGCCAAAAAATCCGCCGACTCCGTCACCGCCTTCGGCGAAGCAAGACTGATCACGGCGATTCGCCGCTGGCTCGGGGCGGCGTCGCCCCGCGCTCCGTTCGGGATCGGCGACGATTGCGCCGTTCTGCCCGCCGCGCGCGGCCCGCAGCTCATCACCGTCGACCCCGTCATCTTTGGCCGCCACTTCGATGCCGCAGTCCCGCCCCGGGCCGTCGGAGCAAAGCTGCTCAAACGCAACCTCAGCGACCTCGCTGCCATGGGCGGCTGTCCCTCGGCCGCCGTCCTCGCGCTCACGTTGGACCCGCAGACCTCCCTCGCTTGGCTCGAGCAATTCTACCGCGGACTCGCCGCCTGCGCCCGCCGCTACCGCGTCCCCATCGTTGGCGGCGACATCGCCCAAGCCGACGGTGTCCTTGCGGCCAGTCTCACTCTTCTCGGCGCCGCGACCGGCCCCCGGGTCGTTACCCGCACGGGCGCCCGCATCGGCGACTCGATTTATGTGACCGGCGTCCTCGGCCGCAGCCTCGCCTCGGGCCATCACTTCGCGTTTCACCCGCGTCTGGCCGAGGGCGCGTGGCTCGCCGGCCGCCCCGAAGTCCGCGCCATGATGGACATCAGCGACGGATTGGCCAAAGACCTCGGCGCCCTCACCCCGCCCCGCGGGAAGCCCGCCCTTGAACCCGACGCGTTGCCGCTCCGCCGCGGGGCCGACCTCCGCGCCGCGCTTACCGACGGCGAAGACTACGAACTCGTCTTCGCTCTCGCGGCTCACACCGATGCCGTCGCCTTTGCCCGCGCGTGGCACCGCCGCTTTCCCCGCACGCGCCTGACGAATATCGGCCACTTCGCCCGGTCAAACGCGCTTTCCCCCTCCGCCGTTCGCCTCGAAGATTTTTCCGGTTATGAACATCTTCGATAAACTCCGCGCCGGCGCCACGACGACATCCGCCGAGGAGTCGCAAACCCTCGCCGCGGAGTTTGCCGCCGCTCTGCCCGCAACCTGCACTCTGGCGCTGCACGGTGACCTCGGCGTCGGCAAGACCACCTTCGTGCAAGGTCTCGCCCGCGGACTTGGCCTGACCGCGCCCGTCACGAGCCCCACGTTTAACCTCTATAACGTGCATCGCGGCTCCGGTCGCACGCTGGTCCACCTCGACGCTTACCGCCTCGAAACCGCCGCGCAGATCGAGTCGCTCCTCATCGAGGATTTTCTCAATCCGCCGTGGTGCCTCGCCGTCGAGTGGCCGGAGAAAATCGCCGACTGGCTACCCTTCGACACGCTACACCTCGACCTGGGCATTACGTCCGGCGAGCGCCACACGATTTGCCTCCGCTGATCAGCGCGCCGGCACTTCGGGCCCGGACAAGGTAGTCGAAGATGTTGCGCTGGATCCCGAGCCATGTCGCCATATCCGCCCGATCAGCGCAGCGCAACCTGCAGGCAGGTCTACGCCGCCAGAATCGCCGACGACGACACGCTTCCGCCAAACACGGTTGACCAGTGAGCGATGTTCGACGCCAGCGCAGCCGTGAGCTTCACGCCCGTTGCAACTCAACTCACGCCACCCACACCCATCGCCGCTGGGATCGGACTGCGTTCATCCAGGTAGCGCCTACTGCCGCGCGAACCGGTCCCGCGGCAGCCCGGGAACACTCCGTGCTGCCGCTCACCTCAATCAGACCGCGGGAGCCGACGGCGGCTCGGACTTCGGAGTCTCCTCAACCGCGGGCGACGCTTCAGCCGTCGGCGCGACTTCGGCCGGCACCGGGGTCGGTTCGATCACTGTGGCTTCCGGCACCGAAACCGCAGTCGGAACCGGCGCAACGGCCGCTTTGGCCGCTTCGCGCGCCGCCGGCGCGGGAGCATCCGGAAAGTTTTCGGGATCATGCTCGGAGGCTTCAACCTCGCGTTTTTTCGACTCGGCCATCGCCAGCGGCGCGTAGAGCGCCCCGTCGATAAACTCCGTGACGTAGCCTTCGCGCACGAGCCATGGCAGATCGCTCTGCATCTTCGAAAGCTTCTCGCGTTGTTCGGGAGTCAGCACGTGCTCGACCGCGGGCTGTCCCTCGACGGGCGACGGGGGGGCTTGGACGTTGAGGAATTTCTTCCCGAGCTCGCTCACCTTTACCATCGGGTGCATTTCGATGAACGAAATCAGCGCACCGATGCTGTCCGAGAACACTTGGCCGGGTACCCGGAATTTCCGCTTCACCGCGCACACGTAGCTCACGCCCTTCGAGCCTTTCTTGAAAATCGTCAAATGCTCGCGCCGTAGCCGGCCGCGCAACGCATTCGCCGTATCAAGGGGGAAGCGGCGTTGACGCTCGAGCGCTCCTTCGATCGCCGCCCGGATTTCGCCCGGTGGCAGCAACTCGAGGTTCTTGCCATGCAGACGCGCCTGCTCGACCGGGCGAATGACTTTGTCCTTTGCCGTCGCCAACAAGTGAGCCTTCGCCTCGTCGAAAGAATCGAACGCCACGACCGGAGCCGTTTCAACCGGAGTGTCTGCCGAAGCGGGAACCGCCGTATCTGCCGGGGCCGCACCCTCAGTGGCTGGCGCCGACTCAGCGGACTCAGTAGCCGCCGGAGCAGCCGCCGCCGCGACCGCCGTCTTCCAAGTGTAGCGGGTGGTCTTCTTCATCTTGTCGAGCCACGCCTGAATCGCTTCCGGTTCACGCACACTCTCGATCCGCGACTTGAATGCCTCAAACGGCATCCGGTCCACCCGCGCCGCGTAATGCTGCTGCACGAGTTGATTGTAGCGATGGAAGTTGGGCGGCCCGATCAGCTCGCCCGTCACACCGCAGCGGTTGACGACCTGGAAATTACCCTTGGGCGGATCAATGGTGACTTCAGCGCTGTCGAAAAACAGGCCGAGATGCTTCGTCAGCACATGGTTCAAAGCCGCCTCTTCGGTCTCGAACGGCAGCCCATCCGGCACCGACACATAAAAGCCTGCCGGAGCCGAACGCCCCGAAGAATCAGGTGCGCCGCTCTCGCCGTTTGGCCTGCGCACGAGCACCACGACAAACCGGTCCACCTTCGCCACCACCGTGCGCGCAACTTCAAAAAGTTCGATCGTCCGGCATGACTTGCGAATGGTCTGCACCAACGTGCTGAAGCTTGTGTCCTCCGGATAAAACGTCGCGGAGAACCAGGGGCTGTCGTAGGGGCCGCGATCAACCGGTTGGCCACGCCCGCCGAAACGCTCGCCCCGATCTCCGCCTCCGCCACCTTGGCCGCCTTGAAAATCACGCCGCGGAGCCCCGCGAAACTCGCCGCCGCCGCCTTCACGGGGAAACGAGGGACGTTCGCCGGAAAACTCCCGACGTTCTGGTGCGCCGCCGCCGCTTGGGCCTGCTGGCCCGCCTGGTCCCGGACCACCGGCCGGCCGGCTAAACCCACGACGGTCGCGCCGATCCGGTGCACCGCCGGCCTCACGCCTCGGCCGGTCGTCGCCACCCTCGCGGCTACGCCGCTCATTTGGGGTCGATTTATCCTGCACCCACGAGGTGCCGAAGCTGAAGCCGCTCAATTGGCTCAGATCGATTTTATTCAAGTCTGCGGGCGGGGATTTCTCTTGGGGAGCGTTGTCGTCCATGGTGTCGAAAAGCGGGCGATTAACCCGCGAGGGTGATCTTGGTAGTGCGAAGGCGATTGCCCACGCGGACCAGAGTCCAATCCCGCTCTAGACAGAGGCAAGCGGTTTCCGAGGGGATTCACTACTTCCTTAATTCGTTACGCTGTCGCCTAAAATGGTGCTCGGGACAGGACTCGAACCTGCACGCCTTACGGCACACGCCCCTCAAACGTGTGTGTCTACCAATTCCACCACCCGAGCAAAAATGAACAGAGGAAGGCGGAATAAGTGAAATCGCCTCCGCCTTGTAAAGCCCCGAAAACGAAAACGCCGAAATTGGCTTTGACCGTCGTGGAGCACGGTCAAACTCTCCGCGTCCCGAAGCCATGTCCCTCGACGCCGTCCAAGCCGCGCTCCTTGCCTCCTATGAATCCGACGGCGGCATCAACCACCTCGATGGGGTAAATCTGCCCGCCCAAGACTCGGTCAACACTCTCGCGCGCGACTGCATGCACCTGCTTTTTCCCGGCTACTTCGAGGCCGTGGCTTTGGAGAAAAACGCCGTGCCCGCCCATGTCAGCCGCCTTCTCGCCGGCATCGAACTTCGCCTCAATACCGAGGTGGAAAAGTGCCTGCGCTTCGCCCGCGCACCGGATCCCGCCGCGTCCGCCCGGGCGCTTACCGCGCAGGCCCTCGAGCGACTCCCGGAACTGCGGCGCATTATCCAGACCGACGTCACCGCCGCCTATCAGGGGGACCCCGCAGCCCGCAGCGTCGAGGAGATCATTCTGGCTTACCCCTGCGTGCTGGCGATTTCACTCCAGCGCATCGCCCACGTGCTCTACACTCTCGGCGTGCCACTTCTGCCCCGCATGTTGACCGAGTATGCCCACGAACGCACCGGCACCGACATTCATCCGGGAGCCCGCATCGGTCCGCACTTCTTTATCGACCACGCCACCGGCGTCGTCATCGGCGAGTCCTGCACCATCGGCAGCCACGTCAAAATCTACCAAGGCGTCACCCTCGGCGCGAAATCCTTCGAGGTCGACAACGACGGCCACCCGATCAAGGGCGTGAAGCGTCATCCCGACATCGAGGATCACGTCACCATCTATGCCCACGCCACCATTCTCGGGGGCGACACGCGCATAGGAGCGCACAGCATTATCGGCGGCAACGTCTGGCTCCTCCAATCCGTGCCCGCGCACAGCATCGTTCAACAGAAAGGGGACAACGTGGTCATTCGTCCCCGCCGCAAACTGGAAGCCGCGATCATATCATCCCAGCCTCCCGCCCCGAGCCCCGAAGACTGGTCGATCTGATGGAGTTCGGCATGGCGTGGGCGCCCCGACCAAGTTTCGAAATCACCGGCAACTGACCTGCGCCTGGTTTCGGTTTACCCACAATGCCGACCCGTTCCGCGTGCCCCGCTCAACGCGCGTCCCGTGCCGATACCCCGTGCGCCAACTCCGCCGCGAAGAACGGCCCGCGGTAAATCATGCCCGTATACACCTGCACAAGTGAAGCGCCCGCATCGAGTTTCTCCGCCGCTCCGATCACATCCGTGATTCCGCCCACCCCGATAATCGGCAATTTTCCCTCCGTCTTTTTTGAAATGTAGCTGACGAGTTGCGTCGAGCGTCGGCGCACGGGCGCACCGCTAAGACCGCCCGCTTCATTCACCGAAGCGAAAAATCCCGGCCGGGCCAGCGTCGTGTTCGTCGCGATCACGCCGTCGAGGCGAAACTCGTCGATTACGCCCAACACCGCGTCGACCTGCGCCCAAGTCAGATCCGGCGCGATCTTCAAAAGCACCGGCACCCGCATCGACCTCGCCCGGTTCGCCGCCGTGATGGCGCCCAAAAGTTCACGGAGCCTCGACTCGTCCTGCAGTTGGCGCAGACCCGGCGTATTGGGACTGGAAACGTTTAGCACCAGATAGTCGGCGAAGTCCGCCAATCTCGCGAAGCTCGCCAGATAATCTTCCGTCGCCCGGTCGATATCCGCGACCTTCGACTTGCCCAGATTCACTCCCAACGGGATCGTCCTCGCTCCCCGCCCCGGCTGTCCAGCGAGGCGCGCCGCCACCGCCGCCGATCCCTCGTTATTGAAACCCATCCGGTTGATCACGGCTTCCTCGGCCGGATATCGGAACATTCGGGGCTTCGGATTTCCGTCCTGGGCGAGCGCGGTCACGGTGCCGATCTCGACGTGACCAAATCCCATCGCCGCCGCCGCCGGCCAAGCCCGGGCGTTTTTGTCGAAACCCGCCGCCAAGCCGACCCGATTCGGAAATTCGAGGCCGAAGACCTTCACGGGCCGGAACCGCCCCGCATCCAAACGCGAGTAAAGCTCCAGCGCCCGCCGCAACGGTGCGAGTTTCGCCAGCAGCGCCATCGCGTCCACTCCGTGCTCGTGCGCCCGTTCCGAATCCTGCCGGAACAACACCGGCCGAAAAAGTTTTTCGTAGATCATTCCCATGACGCCCGACCCTGAAACCCGCTCAAAAAAACGCAAGAGTCCGAACCGTCTCCGACCCCGCCGCCCCGATTCCGATGAGCAAAAATGTTCCCGCCACACTCCTGTAACTTACTCCCGGTTTTGTGCTTGTTTTTTGAAACACCCCTCGCACGTTGAGAAAAATTTTTCCCTTTCATGGCCAAAGCAACTTCTACTCTCAGCTGGTGTAACGTTCGTCTCGGTGACGACCATAATTGGTGGGTCAATGAGACTTCCGATCCCGTGCGGTGGGATGTCGACGGCCTCAGCATCGTCGATCCGCGCCAAGTCGCCCATCTCATCGAGCTCGTCGATTCCCTGCGCGACTATGGTTTCGACCAAGAGATGTTCGACGCAGCGTTTATCCCTTTCCGAATCGAGAAAGACCTCGGCAACGGCAAGGTGCGCCTCAAGCGCGTGAAAGAATCCATCGTCGAATCCGACGACAAACTCTTTGCCCTCGCCGATACCCTCGACGAGGAAAACGGCCCCTACGCCGATCTGCTCGACCATCTCACCCGCTGCCGCGTGAAGATGCTGAATGACCTCTTCAAATTCGAGTCCAAGCTCTCGGTCGATGAAGTCGAGGACGAGATCCGGGAGGACCAAAACAGCTCGTTCATCGAGGGAAAAGCGGTCCACACCTTCGAAGAGCTCACCGCCATTCTCGATTTCATGCCCGCCGGCTACGACGGCGACGACGAAGCTCCGGCCAAAGACGCTGAAGACGAGACCGATGACGACTTGCCCGAGATCGACGCCGCCGAAGAAGAGAAACTCAAGAACGACGATTCGCTCAAGTGGGACGGCGATGACGACGAGGATGAGGATGACGACGAAAAGAAGAAAAAGGACGACGATGACGAAGACACCGACGACGACGATGACGCGCCGAAAAAGTCCAGGTCCCTCGACGATGATGACGACGCGCCCAAGAAGCCCGCTCGCGGCTCCAAGAAAAAATAATTCCAAGTAATATCTCGGCGGCGGTCTTTTCGACCGCCGCTTTTTTGTGCCCATTCAAAGCCCGGCCGATCTCCACCGGGATTCGCGCCGCCTACATCTCAAAAAAGGTTTATACCTCGGTTGATGTTTCCGTGAGCGTCACCGAACGGTTTGTTTACGTCAGCGGCAAGGTGGCCAAACCCGGCCGCATCATTTGGACCGCGGATCTGACGGTCGACAAAGCCGTTCAAACCGCCGGCGGTTTCTCGCTCTACGCTGAAAAAGATAAAGTCCCCTTGGTTCGCGACCGAAACGCCTGCGAACTAAACACCTGTCTCGCCCAACAAAATCCGGCTCAAGACCCGCGGCCCATGCCCAGCGATTCTCTTCAGGTCCCCCGCTCGGCTTTCTGATTTTCTTCGGAAACCTCGTTTTCCTCCGTCTCACGCGGCATGAAATACGCCACCGCCGCGATCCCGGCGCACACCACCACGTAGATCAGCGCCCAGATCGTCATGGCCTTGAAGTTGGTGTCGCCCTCGACCACCCCGCTCAGCCACTTGTAGCCGAACTGGCCCGCGCGAAACAAAAACGCCAGGCTCAGCAGCCCAAAAATCACGGTGACGGCCCACTGGGCGATGCTGCGCGGAAGAATTACGGGCGGGGTGCTCATGGGAAAAACCAAGCGTGAATTTTAACGCAAAGCCAGCGCCATGTCTTTGGCGAAATACGTCAAGATCAAGTCGGCACCCGCCCGCTTGATCGCGAGCAACGACTCGTTTCGCGCCGGCACCAACTCAAGCCAGCCGCGCTCGGCAGCCGCGTGGATTTGCGCATATTCGCCCGAAACTTGATAAGCCGCGATGGGCTTTTTTGTCACCCCACGCACGTCGCGGATGATATCCAGATAGAGACCTGCCGGTTTCACCATCAAGATATCCGCACCCTCGGCGTCATCGAGTTCAAGCTCGCGGAGCGCCTCGCGGCGGTTCGCCGGATTCATCTGATAGGTCGTTTTGTCCAGCGGTGCCGTCCCCGCCGCTCGCGCACTACCTACGGCTTCGCGAAACGGTCCATAATAGGCCGAGGCAAACTTCACGGAATAAGCCATGATCCCGGTCTGCTCAAATCCCGCCGCATCCAGCGCGCGCCGGATCGCACCGACCCGGCCGTCCATCATATCACTCGGCGCCACCAGATCGACCCCCGCCCGCGCATGGAGCACCGCCATCTCGGAGAGGATTTTTACCGTCCGGTCATTCGCCACCTCGCGACCGTCTTCGGACAATACCCCGTCGTGCCCGTGCGTCGTATAAGGATCGAGCGCGATATCCGTCATTACGGTCAACTCCGGCACGGCCCGCTTCACCGCACGAACCGCCCGCAAAATCAACGCATCCTCGCTCAACGCCGCGCTACCCTCCGCATCTTTCAAAGGCACGTCCAGCTTCGGAAATAAAGCGACCGCCCGCACGCCCAATTTCGCCACCGCCCGGCACTCCTTCACCGCGTCGCCGATGCTCATCCGCCGCACCCCCGGCATCGAACCGATCGGCTCCGGCGAAGCCTTGCCGTCGATTACGAATAACGGCGCGACAAAATCCGCCGGCCGCAACACCGTCTCTTCCACCATCGACCGCAGGCTCGCCGTGCGGCGCAGGCGCCGCGGCCGTTGGGTTAAATCGAGCTTGAAGTGGTCCTCCATATCCGTGTTTCTCCGCGAAGGAATCACGCCATGCGCCGGCCCGCCACAAATTTTTCTACCTCCTTGGTTCGCTCCGTTTTGGCGCGAACTACGGGCTGCGGTTGTTGACCGCAACCGCCGGCGCCCGCGCGCGCTGTCAGGCAGAAAACCGTCGGTCCGCCGACCGATAAAAAGAACGTTCCGCTCCGTCGGAATTCCGTTAACACCCTCCTTTCCGATTCTCCGATTATGGCCCTTCAGCTTTACGATTCCCTCGACCGCCGCCTCAAACCGGTCACGCCGTCGCACGCCGACGGCGTGGTCCGCTTCTATAATTGCGGCCCGACCGTCTACGCGCCCGCCCACATCGGCAATTTTCGCACCTTCGTCGTCAACGACCTCATCCGTCGGCTGCTCGAGCTCCAGTTCGGCCGCGACAAAGTAAAACACGTCCGCAACCTGACCGACGTTGACGACCGCACCATCGGTCAGACCCAAAAAGAGCAACGCCCGCTCGCCGAGATCACCAAAAAGTGGACCGATAAATTTCACGCCGACTGCGACGCCCTCAGCTGCCTGCGCCCCCACGCCGAGCCCACCGCCACCGGCTACATCAAGGAGCAGGTCAACATGATCGAGGTGCTCATGGAGAAAGGGAACGCCTACCGCGCCGCCGACGGCTCCGTGTATTTCAAACTCGATTCGTTTCCCGGCTATGGCGCCCTTTCCCGCATCAAGGAGCGCGAACTCAAGATCACCAACACCGTCGCCGACGCTGACCATAAAGACTCTGTCTCTGACTTTGCGCTTTGGAAGGCTTACAAGCCCGACGAAGACGGCGACGTGAAGTGGCCCGGCCCGCGCGGCGCCGGCGAAGGCCGACCCGGCTGGCACATCGAGTGCAGCGCCATGAGCAAGGCCATCTTGGGGAACACGATCGATCTCCACACCGGCGGCGTCGATCTGCTCTTCCCGCACCACGAAAACGAAATCGCCCAGAGCCAGTGCTGCAACGGCACGACCTTTTCACGTCACTGGTATCACAGCGAGCACCTGCTCGTGGAAGGTACCACAATGAGCAAGAGCAAGGGCAACTACTACACCTTGGGCGATCTCGTCGAGAAGGGTTACTCCCCGATGGCCGTCCGCTATGCCCTGCTGATGGGCCACCCAAGGAAGCAGTTGAATTTCATGTTGGATTCGCTGCGCGCCGCCGAGAGCGCCTTGAATTCGTTGCGCACATTCCGATCCTCGTTGGGCACTGCCGCCGGCAAGGACGCCGAGACGTTCGCCAGCGTGTTCTCCTCGTTGCACGACGACCTCAATACGCCCGGAGCGCTCGGCGCTCTCTTCTCAATCGTGAACCGCGGCCCTACTAACGTGGATCTGAGCTCTTTCGACGCCGTGCTCTTCGCCCTTGGGCTCAACCTCGCGGTCGAAACGAAAACCGACATTCCCGCCGCCATCGCCGCCCTCGCCGAAAAACGCTGGGCGGCCAAACAGGCCAAAGACTTCGCCGCCGCCGACGCGCTCCGCCAGGAACTCGCCGCCGCCGGTTGGTCGATGCTCGACAGCAAAACCGCCTACAAACTCGAACCGGTGAAAAAATAACAGGCCACCGGCCGCCGGTCCTGAAATCGAAAATCCAGAATCTAAAATCGAAAATTCCCATGATGTCTCCCCTCGAAGAACTCCGCCACTCGGCCTCGCACATCCTTGCGACGGCTGTCCTCCGTCTTTTCCCCGACGCCAAACTCGACATCGGCCCGCCCACCGACACCGGCTTCTACTACGACTTCGATCTAGACCATAAATTCACCGCCGACGACCTCATCAAAATCGAAGCCGAGATGAAGAAAGTCGCCGGCGAGAACCAGCCGTTTTACCGCAAAGAACTCTCCCGCGAGGAAGCCACCGCGCTTATCATCTCCCGCGGCCAAGAACGCTACAAACTCGGCCGTCTCGCCGACATCCCCGCCGACGAGAAAATCTCCTTCTACCAGAACGGCGAGTTCATGGACCTCTGCGCCGGCACGCACGTGCGCTACTCCTCCAAACTCAAAGCCTTCAAACTTCTGTCCATCGCCGGCGCGTATCACCGCGGCGACGAGAAGAACAAGCAGCTCCAACGCATCTACGGCACCGCCTTCCCCACGCGCGAGGAACTCGACCAATACCTCGACCGCCAGGAGCAGGCCAAGGCCCGCGACCACCGTAAACTCGGCCGCGATCTGAAGCTCTTCCACATCGACGAAGATGTCGGCCAAGGCCTCATCCTCTGGACGCCCAACGGCTCGATCATCCGCCAGGAATTGCAGGATTTCATCGGCGGCGAGCTCCGCAAGCAGGGTTACTCGCAGGTCTTCACGCCGCACATCGGCAAACTCTCGCTCTACAAAACCTCGGGCCACTTCCCCTACTACAAGGAGTCACAGTTCCCCGCGTTCGCCGAGCCCGACGCTCTCGCCAAGATGTCCGCCGAAGGCTGCGGCTGCGCCGAACTCACCGCGCGTCTCGAAGCCGTTTCCTCGCAATTTGCCGACCAGCTCAACCACCGCGTGGGCAAAGAAATGATCGGCAAGGACCGCGTCATGGATCCGGCCAAGCTCCTCGATGGCTTCATGCTGAAGCCGATGAACTGCCCGCATCATATCAAGATCTTTGCCTCCCAGCCGCACAGCTACCGCGATCTCCCCGTGCGTCTCGCCGAGTTCGGCACCGTTTACCGCTGGGAGCAGTCCGGCGAACTCAACGGCATGACCCGCGTCCGCGGCTTCACGCAGGACGACGCTCATCTCTTCTGCACCGAGGATCAGGTCGCCGCCGAAGTCCTCGGCTGTCTCGCCCTCGTAAAAACCGTCCTCACCACCCTCGGTATGGCCGACTATCGCGTGCGTGTCGGCCTCCGCGATCCCGACTCCAACAAATACACCGGCGACACCGCCAACTGGGACAAAGCCGAGAACGCCTGCCGCGAGGCCGCCAAGACCCTCGGCGTGCCCTTCACCGAAGAACCCGGCGAGGCCGCGTTTTACGGCCCCAAAATCGACTTCGTCATCAAAGACGTGATCGGCCGCGAGTGGCAGCTTGGCACCGTCCAGGTCGACTACAACCTGCCCGTCCGCTTCGACCTTCACTACATGGGCGCCGACAACCAGTCGCACCGCCCCGTCATGATCCACCGTGCGCCCTTTGGTTCGATGGAGCGTTTCTGCGGCGTGCTCATCGAGCACTTTGGCGGAGATTTCCCCGTGTGGCTTGCGCCCGAGCAAGTCCGCCTCGTGCCGATCACCGACCGCGTCAACGACTACGGCGCCCAACTGCTCGCGCAGCTCAAGGCCGCCGGCGTCCGCGCCAAACTCGACGAACAGAGCGACAAGCTCGGGGCCAAAATCCGCCGCGCCGAAATCGACAAGGTTCCCTACACCCTCGTCCTCGGCGGCAAGGAAGCCGAGACCCAGTCGATCAGCGTCCGCAGCCGCGCCAAAGGCGACGAAGGCGTCATGCCCTTCGCCGACTACCTCGCCCGCCTCAAGATCGAGATCGCCACCCGCGCCCTCGCCATAAAGACGGTCAAGCCCGCCGCCCCCGGCGCCGCTCCGGCCAACTGAGCGACCCATCCTAAATCCGAAAGCGCGGAGCTTACCTCCGCGCTTTCTTCTTTTCCGATGTCTGACTGGAAATCCGAACTCGACGCCATCATCGGCGCCCGCCACGGCGGCCAAGTGGATCACGTCCTCGGGCTGCTGCAGAAACTCGACGCCCGTTTTCCCCACGTTCCCGAGATCGCCTACCAACTCGCATGGACGAGCGAGGTGCTCGACCGCGCAGCCGAGGCCGTCCCCCACTACGAACGAGCCATCGCCCTCGGCCTCGCACCCAACGAACTCGCCGGCGCGCTCCTCGGTCTCGGCTCCACGCTCCGTCACACCGGCCAGTTCGCCCGCTCCGCCGAAGTCCTCCGGTCGGGCCAAACGCAATTTCCCGACAATCGTGAATTCGACGTCTTCTTGGCTTTGACGCTTCAAGCCCAAGGCAACCACGCCGAAGCCACCAAGCTTCTTTTGCTCGCTCTCGCCGACACCAGCGAAGATCCCGGCATCACCGCCTACCAGCGTTCGATCCGCCACGAGGCGAACCGGCTTTGAACGAAAAAGGCCGGCTCCCATGAGCCGACCTTAGGATCAGTTTAAAAAACGCTCAAACCGCCGACTCACCGCGCTCGTCGGTGCGGATGCGGATAACTTCCTCGAGTGGCATCACGAAGATTTTGCCGTCGCCGATCTTGCCGGTCTTGGCCGACTTCGTGATCGCCTCGACCGCTTTGCCGACGAGGTCGTCGGTCACAGCGATCTCGATTTTCACCTTGGGCAGAAAATCGACCGTGTATTCGCTCCCGCGATAGATCTCGGTGTGTCCTTTTTGGCGTCCGTAGCCCTTTACCTCGGTGACGGTCATGCCTTCGATCCCGACGGCGCTCAGCGCCTCTTTCACTTCGTCGAGTTTGAAGGGTTTGATGATGGCGGTGATGAATTTCATGGATGGATAGATTGAGGATTAACTCAGTTGATATAGCCTTCTTCTTGGTGATCGGTGATGTCGAGCCCTTGCGACTCGGCTTCCTGCGTGGGCCGCAGACCAACGAGCGCTTTGACGATATAGGCGATCACCACCGTCGCGAGGATCGAGAGCACCAGCGTGATGCCGATGGCCTTGACCTGTTCGAGCCAGAGACCGCCGTCGGTCACAAGCTTCGCGAGACCGTTCTTCGTGGCGTAAGCACCGGTCAGGTTCGAGTTGACGCCTGCGGTGGCGAGGAAGCCGGTGACCAAAGCCCCGAGCGTGCCGCCCACGGCGTGGACGCCAAAGGTGTCGAGCGCGTCGTCGTAGCCGAACATCGATTTCATCTTGGTGCAGGCCAAATATGGCACGGCGCCGGCAAGCACGCCGATGACGATCGCGCCGGTCGGGTCCACGAAGCCGGCGGCCGGTGTGATCACGACCAACCCGGCGACCGCGCCGGAACAAAAACCCAAAATCGAGGCGTGGCCGCGGAACAGTTTTTCGATCATGCCCCACGTGAACGCGGCGACGGCGGCAACGAGCGTGGTCGTCATGAAGGCGTTGGCCGCTACGCCGTCGGCGGCGAGGGCGCTGCCGGCGTTGAAGCCATACCAGCCGACCCAAAGCATACCGGTGCCGACCATGCAGAGGACGAGGCTGTGCGGCGCCATTTTTTCCTTACCGAAGCCGAGCCGCGGCCCGAGAATAATGCAGAGAACCAGCGCAGACCAACCGGAGGACATGTGAACCACGGTGCCACCGGCGAAGTCGATCGCCTTGATGACCGCGTCGCCGTTCCAGACGCCGTTCATGAAGCCCGTGACGCCCCAGACCATGTGGGCCAACGGGAAGTAGACGACGATCATCCAGATCGCGACGAAGAGCAGAATCGCGGAGAACTTCATGCGTTCGGCGACCGCGCCGACGATCAGCGCCGGAGTGATGATCGCGAACATCATCTGGTACATCGAAAACACATTTTGGGAAATCCAGTAGGCGTAGTCGGTGTTGGGCGCGCTGGTGACGCCTTTCAGGAAGAGAAACTCCGTGCCGCCGAGGAACGGACTGTTGAAGCTCTTGCCGAAAACAAAGCTGTAGCCAAAGGCCCACCACATGATGGTGACCAGGCCCGTGATACCGAGACATTGGGCGAGCACGGAGAGGACGTTCTTCCGGCGAACGAGGCCGCCGTAGAAAAGCGCGAGACCGGGCAACGTCATGAAGAGCACGAGCGCGGCGCTGGTCATCATCCAGGCGTTGTGGCCGGGACCGGCGACTCCGACCAGCGGGCCTTTGACCGGGTCGACGTTGTTGACGTAGGCCTCAAGCGCGGCGAGGCGCTCTTCGGCGGTGGGCGGCGGCGGGGCCGGAGGAGTAGCAGCGGGCGTTTGAGCCCACACGGTGCCGGTGACAAGTAGCGCAGCTACCAGACCCAGTCGGAATCGAAACATGTTTAGAAGGGATTTCATAGGCGATGCCGAACCCCTAAGCAGGCGCAATGCCATGAGCCTTTTTGATTAGGTCATGTATCAAAATTATTTTCCCAACCCCGTTTTACCCACCGACCGGCGGCGATCGTGCGGGGCCCGTTTCGGCCGCACCCGACCGCCCGGGCCCAGCTCGACGCCCCGCATTCTTTCACCGCCATTCAGCTTGCACGCCCCGGCACCCGCCGCACCGTTTTGGACCTATGCCCCGAATTCCGCTCGAAGATAATTTCAACGACGTCATCAACAAGGCCCAGCGCGGCTTGAAGATTTCCGACGCCGATCTCGCCCAGCGGGCCGAAATCAGCCTGCCCGAGCTCGCCGCCGTCAAGGGCGGCCAAGTCAACGAACTGGTCATCCGCCGCGTCGCGCGCCACCTGCGCCTGAGCGTCGATGCCTTGGTCGCCCTCGCCCACAAATCTTGGTATCCCGAGGCCCCGCTCTTTAAACGCGGCTTCGCGATGTTCAACACCGCCTTCGAGGACATGACGGTCAACAGCTACCTGATCTGGGACAGCGGCACCCGGGAAGCCGCCGTGTTCGACACCGGCGCCAACTGCGACGACATGATCAGCTTGATCGAAGCCGAAAAACTCCGCGTCTCCGCCATCTTTCTCACCCACACCCACGACGACCACATCGCCGACCTGCCCAAGCTCGTCGCCGCGACGAAAGCAACGGTTTGGGCGAGCGAATTGGAGCCCTCCGATGCGCCCGGCGCGCAAACCTTCAAGGAAAACGCCCACTTCCATTTCGGCGAACTAGCCGTCAAGACCCTCTACACCTTTGGCCACTCCCCCGGCATGACTTCCTTCGTCGTCAGCGGCCTCAGCTGGCCGCTCGCCATCGTCGGCGATTCCATCTTCGCGAGTTCGATGGGCGGCAGCCCCACCCACTTTAAGGACCAGTTTGAGAACAACCGCACCAAACTCATGACGCTTTACCGCGACACCGTCTTCGCCTGCGGCCACGGCCCCCTCACCACGCTCACGCAGGAGCGCCAGCACAACCCATTTTTCGCCCGCTAACTCAACACCCTCCCTTTATCATCATGTCGCAAAAAATCGCCTTCGTCGGAGTCGGTCGCATGGGGGCCAACATGGCCCGCCGCCTCAAGGATTGTAACTTCAGCGTGACCGCCGTCTACGACGCCCACGCCCCCTCTGCCGCCACCCTCGCCGCCGAGCTGGGCGCGTTCCACGCCCCCTCCCTCGCGGCGGTCACCGCCGCCGCCGACGTGATCATCACCGTCGTTACCGATGATGCATCCCAGCTCGCCGTCTTCGGCGAGACCGGCGACTCCCTTCTCCTCGGCGCGAAAGGCAAGATCTTCATCAACTGCGCCACCCTCACGCCCAAGATCCACGTCGAGGTCGAGCGCCGCGCCCATGCCGTCGGCGCTTCCAGCCTCGAGGGCTGCATGGCTTCGTCGATCCCCCAAGCCCGCAACGGCACGCTTTACCTCATGTGCGCCGGCGAAAAAGCCGTCTTTGATCGCGTGCTCCCCATCCTCGAAAAACTCAGCACCGCCCTCCGCTACATCGGCGGCACCGGCCAAGCCGCGCAGGTGAAGGCCCTCGTCAACATGGTCATGAACATCAACACTGCCGGTCTCGCCGAAGGCCTCGGCCTCGGTGCTGCCCTCGGGCTCGACCTCACGATGCTCCGCGAGGTCTTCTCCCAGACCGGCGCCAACTCTCAGGTCCTCAAAACCGACGGCGAGGACATGCAAAACCGCGACCATTCCTGTTACTTTTCCGGCGCCCACGCCGCCAAAGACTCCACCATCGCTTGGGTCCTCGGCGCCGAAACCGGCCTGCCGATGCCGCTCGCCGCCGCCACCAAACTCCAATTCGACCGCATGAACGCCCTCGGCCTTGGCGCCCTCGACAAGAGCGGCGTCGCCGAGCTCACCTTCAAAGGCCGGCACGCCTGAGCGGAATTTCGAATTTCGATTCGGGATTTTCGATTTCCAGGAAATCACCGCCACCGCGCCTCCTCCGACATTCCGAAATCGAAAATCGAGTTACCGAACAGAACGGCAGTTCAGATTCAAAAATCAAAAATCCATGAAGATCGCCCACATCGCCAACCTCTGGTCCCTCGTCGGTCATCCTTCACCGGCAAAAGAGTGGTCGCTCGAAAAGAAGATCAAGGCCATCGCCGCCGCCGGCTTCGACGGCATCACCACCCGCGTCACCCCCGAACACCGTCGCCTCGCGGAGAAACACGGGCTCCGCCACATCCTCGGCTTCATCTCCACCGACGACCCCACCGAGTTTGCCGACCGCCTCCGCGAGCAAAAGGAAGCCGGCGCGGTCCACATCAACGTCCAACTCGACAATCACGACACCCCACCCGCCCTCGCCACCAAACACTGGCTCGCCCTCGACCGCGCCGCCGAGAAAATCGGCGGAATCTTTCCCGCTCTCGAGGTTCACCGCGATTGCTGCACCGAGACGCCCGAAAAGACCTACGAGATCGCCGAACGCTACCACCGCGCCACCGGCCGCCTCATCCGGATGAATTTCGATTTCTCCCACATCGCCAGCGTGAAGCACCTGCATCCCGGCAACTACATCGAGCGACTCCTCGATCACCCCGAACTCGTCCAACACAGCGAGCAAGCCCACTTCCGCCCTTTCAACGGCCACCACTGCCAAGTCCCCGTCACCCATCGCGGCGCGCTCACGCCCGAAGTGAAAAGCTACTTGGTCTTCGTCGAGGCCTTCATGGCACTCTGGAAAAAGGCTCCCGCGAACAAGAATCGGACCCTCTTTGCCTGCCCCGAGATGGGACCGTATTTTGCCGGCGGCGGCGGCTACAACATCACCGGCCTCCCCCCCGCCTGGCCCGACGCCGCCGTTCTCCGCGGCGAACTGCAAAAAGCCTGGACCCGCGCCAAATGAAGTAGGGCGGGGTCTCCGACCCGCCCTCCCACGCCCCCCGGCTATGCTCCGCGCCGCTCTTCACCGCCTCATCGCGGCGCTCGCCCTCGCTCTCGCGCTAGTTTCCCCCGTCGCCGCCCAACCCGCCGCCTCCGCCGGCCGCGTCTCCTTCTTCACCGAGCTCGACTACCGCGGCGAGGTCCTCGTCGTCGAAGCCGGGGCCAGTATCGATAACCTCGAATTCCTCCGCGATCAACGCGGCCGCCCCTTCAACGACCGCATCCGCTCCGTCCGTCTCGAGGGCCCGGTCCGCGTCGCCGTCTTCGAACACTCTCAGTTCCGCGGCGCCGCGACTTGGCTCAACCGCACTACGCCCGACCTCACCGCCTTCTCGCTCGGTCAGACCAACGCGATCACCTGGGACCGCGCCATCTCCTCGCTCCAAGTCGAAGCCGCGCCTACCGGCCCCGTCTTCTACCAATGGTCACAGCGCGACGCCGCCCGGGCCCTTCGCGCGGCCTATCGCGATATTCTCAACCGCGATCCCGAACCCGACGGCCTTCGCTTCTATCGCGGCCGCCTGCTCGACGCCGGCTGGTCCGAGCCGCAACTCCGCGACGCGCTCCGCCGCAGCGACGAATTCCGCTCGCGAGACTTCTCCGCGATCGTGCGCCGCGTCTACCGCGAAGTCCTCGGCCGGGATCCCGACGCGTCCGGCCTCGCCACCTACACGCGCACCCTCAGCCGCGGCCAAACCGAAGCCGAACTCCGCGCCGAACTCCGACGCAGCAAGGAAGGCGACGCCCTCTCCGTCACCGCCGCCATCACCCGCGCCTACCGCGACATTTTGAAACGCGACCCCGATCCCGCCGGCCTGGAAAATTACCGCCGCCTCGTCCGGGAAAAAGCCTGGGACGAAAACCGCATCCGCGAAGATCTCCGTCGCAGCGAAGAATTCCGCCAGCTGCCACGACCCTAAGCGTAGCAGCGCACCTCATAGATCGCCGCCGAAGGATCACCATTGGTGGCGCCGACGACCACACGTAGCCGCTCGGTTGTCACCGCCACGGGCAACTCATGCCGCCGCTGCCGTTGGTAATTTCCTTCGACCGCGATGAGCCTCACCCAAGCACCGTCGCGCCACGCCTCCAGCGCGTAGTCGCGCGGGCACTGCGCATCGCGGTAGAACGGCCCGTAGGCGTGATACTCGCGCACGAGATGGCCGGGGAACGTCAACTCGACCGTCGCGATGCGCTGGGGGGCAGCCCAAGCGAGTTCTAGCCACTGGGGCAACGCCAAGGTCGGATCGGAGCGCCAAAGATTCGTCGCACGATGCGGCCGCGTGACGCCCGAAAGGACCTGCGCGGGCCCGAATGCCGGCTGCGCCGGCGTGATCCGAAAGCTAAGTGTGACGCCATTACCATAACGACGCATCCGCCCGTGGCCCATGTCGTAGGCCGCCATGTGGCCGGGGAGAATTGCGCCGGCAGTCGGCCAACAGACTTGAGAATCGCGGCCCAAATCTAGGCGCACGTAGCTGCCCGGCTTCACCGCCAACCCGATCGGCCAAGTAATCCAGTGCGGGCCGCCCGGTGGCACCAGAAGTTCGGTCGTCGCGAGCGGAGTTCCCGGCTCGGTGCGGTAATCCCAAAGATGATCCACCGCGACGAGCCACACGGGCACGCGCCGCGGTTCGGCGGTGAGATTGACCAGACACACTTCCAGCTGATCCACCCGGTCCGTCCCGATCGCGATCCATTGGCCGCGACGAGCATTGAGTTCCTCACGCCCGAGCTGCACCGCCTGGTCGGACCAAAACGTCAGCCCCTCGTGCCGACCGCAGTCATCCGGACCGATGCCGGCGAACGCCGCTTCGCTGCTCGCGCTCGCCCGCGCACTCCGAGCTAAATCTAGTGGATCGGCGGTGGCGACATTCGGCAAAAAGCAACCGTCGCGCAGCAGACGTTGCTGCACCGCGCCGACATCAGCCGGCGTGAACGCGTGCGGCGCAATGCCACGGCGAATCGCCAGCGCACAGGCGGTGCCGGCGGCTTGGCCCATGAGGGCGGTGGTGGCCATCACGCGCACGGTGCCGAGCGCGGCGTGCGTAGCGCTGACGTTGCGTCCCGCCATCAGCAGGTTGTCCACATCCTTCGCGATGAGGCTCCGCAACGGCAGACCGTAGGGACCGACATAACTTTTGATCGAGTAGTCACTCGTCGGTTTGTAGCCCTCCGCACTGGCGGGTTCGCTTGTGGGCGCGAGCAAGCCGCCTGGTGTGTGCAGATCGAGGAACCAGCCGCCGAAAGCAATCTCGTCGGGGAAAACGACTTTATTCTGGATGTCGTGCTCGGTGAGCAGGTGACGACCCAAGATGCGCCGGCTTTCGCGTTTGCCGGGCACCTGGCCGATCCAATCGAGCGCGTAGTTGGCCGCGGCGTCGCGCGTGAGCGGGTCCCGATTTTTGATCCAATCCCACACTCCGAGCGTGTGCCGGGTGAGTTCGTGGCGGATGTTCTCGGCGTCGTGGATGGTGTCCCAAGGCACGCCGATCTCGAGCCACCAGTAGCCGCCCCGCAGGTCCTTGGGCTTGCGGCCTTGTTCGTAGAAATAGCGTGCGTCGGTGTGCTTCACCGCCCAATCCGGCGGCGTGAACGGCGCGGGACGACCGAGATCGCGCGCGCGGAAGTGGATGGAGTTTCCCATGGTATCACGGCTCGGCTTACCCGGCGCGTGGGGCTCGCGGAATTCCTCGCTACCCTCGCTGCCCATGCGCCACTCGCAGCCGGCGAGGTCGGCCACGAGGCCGTCGCCCGTGCAGTCGATGAAGAGTTCGGCTTGCACGACAAGTTCCGTCTCGGCATTGGCCACGCGGGCGACGACGGCGGTGATCCGCCGCTCCGGCGCACAGGCCGGGCGGTGCAGATAACCGAAGCGTGCGTCCGGCAACGGGGCTCCGGTCACGCGGCCCGCGCCCGCGAACTCGACCGCGACCACGGCGGTGTTAAGACGCAGCATAAGATTGGGCGCGGTCTGCGCCGCGTCGTAGAGCACGAGATCCCATACGCTATTGGTCCAGCCATTTTCAAAAATCGTCTCGTGGTTGCGCGCACGCTCCTCGATGAGCAGTTCGGAAAGGATCCCGGTCTCCCGTGCGTAGGCATGAAACGCCGCCGCGCCGTGCGGCGTCACCCGCACCTCGGAGGAGCTGTTGCCCCCGAGAACCGGGCGGTCGTGGAGGAGGCAGGTTTTCGCGCCTTGGCGGGCGGCGGCGAGCGCCGCGCAAAAGCCGGCGAGGCCGCCGCCGCAGACGACGATGTCGAAATGTTCGGTAATGGTTTTCAATTGGGAGAAGGTTGCACTTTGGCGAGGACCCACGGCTGGCGCGCGAACCGCCAGAGCATCAGGAGGGCGAGCGGGTGGAGCACGATCATCGCATAAAAGCAGTAGTCGTAGGACAGGTGCGCGATCAGCCACGTGACGGACTTATTCATGAGAATACCGCCGACCGCGCTGCCCGCCGCGATAAAGCCAAAGGCAGTGCCAAGGATGGATTTGGGCACCAAATCGACGACGTAGGTGCTGATGCTCGCGAGCCACGCCGTGTGGGCGAGGACGACGATCATGGCAAAGCCGAACACGCCAAAATTGCCCGCAGACAGCGGAATCAACGCAGCCATGGGCACCAACACCGCGCAACCGAGCATCGTGCGCAGCCGGGCAGCTCGCGCTTCCGCTCCGCCCCGAATCAACCAGCCCGAAACAAAACCGCTGCCGATGAACCCAATGTCGGCGGCGAGGAAAATCATCCACATATCCGCCAGATCGCGTTGCTCGAAGCCCCGGACCGTGTGCAAATACTTTGGCATCCAAAACTGGAAGAAATACCACACGGGATCCGTGAGCAGCCGCGCAAACATTAGCGCCCACACGGCGGGCGAAGTGAGAATGCTCTTCCATCGTGCCCCCTCGGTGATAACCGGCTCGGCCTCGGCGCCGCTGGGTTCACCGGCGGTGATGAGGGCGCGTTCCTCGGCGGTGAGCCAAGGGTGGTCTTGAGGCTGCCGGTAGACCACCAGCCAGATGACGACGAAAACGAGTCCCAGCGCGCCGGTGGCGAAAAAGGCGCCCTGCCAGCCGAAACGCGTCGCGAGAAAGATCACAAGCACCGGGGCGATGGTCGCGCCGAGGGCACCGCCGACGGAATACAGCCCGACGGCAATACCGCGGTCTTTCGCCGGGAACCACTGGCTGACGATCTTCGGAGAGGCGGTATAGCCGCCCGCTTCGCCTAGGCCTAGGAGAAAACGGAAAATCCCGAGCGAGAAGGCCGACTTGGCAAGGCCAGTCAGCATATTGGCGACGGACCACCAACCGACGAAGAGCGCGAGGCTGGCGCGCGGGCCGATGGCATCGACGATCCGGCCGGAGACGAGATACGCGATGGTGTAGGCGACGAGGAAGAGACTGACGACATTGCCGTATTGCTCGTCCGAAAGCGCGAGGTCCTTCTGAATCGTCGGGATGAGTATCGAGAGCGCCTGGCGGTCGATGTAGTTGAGGATCGAAGCTAGCAGCAACAAACCGGCGATCCACCACCGGAAATTGCGGATCTTGATCCCGGCCTTCATTGTTCCTCCCAAAACTCCCAGCTCAGACGCGGGAGCACGACCTTTAGGTCTGCACCCGGCTGTTCGGAAATTGGCACCCCCATGGTGCCCTCGCCGGCGGCGAAGGGCGTGTAGCGGAAACCGCGCCACCGGGAGCCGGGGCGCCCGGTCGCGATGGCAAACGCGCGATCGCCGGGAGTGCGATTGGAAACGACCACCGAGAGTTTTCCGTCGGGTCGTTTGAAGGTCAGGATCCGCGCGTCAGCGTTGTAATTGGCTTCATCCACCGCCACCACCACGCTGTCCCATGGCATGCGTTTCACGAAGCTGCCCACGGCATTCCAGTTGTAGGGATTGAAAATCCAGTGACCGGGCTTCAATTCGGCGGCGGCGCGTTCAAGTGCGAGCGCTTCGGTGCGAATCTGGATCGGCATATTGACGCCAATCATCGCCTGGAACGTGGCGGGCCGGGTCGGTTCGACGAAGACGAGGTGCGGTGCGCCAAAACGCTCGCCTTGGCGACCGGCGTGGGCGGGGATTGCGATCAGACCGGCGGGAAAATTTCGCCGGTAGATTTTGTCAGAGCCACCTTCCCATTTCACGGGTTCCCCGGTCGTTTCGATCTGCCAGTCGGGTCCCGGCGTATAGTCGCCGCAGTCCTCGACGAGGAGATGGACGGTCACGGGCTGATTAACGCTGAAATCGTAAGCCACCCCGGGTTTGGTCGGCGCTCCGCGCGTGGCGCTGATCATCTCCCAGCGAGCGAAACCGGCGGGCAGTTCTGCCAACACCGGACCGTCGCGCCAACGCCGACGCGTCTCATCAACCACCTTGGAGTCGGGCTCCTCGAGCGATTTCCAGAAGCCGAGGGAATACCCGCTGGCTTCGGCGTTTTTGAAGGGCTTGAGCGCGTGCAGCCAAAACCAAGTCGGGTTACCCGCGAGCTGGAACGAATTCATGATGTGCTGCACTGTGTTGAGGCAGCGCTCCGGGGTAGCACCGCCGTCAAGATATTCATACTCGTTCTGGAACCATGGCCGCGGCGGCAACTCAGCGGTGATCTTCGCGTGGACTGCGCGAACATTTTCGGACGGGGCGCCGATGGTGTGGACCGCATAGGCATCGACAAGGGCCGCCACCTCGGGACGGTGCATGCTCGGTGCGATTTTCTTGGGAAACGCGTTTTCTGTGTCCGCGAAAAGCAGGATTTTAGGGTCCAATTTTCGAATCGCGCTCGCGACGGCGACAAAAGCCTTCGTGTAGCCCGCCGGGTCCGGATACTCGCAGCTGGAGTAGATTTCATGGCTGACGTAGGGCTCGTTTTGCAGCCCGAACATCACGGGATTCAGCCCGGCGGCCTGCAGCTTGCGGAGGTCGGCGACGACAGCCTGCGCGAAGTCGGCCAGAAACCGGTCGGTGTCTCCGCGGTATTCCGGATCGTCGGCAAAACCCGGAGCAAAGCAGCGCAGCCGGTTGAGGGGATCCTGCCTCTTGGCGCCGAGGTAGGATCGGCTGCCTTTCCAAAAGGGAGCGGGCGACCAGTATTCAAAACACACGCCCTCAACCTTGGAACGCTGGAGCAATTCGCGCAGCTCCTCCAACTGTTCCGGCCAGCGGGGCTGCAGGAATTTTTGTTCAGGATCGAGACCGCGCCAATAGAGCCCGCCCGCGAGCCGGCAGTAGCGGAAACCCCGCAACATCTCGTCGGCGAGCCGGGCTCGTTCGGCGGGAACGAGATCATGCGGCACCGCGAGCCGGTTATCGGGCAGGCCGCGATTGCCCGAGCCAATCGAGTCGGATTGGATTTCGAATCCGATCCCGGTCACGACCTGCAAAGGGCGCTCGGGATGAAGCCGAAAACTGCTCTCCGCCGCGAAGCCGGCTGCAACCAAGAGAGGGAGTGCGAGCACGTGGCGGGCGGCGGAGAGGACAGCCTTCATAGTTGGGTGAGTAATCAGAATTTGAACGAGGCCGTGAAACTCGTCTCGCGCGGCTCCTCGGGATAGAGTCGCGAAGAAGATGAGGCTAGGCGGAAGGCATAAGTGTCGAACAGATTGCGTGTGAGCACGCTAAAGCTCCAGCGGCCGCGCGTGTAGCTCAGCCCGGCGTCGGCGATACCGTAACTGTCGAGATAGAGCGCCGGAAGCGCGCCGATGCCGCCAGCGGGGCGACTGCCGATATAACGGTAACCGGCATTGAGGCTGAGACCACGTAGCCCATCGACGGGAACCGCATATTTCCCCCAAAGGGAAAACTGGTTGGTCGGGACGTTGTTCACTTCGAACTCTTTGATGCCCAGAGCGAGTTGCGCCGGACCGGCCGCATTCTTGATGTCGTAACGCGCGTAGGTGAACAAAAGTTGCGCGTCACGCGAGACGTTGACCGTTGCTTCCAGATCGAAGCCGTTGTTTTTGATGCCGGGAACGAATGCGAAGTTATTCGAGGGGATCGGTGGGACCACGCCGACGTTACCGAACGGATTGTTCTGAACAATATTCGTCGAGGTGATCTTATAGACGGAGGCGGAGAGCCGCACGCGCTTGTTGAGGAGATTGAGACGCACCCCGGCCTCGTCCTGCTTGCCCTGCTGGGGCGCAACGAAATAGCCAAAGGCTTGGGAGGCCGTGACGGAATTGGGCAGGAATGACTCGTTGTGCAGCGCGAAGAGGTGGACGGCAGGCGTGAGCTTGAAGACCGCGCCGTAGCGATAAGTCCACTGGGTGGTGGTGAACTGCTTCGGCGCGAGGAACTGGCCGATCTTGTCGAAACGCGCTCCAAGGGAAATCTGGAGTCGGTCATCGAGCAGGCTGATGGCGTCGAAAAGGTAAAAATTCTTATTGTAGTTGCCGCCTTCGGGGATGGTGAGCCACGGCAGGCCGAAGCGCATGTTTTTGTTCAAATCGGCCCGCCGTCCGCTCCCGCTCACGATGTTACCATTGGTGATGAGCCCGGTGGGATTGGTTGCAGGGGAACGGATGTCGTTCCAATTGACGTTGGTGATCGGCCGGAGGTCGGGCGAATTAACCCAAATGGCGTTCACGTTGCCGTTGGCTCCCACGTAGGCCTGCTTCTCAATGCCCCCCACCCCTGGAATGCCGGATTTCAAATTCGAGCCGAGGTCGGCATCGGTCCCGAGCAGAAAGGTGTGCTTGGCCGGGCCGGTGGTGAATTTGCCGGTGAGGTCCCACTGCGTGTTCAAGTTGGCCGACGGGAAAGTGTTCAATTGGCGGATGTAGCGGGAGGGAATCCAAAGGCGGCCGGCGGAAACGTCGGCAGCGGTCACGGTCTGGGTGAAGTTGACGGTGCGGCCAATGTCGGCGGCGGTCACAGGTTGGGGGAAATTGGGGCCGGAAATATCGGTCAATATCCGGAAGAGTGCGGACTCCGACCAAGTATAGTGACTGCGCAGCGTCCAATTGCCAAATCGTCCGAAGTCGTGGTTAAGCACGGCGGAGACCTGCGCGTATTTATCGTGCTGTTCGGCATAGCCGAACGTGTCTTGGTAGGTCCACTTTGCGCCGCCGGGAAACAGCCCGTAGGGCAAGGGTGCCTGCTTTGCCGGGATGGAGCCGTTGCCCAATCCGGTAACCACAGATTGGGGGTTGAGGCTGGAGTTGAAGAATCCGGCTTTCTGACGATCGTTTTGGACCTGCGCGTCCAAGGAAAGGGCGCGAAAGGGCCGATACGTGAGCGCGCCGTAGAGCGAGTCGCGCACGAGCTTCTGGTTGTTGATTTGGTAGAGGTTCCGGTCCTCGTGCGTCGCGACGAAGCGGTAAGCGAGCAGTTCGCGGCCATCCGCGGACTTTAGGCCGAGCGGGCCGGCGGCGTCGGCCGTGACCTTAAATCCGCCGCGCGCGAAATACTGGGCGCCCAACTCGGTCTGGCGCTGAAAGAGCGGTTGCTTGGTGACGTAGTTGATGACACCGCCCGGTTGGCTCGGGCCGTAGAGAACGGCGGCGGCGCCCTTCACGATCTCGACCTGCTCGATGGCCTCGACACCGAGAGGATTTCCTTGGTTGGTGGCCAGGCCGCCCACTCCGTTACGAAGAGGATTGGGGGTCGCGAAACCGCGCACGAGACCGGCGGCGCCGTTGAATTGGCTGTTGGAGAAATTCGTATTGCTGTCGTAGCGCAGCGCGTCCTGGAAGCTCGTGAGTTTCACATCCTGCAGGAACGCTGCATTGTAGATGGCGACTTGCTGCGGAATATTTTCCAGTTGCTGCGTGATGCGTCCAAGCGCGGCCGCCGACGTGGAAAGATAGCCTTCGCTCGTTTTGGTGGAAACGACGAAGGGGTTGAGCACCACGGCCTCATCTTCGGGCTTGGGCGCGGCGGGCTGGGCGAATGCTGCGGAGGCCAGGAGGCCAAGCCCGCAGAGGCGGAAACTTACGGAACGGAACGGATGAACATAGCGCATCGGTTTGACTGGGTTTAGGGTTAACTGGGGCCGCGGGGAACAGAGCGACCCTTTCGAAAGCCACCCTGGGGGCAGACTTGCCCTCGGGCCAAAACACATTTCACTGAAATCGTTGAGTAAATTGACTCCTAGCCGCAATAAGACCCTGCGCGATCTTGCGCGCGCCGCGCGGCTGAGCGTGAGCGGCACGTCTTACGCGCTGCGCGCCCACCCCTCGATTCCCACCAAGACGGTTGAACGCGTTCGCCGGCTCGCGGAGAAAATCGGCTACCGGTCCGATCTGCGCGTGGCCTCGCTCATGTCGCACATCCGACGTCAGCAGTCGCCCCGCGCACGCGAGACGTTGGCTTTCGTCTGGGTCAGCACTTACCGGCACGAAGTTTTTCCCCCCTACCATCGGCATTACCTGGATACGGTCCTCGCCGGTGCGCGCCTCCGGGCGGAACAGCTCGGCTGCACGTTGGCCGAGTTTTGGCTCGAGGAATCCGGCATGACCCCGCGCCGCCTGGGGGAAATCCTCATAGCGCGTGGTATCACCGGCGTAGTTTTTTCTCCGGCGATGCACGACCTCGCGGTTACACTCGACTGGGATTGGTCGGCTTTTGCCTGCGCCATCATCGGCAACACCGACTGGCGCCCCAATTTGCACCGTGCGGGCCACCACCATTACCGTTCCATGTGGCTCACCCTCCAACGGCTCCGAGACGAGGGTTGCGTCCGGCCCGCCGCGATCCTCAGCCGCAGCATCCACGAGCGCATCCACGGCGTCCACCTCGCCGCCTTTCAGGTCAACCACCCCGCCCCGGACCTCGCCGGCGAACTCGCCCAGTTCGCCCTACCCGAACAAAGCGACGGGCTCCACCGGTGGACGCGCCGGCACGCGCCCGACGCTCTCATCATCGGCTGGCCGGTGACATCGACTGCCGCCGCCGCACTCCGCGCCCTCGCGCCTATGGCTCGCCGGGTCGTGACGCTCGACTGGCAGCCCGATGGCGCCTTGCCGGGCATGGACGTGGGCAACGACATCATCGCCGCCAACGCGGTTGAACTCGTCGTCGCACAACTTCACCGCAACGAACGCGGCGTGCCCGCGCACCCCGCGACGCACCTCATCGAGGGCGTCTGGCGGGGATAGCACCCCGCCCTTCCCGGCCCAAGCCGATCACTTCCCTCGCCAAAACGGCGTAGGCCCATTTCAACGGCCCGAGCCAAAACACGATATCGAGGAGTTCCGGGCGCGATTCGAAGCCGGCAACAATAATCTTCAAACGCTATTCACGCGATCAAGCTCTCGGTCGTGTCGGTCGGATTGCGTGATCAGAAAAAAATTACCCCACTACGCCCCGACGTCCGTATTTTGGTTAGACTTGTTCCGCCGCTGGCGCGAGGGTTTCCCGCTCCGATGATCTCATCCCGGCAACGCAAGACGGTCCTCATTCTGTCGCTGGCCCTGAGCCTCGCGGTCGCACTGATCGCGATCACCGCCCAAGAAGACCTGCGCGAAAAACTCGGCTCCGTCTTCTACGTCATCGGTTTTGCCATTATCGGCTGCGTGCTGCTCGTGCTGGCCGGCTACGTCTGGGACCGCTCTCTCATGGAGCGCCTCAAGACCCTCCGCGAAGCCGGAACGCCCTCCGAGAAGCGGACGCCGCCCACCCGCGAGGAATCCGATCCCGACGAAATCCTCGGTCTCGCCCGCAACATCGGCGCATGGCCCGCTCCCTCCAGCAGGTCGAGGCCAACTACCGCAACATGGTCGAGGACCAGGTCGACTTGATCTGCCGCTACCGGCCCGACGGGCGCATCACCTTCGCCAACGGCGCGTATGCCCGGGCTTTCGCCAAAAAACGCCAGGAGCTGAACGGTGAACTCTTTCCGTTTTATTCTTCCGGTGTCGCCATCGGCGACGGCCCCTTTACCTTCGAACGCGAACTGGTCCTCCCCGACAACCGCCGTCGTTGGCTGCTGTGGATTCAACGCCCGATCGGCGACGCCAACGGCATCGTCGAATACCAAGCCGTCGGGCACGATATCACGGAGCGCAAGGAGGCCGAGGCCGCGCTGATCAAGGCCAAAGACGCCGCCGAATCCGCCGACCGCGCCAAGAGCGAGTTCCTCGCCATCGTCAGCCACGAACTCCGCACGCCCATCAACGGCGTCATCGGCTTTGCCAAACTCCTCACCGAGTCGCCGCTCAATCCCGAGCAACGCGAGTTCGTCACCATGATCCAGACCGGTGGCAGCGCCTTGGAGCGGCTTATCGCCGACATCCTCGACCTCTCCCGCATCGAAGCCGGCAATATCGAAATCGAAAAAAACCCCGTCGCCCTGCACCAATGCATTGCCGAATCCTGCGCCGTGTTCGCACCCAAGGCACGCGAGGCGGGACTGATTCTGGAATCAAAAATCGAGTCCGGGGTCCCCGCCCTTGTCACCGGTGACGCCACGCGCATCAGCCAGATTCTGCACAATCTCGTCGGCAACGCGCTCAAGTTCACGGACCGCGGTCGCATCACCGTCACCGTCACGTGCGCCCGGGGCGAGCCGCTGGCCGAAGGCGGCAAACATCGCGAGCTCCGGGTCTTCTTTGCCATCGCCGACACCGGGATCGGCCTGCCGGCAGACAAAATCACCGGTCGATTGATCTCTTCAGTCAGATCGACACCTCGACTCTCCTCCGTCGGCAGCGGCACTGGACTGGGTTGGTCATCTCCAAACGTCTCTGCGAACTGATGAGCGGCACGATTTCCGTCGAAAGTTGCCTCGGTGAAGGCACCACTTTTCGGTTCTCGGTACTCTTGGAGAACTCCTGGGCGGCCTCGCCGAACCATTCGCCCCGAAACCGAAAATCTGACGCTCTGTCGGTGGAAAGTTTGGAGGCGCGGGCCGGAATCGAACCGGCGCATAGAGCTTTTGCAGAGCTCGGCCTTACCACTTGGCAACCGCGCCAAACTTTCAAGAACGCGGAACGTGTAGGGATATTTCCCGTGCCGCAAGGCCGGAAATGAAATCGAGCATTCCCACGCTTGCCGCCCGCTTCCCTTCACCGCAAACCCAACTCCTCCGCATGCCCACTACCGTTTTCACCATCGCCAATCAAAAAGGCGGCGTCGGCAAGACCACGACCGCCGTCAACCTCGCCGCCGCTCTCGCCGAGCAAAAAGTCCACACGCTCTTGATCGATCTCGATCCCCAAGCCAACGCCACCAGTGCCATCGGCGTCGAGAAACAAGAGGGCCGCAGCCTCTACGGTCCGCTCCGCGGCGAGGGCAATGCCTTCGAGATGATCACGCCCACCTCCATCAATCATCTCGCCCTCATTCCCAGCGAGGAGGATCTCGCGGCCGCCGAAATCGAACTCGCTTCGACGGAAAACTACCTTCTCCGCCTCAAGACCGTCCTCGCGCCCATCCGCGCCAGCCACGGCTACCGCGCCATCATCATCGACTGCCCGCCCGCTCTCGGGATGCTCTCCATGAACAGTCTCGCCGCGGCCGACTATCTGCTCATCACCCTTCAGTGCGAATACCTCGCCCTCGAAGGCCTCGGCCAGATTCTGCGCAACGTCGACCGCCTCAAAGCCGCCCACGTCAACGACGATCTCCAACTCGGCGGCGTGGTCATGACGATGTTCGACATGCGCACCAACCTCTCCCGCCAAGTCGTGGACGAGGTCAAAAAACATCTGCCGGATAAAATTTTCAAGAGCGTCATCCCCCGCACCATCCGGCTGAGCGAGGCCCCTAGCTTCGGCAAAACCATCTTTGACTACGACCGCTCGAACCCCGGTGCCGCCGCCTATAAAAATCTCGCCGACGAAGTGATCGCGCGCTTCGGCTTGGCCCAAAAGTAGCGCACCACCGCGCTCACGGAAATTTGCCCCGCGGCTTGCACCGATTCGCGACCCACTCCCCTTTCCACGACTTCTTTCGCCGTGCTTTCCGCTTCCGCCAAGTATTATCAATCCTTCCTGATCGGCCTTCAGAGCAATCTCGTCTACCGGCTAAACTTCGCCGTGCGGGGCTTTTTTTCGCTCTTTCACCTCGCGGTCGTGTTTATCCTCTGGGGCGCCGCCTACGCCGGCACGCCCCACATCGGCGGCTTCAGCTTTGAGCAAACGCTCACCTATTTTCTGGTGATGCTGGTCATGCAATTCTTCGTCGGGGCCTTTAACGAAGACTACCAGATCAGCGAAGAAATCCGCAGCGGCCTCATCAACCAGTTCATCTTAAAACCGATCAACTATTTCTCCTATCGCTTCAGCATTTTCGTCGCCGCCCGCCTCGTCAGCGGCGCGCTCATCCTGATCCCGCTGTGCGTCGCCCTGCCTTTTCTGCATTCCTACCTCACGTTGCCCACCGACCCTTGGCGCTACGGCCTCGTGATTCCCGCGATGCTGCTTTCGGCCTTTATCCAATTCAGCATCGCCTACTGTTTCGGCATGTTGACCTTCTGGTTTCTTGAAATTCAGGGCTTCGTGATTCTTTCCATGGCCATCGAGTCGCTCTTGGGCGGGCAGATGTTTCCGCTCGACCTGCTGCCCGCTTGGATGCTCGAAATCGCAAAACTGCTCCCCTTCTACTACCAGACTTATTTCCCCACCGCGATCCTCACGGGCCGCATCGACCTCGCCGCGACGTATCAGGGCTTCGCTATTCAGCTTTTTTGGGCCGTCGCCCTGCTGGGTCTCAACACCGTTCTCTGGCGCCGCGGGCTCCGCCGTCATACCGCCGTCGGCGGCTGACGCAGCCCACGCACCCCGATGCCCAAATACCTCAAAATCTGGCTCGCGAGCGCCCGCTACTCGATCACGCGGACGTTGATGTTCCGCTTCGATTTCTTCCTTTGGGCCACCGTAGAGCTCTTTTGGATGGCCGTGAATCTGTTGCTCATCGCCGTGATTTACGAGCATACCGACTCCATCGCCGGCTGGAAAAAATACGAAATGATGCTGCTCGTTGGCACCTCCCTGCTCGTGCAGCGATTTCTCATGGGCTTCTTTTGGAGCAGTTTGTTTGAAATGGGCCGCAACATTAAGAGCGGCGCCTTCGATTTCTTTTTGGCGCAGCCCGGCAACATCCTGTTCATGGCCTCTACGCGCAAACTCGACCTCGACGGCCTGCTCAACTCCTTCGTCGCGATGGGCGTCATCGCCTACTCAGCCAATCAACTCGGCCTCCAGCCCAGCGCCCTCGATCTGCTGCTTTACGCGGCGATGATCTTTTGCGGCCTTATCATCCACTACAGCATGCTCGTCATCACCATCTCCCTCGCCTTCTGGCTGACGAGCGCGCAAGGAATCGAGGGCAGTTACTTCACGCTCTCGGAGTTTTCCCGGCTGCCGCGCGCCGCGTTCAAGGGGGTTGCCAGCGTCGTCTTCGTCTGGCTGTTGCCCGTCGTGGTCGTAAGCAACGCTCCCGCCGAAGTCCTGCTCCGCGGTTTCCAACCCAACTGGGTGCTCGCCCTTCTCGCCGCCACCATCGCCTGGTTTGTGGCGGCATTGGTCATCTTTCACCGAGGCCTCCGCCGCTACGCCAGCGCCAGTTCCTGATGCACTCACCCCTGAATCAACTGCAGCAGCGCCTCGGCTACACGTTCCGCAATCCCGAACTGCTGCTCCGGGCCGTCACGCACCAGTCGTTTCTCCAAGGCAATCCGCACGTCACCGAAAGCAATCAGCGCCTTGAGTTTCTCGGCGATGCCGTCCTCCAGTTGGTGCTCACCGAAACGCTCTTCGCCCAATACCCCCAAGAGCGCGAAGGCGACCTCAGCCGCCGCCGCGCCGCCCTCGCAAAGGGTTCGTTTCTCGCCCAGCTCGGGCGCGACCTCGGGCTCGACGTCTGCCTGCGCTTGGGCATCAGCGAGCAAAACACCGGGGGTCAGACCCGCGCATCGAGCCTCGCGGACGCGTGCGAAGCCCTGTTCGGCGCGGTCTATCTCGACAGCGATTGGCCGACCACCCGCCGCGTGATGCTGGCGATCATCGGCGATCTGAACGCCCGCCTCGGCTCAGTCGGCGATCTGCACAACCCCAAAGGGCGTTTGCAGGAGTTAGTTCAACCCAAACACGGCAACAACGCCGTCCGCTACGAAGTCGTCCGCACCGAGGGCCACGACCACGAGCGCCGCTATCTCGTCGAGGTCTATTTCAAGGACAAGCCTCTGGGCCAAGGTAGCGGCAATTCGAAAAAACTCGCCGAAGAAGCCGCCGCCCGCATCGCGCTCGAAACCCTCAAGTCGCAGCCTCCCGTCTAGTTTACCTGTCTGGCCATCCGCGCTCCCGCCGCGGCTCGGCCCGCGCCCGCCATGTCCGCCCCTGCTCCTGCCTTTCCTCCCCAACGCCTCACCGGCATCTGCCCCGCGGCCCGCGGCGCCGTGTTGGCCGAGTTGGTCCGCGCCCATCCGTCCTCCGCTTGGCTCGTCATCGCCGACGAGCCCAAACTCACCGAGCAACTCGCGGAAGACATCGCTTTCTTCCACGCTGCCGCCGGCACGTCGACACCCCTTACCGTTCTCGTCTTCCCCGAGTCCCAGCCCGACACCCGCGATATGCGCGAGGCCTTCGCCGCCTCGAGCGACCGCCTCACCGTTCTGTCGAAACTTCGCGCTCTCCGCCCGCTCGCCGGCCATCAACCTTCGGCAGTCAGCGCTCAACTCCTCGTTCTTTCGACCCCCGCCGCGCTGCTCCAAAACGTCCCCGCCCTCGATGCCTTCGCCGCCCGCGAGCTCACGCTTACCCGCGGTACCACCCTTTCGTTCACCGGCCTGCTCGAACAGCTCAGCGCCCTCGACTACGATTCCGAAGCCGTCTGCGAATCCCCCGGCCACTATGCGATTCGCGGCGGAATCATCGACGTCTACCCTGTCACCGCGACGCAGCCCTACCGTCTCGATTTCTTCGGCGACGAACTTGAAGAGATCCGGGCCTTCGACCCCGTCACGCAACGTTCAGGAGAGTCCATCGCGCAAATCACCCTCTCCGCCTCCCCGCGCATCAAACTCGCTCCTACCCAAGCCGGTCTCGCCGACTACCTCCCGCCCACCGCCCACCTCGTCCTCATCGAGCCCGCCCTGCTCGAGACATCGTTCAGCACGTTCGCCCGCGAGGGCTTCGACGGCTTCACGCCGCTCGCCGCCCGTTGCACCGCCCACTTCGCCTTGAGCGATCTTGACGAGGACACCTCGTTGCTCGCCACGCCCGCAACTGAACTCACTTGGGATACCGAGAGCCTCGCCCATCACCGCACCTACCCCGACGACTCCCTCGTCGCGCAAGAGCGCCTGCAGGTCGAGGTCGACGCCCGCAGCCGCTTCCTCCGCCAGGTCGCCGCGTGGCGCAAGGACCGCTATGCTGTCGCCGTCGTCGCCGCCAAGGAAGGCGAAGAGCAACGCATCCGCGAGATCATCGCCGAAGATCCGTCGCTCAAAATCCTCAAACCGATCTTTCTCCGCGGCGCGCTCAACGAGGGCTTCAAAGTCGCCTTCGGCCCCGCCCGCCCCGCGCTCCACTGGACCGAATTTGGCGCCAGTCCCGCCGGTCTCGTGCTCGTCACCGAGACCGAGATCTTTGGCCGGCAACGCGCCCGCCGCACCACCGGCATCGTTCGCGCCTCCGCCCAGCGCGCCCAAGTCGACCAACTGCTCGATTTCTCCGAACTCGTCGAGGGCGACTTCGTGGTCCATCTCCAGCACGGGATCGCCCTCTACCGCGGCCTGTCCAAACTCGATACCGCGCAGGGCATCCGCGAAGTCATCACCCTTGAGTTCGACGATCACGTCACGCTCCACGTTCCGCTTCAGGAATCCCATCTGATCAGCCGCTACGTGGGGCTCAGCAAGACCAAGCCCCAACTCGGCCGCATCGGTTCCGGACGCTGGGAGAAAGCCCGCCAAGCCGCCGAACGATCGACCATCGATCTCGCCGCCGAGTTGCTCCGCATCCATGCCGAGCGCGAGGCCCAACCCGGTTTCGCCTGTCCGCCCGACACCGCTTGGCAGCGAGAGTTCGAGGGTTCGTTCGCTTACACCGAGACGCGCGACCAGCTCAAAGCCATCGCCGACACCAAAGCCGACATGGAGAAAACCCGGCCCATGGATCGCCTCATCTGCGGCGACGTCGGCTTCGGAAAAACCGAGGTCGCCATCCGCGCCGCCTTCAAATCCGTTCAAAGCGGTCGCCAAGTCGCGTTGCTCATCCCGACCACCGTCCTCGCCCAGCAGCATCTCAACACCTTCCGCGAGCGCATGGCCGGCTACCCCATCGCCGTCGAGATGGTCAGCCGTTTCCGCACCCGGGCGGAGCAGAAAAAAATTCTGGAAGCCGCCGCCGCCGGCCAAGTTGATATCCTCATCGGCACGCACCGCCTCCTCCAAGCCGACGTCAAATTTCGCGAACTCGGGCTCGTCATTATCGACGAGGAGCAACGCTTCGGCGTGAAACACAAAGAAGCCTTCAAGCGCATGCGGGCCACCGTCGATGTGCTCGCCATGAGCGCGACGCCGATCCCCCGCACGCTCTACATGGCGCTCACCGGGGCCCGCGACCTCAGCGTCATCGAGACCGCGCCCACCAACCGCCACCCCATCCAGACCATTGTCAAAACCTACGACGAGCAACTGGTGGTCGACGCCATCCGCCACGAAGTGCGGCGCGGCGGCCAAGTTTTTTATCTGCACAACCGGATCATGACGATCGAGCTCGTCGCCGCGCGCCTCCGCCAACTGCTGCCCGAACTCACCATCGGCGTGGGCTACGGCCAGATGGAAGCCGACGAACTCGAACACATCATGACCGATTTCGTTGCCGCCAAGTATCAGGTTCTCATCTGCACCACGATCATCGAGAGCGGCCTCGATATCCCCAACTGCAACACGATCATCATCGAGGGCGCCGACCGTTTCGGCCTCTCCCAGCTCTATCAACTCCGGGGCCGCGTCGGCCGTTTCAAGCACCAGGCCTACGCTTACCTGCTCCTCCACCGTCACACCAAGCTCCTTGAGATCGCCCGCGAGCGCCTCGGCGCGATGCGCCAGCACAACCAGCTCGGCGCCGGCTTCCGCATCGCCATGCGCGACCTCGAACTCCGCGGCGCCGGCAACCTCCTCGGCTCAGAGCAAAGCGGCCATATCGTCGGCGTCGGTTTCGAACTTTACTGCCAGTTGCTCCGCCAATCCGTCGCCCGGCTCAAAGGTGACAAGACCGCCGCCGCCATCCGCGCCAGCGTGAAGCTCGACTTTGTCTTCGTCGGCGACGGCACCCCCCGGGACGCCCAAAGCCGCGGCCGCCACGTCGATAGCTACACGGCGATTCGCGATGCCGAAGACGCCGCCAACGAAGGTCCCGCCGTCGAGCCTATCCAAGCCCGGATTCCGGCCGCCTACGTCAGCGAAACCCGTTTACGCATCGATTTTTACCGGAAACTCGCCCTCGCCGATACCCTCGTAACCCTCAAGCAGGTGGAAGCCGACCTCCGCGACCGTTTCGGCAAGTTTGGCGATGAGGTCAGGGCCTTGCTTCTGATCACCGAGATCCGAATTCGGGCGGAACAAAAAGGCATCCTTTCCGTCGAAACCGAATCGACGCGTCTGAAGTGTCGGCGTCAGAGCAGCCAGCGCGACGACTGGGTGATGCACGGCACCCGGTTTCCACGGTTGACCGCTCCGAAGCCACTTCTACGTTTGAAAGAAGTAATCATATTTTTGAACAACCTGCCGACCCCATGACCATCTCCCGAAGTCTCGCCTTCATCGGTTGCGCACTCGCTTCGCTCACCTCCGCCCTAGCCCAAGACGACGGCTTGAATATGCGTTTCGCCAACGGAATCGCCGCGATCGCCGAGCAAAAAGTCATCACCGTCGACGACATCCGCCGCGAGATCGCCCCGCTCATTCCCCAGATCCAGCGCGACGCCCGCAACGAGAGGGAATTCAACGAGAAACTCGAATCCCTCCAAGACCAAGTCATCCAAGACCTCATCGACAAGGTTTTGATCGTTAAAGAATTTCGGAAGGCCAAAGACGAAAAAGAAGTCCGCCGCATCCCCGAGAGCTATATCGACAATCGCATCGCCGACATCTTGACCGAGCAGTTCGACAACGATCGCTCCAAGTTTCTCGCCTACCTCCGCGGCAAAGGCGTCACCCTGCGGGAGTACCGCGCGGAAATCGAAGAGGACATCATTTACCACTACATGCAGCAGCAGCAGCGGAAGTCGCAAAGCGTGGTCAGCCCCGTGCGCATCGAGACATTCTACCGCGAAAACAAAGACCGCTTTTTCCAAGAGGACAGTGTCCACCTCCGCCTCATCCAGCTCTCCCGGGTCGACGACATGACCGATGCCGGCCTCCGGACCAAGGCCGACGAGCTCATCGCCAAATTCCGCGCCGGCACCAAATTTGAAGAGCTTGCCCGAGAATACAGTCAAGACTCCCGCCGCTCCAAGGGCGGCGATTGGGGCTGGCAAAAACGCTCGGACCTCAAGGAGGAATTCGCCAAGCCCCTCTTTGATCTGAAGGCCGGTGAAATCACGGCGCCCGTCATTCTTCCCGAGGGCTGCTTCATTCTCTTCGCCGAAGAGCGCAAGTTTGCCGGTAACCAAGCCATCGACGAGGTTCGCGACCAGATTGAGCGTCTCCTCGTGTCCCAGATGGCCCGCACCAGCCAAGAGCGCTGGCTCGAGCGCCTCCGCCGCAACGGCTACGTGAAGCACTACTGAGTCCGGCCCGCGCCCGCCCTCGCGCGGGCCCACCACGCCGGCCAGTTCCGCCTTTTCACGTCGGGAAGTTAACCGCAACTTTCCGCCGTGCCGCCCTCCCGGTTATCCCGCCTCTACCCGCTACGCGGCCTGCCCCGCCAAGGCCAACTCTGGTCCTGGATTTCCTTCGATGTCGCGAACCAGTCGTTCACGCTCATCATCAATACGCTGCTGTTCTCGATCTTCTTTCAAAAGGTCGTGGTCCGCGATCCGGCGAGAGATGACCTGATCTGGACGCTCACCTACGCCGCGAGCATGGTGCTCGTCGTCATCGTTTCGCCCTTTGCCGGCGCCCTTGCCGACGCGCGTGCTTGGAAAAAAGCCGGCCTGCTGATCACGGGTTTCACCTGCGCCGCCTTCACCTGCGCGCTCGCTCTGATCCAGCCCGGCCAGGTCGCCCTGGCCATTGCCCTCTACATCCCCGCGAACTTCATGTTTTCCCTCGGCGAAAACTTCCTCGCCTCCTTCATGCCCGAGCTTTCCACGCGCGAACACTTCGGCCGGGTCTCCGCTTTCTCCTGGGCCTGCGCCTACTCCGCCGCCTTGCTCCTGCTGGTCGTAACCGCCGGCCTCATGATCGGCCTCAAATTAGAATCGCCCGACCAGTGGCGCCCGATCTTCGTCTTCGCCGGCCTCTGGTTCTTCGCGCTGGCGATTCCCACGCTCCTCGGGCTCCGGGAACGTCCCGCCCCCGCCAGCGCGCCCGCGCACCGGCTCTTCACCGACACTTTCCGCCAGCTCAAAACCACCATCGGTCAAGCCGCCAAATTCCGCGATCTCGCCGTGCTCCTCGGCGCATCTCTGCTCTACGGAACCGGCATGACGGTGATCGTGATGTTTGCCTCGATTCTCGCCGCCGAGTTCGGCTTCAACGATGTCCAACTTGTTCTCTTCGTCGCCGTCATCACGGTATCCGGCGTGATCGGCACGCTCATCCCGGCGTTTTTCCAAGATCGTTTCGGGCACAAGCGCATGACGATCGTGCTGCTCTCGGTCTGGATTTTCGCCGCCCTCGGCTTCGCCTTGTTTTCGTGGCTCCGCACGCAGTCCGCCGATCCCGCCGCCTACCCCCGCTGGCCGCTTTGGGTCGTGGGCAACTTCATCGGCTTCGGCCTCGGCTCGCTCGGGGCCGCCAACCGCGCGTTTTTTTGCTACCTCACTCCGGCCAGCCGCTCCGCCGAGTTTTTCGGACTCTGGGGTCTCGTCTTCAAGTTTGCCGCCGTTCTCACCATCCCCTTTGGCTTGGCCAAGGACTTCCTCGGCACGACCGCCGCACTGCTCGTGCTGGCCGGCTTTCTCGTCGCCGGACTGGTCGTCACCTGCTTCATCGACGAACGACGCGGGCTTGCGGCCGCCCAAGCTGCCGACGCGCCCGCGACCACCTCCTGAGCCTCAGGCCTTCGGCGCGATCCTCTCCGGCGGATTCTTCGCATTCGGGCAGGAATCGACCCAGCGCGTCGCGGGCGGTCGCGCCCACTCCACGGCGTTGGCCAGCACCCGCCGCACGTTCGCATCGAAATACGTCGGATACGTTTCGTGCCCCGGCCGGAAATAAAATATTTTCCCGTTACCCCGCGTGTAGCAGCACCCGCTGCGAAACACTTCACCGCCCTCGAACCACGAGATAAACACCTGCTCCTCCGGCGGCGGCACGCCAAACGGCTCGCCATACATTTCCTCCCGCGGCAGTTCAAAATACGGCCCGATGCCCTGTGCGATGGGATGCCCGGGATTGCAGACCCAGAGACGCTCTTTCTCGTCCGCCTCGCGCCACGTCAACGAGCACGTCGTGCCCATCAGCCGTTTGAAAATCTTCGAGAAGTGCCCCGAATGGAGCACGATCAGGCCCATGCCCTCCAGCACGCGTTTCTGCACGCGCGCCACCACCTCGTCACTCACCTCGCCGTGCGCCTTGTGCCCCCACCACGTCAGCACATCGGTCTCCGCCAGCCGCGCCTCGGTCAGACCGTGCTCCGCTTCCTGCAACGTCGCCGTGCTCACTTCGGCCGTCGGCAGCAACTCCCGCAGACCGGCCGCGATTACCGTATGCATACCGTGCGGATAAACCGCCGCGACCTTGGCGTTGGTATGCTCGTGCACGTTCTCGCCCCAGACAACTACCCGCAACGTTGATGACGCCATGCCGAGAACGGGAATTGCTCACCTCCGCCCTATCAACCAGAAACTTGCGCCACCCGATGAGCGACCCTGCCCCGCCCCCCTCCCCCGAGAATCGCCTGCAAGCGACGGCGCTCGGGGAACGCCCGCAGGAACGGCTCCAAAAATTCGGAGCCGCCGCTCTCGGCGATGCCGAACTCCTCGCGATGCTCCTGCGCAGCGGCACCCGCGGCCAAGATGTCCTTACTCTCGCCCAGCGCCTCGTCGCGGACGCGGGCTCGCTCGCCGGTCTCATCGGCTGGTCCGCCGCCGACTTCCGCAAATTCAAAGGCATCGGCCCGGTCAAAGCCCTGCAACTCGTCACCGTCATCGAAGTTGCCCGTCGGGTATTGGGCCAACAGACGGGCGAAGCCCCGCTGCTTACCCGCGCCGATCTCATCTTCGCCTACATGCAACCCATCGTCGCCGGCCTCGACGTGGAGAAGTTTTGGATTCTCAGCCTCAACCGCCGCAACCGGCTCATCCGCCGTGAGGAAATCACCTCCGGCACCGCCAACAGCACCCTCGCCCACCCGCGCGAAGTGTTTCGCGCCGCGATGCGTGAATCCGCCAGCGCCGTCATCTGCGTCCACAACCACCCCAGCGGCGACCCGTCCCCCAGCGCGCCCGATATCGCGATCACCCGGCAAATCTTCGCCGCCTCCAAGGCCGTCGATATCCCGCTCATCGACCATCTGATCATGGGCCGCCCCACCGCCGATCCCGCCGGCCTCGGCTACTACAGTTTCGCCAACGCCGGGTTGCTTTAGTTTCGAGGCCCATCGCCATCTGAAACACGGTCAATCGATCTGCGCTGGCGCGGAGACTAGGGCGGTGGGGAAAGGCCTGCCACTTCGCGTTCGCGGAGGGTTGCGCCGCACGCAAGGCCGAGCGGAATCAGCGCCTTCATTTAGCGGGGCCATTGTTCACGACGTCGGCGACGCTTTTCCGCCCTTTGAAAATGATCTTGGGAGTTTTCGAAGGTAAAGGATGCGGCGAAAAACAGGGCGCCTCTAACGGGCGGGAACCCGGTTCCAGATCTGCCCGAGGTCGTTCTGGTAATCGTAACGCACTTCGAGATCGGTCACCTCGACGGGCTTGGATCCGCCCACGACACTCACACGGAAGTCATTTAGGCCCGGCGCGATCACCGCCTCATTCGACAACGCCACATGCAAATACTCCTCGGCGAGGTCCGGCTGACGCGACGGCTTGGTGACGAATTCACGGGTCACAAATCGCGCGCCGCTTGCGGGCAAACCGCTGAAGAGCGTCCGACCATTCAACGTCACGACCACGTTCGACTCGGGTGCCAGCGCGCGAAACCCGATTCTCAAATCAGCCGACCGGAGCGGAAACGTCGCCGCCTTCGGGTCTTCACCCACCGGCAGGCTGAGTCGCAGTTCGCTTCCGGACGCCAGCTTGGCCGGCAATTGTTTGCCGTAGGCATAGGAATTGGGCCCGTCAAAATAGTAGCTCTTCGTCACAGAATAGACGGCGGTCTGCCCCTCCAGATTCTCCGGACGGGCGAGGTCGCGAAAAACCCGGTAGAGCCGGCTGTCATGAGGACGCACGGAACCGAACGCATTGTAGAAATTGAAGAGGTAAAACCCATCCACCCCCAACGCCCGGTAGTTGCGGGCGGCCCCCCGGATTTCCTCCAGCGAGGCGTCGCGGCCGACCACCCCGCCGGCGTAACGCGAGGCCGCCGGCGCCGGAAACGGCACCCGCCACGAGGTGCGGGGATACAGTGACGGATGCACGCGCACGCCGTGTTGGCGCCCCAGCGCGACGAGGTCCGCGATCGGCATGTCCCACGCGAGCGTCATGATTTGTGCGGGGGAAACGAGATCCACCAGGCCCTCGGCCATCCACTGCTCGACCTCCAACCCGGCCGCGGAGCTATCCGCCAACGACGGCGGCACACGCACAAAAAGATACATCGGGCGTTTCTCGCTGGCCGCCAATTCGTCGAGTCGCGCCCGCACGCGGCGCACGAGATCGGTCATGAGCGGGGCTCCCGCCGCTGCCCGGCCCCTGGGGAAGAACACCTGGAAGCGGTTGAAATCGAGTTCAAAGCCGTCGACGAGATCGCGGTTGCGGGCCAGGGCTTCGAAGACGGTGTCGAGCCGGAGTTGCCGCACGGCCGCATGGCTGTAGTCGAGCAGGTTTCCATAGGCCGGCTGGAAGGCCAACGGTGAGTCCTTGATCGTGTAGTCCGCGCGATGCTTGAACCAGAACTCACTCGTCATCGCGTGGCCGTCCGGGTCGGACATGAAATGGGCGTCGTTCATCCGGAGACTCGGAATAAACCGAAGCCCCAACTGCTTCGCCGTTTCGCCGGCGGTTCGCACCGCGTCGGCACCCTGAGCGAGGCAGATCCGCGCATTCTCCATGCGTTTCTCCATCAGCGATCCGGGCTTCTCGTCGGGCGTTTTCCGCCAGCCGACGCGGCTCGCGACCTCCGTATTGTAGTAGAGCAGGTCGCCCCCCATTCCGATGCAATAGACCAACGTCTTGACCGGGGTATCCGCGAGCGCCCGCACGTTGGCGCGCAAAAGCGCTTCCGACTGCAGCCGGTCCGGCAAAACAAACGCGAGATCGGCATCGTCGTTGAAGACGAGACCGAAATCGGGCCGCGCCCGCGGCGCTGCCGAGCAACACACGATGAGTCCGAGGAAGAGCAAGATGTGGTGTTTCATCATTTGAGTTGGGCCGAAAGCTCACCGACCGCCACTTGGCCTTCATCGGCCGCACCGCGAAACTCGATCCGCAGATAGTTGACGCCAAAAGGCGCGACCCGCTGCGCCGCCGTGCGCCCCACAACCTTCCCGTCCACTTCAACCGTTAACTCGCCCATGGCGGTGGTTCTATCCCAGCGGAACACCAAGTCACGCCAACGTCCGTCGCCCACGAGCCCCAGTTTCCCGGCTTCCAGCGCAAACACCGCGTGCTCCATAGCGCGGCGGTCATCGATGCGGTTAAAGTGGTCGGTCAGCGCTAGCCGCACGTGTTGCGCTTGGGCGGGCAACCGCAGGCGTAGGCGCAACTCGCCGGTCACTGCAGCGGGGAAATTCCACAGGGCACCGCAAAGCCCGTCGGCTTTGACCGAAATCGCCGCCACGCGGGCCCCCTCCGAGGTGGTCTCACTGCGGATGCCATCGTCACCATATTGGGTCCAACCGACGGGTCCTGCCGTCAGATCGTCCCGCACCTGCCGCTCCTCCAGCCATCGCGGGTCAAAAGTCACCACCGCCCGCTTTCCCTCGCCCTGCCCGCTCACGACCACGACCTTGCCCAGCGCGTTTTCCGCCGCCGTCGCATACGCGGTGCCGCGGTCGCCGCCACTCACCAGATTGGTTTCATGCAGGACCTCGCGGAAGCCGGACCACGTCGCACCTTCGTCGGCACTGATGGCCGCGTGCAACACCTCGCGCCCGCCCATCGCGTAGCTCCGCGGGTCGCTCCAATTCTGGCACCCGTTGACGAGCAGCAGGATTTTGCCGCTGCTCAGGCGCAACAACGCCGCGGGTGAATCGGAAGAAACGATGTCGGTCCGGGCCGGCTGCGACCAACGTTCGCCGTCCTGCGAAAACGATTGGAAAAGCCGCCCCTGTCGATCGCGCACCAGCATCCACACGCGACCGTCCCGGAGTTCCAGCAGAGCCGGTTCCACCGCGCCGTAGCGGGTGGCATTCGCCGTCTTCAATTCAATCGAGAGTTGATCCGGCGACGCCCGCCACGTCCGCCCTTGGTCATCCGAGAGGTAGACGAACGTATCGTTCCAACCCAGATCCGGACCGGTCGCGGGCGGCTGTTCCCGAGCCGGAATTGCGCGCCCGACCGCCAACAAAATTCGCCCCGACCGCAATTGGATGAACCCGCGGATCGACCCCACGTAGCCGGGAACGACGCGCTGCGGCTCGGTCCACTGCCCGGAACCTGAGGGTAGCGTCGCATGATAAACCTCGTAGAGCCGCCCGCGATAGCCCCCCGGTCCCTCGCCCGCGAGGTGCACCACGGCATGGACAACACCATCGGCCGCCTCCAGCGCTTGGACCGCATAGTAAGCCTTGCCGGGCAAACGGAAAGCGACCTCGGGCTCAGACCAAGTGAGTCCACCATCCCGGGATCGCTCCAGACTTACAGAATCGCTCGCCGGCTTGGTGACTGAATAGATCTCGAGGGCGCCATCGCGACGACGGATCATCGAACTCTCGTTGGTGAGCGCCTCGCGGACGATCACCGGCGCAAAAACCACCTGAGGCTCGCTTGGGACCGGCCGCAACTGCAGCCCGAACGGATTGCCAAAAGGCTTCGGCGCCCGTTCATCCGCCGAAAAAAATCCCCGCGCGGAAAACCCGTAGAGATTCACCGCGCCGGTTCCCGGATCGAGGCCGAGCGCGCCCAGCTCACCCCGGCTGCACGCGCCCCGATGAATCAACGCGCCGTCCACCGCCACCATCACCTCGGCGCCAATCCGCTCGATCGTGAGCTTAAACCGTTGCCCGGCTTTCAACCCCGGCGCCGTGATCGTGACCGGCCGGTCCGACGCCCGGAAAAAACGCCCGCGCAATTGCCAAGACGCGGCGCCCACCGTGAGCGACAGCTCGCCGTCCGCCCCCAACACGATCGCCGACTCCCGCTTCGGCGCCGCGAGGCTAAGTTCAAACTCCGCCCGGAAATCTCCGGCGGCCGGAGCCCGGATCGCCAGCAACCGTTTCCCCCGGCCGGTGCCCCGCAAAAACCCGCCCGCATCTGCCGTCCACGGCGTTCCCGTATAACGGACCGCCGGCGTCGTGAGGTTCTCCGCGTTGGCAAAGAACGTAATCTCCGTCGCCCGGCCGGAAGGCTCCGGCTGCGCTCTTGCCCCCACGCCCAGCACGACGGCACAGAGCCAAGTGCTGAGGCGTAGGCGCGGGGTCGTCATCTCACGCCGGGCGAATCAAAATCCCGAGCGAACACCCAGGGTCACGAGCGTGCCGAAATTTTGGTAGGTTTGCGGCCGGGTCCATACCGGGGTGCCGGGACCGGAACGCTCGGTGCGTTTCGCGATACCGGTGAAGTTGCGGGCGCCACCGTAAAGGCTGAAATTTTTGGCGAACCGATATTCAAACGACCAGTCCTGCGTGATCTGCGGCGCGACATAGGAACGGGTGCCGGCCGGCACCGTGGCGCTTGGCGCCACCGCCGCTCCGCTCACCCGGTAGGCGTAAGCCGCGTTGAAGCGGAAGGAGAATTTTTTCCGGATATAGCTCGCTCCCCAGTTTAGGTTCTTGTGGGCAAACGGCGTGAAGTCGGCGGAGTTCTCCCCGCTGACTTGGGAGATCGTCGCGTTGGCAAATGTCGAAAACCCCTTGGCCCATGAGGGCAAGAAATGGAGCGACTGGCGCCAGCTGGCCTCGTAACCCTTGACGGTCGCGCTGCCCCCATTTTCCGTGGAAATGATCTCGTAGTCCAAATAGTCGTCCGAAAGCCCGTAGCTTTGCAGCAGTTCAAGCGTGGCCGGCACGCGGGTATCGACGAAAAATCCCGTGATGTTCTTTTGGAAGAGACTGAAGGCAATCGTCGCCCCTTTGAGGCTGTAAGTTTCCAGCGACAGGTCGAAATTGTCGGCGCTCCACGGTTGCAGACCGCTGTTGACGATTGTCGCCGTGCGGGCACCCGCAGCCGCGCCCGGGTCCGCCACCGTGATGCCGGGGATGATTTCATTCAGGTTCGGCCGGCCGATAGTCTTTGCGTAGGCGGCCCGGGCGACGAGCGCCTCGGTGAAATAGAACGTGCTGTTGAAGCTCGGGTAATATCCCGAGTAAGACCGATCGGCGGTCGTGCCGCGTTCTTTGTAGCGAAGTTGGGCCGTCGCCAAGGCGTCGCTCGTGACCGGGATGAAGCGACCCGCACTGTCGCGGAGCAGGTTGCCGTTGGCGTCCTGCTGGTAAGTGGCGCGAATGTCATTCAAGGGGCCGGCCCCAATATCGTCGGTCTGCTCGAAACGCACGCCGCCGACCAGCCAAAGTCGGTTGTTAAAGTATTTCACGTCGGTGCGAACGTAGGCCGCCGAGATTGTCTCCTGAAAATATCTGGAGTTGGTCACAGCGGATTGGTGCGTCGCGGCGTCGCTGATCGTAAACCAATCCGGGTGCGCCTTGAAGAGGTCGTAATACTTGGTCGGGCTGACCCACTTCACCTTCAACGTGTCGTTAAAGAACGACTGCTGGGAAAGCATATCGTTGGTAAGGTCGTGGTCCTTGGCCAGCCGGCTGACCGTCGCGGGCGGGGCAAACGTCCAGGTCTTGAGCACCGAGGTGTTGTCCTTCCTCTGCCGATTGATCGAAAAACCCGCCTTGATCGTCGTCGGAGCCGCCAAGGCGAAGCTGCGGGCGATGTTGGCCGAAACGCTGCGCATGTCGGAACGGATCTCGTTGGGCTGGCTGGTGGGATTGCCCAAAGTCAGGTTCGCATTGTCGTAGGGATCGACCGCTTGGCCGGCCCGGTTCGTGACCGTAAGGGTCGGCGCGCGCCGCGAATAGATGCCGTTGAGGCCGTCGGCCCGCACCCGCAGCGAGCCTTGGGAGAAGATGCCGACGGTGCGGAAGAATCCGTTCTTCAGGTCTTCCCGTTCATCCCAGCTGCGCGAGAAATTGGCGTTGGCATCGATCTTGTAGATTTTGCCGTCGTGGTTGTAGCGGAGCACCGCCGAGGACGTTCCGCGCTTGCGGTCACCGTAGGTCATCGTCTGGCGCACCGTGTCCACCCCGGTCGCCGCGCCTTGGGTGAAATCGGCGCCGCCCGTGTTGCCGGCGCCCCAAGCCACGGCAAAAATATTCTGCCGGGTCGGCGTGTTGATCTGCACGTGCTCAAGATTCAGCCGGAACGAATCCTCGCGGTTGATGCGCCAATCCAACGTGGTCGAAGCCAATTGGCGTTCGGTGGTCTGCAGGACGTTTTGCTCCGTGCTCACCGTTTGAACGCCCCGAAAGAGATCCCACGTCGGCGAATCGTAGTCCATGTCGTAGACACGGGTGAGTTGGCTCAGGTTGATCGTGAACGCGAAGGACTGGTTCACCGGATGGGCATAGTTGACGTCAATGCCGGGCTGGAGCACCCGCGCCTTTGAACGGGAATCACTGCCGACGGTGTCGCTCAAGCCGGGCGGCTGGAGGCGGTTGTCGGAATTGTAAGCGCCGTAGGTGTTCACCTTCAGCACGCGCTTCTTCACATTAAATCCGCTTTTGCCGATGATGTTGACCGTGCCACCGACGGCATTGGCCGGACGGTCGGGTGTCGGCACCTTTGTGATTTCGATCCGGTCCACGCTGCCAGACGAGCTCGCCGCGAGGTCGAACGAACGGTCCGCCGCCGGCGAAGAAACTTCGGCGCCGTCGATCATGAAAACAATGCCGCTGCCCGGCAGTCCGCGGATGGATGCCGTCGCCGCCGTCTGGGGTCCGCTCACGATCGAAAGGCCCGGCGTGTATTTCAGATACTCGCCGATGTTGCCGTCCCCAAGGTCGCCGATCTCGTCGAGCACGATCACGTTTTTGATGTTGGGCGACATCTTCTGCTCGTTGATTGCCGCCGCCGCCGCGCTGAGCGCCGTCGACTCCACGACGAAGCTTTCGAGTTTTACCATGCTCTTTTCGTCCAGCGTCGTGCTGCTGCGCGGAATCATGAGCTCAAAATCTTGGCGGACCGCCCCGCCGGTGCCGACGGTCACGGCGGCGGTCTTCGACTCCATCCCCGCATAGGACACGCGCAACTGCACGGCGCCGGCCGGAACCCCGACCAAACGATAGCGACCGGTCTCGTCGGTCGTAGTTTCAATCGTGGTGCCCACAACGGCCACCCGCGCGTTGTTGAGCGAGCTGCCATTGCTGGCGCCCACGACGCTGCCTTCGATCACGCCGATCGCAGCCGGACCTTGGCCGTAGGCTGTTGTCGTTCCCGAGATCAATCCGGCCAACAATGCGAGGAAGAGAAAAAGTGAACCCACTTCGCGGAAACGCGAGACGAGCATTCGGAGTGATCGGGACGTGGTCATAAGGCAAAATTCTAGGTTGGACGTCAGAAGGCCGGATCGCCGGCTCCGCGCTGCCGGAATCCTGCTTTTCGCCCCGGCCCATCCGAGGTGATTTGACAGGTAATACTTTGTGACCACGGCGCGTGATCCCGGGATAGCGGTCTATTTGAAATCGGACAAAGGCAGCTTCTTGATGCGAAGCTTGGCGAGGCGGTGTTTGTCCGCCGCGCCGCCGGCGCAGTAGGCCAAAAGCACCCCGTCGGGCGTAAAATGGATGGCCGTGTAACTATACCCTTCGTCGACGCCGTCTTTCCCATCGATCACGACCGCCCGGCTCCATCGGCCGTCCGGCGTCGAGCCCAGCGCCGCCACCAGCGGCGTGCGGTCGCCGCCAATGGGCTGCAGCGGTCTGGTCTCGTAGGCCGGCCCCGGATTCCAAATCGCGAACAGGCGCTCCGACGCAGGCATCCGCTTCATGGACAACGGCGAGTTGGGCGACGTGAAACGGGACGGCGCCGGGACGCTCCACGTCTCTCCGCCGTCGTGGGAGAAAAATTCGTATTGGCGGCCCAGATCGGTCCGCGCCCACGCCCAAAGCACCCCGTTACCGAGCTCGATGAGGCCCGGTTCCTGTAACCCGCTCTTGGTGTGCACCACCGGCAGCGTGCAATAGCCGCGGGCCTTGCGCCACGTGCGGCCGTCGTCGTCGGACAAGAAAAACTCCGCGATTCCACGCCAGTCGACGGCCGAGGCCTCGTTCCGGTCGGCAAAATTGCGGTGGAGCGCGGCGGGAATCACCAGCCGCCCCGACTTCAAGCGCACCACGCGGTCGTTGTTGACCACGTAGTAACCGGCCACGGGCATGCACTGCACGGCCGGGCCCCAGGTGTTGCCTTCATCGCCGGAACGCCGACACCACATCCGCATGTCATGCCAGCTACGGCGCAGCAGATAGAACAGGCCGATTTCGCCGTTTCCCAAACGCACGAGCGAGACACTCATCACGTTCATCACGTCGTTCTCTTCCGGCGTCTCAATCAAAGTATCCTCGGACCACGTCGCCCCACCGTCCGAGGAACGGCGCGCCGCCAATCGCGCCTTGGCCGCATCGGAATGCGACGTGCCCACAAACCGACTGTAAACAAACAGGATTCGCCCGTCGCTCAAATCGAGGAAAGCACCCTCACTGTTCCGGGGATTGCCCGGCCCCGGCGCCAACTCCAGCACCGTCGCACCCGGCATCGATCCGGCCGCCCTCGCCGGCTGGGACAACCAGCCGAGTCCAATTATCACGAGCATACCACCAAGCCACCTTAGGGGATTTGTAGAGATCATAGGGAAGATAAAGAAATTGCGGCAGCCAACGGGGCGATCACCGCCGTTGCCCGATCGGCCAGATCGCTATGCCCAACGCTGTTTGGATGGCAACCATCGGTCGTCCATTCCTGCAATCGTTGCCCCCGCTGCTGCAGTTCCGTCCAACCGCCGAAATGATCGACCAGCGGGACGCCCATTTGCGCGGCCAATTTGCGGACTCGGTCCGTGAACGGGGCAAGTTTTACGTTGGACTCATCGCCCAAGCCATCCCGGGGAAATTCCTCCGCGAAGCGGGGCGGGGTCATCAGGACCACCTGAATCTTCGCCCCACGCAGCCGGGCGATCATCTCGTTGAGGTTCGATTCAAAGGCGTCGGCGGTGAGCCTCGATGTCTGTTTTCCTCGGTCCACTCGGCTGTCGTTGGTACCATACATCACCGTGACCAAATCGGGGCGCTGGGAAAGCACGTCCCGCTCCAGCCGCGCCAGTGCCAAGTCGGTGCGTTCACTGCCGATGCCGACCCCGTGGACGCTTGCCCGCACGCCTTTGTTGCGCAGCGCAGCTTCCAGCTGCGCGGGGAACGCCACGTTTGGACCCACCCCCGGCCGGGCGCCCCGTGTGATGGAATCGCCCAGCGCCAAAATGCGCACAGATCGCCCGCCAAGCGGGGCCGCGACCGGCGTAATGAAATCAGATTCGTTGAGCTCTACCCGCACGTTGCCCTGCATCGTGGAGACCCAGACCCGGCCCGGCGTCGGCTCGAAGATGTAGGGATAGGAGATCCACCGCCGCGACTCACGCCCACCGTCGACCTTGCGGTTGCGCGCGATCACTTGGGGTATCGTCCACGTGAGGCCGTCGTTCTCCGAGAAGGCAATCGAGAGTTCATCTCTGCGTCCCTCCCGCGCGACCGGGTCGCGGTAGCGGTTCCAAGCCAACGCCAACCGCCCGCTCGCCAGCCGCACCACCATGGCCGGCGAATCGCTCGCCTCGATCGTCGAAGGCATGCTCGCTTTCCATTGGGTGCCATCGCTCGAAGTCAGCTCGTGCAGGTAACCGTGCGGAACCCGCAACAGGAGTTTTGCCCCGCCGGCCTGCTTTTCAAAAATCGTGCCCTCGATTCCGCCGCCGTGAGTCGCGGCCGTCAGCCCGGCAACTTTGCCCGCGTAGTTTCCCTCGGTTCCCAGATCGATCACCTCGCCCACCCGCCAAGTCTTGCCCAAATCGTCGGACAAATAAGTGACCGTCACATGGCGCCCGGGGTTGGCCTTGGCCACCTGCGATACGAGGACGATGCGCCCCGACCGCAATTGGATCATCTGGCGCACCGCCCCGCACCACCCCTCCTGCAACAGAACCGGGGCCGCCCAGGTTTTCCCGTCATCTTCGCTGCGGGACAAACACATGGGCAAACGACAGCCTGCGAGCGGCCCGCCCTGCTTGTCGTCCCACTTGAAGACCTTCTCGTTCTCGTTGAGAAACGCATAGAGCAAGATGCCCTCTTTCGTTCGCAACAGCGCGCGTTCGGGCCTCGACCGGTAAGTAGACGAATCGTAAAGCGGGCGCGGCATCCAGGTCGTGCCGTCATCCCGGGAAATCAAGCCACCCCGCTCGTCGACGCCCAAAATTGCGCCGTCACCGGTCCGCACAAACGGTCCCTGCGGTGCCGCCCCGAGGTCGCGCACTTTTTCCTGCAGCTCGATCTCTGCCCCGAGGAGCGTCGCCAGTCCCACGAGGAACGACCCGATCAGCCCGGCGAGGCGCACTACGGAAGTCGGGGCATTCATTTTTTTGAAAGTCCTGTCGGCTTCACGAAATAGAGCAGCACCGCGCACACCACGATGCTCGCGGCGCCGAAGTGAAACACATTGCTCACGTCGATCTTCGCGTCCCGCAACATCCCGCCCGCGTAGATCGTGATGCCGCCGACGACGCACGCGCAAAGATTGAGCACGCCGTAGCCGGTCGCGCGGTAGCGCTTGTCGGAGACTAGCGTGAGAATCGGCATCATGTTGGCATCGGCAAACGACTTGGTGAGGCCGAACACCATCAGCCCACCGAGCGCGAGCGGCAGCACATTCGTGCTCGAGGCCAGCAATATGGCCGGCGCCGCCACGCCCAATCCGATCAGCGGCACGAGCAAGGGCGCATCCGGTCGCGTCCGGCTCCAGCGATCCGCCAGCCAACCGCCGAACAAAATGCCGACGATCGATGCGCCTTGGTAATAGCCCGTCGCGGAAATTCCCGCGACGCCCTGACCGAGCGAAAAGTGCTCCTTCAGATAAGTCGGCATCCACCCGACGACCGACCACACACTCATGCCAAGCAGGCCCCAGTAACCGAGCGCCAACAGAAAGGCCCGGCTGCCAAACAAACTCCGGAGCGCCTCGCCCAGCTTCACATTCTCCACGGCGGGCGTTGTCGCCGTCTTGCCCGCCGCCAACACGCGCTGATCACGCAGAAAAATCGCCGTCACGATCGCGAGCACTACGCCGAGTTGGCCGAACCACTCAAACGCCTGCGCCCATCCGTGACTCTCGGCGATCATGCCTCCAACCCCGCCCATCCCCGCCCCCACCATCACGCCGCTCAAGTGCACGCCGTTCGCCAAGGAGCGGGTTTTGACGCCGTGGTAATCCGCGATCAACGCCAGCGCCGCCGGGATGTAACACGCCTCGCTGATGCCCATGAGCGCCCGCGTCGCGAGCAACTCGCCATACGTCGTCGCGTGCGCCGTGAGCCAGGTGATCACCGACCAGGCGACGAGGCTCAAAACGATCACGTGACTGCGGTTGAACCGATCCGCGAGATAACCCGCAAACGGACTCAGCACTCCATAAACGATCAGGAAAATCGTCGTCAGCAGACCGAACTGCGCATCAGTCATCGGGATCACATCCACGATGGATTGCCGCATCGTCGTGATCATCACGCGATCAAGGTAGTTCAGAAACCCGACGAACCAGAGAAGCGCGACCGTCATCCACGCGCGCATCGGAGTAACTTCCACCGCACTCATTTCACCGCTCCCGGTTTCCACGACCACACACTCGTCGTGCGCACCCCGGCCATGATTTCACCCGAAACAATCCACCACACACCGCCAATCTGCACGGTCGGTGCCGTCACGACCGGATCCGGCCAGCGCTCCTCCACCGTCTTCCAAGCGTGCGCCGCGACATCGAAATACATCATGTGGTCCGGCACCCGCGTGTCGCGCGGGACCTTGCCCACCATCCGGCTATCGACGCCACCGAGCACCCAGACGCGTCCGGGATTGGCCGACACCGGCGCGGGAAAAGGCGCCGCGATCGCTGTCCACGGCATGTCGGGCAACCGCTCCCATTTTTCCGCGCGGTAGCAATAGGCGTCGCCAAGGTAAGTCGGCTTCGCCTTGCCCTCGGCGTCGACGGTCATCTCCAAACCGCTGATCAAATAGATCGCCCCGTCGAGCGCCGCGATCGTCCCCTGCGCCCGCGTCGGCCCCGGCCAGGTCGCCAGTTTTTTCCAGCCCACCGCGCGCTGCGCCAAATCAAGCCGCCAAAAATCTCCGCTGCTCATGCGCACCGCTCCGGGCGCATAGCCGCCCGCCACGTAGACGCTCCCGTCGAGCACCGCCGCGACCTGACTCGTCCGCGGCGCGGGCAGAGCCGGCCCGCGCTCAACCACAACCGCCTTACCGTCCCAACGCAGTATCAGGGTGTCTTGGAAAATGGCGTCGGAATTTTCGCCGCCGACTACGAGCACACCGTCCGCGATCGAGACGCTCGCCGAGTAAGCCCGTCGCTCCGGCAACTTGCCCGCCGAGCGCCACGCCGTTTCACCCGGCGTGATCACGAAGATCTCGTCGTAGTATATCTTCTTCCCGCCGTCCCACGGCATCTTGTCCGGGAAATTCGCGCCGCCGGCCGCGATCAACACGCCACCGTGAGCACCGGCGATGATGCCCGCCATGCCGGGCGCGAGCGGATAAGCAGGTTGGCGAGTCCAGTCCGCTTCAGAAGCGGTGCCATTCGCGGCCAAAAAGAACGGCGCGAGCACCATGCCACAGGGAACAAGCAAGCGTAGCAAAGGAGGAAGCAGAACCGACATAGATTGGGCGGAAAATCCGGAGAGCCAGGATACTGGAACAGACACTGCTTCTATTCAGACTAATTCGCCGGCAAACAACGGCGACGGACTGGTCATATCAAATGCCACCGATATCCGACGGTCCACCGCCGTAACCAGCACACCGCGGCCGTCACCAGCGGCGGCTAGGAGTTCAGGTCTTCGCTCAGGTCAGGATTCAACGGAGTCGGCATTGCCGGCCAAAGCGGAACGAGCACAGAGATGCGTTCGTCGGTCCAAAATTGGGCTTCCAAAGCCCGATGCTACCGCACGCTATACCGGCAGACTCTAATGAGCACCCAACCCGGAGCCCTCGAAATCCCGCGACGTCTCTCGTTGTCCGCCCAAACCGCCACCGCCATCCAGAAGGCGGTTCAAAACAACGTCTGGCAGGAATATCTGCCCAGCGAACGGCGCCTTTGCGAGATGTTCAAAGTCAGTCGGCCCACTATCCGCACCGCGCTCCGACAGCTCGCCAAGGAGCGGCTGATCGAGATCCACCACGGCAAGCGCCACCGTTTGCAGCCGACCGCGTCCGGGGCCGTCCGACCGCAAACCCGGCTCATTGTGTTGGTCTCCCACCAACCGCTCATCCAGATGAGTCTCACGTCCTATCGCGGGATCAGCGACATGCGGTCGCATTTGGCGGAGCAGGGCTTCACCACCGAGGTCTTGGTTTGCCCGCCCAACAGCGCCACCACCCAACGGCGCAAAATCGAGGCATTTCTGCGGCAGAACCGGGTGCTGTGCTGCGTCCTGCTCTCCCTCGGCAAGGAGTTGCAAGAGTGGTTTGCGGCGAATGCGATTCCGGCGCTGGTGCTCGGCTCGTGCCATCCGACGGTGAAACTGCCGTCACTGGACGTCGACTATCGGTCGGTCTGCCGACATGCGGCCGGAACCTTGCGGGCCAAAGGTCACAAACGCATCGCTTTCATTGTGCCCAATTCAAACGTCGCCGGCGACTTGGTAAGCGAGGAAGGGTTCAAAGAGGGATCGGCACCCCGCTCCGACGAAGATCCCTCCGAAACGCTGATCGTCCGCCACAACGGCACGGCCGCCCATCTCGCCACGAAGCTCGACAACTTGTTCGGCTCACGCCATCCGCCGACCGCCCTGCTGGTCGCCAAGCCGCGCTTCATGTTTTTCGTGCTGATCCACCTCCTCAAACGCGGGATCAAGGTTCCCGACCGCACCTCCCTGATCGCCCGCGACCATGATCAATACTACGAAAACATCATTTCGCATTATCGAATCGAGAGCGAAACCTTCGCCCACCGCCTGACGCGCCTGATGCTACAACTGGCGAATCACGGGCACCTTTCGGCCGAACCCAGCCTCATCTTCCCACGCTTTATGGCCGAAGGAACGGTCAAGGTCTACAAGCCGATGCCCATTACATCCGAAAGCGGCGATCCGCTCATCGTTTCCTGACGGCCGACATTCCTTCTCTTCGCGGCGTCGCCGAGAGCGGCGCAACCGCTTGGGGCTGAAAGTGGTGGTAGGATCTGGATTCGAACCAGAGAAGGCGTAAGCCAGGAGATTTACAGTCTCCCCTCGTTGGCCACTTGAGTATCCTACCCCAAAGTGAGGGTGCAAAGTCTCGGCTCGCCCCGCGGAGTTCAAGATATTTTTCCGACCAATCTTGAACGCCTCCCGGCGGAGGTTCCCGCCCCCTCAACCGCGCGCCAGCTTGTATTCCACCGCGTCGCGCAAGGCTTCCCAGCTGGCGTCGATGATATTGTCGCTCACGCCCACCGTCCCCCAGACGGCTTTGCCGTCGCCACTCTCGATGAGCACCCGCGTGCGCGAGTTCGTCCCGGCTCCGCTCTCCAAAATTCTCACTTTGTAGTCCCGTAACACCAACTCACGCAGTTGCGGATACGTCTTCTCCAACGCCAGCCGCAGCGCCTTGTCCAGCGCCCCGACCGGCCCGGTGCACTCCGCCACCGTGTGCACCGACTGACCTCCGACTTTCACTTTCACGGTTGCCTCCGACCACAGTTCCTCGCCGTGCCGCTCCATGATGACGCGGTAGGTCTCAACTTCGAAAAACGTCTTTCGCTCGCCCAGCGCCGCCGAGATCAACAACCGGAACGACGCATCCGCCGCCTCGTATTCGTAGCCCCGAAACTCCCGCTCCTTCAGTTGTTCGATCAAAGCCTTCATCTCCGGCCGCTTCTCGTCGAGTTCGAGCCCAAGTTCCTTCGCCTTCAGCGCGAGACTGCTCCGTCCCGCCATGTCCGACACCAACACCCGCGTGCGATTGCCCACCAACGCCGGGTCGATGTGCTCGTAACTCCGCGCCACTTTTTGCGCCGCGTTGGCGTGCAGCCCGCCTTTGTGGGCGAACGCCGACAACCCAACGAACGGCGCCTTCGGGTCCGGCCGCAGATTCGCCAATTCGTCGAAGAAGAGCGAAAGATCGCGCAGCTGCGCCAGATTCGCCGCGCACCGCGCCGTGCAGTCCATCTTGAGAAACAGATTGGCCAGCACCGTCGTGAGGTTGGCGTTACCCACGCGCTCGCCATAGCCGTTTGCCGTGCCTTGCACGAGCGTCGCGCCCGCGGTCACGCCCGCGAGCGTCAGCGCCACGCCGAGCCCGCTGTCGTTATGACAATGCACGCCGATCTTCTCCGCGCCGAACTCACGCACCGCATGACCCACGATCGCCTTGAACTCATCGACGAGCGTCCCGCCGTTGGTATCACAAAGCGAAAGGTTGCTCGCCCCGCCGCGCACCGCCGCCGCCAGCGTGCGGATCGCATACTCCGGATCGGATTTATAGCCGTCGAAAAAATGCTCCGCATCGTAGATTACCTCGCGGCCTTGCGCGACGAGGTAGCGGGTCGAGTCCTCGATCATCGCGAGGTTTTCTTCGAGCGTGGTCCGCAGGATTTCCGTGACGTGGAGCGTCCACGTTTTCCCGACGATCGTCATCACCGGCATCCCGCTGTCGAGAAGGGTGCGCAATTGAGGATCTTCGTCGGCCTTCGCACCCGCGCGCCGGGTCGAACCAAACGCCGCGAGCCGCGCGTGCTTTAACTTCAAGTGCTTTGCCTCGGCAAAAAACGTGATGTCGCGCGGATTGGAGCCCGGAAAACCGCCCTCTATGTAGTCCACCCCGAACTGGTCGAGCCGCTCGGCAATGCGCAACTTGTCGGCGACCGAGAAGCTGATGCCTTCACCCTGCGTACCGTCACGCAACGTGGTATCGTAGATTTTGACGGCGGTGCTCATGAGAACCCGTCACGTTGCGAGTCGTGCCCGCTCTGGCAAGGGAGCTTTTGCCGACTTGGGTGCGCCGGTAAATCCCCGCACCTCACCGCTCTCCGGACCGTAATGGATTCAGGCTTCTCTCGTCTCACTTTACCGCCGTAAGGTTTGGATCGTCTTCTCGCCCCCAATGACCATCCCAAAAATTTCCCTTCTATTTGTCGCTGCCTTGGCCTTACCCGCGTCGATCCACGCCGCCACTCCGGTCACCCAGGAAATCGCTGCCGATACCGGTCAAAATCAACCCGCGAAACAACCTGAAGGCGCAGACAGTCCCGCGGCGAAGAAGGCCCCAGCCGCCAAACAACCGCCTAAAATCTACGACGCGCCACACACCTTCAAAACCGAACCAGGTCCGGCCACCACCCGTCGCCCGCAAGTCGTCGCACCTCCGGAAAAAGGCGAACGTATCGTGCTCATCGGAAACGGGCTCGCCGAGCGCGATGTTTACTATCACCGCATCGAAACCGAACTCGCCCTCCGCTACCCTGAACACGCGTTGTTCTTCCGCAACATGGGTCATGTGGGCGACACTCCCGGGTTTCGGCCGCATCCATCACGGGCTTCCCAGTGGGCGTTTCCCGGTGCCGAGAAATTCCACCCCGAACTCAAAATCCACCGGGGCGAGGGTTTCTTCCCGACCCCCGACCAATGGCTCACGCACCTCAAAGCCGACACCCTCGTCGCCTTCTTCGGTTACAACGAATCGTTCGACGGTCCGGGCAAAGTCGCCAATTTCGAATCCGAGTTGGAAGCCTGGGTGCAGCACACGTTGAGCAAAGCCTACAACGGCCAAACAGCACCCCGCGTCGTGCTCGTGTCGCCGATCGCCTACGAAAACCAATCCGCGAAGCGGGATCTGCCCGACGGGATAAAGGAAAACCTCAACCTCGCGCTTTACACCAAGGCCATCCTCTCCGTCGCGCAAAAACACGGCCTCACCTTCATCGATCTCTTCAACCCGATGCTGGCGCTCTATAAAGACGCCCGCGAGCCCCTCACCACGGGCGGCTTCATCCCCAACGACGAAGGCTACAAACTCGTCGCCAAGCTGCTTGCGAACGGACTCTACGGCGAGCAACCGCGCGTCTCGAAAGCCGATCCCGCGCTCATTCATCGCGCGGTGACGCAGAAAGACTACTTTTGGAACAACGACTACAACCTCGTGAACGGTGTCCATGCCTATGGCCGGCGCTACGGTCCCTACGGCCCGCAGAATTATCCCGACGAGGTCAAAAAAACCCGCGAGATGACCGCGTTGCGCGACAGCGCCATCCACAATATCGCCGCGGGTCGTAAGAACGACCTCGTCGTCGACGACAGCACCACGCACGTCCTGCCGCCCGTGCCCACGAACTACGCGCCCAGCATCAAAAACGGCACCACCCAAATCCTCCCGGCCGACGAAAGCGTCGCCGGGCTCACCGTTCCTCCGGGTTACAAGGTCGAGCTTTTCGCGAGCGAAAAGGAATTCCCCAATCTCGCCAACCCGATGCAACTGTCGTTCGACAACCGGGGCCGTCTTTGGGTCGCGGCGATGCCGGCCTATCCCGCCTATCGCCCCGGCGACGCTTTGCCCAACGACAAGCTCCTGATTTACGAAGACACCGATGGCGACGGGAAGGCCGACAAAGAAACGGTTTTTGCCGACAATCTCTATCTGCCCATCGGTTTCGAATTCGCCCCCGAGGGAGTTTACCTCTCCCAAGAGCCAAATCTTGTCCTCCTCCGCGATACCGACGGCGATGACAAAGCCGACCGCCAGGAGATCATCCTCGGCGGTTTCGATACGCATGACACGCACCACGCCATCAGCGCTTACACCGCCGACCCCAGCGGTGCGTTCATGCTCTGCGAGGGCGTATTTCTGCACAGCAATGTCGAGACGCCTTACGGCCCCGTGCGCTGCGTTGACGGCGGCTTCTTCCGCTACAGCCCGCAGCGCGGGATGCTCGAGCGCACCATCCAGATGAACATCCCCAATCCTTGGGGCTACGTCTTCGACCGATGGGGGCAGGATTTTTTCCTCTTCACCTCGGGCACGCAGATGAACTGGGCCCTGCCCATGCAGGTGAAGCCCACGTTCGGGAGCAAGACGCCGGCGACCATCGACCTCATTCCCGCGGCCGAGAAAGTGCGTCCCACCTCCGGACTTGAAATCATCTCCTCCCGCCATTTCCCGGACGAGGTCCAAGGCGACATCATCCTCGGCAACGCGATCGGCTTCCTCGGCATCAAACAACACCAGATCGAGGATGACGGCACCGGTTGGAAGACCACGTTCCGTCACGACTTGCTCACCAGCACCGACCGTAATTTCCGGCCCGTCGACCTCGAATTCGCGCCCGACGGTTCCCTCTATGTGATCGACTGGCACAACATTCTCATCGGACACATGCAGCACAACGCGCGCGATCCCATGCGCGACAAGAACCACGGCCGCATCTACCGCATCACCTATCCCGGGCGGCCCTTGGTGAAGCCGGCACAAATCGCCGGAGCCCCGCTGGCCACCTTGCTCGAAAACCTAAATGAACCCGAGAGCCGCACCCGCTATCGCACTCGCCGCGAAATCCGTAATCACCCCGTTTCCGAAGTCCTACCCGCCGTGAAAAAGTGGGCCTCCGCCCAAACCGACATCCACGCAAAACTCGAGGCGCTCTGGGTTACCTGGGGCATGAACGCCGTGGACGAACCCTTGCTGCGCGAGTTGCTGGCGTCGTCCGATTTCCGTGCCCGCGCGGCGGCCGTCCGCGTGCTGCGCTACAACACCCACCGCATCGCGGACCACGCCGCTTTGCTGGAAAAGGCCGCGGCCGATGAGCAGGGCCGCGTGCGCCTCGAGGCCGTGGTCGCGGCATCTTGGTTACCAGATGTGCCCGCGGCGAAAAATATCGTGGCCATCGGTTCGGCCCAACCGCTCGACCGCTGGAGCAAAGAGGTAGTGAAGACTGCCGCCAACCGCCTCACCGGCGTCACGGAAGCCGAGAAGCCCGAGCACGCGCAACGCACCGCCCCGCTCTACCTCAACACCGCCGGTCAGGAGCAGTACCTCGCGGGCCAACAGATCTACCTGCGCGAAGGCCACTGCGTCACCTGTCATCAAGCGGACGGCAAAGGCCTCGACCCCGCGTTCCCTCCATTGACTAAAAATTCTTGGGTCACCGAGGACTCCGAGCGACTGATCAAGCTCACGCTTTACGGCTTGATGGGACCGCTCGAGGTTAACGGCAAAAAATACGACGGTCAGGTGCCGATGACCCCCTTCGGCGGCATGTTGAACGACGTGGAAGTTGCGGCCGTGCTGACCTTCGTGCGGAACAGTTTTGGCAACGAAGCCGCTCCCATCAAAGCCGAAGAGGTCGAAAAGGTCCGCGCCAAAAACCCCGGACGCATGATGCTCTACACCACGGAAGAATTGCTCAAAGAGCACCCGCTGAACTAACGGACGAGCACCGCCCTGCGGGCCCAGCCAGCCGCAATCACAGCCCGACAAAAAACGATCCGGTGGGCGCGCCGCGGCTGAAGTCCAAGCGCCCCTGGCTCAGGGGGCGCCCGCCTGATCCACTCCGATGCCGACCCGATTCCTCGATCGCATCCTCACCGTTATCGGTCCCACGTTCCTCCTCCGCGACCTCCTTCGTTAGCCGCGCGAGGGCGCAGCCGTCCTTGGCCGCAGCTGAACTCCGCGAGCCCGGCGGCGTCGAATTCAACGCCGCCGGCGATGCCTTCATCATTGAAATGGCTAACGGCCACCGCCCGCTCCGCCTCGCCACGAAAACCGGCGTTCTCACCCACGTCGCCGGCCAATCCAACCCAAGTAACTCAGGCGACGACGGTCCCGCCGGATCAAGCCGAACTCGCCCGCCCCACGGCGTCACCGTCCACCGCGATGGCACCCTTTACATCACCGACAGCTACAACGACCGCATTCTAAAGATCGGGCCTTGATCGCTCCTCACGGCGAGCGCCGGATCGAGTCGTGGCACGGTCACCCCGCCCGCACCACTCTCGGCCCCCCACAAAAACCCCTTGGCGTCGCACCCGCTTCCCCCTCCCATCTCCGGTCTCCTTCCCGCATGCCACTGCCCGAACTGTTACCTATCACACCGTTCACCCGGCCCGTCCGCGGTGAGGTCATCGTGCCCGGCTCCAAGAGCCTGACCAACCGCGCCCTCTTGCTCGCGGCCCTCGGCGCTACGCCCGTTACGCTCACTGGCGCGCTGTTCAGCGAGGACACCCGCCTCATGGCCGATGCGTTACGCAGACTCGGCTTCACTGTCACTGCCGACGAAGCGGCACTCACCGTCCGCGTCGCCGACCAAGCTAGGGCCTTCCCGGCCGATGCCGCCCCCGTCGAACTCTTCGTCGGCCTTGCGGGCACCGCCGCCCGTTTTCTCACCGCGCTTTGCGCCGCTGCCCCCCGCGGCGTCTACCGGCTCGACGGCGTGCCTCAGATGCGTAAGCGCCCCATGCGCGCCCTGATCGAGGCGCTGCGCTCGCTCGGCGCCGATATCCGCTGCCTCGGCGACGAGGGCTATTTTCCCATCGAGATCCACGCCCATGGTCTGCGCGGCGGCGCCGTGAGCATCGATGCCAGCGAGAGCAGCCAACTCCTCTCCGGCCTCCTCATGGTCGCGCCGCTCGCCGCCGGACCGGTCGCCATCGCGCTCACCGCCGAGGTGCGCCGGCCTTTCATCGCCATGACCACGCGCCTCATGGCGGAGTTTGGCTACGAAGTCGGCCCGCAGGCCGAACCCGACACATTCGTCCTCAACCCGGGCCGCTACCAACCGCCTGCCCGCTTCGCCATCGAGCCCGACGCCACCGCCGCCAGCTATTTTCTCGCGCTGCCGATCGTGACCGGCGGCAAACTTCACCTGCCCTTCCTCCGCGCTCCCGGGGTCGGCCTTCAAGGCGACACGCATTTCGCCGAGGTGCTCACCCGCGTCGGCGCGGCGATTCGCCCCGCATCGGGCGGCCTCGACTCGGCCTTCTCGCAAACGAACATGCAACGCGGCGTCACCCAGAATTTCTCCGAATTCTCCGACACGTTTCTCACCCTCGCCGCGATTTCGCCCCTGCTCGCCGGCCCCACAAATATTTCCGGCATCGCCCACACGCGGAAACAAGAAACCGATCGCGTCGCCGGCATGGCCCGCGAGCTCACGCGCCTCAGCCAGCATGTCGTCGAGAAACCCGACGCTCTCGAAATCCAGCCGCGCTACCTCCGCAGCGGCGAGACCATCGAGACCTACGGCGACCACCGCTTCGCCATGAGTTTCGCCATTCTCGGCTGTCTCGATCTCCGCGGCGACGGCCAGCCTTGGCTCACCATCAAAGACCCGGCCTGTTGCGCCAAAACCTTCCCGCACTTTTTCGAGTTGCTGGAAACCGTCCGGCAAAATTCGTTCGCTCCCTGATGCCCAGATCACCCTTCCTCATCGTCGCCATCGACGGCGGCGCCGCCTCGGGCAAATCCTCCACCTCGCGCACCCTCAGCGAACGGTTTCATTTTCTTCACGCCGACACCGGCTCCTACTACCGCGCGCTCACCGCCGAACTCCTCCGCCGCGGCGTCACGCCCACCGATCTGCCCGGCGTGAAGACCGCCTTGGCCGCCGTCACCGTCACCACCCGAGTCACCGGCCGCAACGCCGAGATCGAACTCGCCGGCCACACGATCCCGGACGCCGAGATTCGCAGCGCCGAGGTCACCGCCCATGTGGCCTCCTTCGCCGCGATCCCCGAGGTGCGCTCGGCCTTGCTCGACTACCAGCGCAGTCAGGCCGACACCGCCCGACGCCACGACTTCAACGGTCTCGTGATGGAAGGCCGCGACATCGGTTCGAAGATTTTTCCCGACGCCGATTTTCGCTTCTTCCTGTTTGCCGATCCCGTAGAACGGGCCCGCCGCCGCGAACAACAAGGTCTCCATGATCAAGTCGCCCGCCGCGACACCCTCGACCGCCAGCGTCTCGAAGAAAGCCTGCAGGGCGCCACCGTGATCGACGGCACCCACCTCACCCTCGCCGAGGTCGTGGACAAAATCGCCACACCCATCGCCGCCCGCCTCGCCCCATGAGCCGCGCCTTCCCCCAACTCGGCATGGACCACGTTTACGGGTTTTGCCACTACCTCGCCGCCGTGCTGCACGAGATCTCTTTTCGAGGGGACGTCGTCGGCGTGAACCTCCTGCCCAAAACCGGCGGCCACCTCGTCGCTGCCAATCACGCGAGCCATCTCGACCCGTTCATCCTCGGGTCGCAGATACCGCGGCAGGTCACGTTTTTCGCCCGCAAAACTCTTTGGAAACCCGGCTTTCCCGCGTGGTGGCTCAACCGCGTCGGCGTCATCCCCGTGGACCGCGACGGCGGTTCCGATGTCGGCGCGATCAAGCGGGTCCTCGCGGCCATCAAGCAGGAGCGTGTCATCATCATGTTCCCCGAGGGCACCCGCTCGCCCGACGGCCTGCTCCAAAAGCCCAAGCCCGGCGTCGGCCTCTTCGCCTGCCGCACGCAGGTTCCCGTCGTGCCCGCTCGACTCTTCGGCTCCTTCGAAGCCTTCGACCGCCGCGGACGCCTGCGCTTCGGCGCACCGGTCACCGTCGTCTTCGGCCGCCCGATCCCGCCCGCCGTTTACGACGATCCCGCCGCCGGCAAAGAGCGCTACCAGGTCGCCAGCGAACGCATCATGGCCGAGATCGCCAAACTCCAGCCGCCGCCGGTCACGGTGATCTGACGTTCAAGCGCGAGCGTGGTACCGCGCAATGGCCACCGCGGCGTAGCTTCCGATCTCGTCGCCGAGTTCTGCCGGCCTGACTTCACACCCGCGCACACTTTCGGCCAAGGCCTCGCGCGCGAGCGCCACCTGCATCGCCGGAGCGATCCACCGCTCGCAGCGCGCGTAAATGCTCCCGATCACGATCCGCTCGGGATTCAACACATCGACGATGAGCGCAAGGGCCTCGCCAAGTTTCGTGCCGACTTCATGCCACAGCGCCAACGCCAGCGCGTCCCCCGCCGCCGCCGCTTCGCCGACCACCCGCGCCGTGAGTTTCTCCGGCGCGATCTTTTTCAGCACGCTCCCGCCGCTGAATTCCGCCACCCGTAGCCGCGCGATTTGCGCGATTCCCCCGCCCGAGCAAAAACCTTCAAACGAACCCGCCTTGCCAAACCCCACCGGGCCATCCGCCGCGAGGCGCACGTGCCCGACCTCACCCGCGTTGCCGCACGCGCCTTCATAGAGCCGCCCGTCGAGGATCAGGCCCGCGCCCATGCCGGTGCCCATCGTCAGAAACACCATGCTGCGGCAACCCCGCCCCGCGCCAAACTGCCACTCGGCCAAGGCGCACGCGTTCGCATCGTTCATCAAAAACGCCCGCCCGCCAAACCGCGCCGTCAGCTCCGCGCAGATCGCGATCCGGTCCCAGCCCGGCAGATTCGGCGGCGACAAAATTACGCCGCGCGTCGCGTCGAGCGGCCCGCCGCAGGACACGCCGAAAACCGTCTCCGCCGTCGGCCGCAGTGCGGCGACTTCCGCATAAATCCGCGCCAGCGTGCCCTGCACATCCGACGTCGCCCACCGGGCCGCTTCCCGCACCCGTCCTTCGCCCTCGGGCACACACACCGCGCACTTGGTGCCGCCGATATCGACGCCGATTATATTCGTCATGAGTTGGATTGGGTTGGGGTTGTCGCTTGAGACGCCCCGTGCTTTGAAGGCCGGGTTCACGCTCGCAAGCCTCTTTCCTCTGCGCCCACCTTTTCTCATGCCTTCTCTCCACCCCCTCTTGCTCCGGCTCGCCCTGCTCGTGCTGGCTTTGCCGGTCGTGTTCGTCGGATGCGCCAAGCGCGAGTCCAACGTCGTCGCCGGCAACCGCGACCAGATCCTCCACCTCGGCAATCTCTCCGAGCCCAACGATCTCGACCCGCATATCACCAACAGCCAGCAGACGTTCAACCTCGTCATGGCTTTCTTCGAGGGTCTCGCCCAATACGACGCCAAAACCTGCGAGCCCGTGCCCGCCGTGGCCGAGCGCTGGGCCGTCTCGCCCGACAATCTCACGTGGACGTTTCAGCTCCGCCCCAACGCCAAGTGGTCCAATGGCGATCCCGTCACCGCGCACGATTTCGTCTTCGCCTACCGCCGGATGCTCAGCCCCAAGCTCGCCGCCGAATACGCTTCGTTCCTCTTCGCCCTCAAAAACGGCGAGGCCTTCAACTCGGGCAAAATCACCGACCCCGCGCTCATCGGCGCCCGCGCGGCCGACGATCGCACCCTCGTGCTCACGCTCGACCACCCCGTGCCTTATCTGCCCGCCGTGGTCTGCCACTCCGCTTGGTATCCCGTGCACCGCGCCACGCTCGAGAAATTCGGGGGCGCCGACCGCCGCGGCACCCTTTGGACGCGCCCCGGCAATCTCGTCGGCAACGGCTACTTTACCCTCGTCGATTGGAAGCCCAACCAGTTCATCCGCGGCGTGCGCAACGAACACTACTGGGACCGCGCCGCCGTGAAACTCCGCGAGGTCATCTTCTATCCGATCGAAAGCTCCGACTCGGAGGAACGCACCTTCCGCGCCGGCCAGCTTCACGTCACCAGCACGCTGCCCATCTCCAAAATCGCCGTTTACGAGGCCGAGAAATCTCCCGCCTACAACCCCACCCCGCTGCTCGCGACCTACATCTACCGTTTTAATGTGACCAGGCCTCCGCTCAACGATGTCCGCGTACGCCGCGCCCTCGCGATGAGCATCGACCGCACAAGCATCGTGCGCGACGTCGCCAAAGGAAAGCAGACCCCCGCCGGAAACTTCTGTCCGCCCGGCATCGCCGGCTTCACCGCGACCTCCAGCGTGCCGCAGGACATCTCCGCCGCGCAAAAGCTGCTGGCCGAAGCCGGTTTCCCAGGCGGCGCAGGTTTCCCGAAACTCGAGATTCTCTTCAACACCAACGAGGGCCACCGCCAAATCGCCGAGGCCGTGCAGCAAATGTGGCGCAAAAATCTCGGCATCGAAATCGGGCTCTACAACCAGGAGGGCAAAGTCTGGAGCGACACCATGCGCGCCGGAAACTACACGATCGCCCGCTTCGCGTGGGTCGGCGACTACCTCGACCCGAGCACGTTTCTCGACATCATGACGAGCGACAACGGCAACAACCAGACCGGCTGGAAAAACGCCGAGTATGACCGCCTGATCGCCGAAGCCCGCTCGACCGCCGACCAAGCCCGCCGTCACGCCCTCTATCAACGTTGTGAGGAAATCCTCGCCGAGGAATGTCCCATCGCGCCCGTCTATTTTTACACCCTCAACAACCTGGTGCGCCCCGAGGTGAAGGGCTGGTATGGCAACCTCCTCGACCTGCACCCGCTGAAAGGCGTCTACCTCGACGCCACCGCCGCGAAGTAACGGGAGCGCGGGCGGGCCGGTGGCGGATCGGAAAGTGGCACGGGCGTCCCACCCGTGGGTTCGAAACATGGGCAAGACGCCCATGCCACCTCGGAATCAATCTCGCCGATCTCCCGGCGTCGCTCCCGGAGGTCGCGACGCCACCTTTGCCCCCCTCTTCGCCGCCGGGGTCTCGCGAACTACAGCTTCAGCGTTAACTGGAAATTGAAGCTGATCGGCTGCTTCAACGCGAACGAGATGGGCACCGTCTCACGCGCGGGCGAACGGTAATCACCGCCCAGCGGGCGCAGCGCCGAGGCCGTCTGCGCGATCGACGAATACTGCGGGCCCCGGTCGTTGAGCGCGTTGTTGATTACGAGATTCGCCTGAATCTCCCGGCGGTTCTTCAACCGCCACGTGTAGTTCAACGTCGTCGTCACGATGTAGTAATCCTCGGGCGTGTAGACCGGGGTGTAAGCATCGACGTTGGGATTATCGATTGCCCGGAGGGGATTTGATGGATCGACAATCGTATCGGAACCGCGCGACCCGATGATCTGCTTGTCCCGCCAGCGGACGCCGGCGCCGAGACGGAGTCCTTTGAGCTTCGTCGCCTGCAGCGTGTAATCGGCGAAGATGTTCATGACCGCTTGGTCTTGGCTGGCCCGTTTGCCGTCCACGATGTTTTGGCGGAACGCGACGATGTTGTTGTAGGCGTTGGTCGCATTGTTCGCGTCGGGCGAGCGTTCGTTGATCGGGATCGAGAGGTCCACGCTGGCCACGTTGGTCGAGCTGATCAGCACGCCGGCATCGGTCGCGATTTGTCGAAACAGGCCCGCGTTCTTGTCGATGTAAGCCTTCACATCGGGGTTGCGATTCGACTCATAGACTTTCGGGAAACTGAGGCTACCCGTCAGACGGAACGCTTTTGAGGGGTTATAAACCACCTCGAATTCGAGACCGTCGCCCGAGCGCGTGCGGATGTCGCGGTATTGTGCGGGCAACAGACCGGCGCCGCGGATGTTTCCACCGACGGGGCTGAAGTCGCCGACCACATTGGAGTTGTAGAGCGCGTTAAAGAAATTCGGGCCGTCCTGCGGGATCGCGCCGTTGATTTCTTCCGTTTGGTAATAGGTGAAATTCAGGTTCAGCCGGTTTTGGAAAAGCTCCATGCGCAGACCGTAGTCGGTGCCTTTCGAGACGGTGGGCTCAAGCTGGCGGCCGTCGATGCGCACGATGCTGCCGGGGGGATTGAAGGTCTCGGCAAAGTTGATCGAAGGGTTGAGCCAATTTGTGAGATGGAGCACCGAACCGACCGAGCGCGTGATGTGGCCGCCCGTAACCGGGGGAGGATTGAAGTCATCCTTGAACCGGTCGTTGGCGTAGCGGGGGTCACGGTCGCCGTTGGGCGCGATGCGGGGGCGGATGTCGGCCTCTTGAGCGGGGCCGACGGGATTGCCGGCGGCGTCGCGCTGGCGATAGGTGAGACCGGCATAGTCGGCGGGTGCCGCCGGCCGGAGAATGCGATAATCGCCGTTCCAGTTCAGGGGATAATCACCCTTGTCGAGTTGCTGGCGGGTGCTGAAATCGAAGGAATCGTAACGCACGGCCCCGAGTACGATGAGGCGGTTCTTGAAGAACTTCGCGTTGATCGAGCCTAGGATGTATTTGAAGTCCGAGACGTTGACCGCCTCCGTGTCGCGCCGCGAAATATCGATCACCCACTTGGGCTGGATGGTCGTGTTGGTCCCGGTGTTGGGGTCGATGTAACCGATCGTGCCAAGGGCAAGATCGGGGATCGGCCGGCTGCTCTGGTTAAAGTAACGGCGGATCCGCACGTTCTGCGTCGCCGGGGACGAGAGAAAACCCCAGATGCGCTGGTCGGCGCCTTGGGCGACGCTGAGGTAACGAAAGGTGCTGACGCTGGTATTCTCGTTGATGCCTCCGAGGGTGTTGAACGCAAAATTACCCCACTTGGTATCGAGCACGTAAGCGGCGGCGCCACGCAGATTCTTGAAATCCACCGTGCGAAAACTACGTGCGAACTGACCGTCCGTGTAGGGTTGAAGGAAGTTGGGATTGGCGCGTCCGTCGGGTGTGACGCGGTTGATGTCGATGTAGGTGTTGTTGCTGCCGCGGTTTTGCTCACCGTTAACGAACGAGTTTCCGCGGTTAACATCGCCGGCGACCTCGAAGTAGAAATTGCCGAGACGCTGGTTGAGCGTGATCTGCAGGTCCTTGAAACGCTGTTGGAGAATCGGTGCATCGGGCGAGATCGTGAATTCCTCCGATGGCGGCCGAAAAAACGAATTGGCGATGGCGATGTCGAAGCGGTTGCTCGGGATATTGACCGCGTGCAACAACGTCGCGCCGGCGCTGTTGAAGGCCGGCAACGATCCCTGCACAAAGCCGCCGATGGGCGTCGTGGTGCTGTTGCCGCCCGGCAGGGTGATGGGGTCGTTCTGGTAGTTGATAATCGCCTTCGACGCACCGAAATGGTCGTAAACGAAATAGTTGGCCCCACGGCGCCCAATTCCGAGCGCGTTGGCGTTGGTCGGGAGCGTGGTGGCGGCGGCGGGGGCGTTGAAAACCGTCCGCCCGTCCCAGCCGGAAAAGCGGTCGTCGAGCGTCGTGAAGCCCGATTGGCGCGAATTGACCCCATACTCGCCCTCGATCCGAATTTCGGTGCCGGAGAACGGCTTGAGCGTCGTGGTCAGGAACGCGGCTTTGCGCCGGTCGAAATCCTTGAGCCGCCAGCCGTCGCTGTCGCCCCAGACGCCGGCGGCGCGGACGGCGAACTTCGGATTCAGGCGACGGTTCACATCAAACGTGGCGCGGTAGTTTTGCCACGAGCCGACGCTCAGCTGCACGGTTTCGAAACTGCGGTTCGTCTGCGCGCGCTTCGTGGTCGAGGAGCTGATACCGCCGAGCGAGCCATTGCCAAAGAGGATCGAATTTGGCCCACGACCGAAGTCGTAGCGCTCAAGGTTGAAACTGTCGCCGTTGTTGGTTTGCGGGAAAAAATTCCGTTGCCCCCGGCCCGAGCTTACACCGCGGATCGTAAAATTGACCGGCGAGTTAAAAAAATTCTGCTGCCCGTTGTCGACATTGAGCGTGCTGCTCGTGGCCCATTCGGCGGCGGACTGCAAATCGGTGATCCCGAGCGCGTCGATGAACTCGCGCGTGATGACCGAGTAGGCAACCGGCGTATCGCGCAGTTCGCTGGCGAGGCGCCCGCCGGCCAATGAGCCGGAGGCGGCGAAACCGTTGTCTTTCTCGGTACTCACCTCGAACGGTGAAAGCACGACGGCCTCGGCCGGGACGGATTTCTCCTCCGCAACTTTGGGCGGCACGGGCACGGGCGCGACGACCGGTTGGGCAAAAACCGGAGCGGAAACAGCGATCACACTCAACCAGCACAAGGCGCGGACAGACACGGTCGGGAGGGGCATAGTAATTTTCTCGAGACGAATTTACGGGCGGGGTTAATCGACGCGAAATCAACCGCGTCTGAGGAGGCGCGAAGAAGACACGGCGCGCTGCCGGAGACGAGAATTATTCCTCAACGCGCGGATGATTTCACCGACTCAAAAACCACCGTTCCATCGGTCGCGTGCAGCCGCAAAGCGAGCGTCGCGCCCGCCGCCGACGGCTTTACCTCGCCCGAAAAAAAGCCGCCGTGGCCGGTGCGGAGAAAACGATGCTCGGGGCGCGGGGTCTTTTCGTTCCAGCCACCCGCGTGCGCGTCCGTCGCAGCCCCGACGCTCCACTCTTCGATGCCCGTGGTCTTGTCCTGCGAAACATACTGCCAATGGCGGTCGCCGGTCACGACCGTAAGATTCGAAAACCGCGCGAGCAGCGCCCGAACTTTCGCGCCTTCGATGACGTAGCCCTTGTTGGCATAGTTATCGTCCTTGTTGTCCCGGTCCGGCCCCACGATCGGAGTCGGCGTGATGACAACGCGAAAGGTCGCATCGGAGGCGGACAGCGTTGCTTCGAGCCAAGCCAATTGTTTCGCGCCCAAAATCCCCGGCGTCTGCGTGCGATCCTCCTCCGCGGTGCTGCGAAAATCTCGCCCTTCCAATAACCACACTTGGAGATTCCGGCCCCAACGCTGCGTGCGATACGGCGGCTCGGCCGGCGCCGTCTGCTCACGAAAAATTCGCAGCCCTTCCGTAAACGTGAGGTCGCCGGAGCGGTCGTCGGGATGCGAATCATTGGTCAACGTATCGTGATCGTCCTTCATGAAGAAGCTGCCGACCTGCCGGTGAAAATCCCGGAGCGTGGGGAAGCCATACATCCGCGCCCAGTGGTAACGGGCGAGGTCCGCATTGACCGCGTGGACCGGGCCATGGTCGTAGTAAACCGCATCGCCGGTGTTCACGAAAAAGTCGGGCCCGAGCGCGAGCATCGCGGGGTAAATCGCGAAACCGTCCGGCCGGTCCCGCTCACCATACTCCTGACAAGACATCACCGTGAATCTGGCCGCAGCTTCGGTCTTTTCCGTGGGCGCGGTGACAAAACCGCCGTTGGTGGTGCTCAACACCGCGGCTTCGACGCGCGGGCGGGCCTCGACGACGACCTCGTAGCGGGTTGCCGCCGCAAGGCCGGACAGCGCAAACGTCGCCGTGAAATCCCGAGCCGGATCGACATCTCGCCAAGGCGTCGAGGCCCATGCGCTCTGGCCCGCCGCCCGATAGCGCACCCGCGTTTGCCCGGTCGCGCCGAGGGCGGCACCGCGAATGGAACCAATATCAGCCCCCGGCGGAAACGTGATTTCGGCGCGGGCGTTCGTATAGGTGTCATTGTCCTTAAACGGGATTTCTTTCCCGCTGGTGCGATCAAAGAGCTTCGTCGAAGGCAAGGGGCCCTCATCGGAGGCGCGCTGCGCGTCGCGTGTGATGCGCGTCCACACCGTGATAGAGTCGGCGGTCGGCTCGGTGAGTTTGATGCCCGTTGCCTGATGGGCGAAGGCCGGGGACAGCAATGCAGCAAAAATACCAACGAGGGCGCGGGTTGGGGTGAATCTCATGATTCCCATAGCAGATGCAACGCCCCACCAAAGGCCAGCACAGGAAATTTTCCGGTTACCGCCCGCGGGCGATCCGCCCGGTTGCGACCACACTACGCCCACTGGTAGCGGACGAGGTCACGGGGCAATCCGGACTGAAACACCTAACCCGGCCACGCAACGGACCCGACCCTTGAGCAGCCGACGCCGCCCTGTGGATCCAACGAAATGTCCGCCGATCAAACTGGAACAACGAATGGAGACAAATCGCAATCAGCGCCGAAAGATCCCGAGCCCAAAATAAAGCTTAAGGAATCTGGAGCAATTCTTCAGCGGTCCATTCTTTTCGACCACCCTCTTTCGTACGGATCGCCGCCACAAGCTCGGTGGACACAGCTGAACCGTTGTTGCCCCACTCCTGACGGATGTACGTAAGAACGGCCGCAATCTTGTCATCGCTCCAATTATAACCCGAGCCCGCGACTTTGCCGAACACCGGCATGGCTCCGTTATATTGATTACCTTTAACTGTGATCGGCCCCTTTAGGCCATGAATTACAATGCGCGCCAAGCGTTCCTCAGATCCCAGTACCCACTCGGCACCAGCCAAAGGCGGGTTGACCCCAGCGATGCCCTTTCCATCGGGCAAATGACAGGCCACGCACGCCGAAAGATAAAGTTTTTTGCCCGCAACAATCGGGTCCACTTTAGCAACAACCTCTACACCAGTCGACGGCGGCGCGGTCTCGTCGAACATCTTTGGATCGTAATGTCCGGAGAACTTCGTGACGTAGACCGCTGCCCAGAAGATTAGGGCACTGGAGCCGAATATGAGACCAAGCGGAAGCAAACTGAAATTGCCTTTTTCGTCGGTCTGTTTGCCGGCGACTTTGGCGTGCGACTCGAGCAACTCAGCGTCGCCGTTAGCTGCAGAGTCGAAGCGGTGGTCGCCTTGCGGGGAAGGAGGTGTGCTCATTTGTGCGCTCCCTCCGCTTTGGCTGCCGTCTTCACCACAGGACGGGACTCCGGGTAATCATAGGCGGTCTTTAGGCTGAGGAGATACGCGACCAAGACCTGCGCCCGCTCGGTCGGGACCACGGCGTGACCAGGCGAGGGCGCATTCTTGCCGGTAAGCTTGAGCGCTGTCTTTGGAACCTGACCGGACACCTTCACGTCTTGGAAAAGGAACTTATAGGAGGGCATCGCTCCCTGGCCGAGATAGAGAAGCTTCATCAGGTCCTCGGCGTCGAGAGCACTGGGCTTACGGCCCGCGAGGTTCGTGAGATCTTGGCCGATGCGGGCCGCACCGAGTTGCGGATAAGGTTGATGAATATAATCGCGGGCGACGCTTTGGCGATCACCCCAGCCTTGGGCTTGATCGTTGCCAAAACTGGGCCGACGAACTTGCTGCGTGTGGCAGGCGATGCATCCGAGATCGCGGTAGACCATCTGGCCGCGGGCAGCAACACCTGGCAACCGCTCCGGGAAGGACTTACCCTCGCTGTCGTCGTAATAGGGCGCAAGGCCGCCGAGTTGGTAATTGGAAAACAACACCACGCCGGCAAACGAAAATGTCAGCGAAGCGAAGAGACCGAAGAAAAAGAGTGGACCGTTTTTCATGACAGCACCGCCTTCAGCGCCGGACGGGAGACGGGATTGCCGGCGGCCCGGAAGGGCACGAGCGCGGCAACGGTTTGGGCAAAGTTAACCAACAGCATGAGATTTCCGAGTAAGAGCGCGACCTGCGCCGCCGTCGCCACGAGCAGCCAAGGGCGAGTTGCGGACGCCACATCGGCAAACTTGGCCGGTTGGGTTGCACCGAACATCGTTTGGCTTTGGGCAAAGCCGGCCGCAGTCAACGCCACGACCAACAGCACAACGCCCACGGTAACCAGCGACACATGACCGCCGGCCAGAAACGACGACGCCCAGCTTTTGCCGACGAGCCGGGGAACCGCAAAGTAGAGCGCGCCGAAAAACACCATGGAAACCGCTCCGTAGAGCGACAACTGCTGCGCCGCCTGCTCGACGAAGGTAAATTGGGCATGCAACGCAACCCCGCGCAGCGAGATCACTGCTTCGACCAAACCGGACAACAGGTAAGCCAAGAGGCCGAACGACGTGAAATAGAGCGCAGAACTTTTTTTGCCCAGAGCGGAGCGAAAGTTCAGGAAAACAACGAAGTAGTGAAACACCATCAACGAGCAGGCGGCGATCGCGACTGTCGCGATCCAAGCCGGTACCGGGCCACCGATCAGATGGCGACCGCCCGTCCAGCAACCGACAACGATGAGGGTCCAGAAACCAAAGACCGCAAACTGGTAGGCCGGCAAGACACGGCCGGATATCTTCGGCAGCAGGTAGTAGGCACAGGCGAGCGCGAGTGGCGCCAGCCAGAGGTAGTAGATGCCTTGCGCAAACCAACCGGCGACGATGGCCTGAAGCACACCCCGGACCGGAAGCCACACCAAGGTCACCTGTGCGACCGAGAAGAGCCACGGGAACAGAAATAAGGCGGCAAAAACATACCACTGAGAGGCAAACCCGGTCCCATGACGCCGGCCCGTCCAAGCGAGTACGCCGGCGACGCCGATGGCACCGTAAGCGACCAACAGCAACGGCTGGGCGTAAGAGGGAATCTGGAAAAATGTGTGACCCGCAGCGTCGCCGGCGGCGATCCCGACCAACGAAAGACTCACGCCCAAGTTCCAAAACACGGCGCCCACGACGACCCAATTGCCCGCACGCATCGCTTCGCCACCGAGGCGGACCGCAATCCAAAGCCCGAGCGCAAGCCCGGCGTTGGCCAACCATCCGTAAACGAACGCCGTCTCGCGCAGCGCCTGCGCGCGACCAAAAGTGAGCCATGCGCAATCGGCAAAAAATGTAGGCGTGTGCAGCTGAATCGAGGCGATCAGGGCCAACACACCACTGATCACGAGCCAGAGCACGCCGGAGCCCAGCAAGAGCAGCAAGGGCCCGCGAGAATGAATGTCGATGGTGGTGGAGTCGTTCGAATCAGTGGACATCGCGGTCTGGAAAAAAGAGAGAGACAGGATTACTTGCGAGCGCTGTGTTCCTGCACGACGAGTTCCATCGCGCGGACAAGCGGCAGTTGGACGACGCCGGCTTTTTGATCAAGCCAACCATAAGCAACGGCGCGCTTTTGTTCGTTCGCGCGCAACTCGGCCAACACGGCGGCCTTTGAAGCGTGAGTGGCTTTCCAAGCGAGATCTTCGGGCAACTTCTCAGGCGCGACCGAGTGCGCTGCAGGCGTGTGCTTCTGCGCGTAGCCATAATAGGCGACGAGCAAGAACAACCCAAAGCAGCCCAGAATCGCAAATACAGTGACCACCGAAACAGGTCGGGGCGCGGAGATTTGGGAATCACTCATGGTAGGTGAGGCATTCGCCGATGCGGGGATCGCGGATCGGCAGTAGCTTGGCGGTCGGGAAACTCTTCAGATAGGACCAGATGCAGATGCCTCCGACCCCGACGACCGACGTGAGAATCCAGAGCAGATTGAGGGACAGAAAAGGCAGCGGGTTGTGCTGGTCGTCCTTGAGGGCGGGAAGAATGTTATAGCAGAGATCGACCAAGATGATCGCCAAGATCCAGATCGCGACCGGGCGAATCTTTGAGGGCGTGACCTTGTGCTTGTAGGAAAGGAGATAAAGGAACGGCACCACGAAATGGCCGAAAAGGATAAGCAATCCGACCCATTTCCACTGGCTGGGCGAACCGTCGGCGTTTACCTCACGGAGATTGTACCAGAAAGTTTCCTCGGGGACGTTAGCATTCCAGATCAGGAAGTATTGGGAGAACGTCACGTAAGCCCAGAAAACGGTGAAAGCGAACGTGAGCAGTCCGATGCTGTAGAAATGGTTTTTGTTCACAACACCTTGGTAATCTCCGCGGGCAATCAGCCAAAGCATGATCAGGATACCGACAGCAAGAGCGCCGCGCACGCAGTTGGCGAAGAACCAGACGCCATACATCGTCGAGAACCAGTGATACTCGAGGCTCTTGATCCAGTAAATGGCGGCGAGACTGAGCGACACGGCCAACAACGGGATGCCAAAAGCGGCGGTCCGGCGGCTCATGTAGGTCCAGTTCAAATCGCCGTCCGTGTCTTGGCTAAACGAAGCCTTCCGCAGCCGGGCTGAGAGCCACATCCAGATCAAAAAGAACGCGGCCGTCATGCCCGTGAACATAGTCAAGTTCAGGAACGAGGACTTCTTGGTATAAAGAATATCATGACCGACGGTATGGCCGCTGTAGAGCACGTGCTCGAGATTCATCCAAGACCACACGAGGTCGCGCTGATAGAACCAAGAACCGAGGAGCAAGGGCAGGAACAAGATGGCTAACCACTTGAATGAAGCTAGGCCGTGCTCGAATTGGCGGCGGATTAGAACCGACCACGAAGCGTCAAAAATGTGGTGGATCAAAATCAGCATCATCATGCCGATAGCTATCGCAGCCCAGAAGCTGAAACCAACCAAGTAGGCATATGCGACTTGCTGGGCGCCGGAGACAGCAACGCCTGCGGCAGTGAGCCCGAGACCGACGAGGCCGGCCGCGAGAAACTTACCGGTGGCCGCAGGTGCGGCAGGCAGAGAGAGGTGGGCGACGGGCGTGCTCATTTTAAACCAAGCTCCGATTTATGGGCGGCGGGCACATCAGCCGCGGTGCCAGTTTGAGCGCGCTGCAGCGCGCGAACGTAGGCGATTACCGCCCAGCGGTCGGCCGGCACGAGCTTATCCGCATAAGACAACATATTGTTTTTGCCGTTGGTGATCGTCTGATATATCTCGCCCTCGGCGATTTGGCGCAGGCGGTCGTCGTGGAAGGTCGGAGTGGCACCCATGCCGTATTTTTTGGTGATGCCGTTGCCGTCGCCGAGCGCACCGTGACACGGCGCACAGTAAATCGTGTAGCGATCCTTGCCTCGTTCCAAAAGCTTGAAATCCACCGGAACCATCTCAGGGAAGCCGCGAGCAAAAGCGCCCGTCGCAGTTTTACCGTGGTCGAGATGCTCGTCATCGCGGAGCATACCGCGTTGAACCGTGCCGGCTACCGGGATTCGGTCAGCACGCCCGTCGGCAAAGAACTCGCTCGTGCCCTGGGCGTAGGGCTTGGGCTGATGCTTCATGCCGGGGAACGCCCACTCGGGAAACACGTCCATCGGGGCCGAGGTGAATTTAGTGCCGCGCAGTCCGAGAATGGAAACGCCGAGCACAACAACAAAGAAAGTGACAAGGTAGACGTGGCGCATGGCTCAGGCTTCCAGCTCCGTGATGGCTTTGCCGCCGGCCTGCTCGAGCAGGGCCTTGGTGTTGGCTAGATTGAAACGTGGATCGCGTGCCTCGATAACGATAAAGAACGTGTCGTCCATGCCGCGCTTGATGTGTTCGTATTTCAATACCGGGTGATAATGCATCGGCAGCCCGTTAAGGAAGAACATGCCGCCGATCGTTGCGAACGCGGTAAAGAGAATCGTAAGCTCATAACTAATCGGGAAAGCAAACATCGGGCTGAAGTAGGGCTTGCCGCCTACGATCAGTTCGTAGTCCACCGCGCCGGTCCAGTAGATCATGGTCATTCCGGTGATGAAACCGATTATGCCACCGACGAGGGAGATTCGCGGAACCTGAGAACGACCAAGGCCCATCGCGCCATCAAGCCCGTGTACCGGGAAAGGAGTGATGCAGTCCCAATTCTTGTAACCAGCATCACGCACTTTTTGCGCTGCTTGGTAAATCTGGGGGGCGGTCTCAAAAGTGGCGATCAAGCCGTAAGAAGAAGTAGGCATGGTCGGGATTGATTAGTGCTTCTCACCGCCGTGAACATCGGCTTGCGGAGTGACAGCTTTAAGCTCGGCCATCGGCATGATGGGAAGGAAGCGGATGAACAACAAGAACAGCACGGAGAAAACACCGAAGGTGCCGAAGAACGTAAAGATTTCGACGATGCTCGGTGAATAGTAGCCCCAGCTCGACGGCAGGAAATCGCGGGCGAGCGAGGTCACGATAATCACGAAGCGCTCAAACCACATCCCGACGTTGACGAAGATCGAAAGGATCCAAACGAGGCTGGTGTTGTGGCGAACCGATTTGAACCAAAAGAACTGCGGCGTGATGACGTTGCAGGAAATCATAATCCAATAAGCCCACGCGTAATGACCGAAGGCGCGGTTAACGAATGCGAAACCTTCGTTTGGATTGGCGCCATACCACGCGATGAAGAATTCCATGCCGTAGGCATAGCCGACGATCGTCCCAGTCGCCAAAGTGATCTTACACATGCAGTCGATGTGATACTGCGTGATCAGATCTTGGAGACCGTAGACCGCCCGCAACGGCAACATCAGTGTAAGGACCATGCCGAAGCCGGAGAAAATCGCCCCCGCTACGAAGTACGGAGGGAAAATCGTCGTATGCCAACCGGGCAACAGCGAAACGGCAAAGTCGAACGAGACGATGGTGTGAACGGAAAGAACCAGCGGAGTCGAAATGCCGGCCAACACGAGGTAGGCCATTTCGTAGTTGCTCCAGTGGCGGTTCGAGCCGCGCCAGCCCATCGCAAAAAATCCGTAAATGAATGAGCGGACACGTTGACCGGCCGCCTCGAAGCGATCACGCAGAATGGCGAGGTCGGGCAAGAGGCCCACATACCAAAAGAGCACCGAAACCGTGCCATAGGTCGAAACGGCGAACACGTCCCACTCGAGCGGCGAACGGAAATTCTGCCAGATCGCATTCGAGTTCGGAATCGGAAAGAGGTAGAATGCATACCACACGCGTCCGACATGAAAAACCGGGAAGATACCGGCGCACACGACGGCGAAAATCGTCATGGCCTCGGCCGCACGGTTGATCGAAGTGCGCCATTTCTGACGCAACAAACAAAGAATTGCGGATATCAGGGTACCGGCGTGACCAATACCAATCCAGAAGACGAAGTTTACGATGTCCCACGCCCAGTTGACCGGATTGGAGTGGCCCCAAACGCCGACGCCCGTCGCGACCAAGTATGCAATGCCTGCGACCGTAAAAGACGCAACGAAACAGGCCAAGGCGAAACAGACCCACCACCAAGTCGGCGTTTTGCCCTCGATGATACCGCAGATCTTTTCCGTGATCCACGAATAACTGCGGTTGTTTTCCACCAAGACCGCACGCGGAAGCGGCGCGGGATTGACCTCGGCAAGGATCGCCGGAGCAGAGGACGAAGAGTCTTGATTATGGCCCATTAGCTCAGCCCTCCGCTGCGGTTACCGGGGAGAACGGACGAGTGCCCGCCACTTTTCTTGGCCGGTTTTTCAGGTTTCTCGCCATGGCTGGAACCGTGATCGCCCGAATGATTCTTGTTGTTATATTCTATGCGGCTGAGCGGGAGCGCGGCGTAGTCGGGCATCTTGGAATTTGGATTACGCAGCTTGCCGAGGTAAGTCGTGCGCGGACGAATGTTGAGGTAGCCGAGCAGCGCGTAGTCCTGCTCCCGGGCCTTGGCGACAGACACCTCGCTCTTTGGATCAAGAATATTGCCAAAGACAATCGACTCGACCGGACACACCTGTTGGCAGGCAGTTTTGATCACGCCATCGGGAACGACGACGTCAGACGGACGACCGGCCTGCGCAGTTTTCACCTTGTGTTGGATTTTTCCGTTTTGAATACGTTGCACACAATAAGTGCACTTCTCCATCACACCGCGCATCCGCACGGTGACTTCAGGGTTCTTCACCATTTTCACCAACTCAGGCATGCCCTTCGGCGCCAGTTGGCCGAGATATAGGCTGTCGAGCGGACGCAGATTGTAATCGAAGAAATTAAAACGACGAACCTTATAGGGACAATTGTTCGCACAATAACGGGTGCCGATACACCGATTGTAGGCCATCGTGTTCAGACCTTCGTCGTCATGGACGGTCGCGTTGACCGGGCACACAATCTCACACGGGGCGAGCTCGCATTGGGCGCAAGCGATTGGCTGGAGAGAAATCTGAGGGTCTTCCGGCAAGATGCTGTTGCCGCTGGGTTCGCCGCCAAAAAGGTCGGCCATCGCGCGTCCGTCGGCCTTGCCGTCGGAGTAGTAGCGATCAAGACGGATCCAATGCATCTCGCGGCCGCGCATCACCTGGTCCTTGCCGACGATTGGAATATTGTTCTCGGCCTGACATGCAACGACGCAGGCGTTGCATCCGATGCAGGTGTTGAGATCAATCGACATACCCCACTGATGCACACCATCAAACTTCGGCGTCTCATAGAGAGATCCGCCGCGCGGGATTTCAGTTGCACGCTGCGCGGGAGTCATGGCCTCCCCCACTTTGCCTAGATTCGACGGCGCGTGGGACTCGATGCCCATTTCACTGACGTAATCGGGATTCTCCTTATACTCGGAGTAGTTGGCTTCGCGGATCAGGTCGCGGCCTTCCATCGACCAATGCTCCTGCGTGTTCGCGAGCTTCATCCGGGTGCCGGTCGTAACCAAGGTCGCGCCCGTGACAAACGCCGGAGCCTGAGCCGTGCGCAGCGTGTAAGCACTGAAACCGGCACCGGTCCCAACATGGCCGGACTTCGTGCGGCCGTAACCGAGAGCGACGACGACCGTATAGTTGGAAAGACCGGGCTGGATGTGAACCGGACCGCGAACCGTGCGGCCGGCGACAGTTAACGTAAAAACATGAGCGTTTTCAGCGCCTTGAATAAAGTCGGCCTCTTCTTTACGCGCGACTTGGATCAACGAACCCTTGGGCTCGATGCCGAGTTCCTTGCCAAGTCGAGGACTCACGAGAATGGCGTTGTCCCACGAAATCTTGGTGATTGGATCAGGGCATTCTTGGAGCCAACCGTTGTTGGCAAAGCGACCGTCGTCCATCTTGTGATCGGTGACGAAACGCACCTCAAGGTTGGCCTTGGAAAGCGCGCCGACCGCTGGAGCCACGCTCCTGAGGACTTGGTCAAGACCTCGAGCCGAGAGATTTACCGAAACGATCGGATAAGACGAGTTGGCCAGCAGGCCGTCGTGCAGAAAACGCCGGAAGGTCTTGGCGGAGTCGCCGCCACCAAGAGCGGTTACGGTGTCGTAGACCAGCGAGTAGCCGTCATTCTTGGGTAATCCCAAAATGCGGGCGAGCGTCTCAATCTCGGTGATCCCACCGAAAAGCGGTAGAATCATCGGCTGCACGGGCACGACGACTCCGTCGACGGTCCGCGCGTCGCCCCAAGATTCGAGATAATGGGCGGCCGCCAGATGAGTGCCGGCAAGAGCAGAGGTCTCGTCGAAATAGTAGCCAAAGCGGATGACCTCGCCGACGGATTTTTGGAGCGCCGGCCAATTCAGCTCGGCGGGCGCGTTGTAAGCGGGATTGCCTCCGAGGACGACTAGAGTTTTGACCGAATTTGCCGTGATGGCCTTGGCGAGGTCCGAGATCGATACAGACTCGTCGGCGGAGACTTCGACGAAGTCGACCGTGCGGCCGATGTTTCCGAGCGACGCATTGATCGCGTATGCGATCGCATGAACCGCTGCGGGTTGGTGCGACCCGGCGACGACGAGACTGGTGCCCTTGTGCGCGGCGAGATCGGCGGCGCATTCGGCAATCCACTCAGGCTTGATATCGAGTCCTTCGGCGAGACGCGCATAGACTGCATCCCCGGTGATTTTGCCGGCCAAGGCCGCCGCAAACGATAAAATATGGCTGCTGGCGAGCCGGAGGCGATGATCGGCCATCGAGCCGGTGAGCGTGAGCGCACTCTCGGCCACGTAGAGCCGATTCATCGGATCCTCTTTTTTCGTCACGCGGCGCCCCTTGGCGAATTCGCGGGCGTAATAAAGGCTACCAGACTCGGAGCTTAAAAAATCGGCATCCAGCGAAACAATCCGCTCCGCCTTCGCGAAACGATAGATGGGCTTTACCGCAGCGCCGAATACCGCCCGAGCCGCAGTTGCCGGTGGTTCATCGCTGACGGGCTCATACTCCGACCAAACGGCCTTGGGAAACTTGGCTCGAAGCTGGGCAACAAGTCGTGCACGCGTCGGCGACGACGATTGCTCCGCGAGAAACGCGAGTCCCGCACCTTGGACCGCAACGTATGTCTTTCCGATTCCAGCCAAAAGATCATTGGCTGCGGCAGCCGAAAGGACATCGCCCTTGCTGGAGTTCGCCGTGGCCCGCTCAGGATCGTAAAGATCGAGCACAGAGGCTTGAGCGAGGAGGGAGCTTGCGCCACCGTGCGGTGCGTAAGTCGGATTTCCTTCAAGCTTCGTCGGCCGACCTTGATGCGTCTCGGCCAGCAGAGGGATAGCAGATTTCCGGAGCGGCATGGCGGTCGCAAAGTATTGCGGCAGACCAGGAATCACGCCTTCGATGGATTTGCCGAAGGGAAGAATGTTCTTCTCGGGCCGGCGGCAACCGGCGAGGCCGAGACCGCCCAAAGCGAACGAGGCCGCCATGAGCTTCATGAAGCTCCGCCGATCTACCCCATCAAGAGTGGACGCGCCCTCAGGAAACTCGCGAGCCAAGTGCTGCTGAAAGCCCGGGGTCGCCGTGAGTTCGTCTAGGCTGCGCCAATAACGGGGCCCAGTGAGCGCGCTTTCGGACGGGGCGGAATGGTCAAATTTGCGTTTCATCGGTGGCAGCCGGAACAGCTCTGTGGCGGCTTGATCTTCCAATCATGGACAAACTTTACTCCGGCCTCGACTCCAGCCTTGGCCGCAATGGTTTGAGAATTTAAGTCATAAACATCCTTCGGATCGCGGACCCGCGTCTCGGGATTTCGATGGCACTCAAGGCAGAACGCCATGCTGAGAGACTGGCTGTGAGCAACCACTTCCATCTCGTTGATCTTGCCGTGACACTCGACGCAACTGACGCCTCGGTTTACGTGAGCCGCGTGATTGAAGTAGGCGTAATCAGGAGTCTTATGAATCCAAACCCAGGGAATCGAATCACCGCTGGCATAGCTTTCTCGAACCGGAGCCAACAGTGGACTGTCGGTCTTGATCTGGTTGTGGCAATTCATGCAGGTCTGAGAAGTCGGGACGTTTGAATGACCCGATTTCTCGACGTTGCTATGGCAAAAACGGCAATCAATCCCTAGTTCGGAAACGTGCTTCTCATGACTAAACGGGACCGGCTGGACGGGCGCATACCCGATCCTCGTATACTTCGGCGTCATGTAGTAGGTGACACCTGCGGTCGCAATCCCGGTCAAAACCACCAAATAAATGATGATTTGAAGCGGAAGGCTGTTGGCAGACTTCGGGAAAATTTTCGACATGGAACGTTAAATTTGACGGCTTAACCGCTACTCAACCCTAGGAGCTCGCTAGGAAAGATTTTCGATTTCGGGTTGAATCCTCGATTTCTAGACGAAAGCACAAGTCCAAAACCTTTACCGGATTCCGTCGTCGAACCACAGCGACGTGCCCTAGATCCGAAACATGCGCAACCCAAGGTTGTGGCACGTTCTGAGGACTGCTCCGGGGAAGATGTGGTTATCGGCGTAATAGCCCCCAGAAAAAGAGAGGGCACTTTCTATTGTAAACTAAAAATTCCCGTTTGCTCCGTTTCTGTTTCTTAATAAGTGCCGAACAAGAATCGGGGAAAAAAACTAATTTGCGCGCTTACGAGGTGACCAAGAAATTTTGTTGGCGCGAACACCGTCGGTAGATCCAGCCAATGCGCCCAGGGCCGCACGAGCCAAAGCACATCCTCGACCCTTTAAGGTTTGGGGCCGTCATCGCACCTGCTCCCGCATCTTCGCGCCCCGCCTAGCTTACCGGCGGGCCTTGATCTTTATCCCGCGCCGACCACCGCCGCCTAGGAAAACTTTAACTGTTTGAAAGCAGAGTGAGGCAAACTTGATTTCACGCGGTCGGCAAGCGTCACCGCATCGATCTAGCGAATACCCGACACCCGCTCATCTACCAGACATGACCCAAGGGGTATCCTCAAAAACCAAAACCAGGAGCATTTGCAGACCAACGGCTTTATGCAAAAAGACCGTCGCGCATCGGCCGAGTAAAATCGCAACGTGCGGCTATTTCGGGATTATGGGTTACTAGGACAACCGCCTGTCCATTCTCCTTCGCTAGACGAGTCAACAGGTCGAAAACCAAACCTGAGTTTTTCACATCAAGATTTCCCGTCGGTTCATCTGCCAGAATGATTGACGGCTGATTAGCGAGAGCCCGAGCGACAGCAACACGCTGTTGTTCACCACCCGATAGCTGCGTACCCAGTCGATGGGTTTTCTCGCCCAGTCCCACCGACGAAAGCAAATGATGGGCGCGTTCAACCATCTCTTGCTGGGATAAGCGACCGAGCTTGCGCATCGGCATCATGACGTTGTCGAGCGCTGAAAACTCCAACATCAGGAAGTGAAACTGAAAAACGAACCCGATATGTTCACATCGGGCGGCAGTCCTAGCGACATCGTCGGACGTGGACATCAATTGCCCATTTATTTCAATCTCTCCGCCGTCCGGGCGATCCAATAGACCAAGCAAGTAAAGCAACGTCGATTTACCACAACCAGACGGGCCCACTATCGCATAGACTTCGCCGCGGCGCGCTTCGAACGATACACCCTTCAAAACATGAACCCGAGCATCACCCTGCCCGAGATACCGGTGCAATCCGTTGCATCGGAGTGCTAGCTCATTAGTAAAAGCCATAGCAGAAATAGTAATTACTGGGCAGTGCCACGAACGATATCGCCGGGCTCTAACCTCGCGGCACGCCGCGCAGGAATCAAACTAGCGATCATAACCATCAACGCAGCTGTCGTAATCGCCTCCGCATAGTGCCAACCGTTCCACGAAACAACGAAAGTCTCCGTCTTGAATATCCCGCTGATGGGAAGCGGCATATGTGAAACTCCGAACGTCGACAAGGCCCCCACGATGCACCCCAAGATAGCTCCAATCGTCAACACGATGCCCGCCTGCCAAAGAAAAATCTGGGTGATATCGCGACGTTCGTAGCCCATCGAGCGGAGGATTGCGATGTCCTTTGTCTTTTCGAGGACTATCATAGCCAAAGTATTAAACATCGCCAAACCAGCAATTAGTGTAAACACCGAGACGGTGATCGCGGACGAAATCCGCAGCGCGCGAAAAGTCGAGAGCCAAGATTTTTCACGTTCCTGCCAAGGCTTCGCGCTGTGCTTGAGCACCTCTTGCATTTGCATGGCGTTTTGCGGGGCGCGATCCTTGTCGAACAAATTAACCTGAACGAAAGATACTCCACTGGGTCTCCTCAAAAGAGAGCGAGCCTCAACCATATGAACATAAATCCTTAATTTATCGATGTCCGAAACCCCCGTCTCATAGATTGCGCTGACAGTATATCGGTGGCGTTGACCTTGCGAATCGAGGATAAAGGAATTACCGACACTAAGTTGTAAGCGATCCGCGAGAACCCGGCCAATCAGGGCCCCGGTAGGCATTTCCCGGAAACTAGCGATATCACCTTGCACTATTTGCCGACCGAGATCCGAAACCTTAAGATGCTCTTCGAGCAAAATGCCAAAGACCTGCGCACTTTCGTTTTTAAAATCTGCTCGAACCAGAACTGAGCCCCTTAAAACCGGGGCCGCGCCCGAAACGTTTGAGAACTCCTCCAGCGCTTTGATAATCAGTTTAGGTTCTTCAACTCCCTCAATGTATTTGATGCCTTGCCGCTGGCTGATCTGGAAATCCGAACCGCCACCGGCAGTCATCTGCCGAAGCGTATCTTGGGCTTTGTCTTCAATCCGCATCGCGCCATCGGTACCAAGAATTGTCTTAATGAAAAATTCCTCAAATCCACTCGTGGTAGCTTGAGTCAGGACAAACAAACCAACCCCCAATACCGTGCAGGATAGGCTCATGAGCATAGCCCGTTTTTTGGCCGTAAGAAAACGTAGTGCTATACGGAGGTTAGGAGACATCGATGCGATGTTTTATCAAAAGCGCCAAACGATTCGACTCACTTTACTATCTCTGCGCTCACCCGATCACCGTCGCGAAATTTATCAATATCTTCAACCACGACCAAGTCTCCCGTTTGCAGGCCCTTAGTTACCTCGACAATGTTCAGGCTTACATAGCCTAATTCCACCTTGCGCCGAATCACCCGCCCCTCCGCCACGACATAAACGCTACTGCCGAAAACGGCGCGACGAGGCACGAGAGCATCAGCGTCACGCTCGCCAACAACAATGCTCACCTCCCCCGTAAGACCAGGCACAAGTAGATCCGTACGACCTTTTGTGTTAACCTCGAGGTGGACGATATAGCGCTGCGTTTCAGCTTCCGCGGTGGGCAATATCTTAACAGTCGTTGCATCGAATATATCGTTTTCATGCCCGAGGAATCGGACAATTGCCTTTTGACCGAGAGCAATCCCCGCAAAATTCTCCTGACTCACCTTTGCTTCAACCGCCCGGCTAATCGTAATTAAAGTCGCGAGCGAAGATTTCTCATCAATCAACGCTCCGGGATGAACAAAAACTGCGGAAACCACACCGTCGAACTGTGCCTTTATCGTCATTTTCTCCACAATACGCCGTTTGACCTTAAGACTATTTCGATAAGCATCCAATCCCGCTTGATTTGTAATTCTTTCGTTTTCAACGCGGACCTCAATCGCCTTATATGCTCTGCGGTGCTTGGCGATATCCGATTCCGAAACGCTACCCAACTTATGCATTCGCTCAAACTGATCAAGAGCCTCACGCGCCGTCTGCCTCTCCAACTCGATCAAGGACCCCACCTCCACGCGTCGTTTCGCCGCGTCCTGCTCACTTTCAATATGTTCAATATCAATCTCCATGTCGGTTGTCTCAATCCGGCATAAAATATCGCCTTTTTTTACCTGCTTACCGAGTTCCAAGTTAAAGTCCTTCTCGATCACTCGCCCGGAGACCTCACTTACCAGCGGTTGCTCATATTCGGCCCGAATCACAACTGTTCCAGGAACCGAGTTAACGGCACGTCCCTTTGTGGCGGCGGCAACCAAAGCGACGCTACGAGACTTAAAAACGAAGAGTCCGAAAGCGCCGAGCGCAAGAACCAGCACAAGACCAATTTTAAGACCGAGGAGTGAGTTTTTTGGACTATTTGGCATAACGAGCGGGGATCTGACTAAGAATCGGATCGGCGCCGACCGCCGAAACCAATTCACACCAGCGATTCAGCAACTCAATTCGCGCTGCCACAACCGATGCTTCCTGAGAGAAAAGTTGCGAAGTAAACGAGGCAACAACGTCTTCAGTGACAACTCCCCGTTTAAATTCATCTGAAATTCGTTCGACACCCACTAAGGCGCCAACCCGGCTCGTTTCGGCCATTTCAACTGCGGTAGCCGAGAAATCAATCAATTGCACCGTACTGCTGATTTGCTCGGAAAGCTGGGCGGCCAGTAGCTTCTGCTGTTGTTCATAGATACGCTTGTTGGCCAATGCATAACGCTTGGCCCCACGAGCCGCAAATCCATCAAAAATTGTCCACGATGCAGATATTCCATAAGTCGTAGAAAATGCAGCCTGCTGTGTAACCGACGATGCAGTAACATTTTGACTGTTGTACTGACTTACACTCGCAGAAAGACTAAATTTGGGATATAGCCGAGTGCTTGCGATTTTATAGTTTAAGTCCGCATCCTTTATACGAAGCGCATTTATCTGACCGGCAAAAGTGCTTTCGACTCCGTCTCTTTGCATCCGAGCCGCCAAACGGGCCGAGGCTCCGGCAGATGCAGTCCATTTCGGCGCCTCAAGTGGAATTTTTTCTTCGTCAATTGAATCTACACCAGAAAGACGCGCAAGTTGTCGTCTTGACCGACCATATAGTTCATCCGACCTCGCCATCGCCAGCCGAGCAAAAGCGAAAGCGGCGCGCGGCTGGATCAACTCGGCGGGAGACATAGCCCCGCTCTTCAAGCGAGCCTCGTCAAGCTCCAGCAGCCGTTCAGTTTGCTTTAGGCTGAAGCGTTGATTTCGCAGTGATACCTTTTGGAAAATCAGACCAAGATACTGTGTTCGAATAACATTGGCGAGAGACCGATAGGCGTCGGCGTAGCTTTTTTCCGATATCTTGATGGCGATATCAGCGATCTTCACTTGGTTGCTTAGAGCGAACCATGTGAAAACTGGCTGATTCATGCTTACGCCGTAATAGGGACCACTCGATTTATCCTCGCTCGTTCTCGGCTCGCCCGGTCTAAATCCACCCGGGGGAACTGCTTTTTCGGCTGAGATTCTGTTCCACGCGAACGAGGCGTTTGCAACCACCTGAGGTAGCAGCTGCGCACTACTTGCGTAGCGAGATGCCTCTGCCTGAGAAATTGAGATCTCGCTTTGCACCATTTGAGGTGACTGCCGAAGGGCCGAAATCAAAAGAGTCTTCAACTCGGGCAACAAATCTTCCGGCATGGTTGCGTCCTCTCCCGGTTCAGAGGCTTGAACGCATAAAACCGCCGCGGACAACACAGCCAACACGGAAAATCGAAAAAACCGGCTGAAACAGGAAACAGAAATAGGCATAATCACGTGACTACAATTACGGTTGAACGGGCAAAATTACATGGACCTTGGCAACCACGAAATTCCATCCGACACCGAGACCGCCACTGTTCCATCTTGAGCCAAGAAATTGCAGGTTACGAAAATTCAAAGTTCGAATTTCTTGCGCGATGCCTCAATCAGGTTTGGCATCGTCTGAAGTGAACACGTCAAAACTCTTTGCTCCCGGTGCATTGAACGCTTCGCGTAATCACTTCGATAATGCGTCGTCGCCCGGCTGGGCAGCTCGGGGATATCGTCGACTACTCGCTCACCAGTATAAGCTACTGATAACAAGTCGCTCCGACCTTCTTGAGATCGGTTGCGGCGATGGCGAACTACTGACGCATTTGGATGCGGAGAGTGTTAGTGGCGTCGATGTTTCTTCGGTCCAAATTAAGCGAGCTGCTGCTCGGCTTCCGAAAGGAGACTTCCAAGTTCAAAGTGGCGAAGAACTCTCTCTTCCTCGGATTTTTGATACGATCATCATCTCAGATACAATCAATCTTGCCGCCGATGTTCAGCGGCTATTCGAACGCGCTCAAACGGTTTCCAAACCCTCAACGCGACTAATCCTGAACTACCACTCCAATCTTTGGAGTCCACTTTTTACCTTGGCTGAATGGTTCGGCCTGCGGGAGCAAGGTCCGCCTTCTAATTGGCTGGCTTCAGCGGATGTTGTGAATCTGTTACGGCTGGCAGAGTGGGAGCCCATTAGCATCCAGCACCGCGTTCTATTTCCCTTTTATCTTGGTGGCCTTGGTCAAGTCATCAACCGCGTCTTAACACCCATTCTCCCTCTATTTTGCCTCAGCGTCTTTGTGGTGGCCCGGCCGCTTCGTCCCGTTGAACAGCAAGCTAGGCGTTTGAGCGTTTCAGTCATTATTCCTGCCCGCAATGAGGCGGGCAATATCGCCGCGGCGGTAGAAAGGATCCCGACGATGGGAACCGGCACTGAGTTAATCTTCGTTGAGGGACATTCTCGGGACGATACTTGGAGCCAGATCCAGCGAACTGCCGCCGAACACCCCCACCTATCGATCAAAATCCTGCGCCAGACTGGGAAGGGAAAAGGGGATGCCGTTCGCGCCGGATTCGCCGCCGCCACAGGCGACATACTGATGATTCTCGACGCCGATCTCACTATGCCCCCGGAAGAACTACCAAAATTCTACGAGGTCATCGCCTCCGGCAAAGCGGAGTTCGCCAACGGGGTGCGTCTCGTCTACCCGATGGACGAGAAGGCCATGCAGTTTCTGAACCTTTGTGCCAACAAAACGTTTGGCCTCATCTTCACGTGGTTGCTAGGCCAACCCGTGAAGGACACACTTTGCGGCACGAAAGCGCTTAGCCGCGCCCACTACGAAAAAATTGCGGCCAACCGCGCTTACTTCGGTGAGTTCGACCCCTTTGGCGACTTCGACCTGCTCTTCGGCGCGGCCAAACTCAATTTGAAGATCGCCGACATCCCCATCCGTTACCGTCAACGCACCTATGGCGAAACGAACATTCAGCGCTGGCGCCATGGCTGGCTTCTCTTGCGCATGGTGATCTTCGCTGCGCGAAAGTTGAAATTCGTGTGACTCCGACCGACCTAATCTCGGGGTCCATGACCAAATCTCAAGAGCACGGCGGTCTTTAATCCGCCCACTCGCCAGCTCGCCCAGCCGGGTGATTTCCCCAGCGAATTCGACGTCTTGCGCGTCCACGTCTGACTGGGTCTCTCCCCGTCTCAGCGCTGGGCTGCGTTGGGTCGGGTTCCACGACCTAAACCCCTTTTGCATCTTTCCTCCCGATGACCTAACCTCGCAGGATTGACCCACTTCGGTGTTCGCGCACCTTCATCGGTAAATCTTATGGTGCGCCTTCTTCCCCGCTTACTGGCCTGCTTTGGGTTGCTCATGAGCTCGACTACCTCGCTCACGGCCGCCGAGGCAACCCAGGCCGCGGCGCCTTTCCGAACTCCCACCCTCGTACCGAGCAACGATACCGTCCGGGCCACCACCGAGGGCCCAGCGGCCACGCTGATTGGCGCCAGCAATACCTCCGCCGCAGCCGGTGCCGTTGACGTCATCATCTGGAACCGCTCCTTGGCGCAATTTCGTTCCTCGCTGGATTTTCCCGATCCCAAAATCCGCGCAGCCGCCGCGATGGCGCGCATCGAATTCCTGCTCGAAGACCGCAGTTTCCAGACTATCCGGGCGCAGTTCACCGAACTCGCCGGCCAGCCCAGCGTCCGATTCTACGCCGGCCCCCATCTCATTTTCGCTCTCACCGCAGCGGATTTGAACCCCGCCTCCGGCGAGACCTTGGCGGAAGCCGCCGAGCGCACCAGAAGCCTGCTCAATCAATTGATCGCCGATCACGCGGAGCAACAAAGCTTAACCCGCATTATCCGCAGCTTGGCCGAAGCCTTTGTCGCGCTCACACTCTTCGCCTTCTTTTGGCTGGGCGTAGCGCGGCTTCGCGCCCGAACCATCGCGGGCATCCACGCTCGTCTTCACCGTGCCGGTCGCAGAATCAGAATCGTCGGCCACGACGCGGGCACGATCGTATTCAACTTGGTCGATTTCGGCTGTCGGATTCTAGCGCTTGGCCTCGTGCTCGCCGCCGGCTACGTGGCCGCGACGTTTTCCTTGAACCGCTTCCCCTACACGCGGCCATGGGCGGAGCAGATGCAGGATTTGTTCATCGACGCCGCTTCCGGCCTGACCCAAAGCGCGGTGCAAGAAATCCCCAACCTGCTCTCGGTGCTCATCATCTTTTTTGTGACCCGCGGGATGACCCGTGTCCTCGGCGGATGGTTTTCCACCATTGAATCGGGCAGAGCTGCCACCGGCTTGCTTGATCCCGAGTCGGCCCGTGCGACCCGCCGCCTGCTGGTGATCGGAATGTGGATCTTCGCCGCGACGGTGGCATATCCCTACCTGCCCGGTTCTCATTCCGAGGCGTTCCGCGGCATCTCGGTCCTGATCGGCCTGATGGTCACGCTGGGAGGCTCTGGCTTTGTGGGCCAAATCATCGGCGGGCTCGCCGCCATTTATTCCCGTTCGGTGCGCACCGGCGACCACATCACCGTCGGCGAAATCAGCGGCGTGGTGCGGGAAGTCGGGATGCTGTCAACGAAGGTCGTGACCCGAACCCGCGAGGAAGTGACCATTCCCAACGCGATGCTCATCAGCTCGGCCGTCCGCAATCACTCGCGCGGCCCGACGAAAGGCGTCGCCGTCACCACGGGAGTCACGATCGGCTACGACGCCCCCTGGCGGCTGGTCGAGGCCATGCTGAAGACCGCCGCCGACCGGACCGAGGGCCTGCTCAACGCGCCGGAACCGACCGTGCTGCAAACGGCGCTCGAAGATTTTTACGTGCGCTACGAGCTGACGGCGTTGGTCGAATCCGCCGAGCGCCGCGGCGATGTGCTGTCGCGTTTGCACGGCCACATTCAGGACGTCTTCAACGAAAACGGCATTCAGATTATGTCGCCCAACTTTTCCACCCAGCCCCAATCCCCCGTCCTCGTGCCAAAGGCTGAGTGGCATCGCCCGCCGACTCCGCCGCAGAAGTAAATCACGCCGCCTCGGCGCCGCCGGGGGCGAAGGTGGCGAATCAAGCGCGCTCAAGCTGCAGTTTGCCTTTGCAGGTGCCGGAATCGGACCGTCGCCTTGAAACTGTTCTCGGCGAGAATGGATTGGATGTGATCGCCGCTCTCTTCTTGGACGGCGGTCAGTTGATCCGCTTCACGCCTTTCACATTCCACTTGGTGATCGTGAGGCCCTTCGCGCTGCGGCTGCTGACGGGCACCGGCGCGAGGTCGAAGTCGAGTTCGCGCACGCGCGCACCCCCGCGGCCGTCGAGGGAAACGTGCAGCTTCTGCGGCATCGCTTTCTCGGTCGGACTCACGTCGAGGTAGAGCACCTTCGAGCCTTCGCTCGGTACCAGCGGATAAAGTTTGTCGCGCGAAAGTCCGCCGATTTGGAAGCGCTTGGCGAACGCCTTCCCCGACGCACCATCCTGATAGACCATCGTATAGAAATTCTTGTCCCCGTCGGCCGGGATGATCGCGCAATGGATGATGTTGCGGCCCATGAAAACCTTGTCGGCCACCTTGGTGACCTTGAGCGAGCCGTCGCCCATGAGGCAGAGCGCGCTGTCGAGCACCGAGCATTCCTGAACGAACTCGTGTTGCCGCCAGTTGAGGCCGATGAAGCCTTCCTCGCGGTTAACGTAGAGCCGCTGGTTCACGGAGACGACCTGCGCGGCGTTGATCTGCTCGATTTCGTCGTAGGTCGTGCGGCGCTTGTGGCCCTTGCCGTATTTTTCCTGGAGCGTCTCGAACCACTTCACGGCGTAATCGGTGAGGTGCTTGAGGTGGTGCTTAACCTCCTTCATTTCGGCCTCGGTCTTCTTCATGGCCTCGTCGGCCTGGAAGCGGTTGTAGGCGGAGATGCGCTTGATGCGGATCTCGGTGAGGCGCGCGATGTCGTCGTCGATCACGTCGCGGCGCAGTTGCTTCAGAAACGGCTTCAGCCCCTCGCGAATTTCGGAGATTACTTCTTCCCAAGTCTTCGATTTCTCGATGCGGCGGTAGATGCGTTCCTCGATGAAAATCCGCTCCAACGAGTCCCAATGCCACTGCTGCTCGAGCTCGCCGAGGCGGATCTCCAGCTCGCGCTTCAGCAGCGCCTTGGTCTTGTCCACGCTGCGGCGCAGGATTTCTTTCACGCCGAGGAATTGCGGCTTGTCGTCCTCAATCACGCAGGCCGCCGGCGAGAGCGCCAACTGACAATTCGTGAACACGTAGAGCTGCTGGATGATCTTCTCCGCGTCGGCGCCGGCGGGCAGGTGCACAAGGATTTCCACGGCGTCGGCCGTGTTGTCGTCCACGTGCTTGATCTTGATTTTGCCCTTCGCGTTGGCGGCGAGGATCGACTCGATGAGCGACTCGGTCGTCGCGCCGTAGGGCAATTCGGTGATCGCGAGCAGATACTTCGAACGCGCCTCGATCTTGGCGCGGACCTTTACCTTTCCGCCGCGCTCGCCGTCGTTGTAGTCGGCGAAGTCGGCGATGCCGCCCGTCGGGAAATCCGGGTAAATGCGGAATGTTTTTCCCTGCAGATGGTTGATCGCGGCGCGGCAGAGGTCGTTGAAATTGTGCGGGAGAATCTTCGTCGCGAGACCGACCGCGATGCCCTCGGCGCCCTCGAGCAAGACGATGGGAAACTTTGCGGGCAACGACACCGGCTCCTGCGCGCGGCCGTCATAGCTGAGCTGCCAGGTGGTGGTCTTGGGATTGAAGAGCACGTCCTTCGCAAAATTTGTCAGGCGCGCCTCGATGTAACGGGGCGCCGCCGCATCGTCGCCCGTGAGCGTATTGCCAAAATTACCCTGCGGCTCGATCAGGAACGCGCGTTGCGCAATGCCGACGAGCGCGGCACCGATGGAGGCGTCGCCGTGCGGGTGGAGCGACATCGCGCGGCCGACGACGTTGGCGACCTTGTGAAAACGCCCGTCGTCCATGTCCCATAGCGTGTGGAGGATTCGGCGCTGGACCGGCTTCAGCCCGTCGTCGATGTGCGGCACGGCGCGGTCGAGGATCACGTAGCTCGCGTAGTCGAGAAACCACGAGCGGTAGTGCTTCACGAGCGGCGCATCGGGCGAATTTTTCTCCGGGACCTTGGCCACTTCGAGTGCGGCGGGCGCGGGCTCCTCGCTCAAGGCCACCGCTTCCGTCGGGACGGGAGGAACCGGCGTCGGTCCCGCGGCCGGTTCACTGGACAACGGCAACTCGGATTGATCGGAAGGCTTGGACGTTTTCTTCTTGGGCATTGCGAAAGGGAATCAGGTAGCGAGGACGAGACCGTGCGGCACGAAAAGCTGGAAATCGGCGACATTGCGCGTGGCGAATTCGGCGCCGGCGACGATCGCGCTGGCCGCGATCAGGCAATCGAACTTGAGCCGACGCGAGCGACCCGTGCGGTTGAACAAATCCGCGGCGCGGGCGGCATTGGCTTCCTCGAAATCGGCGCAACCGCCCGTGAGAAATTCGCGCGCGGTGGCGATCTGCGCGGGCAACACCGGACCGTTGAGAAACTCGCTCCAAGTGATGGTGGAACACGCAATCGACTCGCCGCGTTGCAGCCATTGCTCAATCGCCCGGGCCTCGCTGGTGTTCCGATTGACGCCGGCGATCAGGAAATTCGCATCCAGGTGAATCATGAGGCCGTCCGGTCACCAAAAGCCCGCTGATCCTCGCGCAATTCCTTCAGGTAAGCCTCGGAACGTCGCTCATAATCAGGAATCTGGCTGGTGATGTCCCACGCCCGCCGCAAGGCCGCGAGCGCCTTTTCGTTGGCCGCTTTCGGTGCCGGCGGGATCAAATCGGCCACTTTTTCACCCCGATAAGTAAGCTCCATGCGTTCACCCCTTCGGAGAGATTTCACTATGCCCTCCAAATCGTTGCGCAAATCGACGGCTGAAATGGTCCTCATGAGTTGAAGTTGATGTTCACCTCCAAGTTGAGGTCAAGGGCATCCTTAGCGGGGTTAACGTCACGTAGTATCAGAGCTCCGCCAACACCGCCAAGGCCGTCTCCAACTCGGGATCGCGCCCTGCCCGCCAGTCGGCCAACGTCGCCGCGGGCACCGCGACATCCGGCTCGACGCCGCGCCCTTCGAGCCGTTCGCCATCCACGCCGATGTATTCCTGAATCGGAATCTGTAACCGCCCGCCGCCCGGCAGACCGTAAAACCGCGAAACGATCACCGCCCCCGCCGTGCGCCGGCCGATCACTGTCGCGCGTTTCTCATTCTTCATGACGTGCGCGAAAATCTCCGACGCACTGGCCGAACCCGGTCCGATCAACACCGCCACGCGGCCGGCATAGCGCGCCGAAAGCAGCGCGAAGCCAATCGATTCGCGCTCTTTGCCATCTCGCCGCACAAACCGTCCCATGGGCACGGGTTCACGCCGGTCGAAGAATTCCTGCACCGCCATCGAATTCGCCGCCACCATTCCCCCAAGATTCTGCCGCAGGTCCACCACCACACCCGGCGCGGCGCGGTGGGCCTTCAACTCCGCGCTCAACCAACGCAGATTCGCGAAACTAAAACTGTCGAAACGCAGATAACGGAAACCCCCGGGCAGCTCCCGCGCGACCTGCCGGTCAAAATCGAGCAGCCGGGGCTCCAGCGTCATGGTCACGAGCCGGTCCTGCTGATCCAAAAACTCAAACGTCACCGGCTGACCGAGCCGACTGATGCGGCGCTCCTGGGGATTGATCGGCCGACCGTCACGCGAGCGCCCGACCCAGCCCACCTGCACGCCCGCAATCGCCGCCGCGCCGTCGGGCAACACATCGGTCACCACAAATTGTCCTTCAATCTGCGCCCAACGCAGACCCACCGCCGCTTGGTGATCGCTGCTCATTTCGTGGACGTCTCGCGGCGCCAACGGCGAGAGATGCGACTGCGGCAACTCGGCGCACAGTTTTTGCAGCACCCGATACAATCCCGCGTCATCCGGCGCCGCCTGCGCCTCAGTCCGATACTTTCCGCGCATCGCCACCCAGTCCACCCCGAGAAACTCCCGGTCGAAATACTTTTCGTTCACCAGCTCCCACGCCCGATCATACACGCGCAGGTTGAGCGTCGCCCGCGCCTCTGCCGCCAGCGCCGCCGGTTCGCGATACTCGGTCGGAATCGTCGCGCAGCCGGCCAGTCCCAAAACCGCCGCCGCAAGCGCCGCTATCTGCCTGAGCCGTGCGCGCTTCATCGGAAAATCTCCCGCATCCGCCCGACCTGCGCGCCCGCCGCCCGCGCGATCGCCGCGAACTCCGCCGACACCCGCGGATCGTTAGCTACCCGGTTCCAAACCTCCGCCGGCAACGACGGCGCATTCGGCGCAGCCCGTGGACGGAGGATGCGGTCGGCGGATTCGACGTGTCGCGGACGAGTCATTTCGCCCACGATTACGCACAGATAAAGTAGAACCTAAAGTCGTATTCCTCGCTGTTGATCTGCCTCATATCACCGCCCAAAGCCTTTCAATTTCGCACATGATTTCGCACAGATAAAGCTCCCGCTAGCCTTGGATCATTTAACCTTCAAATCCCCAAGAGCAGAATCCTGCCGTCCGGGTGTCTCTTGCCTAAGTAGGAGCACAGCGCCCTACCCGCTCGCGACCGGACGATCACGCGATACTCAGACCGAAGCGTGCGAAGCGATCTCACCGACCGTGCCAGCCGCTTGTCCGCTGAGTTCCGTCCGCAGCAGGGCGCAGTGGACCTGAACCGCGGCCTCGAATTTTTTCAGGTTGAACCCGGGGTAGAGGGACTGGCGTAAAATCTGCCACTCCGCCGTCTCTTCAATCGGCCCTGGCGCCTCCCTGAGGATATCCCCAGAGGCTCCGACGCGATTCCGGTGGCAGAGGTCACGGGCCAAAGAGATTATGGCCACTAGGTTGACGTCCTCGGTGGCGACCGCCGGGTCGTCGATCCAGCGCATGACGTTGGCCAAGCGGCGCGACAGGCCGAAACGGTCCGCGAAATAGGTCGCGATCTGCCGGCTGGTGCAGCCGAGGAAAAGAATCTCCGCCACGGGCAGCGGCACATGGTGCACCCGCGTATGCTCCAAGATCGCCTGAAATCCGGCCGGGTGCAGGTGGGCGAGGATCAGTTTGCCGAGGTCGTGCAGTTGGCCGGCGGTGCGGGCGACAGGCTCAAGGCTGTAGAACTCCAGCTCTCGGCAGGTAAACTGCGCAAGCCGAGCCACCCCGCGCTGGAACGTCCAAAACTGCGGCCAGCAGAATTCCGGCGGCAGGTCCATGATGCGCTCCTCGGTGATCGCCATGCTGCCGGCGATCGCCTGGAGGCGCACCTCGCCAAGCTGACCGACGGCGAGCCGGGCATCCTCGATCCGGTCCGTATCCTGCTCCTTCGGGGGATGCGCGCGGTTCGCCGCGATGAGTATCATGGCCGATAGGCCCGGGTCGCGGGCGACGAGGTCCATCAGGGAATTAAGGGAAGAGGGTTGGCCGTTGGCGATCATCTGGAACGCAGACGCCGCCGAGTCGATCACGGGGCAGGACGTCAGAGCGTCGATCTCCCGTTGCAGCTGTTCCCAGCGGATGACCGGGCAGCGATTGGCCGCCGGCGCCGCCAGCCACTCGGCCCGTTCGGCGGCTTCCGCCCCGGCAGAAATTTCGCGGGGGGTGTAAAAATCCGGGACGGCCCGCTCGTCGCCCAGCCGGTCGGCTACGATCAGCGCGGCCAGATCGAACGCCTCGATCGCGGCGGGCCAGAGGTCCCATTTTCCTTCGCCCGCCAGCTTGGATATCCGGGCCAGAGCCTCGTCCACGACGGTCGCACCGGCCGCGTCGGCCAGTCGGCGGAGCGGCGCGACCACGTCGGCGACCGGCAGGAAGTCCGTCAGTTCGGCGGCCCGGCAGAGCGGTTCGCGGGCGCGCCCGAGCACATGATTCAACTCGGTCAGCAGCGGTTTCCGTTCATCCCGCGCGCTGTCGTCGAGCTCCGGGGCGAAACAGTTATTTCGCCACGGGGCGGCGGCGGCCTTGATGATTTCGGCAAAGATATCGTCGTCGTGGTAGGGTTTGTAGAGGAAATTTTGGACGTGTAGCGCGAGCGCATTGCGCACCGACATGCGGTCGGCGTGGCCGGTGTAAACAACGACGGGCAAATGCTTTAAAACAGAATTGCCGCGCAGATTTTGCACGAGAGCGAGGCCGTTACCCCGGCCCTCCAGCTGCAATCCGGTGAAGACGAGGTCCGTGCCGGGATTGCGACGCAGAAAGCTCCAACCTTGGGCCGCACTATCCACCGCCGCGAAACGATGGTCACCCCGGGCGAGGATACCTTGCATGGTCCTCCTCGCCATCTCGCTGGGATCTACAAGTAGAATACGGGACATAGAGGGAAGAAGCAGGGCACCCACCGGGAAGGGGTGGCTGCAGTCATGAATTTTAGGCTATCGGCCCATCTGATCCTCACTTGAGGCAAAAGACTGTGGACGGGGGCTCGCCCGCTGGAACGGCTGATAGTTTGCATAGAGCCGGGCGTCACCTCGCGTGAGGCCGTTCCGTCTCCGGTAAAAAGCACGCTAAACGGCCCGACCCGAGGTCGGGGGTCCTACCTCGGAAATGGATGCAGACACCGGCGGCTGCCCTGCTTTCGCCCCGCTGCCGGCGCAGAGCGTCGTCTCCCCGCTATTTCTCGCCGGCCTCTACCAGGTCTTTCTCCACCTTCAGATTCCCGATGATGAAGTCCTGCCGCTCGGGCGTGTTCTTGCCCATGTAGAACGAGAGCAACTCGTCGGTGTTGTGCAGGTGGTTCAACGAGACCGGATCGAGGCGGATGTTTTCGCCGATGAAATCTTTGAACTCATGCGCCGAGATTTCGCCGAGACCTTTAAACCGCGTGATCTCGTGCGTGGCGCCGAGTTGCGCAATGGCGGCCTGTTTCTCTTTCTCGTCGTAGCAATAGATCGTCTTCTTTTTGTTCCGCACGCGGAACAGCGGGGTTTCGAGAATCGAGAGATGGCCGCGCGCGATCAGGTCGGGGAAAAATTGCAGGAAAAACGATAACAGGAGCAGGCGGATGTGCATGCCGTCCACGTCGGCATCGGTCGCGATAATGACTTTGCCGTAGCGCAGACCGTCGAGGCCGTCCTCAATGTTGAGCGCCGACTGGAGGAGGTGAAATTCCTCGTTCTCATAGATGACCTTCTTCGAGAGCCCGTAGGTGTTGAGCGGTTTGCCCTTCAGCGCGAAGACCGCCTGCGTCTGCACATCGCGGCAGGCGGTGAGCGAACCGGCGGCGCTGTCGCCCTCGACGATGAAGAGGCTGGAGCCCTCGGCCCGCTCGTTCTTGTCGCCGAGGTGGAGGCGGCAGTCGCGGAGTTTCTTATTGTGCAGCGAGGCTTTCTTCGCGCGCTCGCGGGCGAGGTTGCGGATGCCGGCGAGTTCCTTGCGCTCGTGTTCGCTCGCCTGGATTTTTCGCAGGATGGCCTCGGCGGCGACCGGGTTTTTGTGGAGATAAACGTCGAGCGTCTGCTGGACGAACTTGCCGATGAAGTCCTTCACGCTCGGGCCGCCGGGGCCCATATCGGCCGAGCCGAGCTTCGTCTTGGTCTGCGACTCGAAGACCGGCTCCTGCACGCGCACGGCGATCGCCGCGACGATGGACTGGCGCACGTCGGCCGCTTCGAAGTCCTTCTTGAAAAAATTCCGCACGGTTTCGACAACCGCCTCGCGAAACGCCTGCTGGTGCGTGCCGCCCATCGTGGTGTGCTGGCCGTTGACGAACGAGAAATACTCTTCGCCGTAATGACTGCCGTGCGTCATCGCGAACTCGATGTCGTCACCCTCGAGGTGGATGATCGGGTAAAGCGTCTCGCCGGTCAGATTCTTTGCGAGCAGGTCCTCAAGACCTTTCTCGGATTTAAACGCCTTGCCGTTGAACGTGAGCGTCAGACCACGGTTCAGGAACGCGTAGTTCCAGAGCATGTCTTCGACGAATTCCGGGCGGAACTTGAAGTCCGCGCCGAAGAGCGCCTCGTCGGGGATGAACTCGATCAACGTGCCGTTACGCTCGGTGGACTTGATGACTTTGTGGTCCTTCTTGAGTTTGCCCTGAGCGAATTCCACAAGCTTCGACTCGCCGTCGCGCACGGCCATGGCGCGGTATTCGAGCGCGAGCGCGTTGACCGCCTTTTGGCCGACGCCGTTCAAACCGACGGCTTTTTGGAAGGTCTCGCTGTCGTATTTCGCGCCCGTGTTGATGATCGAGACGCAGTCGATGAGTTTGCCCAGCGGGATGCCGCGGCCGTAATCGCGCACCCGCACGGTGCGATCATTGAGCTCGATTTCGATTTTTTTGCCCTGCCCCATCATGAACTCGTCGATGGAATTATCGATCGTCTCTTTGAGCAGAACATAAATGCCGTCCTCGGCGTGCATGCCGTTGCCGAGCCGGCCGATATACATGCCGGGACGCAGGCGGATATGCTCGAGCGAGGACAGGGTCTTGATGCTGGCTTCGGTGTAGTTGGACGCCATGGGAGGATTTTGAAACGAGCGCCCAGCGTCCGGGCGACGCTGTGCGTGACAAGAGAAAAGCCACGGTCAGCGTCGGTCTAAGCGCCGCGGCGATCAAAGTCCCGTTCCCGCCGCTTGAGCTCACCGAGCTCGGCACCGCAGAGGGCGGCGGCGCGGCCTGGCAGAGACCGTCAAGCGGGCCGGCAGCGCGATCAAAGGCCTTTTCGGCGGCGACAAAAAGTAATCCCTGAAGTTGGAGCCCGCTGTCCCCATCGGGCTCCCGCGCCCACGCCCAAGCCTGCCTGCGCCCAAGCCCACTCACGCCGGCGCCCACGCTCCCCACCACGCGCCCACGCATTCCCTCGCCTTCAGCCCGATAGGGACATCGGGCTCCACCCGCCGCGAGGACCCAACCGCCCATGCCGTTTACGGATCCACCACCACCGTCAGCCCCACCCAGGCGAGCGGCAGCAGCGTTTCCGCGTCCCAATTCGCCAGGCGGAAGCACCCGTGCGACTCCGTGCGGCCCACTTGCTCCGGCTTCGGCGTGCCGTGGATTCCGTAGCCCGGCCGGTCCAAACCGATCCATGCCACCCCCACCGGGTTGTTCGGTCCCGGAGGCAAAATTAGTTTTCGGCCGAGGCCCTTCGCCTCCTCCGACTCCGGAAACATCGCAGGGTCGAATGTGTAATCGGGGTTTGCGATCGCGATGATCACGCGCAACTCGCCCACCGGCCGTTTCTCGACCTTCTTCGCAATGCTCACCGGGAAATGCGCGAGCAACTTGTCCCCGGCGTCCCGCACTTGGAGCACCCGCTCCGCCAGCCGCACGTGGATCTTCGCCGCTTCACCCTTGATCACGACCTTGCCGACCGCCGGGACCTTGATCACGGCGCCCGCCAACAACGGCTGCGTCCAGTCCACCGCCGGATTGAGCCGCTGAATCAGCTTCGGACTCGCGTGCGCCCGCTCGGCGATGAGCTCGAGCGCCGTCTCATAGTCCAGCGCCGTCTGCTCCGATTTGCCCACCCACGTATCGTTCAAAATCTGAAGCCGCGCCACATCGCCCGGGCTCAACGTCAACTCCCCCAGCGCAGGCCACGTCATCACCAACACTCCGCGCGTCGCCCGGTCGAGCGTCCCGCTCGGGGCGAGCCCGTGCTCCTCCTGAAACGCTTTCAACGCCGCCGCCGATTGCGCGCCGCCCACCCCGTCGATCGAGCCGCTGGAAAATCCGCGCCGCGCCAGCTCGACTTGCGCCTCCAACCAATTCGTCACCGGCTGCGCGGCGCCCAACGGTGCGGCCGCGGGCCCCTGAGATTCCGCGACCGATTCCGGTGCCGGTTCCTCGGCCACCGGCTCGGGGACGATCACCGGCGGAGGCGGCAAAACGAATCTCACCACCGGCTCGGCACTCACCGCGCTCGCCACCAACCACGTCCCCGCGATCGCCCGGAGAAACCGGAAAATGGAGCGCAGGCGATGTTGCATGATTCAAATCGTGCGCGTGCTCCCATCTCTTGCCAAGTCCGGCGCTGATACCGCCCCGCGCCCGCGGGCATTCCAGGGAAGATGCGTTCCGGCTGTAGCAACCAGGCCCGACCGTTGGTCGGGCGCTCTTTTCAGCACAACCGACCACCGGCTGGTTCTACCGCCGGACCGGAACACAGCGCCCCACACCGCCGGCCCTACTCGCCGCCGGCCGCCTTTGCCGCGGAATTACCCCGCGGCTTTGGCTTCAAGCTCGCCAGATACGCCACCACATCGCGGATCTCCCGCGGCTGCAAAATCCCGAGCATGGGCGGCATGATCGAAATCGCCGGGGTCTGGCTGGCGATCTCCGACCGAGGAATCGTCTTCGTCGCGCCGTCAAACTGGCGCACGGCCACCGTCGATGGCGTCTCTCGGGCGAGCGTGCCGCCCACGGTCGCGCCATCCTTCAGCGTCACACTCACCAAGCCATAGCCCTGCGCGATACTCGCACCGGGCGTCAGCATCGATTCCAAGAGATACGCCGCATCGCGCTCGGCGCCGATCGCACTCAGGTTTGGTCCGACTTCGCTCCCTGATTTCGCCTCGACGCCGTGGCAGGCCAAGCAGTTTGCATTGAGGTGATTTTGGACCAAGTCGCGCCCCGCCAGACTATCACCGCCGAAAAGCAGCGCACCCTGCTTCGCCGCTTCCGGCGTCGCCAAGTAGGCTTTTACTTTTGCCGCCAACGCCGCGTTCGCCGCGCTGCGGGCCTGCGCCGCTTCGAGCACATCGAGCTTCAATCCATCGGGGGCCGTGCCCGCGACGAGCGCATCCGCCCAAGAGATCAGCGCCGCATCGGTCGTCGGGTGTGCCCCCTTGGCCAACAGGGCGAGCGCGTGCTGTTGCTCGGCCAAGCTGCGGCGCTCGAAGACCACCTTGGTTTCGCGCACCAGTCGCTCGGGCTGACCGGGCAACAACAGCGCCAACGCCGCCCGGTGCAGCGGTGCCGGCGAGTCGGCCGCCAGTGCCAGCGCGAGCGCCGATTGGGCCGCCGGATTAGCTTCCGCTCCGCCCGCCATCAGCCGCAGCGCTTGGGCGCGCAAGTCACCCGTCGCGCTCTTTTCCCCGACGATGGCCGCGATCAACTCCGGCGCGGCTTTCAGCGCGTGGGCGATCATGATCTCGATGCCAAGGGTCTTCAACGTCGGGTCCTTCAGCGCGAGCAACGCCCCGAGTTTCGGCTCCAATTCGGCCGCGATCGGCTGGGGTTTGAACGTTCGCGCGTAGCCGTCAACCCGGTCGAGCGGGGCCGGCGCGAGCCAGACTTTGAGCGTTTCCAGCGCCTCGCGCCGCATTTCCAGTGAGGCCGCTTCGTCGAGCGCAAAAGCCGTGAGCAACGCCGCCCCGCCGGACGTGCCGAGCCGCAGGTTGGCGTTGATCGCCCGCCGCGTGATAATCTCACTCGGCGAACGCTTCGCCACCATCGCCGCCAGTGCGGGCAGCGCCGCCGGCACGCCGAGATCATCATGAATCGCGCGGGCCGCTTCTTCGACCACCCGCCCGTCGGCGTCTTCCAAAAACTCCGCCAACTGCGGCGCGGCCAACCGGCGCAACGCCACCACACTCACGAGCCGCACGTTGACCGAGGGGTCCGAGCGCTTCGCCACCAACTGCTCCGTCGTCGCGCATCCCACCAGACCCATCACCGCGGCATGGCGCAGCACGGGCACGTCCGACTCTTTCGCCGCAAACGCGAACAGCGCCTCGACCGCCGAGGGTTCGCCTAATTTCCCCAGCGCGATCGCCGACTGCAGCCGCACCCGCGGCTCCGGATCGGTCAGCAGCGGAATCAGGCGCTTGGCCTCGGACTTCGCGCTCGCGACATCACCAATGATTTTTACCGCCTGCGTGCGAATCTCCCCGTCAGCATCCGAGAGCAACGGCACGACGGCCGCGAGCGTTGCGGCCTTGCGACGCAGCAATTGACCCACGCCCCAGACCGCGTGCACGCGGGCGAGTCGCGGGGCCGAAGCATCCCGGGCGACGACGAGCAACAATTCGCCCCGACCCCGCTTGGCGAGCTCGAGCTGCGCCCCTTGGCGCACGCGTTGATCGCGGTGGCCAAGCAGCGGCACGAGCGCGTCATCGGTCGTGGCGGCAAAGCCCGCGCGCAACAGACGATGCGTTTCGAGGCGTACCGGGTCCGCGGATCCGGCGGGCGCGTCGACGCGCCAGATCGCCCCGAGGCCGTCGAGCGGATAACCTCCGATCCAATCCGCGAGGAACAGCGACCCGTCGGGATGCCAGGCGAGGCCGATGCCCATCACGCCTTCGTGGACGATGCTCGCATCGACCATCTTGAACGTCGCTCCGTCGCGCTCGGCGCGAAAACCGCGCAGTTTTCCGGATGGAAATTCGTTGAGAAAAAACATCCCGCGCTGCGCCGCACCCAGCGCCGTGCCCGGGTCATAGCGGAAGCCCGCCGGTCCGTCGGAATAATTCGAAATCGCCGGCAACAAATAAGCCGCCTGACCCGGAAAGAGCGGCTTCCACAAGCCCTCGCGCATCCACGGGCTCGCCTCGGCCATGTATTGGTAATTGCAGCGCCAACCGGTGTCGCTGCCCTCCACGATATAGGCGAAACGCTCGCGCTCGCCCTTCATGTCGGCGTCGTTGTCCACCACGATGAGATCGCCGAAATCATCGAACGCCGGCTCCTGCGGATTGCGCACCCCGCGGGCGTAGACTTCGAAGTTCGAGCCGTCGGGTTCGACCCGGAAGATCGCGCCTTCGTTGGGATAGTAAAAATTCTTTCCCTCCTTCGAGGTCACGTTGGAACCCTTGTCGCCGATGCTCCAATAAATCCGCCCGTCGGGCCCGACACTCAGGCCGTGCATGTCGTGTCCCGCGTAGGCGAGGTGAACTCCGAACCCATGCGCGACCACTTCGCGGATGTCGGCGACGCCATCATCGTCGGTGTCCTTGAACCGCCAAAGATCGGGCGCGATCGTCGCGTAGACCCAGCCATCGTGATACATCACGCCGGCGGCGATGCCGGTGGCTTCGGTGTTAAACCCCTCGGCGAAGACGGTCATTTTGTCCGCCGTGCCATCGCCGTCGGTGTCGCGGAGCTGGTAAATGCGCTCGGAGAAAGAGGTGAGATCCTTCCAATCGATGGAGCCGTCGCCGTTGTGATCCTTGAGCCCACCGCGCGGTGCGCGCAGTTTTCCCGGCGCCAGTTCTTCGCGGAAAAACGCGGTTTTGTCCGCGACGCTCGTCAGGCCGACATCGCGCGCGATCCACATCCGGTGCTCCCGGATGTCGAGATCGGCCACCTTCCGCCGCGTCGTCGCCGCCACGTAGACGCGGCCCTGCGGATCGACTCCGACCGCGACGGGGTCGGGGACGTTGAGCGCACCCGACCATTTTTGAAGGATAAGCGCCGGTTTTTCAGCCGGGCTTTGGGCTGCGCAGAACGGGCTCAGGACCGATCCGAGAACCACCGCGACCATCGGCCGCAGGACGAACAGAGGGGGGAAACGCATGGGATAAGAGGAACACAAACTGCGAAACCGCCAGCCGGTGATGCGAGCTGATTCTCCTCCGCCACCCGGCGAAATCTCACGCCTCGGTCCGCTTGGCCAACAGCCGGTCGATGTGATTCAGCACGTCGCCGCGACCCGTCTTTTCGACGGACGAACTGATATAGTAAGTCGGCGCTTCCTCGCGCCATTCGGTGAGTCGCGCCAAAAAGACCTTCACGTTCGCAGCGGTTTTGGTCGCCGACTGTTTGTCCGCCTTGGTGAAGATCAGGACAAACGGAGTGCGACACGTGCCCAGCCAGCGCAGGAAGTCCAAATCGATTTTTTGCGGCTCGAGCCGCGAGTCGATCAGCACAAACACCGTGCGCAGGGTCTCGCGTTGCTCGATGTAATCGGCCACCGCCACGTTGAACCCGTGCCGGTCCAGCTTCGATGCGCTCGCGTAGCCGTAGCCCGGCAAATCCACGAGACACCACGACCCGTTCATGATGAAAAAATTGATCAGCTTCGTCTTGCCCGGCTTGTCCGAGACCATCGCCAGCCCCTTCTGCTCCGCGAGGAGGTTGATGAGCGAGGACTTGCCCACATTCGAACGGCCGATGAAGGCGAACTCGGGCCGGTTCCAATTGGGACACGACTTCAGATCGGGCGAGCTGACTTCAAAAACGGCGGATTTTATTTTCATGAATGCAAAGAGGCGGGCACCACCAGAACCACGCGTTCGCCCGAAAGCGAAACACTTCGACGGCCCGCTCAGATCGCTTCCGATTCCACAATCTGCAGTCCCGGCCGGGCTGAAATCGCGCTTGCGAGCAACCGCGCCGCGATCCGCTCCGCCGGCACGATGCGGTAGCGCCGCGGCAACACCGGCCCCAACGCCCTAAACAACTGTAAACCCAGCGCCTCGCCCCACCGCCGCTCGGCCCGCTCCCCGCCGATCAACGATGGCCGCACGACCGTGACCGACGGCAACCCCACTGCCGCGAGATCGCGCTCCGTCTCGCCCTTGGTGCGCAGATAAAACGTCGGGGACTTCACGTTCGCGCCCATCGACGAGGTGAGCGCGTAAGCCTGCGCACCCGCCGCCCGCGCGAGCCGGGCCACCGCGAGCGGATGGTCGTGATCGACCTGGCGAAAGGCCGCCTGCGAGCCCGCTTTTTTGATCGTCGTGCCCAGCGTGCAGACCACCGCGTCGACCCGCCACCACTCCGCGCCCACCGGCAACGCCTCGAAGTCCACCACCGGGTTAACCAATTTCTCGTGCCGCATCTCCAACGCCCGCCGCGTCGGCACCACCACGCGCACGATCGCCGGATCCGCCAGCGCAAGCCGCAGCACCGCACGCCCCACCAACCCCGTCGCCCCGGCGATCAATAGAGTCTTCATCGCCCCACACTAAAGCGGACCTCCACGCCCAAGCCAACACGGCGTTGAACTCGAGCCTAACACAACCGAGTCTGTTCCCGGTGAATTTTGCCAAGGTCGTCACCCAAGAGGTGGCAACACCCTCCGCCTCATTTCCGCCCGCCGCTCCCGACCCAATGCAAAAAAACTCTTCCTCCGCCGCCTCGGCTAAAACCACCGCCGCCAACCTCGAAGCCCGTTTCGACGCCGGTCGCGACGTGCTCGACTACTTCGATTCTGCCCGTGTCGTACTCACGCACGGCGGTTTGCGCGTCGGCGCCGGCCGCAAGGCCCTCGGCAAGCTTCGCAAGACCGTAAAGCTCTCCCACGACGCCATCCGCCGCTTCCATGCCTACGCCAAGCGCAAACGCCTCCCCGATTTCTCCGCCGCCTTCGAAGCCGCCAGCCTGAAGCCGGAAAAAACGCCTTCCCAGCTGAGCCTGATGGCTGATGGTAATTTTTTCGTCGACCGCGTGCACCCCCATTCTCCCGGCACATTCCCCTTCGCCCTTGGTCTACGCTCCTCTCCCCTTTGCCGTGTAAACCATCCCGGGCTTAAAAGCCCGGGCTTTGACCAATGACATCAAAAGCCAAGTCCAGCACCGCAGGCGCGACGCCAGTCGCGCAGGCGACGGACTGCGCCCCGGTGGCAGGGCCGAAGCCCACGTTTACCAGACCGAGTGCCGGCGTCAGCCGGCGCTCCGTTGCCAGCAAGTCCAAGACTAACCCCGGGATGCTTCATCAGTCCTGGGCTCTTAAAGCCTCCGCAGCAGACAACGCGCGGGATCGCTCCGAAACGGGCGGGGGCGGCGGCACAGGCCGCACGCTGGCTGGCAACAAGGTCGAGATGAGCGGAGCCGCCCCGGCGGCTCCCGTCACCGGCATCCGCTCGCGGGATGCCGAGTCCGTCGGCCGTAAGGCCGACACAGTTACGCAAACGCAGGGCCGGGTCTTCGTGCTCGGAAAGGGGGAGGAACCGCTCATGCCCTGCCATCCGGCGCGGGCGCGGGCGCTGCTCAAATCCGGGTCGGCGGTCATCCACCGCCGCTTCCCGCTCGTCATTCGGCTGAAGCACCGCACCGGCGGCGCGACTCAGCCTGTCATCGTCAAACTCGATCCCGGTGCCCGCACCACCGGCGTCGCTCTCGTTCGTGCGGAAGGCACTCAACCCAAGGTTCAACACGTTCTCTTCACCGCCGAACTCACCCATCGTGGGGAGCAAATCCGCGATGCGCTCGCCCAACGCGCCGCGTTCCGCCGCGCTCGCCGGGGGCGCAAGACCCGCTACCGCGCCCCACGCTTCAACAACCGGGGCGGCGACAAGACGGGTTGGCTCCCGCCCTCGCTCCGACACCGGTTGGAGACGACGGCAAGCTGGGTGACGCGCTTCCGGCGCTGGGCTCCCGTCACCCACGCCGCGATGGAACTGGTCCGGTTCGATACCCAGCTCATGCAGAACCCGGACATCAGCGGCGTGGGCTACCAGCTCGGCACCCTCGCCGGTTACGAGGTGCGCGAGTTCGTCCTCGAACGTGGAGGCCATCGCTGCGCCTACTGCGACGCCGCGAACGTGCCGCTCAACCTCGAGCATGTGGTGCCGAAGGCTCGCGGCGGCTCCGACCGCGTAAGCAACCTCGTCCCCGCCTGCATCAAGTGCAACCTCGCCAAAGGCGCGGGGGATGTCAGGGCGTTCGTTGCGGCCCCCGCGCGCCTCGCGGCCGTCCTCGCCCAGACCAAGCGTTCGCTGGCGGGGGCGGCGGCGGTCAATGCCACGCGGTTTGCTCTGCACACCGCGCTCCTCTCGACCGGGTTGCCGGTCGAAACCGGCACCGGCGGGCGCACCAAATGGAACCGCGCCCGCTTCGGCCTCCCCAAGACCCACGCCCTCGACGCCGCCTGCGTCGGCCAACTGGATGCGATTGCCGGCACCCGCATCACCCCGCTCACCATCCGGGCAATGGGTCGGGGTTCCCACCAGCGCACCCGGCTCACCGCCCACGGCTTCCCGCGCGGCTATCTGTCTCCGGCGAAGTCCCACTTCGGCTTTCGCACCGGCGATCTCGTGCGCGCCGTCGTGCCGACCGGCACGAAGCGCGGCACGCACGCCGGCCGCGTTGCCGTCCGCGCCTCGGGCAGCTTCAACGTGCAGACCCGGCACGGAGTCGTGCAAGGCATCGCCCACCGCTTTTGCGCCCTCGTCCAACGCGCCGACGGCTACGCCTACCTCGCCGCCCGGCGGCTCCACTCCGATCATGCACACTCCCAACCAACCTCCAACCGCGTGGCTTCCTCCCAGCCCTAAAGGGCCGGGTTTCCGCCACGTCTCCCAAAGATGAAATTACCCGCCGCTTTCTCTGCCTTCAGTGTCGTCGCCACCCTCTCACTCACGCTCGCACTGACCATCGACGCACCCGCCGCCTCCGCCCTACCCAAATCGTCTGTCGTCTATAACGCAGGCGATCCGGCCACCGCCACCAAGCTCACCGACGCCCAACTCGAAACACTCCTCGGTCCCGTCGCCCTCTACCCCGACGCGTTGATCGCCCTCATCTTGCCGGCGTCCGCGTCGTCCTCCGACATCGTCCTCGCCGCCCGGTATCTCGCCGCCAACCAAGATCCGCAGCAGCTCGACGCCCAAGCTTGGGACGAGAGCGTGCGCAGCCTCGCGCGCTACCCCGATGTCATCAAGTGGCTCGATGAAAACCTCGCGTGGACCCAGCAGCTCGGCACCGCGTTTCTCGCCCAGCCCGCCGAGGTCATGCAGGCCGTGCAACGCCTCCGCGCCCGCGCCCGCGCTGCCGGCACTCTCATCGACACCCCGCAGCAAAAGATCGTCACCGAGGGCGAGGTCATCCTCATCGAACCCGCTTCGCCCAACGTGATCTACGTGCCGCGCTACGATCCCACCGTGGTTTACGTGAACCGGCCCTACGGCTGGACGCAGCCGTCCCTCTTTTTTGGCATCGGTTTCGGCGTCGGCTCGTGGCTCTCCTACGATTGCGACTGGCGCACGCGCACCATTGTTGTCGGCGACTGGCGTCATCGCCCGCAAACCGTCTGGGTCCGTCCCGCGTTTCCTCACCGCCCGCCCGCGCCCGGCGTCACCGTCGTCGTCGGTCGGCCGTGGCAACCGCCGGCTCACCGGCACCCGCGGCCGACCGTGATCGTCAACGATCCCCGCCGACCCGTCGTCATCGTGAATCCCCGCCCCTACCACGAACACCCACGCCGCCCCGGCTCCGATGATCACCGCCGCTCCGACAACGGCCCGCGCTCCCGCTCCGATCACCGCCCGCCGACCGTCATCGTCAACGCCCCGCCCACGCTTTCGCCTCCGCCCGTCGTGATGCCGCCCGCCCACACCATCGGCGGCCCGCCCCCCGGCGAACGTCGCCGCGAGCGCCCGACCACGAATCTCGACAACCCCACCGCCAATCCCGAGCGCCCGCGTCCTGACGTTCCGCGCGGACCCCGCGGCGGATCCAGCAATCCCGACGCGCCCCGCGAGCCCCGCCAGACCCCAAATCCAGACCGCCCCCGCTTCGAGACTCCCCGTGAGTCTCGCCCCGAATCCAATCGTCGCGATTCCGGCGGCAACGAGCGCACCTCCCGCCCCTCCGCTCCCGCGCCCGACCGGTCGATGCCCGACCGACGCTCGCCCGAGCGCGTCGCTCCACCCGCCCCTCCGCCCCGTCCGGTCGTCGAACGCCCGACCGACAGCCGCGTGGACGAACACGCGCGCTGAGCGAGTTGCTCCGTTTACCCGGCGTCCGCCGCTGTAGGCCCGATCGCCGGTCGGTGCCAAAAAGAAACCCGCACCGAGCGTCTCGCGCAGTTTCTCGTTGGTCTCCGCGCGACCCGCGCGCATCGTCGCCCCACGATGCTGCGCCACCAGATCAACCCCGGTCTCGAATTGCGCCTGCTTCAGCTCACCGACGCCCCCGCGCTCTTCGCGCTCGTGGACGCCAACCGCAAAACTCTCCGCACCTGGCTGCCGTGGGTCGATGCCACCACGAAGCCCGCCCACTCGCAAAAGTTCATCGCCGAGGCCCTGCGTGACCGCGAAAAAATCCGAGCCTTCGCTTGCGGCATCTGGGCTGCAGGCGAACTCGTCGGCGTGATCTGGCACAACCGCATCGACTGGGCCAACCGTGTGGCCTTCCCCGCCTACTGGCTCGTGCCCGCCGCCGAGGGCCGCGGCATCATGCGCGCCGTCTGCCAAGCCGTGATCGCCCACGCCTTCGCCCAACTCCGCGTCGACCGCATCATCGTCGCCGTCGCCACCGAGAACCACCGCGCCGCCGCCCTCGTGAAACGCCTCGGCTTCGCCCAAGTCAGCACCCTCAAAAAAGCCGAATGGCTTTACGATCACTTCGTCGATCATCACATCTACCAACTGCTAAACCCCACCGCGCTGCCGCCCCGCCCGGTTTAGGAAGAACCAACTCGCTCACAACTTTCCGTCGCCCCGATTCCCCGCCACCTTCTCCGCATTTTCTGCTCCCTGAGTTCCGTTTCCATCACCCAATGATTACCACCAGCCTCATCGGTCTCGTTCTCGGCGTGGGCCTCGCCGCGCTCCTCACCTTACTATTCGGCGTCTACACCATCGGCCCGACACAGCGCGGCGTGATCGCCACCTTCGGCCGCGCCCAACGCATCACCGGCACCACCGCCGATGATCCGATGCTCGGCGCACTCCTCACGGCCGAGGAAAAACTCCGCTACTGTTATCCCAACATCCGCGTGATTCCCCCCGGCGGTCCTTACTTCAAGTGGCCTTGGCAGCGCCTCCACAAAGTCGATATGACCATTCAAACGATCGACATCACGTGGGACCCCGAGATCAAGCAGGACACCATCGAGGCCGTCACCAAGGACAACCTCACCGTCCAAATCTCCGGCCAGATCCGCTGGAAACCCTGCGAGCGGAATCTCTACGCCTACCTCTTCGGCATCTCCCACCCCGCCGCCCACGTCGTCGGCTACTTCATATCCGTCCTGCGGGACCGCGTCGCGACGTTCCACGGCGAAGCCGCCGAGGGCGCCGTCGAGGGCGTTTCCATCAACGACCTGCGCCGCAATCTTTCCCTCATCAACAGCTTCATGGAAGAATCCTGCCGTAAGACCGCCGCCCGCTACGGCATCGACCTCGACGCCGCCCTCATCACCAACATCGACCCTCCCTCCGACGTCGACGAAGCCCTCGCCTCGATCAACACCACGCAGAACCAAGTCGCCGCCTCCATCAGCCAGGCCAAGGCCGATGCCGATCAGAAACTAAAGATGGCCGAGCAGGCCGTGCAGATCGCCGAGAACCGCGCCCAAGCCGAAGCCGCCCCGCTGCTCGAGCTCGGCAAAACCCTGGGTGCGATGCACGCCCAGGGTGGCAAAGCCGCCCTCGACAGTTATCTCCGCAACGCGAGCCTCCCGCTCCGCGAAAAAGCGGCCCAAACCGTCCTCAAACTCTGACCTCCCGCCTCCCATGATTTTCCTTTCCTCCCTCTTTATCGGCCTCGTCGCCACCTTCATCGCCGTCCCCGTGCTGGTCGCGATCGGCAACTTGTTCCAACTCTGGCGCGTGCTCCCCGAGCGCACGGTCATCGTCTACACGTTCTTCGGCAAAGTCGTCGGCCAGGTCGAAGAACCCGGCCTCTTTTTCCCTGTCGCGCACTTCGGCCCGAAGGCCCTGCTCTTTCCGTTATTCGGCAAAGCCTACACCGTCCGCACCCTCATCCAACAGGCCTACCTGCGCAACCAACTCGTCAACTCCGAGGAGGGCGCCCCGATGGGCGTCGGCATCTGGTTCGAGATGTTCGTCAACAATCCCAAGGCCTATCTCTTCCAAAATTCCGACCCCATCGGCTCGCTCAAGGCCAACGTCGCCACCGCCGTCGTGAAGCAGCTCTCCAATCTTCGCCTCGAAGTTCTCCTCGAAAACCGCGACGCCCTTTCCCGCAAAGTCCGCGAAGAGGTCACGCCCACGTCCACCCAATGGGGCTTCAACCTCGGCTCGACCTACATCCGCAAAGTCGCCTTCCGCGACCACGGCATGATCGCCGAGATCCAACGCAAGGTCGTCAACCGCCTCCGCCAGGTCACCGCCGCCATGCGCCAAGCCGGCGAAAACGAGGTCGCGATTATCCACTCCGAGGCCGACAAAAAAGCCTCCCAGCGCCTCGGCCAAGCCCAAGCCGTCCGCCCCCAAGTCGTCGGCCAAGCTCTCGCCGAAATTCAGCGCACACCGGAAGTCGCCACCGCGCTCTTCACGTTGCTCGACATCCAAGCGACCCTGAAAAGCTCCGGCAAAATCACCCTCACCTCCGGCGACGGCTCCGGCGTCTTCATCAACGCCTGATCCGTTCCCGCCCCCTTCCTATGCAACACTCGCTCACCTCCGCCGCGACGATCGTCGCCCTGTTCGCCCTCCTCCTCGTTCCGATCCGCGCCCAAGTGGGCGTCGGCGCCAAGCCCATCGAAGGCGCCGAGATCCTACTCGACGGCACCCGCGAAACCCTCGACGCCAAGTGGACCTACTGGACCGGCCCGCGCTTCGCCTCGGCCCTTCCCATCAAGTGGCCCATCGTCGCCGACCCCGTCGTACCCGGCTCTACCGCGCTGCAGACCGACGACCCCGCCGCCGTCGGTGGCAAATTCGGCGCCGCCGATATCGTCACAAAAAAGGCCTACCGCGACTTCCGCCTGCACATCGAGTTCCTCGTCATGAAAACCGGCGGCAACAGCGGCGTTTATTTGCAGAACCGCTACGAAATCCAAATCTGCGACAGCGACGCCACCAAGCACGGCATGGGCGCCGTCATCAACGAAACGGCATCGCCCTACTTCGCCTACAAAGGGCTCGGCCAGTGGAACGCCTACGATCTCCAGTTCCGCGCCGCCCGCTTCAAGGACGGCGTCCTCACCGAGCCCGCGCGCGTGACCCTTTATTTCAACGGCATCAAGGTCCACGCCAACCAAGTCATCCAACAAGTCTGGGGCGGCGCCAACTCAGGCATCGACGGCGGCAACAACGGCGGCAAGGGCATCACCGACACACCCGGCGGCCTGAAACTCCAAGCCGAAGGCCACGACGTGCGCTACCGCAACGCGTGGATCAAGGAGCTCAACCTCGAGAGGCCGAACACAGACTTCAAACGCTGAGCGCCGCCATCGCCGGCGAGGTCAGGAGGCGGTCCGGGGTAGTTTATTTCGAGTTCACTTTTCTGGAGCCGCAACGCCCGCCGCGCGGCGGACTCCCTTGACGATATTTGATCTGTTTTCACCGTGCTGCAGAAAAATTTAATCAGGGCAGGTGTTCGCTAGTTTTATCCTCAAACCGGCGGTCGTGCCAAAAGCCGCGCCATCCGTAGCATCACTGAAAACGTGCGTCTAAATCAGGAACTTTGGCAACTCACGGAAGATTTTTTGCGTAACTGATTTCATCCGCTGCCGAAGAAGAGTCTTTCACTCTTTGAGCACTCGGAATCGTGACCTGCTCCTTTCGCAGCTGCGGGACGTAACGTCATTCAGCTCGACATCAAACATGACCCGGAAATTGCCGATGTTCGCTGTTTCTCGTGCCATCGGCTGATCGAAGAGCTCGGAATCGATTTGGTTGATGCAATCATTGCGGATCCTCCTTGCGATGTATTCACCAAATCCGGCTCCCAACCGACCGAACCCGCGAGCGAGCATCTCTGCGATTCAGGCCTGACTTGGCCGCCACATTGCGGCTAGGTTCGGCAATCGGGCTGCCGCCTAGACGGTCATGGCCTTTAGGTTCAAGTCTTCGAGCACCACGAAGGCGTGCCCGCCACGCTGCGGGCCGTGGTCGTGGCTGCGGCTGCCGGTGAAGTATTGCGCCTCAACCGCGTCTGGCTCCGCCGCATCGAATGAGTTCGCTCCTTGGCTCCGCACCTTGATATCGGCGGAATCAGACCCGATACCCGGGCTACAAGCGGGAGTGAATTTAGGCGAAGTTTCTTATCGTGGGCATAGAGAAGGCGGGCTAACCGTTACAATCAGCTTCGCCTAGTCTTTGGATCGCCCGGGGGTGGCGAAATAAATCAGCGAAGGTCGGCCGTGCACGTTCCACGCTATCGTGATGAATCCCCTGTTCCATCTTCGCGCGGATATTCGCCACATCTTGCACGCGCGTTCTTTTTTTTCTTTCCGTCGCTTCCGGAGCGGAATGCAAGTTGCGCTCACGGTTATTGGTGTTGCTAATCATAGACGTTTATTCACATTTACCAATGTTTTACAACATGCTTACTAAGATCCAAATTATCGAGCGCCTCGCCAAAAAAAAGGGGAGCATCCGTGCCCGCGATCTCATACGGCGAGGACTGCCAAGCGTCTATCTTGGTAGGCTCGTGCGGCAGGGCCGGCTAGTGCGGCGCGCACGGGGCGTTTACGCTCCCGCCGATCAGGAAATCAGCGGTACACATGACTGGGAGCTCGCCTGCCTGCGGGTGCCGAACGGGGTGCTTTGCCTACTATCGGCTCTCTTTTACCACCGCATCGGCACCCAGAACCCGGCGAACGTCTGGATGGCAATTGACGTAAAGGCTTGGCGCCCTCGGGTGGATTATCCGCGGATGCGCATCGTTCGTTTTTCCGGTCCTGCGCTTTCTCACGGAATCATGACGGTGAAGGCCGGTCGCGCCTCGCTACGAGTTTACGATCCGGCGAAGACGGTCGCAGACTGCTTCAAGTATCGCCACAAGATCGGACTGGAGGTCGCGGTGGAGGCGCTCCGGGAAGGCTGGCGGGCAAAAAAATTCAGTCTCGAAGAACTCGCCGAAGCAGCCCGAATTTGCCGGGTGCGCAACGTCATCCAGCCTTATCTTGAAATGCTCACATGACCGCGCCCAAGAATCTGCCAGCATCCGTCAAGGCGCGCCTACTCGCCGTGGCCGAGCGCCGTGGCGAGTCGTTCAATCTCCTCGTAGTGCGTTTCGGTGTAGAGCGGCTGCTTTACCGTCTCAGCCAGTCGCGGCATGCCGACCGGTTTCTCCTCAAGGGCGCCATGCTGTTTGCCCTGTGGGACGAGAAAGCTCCCCGGCCGACGCAGGATCTCGACTTCCTCACGCTCGGGCCGACCGAATTGAAGGACATCGAGGATACGTTCCGGGAGATCGTGGAAACGCCGGTGCCCGCCGACGGGCTCGTTTTCAAGGCCGATTCGATCCGGGCCGAACATATCCGGGAAGCCGACGCCTACGGCGGCGTGCGGGTGCGATTTGTCGCGTTGCTCGGCACGGGTGAAGTGCCATTACAGGTCGATCTAGGTGTTGGCGACGTCGTGACCCCGGCGGCGTAAAAAAGTGTATTCCCGACCCTGCTGGACTATCCGGCACCGCATATTCGCTCGTATCCCGTCTACACCGTGGTGGCGGAAAAATTCGAGGCGATGGTCAAACTCGGGATCACGAACAGCCGGATGAAGGATTTTTTCGATGTTTGGTTTCTCACCCGACGTTTTGAGTTCGATGGGACAACACTTCACCAGGCGATTCACGCCACCCTCGCGCGCCGCCAAACCGTAATCGGCGATCAACTGCCTCATCCACTGACCGATGGCTTCGCCAAAGACGCGCCGAAACAAACCCAATGGACCGCGTTTCTTCGCCGCAACGGATTAACTGGGGCGCCGCTGGACTTTGAGGACGTGATCGAAGCCATTCGAGAATTCGTCGTACCAGCCCTGCGTAAGGATGGAACTGCGATCTGGTGGAAGCCCGGGAAAGGATGGCGTGGTGGGCCCGAATCGTGAATCCACGATCCGACGACAGTCGGATTTTCGCGCTCAAGATTTGCCGCAGATAGCCCCTCGCCGCTATCGGTCTGAATTCCACTAGCCGGATTTCCGCGCTGCAGCCCTTTTGCCAAACTTGGGTCGAACTCCCCCGCTCCACCTTCGTGGCCGAAGGCACCCACGCTTCAACCGCCCTCTTCACGATGGCGGACTGAAACTCCAAGCCGAAGGCCACGACGTGCGCTACCGCAACGCGTGGATCAAGGAGCTCAACCTCGAGAGGCCGAACACCGACTTCAAACGCTGAGCGCGCCGATGGGCGCCGCTCGCGCCCAATCTTGCTTTCGTTCAGCCTTTGCCGGCCTCTTCGTTGCTGACCGCCTTGAAACTCGGGCGACCGTAACGCGTGGTCGGCGGCACACCGACGGGATTTAGCCGAAATTCGTCCACCCCGCGGCAGAGGTAAGTTTTGAAATTTGGATTCACCGAAAGATCGTTTTTCACGTTGGTGCCGGAGTAGCGGATCGTCAGCCCCGCCCGGCGGCGATCGCTCGGATTCGCCGGCGAACCATGAATCGCCCGATCATCGTGCAACGAGCACTCGCCCGCCTTGAGGCGAAATTGGATCGCTTGGTCGGCGCTAAAATCCGAGCCGTCGGCCAGCTCCAGCGTGAGCACCGAGGCCGTGCTCAGCGACTTCCGGTGCTTGATCACGCCGCCCCGGTGCGAGCCGGGGAGCAACTTCATCCCGCCGTTGACCTCGTCCACATCGTCAAACGCGAGCCATACCGTGACGGAATTATGCGGAGCCATCGGCCAATAGTACGCGTCCTGGTGCCAGCCCACCGTCGAACTCGTGCGCGGCTCCTTGATGAAAAAGCTGCTCGCCCACATATAGAAATTCGCCCCGAGGATGCCTTCCACGAGATCGAGAATCTTCGGCTCCATCGCGAGCTCGAAGAGATACGTGCTCGCCTCGTGCCATTCGCGGATGTCCTTCGATGTCTCGCCCGGCTCGAGCAACGCGAGCACCTGCGGCAACTCGGCGTTGATCCGGTCCATTTCCGCACGGGTGAAAATCGGCGGGAGGCCGAGCAGGTAGCCTTGGTCGGCATAAAATTTTTGCTGAGCGGGGGAAAGACGATAGCCGGTGGACTTCATGGGGAGGCACCGGGGAGGTGCGTCGAAAAACTAGGGCGCCCCGCGCGCGCCACGCACGCGTTTTTTGCGCTGAACGTTCAGCACCCTCGCGCCAGCACCCGACCCGCCCTCACTTCACCGCGGCCAGTTCACTCTCAAGTTCGGCCTTCAACGCCTTCGTCGAGCGCATTTGCTGCGGCTGCGGCGGCATCGCCGCGATTTGCGCCAAACCGGCGTCAAAAGCCGCCCGTTTCTCCGCCGCCTCGCTCGCGATGAGCCCGCGGGCGAGAGCGAGCTGCGCGAATTGATACCGGGTCACATGATCCATCGCGCCGGCCATGCGGCGCAATCCGGCGAAAAAAGTTTCGACCTGCCCGATCAGTTCGCGAGCCTCCGCCTTCTCGCCGGCGCGAGCGAGCGCCACAGCCACCCTCGCCCGGTCTTCCGCCAAATCATCGAGGGCCTCCACCGAGGTATCGTCGGCGCGCGGCCGGCCTTGGAGCAGTGCCCGACCGACCCGGGCCGCCTCGGCCCACTGGCGGATCTCCAGCAGCACCATAAGCTGCGCCCTAAAGTTGTCGTTCATCAACGCGTGATTTACCGTCCGCTCGGCGCCGGTGCTCGGGGTCAACGCCAATAACTTCGCCTCCACCGCACGCGCCGCCACCAAGGCTTCTTCCGGCCGGCCCGACCGCTGGAGGTGCCGCGCCCGCACGGTCTCGTTCCACAGCGGAGTCATCGCGCGGAAATAACTCTCCGGTTCGAGCTGCGACGCCGCCAGATTCCGCAACCGGTTGCCGTTGGCCAACGCCGCCTCCGCGTCGGCGAACCGGCCGAGTTCGGCCGCCGTCGCGCCGTAGCGCTCCGACTGGAACGCCGCGCCCCGCAACGTGCTCGGCGCGGTCGCATCGAGCATCGCGGCGGCGTCCATCGCCTTCCCTAAAGTCACCAACTCGTCCAACCGACCTTGCCGCCAAAGGGCCACGCGGAGACGGACTTCTCCCGCGCGCCGGTTGTTGCGGGCCGTCTCGCTGTCCGGGTCGAAGCGGAGGAACTCCGTCCAATCTTGGATCGTTTCCCTCGCCAGGGCCTCGGCCTTCCGATTGTCACCCGCATCGGCCGCCGCCACCGCCAGCAGGCTGCGCACGAGGCCGCGGGAGCGCAACGCGCCCAAGTTGCCGGCTTCCCGCTGCACGGCCGCATCGGCCAACTGCATCGCTTCCGCCAACAACGGATCAACCTCGGCCCCACGACCGGTGAGCCGCAACAACTCGGCCAACCAAACGCTCGTCTCGGCCAGCATCACCTCGGCACGTTGGCGGGCCTCGGGCACATCCCGCAATTGCCGAAACACCGTCGTCGCCTGTTCAAAGCTCGTAAGCGCCGGCCCGTGCTGCAGGTCGCGCATCAACATAAAACCAAGGTTCATCTGCGTGCGCCCGTGCTCATAGCGCACGGCCACCGACGCTTCGGCGGCTGCCGCCGCCGGTCCGATCAGCGCTGCGCCGCGCTGCCCGATGTCCACCGCCGCCCGCGAGCGGTTTTGCGAGTAAGCGTTGCGGCTCGTCTGCCGGAGCACCGCCGCCAGATCGAGGACGACTTCCGTGGAGCGGTCGCCTTGCTCAAGCAGTTTCCTGAAAATCGTCTCCGCCTGCAACAGCGGCTCCTCCGCCTCCAGCGTCTTGCCCTTAGCCGAGAGCGCCGAACCGAGCCGGCTCAAGGCCACCGCCCGGTAACGCTCACTCCGATCGTCGCGCAACTCCGCCGGCAACGCGTCGAAGTAGCTCAGCGCCCGGCGCGCGAGGCCGCTCACGATCTCGATCTTGCCCGTCGGCTCCAACTGCCGGTGCAAATCGTCGAGCAAGAAGGTCACGAGTTTCTCCGCCTCGGCCCGCGAGGCCTGCACGCGGTCGCGCTCCTGCGCCACCCGATCCTCGGCCGCCTCCGCCCGGCGAAAATTGACGTAGCCCCACACCGCCGCGCCCGCCGCGCCCACCGCGAGCACCACGCACCCCGCCGCCACCATCCGCGCCCGGTGCAACGCCCCGCGACCCGCCGCTTCCTTGGCCTGGGTCTCCGCGAGCAGGCGCTCGGCGGCCGTCTTGGCCTCCCGCGCCTGGCGCACATCGCGGCTCGCCCGCACGACCCCGCAGAGCACGTCGTGCGTCAGCTCCACCCGGCGCACATCGAGCCGTTCCTCGACCCGTAGCAACCGCCGGTCGATCAGCGTCGCCACGGCTTCCGCCGGAGCACCCGCCGCCACAAAACCTTTTTTCACGCGTTCCTCCGCGATACTTTCGCGGTAGCCGGAATCCGTGAGCAACTCGTCCTCAATGAACGCCCGCACGCCCGCCGGCTGATCCGCCAGCGTGCGCTCGTAGAACTCGGTGAGAATCGTGTCGCGCGAACCGGCGAGCAGGTCGGCGGAAATCTCCGCATGGCCGCGCGCGCGGCGCGTCTCATTGAGCTCGCGGCACACCAGACTGAGCAGCGAGGGCTCGACCTCGGCGTGGGCGAGATCACGCGCGCCCGAGACAAACATCACGATCTGCGCCGCCACCTCGTCGCTCACGAGCGCGCGGCCCGGCCCCGTGACGGCCGAGAGCGCCTGTGCGCCGGTCATGCGGGCAAGGCGCATGCGGTTCTGCGTGACCGAGGGCATCGCGGCCTTGAGGCCCTCCAAGTGCGCGAGGTAGTCCTCGCGGAGCGCGATCAAGATCCGGTAGTCGGCGCGGGCGAAATCGAATTTTTCCATGCCCGCCTCGTCGGCCTCAAGCCGGGCTTCGAGGGCCCGGGGCGCGCGGTTCTCGACGAGATCGCCGAGCTCTTCAAGGAAGAGCGCCGCCCGCCGGCGGCCAAAATCGTCGCCCTGCGCGAGCGTGAAGACTTCTTCAAACTGGTCGAAAATCAGCAGCGGCACCAGCGTGCGCCCGGCGGAGTCGCGCAGCACATCGTCGCGGTGATGGAGAAACTCCCAGAGCGTCTCGCCCTCCCGCGCCGAGCCGACGCGGGACCATTGGCCCGCCTCGGCGGTCGCCCGGAAGATCGCCTGCTTGATCTGCTCGGCCGGCGGCGGCGAATCCGGCCCGTAGTCGATCCGCACATAGACCGGGCAAAACCCCTCGGGCCGCAGACGCGGCACAATTCCCGCGCGGAGGATGGACGTCTTGCCGAGCCCGGACTGGCCGAAAAGCACCGTGAGCAATTTGCGCTGCACGCGTCGTCCGAGTTCCGCGACCTCCTCGTCGCGCCCGTGAAAATACGCGCGCGTCTCCTCGGTAAACGAAGCGAGCCCGAGCCATGGACTCTGGGAATCGGCGACGGTGACGGACTGTAAGGGTTCGGATGGGGTCGGGTTCATGCGCGGCGTCCGCCGGAAAGTTCAAGCATGCGCCGGGCAAATTCCGGCGGCAGGTCGCCCGCCGGCGCGCGGGTGAAGTGCAGGGTTTTAAACTTCTCCGGCACGAGGGCCGCGGCCTCCGTCGTGTCGTCGATGCAGACGGGCAAAATGAACACCGCGCCTTCGACAATGTTGCGGGCGCGGTCGGTGGCATAGCTCCATTCGCGACGGAAATAAGCTTCAAGCCGCCGCTGCGTGGTCGCCGATATCACCGGCACGAAGAACGCACAGCGGGCAATATTTTGGCGGATCTTCCGGTCGTAGTCGTCGCCGCTTTCCAGCCGGTCCATGTCGAACCAGGTCACAACCCCGGCGGCGTCGAGCGCGGCTTTGAGCCGTTGCACGGCCGGCAAATCTTCGCGCGCGTAGCTGATGAAAACCGCGTGGTCCGGCATCTCACGGGCCGGCGGCAGCATCCGCTGCACGGCAAACGGCGTGCCGGAGGCCGCCGCCGCGGTTGTGCGGCCGCGGCGCTGCATCCAGCGACGGTGCAGTTCTTCGACAAATTTCTCCGCGCCGTCGAACATCCGCGTGCGCGCGCTCACTTGCTGGAGAAACGAGACGAGCCGGCCGTCGCGCAGCGAGGTGTCATCAGCCAAAACCTCGCCCACGTCGCGCGGATCGGACAGGCGGCGACGTTTGGCCATGCGCAGAAAAAAACGGGCGAGCCAGTTGGAGAAATTGCCGCCGATGAGAAGGAGGTGGTTGTGCTCCAATTCGTGAAAGAGTTTCTCCGGAGTCAGGTGTTCGCTCTGGAGCGCGCAGATGAACTCGAGCGTGTCCTCGTCGGAAATCACATAGGTCGGCGACGCCGAGAGGCGACCGAGCAGGTGATAGACGACGGGGCGCTGCTGATGCTCGCGCTCGACGCTGAGATCGGCCACGCGGTTGGGCGAATAGGCGATCACCTCGGTGGTGGCCGCGCCGCCGGAGCGCTCGGCGTTGAGTGCCTGTTCGAGCAGCGGATCAAATGTCGTGGTGACGAAGAGATCGAAGTCGGTGATCTGCGCGAGTTGCACCAGCGCGGGCGGCGGCGCGAAATTCGTCTCGCGCAAAATCGTGCGCAGGCGGGTGTAGGCCTCCTCGCGGCGGCCGCGGTTGGCGAGAAACTGGCAGACGACGTCGTTGAGCGTGTAAGCCGGCGGGAGGGCGAGGACCTCGACGTTGAGCCGGGCGGCGAGTTTCTCTGCGAGCCACTCGTAAAGCAGGCGCGGGCCGGTGTCGGTCTGGACGCGGAGCAACTCAGGGCCGACGATCGGGATGACGCGTTTCTCCTCGATGTAGTTGAGCAGATCATCCCAAGCGTCGTCGTCGAAAAACGGAGCAGTCCCGTTAGGCGAGAAGTTGGCGGTGGGAGGTGAATCCATGTTCAACGCGTCAAAATGCGCGAAAACCCTCACGGTCCGATTGAGCGACGTCGAGCGAAGATTCACAAAATATTGATGCCCAGCGGCACGGCGCTGCGCCGGCGCCCGAGCCGGACGTTCCTAAATCGATCCCCGCCGGCTCACCGGCCCGGCACAACGGGTGGCGCGAGCAAGAAATCCCGCAGCCCGGCGAGGTGGTCGGTGCCGATCAGGTCCACGCCCTCAGCGCGCAACACCTGCCAGACCTCGGGCTTGTCGGGCGTAGCCCAAAATCGGAGCTTCCGCCCCTGCGCGTGCGCCTGCGCAACCAAGTCGCGGATTTTTTGACGTTCGGCGTCGGGGATCGGTCCCGTCCAATTCCACGCTGAGACTTTTCGCCAGTTGTCGCTGATCCACGGCACCAACTCCGCCGGGGGATTGGCCGCGAGATCTTCAAGGCGGCCGTCGAGCGCGGCAAAACGCAGCGACTGCCCGGTGAGTACGGTCCGGGCGCGGTTGCCGGAAAGAATCACCGACACTGCACCGGGGCTCGCGACGCCATCGCGATAGACGGTGAGCATCTCAGCATAGCGGCCCAGCATCTCGTGGAGCGCGGCGTAGGTCGCGACCGCTTCGCTTTTCACGTCCACTAACAGCGTGATCGTCGGTCCGTCCCGATAGACCCGACCACCGTTTTCCCGGACGCGGGCGCGCAACGGATCCAGGTAAAGCGCCTCCAAGGTGCGCCCGGGTTCTACGGACTTGCGATCGTGGGCGACGAGCAGCCGGCCGTCCACGAGGTGGATGTCGGCCTCGATGCTGGCGAAACCACAGGTCAACGCGTCGAACAGCGGGCGCGGATGTTCATAATCGTTGTGCGCATGGGCGGCGAGGAGCGGTCGCGGCCCGTGGTCCGCCGCGATCGCGCGGACCGATGCCCACGAAACGAGCAGGAGGGATAAGAGGAAGCGCATGGGGACCGCCGACCTTACTTTTTCCCAATTCTGCTCAGGCGAAGCTGCCGCCTTGGCCGAGACCGAGGGCCTTGCGGCGGGCGCGGCGGTCGGAGGCGGCGGTCTTTTCGTAGCCGCTGCGGCGGTGTGCGGCGAGCGGGTCGGCGGGGAGTTTTTGCGACTTCCGCCACGCGGCGAGGGCCGGCGCGACATCGGTGAAGAACGCCTGCTTCAGGAGCAGCTCGGCATCGACGACGTTGTTTTTCGCCTGCGCGCGGCGCAGGGCGTCGTGGTCGACGAGCGCGGCCTTGGCGAAAAGTTCCTGCGCCATCACGACCGTCTGGATCATCGCCTCGATCTTTGGTTTCTCGTTGTGGCACTGGTCCACCATGTAGGCGATTTTCGGCGCTTTCCCGCGGTCGGCGGCGAAGGCGTGGATCTCGTGGAAAATGCGAAACACCTGATACGGATCGATCGAGCCGAGCGTGAGATCGTCGTCGGCGTAGCGGCGGTCGTTGAAGTGAAAACCGCCGAGCATGTCCTCATCGAGGAGCCAAGCGACGATCTGCTCGATATTTTGCGCGACGTAGTGGTGACCGGTATCGACGAGCACTTTGGCGCGGGGGCCGGCTTTTTTGGCGAGCAAAAAGGCCATGCCCCAATCGGCGATGTCGGTCGCGTAGAACGCGGGTTCAAAGGGTTTGTATTCCACGAGCATGGTCTGCTTCGGACCGAGTTTTGCGTGGAGCGCGCGGAGAGAGTCTTCGAAAAATTTCTTGCGGTCGCGGATGCTGCCCTGACCGGGATAGTTGGTGCCGTCGGCGAACCAGAGCGAGAGATACTCGCTGCCGGTGCCGCTCATGAGGGCGACGGAATCGGTGCAATGCTTGAGCGCGCGGGCGCGGACGGCCGGGTCGTTGTGGCCGAAAGAACCCCACTTGTAGTCCTGATCTTGAAACAAGTTCGGATTGATGGCGCCGATCTTCACGCCGTGGTGCCGTGCGAGTTTCGCGACGGCCTTAGGGTAGTGACCGGGCTGAAAATCCCAAAGGACATGGACGGCGACGGTCGGACAGCAGCCGGTGAGGGCGTGGACCTGGCCGGCATCGGCGAGCTTGTCGTTGAGATCGATGGCGGCGGCGTCCTGGAAAAATTTTCCGAAACGGGTGCCGGTGTCGGCAAAGCCCCAGGAGGGCGTCTCAATCTTGAAGGTAGTGAGCGCCTCAACGGCGCGGCGAAGAAGTTTGGGAGACATCGGGAAAGGTTTTGGGCCGGGTGCGGGAATGTCAGGCGAAAAGCCGGTGAATTTTGGGGACTCAACGTCCGCGCCGTGCCGCATCTCGGGCCAGCGCTAGGTTCTCCAACAGGCGGGCGTCGGAGGGCCGGAGGCGCAGGGCCGCTTCGTAGGCGGCGATCGCCTCGGTCGCACGGCCGGCGGCGAGGAGGGCATTGCCGAGATTGGCCCGGGCGGCGAAGTGGGCGGGATCGAGGGTGGCCGTGCGGGTGTAGGCGGCGGCGGCTTCGGGAAATTTACCTTCGCGCGCGTAGGCGTTGCCCAGTTCGAAATACTCGGCGGATTCACCGGGCTCGCGGGCGGGGAGCGCGGCAAAAATCACGGCCGCTTCGTCGGCGCGGCCCAGCGCGAGCAACGCGAGGGCTCGGTTACGTTGCGCGGAGTAGTCGGCAGGATTGAGCGCGAGCGCGCGTTCAAGCGGCGGGAGCGCCTCGGCCGGCCGGCCGGCCGCCACGTAAGCGGAGCCGAGATTGGTGAACGCTCGCGAATGGGGCGGCGCGTGCGTGACGGTGTTGGACCAAATCGCAATAGCGTCGCGGTAATCGCGGTTGCGCACGGCGGTGACGACGGCCGACGCTGCCACCACCGCCACGACGACCGGCCACCGGAGGGCGCCCGAAAAACGGAACAGCGCGAGGGTCGCGACCGTGAGGACAGCGGCGAGCGGCAGATACATCCGGTGCTCGGCCATCGTTTGTGCGACGAGCGGGACGAAGCTCGAGCTGGGTGCGAGAATGAGGAAGAACCATGCGCCGATGAAGCCGAGCATCGGCCGGCGCACCAACGCCCAGATCGTCGCCGCCAGCAGGGCCAAGACGACCAAGCCCTGCCACCAGACCTCGGCCAACCCGCCCGCCACGCCGGTGCCGTAATCGAGCACGAGCGGGTGCGGCCATAGCGTGAGACCGAGGTAGCGCACGAGCGCGTCGGCTTGGGTGAGCAGGTAAGTCCAGGGCGTGACCCCGAGGCCAAACCCGGCCGATACACCGCGTGCGCCGCTATTTTGCAGCACGAGAAATGCGAGCAGTAGCCACGTGCCGGCGAGGGCGGCGTAGTAACCGCGGCGCCCGCGCAGCGCTCCGGCGAACGTGCCGGCGACAAACGTGCGGTCGTACAGCAACACCACGAGCGGAGCGGTGACCATCACCTCCTTCGCGGCCATACCGACGAGACAGGAGCCGACCGAAACCACGAGCCAAGCGCGCTGTGAACAACACGCTCCACCCTCGGACGGAATCGTGGCGCGGGTGAAGGCGTAGAGCGTGAGCAAATAGAAGAGGCCACAGAGCGATTCGGTGCGTTGGGCAATGCAGACGACGGACTCGGTCTGGAGCGGATGCAGCGCCCAGAGTGCAGCGATCGTCAGCGCGGCGACGTCGGGGCCAAAGGAGGAAGGTAGCAGCGCGCTGGCGCGCGATGACGCGGAGACATCGCCCGCCAGCGGGATCTTACCCCGGACAACTAAAAACGTGCGGCGGAGCAGGCCAAAGAGCGTGAGCGCGGCGAGCGCATGAATCGCCACATTGACGACGCGGTAGCCCAGGACGCGGTCACCACCCAACGCGTAGTTGAGCGCGTAGGAGAGATTCACCAACGGACGGCCGGTCGTGGTGCTCCCGTCGGCGGGCGGATTCAGCACCGCGAGCGAGGTCAGGCTGCGGATGGTGGGGTTACCCAACACAGCGCCGGCATCGTCGAAAAGAAAGGGCGCGGAGAGGCTGTTCGCGTAAACGAGGGCCACGGCGAAGGTCAGCGCGAGCGGAGCAAGCCACGCCGGAAAGCGGGCGCGGAGCAGTGGGCGGGGCGGAGCCGAGGACATGGGACGAAGCGATACCCGACCGTCGGGCGGGGCTACAGGACAAAAAGCTTCCTCGGCTGCGGGCGAAAGCAGACGATCAGCGCAGACGGCCGCCTCACCTCGGCGGCACCCGCGAGAGCGCGGTCCGAGCGACCGCACTCCCGCAGAGCTTCAACTTAGAAGGTGAGCGTCGAGGTCAGGATAAACTGCCGCGAGTCGATGATGCGGAAGGCCCAAGGCGAGCCGTCGAAGTTCACCGCCGTCGGTTGGAGGTGGCCGTCCTCGGTGACGTTGTTGACGTTCAACTGGATCTTCCAGCCGTAGCGGTTGTTGAAGATTTTGCGCGAATACGAGAGCCAGAGATCCGTGTAGAAATTGCCGTCGTCGAAGACGGGTTGCGACGGATCGGCAAGGTTGATGTTCAGCGGATTCGTAGGATCACCGACGCGGCCGCGATAGCCGATGGCCGCCTTGGACTCCCACCGCTGATTGCCGCCCACGGAGAACCCTTTCAGCTTACCGCCAGGGATGGTGTAATTGGTCAGAAACGAGGCGCGGTATTTGCGCTGGGTCGCGGCGACGACGCCTTCCAGGGCCTTGGCCAAGGCGACTTGGGAAACGACGACGTTGTTAAAGTAATTCTGCGCGCTGGTGTTGCCGTCCGTATTCGAAAGCCGGGCGGCCGAGTTGTAGCCGTAGGACGTCCAAAAATTGGAAAGCGAGTATTGGGTGCCGGCGCCATCGGTGAAGTCAGGGATATCGGCGGCTCGGGCGGCGAGCCAGACGGGCTGACGCTGGGCGAGCCATGTATCGTATTCGGGCGCGACCTTGGTGTAGAGCGTCTCCTGCTTCGCGCCGGTGAGTTTCATGGTCCAGTTGGGCAGCGGATTGTAAGTGATCTGGAGTTCGGCGCCCTTGGCTTGGCTGTTTTGCGTGCCGCCGGCGGCGAGGCCGGCGTAGTAGTTGACCGGGAGCTTGAGGAGATCCCAGGCCTGCTGGATCTGCGCGGTCGAGAGGGGGCTCACGGCGTCGGTGTTCCAGTTGTTCGTCATCGGGTTGACGCCGCTGCGGAGGCGGACGACGGAGGTGGCCCAAGGCAGCATCAGCGTGGTGTCACCGTAGGCGAGGCGGGTCAGCAAGGTGCCGGCGGCGCCGGTGCGCTCGTTCTGATTTTCGACGGTGAACCAATTAAGCCGGGCGACGAGTTTGTTGCCGAAGAGATTGAATCCGAAGCCGCCATCGTTGCCTTCGCCGGTGGGCTTGGGCAGCGGACGGTTGAAATAGTCGGTCTGAAACGAGTTCGGGGGATTAAAATTGCTCGATTCATTGTAATAAAACGTGAGCGACTGGAGAAACTCGGAGGCCATTTCGTTGCCGATCCGTTGGGTGAAGCCCCAGCCTTTCAAAGGACGGAAAGCCGCACCGACCGTCTTGGTGTCACCGGAGAGTTTGTCCCATCGGTTCCAGCGGTTCATCACGAGATCGTAATCGGCCTGACCGTTACCTCGGTTGAAAATCTGCACGGCGGTGAGCGCGGGCGCGGCGACCGAACCATCGACGCGGGTGATCGCGCCGGTGGTCGTGCGACGGGCGCGGTAGGCGTCATGCCGGAGACCGATGGTGGTCACCAGGCGCTCGCCCAATAGCGTGCTTTGCAGGGCGAAGGTGCGGCTTTGAACCTCGCGCTGGCGGGTGAAGCTGCCGTTGTCGGCGAAGCTCGTGGCCTCGGTGATTTGGGCTTTTTGGAAGGCGCCGGTGTTGTAATTATAGACATCGATGTTCTCGCGGTAAGGCCCGTTCCAACCCCGGTTGCGGTAGTTGCCGGACGATTGGGTGACGGTGGCCTGCGGATCGCCGGGTTTGGCAAGGTAGTAGTTGCGGGCGAGCGCCGTGCCGGACCAGAGGGCGGCGCCGGGCACGGTGAGATTGGGCACGTAGCGGAGTTTGCCGTCGGCGTCGCCGTCCACGAACCCGAGACGCCAACGCTCGACCTTGCCGATCACGCCCTGCTCGGACCAGAGGCCAAGCAGACGGTGTTTGCCGAGGAAGCGGAGCAGGCCGGAGCGTTTCGCAAGATCGAGATCATACGCGAGCATCGCCCGGTAATTGTCGTCGGTCTGGGGTTGGAAGAACGTGTCGGGCGTCGAGTCGGGCACATAGACCTTGCCGAAATACGGGTTGGGTTGGCCGTTGGGCAGCCGGGTGTTGGTGTCGACGGTGAGCGTCGCGCCGGTGAGTTGGGAGATGGTGTAGTTCTCGGCCGAGTCGACGTCTTGGCGTAGCCAGCCGGCGCTGAAGAACAGCTCGGGAAGAATCTGCTGCTCGATCTCAAGATTGTAGTTCGCGGCCTTGAGGCGGCCGAAGTTGGTCTCGTTGATGTTGTGCTCGCGCCAGTCATAGATGGCGGCGTTGGTCACGCCGGGGAGCTGGTAGCTGCCGTAGGTGAAGGTGCGGCCGCCGATGTTGGCGGTGGGAATCGGCAGGTTGGTCGAGGCGGTCCATTGGCGATCAAGGATCGCGTAACGCGGGTCTTGCGGCACCCAGCCGAGCGAGGCGGGAGTCGGCGTAGCCGTCGCTGGGGTGGTCTGGGCGGGTGCGTAGAGGACGGGTTGGCGTTGGAAGAAATCCACCACGTAACCGGAATCGATCCGTTGGAGCGGGCGGGAGATATTGTCGAAAGTGATGCCCGGCACATAAAACGGCGAAGTCACGGCGGTGAGGGCCGAGGCGTTGGCCGGGACCTGGGGGTTGTAGCCGGGCGACAGGGTGGAGAGGGTGTAAGGACCAAAGGTCTGGCCGCCATCGAGCCGGGTCACGGTGCGGGCGATCGGATCATAGGCGGGGCGTCCGGCCCGCAGCCATGGGGTCACGAAATCACGCGGCGCAATCGAGTTGGGGCGGTTGGCGTTATTGAGGAAGCTTTCGGCGAAGCCGCGAATGACGGTCTTCTTGAAAGGCTTGTAGGTGACGGCGCCATACTGACGGCGGGTGAGATCGGACGAAGGCTTCCGCTCGAACTGTTGGTTGTTGTAAAGAAAAGCGGCGTAGATCGCCAATTTGTCGTTCAAGATCGAGCGGTTGAAAGAGAACGACGCGCGGTAAGAACCGTAGTGATCGGTGCGCAGCACGACCTCGTTGGAGTTACGATTGAGCACGGCCTGCGCGCTCGTCTGGTTCACGATGCCCGACGGACTACCGAGACCGGAAAGAATCGAATTCGGGCCGCGGGCGATTTCGACCGACTGAGTGTTGTAGGAATCGAAGGGGATGCGGTTGTTGGTGGGGAAATAATTGATCGCCGAATCGGGCGCGCTGAGACCGCGCACGCGGTTGGACTGGGCGTTGGTGGTGGTGCCACCGTCGTTGCCGAGCGAGTAGCCGGCGTTGGTGTCCTTGGCCGTGCCACGATCGGTGACCGAGGGCGTGAAGCTGCCCGAGCCCTCGGTGTTCGCCTCGTAACGGAACACGTCGTTGATATCGAGAGACGCGGTATCATCCATCTGCTGCTTGGTCACCACGGTGATCGAAGCCGCCAGATCGGAGAGATTTGAATTCAACCGGCTACCAGCGAGGGTGTTTTCGGCGTAGTAACCTTTGTCCTTGGAGGTATCGACCGTGAACGGGGTGAGGACGATCACAGCCGCTTTGGCGGCATCGGGTTTCTTCTCCGGTTCAGGCACAAGCTGGGCTGAGGCCGGAGTGAATCCGAGCACGGCACATGCGGCAAGCAGGGCAACGAACGGGCGAGAACGGGAGTCCATGGGAGTGGGTTGCATTTATTGAGCGTGGCTCAGATCGACGCGGGTTGAGGGGTGCGTCGCAGCCACGCTGCAAAAACGCGGTATTCGAGAAACTGAGGCAAAGCGCCCTGACGCGGACAGTCCGAAACTCAGCCCTCCGTCTCGGGAGCACGGAGGGGCAACCGCAACAAAGCCCAGGCCCCTACCGCCAGGCCAAGACTCAGCAAAATAAACCAATCGCCGTGATCCGTGTAAAAGCTCGTGCGCCCGATCCAGCGGGAATCGCGCATCACCGACGTCACTTCGGCGCCGCGAAAGTAGATGCGGTCGTTCGCATCGCGCATCGTAAAGCGGACATTGCCGAACTCGTCGAACCACCCGCTCCAGCCGCCGTTGCCGCAGCGCAACAACGGCCGGCGATTTTCGATCGCGCGCAGCACCGAGTGCGCGGCGTGCTGGTAGGCGGCGCCGCCCTCGCCGAACCAGCCGTTGTTGGTCGCCACGACCAGCACATCGGCCCCGGAGCGCACGCTTTGCCGCGCCAGTTGCGGGAAAATGTCTTCGTAGCAAATCAGCGGGCCAAACACGGTCGCCTCGCCGCGGATCGACAACAACAGCGGAGCCGCATCCGTGCCGCGTTCGAAGTCTTCACCGATGGGCACAAACTTCTTTAACCAGCCCAAGACGGGGCGGAACGGCACAAATTCACCGAAGGGCACGAGCTTTCGTTTCGCGTAGTAAGCGTCTTGCAGCCCTTGGTCGGGCCTGACGAGGAAGGCACCGTTAAACCAGCGCTCAGTCGGCGCGCCCCGGTCTTCGATTGCGATCGAACCCAGCAGCAGCGGTGTCTTGGCGCGCTGTGCGAGCGACTCGACGAAGCCGCGCACGTTGGCATCACCGCGCACCGCCCACGGCGTGACGGCCTCGGGCCAAACGATGAGATCGGGCCGGGTAATCGCGGCGGTGAGGGTCGTCTTCTCCAGCGCTTCGAGAATCCCCGGAGCCTTGGCCGGATCCCATTTCACGTCTTGGGCAATGTAGGGCTGCACAAAGGCGAACCGGCCGAGCAACGTCTGGAACGGGGCGCGGTTAAACGTCTCCTGCACGTGCGTGCTGAGGGCCACAAAAAGCAAAAATACCGCGAGGAAAAACTCCTGGCTGCGTTTGTTGAGGCCGGTTACGCCCTCGCGAAACAGCCGGTGCGCGTAGGCGGCAAACCCGATGTTCATGCCGACCAGCACGAAGGCCGGTCCGGCCTGCCCGGTGTAGGCGGCGAGTTGCAACACGCTCACCCGTTCCCACTGGCTGGCCGCCAGCGGCAACCAGGGAAATCCGCTGAGCACGAAGGTGCGCAGCCATTCGTTGATGCACCACAGGCCCGCCAGACCGAGCAACACCGCGAGGCGCACCATCGTCGGCCGGCCGATCATGCGGGGCATCGCCCACCACACCGCGAGAAACCACAGGCCGACCCACACGCCGATAAACGGTCCGAGCAGCAGCAGTCCCGCCCACGTGACGTGGTGCAGCCAACCGAAGAGAACGGTCCACGCTACGGCCTGCGCGCCGAGCATCGTCGCTGCGTAAAGCCGGAAACTCGGACGCCGATAGGCCCAGTAAATCCCGGGCACCAGACAGGCGTAGGCGAGCTCCGGCGTCTTAAACGGCGGGAACGCCAGTACCGTTAGCCCGACCGTGAAAACGAAGACAACCGCCGCCGCGACGTAATTGACGTGAGTCTGCCAGAACGACGGCTTGGGATCGTACGGATCCGCCTCGGGCGCTGTCTCCTCCGGGGTCACGCGCCGTGGCAGTTCTTAAATTTTTTGCCGCTGCCACACGGGCACGGATCGTTGCGACCGACTTTCGGCGTATCGCGGCGAATCGTGATCTTGGGCAACTGAACCTCCGGCTCGGGTGCGGCCTCGGGCGCCGCGGCGGTGCCGCCGCCCGTCACCGTCGTGCTGGTCTGCAAACGCGGCGCCGCCGGAGCGTCGGTCGGGCCGACGGCGCGGGCCGTGCGGCTGAGCAGGGAGAGCATGTTTTCAAAGCTCTCGATGTTGGACGCGCTGCGGAAAAGACCCGTGCAGATCTGAAGCCGCACGTTGTTCATGAGCTCCTCAAAATATTTGTAGGCCTCGCTCTTGTACTCCACGAGCGGGTCTTTCTGGCCGTAGCTGCGCAAGCCGACGGACTGACGGAGATTTTCCATCTCGGTGAGATGCTCCTGCCAGTGGTGATCGATGGCGTTGATCACGACATAGCGCTCGAGCGAGCCGAGCGCCTCGGGAATCTCGACGGACTCCTTTACGCCGTAGGCCTGTTTGACGCGGTCCACGAGTTTGGCGGTGAGCGCCGCGACGTCGTTGCCGGTGAGTTCCGCCGCCGTGATGGCGATCGGGAAATGGGTGTTGAGCCAGCCGACGAGGCTCTCCGTGCCGCCGGCAGTGGCACCACCCTTTTCGCCAAAGCCCGCGACGGCGAGGCGCGTTTCGATCTCTTCGGTCACTTGCTCGAAGATGATATCCTTCGGGCGGTCCGCGTGGATCGCGGCGTTGCGGATGCCATAGATGACTTCGCGCTGCTGGTTGAGCACGTCATCGTATTGCAGCAGGCGTTTGCGGACGGAGAAGTTTTGCTGCTCCACCTTCTTCTGCGCGCTTTCGATGGAGCGGTTGAGCCACGGATGCTCTAACTCCTCGCCTTCCTGCATGGAGCCTTCCATGAGGCGCGAGGCGAGATTGCCCTGCAAAAAGAGCCGCATCAGCTCGTCTTCGAGCGACAGGAAAAACTTCGTGCGGCCGGGGTCGCCCTGCCGGGAGCAACGGCCACGGAGCTGGCGGTCGACACGGCGGCTTTGATGCCGCTCCGTGCCGATGACCATGAGGCCACCGAGATCGCGGACGCCCTCGCCGAGTTTAATGTCGGTGCCGCGGCCGGCCATGTTGGTGGCGATCGTGACGGCGCCGCGCTGGCCGGCACGGGAAACGATTTCGGCTTCCTGCTGGTGGAACTTCGCGTTGAGCACGGCATGGATGACGCCGGTGCGTTTCAACATGCGCGAGAGCACTTCGGAGGACTCGACGCTCACGGTGCCGACGAGCACGGGCTGGCCACGCTTGTTGGCTTCCTCGATCTCTTTGACGACGGCGGTGAACTTGTCGCGGCGGGTCTTGAAAATGGAATCGTTGCGATCGACGCGGATGCACGACTGGTTGGTCGGGATGACCTGCACGGCGAGGCGGTAGATGTCCTGAAACTCGGTGGCCTCGGTCTCGGCGGTGCCGGTCATGCCCGCGAGTTTCTCATACATGCGGAAGTAGTTTTGGATCGTGATCGTCGCGTAGGTGCGGGTCTCGCGCTCGATCATGACGTTCTCCTTGGCCTCAACGGCCTGGTGCAGCCCGTCGGACCAACGGCGGCCGGGCATGACGCGGCCGGTGTTCTCGTCGACGATCATGACCTTGCCCTCTTGGACGACGTATTCGACGTCTTTCTCGTAGAGCGAATAGGCGCGCAAGAGCTGGGAAATGGCGTGGATCTCCTCGGAGATCTCGGCGTAGCGCGTCTGGGCTGCGAGTTTCTTGGCTTCGCGTTGCTCGGGGGCGATCGCTTCTTTTTCGAGGTCGGAGAACTCGGTGGCGAGGTCGGGGAGGACGAACGCGTCGGCGTTGTCGGGGCGAAGCTGTTTGCGACCGATTTCGGTCAAGTCGGCCTGATGCTGGCGCTCGTCGACGACGTAGAGCAGGTCTTCTTTGACGCGGTAAAGTTCGGCCTTGTTGAGATCGGAGTTGAGGTCGGTCTCAACCTTGTCGAGGAGTTTACGGTAGTCGGGCGTCTCGAGGAGGCGAAGGAGTTGCTTGTTGTTGGGTCCGCCCATTTTCACCTGCAGCATCTTGCGCGCGGCTTGGTCGCGGTCTTCGGCGGTAGGCGTGGGCTTTTCGAGCAACGCCATTGCCTCGGAAACCAGCCGGTTGCAGAGGCGGGTCTGGTCGTTGACCAGTTTTTCGATGGGCGGCTTGATCCGCGTAAAGGGCTGCTCGCGCTCAATCGGCGCGGGGCCGGAAATGATGAGCGGCGTGCGGGCCTCATCGACGAGGATGGAGTCGATTTCGTCCACGATGCAGAACCAGTGGTCGCGCTGGACTTGGTCTTCTTTGCGCGTGGCCATGCCGTTGTCGCGGAGGTAATCGAAGCCAAACTCGCTGGCGGTGCCGTAGGTGATGTCGCGGCCATACATCTCGCGGCGGAGATCGGGCGACATCTGTTGCTGGATGCAGCCGACGGAGACCCCGAGGAAACTGTAGAGGTGCCCCATCCACTCGGAGTCACGGCGGGCGAGGTAGTCGTTGACCGTGACGAGCTGCGTGTTGCGACCGGTGAGCGTGTTCAGGTAGAGCGGCAACGTGGAGACGAGGGTCTTGCCTTCGCCGGTCGCCATCTCGGCGATTTTGCCCTCGTGGATCGCCATGCCGCCGATCAGCTGGACGTCGAAGTGCACCATGTCCCAGGTGAGCTCGTGTTCGCAGACGACAACTTTTCGACCCTTCATGCGGCGAGCCGCGTTCTTGACGGTGGCGAAAGCCTCGGGAAGCAGCTCAGCGAGAGCGGCTTTCTTGTCGGTGGTGGCGGCGATACGCGCGCGGAATTCGTCGGTCTTGGCGCGGAGCTGCTCGTCGGTGAGAGCCTGGTAGGTCAGCTCGATTTCGTTGATGCGCGCGACGATCGGGCGGCACTTTTCGAGGAACTTGCGGTAGTGGCGGCCGGAAAACTTTTTGAAGAGAAACGAGAGCATGAGAAGGCCGTGACGCTAGGTGCGGCTCGGACCTTGGCAAATGGCAAATCGACTCGCGCCGGCCCGCGCCGAAGGGATCAGGGACGCGGAGTTTGCCCTTCAAATTTGGCCCAATCCTTAACCAACGCCTGCACGACCGGCGAACCGACCCGATGGGCAGCTTCAAGGGCCGGAATCATCCCCTGATACTCGGCCACCATGCTGGCGGCGGCGCTTTGGCCGGTCGGAGGCATCGAGAAATTACTGCCGGTCCGCAAGATCAGCACGCGCTGGAAATCGACCCGACCCATTCCGGCAAGGCGGGTCAGAGCGTTGGCGATGCCGTGGTCCTCCATGTTGGTCATGGCGGCATTGCCCGCGCCCTTGGTGTAAAGCGCCGTCCAGTTATCCGCCCATTTCTGCATCACCGCTCCGTGCCAGTACCGACAGGACGCAAAACTATCACCGAGCATGACTTGGGGTGGGCGCGAGCCGGCCGGGAAATCACGGTAAAGCGCGCGATGTTTCTGCGCTTCCGGCGAGTCGAGGAGCGTTACGTCCTTGGTCAGCGCGAAGGCCCAGGCGACGAGCGCGGGGTTAAGGGTCCAAGCCATCGGCTTCGGAGCCCAGTCGGGGATCACCGGCTTGTCTTTGGGGCTCTTGTTGCCGAGCGCCATGATGCCGTAGGGCCAGTCGGCCGGAGCCTCACGCGAGTCGATCTCGTAGGCGATGTCACCGTCGATCACGTGTCGCGCCCAAGCGGCGCTGCCCTCGGAGGCGAGGTGCGGATTCACTCCGGCGATACCGTTGATGACCCAATACGTTTTCGAGAGATCGAATCGCGGATCGAGGCACAGAGCCATGATCTGCACGCCCGCGCGCACCGTGGTGCCCGAAACGACGCCGTAGACGCCTTGGTCGTTGAATCGCACGGGACGATCGAGCCCGGGCACGGTGAGCGTCTGCGTGAGCTTCTCACGCTCGACCCAGAATTGAAACTCGCCGGGCTTGTCCCCGGTGTCGGCGCCGATCTCAAACGTGGCCATCACAATCACTTTTGGCCGGATCAGGTCGGCCGCCCGCACCGTGGGCGTCGCGAAAGCAACAAGGGCGAGAGCGACCCACAGCGGGGAAAACACAGGGCGATTCATCATAAGGGATCAGTTGCAGCTAACGTGCCAAAGCGGGTGGTCACACCGCACCATGCCGGGCGCGCTCTTCGGCTCAGACCCGCGGTTTAAAATACGCGATCGTGCGCGCGAGGCCTTCCTCGAGCGGCACCTTCGGCGTCCAGCCGCCGAGGACTTTCTGCGCCAAGGTGATGTCGGGGCGGCGCTGCTTTGGGTCGTCGGCCGGAAGCGGGCGGTGGACGATCTTGGATTTCCCTCCGACGAGCTTGAGCGTGAGTTCGGCGAGCTGGAGCATCGTGAACTCACCGGGGTTACCCAGATTGACCGGACCCACCGTCTCGGTCTGCGCCATCAGCCGGAGCCAGCCCTCGATCAGGTCGTCCACGTAGCAAAACGAACGCGTCTGCGAGCCGTCGCCGTAGATCGTGATATCCTGCCCGCGCAGGGCTTGGACGATGAAGTTGGAGACAACGCGCCCATCGGCCTCGTGCATGCGCGGGCCGTAGGTGTTGAAAATCCGGACGACGCGGATATCGACGCCGTTCTCACGGTGGTAATCGAAGAAGAGCGTCTCGGCGCAGCGTTTGCCCTCGTCGTAGCAGGAACGTTTGCCGATGGGATTCACGTTGCCCCAATAGCTCTCGGGCTGCGGATGCACGGCCGGGTCGCCGTAAACCTCGCTCGTGCTGGCCTGAAAAACCCGGGCCTTCACGCGCTTGGCGAGGCCAAGACAATTGATCGCGCCCATGACGGAGGTCTTGGTCGTCTTGATCGGGTTGAACTGGTAGTGCGGCGGCGAAGCCGGGCAGGCGAGATTGTAGATCTGATCCACCTCGAACTTAAACGGATCGATCACATCGTGCCGCACAAACTCGAAGCGCGGGTGCTGCAACAGGTGCGCAATATTCTGCTTTCGGCCGGTGAACAGGTTGTCGATGACGGTGACATCATGACCGTCCGCGATGAGACGGTCACAGAGATGTGAGCCGAGAAAACCGGCGCCGCCGGTGACGAGGATGCGCATGGGAAGCCGGATTTCTGACTACGGACCGCAGAGTGCCAAGCTAGATTTCCGATCCAAATCCGCGCTCATCCGCCCACCCGCGCCCGCGCTCCGGTTTCGTAGCGCTCGACCCACGCGCGGTGCCACACCCCGTAGTCGCCCGTCTCGATGTGCGACCGCGCCTGCGCCATCAGATCGAGGTAGAAATGCAGATTGTGCAGCGTGCAGAGCGTCGCCGCCAACATCTCGCCCGCCATCAGCAGGTGTCGCAGATAAGCGCGCGAAAAATTGCGGCACGTGTAGTTGTCGAGGCCTTCGACGATGGGATTCGGATCGGCGCGATGTTTCTCGTTCTTCAGGTTGATCGGCCCGTCCGGCGTGAAGACGAGGCCGTTGCGTGCGACGCGGCTCGGCAGCACGCAATCGAACATATCCACGCCGAGCGCCACCATCTTCAAGAGCTGCGGCGGCGTGCCCAGGCCCATCGTGTAGCGCGGTTTGTCCGCCGGCATAAAGGGCGTGCTCGCTCCCACCTGTTTCAACATCTCCGGCTCCGGCTCACCCACGCTCACGCCGCCCACCGCATAACCCGGAAAATCCAGCGCCGCCAACGACTCGGCTGCCTCACGCCGCAGATCGTCAAACGTCGAGCCTTGGACGATCGCAAAGACGTGGTGCCCCGCGCCGAGAAACCCGTTTTCGGTGGCGATCTGCTTGCATTGCTGCGCCCAGCGGTAGCTGCGCCCCACCGCCGCCGCACACGCGTCGCGCTCGCAGGGCCACGGTGGGCACTCGTCGATCACCATCGCGATATCGCTGCCGAGATTTTGCTGGATCGACATGACTTCCTTCGGCCCGAGAAACAGCTTCTTGCCGTCGAGGTGGGACTGAAACGCCACCCCGTCCTCCCGGATGTCGCGCAGCTTCGCCAACGAAAACACCTGAAACCCGCCGCTGTCCGTGAGGATCGGGCCGTCCCAGCCCATGAACTTATGCAACCCGCCTAAATCCCGGATCACCTCCGAAGTCGGCCGCAGATTGAGGTGATAGGTGTTCCCCAAAATGATTTGCGAACCGATATCCTCCAAATGCTGCGGCGTGAGCGACTTCACCGTGCCCTGCGTGCCTACCGGCATAAAGATCGGGGTCTCGATCATCCCGTGCCGAGTCCGCAAACGCCCGCGGCGGGCGGCCGTAACTGTGTCGGTCTTGAGCAATTGAAAGTGTTCTGGCATTGGAAACCCACCCTGCCCCGCGCCGGTCCCGTGCGTCAATCTCACCCCGTAGCCACCATTGACTCACTCGCGTTCGCATCCAGAATCAGGTCGATGAATGTCGAGCTTCCCGACGCACCTTCCGCTGCCGCCGGTTTAACTCCGGACGAAGCCCGGTTACGGGTGGCGTTTTCACTTTATCGCGAAGGCCGTCTTTCGACCCCCCAATGTGCCGAACTGGCCGGCCTCTCCCGCCATGCTTTTTTGGATGAATTGGCGCGGCACCGCATCGAAGTCCCTTATGCTCTGGCGGATTTGGAAACGGACGCCGCCACGTTAAAAGCCCTCAAACGCCCGTGATCGTCGTCGGCGACGCGTCCGTCTTTATCGCGTTGCAGAGAATCGACGCATTGCCCCTTCTTCCGCAGCTTTTCGGTCAGGTCCATATCCCCGACGCAGTATGGCGAGAAGTCTTCCAACCTCGACCGCCGGTCAACGCACCCGAAATTCCAGATTGGATTGAGCGACATTCCGTCGCGCCCTCGCTTTATTCCGACCGTCAGCTCACGTCGCTCGATCCCGGCGAAGCCGAGGCGATTCAGCTCGCCCAACTTCTGCGAGCGGAGTTGTTACTGATCGACGAAGCGGCGGGCCGCCGTATCGCAATACGTCTCGGCCTGAAAGTCACCGGCGTGGTGGGCGTGCTGATCGAGGCCCGCCGCCGACGCGAAATCCCGGAGTTAAGGCCCTATCTGGAACGTTTGCGCTCAGCAGGTTTTTGGCTGGGCGAACCGCTGATCACTGCGGCTCTTCGGCTCGCCGAGGAACCACCGCAATCGTAGTCGCCCTTCTGAAACCCTGCGGACGGATTGCTTCATCACCGCGCTCTTCGTGACGCCATTTCGAGCCCCCGCACGCTTGACCCCGCTGTCAATCCGCGAGGTAGTATCCTTTCAAACCGTGCTGCTCGTCATCGACAACTACGACTCCTTCACGTTCAACCTCGTCCAATATTTTGGACAGTTGGGCGTGGCCCAACGCGTCTTCCGCAACGACCAGATCACGCCCGCCGAAGCCCTCGCACTCAACCCCGACCGCGTCCTCATTTCCCCCGGCCCCTGCTCGCCCGCCGAGGCCGGCGTTTCCCTCGACATAATCGGCGCCTTCGCCGGGAAAAAACCCATACTCGGCGTCTGCCTCGGCCATCAGTCCATCGGCCATTACTTCGGCGGAAACGTCGTCCGCGCCGGCCGTCTCATGCACGGTAAAACGTCCCCGATCTTGCACAAAGACACCGATGTTTTCCGCGGGATGCCCCAGGGCTTCGCCGCCACCCGTTACCACTCGCTGCTCGTGGACCGCGCGACCTTCCCCGCCGCACTTGAGATCACGGCCGAGACTGCCGAGGGCGAGGTCATGGGCCTCCGCCACTGCACGTTACCCATCTGGGGCGTGCAATTCCACCCCGAGTCCATCGCGACCGAGGGCGGTATGACCATTTTGAAGAATTTCCTTTCGCTCAACTGACCATGCGCTGCCCAAAATGCACCTCCATCGAGGACAAGGTCACCGATTCCCGCATCGCCAAAGAGGGTAACACCATCCGCCGCCGCCGGGAATGCCTCGAGTGCGGCCACCGGTTTTCCACGACCGAAACTCTCGTCCGCGACGGCATCATCGTCATCAAGCGCGACGGCCGCCGCGAAGAATTCGACCGCGAAAAACTCGTCCGCGCCGTCCGCGCCGCCTGCCACAAACGCCCGGTCGATCTCGAGCAGATCACGATGCTCATCGAGGACGTCGTGGACTCCGTCGAAGCGGAGTTTGACAGCGAGATCCCTTCCCGCGCCCTCGGCCATGGCGTCATGCAGCGCCTCCGCAACATCGACCAGGTTGCCTACGTGCGCTTCGCCAGCGTCTACAAAGAATTCCGTGACGTCGCCGAGTTCGTCGAAGAGGTCAGCAGCCTCGGCAAACCGACGAAATGAAGCGCACCCGCGACGACCTGCGTCGCCTGCACTTCATCAACGAGCTCTTCGCGTCCGTCACCGGCCGCGACCTCTACCTCGCCGAGCAGATCAAGACCGCGATCACCTTCAGTCTCGGCGAACTCGAAGCGCAGACCGCCGAGCATCCTGAGTTTGCCGCGACCTTCGATACGGCCTTCAACACCGCCGCCGCCCGGTTGCTCGCGAAACTCTTCGGTGATCTTCCGCAGCACGGCTTTTTCCATTGGGACGCCGCCGCCACGCCCCACGCAGCCACCCCGCTCTTTACCCGCGCCGGCATCATGACCGGCCTGAAGCAGCTCGCGCCCTTCCGCGAATCGACCCTGCTCGTGACCAACCTCCGCCCCGCCCTGCTCCCGCCGGCCAAACGCGCCACCCCGCGTCGCGAGCGCGACTACACCGAAGCTCTCGCCTTCATCCGCGAGCTCACCGCCGCCCGCACCGCCCGCACGGCGAATCTACAATTGCTGTTTCTGTAGCCTGTTTCCTGTGACACCGTGACGACTAGAAAACGGACCTAACTGCGTTGCTGGATTATTACATAGCGACTAGATACTGCGACGATCCCGTATTAGCCGGCGTAAGGGCTCCTTCATTACACTCCGTTTACATCGGGAAATGTAACCCCGACACGGAGTGAGCGTCTACGGACTTATGGTAATCAGCATCCATGTTCCGAAATGCGCCGGCACGAGTTTTCGGAGTATCCTTTCCGATCAATTCGGCTCACGGCTTTGTCTGAACTACGGCTTGATCTTCACCAAGGCAGACTTCCGTCCCGAGCTGATACCGGAGAACACCGCCTGCATTCACGGCCATTTTCTCGGCGACGCCTTCGACTCCGTCGTTCCCCGGCCCCGCTATATGACCTGGGTCCGGCATCCGGTTGATCGTGTCGTCTCGAATTACTATCATTGTCTGCGCAGCCCAGATCTGCGCGACGACTGCTGCCGGCGCTTGCACGAGGAGAAACTGAGTCTCCGCGCCTTCGCGGAACTGGACTGGATGCAAAACCTCGCCACGCGTTACCTCGCGGGGAAAGCGATCGAGACGTTTGATTTCGTCGGTATCGCCGAACGCTTCGATGAATCGCTGGTCTTCCTCAGTCGCGCCTTTGGTTGGGCGACTCCGCCCTGCGGCCCCCGTGAGAACACAAACCCAGACCGGCTGACCCCGAGCTACCCGCTTTCGTCGGCCGATTATAACCACCTGCTCGCCCTCAATCAGCTGGATCTAAAGTTCTACCGGACCGCGACCGCTCGATTGGAAGACGCGCTCAAGGTCGACGCCGCGCGATCTGCTTAACCTCTGCTTCGGGACGCTGCTCGCAAGACGCTCAAAGCAAACTCCCGCAATCGTTCGGCCGACGCTTGGACCGGCTCCGAACCGGTGGGAATCACACAATCACAACGCTCGGGCCGTTCAAACGCGGAGCCGACGCCGGTCATCTGAGTCATGGTTCCGGCGGCAGCTTGAGCATAGAGCCCCTTCACATCGCGCTGCTGGCAGACCGCCAAAGTCGCGTCGGCATGAATCCATGAGATTCGATCCGAGCCGATGACTCTTTCAACCGCGCGGCGCTGCAACTCCAAAGGCGTGATAAAGGCGGCGATCACCACCAAGCCGCTTTCCACGCCCAGCCGGGCGACCTCGGCGGCCCGGCGTAAATTCTCCGTCCGGTCTTCGACTCCGAATCCCAGTCCCTGACAGAGGCCGCCGCGTAATCGATCCCCGTCGAGCAACAGGCTCGGATATCCCTCTGCGGCCAAACTACGCTTTAAATCGGCCGCCAACGTGCTCTTTCCGGCACCCGAGAGACCGAAGAGCCAGAAAACATTTCCCGCCCGTATTTCGGGCGAGACCGCTCCATCGTCCAACCCGTTATTCTTGGCCGGCGCGGTAGGGCTTAGTGCTGAAGATTGAGTCGTCACTCCGCCGATGACGCCGCCTTTACCGGCTGATTACAAATCGCAAAGCGATGCCCAATTGAATATCTGGAACAGGAGAAATCCCGCGCTACCCCTTTGGCCTCAAGCCGGTTTCCATTCACCGGCATGCCCGCATAACCGCCGCTCGATCAGGTCCCCTGCGTTTAACCTCGAGAATTATTCCGTGTCTTCCACGCGTTCCCACCGCAACCTCCGCCCATGCCAAAAACCATCTTCCAACGCATCATCGATCGTGAAATCCCCGCCAAGATCGAGCACGAGGACGACCTCTGCATCGTTCTGCACGACATCCAGCCGCAAGCTCCGGTCCATCTTCTGATCGTTCCAAAAAAACTCGTTCCCCGCGTGGGTGAAGCCACCGCCGCCGACCAGGCGCTTCTCGGCCATTTGCTGCTCACGGCCGGCGTTCTCGCCCAGAAACTCAAACTCGCCCGCGGCTTTCGTCTCGTGATCAACCACGGCCCCGACGGCGGCGAATCCGTCCCTCACCTCCATGTTCATCTCCTTGCGCAGCGCCCCCTGAGCTGGCCACCCGGTTGAGCAAGATCGCGGATTCCGAAACGTTGGGCGAGGGCTTCGCCCCACCCTCCGCCGGGCCGGCGACGCTCCGGTCGCCGAGCCCTCGCCGAACTCACCAACCGTCCGCCACTTTGCGCTGGTGTGCGAAGCGCGCGAGACGTTGCCGCTCCCACGCGGCATACTCCTTCCAGCCCAGTTTATCGTAGAGCGCCGCGCGATCCGTGCGCAATTTCCGGTCCGAGGGCTCGTCCTTCAGCCGGGCATTGAGCGCCTCCAACGCGAGGCCAAACAACTTGGCCTGCTCCAGCGTCGCCGCCTCGATCGCCCGCGTTTGCTTGTCGCCGGGCTCGGGCTCCCAGCGCCGCGCTTCCGCCAACGCTTTCCACGCCGCATCCCAGGCTCCGGCCGCGCGCTGGACGTCCGCCCGCAACCGTTCCGTGCGCGCCAAAATCTCCCGCTGAGCCGTGAAACGTTTCTTCTCCCGCTCGAGCGCCGGCCGGGCTTCCTGATCGTCGGATGATGCCGCCGGCGGTGCGCCGAAATACTGCGCCACCGCCTCGGGTCCGGCCAACTTCGCCGCCTCGTCGAGCAACGCCATCACCGCCGGCACCGCGTCGAGCGAAGGACCGGCCGGTTTCGCCTTTTCCCCTGCGACCGTAGTCGCGGCGGGTTTGGCCTCGGCGGAATCGTCGGACTTGGACTTGTCCCCATCCTCGGCCTTTGCGTCAGCGGTCGCAGTCGCCCCGGGCTTCGCTTTGTCCCCGCCTGCGGCCGGCGTCGGTTTTGCTTTTGGCCACGAATCACCCGCCAAGCCCGCCGCGAGCGCCGCGTCGAGCGCCTGCTCAAACACCGGCGCCGCGTCCGCCGGCCGCTCCGTGCGCAGGCCCGCGAGCACTTCGACGCGCCGCGCACGCACCGCCGCATCCGTCGTGCCGCGCTGCTCGCGCACAAACGCGAGGCGCCCATCGTAAAGCGTATCCGCGAGTTTTTCGATCTCGCTACGGTCGTCCTTCACCGGCTTCGCCTTCGGGGCGACGTTGGTCTCTTTGGCGGGCGAAGCGCCCACGAGGTAGAGCAGCGGTTGCTTCGCGATTTCGCGGTTCTCGTTGTCTTTGAAAACCGTATCGCCCGCGAAGTACGCCGGCTTGGGTTCATGCTTCGCCAAGTCGTCCGTCGCTTTGTCCTGCAAAAACAGCATCTCTTCGCGGCCACCCTTGAGCTTGAGTTCGGTCACATCCTTGCCCGCCAACCGGTCGCGCAAACTCGATCGCACGCCGAGCGCCCGCGCCGTTTTCAGCGGTTCCGAGAGTCGCAGCGGGAGCGACGCCGCCGTGCCCAACGCTTCCGCATCCAGCCCGGTGTAGTCCCGCGTCGCCGTGATCTTGCCCTTGGGCAGCCGGGTCGGCACCCGCGTCGAGGCGGTCGAGTTACTCGCCGTCGAATCGTAAAGCACCTCGCCCGAGGCGTGGACCAAGGTGATTCGTCCGCCGCCGACGTTGTCCGTCAAATCGACGGTGTCCCCACCCAGCACATGCACCGCCATCGGCTCTTTCAGATCGAGGGTGAAACGTTGCCGGAGCAGCGGCAGACGCTCGGCGGCTGGCGTCAACGGCGACGCCGGCAACTCCGCCCGCGCATCGAGCGCCAGCATCGTCGTACTCTCCGGCAGAAAAATATGGACGGCCCGATCCAGCTTTGCCTCGACCTTCACGTCGTGGTCCGCGAGCGGGTTGAGCGCCAGCGCGGCCCAGCCCCCGTTCGTCGGCAACACCGTCGGCTCCTCACCCGCACCCACGCCGATCCACTCCAAACTCGTCTCGAGGGTCGCGTCGCCCACGGCGCTGAACGCCAGCGAACACGCCACCTCGGCGACCGTGCCCGGCTTCAGCCGTAGATCAAAGGTGCGCTCCTCGCCGGGCAACAGCGCAGGAGTGATCTCCGCCTCCATGGCCGCCACGTGGGTTTGCGCCGCGAAAGCGATCGCCTGGATGTTAAACGTCCGCACGAGATCATCCTTCGCGCGGTGCTTGACCGTGATCCGCAGCCGCGTCGCGTCCGCCGGCGCTTCGACAAACAGCCGCTTGGTCTGCGCCGGACTGAGCGCCACCGCCGTCTCCAATTTTCCGTCCTTAAACGCCGAGGCCGGCGCCGGCTGCACGAGCGTCACCGGAATTGAAAACACCGGCCCGAGCTCCGGCTTCGCCACGAGCAGCGCATCGACGCGCGCCACGTGCACCGAGCCCAGCGCACCCGCCGGCACCGGCGGCGCATCGACGAGCAGGCTCACCGTGCGTGCGCCGTTGGTCAGGTGCACGAAATCCGGCGCCGTGATCCACGGCACGCTGGGCTTCAGCACCACGTCGCTTTCAAACGCGAAGCGCGTCGCCGGCCCGACCGACTCCGCCCACGCCGGCGTGATTTTGACCGCCACCCGTTGCCGGGCTTCGGCAATCGCCTCGCGCAGGAGCAGCCCCCGGCCTTTGCTCGTGAACGTGCCCCGGTTGACTTCGAGATCATAAAAACCGCCAAACGCCGCGACGCCCTGCAAGGCCTGCAACTTCGCCCAACCGCCCGCCGCGTTGATCAATCCCGAACCGCTCGTGACGAGCTCCTCCGCCGGCAAAGGCTGCGAACCCCGCATCAACGCCGCGCGCAGGCGGGCCGGGCTGGCGTCAAGTTTCTGGGCCTTCGCCGCGCTCAGCACGAGCGCCGCCACGCCGCTCGCCGAGGGCGCCGCCATCGATGTGCCATTATACATGTCGGCCCCGCGGATCACCTCCGCCGAGATCGCCGCAAACGCCGCGCCGGGCGCCATGATGTCCACGCCGAAATCGCCGTCCTTCGTCGGCCCGCGACTGGTGAACAACTGCGCCGCCTCCGCGCTCGGTTTGAGCGTGTTGTAGAGCACGCGGCCCATCTCGGGCGACATGTAGGCACCCACGCCGAGCAGGCGCGAGGCCTCGGCCCCGGCACTGCCCGCCGTGCCCAGCGCCGGACCGTTGTTGCCCGCCGAGACCACCGCCAAAATATCGTAACGCTCCGTCAACGCATCGTAGATCCGGCCGTTGAGGTTCTTGCCGTCCTGATAGTGCGACCGACCGCCCCAGCTGGCGTTGACGATATCGACCTTGTGCTGCGCCGAGAGCGCGAGGGCCCGGAGTTCACTGGTGTTGTAGGAGCTCCCGCCCGAGCGGATATCGCCGATCTTGATCGAGAGAATCCGCGCACCGGGCGCGATGCCGTCGCGGCCCGGGTCGTTGGGCGAGTGCCCCGCCGCGATCGAAGCGACGTGCGTGCCGTGCGCGCCGCCCACCGTGACCACCGACAGCAGATCGCCGCCGGCGTAAACCTGCACCCCGAAAGTCGCAAACGTGACGTCGCCAAACGAACCGTAGTCGCCCGCAACGCCGAAAGGCCGCAGCACCTTTTCATCGCGCAGATCGCCGTCTTCATCGGTGTCGATCACCACGCGCCAATCGGTTCCGTCCTGCCAGAGCACGCAGTCGTAGAGCGCGCCGGGATCGATCATCGCCTTCGGGTCTTCCAGCGCGTCCAACGCCGCCGCCCGTGCCGCCACGTCGCGTTCGGCCCGCGTGCGGTCGGCCGGGGCCTTGGCCCGGATCGACTTCAACGCCGCGGCTTCCGGCAAGGCGGCCCGCTCCGCCTGCGTCCGCGAGAGGACGGCGGCCCGCGACTGGGCCCGCCGGTCGTTGAGACGTTTCAAAACTTCCGTGTAAAAAAGCTCCGAAGCGGGCTTGAGGCCGAGCCGGTAGTCGCCGGCGGGATTCTTGACGCCCTCCGGCAACGTGAGCTTGCGCCCGCTCAGACCGAGCAGTTGCCCGTCCGCATCGGGCTTGCGCTGGGTAGTCGTGACGACGTCGCCGGAGCCGGAGGCATCCAGGATATCGACGATTTTGCGCTCGCCCGTCGTCGTGACCGCGAGCCCCGCGGCCGCCGGATCGACGCCGGTGTCCCAGACCGCGATCACGACGCCCCGCCCGTCCCACGTCGGATTTGCCTTCAAAAAAGCATCCGCTCCGACCTCGCGTTTCGGAATCAGCGCCGAGCGCAACGCGACGAGATCAAGCTCTGCCGGCGCGGTCGCCGCAGAGAGGGAACCAAGACCGAGCACAAGAAGGGCAAGAGCACGAACAGAGGGTATCAACATGACAAAACCGCTAATGAAACCGCCCCCCTCGGCAAATGCGAAACGCTGATCCCTAAAACCCGCCCGCGCCCGCCCCTACCCCCGCGCTTCAAACGCTCCGTCCGCCCGCTTCGCCACCGCGCGTTTCAACTCCAACATCATCAGGCCCGCCGAGAGCTGCGCCGACGATAATCCGGTCAACTCGGCCAACGTATCCGGGGTCAGCTGCGCTCCGCCCGCAAAACATCCGAAAATCCGCGCCTCGTCCGCCGTGAGATTCGGCGGCGTCCCGACCGGTGTGCCGGGCTTCTCAGGAATCGCCGCGGGCCGCAGCCCGTCGAGGTAATTCAACTCGCCAAGCAGATCGTCCACGCTCGTGAGCAACGTCGCGCCGTCGCGGATCAGTTGATGGCAGCCCGCGCTTGTCGGCTGGTCGATCCGCCCCGGCACGGCAAAAAGCAACCGCCCCTGCTCGCCCGCAAACCGCGCCGTGATCATCGCCCCGCCATCCACGTCGCTCTCGATCACCACCGTCGCCTCGCACATCCCAGCGACGATCCGGTTGCGCATGGCGAAGGACTGGCGGTCCGCCCGCCGGCCAAAGGGAAACTCCGAGAGCACGGCACCGTGTTCCTCAATCTGACGATAGAGGCCGAGATTCTCCGGCGGGTAAATCACATCGAGGCCCGTGCCGAGCACCGCCGCCGTTTTCCCACCCACCGAAAGCGCGCCTTCGTGCGCCGCCGTGTCGATCCCGCGCGCCAGCCCGCTCACGATGCAGAACCCGAGCTGCGCCAGTTGTGCGCCGATTTTTTTCGCCGTCGCCTGCCCGTAGAGCGTCGTGCGCCGCGAGCCTACGATGGCGATGTGGGGCCGGCTGAAATCGTAGCGCCCTTTGCGATAGAGCGCGATCGGCGGATCGGAGATTTCTTTCAGCAACTTCGGGTAGGCATCGTCGCCCCCGACGATAAAATCCGCGTGGCTCTGCGCCATCCGCTCCTCCTCCTTCGCGATATCGAATTTCTCCCGCCATGCGCCCAACGTCGCACTGATCACCGGGCCCACGCCCTTCACCGACTCGAGCCGCGACCGTTCGGTTGTGAGGATCGTGCGCGGGTCGCCGCCCAGTGCATCGAGCAGCCGGTTGAGCGTGATGGGCCCGATGTTGGGCAAGGCGTTCAAAACCAGAAACGCCTGCCGCTCGGTCAATTCGGTGCTCATGACCTGCACTCTCGTAACGCCACGAGCGGAAAGTCGAGCATCGCGCTCAACCTCGTGGCCGCCGTTGTCCATGCCCGGCGGACGCGCCTCCTGTCTGGAAGGGCCTCCGGCGAAAGCACGCACATCGGGATCATCACCGTCCACGACGAGCGGCTCGATGACGCCCGTTGGTGGGCATCGAGCCTAGGGTCCGCACCGTCGCCGCATAACCGATCTGCTGTCCTTATGCCCGCTGTTTTTCCCGCGCGGCCGACGATTTGAAGATTCCCTCACGTCAGCCTAACTGCCGCCGGGCCGGGCCTAGCGGCTGACCGCGCCCCTAGTTCGAGACTTCGCGCAAAACCGGACCGAGGTAGTCGAGCACTTGGGTCGTCATCACCGAGGTCTCCCCGTGCGCCCGGGCGAGTGCATCCGCCGCGAGACCGTGCCAAAGGGTGCCACGCGCAGCGGCGAGCATCGGGTCGGCCGGCGTCTGCGCGAGCAGCCCACCGATCAAGCCCGCGAGCAAATCGCCGCTGCCGCCCCGCGCCAGCACCGGCCCGCCCGCCAAACTGAAATAAACTGGGCCGCCCGTTCCGCCGCCCTGAATCCGCGTGACCGGCCCCTTGAGCACCACCACCGCGCGGTCCGGAACCGATCCCGCGACCCGGACCCACTCGCCGGCATGAGGAGTGAGCACGCGAGCGGCCAGCCCCGCGCCCACGATGTCGGCCTGTAACGCATCGGCGTCGAGCACGACCGGCAACGAAGAGGTCGCCACGATGTCGCGCACCAGAGCGAGCGTCTCTGCTTCGCGCCCGAGACCCGGTCCGATCACAAGCGCGTCGAGCCGCGCTAGACGCGCCTGCAATAGATAACTTCCCTCCAACGCGAGCCCACCCGCCGGTGTTTCCGGCCAGCCCACCCACATCACCTCCGGCGCACGCGCCGCAAACGCCGCCGCCAACGACTCCGGCACAAACGCCGTCACCAACCCCGCGCCGCTGCGCAACGCCGCAAGCGCCGCCATCAAGATCGCCCCGGGGAAATCCCGCGACCCGCCGACGAGGCCCACGTGGCCGTAGGTGCGCTTGTCGGAACGCGACGAACGCAACGCCGCAAGCGGAGCAAGTAGCGCGGGCGTGAGCACGCGGGCGAGCGAGTCGGGGGCAACGCAGGTCGGCTCAAAAAACCCCAGATCAAGATAGCGCACGCGACCCGCGTTCGCCGATGCGAGCACCGGGGTTTTCACGATCCCGGTCGCATAGGTGAAATCCGCCCGAAAAAGCTCGGCGCTGGGCAGATCGACCGCTGCGCGGAAACGAATCGACGCCGCATTGATGCGTTCGATCACCGCTGCGACGCGCGGCTCAACCGGCGGGCGAAACTGAAAACCAAAAATCCCGTCGAGGCACAGACTGTAGAGCCGATCGCCGGTCGCTTCCGCCGAAACGGTGGCCACGCGGTCGGGAAAACTTCCACTGAACTCCCGCCATGCCCGTGCCGCCAACGGCCGCAACGCACGCTCGCCCAGGACAAACAGCACCTCGGCGGTGGCATCGGGAAATCGCCGGAGCACATCGTGCGCCGCAAGCAGCGCATCGCCGGCATTGTGCCCCTTGCCCGCCAGTACCAGCACGCGACCGGCCGGGGGGAAACCTCCGATCTCCAGAAAATCGCGCAGCACCGCCGCCGCCAACGCCCGGCCCGCGCGTTGCATGGCCGGCCACTCCAAGGCCTCGTCGCCGCCAAACCGGGCCGCCTCAAACTCACGGGCTTCCGCGCAGCTGAGAATCGGATCGCTGGCGGGAAGCGCAGACATAGGGCTTAGCGGGAGCCGGGGATCTGCGGCGGCGGGGCCGCCTGGTTGCGGGCCGCCTCGCTGAGGGCGCGCCACGTATCCTGATTCTTCGCCCCGATCCACTCCGCACGTTGCGCCTCGCTCTCCGTGAATTGAAGCGGCGAGTTATCCCGCACGCCGCGCGTGAGCACGGGCCGGGTGAGACGCGGGATGGATCGGAAAAAATACATTCCCCCCGTGCGGATGACCTGGAAGCACTGCGAATAACTGCCGGTTTCACTGCTCCAGAGCGCGACTTCCGTGACGTCGTTCTCCCACGAGGCGGCGCTCCCCCACTCCGCAAACACAGCTTCGATGACCGCGATCTGCGGGGCCGATCGCGCTACCGGCGCCGCGGCCGGCTCGAGGCCCGCCGCCGCAGGCGGCTCCGAGGGCGGCAGCATCCAGATAAACAACACGCCGATCCCAAATCCCAGCAACACCCACGAAGGAGCCATGGACGGTTTGGGCGGAAGCTCCGGCCGGGACGGCGGAGGCTGACCGAAGTCTTCGGGCTCGTCGGGATACATTGCTAAAGAAACTCAGGCCCGCACGAGTGCGGCCACAGCCATCGCGGCGGTCTCGGTATGCGAGAGACTCAAAATGACGTGCGTCGCGCCGACCTGCGCAAGCAGGGCCGTGGCTTTTTCGTCGAGGCGCACGAGCGGCTCGGAACGCTCACCGTGGTAAACCGACATCGACTTCCAACCGAGCTCGGCGCCGATGCCGGTTGTGAAAGTTTTTGAAATGGCCTCTTTGGCGGCCCACCGGGCGGCGAGGTGCTTGTGCGGATGCGCCATCCCGAGACAGTAAGCGCGCTCCTCGTCGGTGAACACCCGGTCAAGGAAACGATCGCCGTGGCGCTCGAGTACGTCGCGGATGCGTTGCACATCGATCAGATCGCAGCCGAGACCGACCAGCACGCCGCCGGGAGGAAGGGAAAGGTTCATGACGGGGTCGAAAGTAGCGGTGAGCAGGGTACGGGTAGCGAGTAGAAACTCAGCGGATATCGACCTCTTCGCCCGAGGGGAGCCCGTTTATTTTCCGCTTCCGGCGTGAGGCACTTTGACGTTGGCTGTAGCGATGTCCGTCCCACCGCCCAAGCGCGAAAATCTGCTCTTCAACATCGTCTGCAACATCGCGGTGCCCTCGGTCGTCCTGACCTACGGCAGCAAGGCGGCGTGGCTCGGGCCCAAGGGCGCGCTGATCGTGGCGCTGGCGTTTCCGCTGGGCTACGCGCTCTACGACCTGAAAGAGCGGAAGAAATTCAATTTCATTTCGGCCATCGGATTTTTGAGCATTTTGATCACGGGCAGCTTTGCCCTCATGAAACTCGATCCCTTTTGGTTCGCGGTGAAGGAGGCGGCCGTCCCGGGAGTTATCGGATTGGTCGTACTCGCGTCGATGGGCACCCGGTGGCCGCTCGTGCGGGAGATGCTCTACAACCCCCAGGTGATCGACGTGCCCCGCATCGACGCCGTGCTCGCCGCGCGCAACGCCCGGCCGGCGTTCGACCGCCTGCTGACGAATGCAAGCTATCTGCTGACCTTGTCGTTTGGTGTCAGCGCGGTGCTCAATTACGTGCTGGCGCGGTATATTCTGAAGAGCCCCGGCGGCTCCGAGGCGTTCAACGCGGAGCTCGCCCGGATGAACCTGCTGAGCTGGCCGGTGATCGCACTGCCGACGATGGCGATGACGATGTTTGCCCTGTGGCGGCTGCTCGGCGGTCTGCAAAAAATCACCGGACTCGCGCTCGAGGAACTGCTCAACGCCCCGCCGGAGAAAAAATAGTCTCCGGCCGGCGTCGCCAGCGGACCGAAGCGGCCCGCGGCGGCTCAACCGCGCTGGTCGATCGGCACGTAAGGCCGCAGAACCGGGCCAACGTAGATCTGCCGGGGACGGTAGATGCGGCCCTTGGGATTGGAGGCGACCTCGTGCCAATTGGCGATGTAGCCGGGAGCGCGCCCGATCGCGAACATGGTGGTGAACATATTTACGGGAATGCCGATCGCGCGCATGATGATGCCCGAGTAGAAATCGACGTTCGGGTAGAGTTTCCGCGAAATGAAGTAATCGTCTTTGAGGGCGGCCTGCTCCAGGTGTTGCGCGATGTTGAGCAGCGGATCGTCGATCCCGAGCTTGGAGAGAAGCGTGCCGCAGGCCTGCCCGATGATTTTGGCGCGCGGATCAAAGTTGCGATAAACCGCATGGCCGAAGCCCATGAGACGGTTCGATTTGCTGCCCGATTTGGCGGCGGCGATGAAGCGACTACCGTCGTCGCCCTCGTCGTGGATCGACTGCAGCATGTGCATGACGGCGGCGTTGGCTCCGCCATGAAGCGGACCGGCCAGAGCGCTGATGCCTGCTGAGATCGAGGTGAAGAGATTGGACGAGCTCGAGGCGACCATCCGCACCGTGGACGTCGAACAATTCTGCTCGTGGTCGGCGTGCAGGAGCAGGAAGAGATTGAGGGCCTTCGTGACCTCAGGCACCGAAACGTAGTCCTTGTAAGGCTCCGAAAACATCATGTGCAGGAAGTTGTCGCAGAACGGCAGCTCCTGCTTCGGAAACATGAACGGCAGACCTTTTTGGTAGCGGTAGATCATCGCGACCATGGTGCGGATCTTGGAGATCGCGACGGCGGCGGCCTGGTCGAAGACATTCAGGTCCTTTTCAAAATTATTGTTGGCCAACTGGGGGTGGTAGGCCGGCAGCGCCGCGACCATCGCGGAGAGCATCGCCATCGGCGAAGCGCTCGTGGGGAAACCTTCCAGAATTTTCTGCATCTGGGTTTCGACCACCGCGTTTTGCCGCAGGCGCAGACCGAACTCCTTGCGCTGGGCCGCGGTCGGGAGCTCGCCGTAGATGACGAGGTAAGAGGTCTCAACAAAATCGCTGTGGTTAGCCAACTGCTCGATCGGGTAACCGCGGTGGCGGAGGATGCCATCGTCGCCGTTGAGGAAGGTGACCTTGCTCTCGCACGAGCCGGTGTTGCCGTAGCCCTGGTCGTAAGCGACGTAGCCGGCGGTGGCACGGAGCGTGCGCGTATCGACCGCTTTCTCGCCTTCGGTGCCGACAATCACGGGCAAAGGGTATTCTTTATCGTCGATTTTCAGCGATGCGGTGTGGGTCATACCGGCCGAGCGAAGTCAAAACTGAGCCACTGGCAAAACAAAGATGGACGACGACGAAAAGGATTTGCGCAAATTAGCGCGCCCCAGCCATCGCTTAAGAAAATGTCGTGCGCCGGACCTCAGCCCGCCGCCGCGACCGTCACAAAATTCCGGTAGATTTTCAGCCCCTTGGCCTGACTTTTCTCCGGATGAAATTGCGTGGCGAACATCCGCCCCCGCGCCACGGCGGCACAAAAAACGCCGCCGTAATCACACTCGCCGAGCACCAGCGCCGGATCGGCCGGCACGCAGTGAAAACTATGGACGAAGTAAAACGCCTCGCCGTCGTCGGCCAAGCCGGCGGCAAGCGCCGAACCGGGTTGCACGAAGCGCACGGTGTTCCAGCCCATGTGCGGAATCTTGAACTCCCGGGGCCGCACAAAACGCACCACCTTACCGGGAATGATGCCGAGACCCTGAACGTCGCCCTCCTCGGAGTGTTCGAACAACGCCTGCATCCCGAGACACACGCCCAGAAAAGGCCGGTCGGCCGCGATCCAATCGCGCACCACGGCATCGAGGCCGGAGGCCCGAAGCGAGGCCACGCAGTCACGCAAGGCCCCAACCCCGGGCAACACGAGCCCGAGGGCGTTGCTCGCGGCGAGCTCCGCCGGAGTACGCACAACACGGGTCGCGGCGCCCACGGCCTCCAATGCTTTGGTGACGCTGCGAAGATTGCATATCCCGTTATCGATGACGGCGATCAAGGGCGGCTGGACGGCCGCGAGGCTCGAGGCTTCGGACATGGAACGAAAACCCCGGTCAAATCTTACCCTTGGTGCTCGGCAGCTGATCGGCGGCGCGCAATTCGATCTGCGTCGCGGCGTCGAGGGCGCGGGCGAGCCCCTTGAAAATGGCTTCGGCGACGTGATGCGGCTCCTCGCCGTAGATCAGTTGCACATGCAGATTCGCCCCGAGCGCATTGCTAAAGGCGCGGCAAAACTCCTTCACGAGCACGATATTGAAATCGCGCACAAACATCGTCGGCGCGTTCGCTTCGTAGACCAAGTGGGGTCGGCCGCCCACATCGACCACGACGCGGGCAAGCGACTCGTCCATCGGGAGAAAAAAGAAGCCGTAGCGCCGGATCCCGATTTTGTCACCCAGCGCCTCCTTGAACGCCTGACCCAGCACGAGGCCCACATCCTCGACGGTGTGATGATAGTCCACGTCGACATCGCCCTTGGCTTTGACCGTGAGGTCGAAGAGGCCATGTTTCGCGAACAAGGTGAGCATGTGGTCGAAAAACGGAACTCCGGTCTCAATCGTGGAGGCACCTGCGCCATCGACGGCGAGGGTGAGCACAATGTCGGTCTCGGCGGTCTTGCGGGAGACCGTTGCTATGCGGTGTGAGTTTTTGACCATGTGTCCAGGGTGTCGGAGAGGACGAGCATCTCCTGATCGGTGCCGACGGTGATTCGCAGAAAAGACGCGGTCAAGGCGTGGCTGGGAAAGATCCGAACCAGAACCTTGTGCGCGACCAGAAAATCATAGGCGGACTTTGCCACCGCCGGACTCGAAACGCCGAGCGCATCCTTCGGCTCGGTGAAAACAAAATTGGCCGACGAGGGATACGTAAACCAACCGCGGCGGACGCCGAAGTCTGCAATGGTGCGGTCGCGCGTGGCCTTGATGCGGGCAATGATCGCCGCGTAATAATCGGGATCCTCGATCGCAGCCAAAGCGGCGGCCTGCGAAAGCGCATTGACGTTGTAGCTGTCACGCACGCGGTCGAGCAGGCCGATGATCTCGGGGTGGGCCAGAGCATAGCCGACTCGGATGCCCGCAAGCGCGTGAGCCTTGGAGAGAGTTCGAACCACGACCAGACGCGGATGAGCCGCGAGCAGAGAAACCGCGTTCTCTTCGGCAAAGGGCGCATAGGCTTCGTCGACGATCAGCAGGCCCGGGAACCCGGCGAGCACCCGCTCAAGCTCGGCGTTCGAGAATGCGACGCCCGTCGGCGCATTCGGAGAAGTCAGAAAAAACGCCCGCGCGGAAGAAGATACAATGCGGTCGACCGGCAAACGCATCGACCGGTCGAATGGGATGACCTCCGTGCGCCCGTCCTGAATCCCGATCAAAACCGGGTAAAGGGAGTATGACGGAAACGTGATGCCGGCGCTCGCGGAATTGGCGCAAAACGCGCGCACGAGCAGATTGAGCAGGTCGTCGGAACCGTTGCCGATAATGACGTTCTCCGCCGTCAGGCCTGCGCCATGATGGCGGGCCACGGCCGCGCGCAGCGGGGCGCTCTTTGGATTCGGATAGAGCCGAAGCGAAGAACCATCGGCCCCGAGCGCCGACCGGATCGCATCCATCACGCGCGGGCTGGGCGGATAGGGACACTCGTTGGTGTTGAGCTTTACCCAACCGGACTCACCCGGCTGCAAACCCGGGGTGTAAGCGTGTAAGGACGCTACATGAGGAAGCGCCAATGAGGTAAGCTCGGACATAGGAAAATGGCGTGCGGCAGAATCAACGGGTGCGAATCTGCACCGAGCGACCATGGGCATCCAACCGCTCCATCGCCGCGAACGCGGCCACAACCGGAGCGCCCCGCTTCACGCTCGCGCGATCGTAGCGAATGAGACTCGTGCGGCGTTGAAAATCAGCGACCCGCAAGCCGCTGAAGAAACGTCCCGCCCTCCCCGTTGGCAGCACATGACTGGGACCGGCCGTGAAATCACCGAGCGCCGTCGGCGTGAAATTACCCAGCATGATTGCTCCGGCCGTGGTGATTTCTTTGGTCAGCCGCTTGGCCGAAGACTCCTTGACCAGCAATTCGAGATGCTCCGGGGCCACGTAATTGGCAACCTCAGCAGCTTGGGCCAAGGTACCGACCTGCACCGCGAGCCATCCTTCGCTCAACACCCGGGCGGTCTTTTCCGAGCGTGAAATCGACGGGAGCTGAGCCTGAACCTCGGCCGCAATTTTACCGATTACGGCCGCCGAGGTGGCTACCAGATAAATTCTTTCGCGACCCGAACCATGTTCGGCTTGGGCCAGCAAATCCGCCGCCGCAAAGTCCGGCCGCGCACTCTCGTCGGCGATGATCATAACCTCACTCGGACCGGGGAGAGAATCGACTCCGACCGTACCGAAAACTTGTCGCTTGGCCTCGCAGACATAGGCGTTGCCCGGCCCATAAATTTTGTCGACGGCCGGAATCATCGAAGTGCCATAAGCCATCGCACCGATCGCCTGCACCCCGCCGATGCGGTAAATCTCATCGACCCCGATCAAGTGCAGCGCGGCGAGCAATCCGTCCGCGACTTTGCCCTGAGGGTTGGAAGGCGTGCAGACCGCGATCTCCGGACAACCGGCGATCCGCGCCAAAGTAACGGTCATGAGCACCGTGGACACCAGCGGCACCTGTCCGCCCGGCACGTAAATTCCAACGCGACGGATCGGGTCGAATTTCTCACCGACCATCGCGCCTTGGGGATTTTTCGCCGTCCAGTTTTTGACGAGGCCCCGACGATTGAACGAAACGATGCTGGCGTGAGCCGCCACGAGGGCGCGGCGCTCGGCCGCCGGCAAACGGGCGGCGGCGGCCGCGATATCGCCCGGCTTTATCCGGAACTCTTTCGCCCGCAATTTTGCCCCGTCAAACTTCGCCGCGTAGTGAGAAACCGCCTCATCACCGCGCTGTTTGACGTCGGCAAGGATGCCTGCGACCGCCGTCTTGATTTCCGGCGGCACACTGGAGCCCTGGCAGAAAGCAGCCAGATTTTCGGAGAAGTTCTTATCGGAGGCGACGAGAGTGCGCATATCGGTGAACCGCGTGGGCGGGATTGGTCGAAAGAGGGCGAGAGCAGAAGGTTGGCAGCGGAGCCCAGTCCGCCGCCGGAAAACTCATCGATTAGACAACGCGGGCACCGCGAAGAACGAGGGAGGGAACACCTCATTAACCGTGATCTTCTCAAAGTTGATGGTGACCGTCTGCACTTTGCCGCCGGCCGCCTTCGTTACGGTAATAATGGTTTTCGGGAAGCGAACTCCGTTCACCACCATCGAACCTTGCTCGCGAATCGCACCACCGGCCTCGGTCTCAGTCAGGACCAAGCGACCGGTTGCGCTCTCAAAATAGCGAGTAAACACAATGTTCAGACCATGGATAAACGCGATTTTCTGGCACGCGACTCCGTCGACGTTAACCGGTCCTAGGTCTTCGATCTTGCCCCCAACGCGGTCGATGCCGCGAAAAAACATCAGGTTCTCAAGAGTGTTGGCCCGGAGCCGTTTGATTTGGTCGGCTGAGAGCAAAGTTTGACGCCACTTCGTCGGGTCGGACGGATCCTGCTGACGTTGCCACCCATCGTAACCATCGAGTGCCGTTTGTTCGACGGCCTTCTCGTAAGTGATGCTGATCCGTTGCTGACCCGGCTTCTGAAAGACAATATCCACCGCCGCACTCGCAGGCTTGTTGGCATCGGCAGGATCGGAAGTGACCAAAGTCCCGATGTAATGGACGGATTTTACCCCTTCGAGATCGGCCTCTGCGCCGAGGAACGCCCGAGCTTGGGTCACGATCGGCAGTTCAGCGTAAGCGGAAACAACGGAAGCAAAGGCCAAAAGCGCAAAGAATACGGCGCGAGAGCGTGAAGTAATCATGGCGGTTAAACGAGAAGAGGAGGTCAGCAAACGCAACTAACGGAGCCCCGGGGGCATCACTCCCACTCGATGGTTGCCGGCGGTTTGGAGCTTATATCGAGCACGACGCGGCTCACTCCGCGGACTTCGTTGGTGATTCGACTCGAAATTTTCTGCAGCAAATCATGCGGCAGCTTCGCCCAATCCGCCGTCATCGCATCGATGCTTTCGACGATCCGCAGCGCGATGACGTAGTCGTAAGTTCGCTCATCTCCGAAAACTCCGACCGTCTTCACCGGCAAGAACACGGCGAAAGACTGCCAGACCTTCCAGTAATATCCCGACGCAGCCATCTCCTCTTGCAGGACGGCGTCGGCGTTTCGCAAGATTTCCAGATTCTCGTTCGTAATCGCTCCCATCACCCGAACGCCCAAACCGGGGCCGGGAAACGGTTGCCGCCAGACGACCTCTTTCGGCAGTCCCAGCGCTTCACCGACCCGCCGAACCTCATCCTTGAAAAGTTGGCGCAACGGCTCGATCAGCTTCAGTTTCATCCGTTCCGGAAGACCGCCGACATTGTGGTGAGTCTTGATCAATGAAGCCGGGTTACCCGCGATTGAAACGCTTTCGATCACGTCGGGATAGAGCGTGCCCTGCCCCAGAAATTCGGCGCGACCCTTGATCGATTTAAGCGACTTCTCAAAGACCTCAACAAACGTGCGACCGATGATTTTCCGTTTTTGTTCGGGCTCGGTGACACCTCTGAGCCTCCTGAGAAAGAGCTTTGAGGCGTCGACCACCCGGAGATCGATCCTGAAATGGTCACCGTAAAGCTTCTCCACCGCAGCCCGCTCACCCTTACGAAGCAGACCATTGTCGACGAAGACACAGGTCAGCTGCTTACCAATCGCCTTGTGTAACAGAGCCGCCGCAACCGAAGAATCAACCCCACCCGAAAGACCGAGCAGCACCCGTCCCTTGCCCACTTGCTCCCGAATGGACGCGACCGACTGGGCGATGAAGTCTTTCGTCGTCCAATCTTGTTTGGCGCCGCAGATACCGACCAAAAAATTGCGGATCATATCTCCGCCCCGCTCCGTGTGAAACACCTCAGGATGAAATTGAATGCCGTAAAACCCTCTTTTCTTATCCTCGATCCCCGAAAAAGGGGAATTTTCAGACACGGCGGTGGCAACAAACCCGGGGGGCAACTTCTCAAGTTTGTCCCCGTGCGAATTCCAAATCCGAAGCTTTTTCGGCAGACCGGCGAAAAGTTTGCTTTGTTTCGTAATGGTAAGATGACCATGGCCATACTCACGCGCTTTACTGTGTGCCACGTGCCCGCCGAGATGATGCCCCATCAATTGGACGCCGTAGCAAATGCCCAATATTGGCACACCTAGATCAAAAATACCACGATCCGGATGCGGAGCCGTCTTCGAGTAAACACTTTGGGGACCACCGGAGAGAATGATTCCTGCGACCCCGTCTTCTCGAAGTTTTTTGGCCGAAGTCTCGTAGTGATAAATCTTCGAGTAAACTTGGCACTCTCGAATACGGCGGGCGATCACCTGGGTGAGTTGCGAACCAAAATCTAGGACAGCAATAATCTGTGGCATGGGAATGGACTAACGATTCGACGACGAAGAATCACAAAACACGAAGAGCCCAATAGTCGTCAAATGCGGTGTTAAAATTTCAGTCGTGTATTCTCATGGCCGCAGCGCGGACACTTACAGAGCTCAGTTCCCGATGGAGCCGTAAACAGTTGATCGCATCGGAGGCAGAGGAACGTGGTCTTGCGTCGTTCCAGCTCGAACCGCAGGTGATCGCGCCGATCGTAGTAGAGCCACAAACCGAGAAACCCCAGCGCGACCAAAACACAGTAAATCACCGCCCCCGTCGTCAGATCGAACATGTGGTCGAAATAGGCGAACGCCAGAACAAGGAGCAAGATTATCGCGACCGGATTCTCGCCAATCTTAACGCAAAAAAAGCGCCGACCCGGAGGTCGACGCTTTTGGAATTAGGACGGCGGATCGCCGGCCAATAAGCTGAGGGACGGTTAAGCTTTTGCTTCGCCTTCTGTCGCAGGAGCGGCAGCGGTTTCTGCGGCGGGAGCAGCCACTTTGGCGACCCGAGCTTTCTTAGCCTTAGCCGGCTTCTTGGCCGCTTTATAGCCAGGATCATCAGCCTTCACAAACTCGATCAGAGCCATTTCAGCTGCATCACCCTGAGCACGGGGCCCGAGTTTATAGATGCGGGTATAGCCACCGACACGGTTGGCGAAGTCCTTTACCTTTTCGTTGAACAGCAGCGTGATTGCGGTCTCGTCGCGCACATCGGCAAGCGCCAAACGACGCAGATGGATCGCGTCCTTCTTTTCGGTCTTGAGAGCCGCCTTCTTGGCCTTCGTGATAACTTTCTCGATAAACGGGCGGAGAGCTTTCGCCTTCGCAAACGTAGTTTTGATGCGACCGTGGGTAATAAGCGATGCAGCCATATTGGCCATCATCGATTTACGGTGCGGAGCAGTGACGCCGAGTGAGGCGTGATGTTTTTTGTGACGCATATTATTTTATATCTGAACCGACTCCCGATCGGCAATCCAGCCGCAGCGTGGCGCGGAACTGGACGGCGCGAGAGTCAAATGGGTTAAGCTTCCTTCTTCGTCTCAAGAAGACGCTCATCGAACTTCATACCCAAAGAGAGACCCAAGGCCTCCAATTTGTCTTTGATTTCGTTGAGGGATTTCTTGCCGAAATTCCGGTATTTGAGCATTTCCTGCTCCGTCTTCATCGCCAGCTCACCGACCGTGGTGATGTTGGCATTGTTGAGACAGTTTGCCGCACGCACCGAAAGTTCAATTTCGTTGACCGACATGTTGAGAAGCTTGCGAAGCTTATTCTGCTCTTCGCTCACTTCGGACTGTTGGTTTTCAAACTCGTACGTCTCTTCGCTCACGCGATCAAAGACATCGAGGTGGTGTTTAAGAATAGAAGCCGACTGTTTGAGCGCATCATCGGGGGTAATCCGACCGTCGGTCCAAATCTCGAGGATAAGCTTATCGTAATCAGTGATCTGACCGACGCGCGTGGCCTCGACCGAATACTTCACGAGACGAACCGGAGAAAAGAGCGAATCAATCGGGATCACACCGATGGCCTGTTCTTCCTTCTTGTTCTGCTCGCCGGGATAATAACCCCGGCCGGTCTTGATCTCAATCTCTGCCTCGAAATTACGTTTAGTGTCCAACGTGCAGATCACCTGATCGGGATTTACGATCGTGATATTCGCATCGGCCTGGATCTCGGCTGCTGTCACCGGACCCACTTTGTTGGCCTTGATCGTGAGATTGATGACATCCCGCTTGTGGGAGACGATAAGAACCTTCTTTAAGTTAAGAACGATATCCGTGACATCCTCCACGACGCCGTCGATCGACTGAAATTCGTGATTCACGCCGTCAATTTTGATCGACGAGATAGCGGCTCCCTCGATGGAGCTGAGAAGAACGCGCCGGAGGGAATTTCCGACGGTGTGGCCATAGCCGGCCTCGAATGGCTCAGCGATGAATTTTGCGTAGGTCGGCGTAGCGCCTTCCTCGATTTTTGTGAGCTTGCTGGGGAGTTCGAACTTTCCGAGGCGTTTGGGCATGGTGATGAACTCTAACGGGTTGTTACTAAAAGGATGGGATGATTCTGAAGTTGAGGTAAAATTAAAAGCGTGAATAAAACTCAACGATAAGTTGCTCGTTGATGTTCTGATCCATCTCGTCCCGCTTCGGTAGCCGGGTTACACTTGCCTTGAATAGCTCCGCGTTCAGAGCCAGCCATCCAGGAACATTACGAATGCGGTTCTCTTCGAGATTGCGGGTCGCGAACTGACGCGACGCCGGTGCGTTCTTCACCTCAATCTCGTCGCCCGTCTTCACACTATAGCTCGCGATGTCGAGCTTCCGGCCGTTAACGCGAATGTGCCCGTGATTCACAAACTGACGGGCCGCCGCGCGACTCTTGGCCAAACCAAGCAGATACACCACACTGTCGAGACGCGTCTCAAGCAGTTGAAGAAATCTCTCGCCGGTCACACCACGCTCGCGCTTCGCAATCTCAAAAGTGCGGCGGAATTGGCGCTCCAGTAATCCATAAACGAAACGGAGCTTCTGCTTCTCACCAAGTCCGACCGAATACTCGGAGACTTTACGGCGAGATTTAGGTCCATGTTGTCCTGGTGGGTAATTGCGACGCTCAAGGGCCTTCGCGGATCCTAACAAATGCACGCCGAAACGGCGGCTAATTCTGGTGGTTGGGCCTGTATAACGAGCCATGGTAGATAAATGTTAAATATTAAAAAAGGATCGGTGAGACTTAGACGCGGCGACGTTTACGAGGACGGCATCCGTTATGGGGAATAGGAGTGACATCGACGATCGAAGTGATCTCGAGGCCGATCGCCTGCAAAGCACGGACCGCACTGTCTCTTCCGAGACCCGGCCCTGAAATGCGGATAACGACATCCTTAAGACCATGAGACATTGCGTTACGCGCCGCATCTTGAGCGACGATCTGAGCGGCGTAAGCCGTGGACTTACGCGACCCGCGAAAGTTGCACTTTCCTGCACTAGACCACGCGATCACCGCGCCCTTGTGGTCAGTAATCGAAACGATCGTGTTGTTAAAGGACGCCAAAACATTGGCCACCCCTGAGGTGACGTTCTTTGATCCCTTGGCCTTACGAACCTTGATGGATCCGATCTCTTCCTTTAGCAGTTCCTCTGCGGTGGGTTGGCGAGCAACACCGCCAATCAACTCAACGGGTTTGGCTTCAATCGCCGCCGCAGGCGCGGTGGGAGCGACAGCTGAAGGAGACGAGCCGTCTGCTGCAGCGGCCGTTTTAGGCGCTTTTGGGGCCTTTGCGGGCTTCGATTCGCCGGCGACCGATGCGGTCTTGGCGGTCTTTTCTTTCTTAGGTGCGGACTTTTCTTCGGCCATGTGAGTGGTAGGTTAAACTTCCTTAGCTTTGGTGACGCCAACGGTCTTTCGCGGTCCCTTACGGGTCCGGGCATTCGTGCTGGTCCGTTGACCGCGGACGGGCAAGCTACGGCGGTGCCGGATGCCACGGTAACAATTGATCGCTTGGAGACGTTTCAAATTTGCGGTGTGGTCACGCCGCAGATCACCCTCAACCACCCACTTGTGATCGGTGATCACATGCAAGATTTTGTTGAGTTGCTCTTCGGTGAGATCTTGGGCGCGGGAATCGGGGTCGAGCCCGACCTCCTTGACGATCAAATCGGCCCGCTGAGGGCCGATGCCGTAGATGTAACGGAGAGAGAACGCGATTTTCTTTTTCGCGGGTATTTCGACGCCGAGGAGACGTGGCATAATATGTTGGGTTGGTTAAAAATTAAGCTAACAAGAGAAATTGAAGATCTTAGAGGCGTGGGATCGTGAGGATCTCAGGCCCGGTATCAGACGTGAGCACAGTATGTTCGAAGTGAGCAGAGGGTAGTCCGTCGGAGGTCACATGAGTCCAACCGTCCGCTAGGGTCTTGGTCTTGAATCCACCGAGATTGACCATTGGTTCGATTGCCAGGGTCATCCCGGCTTTGATCTTATCGCCGCTCCCGCGGCGCCCGAAGTTCGCGATTTCAGGAGGCTCGTGCATAGCCACCCCGACGCCGTGACCTACCATCTCTCGCACGACGCTAAATCCGCTAGATTCGCACTGCGATTGGATCGCATGCGAAATATCACCAATACGGTTCCCTACCCGCGCCTGTTTGATTCCTAGATCAAGGGCTTCCTTGGATACGCGAAGTAACTTCTCAACGGCCGGGGCAACCGCCCCTACTGGCATTGTGTAGGCATTATCGCCAACATAACCGTTGTAAAATACAACGATATCCAAAGACACAATATCGCCTTCCCGAAGCACTTTACGAAACGAAGGGATTCCATGAACCACTTCCTCGTTTACAGAAATGCAGGTATGCGCTGGGTAGCGCCGCGAGCCATGACGGTAGCCGTAACAGGCGCTTGTTGCGCCAAGATCGGCGATGTATTCCCTGCCCGCCTCCTCTAAATCTTGGGTAGTTACTCCCGGCAACACCAGCTTCTTTAGCTTATGTAGAACAGTTGCCGCTATCGCGCAGGTTTCTCGCATTTTTGCGATACCCTCTCTATTTTTGATGGGTATCATGCGGGTAACCTCAAAACCGAAAAAAATCGGCCGCGAAAGGCGTGATGACCTTCAAGGAGTCCAAAAACACTGCTCAATTCAATGCTTCCCGAATGAGAAAAAGAATTGGCAAAGGACATCCGTCGAAGATCAAGACTTGGAGCAACGTAGCCGGGCTGAATCTAACAAAATACCCGCTTCAGGTGTGCGCGTTAAGAGCACCTCTCGAACGAACGAAAGAAATGACCTTAATTACCTTATTGATAAGGCTTCGCGAAATCTCCTTCGGCGAATTACCGAAAGGAGAGACGTGCTCAATGTGCAAAGAACAACCTCTTAACGTGCTATTGGCAGCAACCAATAGACAGTTGAAAGGAAATACGCTAAACGGCCTCCAAATGAGGCGCTGAAACTTGCGAGGTTGAGATGTGAAGGTCATCGAACCCCGAGTAAAGAACTTATTTCGAGAAATATCGGTAAAGAGCAATCGTGACGCCCAACCCCAACAAACCCAACATAGGCAAAGCAAGCTTCATGATCGCGTCGGAGCTTAGGGCATCACCAGTCATTCCCTGAGGATTAGCGCTCCGGGACCTGATTCGACCCTTCTTCAAAAATCCGTCGTAATGACGCTGCAAAAGAAATGTTTCAACCTGCCGCATGGTATCGAGGATCACTCCTACGGTAATTAGCATACCTGTGCCTCCAAAGAATATGGCGATTCGTTGAGGAACGTTTAGTTCAAACAAAAGGAAATCAGGCATGACCGCAATAACCGTCAAGAAGATCGAACCGGCCAAGGTCAGTCGGGTCATGATAAAATCAAGAAATTGCGCAGTCGGCTCCCCTGGCCGGACGCCGGGAATGTAGCCACCATATTTCTTGAGATCGTCGGCTATCTGAATCGGCTTAAACATCACCGAAACCCAAAAATAACTGAAAAACATGATCAAAACGGTATCGATCAAGTAATAGCTCCAATGCCCTCGCAACAAATTCTGCGAAATTTCACTCAAGAACTTGATATTAAATGCCGCACCGAGTTGAGAAAAGATTTGTTGGGGAAACAGCAAGATCGCGCTAGCGAAAATTACCGGCATAACCCCGGAATAATTGACCTTAAGAGGCAAAAACGAGCTTTGCCCACCCATTACCTTGTTTCCAACCACCCTCTTGGCGTATTGGACCGGGATCTTTCGTTGGCCTTGAACCACCATGATAACGCCCATGGTCACCACGACAAAAAGCAAGCCCATCACGACGCCCTCTAACACCCCCAAACTCTGCCCTGTTCCGATTGGACGGAAAAACAGGTTGTAGGTTGCCACGGCCGCATTCGGTATATCCGCCAAGATACCTACGGTGATCAGCAAGGAGACACCGTTACCGATTCCGCGCTGGGTGATCTGTTCGCCCAGCCACATCAAGAGCATGGTCCCGGCGGTCATAAAGATCACCGAGGTAATCAGGAAACCAAGCTTTCCCACTACCACAATCGGACCGTAGACGTTTTCGTCGTAGCCTGGGAAGAGCCGACCAGGTTGTTCCAGCGCCCAAATCAAAAGAGTCCCTTGCACCAAGCATATGAGCACAGTCGCGTAACGCATATACTGCGTCAGCTTCTGACGTCCAACATCACCTTCCTGCTGTAAGCGGCTCAGCGCCGGAACCACTGCCGTCATCAATTGGAAAATGATGGAAGCACTGATATACGGCATGATACCAAGGGCAAATACCGCTCCCTTTACCAGAGCGCCCCCAGTGAACATGTTGTATAGGCCCACCAACGCTCCACCCGTCCCACCGGCCTGTTCCGCAAAGAATTTTTGCAGTGGTTCCGGGTCGATGCCGGGGAGTGGGATGTGAGCTCCAACCCTGGCAACGAATAGCAGAGAAAGGGTATAAAATATTCTGGAACGAAGTTCCGGAATTTTTAACGAGTTGGTGAAAGCGGAAAACATTTCGAGTAATTAGAGCCGGAACACAAGGCGACCAAATCCAAAGAGGCGAAGGGTTTACTGATAACTGTTAGGCAACCAACGCTTTGCCGCCTGCTTTTTCAATCTTGGCCTTGGCCGACTCAGAAAATTTCACTGCCGTCACATTGAAGGCTCGCGTGACCTCACCATCTCCCAAAACCTTCAGGAAATTTCCGTCGTGGCGGATCAATCCGGCAGCGGCCAATACTTCAGCCGTGATATCGACAACCGAAGGATCGAGCCGGGCGAAATCGCCCACATTGACGATCAACGGCTCGACCCGGAAGGCTGCTTGATTGAACCCGCGGTGGGGCAATTTTCGGTAAAGAGGCATCTGTCCACCCTCGAAACCAGGACGGATACTGCTGCCCGAGCGCGCACTTTGACCTTTTCCGCCGCGCCCTGAAGTCTTTCCGTGGCCACTTCCTTCGCCGCAGCCCACTCGCTTTTTGCGATGAACGGCCCCGACGACATTCTTCATTTCATGTAGTTTCATATAGATTTCCTGTTTTTGTCGCCTTGCTTGGATTTCCCAAGACAAGACTCGGATATAAAATCTGCCCCTCAGCGAGAGGTTCTTAATGCAGTGATTTCGTCACCGGACCGCAGCTGCTGAAGTGCCGCCAGCGTGGCATTGACCACCGCGATATGGTTGCTGGAACCCATGGATTTGGTAAGAACGTTTTTCACCCCGGCCGCCTCGAGCACCGCACGGACCCCGCCGCCGGCGATCAAACCAGTTCCAGGCGAAGCAGGCTTGAGCAAAACCTTCCCTCCATCGTATTGACCAAAGACATCGTGAGAAATGGTATCGCCCTTTAGCTTCACCGAAACCATGTGCTTATGAGCGTTAGCGGTGCCCTTCTTAATCGCATCAGGCACCTCGTTGGCTTTCCCATAACCAATCCCGATTTTACCCTTCCCATCACCAACGACCGCAAGTGCTGAAAAACTAAACCGGCGCCCGCCCTTTACAACCTTCGCACAACGATTGATGAACACAACTTTCTCTATCATCGCAGTCCCATCGGCGGAGAGTGTCGGCTTATTACGGTCGTCTCGACGAGGTCCGCGAGGACCATTCCCGTCGCGGCGAGGGCCACGTTGACCACGGTCCCCCGCGCGATTAGGCACAGGTGCGACAGCGGGTGAATCCGGAACGGTTACGGAGGAAACAATATCAGTGCTCATAGCGAATTAGAATACAAGTCCGCCCTCACGAGCGGTATCAGCAAATGCCTTTACTTTTCCATGGTAGCGGGCGCCGCTACGATCAAATACAACCGTCGTGATTCCGGCCGCTTTGGCTCGGGAGACGAAAGCCGCAGCAAGAGCCTTCGCTCCGGCAATATTAGCTCCCGCTTTGATCTTACGCATCTCCGGATCAAGCGTCCCGACAAAAACCAATGTCGCGCCCAATTCATCATTGATCGCTTGCGCGTAGATATTCTGACCAGTAAAGCGCACGCTGAGTCTCGGACGGATTGCTGTTCCGACCACCTTCTTGCGTATCCGCCAACGGCGTTTTTGTAGCAGTTCAGCTTTGTAAATTGTGTTCATGGAAATATCAGAATGAGGTAGAATTCGTTACGCGACCGTCTTGCCTTCCTTACGGCGAACACGCTCGCCAACAATGCGGACACCCTTACCCTTATACGGCTCTGGAGGATAGTAGCTACGAATTTCCGCTGTCACAGCACCTACCAACTGCTTGTCACAACCCTCTACCTTAACTTTGGTGCCTTCGACTACCGTGATCTTGATTCCCTCCGGTATATCCATGATGATGGGATGGGAATAGCCCAAAGCCAAGTCGAGCTGCTTGCCTTTCAAATTAGCTTTGAAACCAACACCTTGAATCTCAAGATCTTTGCTGTAACCGTCGGTTACGCCTTTGACCATCCCAGCCACGATCGAGCGGACGGTACCATACATAGCCCTCGAAAAACGTGAGTCTTCGGTCGGGGCGAAAGTAACGTTTTTATCTTTAACGATGATCTTCACCACCGGTGCGAAGACCTTAGATACTTTGCCCTTCGGTCCCTCAATCGAGACTGTCGAGTTAACGACCCCCACCTTTACTTTATCAGGGATAGAAACTGGCTGTTTTCCAATGCGACTCATGTTAATGGAGGATTACCAAACGTTACAAATCAGTTCACCGCCCGCTTTATTGCGACGGCAATCGGCGTCTTTCATAAGACCCTTGGAAGTAGAAACAATAGCGATTCCCAGTCCGTTGAGGACCCGGGGAATCTCAGTGTAGGCCGAATAGATGCGCCGGCCGGGAGTCGACGTGCGGTTGATCGCCGTGATCGCAGGGGCTCCGTTGATATATTTCATTTTTACCACCAGCGTTTTGTGCCCGGCGCTGTCATTTCCGCTGGTAAAGTCGGTAACATAACCCTCGGCTTTGAGGATCGCGGCAATGCTCTCTTTGAGTTTTGAATGCGGCGAAACGCACTCCGCCAAACGCGCTTGGCTGGCGTTACGTAGGCGAGTAGTAAAATCGCTAATTGGATCGGTCATAGATGGATGTTTTTGAAGATCGCCGAGTCATATCCTGCTTGCAAACACAAGCGAACTCTCGACGAAAAATTGGATTACCAAGAGGACTTTGTCACACCGGGAATTTTACCCGCCAGCGCCAATTCACGGAATTGGATACGTGAGACACCAAACTTCCGAATAAACGCGCGGGGGCGCCCGCTCATCGAACAACGGTTCTTCACCCGAACTGCGGACGAATTCCGTGGCATCTTTTGCAGCTTCTTCGAAAGCGCAAAGAACTCATCATCGGTCGTAGCAGGATTGACCAAAGCGGCCTTGATTTCAGCGCGCTTCGCGGCGTGTTTGGCAACAAGCAAGATGCGCTTTTTATTGCGTTCGATAGCAGATGTCTTCGGCATGGCGGGTGGGAATTATGTAGTGGCGGATTTGGCTTCAACCCGACGAAACGGCATACCCAAAAGCTTTAACAGCTCCCGGCCTTCTTCATCGGTCGATGCGGTGGTAACAATCGTGATGTCAAGCCCCATAGACTTTTTAACGTTCTCGACTGTGATCTCCGGAAATATCGTAAAATCGGAAACACCAAGATTATAATTTCCTTGGCCATCGAGCTTGGGCGGGACTCCACGAAAGTCGCGGATCGTTGGTAGAGAAACCGCAAGCAGACGGTAAAGAAAATCCCACATCGCATTACCCCTCAGGGTAACACGGCAACCCACCACCTGATTCTCCCGAAGTTTAAAATTCGAAATCGCCTTGCGCGACTTCGTCAGCACTGGCTTTTGGCCAGCAATAGACGCGAGGTCCCGCTGGATATCTACGATTTGATTCTTATCGGCTTCAGCATCGATTCCGGTGTTCAGGCTGATCTTCGTAATCTTCGGAACTTGGTGCTTATTTTTGTAGCCTCGGCTCTTCATGAGCTCGGGAAAAACATGCTCGGTGTAGATTCTTTTTAGGGCAGGAACGTGGCTCATGGTAGGTATCGCCGGACTTTATCGGTCGGCTTAGTGGTGGGCAAATCTGGAAAAATGTTTAAGAAAAGTAGCTGTTAGTAATCGGAGCACCAATCACTCCGCCGCAACAACGGCCTTCTTGCGCTTACTCGCATCGAAAACTGATTTTAACATCAGGTTGGATACGTGGACTGTGCCCTCGCGCTCAACGATAGCCCCCTGTGGGTGCTCGGTTGATTTCTTCAAATGTCGCTTCATCATCGCGACGCCTTCAACGCGAGCACGCGAACTGGTCGCAACAACTTCCATTACCTTGCCCTGCTTGCCCTGGTGGGAGCCCGCGATTACAACAACTTGATCGTTGCGTTTGATGTGAAATTTCGAAGCCATAAATTATAATACTTCTGGCGCCAGCGAAATGATCTTCATGAAGTTCTTCGCGCGAAGTTCACGTGCGACGGGGCCGAAGATACGGGTGCCCTTTGGATTATTCGTGGCGTCAATAATCACAATCGCATTACTGTCGAAGCGAAGGTAGCTGCCGTCGGTCCGTCGAACCGGGGCCCGCGTGCGAACAACAACGGCCTTTACGACCTCGCCTTTTTTTACGGTGGCTTCAGTGGCACTGGACTTGATGTGCACAGTGATGATATCACCCACACCGGCCGTGGTGGTGATTTGGCCCTTCTTGCTAATCATCGCAGCCCGCTTGGCCCCGGTGTTGTCCGCGACTTCTAAAATGGAACGTAGTTGAATCATTGGGATCCTTTTTCAGTTTTAAGATTAGACCACAGGGCTGTTGGCCGCGGCCACATTCTTGGTAGGAACCAAGGCAGCAACATCGTTCTCGCTGATCGCGACTGCTTCCGACGTCACCGCACGCTCGATGATATTGATCACGCGCCAGCGCTTGAGACGGCTAAGTGGTCTCGACTCCATGATCTCAACTTTGTCGCCCACTTTTGCATCATTGGCTTCGTCGTGAACGTGAACCACGGTCTTACGATTGATAACCTTATGATAAAGTGAATGAGGCGTCTTGTACGGGATGGTCACTTTGATCGACTTGTCGCCTGATCGGCTGGTGACAAAACCAATGAGAGTCTTGCGAGTGTTGCGGATTCCTGAATGGGCGGTAGACATGGCAGTTAGGTCAGATTTGTCAGCAGAGATTAGGCGGCAGAAACAGATAGCTTCTTCTTCATAGTCAGGACAGTCTCTAGCCTTGCGATGTCTTTTCGGTAGGTTCGAAGGAGATGTGGCTTCTCAACTTGCCCCGTTTGTTTGCGAAGACGGAGCTGAAGCAGAAGTTCACGAGTCTCGCGAAGCTTGGTAGATATCTCCGAAACGGAGAGCTCACGAATTTCTTTAGCGGTCATGGTATATAATTGGGATTCCGGCTTTTAAGCAGATGCGCCATCCCGCGCAATAAATCGACAGTGGAATGGAAGCTTGGCATCGGCCAAACGAAAAGCCTCTTTCGCAACCGTTACGGAAACGCCCGCGAGTTCAAAAAGCACAGCGCCTGGCTTGATGACGGCTACATAGAATTCAACCGGACCCTTACCTTGGCCCATTCGAACCTCTTGCGGTTTCTTGGTCACCGGCTTGTGCGGGAAGACGCGAATCCAAAGCTTTCCTTTTCTTTTGAGGTGACGTGAAATCGTAACCCGCGCCGCTTCGATTTGCTGCCCAGTCATTGGGCCGCGGGTGAGCGATTGAAGGCCGAATTCTCCGAAAGCGAGGGTATTGCCACGTTTGGCGTTACCCGCGCGGGAGCCCTTCATTACCTTGCGATATTTTGTTCGTGCCGGTGCTAGAGCCATAAAATTTTCCTACTTTTGGATGTTGCTGCTGAGAAACGAGATTATGTTGCCAGCTCCTCTTTCTTACATATCCAACACTTGACGCCGATCTTACCGTATAGGGTGAGGGCCTCCGAGAAGCCGTAATCAATATTCTCGCGCAGTGTGTGCAACGGAACTCGGCCCTTACGTTGCCATTCGCGGCGGGCGATATCCGTCCCGCCAAGACGACCAGAGCATTGAATTCGGATACCTTCAGCGCCGAGAGCCATTGCCATTTCAACGGCTTTCTTCATCGCTCGGCGAAACGCAATACGACGCTCAAGTTGTAGCGCAACATTCTCGGCGACAAGTTGGGCCTCTATCTCGGGCTTCTTCACCTCTTGAATGTCGAGGAGGATCTCTTTGCCGGTCAATTTCGCGAGATCAGCTTTGATATTCTCGACCTCCGCGCCCTTTCGACCGATGACAATACCAGGTCGGGCGGTATAGATCTTAACTCTAACCCGGTTAGACGCTCGTTCGATAAAAATTCGGGGAACTGAAGCTTGCTTCAATTTCGCCATCAAAGAGTCCCGGATCAGTTGGTCTTCGAGGAGAAGTTTTGGGAAATCTTTCTTCGTCGCGAACCAACGAGATTGCCAGTTACGGCGTATCGCGAGACGGAAACCGATAGGATTAGTCTTTTGGCCCATGGAATTATTTAGTTTGAGTTACCGTCGGACAGAACAATGCGAATATGCGCCATTTTCTTCCGGCGCGGCATCGCGGTTCCACGCGCCCCGGCTTTGAAACGTTTCAATACCGGACCGTTTTCAATGATCGCGCTCTTTACGGTGAGAGAGTCAGAGGAAAGGTTGTTATTATTCTCTGCGTTGGCAATCGCGCTCTTCAAGGTTTTCACGATCAATGCCGCGGATTTACGCGGAATGAGCGTCAAGTATTGGACCGCTTCATTCGCCTTGCGCCCTTGGATGGTGCGCGCCACCTCGCGCACCTTTTTCGGTGACATGCGAGCATAACGTGTGAGTGCTTGGACTTCCATGGTGTTTTTTATTATTCCGATCGATCGACCGGCGACAGTATTGAAAAATTCCAACCTATCCTTTTATGTTATTTGGACAAAAATGTTGATGTGTTTATATAAACCAGATCACCGACGCGAAAATCTGCGTCCCGGGATGAAACCTCGATCAGGGCGATCGAAGCCGAAGAACGCAATTCGACGACTACCAAGGTCGCGATAAACACGTTCTCGCGAACGACGTTCGCTCGCATCCCCAAACGCATACCAGCCTCGCTACCAGCGTCGATTTCAACTAAATCAGCGGCATGCGAAACATGGGCTTTCACCAAAGTCGCCGTCATACCGGCCGTTGCTACGCTTGAAATAAGCGAAGCAAGGAACAGTACGAAAGAGAATTGGAGGAGAATACGCATACGAGTGGCCGTTAAATCTCCTTGCGAGTCATACCGCCGTGCCCCTTGAAAACACGTGTAGGAGCGAACTCGCCTAATTTGTGACCCACCATGTTCTCCGTTACATAAACCGCCGTAAATACCTTACCGTTGTGAACACTAAAGGTATGGCCAATGAAGTCGGGTGTAATCGTCGAACGGCGAGACCAAGTTTGGATTGGTTTCTTAGCCGCAGTCTTTACCGCCTTCTCGATTTTTTCGAGAAGATGGTAGTCTACAAAGAATCCTTTTTTGATGGAGCGGGCCATGATGCGATAGTTAAAGGGTTACTTACTTTCGACCACGCGGCTTGCGGCCATTGTGGTGGACAATAATCATACTGTTCGATTGCTTTGAGCGTCTGCGGGTTGGAAAGCCTTTGGCCAGTTGACCCCAAGGAGAAACGAGTTGCTGGCGGCCACCGCCACCCTTCGATTTACCTTGGCCGCCGCCGTTCGGATGATCGACGGGATTCATCGCCATACCACGGACATGGGGGCGTCGTCCTAGCCAGCGACTACGGCCGGCTTTACCCAGAGATTGTTTATTATGATCGCCGTTGCCAACCTCACCAATCGTGGCGCGGCACTTGGCATTCACTACGCGCAGCTCTCCCGAAGGCATCTTCAACTGAGCAACGCCATCCTCAACCGCTACCAACTCCAAGGCAGTCCCCGCAGACCGAGCGATTTTTGCCCCGCGATTCGGAACCAGTTCAACGCAGTGCAGCCGAGTTGAAGGCGGAATTAACGCGAGAGGGAAATTATTACCGACATTGAAATCGTTGGTCGTGGCCTTGTTTGAGGCAAAAATAGTATCGCCTACTTTAAGTCCATTAGGAGCCAAGATATATCGTTTTTCGCCGTTGGTATACGCCACCAAGGCAATATTAGAGGTCCGGTTGGGATCATACTCGAGGGCCTGAACTTTGGCCGGCATGTCCAAGATATCGCGCTTGAAGTCGATGATACGGTAAAGCTGTTTGTGGCCACCGCCACGATGACGCGATGTGACCCGACCGTAAACATTTCGTCCACCGGTCTTGTTTAAAGCTTCGGTGAGGCTGCGCAGTGGGCGCTCTTTAGAAAGACCCTCTCGTTTGTTAAGCGAAGTGAATCTGCCGGACGGCGTGAGGGGACGGAAAGAGTGAATAGCCATGGTGATGGTTTCGGTTATAAGCTACTGGGACTAGACGAGTTCGATCTTGTCACCGGTCTTGAGCGTAACGATCGCTTTTTTGAAGTCGGACGTGACACTCGGTTGTCCTTGGCGACTCTTTTTGTTTTTGCCGCGGTAGTTTTGAACGTTAACCCGGCGAACGGTGACCTTGAAGGTTTGTTCTACCGCGAGAGCGATCGCGTGCTTGTTGGCATCTGGGAAGACTTCGAAGGTATATTGCCCGAGTTGAGCAGATAGCTTGTTGGCCTTTTCAGTAAGAAGGACCGTCTTTAAGACGTTGTGGGCGTTCATCAGTTTTTACCTCCGTTGATCCGGGCGATGATGGTTTCAAGTGCTTTGGTGCTCACAATAATCTTCTTATATTTCGCAAGATCCACCGGGTTCAATTTAGCTGCTTCTTGCAGATAGACGCGCTCGATGTTGCGGGCCGCTTGCGCTGTGCTTTTGGAGAAAGGCGCATCGACCAGCAGAACTTTTCCAGCCGGAGCGATTCGACCCAAAATCAAATTCACCGCCTTGGTCTTTTTCAGGTCCACGACGAACTGCTCGATCACAGCGATCTCGCCGGCCGAAGCGCGGTCGAACAGGGCGCGGCCGAACGCGAGAGACTTAACTTTTGCATTAATCTTCTTCGAGTAGTCGCGTGGTTTTGGTCCGAAAACCACACCACCACCGACCCACAAGGGAGAGCGGATCGAACCCGCGCGCGCACGGCCTGTGCCCTTCTGCCGCCACGGTTTCTTACCACCACCACGAACTTCTCCGCGCGTTTTCGTCGAATGAGTTCCTTGGCGGTTATTAGCATTAATGGCCACAATGACCTCTTTTAACGCTTGGGTGCCTTTGTCTCCCTCAAAGCTCGGAATTCCGGCGAAGTCTTGCTCGCGGCTGGTGGTACCATCTGAATTGAAAACGGTAAGTTTCATAACGGAGGCTCCAGATTATTTGGCTGCTTTCGGTTGTCCCTTGATGGCCGAACGAACAATGACGTCGTCGCCGTTGGCGCCGGGGATGGCACCCTTAACAAGGATGAGGTTTTGCTCTGCAATGATTTTAACAACCCGGAGATTTTGAACCGTGCGGGCGTCGCTGCCCATATGGCCAGGCATTGCTTGATTTTTCCAGACACGTCCCGGTGTCTGACGCATACCGATAGATCCGATCCGACGATGGAACATAGAACCGTGCGTAGCTGGACCGCCGGCGACACGGAAACGCTTCACCACGCCTTGGAAGCCCTTGCCCTTGGTGACACCGCTTACGTCGACGAATTCACCTTCCGCAAAGGCGGCGACGGTAATCATATCGCCAACCTTGAGGGTCGGAGCGGATACTGATCGAATTTCACTCAGGAGACGGGGTGCGATCTCGAGGCCCGAGGCTTTCGCATGGCCCATTTCGCCCGCAGAAGTATTCTTGGGCTTCTTGCTGGAGAGGCCGATCTGGACGGCGTTATAGCCATCTTTTTCGACCGTCTTTACTTGAACGACTGGGCAGGGTCCTGCCTCTACGACAGTGACCGGAACTAAGACGTTTTGAGCGTCGTAGACCTGGGTCATGCCTAATTTTTTGCCGAGGAGCGATGAGATCATGTGCTAAGCGGTAGGTGGAATAATTCCGTTTTTACGGCCTACTTAAGCGAGAAACCTAGCGGTGCCGGATAGGGCACATAGGCAGCTGCTGACTGTAGAGTTAGTTTACTGGGCCTTAAACGTTGATGGTGATGTCGACGCCAGAAGGGAGATTGAGCTTTTTGAGCTCATCGACCGTTTGAGCGGTCGGCTCGATGATATCAATCAGACGCTTGTGGGTGCGGGTCTCAAATTGCTCCATCGACTTCTTGTCGACATGGGGCGAGCGATTGACCGAGAGCTTTTCGATACGGGTGGGCAATGGGATCGGGCCTGAGACTCGAGCCCCGGACCGCTTGGCCGTCTCAACGATGTCCTGCGCCGACTGATCGATCACTCGATAGTCGAAACCCTGTAATTTGATGCGAATTCGTTGGCCTTTCATGGCGTAAAAATAACTGGAGTTTAGCTGCGGGCCGGGCCCTTAGCGTTGGTTTCGACAATTTTGGCGAGCAGTGAATTGGGGACCTGTTCGAAATGGGACGGTGTGATGCCCGCGCTTGCACGACCCTTCGATAGCGAGCGGATGTCGGTAACGTATCCGAAGAGTAACTCCAACGGCACGTGGGCGGCAATGATGCACGCACCTGCTTTGTTTTCCATCCCTTGAATCTGCCCGCGGCGACGATTAATGTCACCCATGAGATCGCCTTGATACTCCTCCGGAGTGGTGACCTCGACACCCATAATGGGTTCAAGCAAAATAGGGTTAGCCTTCTTCATCGCATCCTTGAATGCGAAGATGCCAGCCATCTTGAATGCCAATTCCGACGAGTCTACTTCGTGGAATGAACCGTCGATGATGCGAACAATGACGTCGACCACCGGGAACCCAGCGACCACACCATTGTTACTTCCTTCGCGGATACCTTCAGTCGCAGGCTTAATGAACTCTTTAGGAATCGAACCGCCGACCGTTTCGTTCAAGATTTCAACGCCCTTGCCCTTTTCGTTCGGCTCAAGCTTGATAACGACGTGTCCGTATTGGCCCTTGCCGCCGGATTGCCGAATGAACTTACCTTCACCGTCAGACGCTTTCGCGATCGTTTCGCGGTAAGCAATCTGAGGCTTGCCCGATGTGGCCTCCACCTTGAACTCACGTTTCATGCGATCAATGATGATCTCGAGATGGAGCTCGCCCATGCCGGCCAGAATGGTCTGGCCCGTATCGGTATCGGTCTTGACACGTAAAGTAGGATCTTCGGCAACGAGGCGCTGTAGGGCTACACCTAACTTCTCTTGGTCTGCCTTGGAGTTGGGTTCGATCGACATCGAAATAACCGGCTCAGGGAAAGAGGGTGGCTCCAGACGAATGTCGAAATTCTCGTCACAAAGAGTATCGCCCGTAATAACTTCCTTCACGCCCACAACCGCGCAGATATCGCCCGCGTAGGCCACGTCGATTTCTTCGCGTTCAATTGCCCGCATCAGCACCAATCGCGAAACACGTTCGCTGCGCCGGGTGCGTGGGTTGTAGAGAGACATGCCGCGAGGCAACTGTCCGGTATATACTCGGAAGAAAACGAGACGACCGACGAATGGATCGTTCCAGAGTTTGAACGCCAGTCCTGCCAACTTTGCGCTGTCGCTGACGACGGCCTCGACTGGATTGCCGTCGGAATCCTGCCCTTGCATCGGCGGGACATCAATCGGGCTCGGAAGATAGTTTACCACACAATCGAGAAGGCGCTGAACACCCTTCTTCTTAAAAGCTGAACCTGGGAAAACACCGGTAAATTGGAGCGAGATGGTGGCCTTACGCACACACAACATCAACTCCTCGACACTGATCTCTTCGCCGTTGAGGTACTTCTCAGCGAGAACGTCATCAAAATCGGAGACCGCTTCGATCAATTTATCCCGATACTCCTTAGCCTGCGCCTTCATTGCGTCAGGAATTGGCATGGTGGTCGGCTTCATGCCGAGGGGATCGTTAGCGGCCTCTTCGAAACTGTAGGCCACGTTCTGCACGAGATCGATCAGGCCCGTAAAGTTCTCCTCGGCACCGATTGGAAGGTAAAGCGCGTGAGCGTTGGCCTTCAATTTGGTCCGAATATCGTCAATACAACGGAAGAAATTCGCGCCGACGCGATCCATCTTGTTGATGAACGCGATCCGCGGAACCCTGTATTTGTTGGCTTGGCGCCATACGGTCTCGGACTGAGGCTGAACTCCAGAAACTGCATCAAACACCGCGACAGCACCGTCAAGAACACGCAAGGAGCGTTCTACTTCTGCGGTAAAATCAACGTGCCCCGGCGTATCAATGATATTGATCCGCTGCTTGATCCCTTTCCATGGGCCCCACGAAGCGTTCCATGCACACGAAATTGCTGCGGCGGTAATGGTAATACCACGCTCGCGCTCCTGTTCCATCCAGTCGGTAACCGTCGTTCCCTCGTGGACTTCACCCATTTTGTGAACCGCTCCAGAATAGAATAGAATGCGCTCAGTTGTCGTGGTTTTGCCGGCATCGATGTGCGCGGCGATTCCGATGTTCCGTGTCCATTCCAACGGGAAAGGACGTTCTTTTGCATTGACCGGCGAAACCTTCGCTTTGTCAGTGACAATGGTGATTTTAGGGACAGCGGACATGAGCTAAATTTAGTTTCGAATTACCAGCGGAGATGTGCAAATGCCCGGTTGGCTTGAGCCATCTTGTGAGTATCTTCTTTCTTCTTCACAACTGAACCCGTATTGTTGTAAGCGTCGATGATCTCGGCAGCCAACGCATCTCTCATTGGGAGGCCTTTACGAGAGCTAGCGGCATCTACGATCCAACGCAGCGCGAGGCTCTCCTGGCGTTCAAACGAAATCTCAATTGGAACCTGGTAAGTCGCGCCGCCGACGCGACGGCTCTTCACCTCAAGCCGAGGACGAGCATTTTCAAGCGCACCCAACATCAAATCCACAGGGTCGCCCTTTTCCAATTTTTCCGAGACCTTTTCGAAGGCGCCGTAAACGATCCGTTGAGCGATATTCTTCTTACCGCTTTTCATGATGACGTTTACTAAATGAGCGACGAGCGGGCTGTTATAGCGGGCGTCCGGTTCAACGTGTCTCTTATCGGCTCTGTGGCGGCGTGACATGGTAAATTACTTTTGTTTGAGTTACTTTTTCGCGACTTTTGGACGCTTGACTCCGTACTTCGAACGACTGCGCCGACGCTTTTCGACTCCCGTTGCGTCCAACGTCCCGCGGACGATGTGATACCGAACGCCGGGCAAATCCTTAACGCGGCCACCCCGCACCAAAACAATCGAGTGCTCTTGCAAGTTGTGGCCCTCGTCCGGGATATAAGAAATTACTTCATTGCCGTTGGTGAGACGGACCTTTGCAACTTTTCGAATAGCCGAGTTCGGCTTTTTTGGCGTACGGGTCATCACCTGCACGCACACCCCACGACGAAACGGATTCCCATCCAAAGCCGGCGACTTGGACTTGATTCTCACTTTGCGGCGGCCTTTCCGCACGAGTTGATTGATGGTAGGCATACTGATTTGAGAGAGGGAATTTGGGAAAAGAGGAAGACACTACCGTTGGAGCAATTCACGGCAAGAACTTTTTTGATCAAAGCGGAAAAGAATCGATAACGCGCTTAATTTGCAGCGGTATTTTCGTACTGGTGCCAACCAACGGCGTGTTTTTCCGTGCTCTTCTGCGATGGGCTTTTGACGACACCACGCCAGTTGTCCCTAACATCAAAGTCTACGCGCCCCGCTTTGGCAACCTTCCCGCCGTTCGCGGCTGGCCAGAGCTTTCCCTTTGGCGTTTTTTCAGCTTTGAAGAAGCCAGCGCACTTGCCGCGTTGTCGGTGGCGTTGGCTCGGTAAAAGTTCAGTGAACCAGCCTAAGCTGGGCTCGTGGTACCTACGCTCACGACAGATATTCCACCCATGGCTGATCAGCACTCCACGAGTTTCAGCCGGTGGCCGCAGGCAAGTCGAACCGGCGCGGTTTGGTGACGACGCGGCCTCGTCGTTTACGGCCTGCTGTTTGCAAATAGCGCTGCCGAACGTTCCCTATTCGTGGTTCCTCGCTACCCTCAGCCCGTTGCAAGGTTCGGTCCAAATCCGGGGTTAGCGACTAAGGGCCAAGCCGCAGCCGGAGATAGCGACGAAGTGGCGGCAGAGGTGGTTTAGATTGCGAGCGTACCGGGGTTTGCAGCGCCTAGCGAAATAGTGGCGCGCCCTGGTCGCGAAGTTGCGAGGGCTCGCCGAGCACGTGGCCGGTGCGCGCGCTATCCAAACCGCGGTCGTCGTCACCGGTGCGGTCGCAGCGATAATTCAGCGCTTTCTCAAGGGGGTGCCAAGCGCGCAGGGTACGTCAGGCGCGAGAGTGAGGAGGTCAATCAGCTAGGTGAGCACGATTTGGGGCAAATAGTTGTGCGGCGGCGTGCGTTCGTTCAGGGCGAGAGCTGACGGGTGGGTCGCCGCGGGGTGCATCGCGGCCGCGGCCGGCACAAAGGGCGACACACCGATCGATTTTGGGCAGCGGTGGTTCTCGTGGTCGGCGCAGCCCGCGGGCGCGTAGTCTGCAGTGCTGCCGGGAGGCTGCCGGTTAACCGCGCGGTATCCGGGGCCTCGATACCTAACGGGGTCGACTAAGGTCTCGACGAGAAAGACGGCGTGACCCTGCGCGCGGGAGAATCTTCGCGCCGACATTGCGCGACGATTCGGTGCAGGCGACTCGCTAGGTTTTTCAGGCACGCGACGCCGGGCAGCAACAGGAAGCGGCGGTGCTGCATGCCGGAGGGCCACCGTCATTCACCTTGCGAAGCGCGCCGGCTGAGATGCGATTCGCGCGCTGTTTGATGGAGGTTCGCAATGCTGAAGGCCAGCAACGCCCTCCTCGTGCCGTCTGCGGTGCCAGCGGAGGAACGGAGCACTTCCCCAACGAGGGTGGCGTTGTCCTGGAGGGGTGCTCAGGGGATTCATTCGGTCCGGTGGGCCACCTCGGCGCGACCGACCAACTGAAGTCGCACGGTGTCGAGCAGGTGTTGTTGCGCAGGATGCGGGGACCCGTGTTCGCCCATCCCGCTACTTTGCGCGGCGCGTACCCAATTGGTCAGTCCACTCGATTGAACGCCACCCCATCCGCGATTTGCAGCTCGGGGTGAATCAGTCCTGCGTCAATGATCCGCCGCAACCGCTTCGCGCTCGACACAACCCGAAGAAACAAAAGCCTGCACTTGTCATGTTAGCACCAGCTAAAAAAGTGCGGATCGGCTTGATCGGCTTCGGCCAGTGGGGACCAAATCACGCTCGAAATTTCAACTCCATCGCAGGAGCTGAGATCGTCCATATCTGCGATCTGTCGGAAGAGCGGCGAAGGATGGCCCGAGAGCAGTTTCGCGACGCCGAAACCACTGCGAACGCTCAGGCAATCTTTAGTTCACCCGACATTGATGCGGTTGTGATCGCGACGCCGGTCCAGAGCCATTTCGCACTGGTGAAACAAGCCTTGGAAGCCGGTAAAGATGTGCTCTGCGAGAAACCGCTGGCTGCTACGGCGGCGGAATGCGACCAACTCTGCGCGCTCGCCCGCCTGCACCATCGCGTGCTGATGGTCGGCCACGTTTTTCTCTACAATCCGGGTGTGTTGCACCTGCGGGCCGAACTTGATCGGCGGGAATTTGGGCGCATCTACTACATGGATGCCGTTCGCACCAACCTCGGCCCGGTGCGCGCGGACGTCGGCGCTATCCACGACTTGGCGAGCCACGATATTTCCATTTTTAATTTCCTTTTGCGGGCCACGCCGCTGGAAGTATCGGCGACCTGCGGAGCTTTTCTTCAACCCGGCGTCGAAGACATTGGGTTTTTAACCTTGGTGTATCCCGAAAATGTAATCTGCCACGTGCATACTTCGTGGTTGAATCCCCGCAAAGTTCGCCAGCTCACTTTGGTCGGCGAAACAAAAATGGCCGTCTGGGATGACATGAACAATCTTGAGCCGATTCGATACTACGACAAAGGCGTTGAAGCGAACCACTACACTTCCTTTGGAGAATTTCATATGATTTTACGGGACGGCACCATCACTATTCCGAAGCTGAAATTATTCGAACCGCTCCTCCGGCAAGACCAAGAGTTCGTGAAATGCGTGCAGGATCGCTCTCAACCCACCGCCAACGGTGAATTCGGGCTCGGAGTGGTCCGCGTTCTCGCCGCCGCCAAGGAGTCCCTCGTCCAACGAGGCCAGATGGTGCCAGTCTCCGCTCTATGAGCGCAAACCCGGACACTGCCTTTTGCCGCATTACCTCGGATGTAGTCCTCGGCGCTCGCGTAAAGTTGAATCCCTTTACTAACCTCTACGGCTGCACCGTCGGCGACGATTGCATGATCGGGACGTTCGTCGAAGTTCAACGAGGGGTCATCTTGGGTGCCCGCTGCCGAATCCAAAGCCACACCTTCATCTGCTCCGGTGTCACCCTTGCCGAGGATGTTTTCGTCGGGCATGGCGTGATGTTTATCAATGATCGCCATCCCTCCGTCGAAGGCGCGCGAACCGGCGCGTGGAAACAGGAATTTATCACGGTCCACCAAGGGGCTTCGCTGGGTTCGGGGGCCATTATCATGGGCGGGGTCTCCATCGGTGCCGGCGCGGTGGTCGGTGCGGGCGCGGTCGTATTGCACGACGTGCGCCCCGGCGAGACGGTCGCAGGAGTCCCCGCACGCGTCCTGAGGCGGACCGCGACACCATCAGCTCAATGAGCGTTTTATCGCCCCGACGGGCAACGCCCGAGCTGAGCCTGATTGTTCCGGCATACAACGAAGCGATCCTGCTCGATTCGACCGTCCGCCGGTTGCACGCCGTGGTGGCCGGACTGAAAGTCACCTACGAAATAATCATCGTCGATGACGGCAGCAGCGACGGCACCGCCGCCATCGCGGACCAGCTCGCCGCGACTCTGGCTTCAACGCGGGTTCATCATCAGAAGAATGCCGGAATCGGCGGGGCCTTTCGAGCCGGCGCAGGCTTGGCCGCCGGCGACTACCTGATGTTGTGGCCGGCCGACATGATACCGATCGAGAGCGATCTAACCCCCTACTTCACCGAGTTCGGCCAGGCCGATGCGATCGTCGGCTGCCGCAGCTATCGCGCCGGTTACAACCCTCTCATGCGGCTCAACGCATGGCTTTATCCCAAATTGGTCGCGAGTCTCTTTGATTTGCACCTGCGTGATGTGAATTGGATTCACGCGTATCGCCGCGACCTCTTTCTGCGGCTAGATCTCACCCAAAGCGGTATTCCGATGCTGGCGGAGACCTTGGTTCGTCTCCGTGACGCCGGCGCCACGTTTGTCGAAGTCGAAGTCCAGATGCGGCCGCGTACCGCCGGGGTACCGTCGGCCGCGAGCCTGCGCGTGATGGCGCGAACCCTGCAAGGCCTCTTGGCTTTCTGGCGCAATTGGCGCAAAGAATCTTCCGCTCGCTCGACCTAGGCCTTCGGTTCCCATGCTTCCAACGACTCCACTCCGCGTTCCGTTTCAGGACTTACCGCTGCAAATAAGCCACCTACGCGCCGAGCTGGATGCGGCGATGGCCAAAGTCGTCAATCACGGACAGTTTATTCTTGGCCCCGAGGTCGCGGCGTTTGAAGAAGCTTGGGCCAAGTTTTGCGGCACCTCACATTGCGTCGGATTGGGTTCTGGCACGGATGCGCTCCATCTGATCCTACGGTCTCTCGGAATCGGCGCGGGTGACGAAGTCATTACCGTGGCCAACACTTTTATCGCCACCGCCGAAGCCATCTCCTACTCCGGGGCCCAACCGGTGTTGGTCGATTGTTGCCTGGAAAATTATCTTATCGATCCTCAGGCAGTCGCGGCGGCGATCACCTCGCGCACCCGCGCAATCATCCCCGTTCATCTTTACGGCCAGCCGGCCAACATTGACGCCTTGGCCGCCTTGGCCGCCCGCCACGGTCTAGCGCTCATTGAAGACTCCGCCCAAGCCCACGGCGCGACGCTCGTCGACGGCCGGCGCTGCGGCACACTGGGCACCGCGGCCGCGTTCAGTTTTTATCCCGGCAAAAACCTTGGAGCATTCGGTGACGCCGGTGCCATGACGACCACCGACGCGTCTCTGGCGCACCGCATTCGCCTCCTGCGCAATTGGGGGTCGGTCGTGAAATACCATCACGAACTGCCGGGCTTCAATTCACGTCTCGACACACTGCAAGCGGCCATCCTCTCGGTGAAGCTGCGGCACCTGGCGGAATGGAACGATCGCCGCCGGGCGGCCGCCTCCTGGTATCGGGAAGCGCTGGCCGACTGCGATGGGGTCGTGCTCCCGGCCTTGGCCCCATGGACCGGGCTTCACGCCTATCACCTTTTCGTCGTGCGAATCACGGGGCGAGACCGCGATTCGGTGGCACGAGCGCTTCTGTCGGCCGGCATCCAAACCGTCGTACACTACCCGATTCCGATTCACCTGCAGAAAGCCTACGCAAATCTCGGGCTTCCCCGCGGCTCATTTCCAGCCGCAGAGGCTGCAGCCAGTGGGATTTTGTCCCTTCCGATGTTTCCGGAAATCACCCGAGACCAAGTTACGCAAGTATGCGATATTGTGCGAAGCGCTGTCACCGCGTAGGCATTACCCCAAATTTGCCCACACCACATTTCACCGCTTTCAATACAAAGAACCTCGTCTTCAATGATCTCCGTCATAATCCCGCTCTACAACGAAGCAGGAAACGTATCGCTGCTCGCCGATGAACTCGCTACCGCGCTGGGCACCCTAGGCCAAAAATACGAGGTCATTTTGATCAACGACGGCAGCACGGACTCAACCGGTGAGTGCATCCATGCTGTTTGCTTGGGTGACCCAAATTTCAAGGCGATCCACCTGCGGCGAAACTACGGGCAAACCACCGCTTTGGTCGCAGGGTTTCACCACGCCTTGGGCGAAGTCGTCGTCACGATGGACGGCGATTTGCAGAATCCGCCTGAGGACATCGGCTTGTTGCTTTCGAAACTCGCCGAGGGTTTCGACGTCGTCTCTGGTTGGCGCGCCGATCGCCAGGACGACGCGTTCAAACGCAATCTACCCAGCGTGATCGCCAACCGCCTTATCTCCACGTTGACCGGAGTGAAGCTGCATGATTTCGGCTGCGCCTTAAAAGCCTACCGCCGCAGCATCATCCGCCACGTTCATCTTTACGGAGAAATGCACCGGTTTATTCCGATCTACGCTGTGCTCAGTGGCGCGCGCCTGGCCGAGGTCCCGGTCCGCCACCGCGCCCGCGTTAACGGCAATTCAAAGTACGGCCTCGAGCGCGTTTTTAAGGTCCTGTGCGATCTCTCCGTCGTTTGGTTTCTTCAACGCTATGGCCAAAAACCCATGTATCTCTTCGGTGGCTGCGCTCTTGTCAGCTTCGGCGGCAGCGGTCTCGCCGCACTCTGGGCGTTATACTACAAGTTTTCTAGCTACAAATCTCTTATCGAAACTCCCCTGCCCCTCGTCAGCGGCACGCTCTTTCTCGTCGGCGTCCTCTGCGTGTTGATGGGACTCCTCGCTGAGCTGAGTATCCGCATCTACCACGAATCGCAGGACAAGCCCACCTACCTCATCGACCGGACGGACAACCTCACGCCCCGCGCCGACGCGACGTGACGCCCACCCATGTGCGGCATCACCGGCTTCATCGGTAAAGGCTCCCATGCCGACCTCCGGCGGATGACCGACACGCTGTCGCACCGCGGCCCCGATGATTCCGGTTTTTGGAGCGATCCCGCCCGCGCCGTCTATCTTGGACACCGCCGGCTCTCGATTCTTGATCTAGCCGGCGGTCACCAACCCATGCTCACGGCCGACGAGGGGCTCGTGATCGTTTTCAATGGCGAGATTTATAATTTCGCGGAACTCCGCGCCCAACTCGTCGCCCGAGGCCATCAGTTCCAGACCGATCACTCGGACACTGAAGTTCTCCTCCACGGCTATCGTGAGTGGGGTTCTGCTCTCCCCTCTCGTCTAAACGGGATGTGGGCCTTCGTCATCTACGACCGATCAAAGCGGAAACTCTTCGGCAGCCGCGACCGCTTCGGCAAAAAACCCTTTTTCTACTCCACGCAAAACGGCGCCTTCGTCTTCGGTTCCGAACTCACCGCCGTCCGCGCTCATCCCGCGGTCGAATCTACCCTCTCGCGGCGCGCCCTGAAGAAATACTTCGCCTACGGCTACATCCCCGCCCCGCATTCCATCCTGGAAAACGTCTTCAAACTCCCCGGGGGCCACTCGTTCACCCTCGATCTCGATGATCCGGTCCTCACGCCGCGCCTCGAAAAATACTGGGACTACGTCATCGAACCGTTCGTCGGCGCCGAAATCCCGAACAACCCGGAAAAAACGTGGGGCGAAGAACTCCGCGCCCGCCTCGACACCGCCGTCCAGCGCCGTCTCGTCGCCGATGTGCCGGTCGGAATTTTCCTCAGCGGCGGGATCGACTCGTCCGCCATCACCGCCTTCGCCTCGCGGCACGTTCCGCCCGGGAAGCTGAAAACCTTCTGCATCGGTTTCGAAGAAAGCTCGTTCGACGAATCCGCTTACGCGCGCCGGGTCGCCGAGCTGTTTCAGACCGACCACCACACCGAAACGCTCTCCATCGCCAAAGCCCACGCCCTGCTCCCCGCAATCGCGCAACAGCTCGACGAGCCCATGGGCGACAGTTCGCTTTTGCCGACCTACCTGCTCGGCGAATTCACCCGCAAGCAGGTGAAAGTCGCGCTCGGCGGGGACGCCGGCGACGAACTCTTTGCCGGTTACGATCCCTTCCGTGCCCTGCGCCAGGCCGAGCTCTACCAAAAATTTGTCCCCCGTCCGATCCACCAAGCCATCCGCCTCCTCGCCGCGCGCCTCCCCGTCTCGCACCGCAACATGAGCTTCGATTTCCGGCTCAAGCGCACCCTCCGCGGCCTGGGGCACCGGCCGAAACTCTGGCTCCCTGTCTGGATGGCACCGCTCGACCCCGCCGAACTCACCGAACTCTTCCACGAACCCATCGATCTCGACGACGTTTACGCTGAAGCCATCTCTGCTTGGGAATCCTGCCCCCAACCCAACCTGATCGACCGCACGCTGCAATTTTACACGAAGCTCTACCTGCAAGACGACATCCTCGTCAAAATCGACCGCGCCACCATGATGCACGGTCTTGAAGCGCGGGCCCCGTTTCTCGATCTCGATTTCATCAACTTCGCCCGACGCATTCCCGCCGCGTGGAAATATCGCCACGGTCAGACAAAATATATCCTAAAGAAATCCCTGGAGCCCGTGCTTCCCCCCGACGTGCTCTACCGAAAGAAAAAAGGCTTCGGCGTGCCCATCGGGGCTTGGTTCAAAGACGGCACCCTCACGTTCCCCTCCGCCCCCCCTGCCCTCGCCGCTGGCTTGGATCAAAATTTCATTCGGGAGAAACTCGCCGATCACCGCGCCGGTCGGGCCGATCAGCGCGCCTTCCTCTGGAACGCTTGGCTGCTCAACCACTGGACTAAACCTAAATCAGCCGCATGAACCTGCTCCTGATTAACTACGAGTTTCCTCCCGTCGGTGGCGGCGCCGCCAATGCCACGTGGGAACTCGCCCGCGCCTTGGTGCAACTGGGGCATCACCCCCTCGTCCTCACCGCTCGTTTTAGGGACAGAAACCCCGCCGCGACGCCCGCGGGCGTCACGCTCATCGAAGTGCCCGCACGTCGCCGTCGCCGCGAAGCGTGCACTCCGTTCGAGATGGCGACGTTTGCCGTAAGTGCGAGCCTCCGCATCCGGCGCATTCTGCGCCGCGAACGGATCGACGGCATGATCGCGTTTTTTTCAATCCCCTGCGGTCCGATTGCTTGGTGGGGCGCGCGGGGCACGGGCGTGCCCTACGTCGTTTCTCTCCGCGGAGGAGATGTGCCCGGCACCGAACCCGGGCTCGACCACATCCACAGTTTGCTCGCACCCGTCCGCCGCCGCGTGCTGAAAGCCGCACGGACGGTGATCGCTAATTCCGAAGCGCTGCAGCAACGCGCTGTCGCCGCCGACGCCTTACCCGTGGGCGTCATCCCCAACGGCGTTGATTCCACTTACTTTGCCCCGCCCGAGATGAAGGCGCCGCCGCTGCCTTTCCGTTGGCTCTTCGTCGGCCGCCTTCAGGCGCAGAAGAACCTCGGCTGGCTGCTCACCCGGCTCGCCGCCCTCGGAGATCTGTCGTGGGAACTCCATATCGTGGGCGACGGTCCGCTGCGCGATGAATGGCAACAACTCGCACAGAATCTCAACGTTGCCTCCCGCCTGAAGTGGCACGGCTGGCTGCCCCGCGAACACGTCCGCTCATTCTATCAAAAATCTCACGCCCTCGTGCAGCCCTCGCTCTACGAAGGCATGGCCAACACGGTGCTCGAAGCGATGGCCTGCGGCTTAGGCATCGTAGCCAGCGACGAACCCGCAAACCGCGCTTTGGTCGAAGCGAGCGGATCGGGCACATGCCTGCCGCTGGCGAACCCGGTCGCAGCAGAGGCCACCCTGCGCGCCGCGATGACCGGCGATGGTTGGAAGCAATGGGGCACCCACGCCCGCGCCCACGCCGTCGCCCACTTCAGTTGGTCCCAAGTGGCGAAGGACTACGCGAGCCTACTTGCACCGAAACTCGACTTCTGAGCCGTCGCTCAGACGTCCTCTTCGCCGCCCGCAAACTTAAGTTTTTATGAAGTGATCGCGGCAACGTCCGCGGTCACCTCATTTACGTGAAATAACCCATCGCCCCAATCGCTCCCCGTAGAGCGCCTCCCAACGCCGCACAAAATGCCGCATCGGCGTGGACCGCAGGAAAGCCGCGATTCGGGAAACGGCGGTCGGCCACCACTTCCCCGCTTTCATCTGCTGCGCCCAGACGTCACCCGTGAGCTCGTCGGCGGCCATATCGTTCAAATCGTCCAACAGAGCCCGCGGAATCTCCGGCCGCAGGGGCAGCGCGGTCCAATCCACCACCGCCGCTTCCGCCCGCGTGCGGAACAACGCCTCGATCTGCTCGCCCGTGCGATCCAGATCAAATTCCGCCTCCACCCGCGCCCTCCCCTGCGCCGCGCAACGCGCGCGTGCCTCCGCGTCGATCAGCAGCGCGTCCAACGCTTCCACGAGCGATGCGATCACCTGCGGCCCCGGCGCCACCAATCGGCCGCACTCCGGCGTCACCAATTCACGTTGCCCGCCGACATCTGTCGCCACCGGCACCACGCCCATGCTCATCGCCTCAAAGAGGACCAGCGCCACGCCCTCCGCCTGCGAGGGCAACAGGAGAATATCGGCCGCGCTCATCAGCACGCGCATGTCCTGCGGCGGGACCGCCCCGAGTAGGCGCACACTGCTCGGGTGCGCCCGGCACGCATGCTCCTCGAGCCAAGCGCGCTGCGGCCCATCGCCCGCCAGCAACAACAGAAATCTCCGCCCCCTCGCTTCCAACGCCCGAATGATCGGCGGCAAAATCTCCGGAGATTTTTGCGCGGCAAAGCGGGCGCCGAAGAGAATCACCACGCGGTCCGTCGGCAACGCCCAGCGTGCCTGCGCCAGCCGCGTCAGTTCCGCCGTGCGCCGCCACTCGGCGGTGTTGATCCCGGTGTAGATCACCCGCAACCGTTGCTCGTCGCAACCGAGCTCGACCGCCCGGGCTTTGAGCCAATGCGAGGTCACCACCGTACGATCGAGCCACGCCCGTGATTCGCCCGAAAAACGCGGAAAACCACCCTGCTTCCAATCGTCCATCACGAGATGCAACAGGTCTATAAACGGCAATCCCGCGAACGATTCCTTCAACCACGGCAACAACCGGTAGCCCAATTCGGTATGGCTGAGATAAACCACATCCGGCCTACGGCTCTCGATGAGATAAGCCAGAAATTCTCCGTAGTGCTCAAGGGGCAGAAACCGATGCAGCATGAAGACGTCGTCGGTTAGCGCCTGAAACGCTTCCCGCCAAGCATCCGCTGAGCGGCGCGTCGTGGCCAAGGTGACGTCCCAATCGAAACGCCGCGTGAGTTGCGCCATCACGTCGAGATTACAGCGGTCGGCTCCGCCGAGTTCGAGGTGAGGTAAGATAAAAAGGGCGCGTTTTTTTGCGCTGCGGCCGGCCTTCCTCAAACGGACATTCGTAGGATCGCAGTCCGCTCAAGCGAATTTCGAATTCGAGATCAAAAGAATCCGATCTCGACTCAAAAGCTGCAAAAAAATTCACCTTGGTTTGCCGCGGGACAGAGTTTCGCAACGCGAGTCGCTCGTGGCGAGTCAGAGAGCAATCCGTCCTCCCGAACGGCCCGCTCATCTAAACCCTGCCCGCCAAGACGTATCACTGAAAAGAACGTCATCCGAATTACCCAGAAATCGCTCAACGCCCCTTCCGAAAGCCGCCTTCAAAGAACGGCAAAATCTCCTTCCCACCCCGTCCAATCGACGCAAACCTCGCCGCCCATGCGTATTCTCATCACCGGCATCTGCGGCTTCGTCGGCGGCACGCTCGCCCGCACGCTCGCCGCCTCCGGTGCGGGTCATCAGCTCTACGGCTTCGACAACTTCATCCGGCCCGGCAGCGAAACCAACCGCGCCGAACTCAAAAAACTCGGCGTTAAAATCTTCCACGCTGACCTCCGCGCCGCCAGCGACCTTGAGACCCTCCCCGCCGTGGATTGGGTCATCGACGCCGCCGCCAATCCCAGTGTCCTCGCTGGCGTGGACGGCAAGACCAGCTCCCGCCAGCTCGTCGAGCACAACCTCACCGGCACGATCAACCTCCTCGAATTCTGCAAAACCCACCGCGCTGGCTTCATCCTACTTAGCACCAGCCGGGTCTACTCGATCCCGCCCCTCGCCGCCCTTCCCGTCGAGCCGCAAGCCGGCGCCTTTCGCCTCCACGTAGCTGCGAGCGCCAGCGAGTGGATCCTTCCGCCGGGCCTGAGCCCCGCCGGCATCTCGGAAGAATTCTCCACCGCCGCGCCCGTTTCCCTCTACGGTTCTACGAAACTCGCGAGCGAAGCCCTCGCCCTCGAATACGGCGAGACCTTCGATTTTCCGGTCTGGATCAACCGCTGCGGCGTACTCGCCGGCGCCGGCCAGTTCGGCCGTGCCGACCAAGGCATCTTCGCCTATTGGCTCAACGCCCACCTCCGCCGCCGCCCGCTTAAATACATCGGCTTTGGCGGGTGTGGCTATCAGGTCCGCGATTGTCTCCATCCCCGCGACCTCGTGCCTCTCCTTGAGAAGCAATTCACCGCGCCCAAGCTCTGCGCCGCCGACCGCCTCGCCAATATCACCGGCGGCGCCCCGTCCGCGATGTCTCTGCGCCAACTCACCGCTTGGTGCGACGCCAAATTCGGCCCCCACCCCGTCGCCTCCGACGCTACCCCTCGGCCCTTCGACCTGCCTTGGGTCGTCCTCGACAGCGCCAAAGCCGCCCGCCTCTGGTCGTGGCAACCCCAGACCCCTACCCCCGCCATACTCGAAGAGATCGCCGCCCACGCCCTCGCCTATCCGGACTGGCTCGACCTCTCCGCTCCCCTCTAAATCGTTCTCATTCCTCTTTTTCAGTTCACGCCTCGTCCTATCTCGAATGTCCGCTTCTACTCCCGCTCCCGCTCGCGCGCTTTCTCTCTTCTCCGTCGTCATCCCCGCCCGTGACGAAGAAGGATCTCTCCCCTCCACCCTCGCCGCGATCCACGCCGCTTTCTTCTCTGAAAAAATTCCCCACGAGATAGTGGTCGTCGATGACGGCTCCAAAGACCGCACCTGGGCCGTGCTCCAAGAACTCAGCGCCACCATCCCCACCCTCGTCCCCACGAAAAATCTCGGCCAAAACGGCTTCGGGCGCGCCGTGGTCTGGGGCCTCGACCACTCCCGCGGCGACGCCGTCGTCATCATGATGGCCGACGCCTCCGATGCCCCCGCCGACGCCATCAAATACTGGAAACTCCTCGGTAATGGCTACGACTGTGCCTTCGGCAGTCGCTTCATCAAAGGCGGCGAGGTCATCGACTACCCCCGCGTCAAACTCCTCGTCAACCGCCTCGCCAATTTCTTTGTCCGGATCGGCTTTAACATCCCGCTCAACGACACCACCAACGCCTTCAAAGCCTATCGCCGCACCGTGATCGACGGCTGCCGCCCCTTCCTCGCCCCGCATTTTAACCTCACCGTAGAGATTCCGCTCAAAGCTATCGCTCGCGGCTACAGTTTCACGATCACCCCCATCTCTTGGCGCAACCGCAAATACGGCGAGGCAAAGTTGAAGATCAAGGAGATGGGCAGCCGCTATTTTTTCATCTGTGCCTATGTGTGGCTGGAGAAATACTTCAGCCGCGGCGACTACCGCCGCCGCACCTGATTCTTTTCCCTACGAAATCCTCCCCTCGAAACGGCGAAATTGACCTGAAAGCCCATCGATCCAACACCACTCGCCCCAAGCTGGTGAGCGACACGAATCAAGAAAGGTCGATGACGCCGCTGCTGAAAAAGTGCGCGTGAGCCCCTAGAAGAACTGACACACGAGACACATCATGGCCTTAGCCTGCTGCCGGCGGCGGGAGTCATAACGTTCCGGGATTATCCTCTCTGCCCGCGTCACAAAGGGCCCTTCGTGATCTCCCGCGGTTACCTTCTTTTGTGGCGTGGCCAGGAGTCGATCAGCTCGTTCCTGTTTGGCGAAGATTCAAAGCCGATTCCACCTCTGCTGCGTTAATTTCAGGAACGCCGGCCGCTGATGCGAATTCTCGCCATTTCGAGACTACGTGCCGCGTTTGTTCAATGATTTTGTTCGCCTGGTGTCGATCAAGAGCCTCCGTTGTCGCCATCTTGAAAACTAGTCGGTTGACAGCGAGCGGCCGGAGTTGTGTCACCTTGCTTCGTGATCGCCGCGACCGACGTCCGAATATCCGCTAACCCGCTGTCAACACCCCACGCGATGTTGAGTTTCTGCCGTGGGATCTTCGTAAACCGGCTCTTCGGTGCGCAGACCGGTCAGGCGGCCTCGAAGCGGGGGGGGGACTACAGAGGGCCGATTCGTTTCCCACACTTCACCCTCCCCTTAAGGCCCTCCCGAATTCGATCCTACCGGAAATCCAGTTTCCTATCGGTCAGTAGTTGGATCGGTGGCTGTGTTTTTCAATCTTTACGTCGTCCACGACTGTTTTCAGTGCGCGATTGTCCTGCCGCTTTGGGCCGCAGCAGGCATTGGAACGCACGAAATCGCCCGGCGTTTGACCAACCCCTTCGGGAGAGCGCTACTTTGGCCCTGTTGGTCGCTGGTCTCTCGTTTGCGGCTTATGAATCGCGTCTCGTCCGTCACGCGTTCCGGAACCTCAGGGGCGCCGAGGTTATCCTTTTCACGGAGAAGGTGAAGGCGATGACACCACCGTCGGCGGAGATGATCGTGCTAGGTGACGATTGGAATCCTCGGCTGGTGTATTATTCCCAGCGCTAGGCCCTTATGGCTAAAACACACATGGTCACAGACGACCCACTACTTCGTTATGCTTCGTTACGCCGACCGTTACCGGGTTAAGTTCATCGTGGCGACTGCGAATGGCCTGCCTGCCGCGCTCCGGCTTTTTCCCGACTCCTCTCTCCTTGCGCGAACGGATAGTTTCTTCCTCTATTCCCGAAATTCGGAGGCACCGCTCGATCAAGAATGAGCCCTCTTGTTTCCCGAATCATGTCGTGGACTGTCCGGAGCTGGCTGCTCGTGTGCGTGGCCGGACTCGTTCTGCTCTCCTGGCCTGAGCGCAAGAGCAGCTCGCTGGTTGCGGCTGGAAATTGGATCGTGACGGGCGGTTTTTTCGCGAACGGCGAGCCCGCCGCGGAAGATCTCCCACCAGCGGTGCGGCGAGACCCTGAACAGCAGTTTTGGCGCTCGTGGTCGCCCCAAACGGAGACGACGCAAGGCTACATCGAATCCGCGCCATTTTCGACCATGGCTTCCGCGCTGATATTGCCCGTAATCGGTTATCCGGCCGCGCCTGGAAATACGATTCACGTGCGCAACCTGTTATCCGGCGAGAGCAAAGAATTCCGCTACGGCAACGCACATGAAACCTGGCAGGAGCTCGTCATTCCCCTACCGCGCGACTGGCGAGGTGTTCCGCTTTCCGTTGGCGCCAAAAGCGGGGGCCGGAACTACGTCGGCTTGGGCGGCCCCTCGGAGGCGGGCTGGTCAAGCCTGCTAAAACAAAGCCTGCCGGCTAGCCTCGCCTGTCACGCGCTCGTTTGCCTCGCGCTGGTCTCACTCACAGCGCTGCCTCGCCGTGCCTGCACATGGCTCGAGCCTCGCTTGGGGCCATCGGGGCGCTGGGTATTCTTCCCGTTGACGGCTGCGCTCCTTGGATACGGCGTTTTTTTTGGCTATCAATACGCACCGCTCACCACCGCGTGGATCGCACTGCTGTTATTCGCCGCGGGCTTGATCGATACGGTAAGAATGATCGCGCGTCGGTGGAACGCGCCGGGCTATTTGGTCCGCCGCTACCCTGGCGTTGCCCTTTGGCTGATTGTCAGCCTGCTTTCCTGGCTGATTCTCAACTCCCAACAAACCGTCTCCACAGCCTTCGCCGCCAACTATCGCTTTACTCCCGCAAGCTGGTCGACAGACAACCAACTTCCCCTTTGGGTATCGCAAGCGCTCCATCGAGGTGATGCTAGTCGCGCCCCGAATATGGGCCCTTGGTTAGTTTCTGATCGCCCCCCCGCCTACACAGGGCTCCTCGCATTGGCGCGCTCAGCCACCGCCCCATGGCTGCTCCGCGATCATCGCACCCAACTCTTCCCATGGGTGGCCAACGCACTGGGAGTTGCAGTGATGTCGACCTGGATTTTCCCGGTTTGGGTTTGCCTTAGGCGGGGGAGAGTCACGGGCCGCGCCCGACTCTGGATTGTCGGCGTCCTCGCGCTCACCCCATTCGTCTTTTTCAACACGGTCTACGTCTGGCCGAAACTGCTCTCCGCCTCGCTCGCCCTCACGGCTTGGTTGCTTCTGGATCCCAAGCGTCCCGGCAAGTGGTCCGTCCGTCCGTCCATCGGTGCGGGCCTCGCGTTCGCTGCCGCCATCCTGTCGCATGGCGGTATTTTTTTCAGTCACTTGGCGATGGCCGTCTGGCTCTCCTTCGCCCAGCTCCGCCGCAGGCCCGGGTCGTTTGTGGTTTGCGGCTTGGTCTTCTTCGCCAGCCTCACGCCGTGGCAACTATGGACCAGCAAAGTGGACCCGCCTGGCAATGCCCTTCCGAAGTATGCCTTCGCCGGCACGTTCGGTTTTGGAGAACCCGACGTTTCGCTGAAAGACACCGTGATCCGCGCCTACCGAGCTGATACGTCTGAACTATGGCTTAAACGTAAATTCGAAATCGTCGACACCTGGCTGGGCACCTACAATCCGATCAAAGGCAGCCATCTGGGTTGGGCGGATGGCGGCCCTGCCCTGAGGCGCTCGCAGTTCTTCAATCTTGTGCCTGTGCTTGGACTGCTGCTGCTCTGCATTCCTGGTCTTTTTCGTATAAAATCCTCTCGCTCATTTACTTCCCATCACTTTTCATCGCACACTTGGCTCGGACTCGGTGTTCTGGCGCTCGTTATCCAACTCTGTCTTTGTTGGGGGGCGTTTACCGTCCATGAGACCTCCTACGGCACAATGATGCTCCTACACCTCGGCCTCGTCACGGCCGGTCTTAGTCTTGCCCGAATAGTTCGGGTGCTCATCACCTTGCTTATTGCGTTCAACCTGATCGGGCTCTGGGTTATTCAGCCCTCTGTTGCCTTTGGCCATATCCGCGTAGCAACGTTCATCGTTGCCCTTTCCATTACTCTTTCGTTGGCCGCCTCAGTGTGCTTTCACGCTTATCGCGCCGACTCCCATCGCTAAACGCCTTTCAACTAATGCGTAAAACCCTCCTCGTCACCGGCTCTTCTGGCCTTATCGGCTCGGAAGTCTGCACCTACTTTTCTCGCGAACTCGGCTACACCATTCATGGCGTGGACAACAACCAGCGTGCCGTATTCTTCGGCCCTCAAGGGGACACCCGCTGGAACCAAGGCCGTCTTGCCGCCGCCATCCCCGGCTTCGTTCACCACGAACTCGATATTCGCGACCGCGCCGGGGTGCTCGCACTGGTTAAGTCGATCAAGCCCTCCGCCATAGTTCACACAGCCGCCCAGCCTTCGCACGATCGCGCGGCCGCGATCCCCTTCGACGATTTCGATACCAACGCTGTCGGCACACTGAACCTCCTCGAAGCCGCCCGCCAGGCCTGCCCCGAATCCCCGTTCGTGCACATGAGCACCAACAAGGTCTACGGCGACGCGCCCAATCGCATCGCGCTCACCGAGCTCGAAACCCGCTGGGACTACGCCGACCCCGCCTACGAACACGGTATCGCGGAAGCCTTCACCATCGACCAGTCCAAGCACTCGCTTTTCGGCGCCTCCAAAGTCGCCGCCGACGTCATGATCCAAGAATACGGGCGCTATTTCGGCCTGCCCACCTGCGCATTGCGCGGCGGTTGCCTCACCGGTCCGAACCATTCCGGCGTCGAGTTGCACGGCTTTCTGTCCTATCTCGTCAAATGCAACCTAGAAGGACGGGAGTATAAGGTCTTCGGATACAAGGGAAAACAGGTTCGCGATAATATCCACTCCCTCGACGTCGCCCGTTTCATGGCCGCGTTTGTGGCTGCACCTAAGGCTGGCGAGGTTTACAACCTCGGGGGCGGCAAGGCCAACAGCACCTCCATCCTCGAAGCGTTCAAAATCGCGGAACGGTTCACCGGTAAACCCCAAGTCTACACCTACCTCAACGAAAACCGCGCCGGCGACCACATCTGCTACTACTCCGACCTCCGCAAAATGCGGGTCCACTATCCGTCGTGGGACATCACGCAGTCGCTTGAAGAAACCATCCGACAAATAGTCGCCGCATGGCAGACGCGCGACGCCTCATGAAAATCCGCCTCTCCGGTGCCTGTGGTTTTGTCGGAGCACCTTGGCTCGCACCTTCGTCGAAGCCGGCCACCACGTTGTCGGCTTCGACAACTTCATTCGTCCCGGTAGCGAATCCAATCGCGCCGAACTCAAACCCCTGTCAGCGGCGGGATGAAACTCATCTTCTTCGGGCGGTTTGAAATTCATGATTTCTTAGACGGGTTTTCTTCAGTCGCTTCACTAAAAAAGGTTCTTCTTCATCGGGTGGATTTTCTTCCCTCGTGAACCGGATGGAGGTGTGACGGGCGGAAGGGTTGTCGCTGAGCGAAGGGCGCGGGATGGGGCTAGCTGTGAAAACCATCCCCGAACGCAAATGTCACCATTGCAGTCAGTTCTTTCAGCCCGATCCACGCCACCACGCCCGACAGCGTTATTGCGCGGCACCAGAGTGTCGCCACGCGAGCAAGGCAGCGAGCCAGGCTCGCTGGCTCGCTTGTCCTGAAAGTCGCGACTACTTCCGCGGGCCGGAAAACGTTCAACGCGTGCAGGCTCGGCGGACAGCTCATCCGGGCTACGGGAAGCGATTTAAGCCGGAGCAAAAGCCGTTACAAGAGATGATCAAACGGCGCGATTTCGCAGGGAAACGGGCAGCCGACAGAGCGTCGTTACAAGAGATGTGGCGGGCCCAATCGCCGTTGGTCGTGGGGCTGATCGCACACCTGGCGGGGACGACGTCCCCGGCCGATACCATGTCGATGATGCGCAGACTTATCACGCATGGGCAGGAGCTTCTCATTAACCAGCCGACCCATTCCGGTATTCCTGCGGCGGGCACCTCAGCTGAGTAAACCGACGGATCTCGACGGGGCAATCTGGCTATTGGGTGTAGGCCCGACCGTTCGGTTGCATCTGCATGAAAGTCGCAAAATCCCAGCGTGGCATGATCACCCTCGCGGCGCGCTCGTCGCTCTGCAGGGCGCGATCATCGACCATCGGCTTTCTCAAAATACGTAGTGGCTTTTAAACCGCCCAATTTTGGTGATGTTCACGCTGCCGCTCGCAACCCCTCGGCGTCAGCCTCGTCCACGCGGATCTCCGCGCCGCGAGCGACATCGGCGCGTTGCCCGCAGCAGATTAGGTGATCGACGCCGCCGTCAACCCCAGCGTGCTAGCCGGCTTCGCCGTCGCCGCGAAGCGTGCACTCCGTTCGAGATGGCGAAGTTTGGCGTAAGTGCGAGCCTCCGTGTTCGGCGCATTCTGCGCCGCGAACGGATCGACGGCATGATCGCGTTTTTTCAATCCCCTGCGGTCCGATTGCTTGGTGGGGCGCGCGGGGCACGGGCGTGCCCTACGTCGTTTCCCTCCGCGGCGGAGATGTGCCCGGTACCGAACCCGGCCTCCACCGCATCCATCGCTTGCTCGCTCCCGTTCGCCATTGCGTGCTCAATGCCGCCCGCGCCGTGATCGCCAACTCCCTCGCCTTGCAGCAACGCGCCATCGCCGCCGATGCGTTGCCCGTGGGCGTCATCCCCAACGGCGTTGATTCCGCCTACTTCGTCCCGCCTGCGGGCAAGCCACCGCCTCAACCTTTTCGTTGGCTCTTCGTCGGCCGACTGCAGGCGCAGAAAAATCTCGGCTGGCTCATCACGCGGCTCGCCGCCCTCACCGATCTGTCTTGAGAGCTCCATATCGTGGGCGACGGTCCTTTGAGAGATGAATGGCAACAGCTCGCGCAAAGCCTCGGGGTGGCCCCACGCCTGACATGGCACGGCTGGCTGCCCAGAGAACAGATTCTTCCCTACTATCAAAACGCTCACGCCCTCGCACAGCCCTCGCTCTACGAGGGCATGGCCAACACCGTGCTCGAAGCGATGGCGTGCGGCCTAGCCATCGTCACCAGTGACGACCCCGCAAACCGCGCCCTTGTGCAAGCGAGCGGCGCGGGAGCATGTCTGCCTTTGGCTGATCCGGGCGTAGCAGAATCCGTCCTGCTTACGATGATGACAGACAAGCGCTGGAAACACTCGGGCGCTCATACCCGCACCCAAGCCATCGAGCACTTCAATTGGAACCAAGCGGCTAAAGCCTGCGCGAGCCTGCTGGCGCCGGACTCTACTTATGAGTTGAAGTCTAACCGTTTTTCGTCTCGCGCGCACCCAGAAAGTTCAACTACCTGCACTCGCCGTGGCTCATTTTGAGCTGATGAAGTGGGCTCCGAAAGTATGACAGGCGGATCGTCTGACCCGAATATCGAAGTTGGACGAGAAAAACGGACGGTTGCGGGGATGAAAACGTCAAGGGCCGGCTCCGGCGGGGACCGGGGGCGCAAGAACGAAAGCCAACTTCGGCGAAGTCGGCGGGGACCACCGCAATCCGACCTGTCTAATTTTCGGGTCCACCTCACTGCGGATTTGAGAAATTGGTTTTTTTCGAGCTAAGTGAACAAAAGTTTGGAGATACTACAAAAACCACTCCAACTCTCCGCCTTATCGGGTTCAAGTTGAAGTTATCCAATTCCACATCAGTGCGCATCATTAACACCACACAGCACCATCTAGGAGGTGAGTCCATTTGGTCTCCGTTCGCCGTTCTGTGGCACAATCGGATGCTGATGTGGATATTTACGAGGCGTTCTCTGGAGGCGCAAACCAAGGGAAGTCTGTTGGGAAATTTCTGGTTGTTGTTCAATCCGCTTATAGCTTTTCTCATTTACGGATTCGTATTCATGGTGGTGTTTAAGGGAGGCTATGCTTACTCAGCCATTGAAACCCGAGCGGATTATGCACTTGGGCTTTTCTGGAGCATCTCATTGGTTCAGTTTGTCCAAGAGATCATGATAATAGCGCCCATGACGATTTTCCAGAACCCTAACTTCGTTAAGCGCGTGAGGTTCCCGTTGGTGGTGCTTCCTGGATCTGCGGTTTTCGCCGGCCTTGTTCGCCTAGGTATATCCGCAACGCTTGTTTTGCTGGCTTGGCTGTTCACCGGGCACACCCCGACTGCCGCTATGTTTACGCTAATTCCTCTCATGTTGTTTGGTGTTGCGTTCGCTTTGGGAGCGGCGCTCGTGCTGGCTTCGTTAGGGGTGTTTTTTCGGGATCTTAGCTCACTAATGCAACCTTTGGGCCTCGCCGTTATGTTTGGAAGTTCGGTCTTTTATCGAGTTGAATCGCTACCATCGACATATAAATTTCTGTCATACAACCCGTTGGCGGTATGGGTTGAGTCGACGCGAGCAATTTTGTTAAACGGAGCAGCGCCTACCGCCGGTGACCTCGCGTACTTGGGCTTTTGGGCTTTGTTCAGTCTTTTGCTTGGTGCCCGCATCTTTTCGCTTTGGAGTAGGGAGTTTTCTGACGCGGTATGAGCAATCCTCCCATCTCGATCCGAATAAGCGGACTTTCGAAGACATACCGAGTATGGCGTAATCCTCAGAATCGTTTTCGGTTCTTGATCAGACAGTTGATGGTAGCGCTGTTTCCCTCACTCCGTGGTCACTTGCAAGATTGGGCGGGCTCGAGGAGTTCCGAGTTCAATGCACTGGTTGGCATTAACTTTGAAGTAAAGAAAGGCACATCCGTTGGGATTATGGGGCGTAATGGCTCGGGAAAATCTACGTTACTGCAAATCATTGCTGGAACCGTGCCACCATCAGAAGGCGAGGTAGAGCTGTCGGGGCGCGTTGCCGCCTTGCTGGAGTTAGGGTCGGGCTTTAACCCTGATTTTACGGGATTGGAGAATGTTCGTCTCAACGCTGCCATATTAGGAATGTCTTCTGGTGATATCGAAGCACGGTTGGATGAAATTCTCCAATTCGCGGATATTGGTGCCTTCATCCATCAGCCTGTACGAACATACTCGAGTGGGATGGCTTTACGTTTAGCCTTTTCCGTTCAGTGCGCCCTTGATCCAGACGTTCTTATTGTCGATGAGGCGCTAGCTGTTGGAGATGAAGCCTTCCAGCGGAAATGTTTGAGCCGGATAGAGGCTCTGAAGAAAAAAGGGACCACAATTTTGTTCGTTTCCCATTCAGCCCAAGATGTTATTAAGTTTTGCGATGAAGCCTTGGTTCTTGAGTCGGGTCGCATGATCTTCCGCGGCGTTCCGCATGATGCGGTCAAAATCTATCAGGGTTTCATCCACGGATCCCGCAAAATGCAGCTTGAAATTTTGACAGCACCTGAGCGGTTTTTACAGCAGCCGAAAGACGTCGAACAGCCGCCGCAGCCTGCCAGCCAATCGGCGAATCTTGCTCCTGGCGAGCTTTGGACGTCTGATTTAGTATCGTTCTCCAAGGTGGCCTACGAGCCAGCTGGAGCGGAGATTGTGAGTGTGGAGCTAGAGAATTCTGAACGGTGCCGGGTCAATCACATCGTGAGAGGCAATTCGTATCGATTCCAAATCTCCGTACGTTTTGACGAACCGTACAGTTTGATTGCTGCTGGGGTGATAGTAACAGACAAGAGCGGAATTGAAATTGCAGGGGCAAGCTCGTGGGAGACCCCGAACCGATGGATTTCGGTGAAGCCGGGGGATTCTGTTTGTTTCACGTTTCCATTTGAGTGCAGATTGAATCCAGGGACATATTTTCTCCGTATCGGAATTGCCTCCCGAGATCATGGATTCCTTCATAGGATTATAGACGCTAAAGTATTCCGCGTAGTTGCTGATGGCTTTATGTTCCCAACTGGACTCGTGGACCTTCGTTTTGGCTTCGCTGTTGATCGAATCATCGAAAACACTACAAAATAATGATATACACCCATTTTTTCCTAAATTTAAAACCCTCTAACCCATCATCTATACATCGTATCCCGTGAATACGCTCCTTCACTTTGGTGCCTTTGATCACGATAATTACGGCGATCTTCTTTTCCCATTGCTGGTAGAAAATCGCCTAAAGGATCACGGTTGGTCGGCCATTCATATATCCTATTCAGGCCGGGCGACTCCGTGGAAGGACGCGCGCCCAAGCTTGATGATTCAGGATTTTATCCCCCGATGGGAAGAGTGTAGTGCAGTGATTATTGGTGGCGGGGACATTATTCTTTCAGGCAGTTGGAGTCCTTTCAATGAGAACGCCTGGGAGACTGCCGCTGTGCTGCCATCCCTCTGGCTGGGGGCGAGTGAATTTGCTAGATCAGCACAAGTCCCTCTGCTTTGGAATGCTCCTGGCGTCCCGCTTCCATTCCCCCGCTGGGCTGGCCCGTATGTTAGAGATGTTCTAAAGGCGTCAGCCTATGTCTCGACTCGAGACGTTGCCAGTCAACAGATCCTCAAGGGGCTGGAGGATCTGTTCGTTGCTGATGTTCCGGACACCGCCTTTGATCTTCCATCCCTGTGGACAGCCGATGACCTTCGGCCGATTTGGCTCGAATTCAATTCGAAGAACATTCTTTTCGGCGAGCGCGGGTACATTGCAGTTTTTGTTTCTTCTTCTCGAAAGATTGATCCTGAGATGGGTGAGAGATTGCGCCGATTGGCCGAAGATCTTGAACGGCCGGTGGTTCTTGTGGAAATTTCACCTTGGCAGACCGATAATGACTTTACCGCCAGTTTAATCGCTGCCCTCGGCAACTGGGGAGCGCTATTGGGACGCCCAACATCGTTGCAGCAAATGACTGCCATTCTGGCAGGCTCGTCTCTTTATATCGGTGATTCCCTGCACGGATCAATAGCTGCAACGAGTTACGGCACCCCTTCCATCGTGGTTGAAGGAAGCGGACGCGCAAATCATAAGTATCGCGAGGCCGCCGAGAAAATGGGCGGGCTTTGCTCGGTCGTTAACTGCTGGTCGGAAGCTTTGGAACTGGCAAAAAGTCTTATTCTCCGCTCGTGCGCTGAACCGAGTTTCACTGCGCCCAACGAGCTAGCTGCTACTAGGCAGGCCGTTGAGAAACATTGGCGAGCGTTAATCGGTTGTCTCAATAACGCAGACACCTGTTCGGCTAAAGGAGGTGCGGTGAAACTCCTTCCTGCTCGTCTCATCGAGTATGGGATCAGTCGCGCTCAGGCCGAGCCTTTCGAAAATGAAGCCCAGATTTTCGTTTCAAATCACTTCGGAAAGTACGACGAGGAACATTCTCTACGCAAGGCGTTTAGCGAACCAAATCAGTGGATCCACTGGGCCGTGGACGTTGATTCTTCGGAGGCTTCGACTAATTTGTGGAGGATCAGACTGGATCCTTCCTGTCGTCCAGGGCTATGTTTTGTAGAGGTGACTGGGAACTCAGGCCCTGTAGATGCTAAATCAATCCCAATGGTGCTCGAGGATTGTGGCGGCACCGCTCGCTTGATCGGAAACCTGAATGGACAGGCTGTAGTTCTTTCCTTCGGGAACGATCCCCAGATGTTTTTCTCCCTTCCACGAGAGAAATGCGGCGACTCACTAAAAGTAACGGTAAAATTCATCTGGGCCCCGTTCGCGGGCGACAGATCTTTTGCTGTCTACGAAAGCTTGCCAAACACTGGTTTCGAAAACGGATCCTTAACCAGCTTTATTTCCCTTCTCGCAGAGCAAAGATCCCATTTTCTCAGGAATCTCGACCGTCCGATTTCTTGGGAATCCGCGACTCTCCTGAATCTATATGAACAGTTGGTTCGAGCCCAGCTGAAGGTCTTATGGAAAAAGATTTCTATTCCACCTTCACCCAGTCTGGCTCCGCCAGTGGATTTTTTCGCCCCAGACGAAATTATCGATTTTTTTACACAGACAAAATCGGAAGCGACACAACAATCGCTGGAAGAGTACATAATTCGCACGAAATCGCTCGATGATTTGCTTGTTGAGGAGAAACAGCGAGCGACAGAGCTGAAGGCTAGCAATCTTTCCATACAGACAAAATTAGATTCGATTCAACGATCACTAGACGAGCATACAGTTCGCGCTAAATCGCTTGACAATTTGATTGTTAAAGAGAGGCAACGAGCGGAAGAATTGGAGGATATTCTGACCAAAACCAATTATGCGGCTGAATTCCAATTAGATGAATATGAACGCGAAATGGAAACCTTGAGAGTTGAAAATAAGAAAATTCAAGAAACCGCGGATGCCAAAATAGCAAATCTCAAAGCGTCATTGAGCTGGCGGTTAACGGCGCCATTGCGCTTTATTCGCGACAACGGAATGCAGATTTGGAAAAAAAGCACGAAACGATGAAATCATATTACAATCTAGAGCGGCCATTGGATCGTCGTTTTGGTTGGTCCGACAACCCCGTCGTTGTGTCTGGTTGGTTCTTGGATTCCAACGGGAAGTCGGCCAAAGTAGTTAGAGTGTGGAATGGCGCCACGGCTACGCCCTGTTCCGTCATCGAAAGGGGTGACGTAATCGGACATTTTCACGATCAATTTCCTAAGGCCGAAGCGGATGTTGGTTTTTCGGTTGAAGTGGCGGTCGGTGTCGGCCTACGCCGCTTAATCATCGAGGCTGAACTGGCTGATGGCACGAAGCAGCGCATAGGAGAGCGTCTGCTTTGGGTGCGCCCGTATGTTCATCGTGACGAGCGTTTAAGCCTGAAGGGGGACAGCGATCTGTTTCCGCAAAAGGCCACCTTCCAGAACAAGAATATTCCCGAGGTAAATGCCATTGCCTTTTATCTTCCTCAGTTCCATCCCATACCTGAAAATGACAAGTGGTGGGGGCTGGGTTTCACTGAATGGACCAACGTAAAGCCAGCGATACCATGGTTTGAAGGCCACTACCAACCACACATTCCTCACCCTGATGTAGGCTATTACGATTTGCGGGAACGCGAAACGCTTGATCGTCAGGCATCCTTGGCTCGGGCCGCAGGCATATATGGATTTTGCTTCTACTATTACTGGTTCGGCGGCAAAAGACTCCTTGAGCGCCCCCTAGAGGCGTTTTTAAAGTCCGAAACGCCTGACATTCCCTTTTGTTATTGTTGGGCGAACGAGAATTGGTCGCGGCGTTGGGATGGCCATAAAGGGGAGCTACTCATTTCTCAGTGCCATTCCCCTGAAGATGACCTAAATGTTATTCGCGACCTGATTCGCGCTTTCCGAGATCGTCGCTACATACGAGTTAATGGTCGACCGCTTTTGATTATATATCGTCCGGCCTTGTTTGAGTCTATGCGCGACACCGTTGGGCGATGGCGCGAAGAGTGCCGCACTCAGAATATCGGTGAGATCTATGTTTGTGGAGTGAAAGGTTTCGGCTGCGATTCGCCCGAACCATTCGGGCTCGACGCTTTGCTCGAGTTTCCACCCAACGATTCGGGCGCCCAGCCGATTCCCCCGACGGGAACCGCATCTCCAGGCTTCAGCGGTTTGGTGTATGATTACCGTCAAGTCAGGAGCAACTGTCTTCAACTGGGGCGCTCACCGTTCAAGCTCTTCCGCGGTGTGACCCCAAGCTGGGACAACACCGCGCGCCGAAAGAATAAGGGAAGCGTGTTTGTGAATAGTTCGCCGGCTGCCTACGCCGAGTGGCTCCGGTTGGCCGCCTCTCGGACAATCGCTGAGCATCCCGAGGGGGAGCGATTTTTGTTTGTGAATGCGTGGAACGAGTGGGCCGAGGGATGCCACTTGGAGCCCGATGAGCGTCATGGCTATGCTTGGTTAAATGCCACAAATCAGATGTTGGGATCGTGGGTTACGCTGCCTCCAGTGAAGCGCAATCGGGTTCTCTTCATTTCCCATGATTTTGCGCGGGCGGGAGCGCAATTGTTCCTCCTGCGTCTTTTGACATGGCTTTCCAAGAACACTGTTTTGTCCTTCGACTTACTCATCAACGTAGATGCGTCGAGGGAAAGGGGTGCAAGTGCGCCCGAACTCGATTTATTGTCATGTTTTAGGGAGCTGTGCCCGGTCTATTTCGTATCCAACAAGACAGGTCTGCCGGAGAATTTCGAACGGATTCAAAAGCGTGAGTACCAACTGGTGTACGCCAATACATCCACACTCGGCGACTTAGTCGGTGGAATAAAGATCGATGGGATTCCTGTAATCACCCACGTTCACGAGCTGAGTTATTGGATTGAGAAACGAATGCCAGCAGGTGCGATCCAAAAATTAGACGCTCTCACCGACACCTTTATAGCGTGCTCAAAAGCAGTCGCAGACAATCTAATTCAGCGGCAACGTGTCCCGGCAACGAAGGTGGAGATCATCCATGCCTACACGTCACTAGCGAGGGCGGCCCAACTCGCAACTGAGAGTTCCCCAACGGCAGCCCGATTAGCTCTTGGCATTCCGCCGGAGACTTACTTGGTGGTGGCTTGCGGCACACTTGATTGGCGCAAGGGACCGGATCTCCTGCTCGATGCTGTTATCAATTTGCGGAAATTGGCTCCCTCCCTAGTAATCAAGATCCTTTGGCTGGGCGGTAAGACCGATGTGGACGGGGTGACTGACCTCGAAGACCGGATCCTAAACCATGATTTAGGCGACGTGTTCGTGCTTCAAGGTGTCGTAGGCAATCCGCTCGAGTATATGCTTGCGGCGGATTGTTTCGCGCTGCCCTCCCGAGAGGATCCCTTCCCGTTGGTTATGCTAGAGGCGGCCTCGCTGGAGCGTCCCATGGTTGCGTTTCATGAGTCGGGAGGCGCTCCTGAACTTCTGGCCGATGGTGCCGGCCTTCTGGCCCCGCACGGTGATGTCAACCAGTTTGCAGTCTGTCTTGCCAAGATTGCTGCTGACCGGGAGTTAGCTCAGGCACTTGGGGCCGAGGCTCGGCGCCGTGTTTCCCAGAAGTATTGTGAAGAAGTTTTGGCGCCGAGAATTCACCGACTCATCGAGACGAGTTTGTTGGGGCGTCCAACGACAACGTAGCTTACCACCTAAGGCATCTTGCAGCAGCAAGCGCAGTTAAACAGTCTGAAGAGGGATTCCCGGGATCCTGCAGTATCAATTGTCGTCGTTTGCTACAACCAACTTCGATTTCTACCTCAGCGACTCACGACAATTGAGGCGCAGGGATTGCGGGAGGTGGAATTGATTTTGGTAGACGATCGGTCGACAGACGGAAGCTCGGAATGGCTGCGCGATTACGCCGATGCAAAAGGCGCTTTGTTCCTACAACCCGATCGCCGCCTCGCTTGCCCGGTCAAGACCTGGTCGTTGGGCGTCACATCTGCGCGAGGCAAATGGATTTGGCTAGCTGAAGCCGATGATCTCGCAGCGTCTGATTTCTTGGAAACGTTGTATAATATCGCCGAAGCGGAGGATAAATACGACTTCCTCTATTGCGCGTCCGTCAAGGTTGATGCAGGAAATGTAATTTACGGCGACTATCAACCTCCTTACGATGCGACGGGAAACAGACTGTTGTCGAAGCCGCACCTGCTAGCTCCCGGAAGTTCCTTGTTGCGTACTTTTCTGCAGGGCAACCCGGTGCCGAATGTTAGTGCGTGTCTTTTCCGCGCACAAGCGCTTGGGCCGGTGCTGGAATCGCCCGAAGACCTCTATTTAAGCGGGGACTGGTGGGTATACTGCCAAATTGCCCTCAAAAGCGGCCTTTGTTATGTGCCAAAGATGCTAAACGGGCATCGTTGCCATACCAATTCAGTGCGGGCGGAGGCAGACCGTAGTTGGGTGAGGGTGAAAGAGCGCTATCAAGTCCTGCAACTCATACAAAAGCACTTCCATCCATCGGACAAAGACTGGGAGGACGCCCTTCAGTCCGCATTCAAGGATTTTGCCTTTACGCGAAGTTCAAGGGCGGCTCGATCGAGTGGGTCAGCTCTCGAGGATTTTGGTGTCATCGAAGCGACGGATCCGCGCTTTCTGTCCCGCCTGGTGCACTGGCGTGCCTTACCGAAGTGGTGCGGTTTGTGGTCCTGGTTGCGAGTAAGGAGCTGGCAAGGAGGAATTAGACGCGCTTCATCCAAAGGGGTATATCAAATACGACCGATCGAAGCAGTGGTAGGCCACGAATTCGAATCTATCGTTCCGCGCGGTTCCCCCGGTTTTTGGTTTGTGAGTAATGGAATCCTTTATGCCGATTTGGGCCAGGAGGATTCGAGGGTAAGTTGCAGGGACCAGGGAGCCCTTCAGGGTGTCCTTTTTTCGAAGCTGGACTTGAGCATTTTCCAAGAGCCTACGTTAACGCGACTAGGGACCTTGGACCGCATTCGCTTTTGGATAATCGGCACAGGTCTTGGACAAAGAATACATCGTATTTGCATAAATGTCTTCGTCTTGCGGTTTCTTTACAGGACGCGGTCTCTCCTCGACAGTTCTAAACGGCATCGCCGGGAGAATCACTACGTTGTTTTTAGAGTGAGACGTGGACCGAAGTAATCCATCTAGACTGAATATTGATTTTTATACAAATTTTTAGATCATGAAAAACAAAGCGCCGTATTTACCGGATTTATTGGCTTTTAACATTCCCAACCACACTCCAATCCCAAGCGGGTGATGCTTGGGTATCAAAGGACATTTGTATAGAGGAAATACCGCCAGGAAGCAGTAATCGGTATTTGCGAATCACCGACTCAGGAGCTCGGACACCTCCTACAAGTATATACTCAGCTAACGGTATAATGCTACCTTCCTGCCTCGTGCCTGTGACTGAAACCTTCACCCCATCTCCGATCTGATCGTTGTTCCATGCCACAGGGTGCAGCCCCAGCTCGAACGATAATTCTGCCGCCTTAGCCCGAGTTCCGCAGTTCAAAAAACCGCATCGTTCTATGGCAGAGACTTACGCGATTTAGGGGCTGATTTTCGGCACTACATTGCTGACTTCAC
>JBIKWB010000018.1:0-103240 GCA_044356555.1 Opitutaceae bacterium | reverse complement strand
CCTCTGGGTGTTTCCCAACGTCGTCTGACTCATACAAACCAGAGTCGCCATCCTGGATTGGTCTCCGCTCCGAGGCATTGGCTCCGCTCCGCCGCGGATGGCTCGGCCATCGCGTTCCTGAAAAAAGATGACGCCGGCGTCGTGCAGCTCTGGACCGTTTCACCCAACGGCGGGCCGACCAGGCAGGTGACGAGAAACTCCCGCGACATCGCATCGTCCTTCAACTGGAGTCCGGATGGTCGGTTCGTCGCCCATGTCATGGACGGCAGTGTTTGCCTGACCGAAATGGCCACAGGAACGACGACACGCCTTACCGATCCGGAGGCGAAGGAGGTGCCGTTGCCCACCGCCTGTGTCTTTTCGCCAGATGGGAATCTCATATGCTACTCCGCCATGAGCGTTACAGGGGAGGTAAGCTACACCCAGATATTCATCGTGAATGTTCCCCGCTCAGGTCGCGCTCGTGAACTCGTTCCTCATAGATCCGGGTCAAAGTCTTAAGCGGGGAACGGAAGTCCGTTTCGAGACTAGAGGCCGAGCATGAAGTTGAAGGTGCGCTCGGGTTCGCCGGGGAGAGGCTCGTGGGCGAAGTCGGGGTAGATCACCAGGTCCTTCTTTGAGGTGATTTTATTATAGGCGGCGAACTGCGTCGAGGGCGGGCAGACGGCGTCCATCAGGCTGACGTAGAGGAGAACCTCGGCCCGGATGCGGGGGGCGAGATGTTGGACGTCGATGTAACCGAGTTTTTCGAAGACGGCGGCTTCGCGCTCGTGGCGCGGATCGAAGGCGCGGAAGTAGAGGCTGAGTTCCTCGTAGGCGGCTTTGGCTTGGTCCATTTCCCACACGCGGCGGTAGTCGCAGAGGAACGGGAAGACGGGGGCGATGCGCTTTACGCGCGGTTCGAGGGCGGCGCAGGCGAGGGAGAGCGCGCCGCCCTGGGAGGCGCCCATGGCACCGAGGCGGGTCGGATCAACTTCGGGGAAAGCCATCACGACGCGGGCGAGTTGGGCGGTATCGAGAAAGATTTGGCGGAAGAGGAGTTTTTTGGGATCGGGGTCGTCGAGGCCGCGGATGATGTGGCCGCGAAGGGTGTTGCCCTGCACGCCGCCGCGGTCTTCGGAGCGACCGCCTTGGCCGCGGCAATCCATGGCGGCGACGCAGAAGCCGGCGCCGGCGTAGGCGAGCTTGGTGATCCAGTCGCCGGAGTGGCCGGAGTAGCCGTGGAACTGAAGGACGGCGGGGTTTTTTCCAGAGGCCCCGGTGCGGTTTTTGGGCCGGAGGTACTTGGCGTAGATGCGGGCGCCGCCGACGCCGGTGAACCAGAGGTCGAAACACTCGACGTTGGGCGGCGCGATTACGTTGGAGGGGCGGAGTTCGGGGCTCGGGTCGGTGGCATCGAGTTCACGCAGGGCTTCAGCCCAGTAGACGTCGTAGTCGGCGGGGCGGGGATTCCGACCGGCGTAGGTGTGGAGTTCGGCGAGTGGCAGGTCGATGAGGGGCATTTTGGAGATTTTCGATTTTGGGCTGGCGAGTTTGGATTGTCAGAGGGGGCGGAGGCGGAACGGGCAAGAGGTTTTTCGCGTTGTCATCGACGCGGCGGGGCGCGGGAGTCGCGGGATGAAAGTCGCGTTTATCAGTGGGACGAGCATCGTGAAGTCTGCGCTGTTCTCGGCGTGGGAGGTGCGAACGGTCGAGACCAAATATGGACCGGTCACCTACAAGACGCAGGGTGACTTTGCGCTGATCAACCGGCACGGCTATGGGGCGCCGGTGCCGCCGCACATGATCAACTATCGGGCTAATCTGCGCGCGCTGGCGGATTTGGGGTTTCAGGATGTGGTGTCGCTCAATTCGGTGGGCTCGCTGAAGCCGGAGCTTCGGCCGGGAACCCTCGTTTCCTGCAGCGATTATGTGGGTTTTTTGGCCGGACCCTCGACCTATTTTGACGACGAGCTGAAAGGCGGTGCGCCCGGAATCGCGAATAATTTGATGCCGTTGCTCATCGCCCAGTTGGCGCCGGAATTTACCGTGCAACCCGGGAAGATTTACGTGCAGACGCGGGGCCCGCGTTTTGAGACCAAGGCGGAGATCGCTATCATCCGGCACTGGGGGGACGTGGTGGGAATGACGGCGGGGCAGGAGGCGGATCTGGCCTGTGAGCTGGGGTTGCGCTACAACTCGATCGCGATGGTCGACAACTACGCGAACGGGATCGAAGGCACGGCCATCGACTACGCCACATTTCACGACCTGGTGAAAGACAACCAGTCCAAGGTGAACCGACTGTTTGGGCGGATGCTGGAGATTTTGGGGTGATGGCGGGAGGCGGATTGCTTTGGGCGCGACGTTGGATTTGTTGATCCAACTTTTATGAACAACCAATCGGTCGGAGTGCTCGGACTGGGAATCATCGGCGGGGTGTGGGCGCGTCACTATGAGGCGGCGGGCGTGTTGGCGGGGGCTTGGAACCGCACGGCCCAGCCGACGTTTCCCCGGTGGCAGGCAACCCCGCTGGCGGTCGCGCAAGCTTCGGATGTGGTGCAGATCGTCGTGGCTGATCCGCCGGCGGTGCGGGCGTTGCTGGCTCAAATCCTGCCGGCGCTGGGACCGGGAAAAACCGTGGTCCAATCGAGCACGATTGATCCGAAGAGCAGCGAGGAGTTCTTTGCGGCGGTGACGGCCAAAGGCGCGCGTTACCTCGAGGCGCCGTTTACCGGGAGCAAGCCGGCGGCGGAGCAGAAGCAGGTCGTCTACTATGTGGGTGGAGACGCCCAGACGGTGGCCTCGCTTGATGGTTTGCTCGGGCTGGTTTCGCTCGTGCGGCTGCATATCGGCGACCACAAGCAGGCGACGACGCTGAAGCTCGCGATGAACCTGAACATCGCCGCGCAGATGGAGGCGCTGTCCGAGGCGATCACGTTGGCGAGGTGCGCGGGCATTTCCGACGATGTGTTTTTCGGGGCACTGTCGAGGAACGCGAGTCAGTCGGGACTGGCGAAGTTGAAGGAGCCGAAGCTGCGGTCGGGCGATTTTTCTCCGCAGTTTTCGGTGAAGCACATGCTCAAGGATATGCGGCTCGCCTCAGGGATCGACGGCACGGCGGGTTTCCCGGTGTTGGCGACGGTCCGCGAGCGGTTGGCCGCGGCCGAGCAGGCGGGTTTGGGCAACGAGGACTTCTCGGTGCTGATTAAGCTGCTGGGGCCGGCGTCGAAGTAAGAATTGGTCCGCGGCGGGCGCGGTTTGACGTCGGTGGGGTGGTTACTAAGTTTTGGCCCATGAGTGATTTGGTATCTCCCGCAGCTCTGGTTGAGTCCCGCAAAGCCATTGACCGAATGCGTGCAGCCATGCAGCGGACGATCAAGGGTAAAGATGAGATCGTCGAGCAGGTCATCGTGTGCCTGGTCGCGGGTGGGCATGTGCTCATCGAGGACTTGCCTGGCTTGGGTAAAACGACGCTGGCCTACGCGTTGGCCCGTTCGACGGATTGCGCGTTTTCGCGGGTGCAGTTTACGAGCGACCTGTTGCCGAGCGACGTGACGGGTGTGGCGATCTACGACGAACGTGAGCGGTCGTTTGTGTTCAAGCCGGGGCCTGTTTTTGCGAACGTGGTGCTGGCGGACGAGATCAACCGGGCGACGCCGAAGACGCAGTCGGCGCTGCTCGAAGTGATGGACCGCGCGCGGGTGACGGTGGATGGCGTGGCGCATCCGGTGGGGTCGCCGTTCATGGTCTTCGCGACGCAAAATCCGGTGGATTATGAAGGGACGTTTCCGTTGCCCGAAAGCCAGATGGACCGCTTTCTGATGCGGCTGCACATGGGCTATCCGCAGGCGGCGGACGAGCTGGATATTTTGCGGACGGCGCGGACGGGCTACGATGCCATCGCGGTCGACGCGGTGATCAGCAAGGAAGAAGTGCTGCGGCTGCAGGCGCTGGTGCCGCAGGTCTTCGTGGAGGATTCGGTGTTGGATTATATTTTGCGAATCGTGACGGCGACGCGCACCGAGTCCGAGTTCAAGGCAGGCGTGAGCGTGCGCGGCGGGCTGGCCTTGCGCACGGCGGCGCAGGCGCGGGCACTGGTGCTGGGCCGGGATTTTGTGCTGCCGGATGATGTGGTCGCGCTGGTGGCGGCGACATTGACGCACCGGTTGGCGCCCGCGCGGCAAACCAGTGATGCCATGGAGGAACGGCGCGCGGTGAGTGCGAGTCTGAAGCGGATTCTGGCGAACGTCGCGTTGCCGGTTTGATGAACGTGGAACGCTCAACGCTGAACGCCTGATTATTGACGCTCAATGGCGGCCGATCTTTTAACGTTCAGCGTTGAGCGTTCAGCGTTAAACGTCCCGCGCGATGGTGGGGACTGGTCCGGGCCGGGCGCGAAGCGGCCGCGGAGGAAATTTCGCTGGAGAGAATTGGTTTGGATGCTCGTGTGGCCGCGGAGCGGGGAACGGATCGTGCCGACGGCTTCCGGCGTGATCTTGATCGGGTTGTGCTTCGGCCTCGGCACGGCGGCGTATAATTCGTCGAGCAACATTTTGTTTATCACGCTCTCGCTGCTGTTGGCGTGCCTGATTTTGAGCGGCGTGCTCTCGTGGCTGAATCTGAGCCGGGTGGCGTGGCGGCTCGACGCGCAGCCGCCGTGGCGGGTCGGGCAAACGGCGGGCGTGGGGTTGGCTTTGCGCAACGGAAAGCGGTTTTTGCCCACGTATGGACTTTGGTTCGAGTGGGTCGCGCGACCGCAGGCAAAGGAGGTGCGCGGCGCCAAGGCCGAGTCCACGGTCACGGGCAAAGGAATCGACGTGCGCGCGATTTTAAAGAAAGCGGAAGCCGAGGCGGTGCGGGGGCAAGTGGCGCTGCGGGAGCGGTTGGAGCCGCAGGGTGAGACGCGGCTGGACTGGAGTTTCTCGCCGGCGCGCCGGGGGCGCTTACGGGTGGAGCTGGCGGGCGTGGGTTCGTTGTTTCCGTTCGGATTTTTGAGAAAATATGTCGGCACGGAGTTGCGGGCGGATGTCGTGGTGTGGCCGGCGCCGGTGGAGTATCGGCGGCTCGGGATCGGCGGGGCGCGGCGGTCGGGCGGAAACGAAGAGCGGGCGCGCGTGGGCGGCGGCGGGGATTTGCTGGCGTTGCGGCGTTATGCGGAGGGCGATTCGCACCGGCTGATTCACTGGAAGGCGAGTGCGCGGACCCAGCAATTGCTGGTGCGGCAGTTCACGGCGGAGAGCAGCCAAGGCTATGCCGTGTGGGTGCGGACGGATGCGGAACTGTGGCCGCGGGCGGAGCAGTTTGAACTCTTGGTGCGATTTGCGGCGACGCTGGCCGAGGACCTTTTTCGCGAGGGGCAACTGTTGTCGTTGGCGTTGGACGCGGCGCCTCCGGTCCTGGTGCAGCATGTGCGCGATCTGGAAGGCTGGCTGGACCAATTGGCGCTGGTGGAAGCGCCTGAGTCGTCGCCCGAGGGGCGAGCGGTGGATCTGGGTGCGGACGGGGGCGTCCGCGCTGCCGGGAGAAATGTGCTGACGTTTGCTCCGGACGGGGGGCAAGGCGTCGTGGCGTTGATCGATGGGCAAAAGGCTGCGGCCACCTGATGACAACCCGGACCAAAAGTTTTGTGCGGGCCTTGGGGCGACCCCAGCTCTCGGCGGATGAGTTGAGCCAACTCAAGTGGGTGCTGGGCGGAGCGTTGATTTTGCTGTCGGTGTGGACGGTCTTCTACCTCGAGATCGATGCGTGGATTTTGATGGGGCTGACGATGGTGGCAGTGGGGGCGGGGTTGGTGTGGCCGCGCTGGCCGGCCCGGGTGCCGCGCTGGGTGCACACGCTGGCGTTTCCGGCGATCGTGGCTTTTTTTCTCGGGGACCTTTGGCTGAAGGGCGAGATGCTACCGGCGATGGTGCGGCTCGACATCATGCTGCTGCTCTATCGCGGCATCAGTTACCGGCAACGTCGCGACGATCTTCAGGTGATCGTGCTCGGTCTTTTTCTGATCGTGGTCGCGGGCGTGCTCACGGTTTCGTTGACGTTTGCGGTGCAGATTCTGGCGTTCACCGGTTGTGCGCTGGCGTTTCTTTTGGTGATCACGCTGACCGAAGATCACGAGGCAAAACCGGTTGAGGCGAAGAAAGGGTTGCGGGGGCTGATCACGTGGAACGCGCCCGAGTTGGGCCTGCCGGCTTGGGCCGAGCACATGGATTGGGGGAGACTGGTTGCGAAGTTGCGGGCGGTGTCCGATTGGCGGGTGTTGGTGCTCGGCGGGACGTTGTTCGTCGGCGTGGTGGCGGTGTCGGCGCTGCTGTTTTTGGCCATTCCCCGCTTCCAGATGGACAACAGTCTTTTTCTGGAGCGGTTCATCGCGAAGAAGGCGCGCTCCGGGTTCAACGATTCGATCAAGTTTGGCGATGTGACGGAGATTTTGCAGGACAACAGCGTGGCAATGAGTGTGGACGTGTCGGACCCGACGGCGGTGCCGGCTTCGCCGTATTGGCGGATGCTGGTGCTCGATGAGTATCGTGAAGGCGGATTCCGGTTGTCGCCGGGCATGAATCGCGCGGTCTTCAGTCCGGAGCGTAAAGAGACCTTGCTGCGCGGAGAGGCGCGGGCGGAGCTGGGGCAGCCGGTGTTCTGGACCTTTTATCTGGAGTCGGGGGTGAGCCGGTATCTGCCGCTGCTTGGCCGATTTGGTGAGTTGCGATTTCGTGAGGTGCAAAATTTCCGGTCGAGCGGAGAACTGGGGTTGGTGACGCTCCGGACGGAGCCGGCGACGATGACGGCGTATCGGGTGGAAGGGATGCGCTTTGCCGACGCGATGCCCGATCCGGTTTTTGCCGAACGTTGGGGGCGGCGCGGCGAAGTGCCGGAGAGCGGGCGGGGCGAAGGACTCTTGCAACGCCGCACGGGATTGGGCGCGGAGGATCGGGCGGTGTTGGCGCGGGTGCGGGCGGAGATCGGCGGCGGAGCGTCGGCGGCGGAGTTCGCGGGTGCGGCGGGCGCTTGGCTGACGCGCAACCACAGTTACTCGCTCGCGCCGAAGATTCCGTCGGGTGCGGGCGACGCGTTGGTGCGTTGGACGGCTTCGCAGGCGGAAGGCCATTGCGAACTGTTTGCCGGGGCGCTGGTGCTGTTGGCGCGCGATGCGGGTTTTGCGGCGCGGGTGGTGATCGGTTTTCGGGGAGGATCTTGGAACGGGTTTTCAAACAACTTTACGGTCAGAAACTCGGATGCGCACGCTTGGGCGGAGATCTGGGACGAGACCCGCGGGGCGTGGTTGAGAGCGGATGCGCTGGCACCGGCTTCGGCGGCGATGGCGGCAGCCGAGGGCGGAACAGGCGCAATGGCGGGCCGGATGGATCGAAGCTGGACGGCGCGTTTGGACAGTCTGCGGGTGTTTTGGTATCGGAGGATCGTTAGTTTCGATGCGAGCTCACAGGTTGAAACGCTCAAGGCGGTGAAGACCGCGACCGAAAACACCGGGAAGCGGGCGCGAGAGGCGTTGGAGCGCGGGGTTGCGGCGCTCAAGGCGTGGCTCGCGGGACCGTGGGACCTGCAACGGATAACGACGGCGCTGATGTTGGCCGGCGGCGTGGCGGCGGCGGGATGGGCCGGGTGGAACCTTCGATTCTGGCTGCGGGATCTGCGCTGGCGCGGCGGATCGAAAAAAGAAGATCCCGTGCGGCGGGAGGCGGGAAGACTGTTGGCGAATTGGTCGGGCGACGAAGCGGACGATGCGGAGCTGCGGACGGAGCTGGAGCGGCTGCGCTACGGGCCGCGGGCGACTTGGCTGCAGCCGGAGATCATATTCCGGCGGGCCCGGAGTCGATTGAAGGCGCGGCGGCGTTAGCGCGGGAGCAGCGGGAATTCACGATTCAGGAAGGGCGCTTCGCGCTGTGGGTGAGCAGATGGATCGCCGCGTCGCTGCGCTTCTCGCGATGACAAACGGGGCTCGGGTCACTCGGTGCGGAACGGAGTGATCTTTTGACCGGCGGGACGATTTTTGTTTTCGAAATACTTTTTGATCACGGTTGCGGCCACCGGGCCGGCGTTGCGGCCGCCGCCGAATTCCTCGCCGATCGTGTCGCCCTCGAGCATAACGGCCATGGCGATCTCCGGATTGTCGGCGGGGGCGAAGCAGATGAACCAGGCGTAATTGATGATGCCGGTCTTGCCGTCTTTGGTGACGACTTTTTGGGCGGTGCCGGTTTTGCCGGCGAGGCGGACGCCGGGGATTTTGAATTGGTCGATGTTGAGCGCCTTGGCCGTGCCCTCGGTGATCGTCAGCACCATGCCTTCGACGAGAGCGGAGCGTTGGGCGGGAGTGAGCCCGATGGATTCCGTTTTAAGGGTGGGCGCGTCGGGGCGGTGAACGAGCGTGGGCGGGGTGTGGACCTCGTTGCGCGCGACGGAAGCGGCAAAGCACGCCATCTGGAGCGGACTGACGAGGACGTAGCCTTGGCCGATGGAGGCGTTGGCGGTGTCGCCGGGAAACCATTTTTCTCCGAACACCCGTTCTTTGTAGTCGGAATCAGGCATGATCATCCGCCGCGTTTCATTGGGCAGCTCGATGCCGGTGCGCTCGTGGAGGTGAAAGCGGCGGCCCTCGGCAGCGAGGCGGTCCTGGGTCATGAGCTGACCGGCCGCGAAGTAGTAGATATCGCAGCTTTGGGCGATGGCGCCCGGGAGAAGGATTTCGCCGTGGCGCCCGCGGGCGTTGTTGCAGACGAACGGACGGTTGCCGATGCGGACGGTACCCTGGCAGTTGTCGAGGGGCTCGTCGGGGTCGATGATACCGGCGCGCATGCCGGCGATGGAGGTGAGAATCTTGAAGGTGGATCCGGGCGGAAAAGCACCGCTGATGGCGAGATTCGTCCAGGCGCCGCGGGCGGTGATATCGGCGGCTTCGGCGTGGCTCAGGCGCGGAGCGAATTTGGAAAGATCGTAGTCGGGCTTGCTAGCGAGGACGAGGACCTCGCCGGTGCGGACGTCGATGGCGACGGCGGCGCCCACCTGATCGCCGATGGCCTTTTCGGCGGTGAGCTGAAGGTCGAGGTCGATGGAGGTAACGAGATTCTTGCCCTGCACGGGCAGGAGGGTTTCTACGGCCTTGGTATCGCGGAGCCGGTAGCCGAGAGGATCGACGCGGAAGATGGACCCGCCGGCTTCGCCTTGCAGGAGTTGATCAAACTTGAGCTCAAGGCCGTCGCGGCCGATCGAGCCGCGCATCTTGAAGGTGGCGAGGTCGGAGCCGGAGAGGTTGTTGGACTCAACGTCCTCGTTAATTCCCACAAAACCGAGGGTGTGGGAGGCGGTGGACGCGTGAGGATAGTCGCGGGTGTTGGTCGTATAGAGTTGCAGGGGCGAGACGACTGGAAGGCGTTCGATGAGGCGGGCGTAATCGGCCGGCGGCAGATCCTCGATCAGCGGATAGGGCAGCAGGAGGTCGCGGGCGAAGTGTTTGTTGAGGCGTCCGGCATCGACTTTCAGATCGCGGCCGAGGATGGCGTTGATCTGTTCAAGGTATGACTGGACGACGCTGACGCGGGCCAAAGTCAAAAGCTGTTCGGCGGTGGGTAGCTCCTGATCGTCGGTCTCGCGGTAATTTTTTCGGATGCGGATGAACTCCGTGCGGAAGCGCGAGCGAAGTTCGTCCAGGTAGAGCACGACGGCGAAACGGGGGCGGTTTCCGACGAGGAGTTCGCCGTGGCGGTCGTGGATATTGCCACGGGGGCCGGGGACCAAGATGCGGCGCTGGTTCTGGGTGCGCTCGCGGTCGTGGTAAAGATCGCCGCGGAGCAGTTGTTGGTAAGCGAGTCCGCCGCCGAGGAGGAGGAGCAGGCCGGCGGCGATAAAATAGAAAAAGACGACGCGGGGATCGTAGCCCTTGTGGGACTCGAAAAGTTTGCCTGAGCGGTCGGCGAGGTTGTGATCGTCGGAGGCCACAGGCAGTCAGGCGTAGCGATGGGTGTCGTCCGCGATGAGCGCGAGCGCACGGGCTTGGATCGCAAAAAACCATGGGGCGATGAGCGCCAGGCAGATTTGGGAGCAGGCGAGGTCGGCGAAAAGGCGCGGCCACATGCTGGCCGGGGCGGGAGAACGGGCGACCTGCGTAAATGAGAAAATCAGGAAGAGGCCGAGGTTGGCGAACAGCGCGATGACCACGCGGCTCAATGTGTCGTCGCGGGGGACGCGGTCGCGGAAGTTAAAGACGACCGCGTGAGTGAGCGCGAAAAGCAGGGCGTGGGTGCCGAAACTGACCGGAGCGACCGCGTCGAAAAACAGGCCTCCGCAAAAACTGGCGAGCAGGCCGGTTTTGAGGGGAAGCGTGATGGCGGGAAGCGTGACGGCGAGCGCACCGACGAAGACGTAGAGGCGCCAAGGCGCGAGCGCATGGTTGAGTTGCGCGGTTACGGTCCAAAGCAGGAGCGTCGAAAGAAAAATGAGGCTGAATCGGAGCAAAGGGGAAAGGCGTTGGAGCGGTGAGCGGTTGCGGAAAACGAGGGGCGGCGAGATCGGTTGGGAAGCGGGTCGATCAGTAAGACTCGAGGGGGACGAGAACGGTGACTTCCGTGAGGGCGGCGAGCCGATCGTCGAGTTTGACCTCGCCGGACTTGAAGAGGCCATCGGTGCTGGGCTCGACCTTGATCACGGAGCCGATGGTCAGGCCGGGCGGGAAGACGCCGCCAAGGCCCGAGGTGACGAGGCGCTTGGTGGCGTTGGCGCTGGCAAAGATGTCGAGCGGGACAAACTCGATGACGCCGCCAGCCGAACCGAAGGTGGGATTGAGGCCGCCTTGGTAACTGATGGGCCGGATATCGCCCTCGACGACGGCCGCTAGACGCACGGTCTGGCTGCTAATGAGATCGACGGTAGCGGTGTAGGCAAAGACCTCGCTGATGCGACCGACGACGCCCCCGCTGAAAACAACGGGGGAGCCGACGGTGAGGTTGAAGTTTTTGCCTTTGCGGATGGTGAGTCGCTGCCACCAGCCCGAAAAATCGCGGCGCACAACGCGGGCATGTTCGGAGCGGTAGCCGGAGTAAGCCGGCAGGCGAAGAATGGCTTCGAGGCGGGCGATCTCACCCTGCATCTCGACGTTTTGTTGGACGGCGAGATCGTAGGAAGCGTTGAGGCGGGCGAGATCGCGACCGGCCTCGATCAGCTCGCTGTTCGAACGGAGACGCAGGGACCAGTATTCTTGGAGATCGCGGGCGTAGGAGGCGGCGACGCTGACCGGGGCGGTGAGCTCGAAAAAAGACGCGCGGGTAAACGTTTTGATGACGGTCGGCACGATGAGCCAAGCGGCGACGACAAGCCCCAGCGTGAGAAACGGGCGGGCTTGATCGAAGCGTTTGGGCATGGGGCGCGGTCGGAGGTCAATCGGTCAGACAAACATGTTCCGGGGAGTTATTGCCCGTGGAGGACGCGGAAGAAACGGAAAAAACCGTCAATTCAGGAATCAATACTTCGGAAAGCTAGGCTCCGCGCCGGATTCAGTCCGGCGTCGGTGCAGGCGTTCGGCTTGAATCCAAATCAACGGGGCGAAAAGCAGGCTCCAGAAAATAAACTGAAGCACAATGCGTTCTGGTTTGAATTCATTCAGGCCACAAAGGGCAGCGACGAACTTAACGCTGACCATCCAGGAGCCCCACAGAATCGAAAATTTGACGGGTCCAAGCTTTCGAATCGAAGACCAGTCTGGAAGTATGCTTTTGTTATCAGAGCCAGACTTGGTCATGAGGATACCTCACGCGTTCTGCATCAGCCACGAGAGGTCGTTGAGGACGGCGCCGGTGCCGTTGGCGACGGCGGAGAGGGGGTCGTCGGAGATCGTGACGGGCAGGCCGGTTTTCTCGCTTAGGAGCTTGTCGATACCGCGGATCAAGGCGCCGCCGCCGGCCATCACGAAACCGCGGTCCACTAGGTCGGCGGAGAGTTCCGGCGGGCAGCGTTCCAAGGTGACGCGGACGGCGTCCACGATCGACGAAATGGTGTCGGCAAGGGCCTCGCGGATTTCCTGCGAGGTGATGTGAATCGTCTTGGGCAAGCCGGCGACGGAATCGCGGCCCTTGACCTCCATCGTGAGTTCCTCGTCGAGGGGGTACGCGGAGCCGACGCGCATTTTGATTTCTTCAGCGGTGCGCTCGCCGATGAGAAGATTGTAGGCGCGCTTCATGTAGTTCACCATGGCGGCGTCGAGTTCATCGCCGGCCACGCGGATGGACTTCGAGAACACGATACCGTTGAGCGAAATGATGGCGATCTCGGTGGTGCCGCCGCCGATGTCCACGATCATGTTGGCGGCGGGTTCGTCGATCGGAAGACCGACGCCGATGGCGGCGGCCATGGGTTCGGGGATCGTGATGACGTCGCGGGCGCCCGCGTGGAGGGCGGAGTCCTTGACTGCGCGTTTTTCCACCTCGGTGATGCCGGAGGGAATCGCGATGACGACGCGGGGCGGAGCGCGAAAAGAGCCGCTCGAAACTTTGCGAATGAAATAGCGGAGCATCGCCTCGGTGACGTCGAAATCGGCGATCACGCCGTCCTTCATGGGACGGATGGCGGTGATATTGCCGGGGGTGCGGCCGAGCATCTTTTTCGCCTCATCGCCAACGGCGCGGACCTTGCGGGTCACGGTATCAAGGGCGACCACTGATGGCTCGCGGAGGACGATCCCTTTATCTTTGACGTAAACGAGCGTGTTGGCGGTGCCGAGGTCGATGCCGATGTCGTTGGAGAAATAACCGAGAAGGTTGGCCATGATTAGAATGGTCGGGACGCAGGAATAGCGGCGTTTCCGCCGACGGAACCGAATCTGCGGCACTCTGGAGTGTCAACGAGGGAAACGGCCGATTTTCGCTCTCAGCGCGGTTCAAGAATTCAAGATCATCGACCGATCAATCAGCCGAGTCGGGGCGCTCTCGCGGAGAACTCCTAGATCAGTTCTTTTTCCCGGCAGCCCTCTCTTGGTCGGCCTTTTTCTGGGCCTCTTCGTAGGCTTTGCGCTGTTGAATACCGATTTCCAGCAGATCGCTGACGAGCATGCGGGCCTCGACCTCCTGTTGGGCAATGGAGCCGGGGGCGGGTGGAGGTTGGGGGATTCCTTGGGTGATCATGGGAGCAGTGACCGGCGTAGCGAATCCGGCGGCGGCGGTGCCGGGAGTGTTGGTGCCGGCGGCGACCGAAGGCTTGCGCATGCGGAGCGTTTTCTTCTGCCCGCCGACGGTGATTGTGGCTTCTTCTTTCGCGGCGTCGAAAGCAACGACCTTGATGCCCTCGACGGTGGCGTCGACCTCGATCCAATGGCTGCGTTTCGCCTGTGAGTCGTAAACGCACACTAGGATTTTTTTACCCGTGGAGCTAAAGCCCTTGAGTTCGAACGTATCGTTGACCGGTTGATCGACTGCGGTCGCGCCGGGTGCAGGCATGAAAGGAGATTCCTTGGGCAGAGCGATTTGAGCGTGGGCTCCGCCGGCTATACCTAGAGCCAAAGCGGCTAGAAATCCGATTGAAGGGGCGCGGTGCATGGAGATGAGACGCTGTGGGTTCGGCCGGGTTGCGTCAAATGTCGAGCGGACGAAAGCGGTGAAACGACAAACACCTGAAATTCCCTCTTGTCTCGCATTGGCGGCTCGGGCCATTTCTTCGCAGACATGACATCCGAAGCGTATCTCCCGTTTCTCATCCAAGCACTCTTGGCCGGCGGAGTGACGGCATTTGTGATTGGGGCGAGCCACTTTTTCGGTCAGCGAGCCAAGCTCAATAAAATCAAGGACTCGGCCTACGAGTGTGGAGTGCCTTCCGAAGGTTTGGTCCACACCCGTTTCTCGGTGAAATTCTTTCTGACGGCGCTGTTGTTCATGCTGTTTGATTTGGAGATCGTGATTCTGGTGCCGTGGACGTTTATTTACCGGGAGTTCCTGGCGAACAACATTCCGATCATCGGTCCGATCATGTTTTTTATCGGGGTCTTGGTGCTGGGTCTCTTCTACGAGGTAAAAAAGGGCGCATTGGATTGGGAAAAGTGACCGGCAAGGGTTGAAATCGGGCTATTATGCGGCTGGAGAAAATCATCGCCCGAAATCGAATTATCGATTTGCGGAGCGTTGATTTGGAAGGTGCGTTGCAGGAATTGCTGACGGTGAGCGTGGCGAGCTTCCCCGACCTGAAACCGGATGCGTTGCTCAAGGGATTGTTGGCGCGCGAGAGCACGATGACGACCTATCTGGGTCTCGGCGTAGCGTTGCCGCATGTGCGGGTAAAGATGCCCCGCCGGTATATCCTCGCGATCGGGCGCAGCCGTGCGGGGATCAAACACGACGGCGCGCTGGCCGAAGAGCGGGTGCATTTGATCGTGATGTTGATCGCTGGAGAAAAGGCCCGCGATTACCTGCAAGTGCTGGCCTCCATTGCCCGGCAGGTGAAGGAACAACCGATGGTCGATGGTCTCGTGCGGGCGCCGGACCTCGATGTGTTTTACGAGCGGTTAGTCGGCGGATTTGGCGCGGTGCGGCCGGTTTTGGCCCAGAGAAATCGCGTGAACCGGCTTATGCTGCGCGAAGCGATGCGGGTGACGCGAGGGGCGGAGTGTGATGCCCTGATGGTTTTTGGGGATACGTTTGTGGGAGGCATCGACCGCGGCGCGTTTGACGAAAAGTTGAAGACGATTCTGGTCACCCGAAATCCGATCGAGCCCGGTGAACACGAGCACGAGTTTTCCGAGACGATCCAAGTTCGCTCGTTTTCAAACCAGCGGATGGCGCAATTGCGCAGCGCCATCCTCGTCGCCCTGACCCGCGGGGTTCTGAAATTCACGGACCGGATCTGCTGCCTGGATGGAATGAGCGGGAGCAACCAGTTCGACACGTTGGTCGTGGTCGATATCGAGCGCGAGTTTCAGACTCTCCTGACTGGCCAGACTGCGGACCTTCTACCCGAAGATGTTAAGCCCGAGGTGCTCGAACGGGTGTTGGCGGTGGCGACTGAGCTCGCGGTTGAGGGGCGGGAGGGCCGTCCGGTCGGTTGTCTTTTTGTGGTCGGCGACACGGAAAAAGTGGCGGGCCTGAGCAAGCCGCTCGTTTTGAATCCATTCTTTGGCTACAAGGCCGAGGAAAGAAACATCCTTAATCCCTTCATGGATGAGACGGTGAAGGAGTTTTCGTCCATCGATGGTGCCTTTACGATCCGCGGCGACGGCGTCGTGGAATCTGCGGGTAGTCTGATCCAAGCGATGGATAACAACCACACTTTACCGAGCGGTTTGGGTAGCCGTCATGCGGCGGCGGCGGCGATCAGTATCGCCACGAACTGCATTGCGATCGTCGTTTCTTCGAGCACGAGTCAGGTGACTCTTTTCCGCCGGGGTGTGATGCTGCCCCTGACCGAAAAGCGGCGGTAATTGGGGGAGGGCCGTTTTTGCCCCGTGAGAAGATTGGAGTTGCAGGAAGGCGGTTGCGGGCTTTGCTCTGACCCTTCACCCATTTAATACCATGCAAGAAGTCGTCACACTAGAATGCACCGAAGCGAAGAAAGAGGGCAAACCCGCTTCCCGCTATCTCACCTTCCGTAATAAGAAGACCGTCACTGAGCGCATCGAGAAGAAGAAGTATAATCCCTTCCTCAAGCGCCACACGTTGCACAAAGAGATCAAGTAACCGTCCGAAACCCGGCTAAGCTGGGGTTCGTTGGCCAAGCCGAACTTTTGAGTTCGGCTTTTTTGTGTTCTGCCCCCGTTAGTCCTTCCAAGACTTTCTGGGACCGGGGCCTGAGCGCGGTTTGGAAAACTAAATTGAAGCAAACGGTGAGCCCGTCGAGCTCGGTCCGGCGGGGCGCGGGCTGGTCTGTTGGCGCCGGGCTGCTCGCCAGCTTTCGCGGTGCTTCCGGATCCAGTCGAGCAAAGCCCGTTCGAAGCCGATATCGTAGCCGAGTCGCTCCGATTCGAGCCATTTATGCTTCAAGATTTCTTCCCGCTCCGCGAGGAACTCCTGATAGAGACTCGACTGCTTCACGAACTCGCGGGACGAAGAAGGATCGGACTCTTTGGTGGGAGAAGTCATGCAGCAGGTCGGCGGAAGGCGAAAATCAGAGCCAGCAAAAGAGTGCTGTCAATGCCTGCGATGTCGCCGAATTGTTACATCCGTCCCGGCATGGGCTTGACCAGTCGGGAAAGGAGCGTCTCGGCGATTTCGGCAAAGGTGCGTGCGGCCAAGCTGTCGGGATCGCTCACCACCACCGGTTCGCCCGCGTCGCCGCCCGCGCGAATTTCGGGAATCAGCGGCACTTGACCGAGGAGGCTGGTGCCGAGCTTCTCCGCCGTGATGATGCCGCCGCCCTCGCCGAAGAGCAGGTGTTTGTGCCCGGCGGGATCGACGAAATAGCTCATATTTTCGGCGACACCGAGCAGGGGCACATTGACCTTTTGAAACATCAGGCCGCCCTTGCGGGCGACATTGGTAGCCGCGGGCTGTGGGGTGGTGACGATCACGGCGCCATCGAGGGGGAGCGTTTGCACGAGGGAAAGTTGGGCGTCCCCGGTGCCGGGTGGGAGATCGACAAGCAGCACGTCGAGTTCGCCCCATTTTACATTTTGGACGAATTGCTGGATGGTCTTCATGATCATCGGCCCCCGCCATACGACGGGCGTGTTGTCGTCGACCAGAAAGCCCATGCTCATAACTTTTACTCCGTGACGTTCCATGGGAACGAGCATTGAGGCGGCCCCGTCGCCCTCGACCTCGGGGCGACCTTGCAGCCCCATCATCAGGGGCACGCTCGGTCCGTAAATGTCGCAGTCCATCAGCCCAACGCGACCGGGTCGGCCTTGATCGGTCAGCAGTCGCGCAAGAGCGCAGGCGAGATTGACCGCAAAGGTGCTCTTGCCGACGCCGCCCTTGCCCGAGGCGATGGCGACAGAGTAGCGCGCCGTCTTGGGCGCACCACTCGACCCCGGGAGATTGCCGGTGCCACCGCCTGAGTTGCCTGCAGGACGCGTGGCTTGCACGGAGATGTCGATGATTACGTCGCGAACTTCAGGGAGGGCCCTCAGGCAATTATCGACTTCCGCTTTTAAGTGCAGAGGGATTTTCGGGTCGCTGGTGGTAAGGGCCAGGGCGACCTTCACGGTCCCGTCAACAAATCCGACCGAGCGGACGAGTCCGAATGAGACGATATCGCGGCTGAAGCCGGGATATTTTACTTTTTGCAGCTGGGCTTTGATTTCGTCGGAGGTCACGGCAGGAAGAAAGTTGTCACTTAAGAGTTGTTATGCAGACCGGGTGCGCAAATAGAAATCCCCTTCGTCTCCAAATGCGTCGTCCATTTTTCCACTTTTGATCATGAAAAAAATACTGAGGCTTTCGTTGCTGTTATTGGGGCTTGTCGTGGCGGGATCGTTGCGGGCCCAACGTGATATCGGCACCGTCGAGGTGCTGGCTGAAAACAAGACGTTGCCGGTGAGAGTTTCGGCAAACACGCCGGAATTGAACCAACTGGCTTTGCAGGCCTTTGGCACGCACGGCCGCTACCGGCTCGTGGCGAGCGGATTTGCCTTCGACATCAAGTTTTCCGCGGTCACGCCGACGCAGGTGCGGGTGGACATCGTCAGGTCGCCGAGCGGCACGGCGGTCACCTCCGAGGTCGTGACGGGATCGAGCCCCCGCAATGCGCTCCTGCGTGCGGCCGACGTGGCGGTCGCCAAAACCAATGGTCTGGGTCTGCGTGGATTTTTCGCTTCGAAGCTCGCGTTCATCAATGAGCGGACCGGGAAAAAGGAGATTTACACCGGCGACCTGATGTTCGGCGAGGTCAAGCAGATCACTCGTGACAATTCGATCACGCTCAGCCCGCGTTGGTCGCCGGATGGTACGCGATTGATCTACACGAGCTACTACAAGTCTGGGTTTCCCGATATTTTCACGATCGATCTGCGTAGTTTTCAGCGCACGACCTTTGTAAGTTTTAAGGGCACGAACAGCGGCGCCCGCTTTAGCCCCACTGGTTCCCAGGTCGCGATGGTTCTTAGCGGCGAAGGCACTCCGGAGATTTATGTGAGCAACGCCCAAGGCCGCGGTGTGGCGCGCAAGACGCGCTCGGACGCAGTGAAATCATCCCCGTGCTTTTCACCGGATGGGACGCGGTTGGTCTTCGCCGGCGAGCCCGGGCCCCAGCTCTACACGATGCCGGTAAACGGAGGGGCGCCGACCCGGCTGACCTCGGGAATCAGTAGCTACTGTGCCGAGCCGGATTGGAGCCGGGGGAATCCAAACCGAATCGCTTTCACCATCCGGGTCGGTCGGAATTTTCAGATCGCAGTCTACGATTTTTCGAAACGCGCCAGCGAACAGGTCTCGAAGGCGCCGTTCGACGGGGTTGAGCCCAATTGGCTGCCCGATGGACGTCACCTCGTCTATACGGCGCGCACGTCGACAACGAGCCGGGTGTGTATCCTCGATACCGAGACGGGCAAGAGCACACCGATCAGCCCGACGAGCTTCGGCTCCACGCTGCAAGCCAACGTGTGGGCGCCGTAACAAAAGGCCCGGATTTCCCAACAAAAAGCCGCACTGAAAAGTGCGGCTTTTGTTTTTGACGAGATCGGGAGGTCAGATCGTGGCGGCCACGTAGTTGGCCTCGGCCGCGTCCCAGTCGACGACATTCCAGAAAGCGGTGATGTAGTCGGGGCGGCGGTTCTGGTAGTTGAGATAATACGCGTGCTCCCAAACGTCGAGCGCGAGGACGGGTTTGCCCTCAATCCCGGCGACGGCCTTGCCCATGAGCGGGCTGTCTTGGTTCGCGGTCGAACCGACGGCGAGTTTCTTGTCGGCCGTGACGTAGAGCCACGCCCAGCCGGAGCCAAAACGGGTCGCACCGGCCTTGGCGAAATCTTCCTTGAACTTGGCGAAGCCGCCGAGCTGGGCCTCAATGGCGGCCGCCAACGTGCCCCTCGGGGCTCCGCCTTTACCGGGTCCCATAATGGTCCAGAAGAAGGCGTGATTGCTGTGGCCGCCGGCGTTGTTGCGCACGCCCCCGCGAATGGCCTCGGGAACTTTTGAAAGATCCGCGATCAGCGCGTTGACTTCGAGAGCAGCGAGATCGGCGTGATCCTTGAGGAGATTGGTGGCGTTGGTGATGTAGGCTTGGTGGTGCTTGCCGTGGTGGATTTCCATCGTCTTCGCATCGATGTGTGGGACGAGAGCGTCGGGCGCGTAGGGCAGGGGAGGGAGCGTGTAGGCCATGATGATATGTTTTTAAATTTCCGATCGGTTAAGCAAATCGAAGGACCGCGAAGTGATGCACCGGTGCCGGTGGTCGTCAACTTTCAGCTGAGGAATCCGCCGTGCGCTTTGCGCGGAAGAAGGCCTGCAGCAGCTCCCGGCACTCCGTTTCGAGCACTCCGCCGGAGGTAAGCTCGACGTGGTGGTTGACCCGCGGCAGGTCGTTGAGGTTGGTCGCGCCGCCGAGGCAACCCATCTTCGGGTCGGGCACGGCGAAGCAGACACGTTTTACGCGCGACATCAGCATCGCGCCGGAGCACATGGGACAGGGCTCTTTGGTGACGAATACCGTCACGCCTTCGAGGCGCCAGTTGCCGAGCTTGGCGGCGGCTTGGGTGATCGCGAGCATCTCGGCGTGCGCGGTGGGGTCATGGGTGCATTCGACCGTGTTATGGGCCGATGCGATGACTTCGCCGCCGAGCACAATCACGGCCCCGATCGGGACTTCGTCCTGCCGCCAAGCGTCGATCGCCTGGTTATAGGCGAGGCTCATGTAGAACGCGTCGTCGCGCAGGAGCTGCGAGGGGAACCGTTTTTCAAACGGGCAGTCCGGCGGCGTAGGTTTAGAGTTGTGCATCGAGTACGCGGCGGAGGAAATCCTTGACTTACGCGGGGGCAATCCGGCTTACAAGTACGCTTTACGCTGCCCACACGACAACACTCCACGATGCTCCACCGCTCCTTTCAATCCCGCGTTAACCATGGCTGACAACGACGCGATCGAAGTTGAAGGCAAAGTGATGGTCGTGCTGCCCGGCACGATGTTCAAGGTGCAGCTGGCCAACGGCCACGTGGTGCTCGCTCACATTTCGGGTAAATTGCGCAAGAATTTCATCAAGATTGCCGCCGGCGATAATGTGAAGATGGAGATGAGCCCCTACGATTTGGAGAAGGCTCGTATTACCTTCCGCATGAAGGAAGCCAACCCGCTCCCGCGTCCGCCGATGCGTCGGCGCTATTGAGGAATTCGCCCTCGGTTAACGTTGAACCAAAGCTCCAGGGCTTTGGTTTTTTTGTGCCCACGACCGATCGGCTGTGCCGCGACTTTGGCTTGCGGTCGTGACCTGACCGTCGCGCACTGATCGCAGCATGGCTCGCCGTTCGTCTCCATCCCGCCCGCTTTCTTTGAGCCGCGCTCCGGGTGCATTTGCGGGCGATATCGACGGGTTTATCGCTTTTCTCGACCTTGAGCGCGGGCTTTCGCGGCACACGCGGGAGAACTATCAACGTGACCTCGATCAGAGCGCGAATTGGCTTAAGAGACAAGGGGTGGCTGATTGGCGCACGGTCACGGCCGCGCAAGCCGGCGGCTGGCTCCAATCGTTGTCCCGCGGCGACGTCGCGGTCGCCAGTTTGGCGCGAAAGTTGACCGCGCTCCGGGTTTTCGCCCGGCATCTCGTCCGCGAGAAGCTCAGGCCCGACGACTTCACGGCTTTGCTTGCGGGACCGAAACTCGGGCGGCGACTGCCCGAAACACTCTCGGTGCAGGACATCGCGCGCTTGCTGGCTTCGCCCAGTGGCGCGGATCCGGCGTCGCTGCGGGATCGGGCTTTGCTCGAACTTTTCTATTCAAGCGGGCTGCGGGTTTCTGAGCTCGGCGGACTGATGCTGCAGCAGATCGATCTCGATCAGGGCTTTTTGCGTGTATTTGGCAAAGGGTCGAAAGAGCGGGTGGTGCCGATCGGCGGACGAGCCGGCTCGGCGCTTGCGAACTATCTCGTTTCAGGCCGGCCGCATTTCGTAAAGGCGCGCACGGGCAGTCAGCTTTTCTTGAGCAATCGGGGCGCAGCATTGTCGCGGATCACGCTGTGGTTTATCGTGAAGAAACACGCGCGGCGCGCCGGCATTGCGCAGAATGTGAAGCCGCATTTGCTGCGGCACTCGTTCGCAACCCACCTTTTGACCGGTGGTGCAGACTTGCGGGCAATTCAAGAAATGCTGGGCCACGCGAGTATCGCCACGACCCAGATCTACACGGCAGTCGAGCCGCAGCGTTTGCTGGACCAACACGCCGAGTTTCATCCGCGGAACAAACACCGGACCGGACCAACTACGTAGCTTCTGCCATTGATTTAGCCTATCCTGCGTCGAAAAACTCCGAACCCGTCATGCCCTTTTCCGACGAAGACATTATCCAGTTCCTGACGCCGCAGGTGCGTTACCATGCCGGACAAGCAGAAATGGAGGGTGGTCTGTGGCCGATTTTTGTCGTCGCCATTAACGACGTGCGGGGGAACGCAATTGCCCGGGAGTTGTTGGCCGGCGCGGGCGTCGCCCATGAATTTGGCGAGTCGGCCGATGATCGTTGGATGCTCTATTATGTGACGACAGAAAGGCTTCCCGACGCCCTTTTTTGGCTGGAAGACCTCTCTCGCTTTGTGGCGGGCGAATTGCGTCCGATTCACTCGATCCATCAGCAATTGATCGACGAGGTTTGTGAGTCCCCGGCACCGCATCGGGCGGCGCGCCGCCTCGCCGAGGCTCACGAGCGGAGTGAGGTGAGTGCCGGACTCATCAGCAAGCCGGCGACGGTCAGGACATTTTTGGACCGCTTGCATTGGGCCGAACCGCTGTATTTCTCGGCGTTTCAGATGCTCCTGTCGCATCACCTGTTTGACTTGCTGGTCCTGCAGCGGCGGTTGATTGCCGAAGACCTCGCGTTGAAGAACGATATCTTGCGCGATGCTCGTTCACCGGATCCGTTCTTGCAAATCCGGCAAGACGCCGCGCGGGAGATTCACGGCTCGCTGCTCCGCTACGAGGTGATCAGGTCGAATGTACCTTGGAAAAACGGAGAGCTCGCCAATCCCTATGCGAACTACATGCAACTGGTGGTTGAGGGGGATTCGATCGTGGTTTCGATGGAAGGAGTAACCGCCCGTCTCGTGCGGGCAGACTATCTGCGGGCGATTCGGATGACCCGGCGGAAGCTCTACGCGGGCGAAGCTTTTTCGTCCTTTGGTACCCAGGATGATTGGATCACGGGCGAGATGGCGGAGCCGTTTCACTTTATCCAGCAACGCATCGACAGCCGTTCCGAGCTTTCGACGATGGACTCGCTTTATATGTTGGAGCGCGCTGTCGAGATTTAGCCGGCGCGATGCCCGAGCGCAGTCTCCGTTCGGACCGTTTCAGGCCCCCGACGAAGGGCGGAGGGCCGAGTTTTTTCGGACGGTGGTAAGGTTTCGCACCGATGATGAGGGCAGTTGCAGGTCCTTGATTTTTGCCGAGGTCCAGAGTTTTGGTTCGGGCGGTTTGATGCCCGGGTGGAGCCGGAAGTGGTGGCGGCCAGGCGCGAAGAAGGGGTCATGCGGCGAGCGATAGACTCGAAGACCGAGCGGTCGAACGGTGGTCGGCTCCGGCGCAAGAAAGTCGACGTGAATGGTGGTGGCAGCGTCGGTGGCGGCCGACGGGTGACACGGTAGCCCGGCGACGGTGGCGGCGATTTCAGCGTGAGAGCGGAGGAAAGGGTCGACCTCCTAACCGAATGATTGTCGTGGGTGAGCGGCGATTTTTGAGGAAAACTTGTGGGAGTTGGAGTCGTTTGCCGGCGTGGCGAAGATCACTAGGCCACTGGCCATCAACGTCTCGACGCCCGTAAAGGTAAGGGCCGGGGAGCGGGCACAAAGGACGTCCATTTCTATCGGGCGTGGGCCACGATTGAGGCCGCGCAGAAAGGCGATGAACTTGACCTTGGTGCATCGCCGTAAGCCACGCCGGCTGTCGTGCGGCGAATCGAGAACCCCTCCTTACTGCAAACTTGACGCGCCGAGTGATTGCGGTGCCCTAGACCCGATGGCCACGCCGAACGAAGAGAATTTCAACGATTACAAGCGAGCGGAGAAGAAGGCGCTCGAATTGCTTGCGGCCATGAAGGCCGCGACCCCGAAGAAAGTGGATATCGAGCTGGCGTTGTTGGTCGCGATTTTCGAACTGCACAAAGGTTCGGTGCCCGCCGACAAAATTGCGGCCATCGTGCAGGGTCATCTGAAGCAGTTGGTGCCTTTCTACGGCGAGAAACATCCGGTAGCGGGCTAGGCTTTACTCGTCGGCGAAGGTCGGCGGTTCCTTTGTATGGAAATCAATGTGGTCGGACAGCGGTGTATGAGTGAGCGAGAACCGGAGCTGGGGCTCGGTGTCGTTTCGAGTGTTGATCGGGCGGCTCGCCGGGTAGGCGTCGAATTTCCGGGGGTCGGGGAGCAGCGGCTCTACGCGCTCGGCACCTCGGTGCTGAAACGGGTGCAGTTCCGAGCCGGCGAAAGTGTCTCGGTGCGGACCGGGTTGGCGTTTGTCATCACCGCAGTGGAGGAGGAGGCCGGCTTGCTGGTTTACGTGGGCGCGGAAGGGCAGCGGGTGAGGGAGCAGGAGGTTTCCAGTGTGACCAGTGTGAGTTTGCCGCAGGAGCGGTTGCTGGCGGGCCAGGTCGATCCCGGCGAGGTTTTTGACCTGCGCTATCGGGCGCTGCGGGCCCAGGCGAAGATTCGCCAATCGGATGTGCGGGGTTTTCTCGGCGGGCGGCTGGAGTTGTTGCCGCATCAATTCTACATCTTGCAACAGGTCGCCATGCGTCAGGTGCCGCGGGTCTTGCTCGCCGACGAGGTTGGTCTGGGGAAGACGATCGAGGCGTGTCTGATTTTGCAGCGCCTGCTGGCGGTGGGTCGGGCACGGCGAATCCTGATCCTCGTGCCGGAGTCGCTGACCCACCAGTGGTTCGTCGAACTGCTGCGGCGATTTAATCTTTGGTTTAGCATCTACGACGAGCCGCGCTGTCTGGCGTGCGAAGGCAGCGATCCCGAAGAAAATCCGTTTCTCGCCGCGCAACTCGTGCTGACGGGCGTTTCCTTTTTGGCCGGCAATACGGTGCGCCGGGATCAGGCGCTGGCCGCGGGGTGGGATATGGTCGTCGTGGACGAGGCCCATCATCTGGTGTGGTCGCCGGAGCAAACGAGCCCCGAGTATGATCTCGTCGAGCAACTCGCGCGGCGTAACGCCGGGCTTTTGCTGCTGACGGCAACACCGACGCAACTCGGATTGGCGGGGCATTTCGCGCGGCTGCGCTTGCTGGATCCGCATCGCTACGCCGACTTCGGAAAATTCCAAGCCGAGGCCGAGGGGTTCGGGGCGGTGGCCGGTGTCGCCGAGAAGATCATCGCCCAAAAACCGCTGAAGCCGAAGGAACTCACCGCGCTCAAGCGGATCTTCAACCGGGATCCGGCGCGTTTGAACGAGCACCTTGACGCTCTGGCGAAAGGCCGGTCGGGCGCGCGCGAGGCGCTGTTGCAGACCCTGCTCGACCAGCACGGCACGGGGCGCGTGATGTTTCGCAATACCCGCGCCGCCATGACCGGCTTTCCCAAGCGGAAGTTTTGTCCGGTGCCGCTGACGGTGGAGAACAACCTCACCCAGCTCGCCCGCATCGCCCGCGAGTTGTTGGCCGAGGAAAGTAACACCGACGCCACGCTCCGCTATGCGTTCCGGGAGGATCCCCGGCTCGATTGGCTCGTCGGTTTTCTCACGGCCCAGCGTGGCGCCAAGGTTCTGCTGATCTGCAAATCCCAGCGGAAAGTCGTCGCGCTCGAGACCGCGCTGCTGGAGAAAATCAACCTGAAGGTCGGTCTGTTTCATGAGGGCTTGCCGCTCGTGCAGCGCGATCGCAACGCGGCTTGGTTTGCCGAGAGCGACGGGGCCCAACTGCTGATCTGCTCCGAGATCGGGAGCGAAGGCCGCAATTTTCAATTCGCCCATCATCTCGTGCTTTTCGATGTGCCGCTCAATCCCGGTTTGCTGGAGCAACGGATCGGCCGGCTCGACCGTATCGGGCAAACGCAGACGATCCGCATCCACGTGCCCTATGTCGCGGGCAGCGGAGAGGAGTGCGTCGTAGAATGGTATCATCGCGGGCTCGATGCGTTTGAGACTTCGCTCCACGGCGGCAACGACTACCAGGATGCGTTTAAGCCGCGTCTCCTCGAACTCGCGCAGAGCTACGGTGAGGACGCGGCGGCCGGGCGCGCGGCCCTGGAGGCGTTGGTGGCGGAGACGGTGGTCTTTAAGTCGGCACTCGCGTTGAAAATGGAGAAAGGGCGCGACCGGTTGCTCGAGCTCAACTCCTTCAATCCGGCGGCGGCCGAGGCGGTGCTGGCGCGGGTGCGGGCGGCTGATGCCGATCCTTTTCTGCGCGATTTCCTCGTCGAGCTGCTCGACCACTTCGGCGTGCGCATCAAGGAACATGAAGACGGCGACGTCTTTCTCGACCCGAGCCACGCCTACATCGAGGGCTTTCCCTCGATCCCCCGCGACGGGATGCTGGCAACGTTTCAGCGCAAGCGGGCCATTGTGCGCGAAGATATCCGTTTCATTTCGCCCGATCACGCTCTGGTGCAGGATGCGATCGACCTGCTCGTGGATTCCAAGTCGGGCACGGCTGCGTTTGGTTTCGTCAAGTCACGCACGCCGAATCTGATTCTCGAGGCGGTCTTCGTGCTCGAAACGGTCGCCGACAGCCGGTGGCATGTGGACCAGTTTCTCGCGCCGACACCGGTGCGAACGGTCATCGATCTGCGCGGCAACGACCACACGGCGACCCGCGACGCGACTGCGCTCGCGGCTGATTTCATCGATGGGACCATCCAGCGATTCTTGGCCCGTCCGGGATTCAATGCCGCTCTTTTGAAGACCCTGCTCGCGACTGCGACCGAGCGGGCCGAGGCTCTGGCGGTGAGCTTGAAGACGGAGGCGGCGGCGAAAGCCGAAACCGCGCTGGGTGGTGAACTCCAGCGGCTACAGGATCTCGCGAAAGTTAACGACCATGTGCGGCCGGAAGAACTCGAGCTGGCGCGTGAGCAACTTGCCCACACGCGGACGGCGGTCGAAGCCGCGCGGCTTCGGCTTGATTCGATCCGGTTGGTCGTCGAGGGACCGGGTGCGGCTGATTGATCGGGCGGTCCGGGCTCGAAACGGGCTGGCGCCGAGCCCCGGTTTGGTTTCGCTCAAAGCATGATGATTTCACTTTTGCGCTCGGGCGGGCTGTTGGCGGTGCTTGCATTGCTTCCGTTGGGAGCGGCGCCGGTGATCGGCGCCTCGCCGCGATTGCAGACGATCGTCGATGGCGCGGTGCGGGCGACGCTGGCCGAGTTCACCGCCCGTTCGCTGAAGGCGGAGCATCTGGCCGTCACGTTGGTCGATCTGCGCGACCCGGTCCGGCCGGTGCAGGCGAGCGTGCGGGGTGATCTGCAGATTTATCCGGCAAGCGTGATCAAGCTGTTCTACCTGGCGGCGGCCCATCGTTGGATGGAGGACGGCCGGCTGGCGGATACGCCGGAGCTACGCCGCGCGATGCGCGATATGATCGTAGATTCTTCCAATGACGCCACCCACTACGTGATCGACTTGCTCACGGGCACGACGAGCGGCCCGGAATTGTCGGACGCGGAAATCGCGGGGTGGTTCGATAAGCGCGAGGCGGTCTCCCGATATTTTTCCGGATTGGGTTACACGAACGTGATCGCGAACAAGAAACCGTGGGGCGACGGGCCCTATGGACGGGAATCGCAGGCCATCCGGTTGTTTCAACCGAAGCGCAACATGCTCTCGACCGAAGCGACGGCGCGGCTGTTGGTGGAGATTGCGACCGGGAACTGTGTGACCGGGGCCCGAAGCGCGCAGATGTTGGAGTTGCTCGCGCGGGACCCGGCGACGAAGGTCGCTGATCCTGACGATCAGGCGAAGTTTACGGGTCCGTCAGTTCCGCTTGGGGCCAAGCTTTGGTCGAAGGCCGGTTGGACGAGCAAGACCCGGCATGACGCCGTATTGGTGGAGTTACCCGATGGCGGCCGCTATGTGCTCGTGACCTATACGACTGACCACTCCAGCGAGCGTGAGATCATCCGCTCGGTGGCGAGGTCGGTCTTCGCGGCTCTCGGCGCGCGCTGAGCCGGGTAGACGGCTCAAGCCTTGGCGGGCTGGAGCGAGATGAGGTTGCGGACCACCTCGAGCAAAGCGGCCGGGGCGAAGGGCTTCATGAGAAGCCCGGCGAGACCGAGGGCCTTGAGCTGGGGCAGCACCGCGTGGTCGGCGGGTGAGGCGAGGATGACCACGGGGATGGCGCGGAGCTCGGGCTTGGATTTGAGCATCGTGAGCATCTCGAGGCCGCCCATGATGGGCATGTTGACATCAAGAATGATGAGATCGGGCAGGGCGGTCTCCATTTTGAAGAGCGCGTTGTAGCCGTTGGCTGCGCCTTCGACGTTGCAGTCGAACGGGGCCAGCACGGTCTCCACGATGGTGCGGACGGCTTTGGCGTCATCGACGGCTAGGACCAAGGGACGACGCTGTTTTTGGGTGGCAGGCATGGAGGATCGTGGAGAGAGGGGCACGCGTCTCGGAAAAGCAACGGTGCGAATCAGGGCTTGGTGGCGGCCGGGGAAAAAATCTGCTCAAGCTGCTTCGTAAGCCGGGTGCCGCGGAGGTCCTTGGCGATGATTTTACCGGTTGGGTCGATCAGGAAACTGGCGGGCAAAGCTGCGACGTTGTAGGCGGCAGCGAGCGGAGTTTTCCAGCCGGTGAGGTCGGAGATGTGGCGCCACGTCGCCGCATCCTTGGCGATGGCGGCCTTCCAGGCGGTTCCGTTTTGATCGACGGAAACGGCGAGAATTTCAAAGCCGGCGTGGCGATAGCGGCGGTAGAGTTCCACGTAGTGGCGATTCTCGACGCGGCAGGGACCGCACCATGAAGCCCAGAAATCAACCAGGACCGTGCGGCCGCGCAGGCTGCTCAATTTCAACGTGGCGCCGTCGGGCGTGGGCCCGGCGAGATCGGGGGCCGTGGCGCCGATGGCAATCGCGCGAAAGCGGGCAATCCGCTCCGTGAGCAGGCGCGCGATCTCGCCGGTCGGGTGAAGTTTGGCGTAAGCGGCCACGGCGGCGTCCAACTCGTCCAAGCGGTAATCGCCGTCCCAGCGCAGCGAGGCGGCGTAGAGCGCGGCGGAGCCTTTGAGCCGGTCGAGGGTGAAGTCGTTGAGCTCGCGGCGATGTTCGTTGAAACCGGCGACTTCGCGCTCGGTGAGGCGCTCGACTTCCGGTTCTTCGCCCCGGCTGCGGGCGGCGGCGACACCTTCACGCTCGGGCGTCACGAGTCGCGCGAAAGATTTTGCGCGGAGCGCTTCATAGGCGACGAAGAGGGCTTGGTCAGGCGCGCCTGCGATGACGAGGTTTTTGCCATCGTCCGTGGTCGAGAGGATTAAGGTTTGTCCATCTCCGGCGACGAACGAGCTCCGGAGGTCGCCCAGCTCGACGGTAAAAAGGCCGGAGGAGGCGGGAACGCGGAGCTTAACGTTGCCCTCCGAAAGCATGGTCCGCGCGACTTCGATGGAATTCCGGGTCTCGAGCGATTCGCGCCTCACGATGATCGGACCAGTGGCCAATCGGTCGGGCAGCGTGCCGGTGAGTTCGAAGTCGGCTCGGAGCGGCATCCACGTCGCGCACGAGAGCAAAATCAGGCCGGAACGAAGGACTGAAAAAATCGACGGCGGCATCAGGGCAGGGAAGGCGGGGTCCGGCGTTTGACAAGCGTGTTGGGGTAAATCGAAGCTGGGTTTTGATCGCACCACACCCTCTGACGCTCACCCCATGCTGACACGGTTCCATTCAACGGTTTTGTTTTTGGTGGTTATCTTTTTTGGGCCGTTGGAAAACCCGATGTTTGCGGCGTCAAACCCTGTTTCGTTGGGGGCGCGCGCGGCGGCGGCCGTCGCCGTGGCATTGCCGACATCCGCGCCCCCGGAAATCGCCGGTAGGATTCGTCTGTTGGCGGCGTCGCTCGAAGGGAGTCGGCTCAAGCTGAACTTCAGCCGCGAGGTGTTGGAACTCGGGTTGGGAAGCGGCGCGTTTGAAGCGTTTGCCCATGAAATCGACGAAGCGGCGAGCGCCGTGCTGGAGACGGAGCTGCGGACGTTTGACCTGTATATCCTGATCGACGGGGTGCCGTTGGAGCGGCTTTTCGAATCGAAGGAAAACGTCTCCGTGCCGCCGGTGGCTCGGGACGCGGTGCTCTTGCCCGCACCGCCGGTGCGCTCGGCTCAGGCTTTGAGCGGGCGTCGCGTCGCGATCAGTCCGGGGCACGGATATTATTTCACGGGCAGCATCTGGGGGCTGCAGCGGCCGTTTTTACAGGGGATCGTGGAAGATTTTGTGAATCACGATTTCGTCACGATTTTGAACAACTTGCTCGTGGCCGACGGTGCCGACGTGCGCTCGACGCGGAATCTCGACCGCAACGCCGGCAACGGGGAGTCGGGGTTTCCGAAATGGCAGGAAGCGGCGCGCTACCACGTGAAAGCGCTCGGGGCCGATCCCTCGGTCTGGAACGAGTCGGGCTTTACCCATCTCGAGCAAGACATCCGCTGCCGACCGCGCTACGCGAACGCGATCGAGGCCGAGTTGCTCGTGAGCATCCACAACAACGGCGGCGGCGGCACCGGGACGGAGACGCTTTACGATACGGGCAACGCCTTTGCGGCGCAGAACAAGCGTCTCGCCGACGTGCTGCATGCCAGCGTCATGAACGCGATCCGGCGCGACTATAATCCGACGTGGCGCGATCGTCTCGTGAAGGGATTCAACGGCAGCTACGGCGAGAATCGGCTCGCGACGCGGCCGGCGGTGATTCTCGAAATCGCGTTCATGGACATGCCGATGCCGGACAACGCGGCGTTGCAGGACGAGCGTTTCAAACGCCTCGTCGCGACCGCGATTCGCGACGGTATCGCGGAGTATTTGGGCGACTGGACGGCGCCGGCCGCCTTGGTGGCGTCGGGCGAGGCCGCGGCGATTGAGCTTTCTTGGACAGATACGACGGCGAGTGAGACCGGGTTCCGGATTGAGCGCAAAGCAGGGGCGGCGACGAGTTGGACGAACCTCGCCACGGTCGCGGCCAACGTCGCGAGTTATCGCGACACGACGGTCGTATCCGGCGTCAGCTATCTTTACCGCGTGCAGGCGGTGAGCGCGGCCGCGCCCGTCGCGCTTTACACCAATGAAGCCACCGCCTCGACGACGGCGGCGCCGCCCGCGCTGCGGCTCGCGAGCGTGACGCCGACGGTGACGCCGGTGCGCAACTGGGATGATACGCTGGAGTTTATGATCGCGGTGACCGACGGCGCCGACCGGCCGGTCAGCGGGGTGACGCTGCGGGTGAGCGATGGCCTTCGGAACACGGTGATCGAGCAAACTTCGGTTACGGCGGACGCCGCCGGAATCGTGTCGTTTCGGACGAGGGTGCCGATCGGGCAGGGCAACGGCGTGTATCCGTTTACGTTTCAGGCGACGCTGGCGGGATTTTCGGCGAGTCCCGTGGTGACCCGTTCGGTCGAGGTGGCGCGGGCGGCATCAACGGGTGTGGGCGTGCCTGCGATCACTTCCCAACCGCCGGGCAAGCGCGTCGTGATGGGGAGCGAATTGAGCCTCAGGGTGACGGCAACCGGAGCGGCGCCGCTGGCCTATCAGTGGCGTTTAAACGGCGTCGCGCTCGCGGGTGCGACGGGAGCGACCCTCGTTATTCCGGCGGCGAAGGTAACGGATGCTGGCGACTACACGGTGGTAATCACGAATGCGCTCGGTGCGGCGACCAGCGTAGCGGCGGAAGTCGCGGTCGATCCGGCGGCATGGCTGTCGAGCGTCTCGTTACGCACCACGCTCGCCGTGGGCCAGACGGTGACGATGGGATTTGTCGTCAATGGCGGTTCGAAGGACTTGCTCGTGCGCGCGGCGGGACCGGCGTTGGCGGCGTTTGGATTGCCGGCATTTATGGCGGACCCGCGGATGGAACTGTTTCGCGACGGGGTGAAGGTGGCGGACAACAACGATTGGCCGGCGGTGTTTGGACCGGTGTTCTCGGGGCTGGGGGCGTTTCCATTTCCGGCGGCCAGTCGCGATTCCGCTTTGTTGCGACCCGTGCGCGGCGCGCACACGGTCGAGGTCACCGGCACAGCGGGTGGAACGGTCTTGGCCGAAGTTTACGACGCGGGCAGCGGGAGCGCGGCGCGCTTGATCGGACTGGCGGCGCGGAACCGCGTGGGCACTGGGAGCGATGTTTTGATCGCTGGATTTTACCTGAGCGGCACGGGGACGCGGCGCGTGTTGATCCGTGGGATCGGTCCGGCGTTGGCCCTGCCGCCGTTTAACCTGCCGGGGGTGCTCGCCAACCCGAGGATCGAGGTGCGCGACGGCGCCGGGAAGATCGCGGAAAACGACGATTGGAACCCGACGCTTGCGGCCGTCTTCGCCCAAGTGGGAGCGTTTCCGCTCACGCCCGGGAGCAGGGATGCGGCGGTGGTCGTCACGTTAACCGCCGGGATCAGTTACACCGTGCAGGTTGCCGGCGCGGATGGCGGCGTGGGGGAGGGAATCGTGGAGATTTACGAATTGCCGTGAGGGCGCGACCCCGGTCTCCACGTGTTGTCGGCCTCGGACCGAGCAAATAGTTCCGACCACTCCTTGCACTTTTTTGAGCGAGTTGAACGATGCGGGCAGCCAAGGCAGTGGTCAGCCTGATCAACTGCGAAATCCGGCCGTTTCTTCGTCAGCGTCCTCTGTTTTTCACTTTATGAACTCCCCGATCAAAGCCTATGCGGCGTTTGGCAAAGGCCAACCGCTCAAACCCTACGAGTATGACGCCGGCCCGCTCAAATCCGAGCAGGTGGAAATCAAGGTTTCCCACTGCGGCATCTGTCACTCCGATCTCTCGATGCTCGACAACGACTGGGGCTTTTCCAGTTACCCGATGGTCGCCGGCCATGAGGTGGTGGGCACGGTGACTGCGACCGGCCCGACCGCCAAGCGGGTGAAGGTCGGTGACCGGGTCGGTCTCGGCTGGCACTCGGGCAGCTGCATGTCGTGTGCGCAGTGTCTGGCGGGCGACCACAATCTCTGCCTCGTCGGGGAAGCCACGATCGTGGGCCGGCACGGGGGGTTCGCGGACCGCGTGCGTTGCAACTGGGAGTGGGCCACGCCGATTCCGGATGCGATGCAATCCGAGAGCGCGGGGCCGCTGTTTTGCGGCGGACTCACGGTGTTCAATCCCCTCCTGCAGTACGGTCTGCGGCCGACGGATCGGGTCGGCGTGGTGGGAATCGGCGGACTCGGGCACCTCGCGTTGCAATTTCTCAACAAGTGGGGCTGCGAAGTGGTGGCCTTTACCTCCAGCGAATCGAAACGGGAAGAGGCGCTGAAGCTCGGAGCGCACCGGGCGGTCAGCTCGGTCGATAAGGATCAGCTCAAGCAACTCGCGGGCTCGCTCGATTTCATTTTGGTGACGTCGAACGTGACGTTGCCGTGGGATCTTTTTATCAGCGCGCTGGCACCCCGGGGGCGGCTGCATTTGGTCGGCGCGGTGCTTGAGCCGGTGCCGGTCGGGGCGTTTTCGCTGATTATGGGCCAGAAGTCGGTGTCCGGTTCGCCGGTCGGCAGCCCGTCCACGGCGGCACGGATGATGGCGTTCTGCGCGCGGCACTCGATCGCGCCGATCATTGAGAAATTTCCAATGTCGCGGATCAACGAAGCCTTGGAGCGGCTGCGTTCGGGCAAAGCGCGCTACCGCGTCGTGCTGGAGAACGACCTGAACTGAGGACCAGTCTGCGGTCTTTGACCTGACCTTGCCCATACGATGACGACGATAACCGAATTGCAGCGCCTCGCCTCGCCGTTTCCCAAGCCCCAGGCGATTTATGTCGATGGCGGCACGCTTTGGCTGAGCTCCCGGCAGACGAAGAAAGTCTACGCCCTCGACCGCTCGTCGTGGCAGGTCACGTGGGAGTGCGCGGTGCCGGCCGGCGACACGGTGTGGGGCATCACCAAGTTGGGCGAAGAATTTTACGTCGTCTGCGGAGTCGACGCCGTGGATGTCGATTCGCGGCGCATCCGCCGCCTGCGGCCGGGGGTGGGGTTTGATCCGGCGTTCAGTCTGCCGTGTCCGGACGGGATGGGATCGCATCTGTCGCACGACGGCACGTCGCTGGTGCTCAGCCAGTGGTATCCGCAGAAATTGATTTCAATCGGCACCGACGGCAAACCGGGTCGGGTGCTGGAGGTGCCGCGTCAGGTGGTGGGGCAGTGCTTCGCGAGCGGGGTTTTTTATCTGGCGACCACGACGAACGAAGAGTCGGACGACTACTTTATCGAGCGATTCGATCCGGCCACCGGCGGCTGCGAGATGCTGGCCAAGCTGGGCTTTTCGGCGCGCGGTCTGGCGTTTGACGGGACGAATTTCTGGACGAATCACCGCGAGCAGAACGAGATCGTGGCGTTTGCGCGGGTGGGATGAGGGGAAGGATTTTTTAACCGCGAATGGGCGCGAAGGAGCGCGAATTCTGATCGAAATTGGGAGCGGGGTGTGGGAGCGAGCTTGCTCGCGATTTTGGTCTTCTCGGCGCGAGCAAGCTCGCTCCCACATCGGACGGGCTCAGCCGAGTTTCTTTTTGAAGAACTCGATGGTGCGGGTCCAAGAGAGCTCGGCGGCGGCTTTGTCGAAGCGGGGCGTCGTGTCGTTATGGAAGCCGTGATTCGTGCCGGGGTAGATGAAGGCCTCGTATTCCACCTTGGCGGCTTTCAGCGCGGCTTCCCACGCAGGCCAGCCGGCGTTTACGCGGGCGTCGAGTTCGCCGAAGTGGAGCAAAAGCGAGCCCTTGATCTTGGCGGCGTTTTCGGCGGTGGGTTGACCGCCGTAGTAGGGCACGGCGGCTTTCACGATTTCAGGAAGACGCCACGAAAGGGTGTTGGCCATGCCGCCGCCGTAGCAGAAGCCGGTCACGCCGATCGAGCCGTTGCACTCGGGGTGCGCGTGGAGGAACTGGGTGGCGGCGACGAAATCTTCGGTGAGTTTCTTGCCGTCCATTTTGGACTGCATGGCCCGGCCCTCGTCGTCGGTGCCGGGGTAGCCGCCGAAGGGGAAGAGCGCGTCGGGCGCGAAGGCAACAAAGCCGGCGAGGGCGACGCGGCGGGCGACGTCCTCGATGTAGGGATTCAGGCCACGGTTTTCATGAATGACGATAACGCCGGGAAGTTTGCCTTTGGCGCCGGCGGGTTTCGCTAGGAGACCGCGGCATTCGCCGCTGCCGGCGGGCGAGGGAAATTTCTCGTAGCGGGTGAGGACGCGCGCGTCTTCCTTGGGGACTTGGGCGGCGAAGGCGTAATGGGGATTGAGCATTTCCAAGAGCGCGAGAGCGGTGACGCCACCGACGGCAAACTTGGCGGCGCGCTCGAGAAACGTGCGCCGGTCGATCTGGCCGTGGACGTAGTAGTCGTAGAGGTAGAGCAGCTCTTGATCGAATTCTTGGGCGGATTTGCGTTCCATGTTTTTAGGGTACTAACGGTGGAGATGAGCCGGGAGAACAGGGGGCAGCCGGGCGGATGGAGCGGCGGGCGTCAAAGGCGAATCCTTGGCGGGCCGGATCGCTTTGGCCGTTGAATTCAGGCTGGCCGCACGACCGACAGTTTTCGGAATTGGGCGCGAAAGAAACCGTCGTCTTTTGTGGCGAGCCGGGTGGCGCGCATCGCGGCGTGTGCGCCGATCAGGAAGTCGGCGATCAGGCGGAGGCGTTTACCGCTGGCTTTGCGGTAGCGGTCTTGGATTTCGCCGGCCAAGTTGGCGACCGCTTCATCGGATGGATCGAAATGGACGCTGAGTTGGGAGAAGAAACCGGCGTGCGCGGCGGCGGTCGGGAAGGCGGGGCGGGTCTCGGCCCAAACGATATCGCAGACTACCAACCGTCCCTCGCTGCGGCACTCGGCTAGCTTTTCCAACCATCCCGGGCCGTCTTCTTCGCCCTTGGCTATGGCCCACAGGACGGAACTGTCTACCGCGGTGGTCACAGGCTGCTGCGGTCATAGCCGCGCAATTCGCGGAGGATTTGAGTCGAGGTCTTGCCAGGCTCGAAGTTCTTGGCCGCGCCGAGGGCGCCGCGCATGGCCTCCAGGTCGAAGTCATGTTTGGGCTTCGCCCGGAGGTCGGCCGCTTGTTCATCGAAGAGCAGTTTCATGCCCGGCTTCAGATGGAATTTTTTCCGCAACTTGGCCGGGATCGTAATCTGATATTTGCTGCTGACCGTGGCTTGCACGGCGAAACGGTAAGTGCGGGCGCTTGGTGGTCAAACTTGGCGCCCAAGCCGTCGAAGGCCGCCGACGTTGGTGATCAACCACTCGGTGGAGATGCGGTGATCAGCCTCTATTTCGCCGCGGACTCCTGCAGCTCCTTTAGCGTCTTCCCTGTGGCGTCATGCCACTCGGTCCGGCCGTTGGCGCTTCGTCCCAATACAAACGCGGCGGCTAGCGACGGCGAACTGAACGTGTAGTCTTGGGTAAAGACGAGATGACCTTGCTCCTCCTTTAGAATGCTCCGCGCAAGAAACTCGCGGCGCATTTTGTGCACCGAAGGCACGTGGATCGCCAATGACGGTGGTTCTTCGGAGAGTGGAACGACCCAAGAATTGGCGTGGACGACAAATCCTTGCGTGGTGTCGTAGCCACTGGCGGTTACACCCTTACCTTTGCACTTTAGTAAAATCTGCGATGGATCTTTCCTTGCTCCACTCGGCTTCGAGTCGGGTAGCTCAAAAGCGTGGATACCTAGAACCGGCAGCATGCTGAGCATGTTTCCAAGGAAAACCTCCATGTCTGCGCGATCTGCTTCTGACAAGCTGGGCTCAGCTGGGTAATTGCTGTTCTCAAGCGGCACGCGCTTGGCTGCCAGTGCTTGCTTAACGAGCCGGGCTTCGAGGAATTGGACGTGGGCTTTGTTTAATTGCCCTGGGCCCGCCACGAAAAACACGGCGCGCGTCCAGAAATCTTTCTTCGCATAGTGGCTATCTAGACGTGGCCGAATAGGATCGCCCTCGCCGATGTAGAGGATGTCGCCATCCGCGTCCTCGCGAGGACCGAGCAACAGGTAAATACCAGTTTGATTGAACTCTTCCCGACTTTTGATTCTCGGCAACAGCGCCCTCGGAAACACGACCGCTTTCCCAATCCAATTCGAACGATCAACGATGCGGAGGCCATCAGGATCGCCATCAGCTACAAAAATACGTAGCGAAAAGGGAGAGGTATTCATTTGGTTGGTTTTGTGGTCGCATCCTATCCCACCCAAGCCCGCGCGTTGTAGAAGAGCTGCATCCACGGGCTGTCTTCGCCCCAGGTTTTGGGAGCCCAGCTCATGCACGCGCTGCGGAAGACGCGCTCGGGGTGCGGCATCATGATCGTCACGCGGCCCGAGGTCGTTGTGAACGCGGTGAGGCCTTGGGGGGAGCCGTTGGGGTTGAGCGGGTAGGCTTCGGTCGGTTGGTGGTGGTTGTCCACGAAGCGGGCGGCGACGAGACCGGAGGCGGCGCAATGGTTGAGCGCGGCGGCGTCGGCGAACTCGGTAAAGCCTTCGCCGTGGGCGACGGCGATGGGGAGCACGCTGCCGGTCATGCCAGCGAAGAGGATGCTCGGGCTCGGCTCGATTTTGACCGAGACGTAGCGGCTTTCGTAGCGCTCGCTTTGGTTCTGCACGAAGCGTGGCCAGTGGTCCGATCCCGGGATGATCGACTTGAGGTTGCTCAGCATCTGGCAGCCGTTGCACACGCCGAGAGCGAAGGTGTCTTCGCGGGCGAAGAAAGCGGCGAACTCGGCGCGGGCATGATCGTTGAACAAAATGCTCTTGGCCCAGCCCTCGCCGGCGCCGAGGACGTCGCCGTAGCTGAAGCCGCCGCACGCGGCGAGGCCGCGGAAGTCCTTGAGCGACACACGGCCGCTGAGGATGTCGGTCATGTGGACATCGACGGCGCGGAAGCCGGCGCGGGTGAAAGCGGCGGCCATCTCGACTTCGCCGTTGACGCCTTGTTCGCGCAAGATCGCGACGGAGGGGCGGGAGTGGCCCACAGAGGCCACGGAAGAATCGGAAACGGAGAACGTGACGACGGGGGTGATGCCGGGGTTGGTGCGGTCTTGGCGGAGTTGGTGTTCCGAGTCGGCGCAGGCGGGATGGTCGCGGAGGGCGGCCATGCGGTGGGTGACATCCGACCACACCGCGCGGAGGGCGAAGAGGTCTTCATCCAGGAGGATTTTGCCGCCGCGCTTGATGCGGAACCGGTGCTCGCGGTTGAGCGTGCCGATGCGCGTGGTGCAGGCTTTGAAGCCGTGTTGGCGGAGGGTCTGCGAAACGGAGTCGAGGTCGGCGGCGCGAATCTGGATGACGGCGCCGAGTTCTTCATTGAAGAGGGTGCTGTCGACGTTGTGGCCAGAGAGAATTTCGAGATCGACGCCGGTGTGACCGGCGAAGGCCATTTCGGCGACGGTGGCGAGCAAGCCGCCGTCGGAACGGTCGTGGTAGGCGAGGAGTTTGCCGTCGCGGCCGAGTTGCTGGATGACGGCCCAAAATTGCTTGAGGTCGTGGGCGCTGTCGACGTCGGGCGGGGCTTCACCCATCTGCGAGACGACTTGGGCGAGGATCGAGCCGCCGAGGCGGTTCTTGCCGCGGCCGAGATCGATCAGCAGTAGGACGGTGTCGCCGATCAGTTCGGCGGTTTGAGAGTTGAGCGTTGAGGGTTGAGAAGCGGAATCCGGAGCATCGTAGCGTAGCTGCGGCGTGAGGGTGAGGCGGATGTCGGTGACGGGGGCGAACGCGGAGATGATGAGGGAGGTGGGCGCGGTGATGCGTTTGTGAAGGCCCTCGCGGTTGCCGACGGCGGGCTCCTTCCACGCGGTGCTCATGCTCATCGAGTCTTTGCCGACGGGAATGGTGATCCCGAGCGCGGGGCAGAGATCGAGGCCGATGGCGGAGACGGCGGCATAGAGGTCGGCGCCGTCGCCAGCGATGGCGGGAGCAGCCATCCAGTTGGCGGACAAGTTTACTTTGCCGAGCTCGCTAATCTGGGCGGCGGCGAGATTGGTGAGGGCTTCGCCGACGGCGAGGCGGGCGGATGCGGCGGCGTCGTTGATGGCGACGGGTGTGCGCTCGCCCATGGCCATCGCTTCGCCGGTGAAGACATCGAAGGCGGCAGCGGTGACCGCGCAGTCGGCGACGGGAACCTGCCACGGACCGACCATCTGGTCGCGGGCGATGAGGCCGCCGAGGGAGCGGTCGCCGATGGAAATGAGGAACGTCTTGTCGGCCACGGCCGGGTGCGAGAGCACGCGATGGACGATATCGAGCAGCGTGAGCTCGCCGAGGTCGAGGGGCTTGCGCGGGCGAGCGAGGGTGACGTCCGTGCGGGCCATGCGCGGCGGTTTGCCGAGCAGCACGTCGAGCGGGAGGTCGATGGGAGTGTTCTTGAAATGCGAATCCTCGAGGACGAGTTGTTTCTCGACGGTGGCCTCGCCGACGACGGCGAAGGGGCAGCGCTCGCGCTCGCAGAGGGTGCGGAAGGCGGCGAGGCGGGCGGCGGGAACCGCGAGGACGTAGCGCTCTTGCGACTCGTTGCACCAAATCTCGAGCGGGGACATGCCGGGTTCGGCGTTGGGGACGGCGCGGAGTTGAAATTTTCCGCCGCGGCCGCCGTCGTTGACGAGCTCGGGGAGGGCGTTGGAGATGCCGCCGGCGCCGACGTCGTGGATAAATGAAATGGGATTCTCCGCACCAAGAGCCCAGCATCGATCGATGACCTCCTGGCAGCGGCGCTCCATCTCGGCGTTGTCACGCTGCACGCTGGCGAAATCGAGATCGGCGTGGGCGGCACCGCCGGTGAGGGAGCTGGCGGCACCGCCGCCGAGACCGATGAGCATGGCCGGGCCGCCGAGGACGATCAGGTGATCGCCGGGATTGATGGCGGCTTTTTTGACGTGTTCGGCGCGGATGTTGCCGAGGCCGCCGGCGAGCATGATGGGTTTGTGATAACCGCGGAGCTCGGTGCCGCGGGCGTTGGGCACCTCTTGTTCGAAGGTGCGGAAGTAGCCGTTGATGGCGGGCCGACCGAATTCGTTGTTGAAAGCGGCGGCGCCGAGCGGGCCTTCGAGCATGATGTCGAGGGCGGAGACGATGCGGGCAGGTTTGCCGAAATCTTTTTCCCATGGCCGGACGGCTCCGGGGATTTTCAGATTTGAGACGGAGAAACCGACCAGGCCAGCTTTCGGTTTTCCGCCGCGGCCGGTGGCGCCCTCGTCGCGGATCTCGCCGCCGGAGCCGGTGGCGGCGCCGGGAAACGGTGAGATGGCGGTCGGGTGATTGTGGGTCTCGACCTTGCAGAGCAGGTGAATTTCCTCCTCGTGCGGGGCATATTCGTGTGTGACCGGATCGGCGAAAAAGCGGCCTCCGCGGGTGCCGACGAGGACGGCGGCGTTGTCCTTGTAGGCGGAGAGGATCCCCTCGGGGTGCAGCGCGTAGGTGTTTTTGATCATCTGGAACAGCGACTGGTCTTGGGGCTGGCCGTCGATGGTCCACGTGGCGTTGAAAATTTTGTGGCGGCAGTGCTCGGAGTTGGCCTGGGCGAACATCATCAATTCGATGTCGTTCGGATCGCGGCCGAGGGTGGTGAAGGCGGTGACGAGGTAGTCGATCTCGTCGTCGGCGAGGGCGAGGCCGAGGTATTGGTTGGCGGCGACGAGGGCGCTGTGGCCGGCGGCGAGCACCGGAATGGAGTTCATCGGGCGCGGTTGCTCTTGGCGGAAGAGCGCGGCGCAGGCATCGAGATCGCCGAAGACGGATTCCGTCATGCGGTCGTGGAGTTTGGCGCGGAGGGTTTTGAGTTGGGCGGGGTCGAGGGCGGAAAGCGGAAAGGCGACGGCGGGAACATCGAGCTCGACAGTGTAGGCGATCACGCGTTCGAGGCGTTGGATGGTCGTCAGGCCGCAGAGGCGCGCGATGTCGGTGGCTTTGGACGACCAGGGTGAAATCGTACCGGGGCGCGGCGCCACGATCTGGAGCAGGCCGGTAACGGACGTGGCGGTGCGGCGTGGACCGTAAGTGAGCAGCCGCGTGAGGACGGAGTGCTCGGCGGGCGAGAGGGGCGCACTCGTCTCGGCCAAGTGTACGAACTCGGCGGTGAGAGCCCGAACGGGAAGCCCGTCGGCGACGAGAGCGGCCTGGAGCTTTTGGAGTCGGAAGGACGAAAGGGCGGGCGAGCCGCGAAGGATCAACATGGTCGGAGCGTCGAAGTTTCAGGACATCCCGGATGCGGTCAAGGGAAGCGCGGACGCGGCCGGAGGATCTTAAGACGCGTTGGAATCAGAAAGCCGTTGACGAAATCCGGGAGGCCTTCGAGATGGCCGTTTTTATGAGTCGCGAGCCGCAATTTTTGGATAAAAATCAGACCGAAACGGGTGCAATTGTCGGGCAGGATGCAGGGGCCGCCGTATGAGTGACTCGATCACTCACGAATGCGGAATCGCACTGGTGCGACTGCTGAAGCCGCTCAGTTTTTATCAGGAAAAATACGGGACGCCGCTGTGGGGTTTTACCAAGCTGTTTCTCCTGATGGAGAAACAGCACAACCGCGGACAAGACGGCGCCGGCGTGTCGTGCGTGAAGTTGGACGTGCCGGCCGGCGAGCCCTTCATGTTTCGTGAGCGGTGCGTGAAGAGCAATCCGCTCGACAAGATTTTCAAGGCGCTGCTCGGCCAATACAACGAGCGGCTTGCGAGCGGCATGATTCACCCGGAATTCACCGACACGGTGAAAAAGCATTTCGATTTTGGGGGCGAGTCGTTGATGGGGCATCTGCGCTACGGCACCAGCGGCGGCTACAGCCTCAGCTCGTGTCACCCGTTTTTTCGGCGCTCGCCGTGGCCGACACGCAACTTGGCGCTGTGCGGTAATTTTAATCTGACCAATACGACCGAGCTCAACCAGTCGCTCACCGCGATGGGTCAGCACCCGATCTACGCCACGGATACGCAGGCGATTTTGGAGAAAATCGGATTCTACCTCGATGAGGAGCACGAGGATATTTACCGGTTTCTGCGCACGCGGAATCTCGCGGGCGAGGAACTCTCGCGGCGCATCAGCGAGGACCTCGACGTGGCGCGCGTCATCCGGCGGGCGGCGGAGAAGTGGGACGGCGGCTACACGCTTTGCGGTCAGATCGGCAACGGCGATGCGTTCGTGGCGCGAGACCCGTCGGGCATTCGGCCGGCGTTCTATTTTCAGAATGACGAAGTGATCGCGTTTGCCTCGGAGCGGGCGCCGCTGATGACGGTGTTCGATCTCGCGGTGGAGCAGGTCAAGGAAGTGGCTCCCGGCCACGTGGTCGTGATCAAGCGCCGGGGAGCGATTAGCTCGGAGGCGTTCACGGCGGCGTTGCCAAGGACGTCCTGTTCCTTCGAGCGCATCTATTTTTCGCGCGGCAACGATGTGGACATCTACCGCGAGCGGCAGGCGTTGGGCGGGCGATTGGCCGACCAGATTTGCCGATCCATCGGGAACGATTGGGCCAACACCGTTTTTAGTTTTATTCCGAACACGGCGGAGGCCGCGTATTACGGGTTGATGTCGGAGTTGCGAACGCGGCGACGCGGCGAGGTGAAGACGGCGATTTTGAAAGCGAGCGCGGCGGGCACGTTGGATGAGACGCTGTTGGATGAACTGATTCTGGGCAACTGGCCCCGGGGCGAGAAAGTGGTCAGCAAGGACATCAAGATCCGGACATTTATCGGGCAGGAAGGGATGCGAAATCAGCTCGCGAGCCACGTCTACGACATCACCTACGGTTCGGTGCGGCCCGGCGACAATCTGGTGTGCGTGGACGACTCGATCGTGCGCGGCACGACCCTGCGGAAGTCGATTTTGAGGATTCTGACGCGGCTCAATCCGAAGAAAATCGTGATCGTCTCGACGGCGCCGCAGATCCGCTACCCGGATTGTTATGGCATCGATATGTCGGAGTTGGGCAAATTCGTCGCGTTCGAGGCGGCGGTGGCGCTGCTAAAGGAGCGCGGTCAGGCGGCGGTGCTCGACGAGGTGCACGCCCTGTGTGTGGCGGAGTTGGCGAAGCCGACCGGGACGAACCACGTGCGGAAGATCTACGAATCGTTCACGCCGGAGGAGATTTCAGCCAAGATCGTGGAACGGGTGCGCCCGGCTGACATTGAGTGGAAGGGTGAGATCGAGATCATCTTCCAGACCATCGAGCACCTTCATGCGGCGGTGCCGGAGCATACGGGCGATTGGTATTTCACCGGCCGCTATCCCACGCCCGGCGGCTATCGCGTCGTGAATCAGGCGTTTCTCAATTATTTCGAGAAGTCCGAAGGCAGGAGTTACTGAGGGCGCGGCGATGGCGAAAAAAGCGCCCGATTCCGTGCTGCCGAAGATCTACGCCGTGCGCCGGCAGAAGGTGGTGCTCGATGCGGATCTGGCGAAGTTGTATGGGGTGCCGACGAAGCGGCTGAATGAGGCGGTGCGGCGGAATGCGGGGAGGTTTCCGGAGGATTTCTGTTTCTACCTGACCGACGAAGAAGTTGAGCACTTGAGGTCGCAGATTGCGGCTTCAAGTATTGGGCAAAGCGGAGGCGCCGTTTTAAGGTCGCAAATTGCGACCTTAAAAACGGACGGGCGCGGAAAGCACCGCAAGTATCTCCCCCGCGTCTTCACCGAGCACGGCGCCTTGATGGCGGCGAATGTCCTGCGCAGCGAGCGGGCGGTGCAGATGAGCCTGTATCTGATCCGTGCCTTTGTGGCTTTGCGGGAGCAACTGGTTTCCAACCTCTCTACGCTCCGACGCCTTTCCGAAATCGACAAAAAACTTCTGGAGCACGATGTCGTGTTGCGCGAAGTGTTGGAGCGGTTGCAGCCGTTGCTCAATCCGCCGCCGGCGCCGAAGAAACCTCTGATTGGTTTTCATCCGGGAAACCGTTAGCCATTCCTTCAATTTCATGTCCCTCAGCTACGAATCTTCCGGGGTAAATTACGATCAGCTCGATGCGTTTAAGCGCGCGTGCCAAAAAGCGGCGAAGACGACGGCGCCGCTGTTGGCGAGTCACGGTTACGCCGAGCCGGCGAACACGCGGGGCGAGAGCTGCTACTTGATGGAGGCGGCGGATCACTTTTTGGCCCACGTCGAGGAGGGGCTGGGCACGAAGAATCTGGTCGCGGATGCCGTGTATGCGGCGACGGGTAAGAATTTCTATCGTGAGATCTCCATCGATACGGTGGCGACGATTGTAAACGACCTGATCACGTGCGGCGCGCTGCCGATCTCAGTGGCGATGCACGCGGCGGTGGGCGAGTCGGCGTGGTTTACGGACGAACCGCGGATGCAGGCGCTGGTCGATGGCTGGGCGGCGGGTTGCCGCAAGGCTGGGGCGGTGTGGGGCGGCGGTGAGACGCCGACGCTGCGCGGCATCGTCAACGCGAACGCCATCGTGCTCGCGGGGTCGGCGGTCGGGAAGATCGAGCCGAAATCGCGACGCATCACGGGCGACGTGAAGGACGGGGACGCGATCATTTTTCTCGCTTCGACGGGAGTGCAGACGAACGGGCTCAGCTTGTGTCGGTTGATCGCGGATAAGTTGCCGCAGGGTTACCAAACGCCGATCGGTCGTGGCGACACGCGCACGTATGGCGAGGCGTTGCTCGCGGCGTCGGCGATCTATGTGGATTTCGTGAGCCGGTGTCAGCAGGCCGGGCTGAAGTTAAACTACGTCTCGCACGTGACGGGCCACGGCTGGCGGAAGCTGATGCGGCTCGACGAGCCGTTTGTTTACGAAATCACCGAGCCGCGCGAGGTCCCGGCGCTGTTTAGATTTATGATGGACGCGGGGCCGATCACGCTGCGGGAGGCTTACGCGACGTTTAACATGGGCATCGGATTTGCGGCGTATGTGGCGCCGGAGACGGCGGACGCAGTGGTCGCGGCGGCGACGGCTTGCGGGCACGACGCGTGGATCGCGGGCACGGTGCGCAAGGACGGCGACAAGAAGGCCGTGGTGATTCCGTCGCTGGGGCTCGAATACGACGGCTCGACGCTGCAGGTGCGGTGAGAGCGGCCCGGCTCAGCCGCCGTAGCACTCGAGATACTTCAGGCCGGTGCTCGTGTTGAAAAGGACGATGGTGTCGTCGGGCTGCACTTGGTTGGCGGCGAGGAGCATTTTGAGGGCGGCGTAGCAGCCGGCGCCTTCGGGGGCGACGAAGATGCCTTCGGCCGAGCCGACTTCTTTCGTGCAGGAAATCATCTGGTCGTCGGAAACCGCGAGGGCGCCGCCGCCGGATTTGCGCAGGGCGTCCAGCATGATGAAATCGCCGATGGCTTTCGGCACGCGTAGGCCGGACGCGCGGGTTTGGGCGCCGAGGTGTTCGGCGGCGAATTTTTCTCCGGCTTGAAAGGCGCGGACGATGGGCTGGCAGCCTTCGGCTTGGACGCTGAACATCCGCGGGCGCTTTGAATCGATCCAGCCCATGCGCTCCATCTCGTCGAAGGCTTTCCACATGCCGACGAGGCCGGTGCCACCGCCGGTGGGGTAGAGGATGACGTCGGGGAGCGTCCAGTTAAGTTGCTCGGCGAGCTCGTAGCCGAGGGTCTTTTTTCCTTCGGCGCGGTAGGGTTCTTTGAGCGTGGAGACATCAAACCAGCCCTCGGCCACTTTGCGTTTGGCGACCTCGGCGCCGCAGTCGGTGATGAGGCCGTTGATGAGCGTGACGAAAGCGCCCATCTGTTCGCACTCGATGATATTGGCCTTGGGGGTGTCCCTCGGCATGAAGAGGTGGGCTTCCATGCCGGCGCGAGCGGCGTAGGCGGCTAGAGCGCCGGCGGCGTTGCCGGCCGAGGGGGCGGCTAGTTTTTTAAGACCGTATTGTTTGGCCATCGAGACGGCGGCGGTCATGCCGCGAGCCTTGAAACTGGCGGTGGGATTTTGCGCTTCGTCTTTGATGAAAAGGCGGCTGAGGCCGTGCTTGGCCCCGAGACGGGGCGCGGGGTGGAGAGGAGTCCAGCCCTCGCCGAGGGTGACGACGTCGGCGGCGTTTTTGACGGGGAGGACCTCGCGGTAACGCCAGAGCGATTTCTCGCGGGTGCGGAGAGATTCCTTGGTGAGCGTTTTCGCGGCGGCGACGAGATCGTAGTGCGCGAAGAGAGGTTTGCCGCAGGCAGTGCAGACGTTCTGGGGAACCGTGGCGTCGTGTTCTTTGGCGCAGGCGGTGCAGGCGAGGTGCGTGAGGTGCATGCGACGGGAGCCAAAGCCCGGGAGCGCAGTGGGGCAATCTTCAGTAGGAAAAATTCACTCGCCGCTGCCAGCGAGCAAGACGGCTTGAGCTCAAGGTTCAGCCGTTCTGTGATATTGGGCTCGACTTGAGTGCGCGCAAAAACTGGAACAGGGCTTGGTCCCCGCGTTCCCCTTTTCCGGTGCGCCCTGGTGGCCGAACTGTTTTCCCCGCTTTTTTACCTCATGAAGAAAAATATCCCCATTGCCCTGCTCTTCCTTGGCCTCGCTCACGCTGTCGTGGTGCTGGCGGCCGAAACCAAACCGCCGGTGAAGGCGCTGGCGGCTGCCGCCTCGTTCGCCGGTGAGTTTTCCGGCGAATGGACGGGCGAAAATGGATCCAGCGGAGCGTTGAAACTTACCTTCAAACCGGGGAAAGATGCGGCTTGGGAGATGGAGGCCACGTTTACCTTTGAGGGTTCGGCCATTCCGACGGTGACCAAGTCGGTCGCGGTTGAAGGCAGCAAGGTTGAGGCGGTTTTCGCTTGGGATGTCCAAGGCGCTTCGGCGTCGAGCAAACTGACGGGCGAGTTGAAAGACAATCGCTTGGAAGGGACTTACGACAGCACGACGACGGATGGTGCCGCGAAAGGCAAATGGAAGGTCACGCGTGCGCCACTTGCGCCCAAGTGATCGGCCTCGAAGCGCCGTCTTCGATTTTGGTAACGGGCCGCTGCCGCATAGCGCTCAACCAACAATAAAGCTTTGAATTAAATTCGGGCTCTGGCGCACCTCACCTTTATGCCACAACGTATCGCCATCGTCGGGGGCGGGATTTCCGGTCTTTCGGCGGCGGCTCACGTGCTGCTGGCGGCCCCGGAGGACTTCGAAATCGAGCTATTCGAAGCCGCGCCTTTTCTCGGCGGGCAATGCGCATCGTGGCTGGATGCCAAGGGCCGACCGACCGAGACCGGCATCCATCTGGACTTCCCTTGGTATCACAACAAAGACGCGCTGTTTGCGGCGATCGGGCATCCGCTGCCGTTGCGTGAGACCGACGGGAACTACTACATCTGCAACGGCGCGACCGGGCGGATCGATACCCTGCTCGCGGGCAAATCGGTGTTCAAGACGCTGCGGGGACTGGCCACGTTTCCCGGTCTGACGCCCGGCGAGCGGCTCAAGCTGACCGGCTTTATCCTCCGAATTCTACGGATGGACAATGTGACGGCTGAGAGCTTCGACGGAATGCCGATCACGGAGTTTTTGCGGGCGGAAGGGATGACCGAAGCGATCAGCCGGCAACTCGAACTTGAGGCGGTGACGATTCAAGGACTGCGCCCGGAAGAGGCGAGCGCCACGTCTTTCATCAAATTTCTCCGCACAATGTATGGGAGCATGGGGCGATTCGACACGACCTTCTTCGGTGCGCCGCTGGCGGATGCGTTGATCGCACCGCTGGCGGATTTTGTGCGATCGCGCGGTGCAAAAATTCACCTTGAGGCACCGGTGACGGCGGTGGTGCCGACCGGGGGTTCAGGCGCGAGTCTGACCACAGCTGGGGGTGAGAGCCGCGCGTATGATCACGTGATTTTTGCCATCCCGGGCTATGCCGTGCCACCGCTGGTTCCGACCGAATTCCGATCACGGGCGCCGTTTGCCGGACTGACGGAGCTCAGGGAAACGCCCATTATCACGCTGACGCTGTGGTATGACGCCCAGGTTTTCACCGATGGAAATGTCTACATCTCGAACCGCGACCGAACGCACGGTCCGATCTTCGACGCGGTGGCCGACAAGGCGCACCATTGGCGCGGCTGGAGCGGGCTCACGCATACGGGCAGTATCCTCCAAGTTCTGATCGATGCGGCGGAGGATGTGCAGCACCTCACCGACGAGCAGTTGATCGCGGCGTCCCGGGCCGACTTGGACCGATTTTTCCCCACGTGCCGCGGGCAAGTGCCGACGGATGCGACGGTGCTGCGGCTGCGCGGCACTTATTGCGGAACGCGGGTGGGATACTGGTCGAAGGTGCCGCGCACGCATGAAACGGGTATGCCCGGGGTGTGGCTGGCCGGCGACTATACCGATGGTCCCTATCACTACGGCATGGAGTCGGCGGTCATCTCGGGTAAGGCGGTCGCGAACCTGATTCTTGCCGGAGTGAATCGTCCCGGGCACGAGATTCTGCGCCCCAACTACCTGCCGTTTGTCGCCGCGAAGTAGGCGTGGTGAGCGCCGGCTATTTCGAAGGAGCGACGAACGTGAGGTTTGGTCGCGGTGCCGGTTTCATGCCCTCGCCGAGGAAGAAACCGGGGTGTGGCGGTTGGTTGTAGCCGACATTCTGCCAGGCGATCGCGAGGCGATATTGCGGGTCGTGCATCAAGGTGGTGAGGCGATGCTCGGTGGAGATCGTCGTGGAGAAAATGCGGAGCTCCTTGTTGTCGGTGGTGCGGAGGATCACCTCTTCGCGCCAGTCGCCGAGGAGGTCGGCGCTGAGGGCGGGATTCGATTTGGTGCTGTTGTTGGCGGTGCAGCCTTCGGCGGTGAAAAGGAGGTGGGTTGTCTCGGTCAGCCAATCCCATTTTGAAACGGTGTTGCCGTTCAAGAGTTCGCGGAGGAGGTCGCCGTCCCACCAGACGGCGAAGTTAACCGAGTTGGGTTTCTTGGCGGAGATGATTTCGCCCCGGGCGTTGTTGAGGCCGGGCAAGGTGGACCAGATTTCGTTGCCGGGGTGGCGGGGATCGATGTCGAACGCGACGCCGCGGCCGACATCGGGGGCGGGAGCGGTGCCGCCGGGTTTGCCCCAAATGAGCGCGCCGGTGTTGGCGTCGCGAAATTCGATGCCGTAGGGGTGCTTGGGATTCTCGTGGATGGCGAAGACCTCGAGGCCGGGTCGGGTGGGGTCGAGGTCGGAAACGTGGAGGGCGTCACCGTGGCCGAGTTTGGTCGAGTAACGTGGCGTGCCGTCGGCATTGATGCACATGGCGCCGTAAACGATCTCGTCGCGGCCGTCGCCATCGACGTCGGCGACGGAGAGATTGTGATTTCCCTGGCCGCGGTAGGGGTTGGTGTTGTCGGCGGGGCCGTGTTGGTCGCTGTCGAAGATCCAGCGTTGGGTGAGTTTGCCGTCGCGCCAGTCCCAGGCGGCAAGGACGGAGCGCGTGTAGTAGCCGCGGCACATAACGGCGCTGGGACGGACGCCGTCGAGATAGGCGACACCGGCGAGGAAACGGTCGACGCGGTTGCCATAGCCATCGCCCCAGGCATTCACGTCGCCGCGGGCGGGAACGTAGTCGGCGGTGGCAAGGGCGGCGCCGGTGCGGCCGTCGAACACGGTGAGGAATTCGGGACCGGCGAGGACGTAGCCGGCGCGGGAGGCCATCCGTTTACCGTCGGGGGTTGTGACGCTGCCGCTCTTGTCGCGCGAGGGGACGAGGTCTTCGCCCTGCGTGCGGTAGTCGGCTTTGGGGTCGCCGATGATTTTGCCGGTGCCGTCGACGGTGCCGTCGGCGGTTTTGCAAATGAGTTCGGCGCGGCCGTCGCTGTCGAAATCGTAAACCAGGAACTGCGTGTAATGGGCGCCTTCGCGGATATTTTTGCCGAGGTTGATCGACCAGAGGAGCGTGCCGTCGAGTTTGTAGGCGTGGAAGATGGGTTCGTCGGTGATACCGGCCCGCGAGTTGTCGCGGGCGCGGCCGGTCAGGTGGACGATGATCTCGTATTCGCCGTCGCCATCGAGGTCGCCGACCGAGGTGTCGTTGGGGGTGTAGCCGATGGGCGTTTGGAGCGGAATGGAGAAATACGGGCGGGCGGGGGCGTTGGCGGGAATCGTCGCGGCGACGGAGCGGGCGGACGGCGGTTGCTCGGCACCGGCGAGAAGGGCGCGGACGGAGTAGGTGTTGGTGGCGGCCGGGTTGAAGGTGGCGTCCGTGAAGTGGGTCGCGCCGGTGAGGGGAGCGGGGTTGAGTTTCTCAGGGGTGGCTCCGTCGGCGGACCGGTATAAGTTGAAGGCGAGACCGACGGGATCGGTGCCGAGAACACGCCACGAGACAAAGATTTTTCCGGGCTCGGACTTGATCGCGATGACGCCGCGGCCGAGCGTTTCCATCTGCCGGGGCGGGAGCGAGGCGGCGGGGACGGCGGCGAGGAGAAGCGGCAGGAGCAGGAGAAAGAGGAAAGAGTTTTTCATGGGGTGGGTTAACGAGCTGGACGCGGCGCCCGAGGGAGGGTCGCGAGTGTTTCCAAAGGGCAGAATGAAAAGCGGCCGCTCGACGGAAGGTGCCGCCCGAAACTCCGGTTCTTGACTACGATTTTCCGGGAGGGACTCCCTTCGCCAGCACTTTGCGGCGGAAGATGGCGGAACCGCTCGTGACGTAGAGGAGGTCGCGGTCGGGGCCGGAGAGGACGCAACTCGTGACCGATCTGCCGCGGACGGGGTTGTCGATCACACCGCAGAGGCGGCCCGTGGGATCGAAGACTTGGACGCCGAGGGCGGTCGTCACGTAGGTGCGACCGAGGGTGTCGGTCGTCATGCCATCGCCACGGGCGGCGGTGACATAGGGCGGGGGATTGTTGTGCTTGAACTCGCCCTTCGGATCGACGGGCCGGCGCATCGTCATGGTGGGCATCTTCGCGTCGAGCGTGCCGTCGGAGGCGACGCGGAAGGTCCAGACGAATTCACCGGCGTGTTCGCTGACGGAGAGCGTGCCTTCGTCGGGCGAAAGAGTGATGCCGTTGGGGTTGGCGAGATCGGTGGCGGCGATGCGTTTCGTCTTCGTCGCGGGGTCGAAGAACGTGACCTGTTTTTTCGCGGTCTCGGTGAAAAAAACGTGGCCGCGGCGGGTGATGACGAGGTCGTTGGGTTGCACGTCTTCGAGGAGGATGTCGATGGTGCCGGTCACGGGGTCGACGGTGAAGAGTCGTTTCTTGGCGCCGAGACAGCCGTAGAGTTTGCCGTCGGGGCCGAACTTTAAGCCGCTGGCCGTCTCGGCGCTAAGGCGAGTTTTCGTGCCGTCGGCTGCGACTTTGAAAATGCCGGGATGCTTGATGTCGGCGTAGTAGAAATTTCCGGCGGCATCGCTGCAGGCCGCATCGGAATTGCCGAGGCCGTCGACGACGGGCTGCCAGCCCTCGCCGTCGATGAGAAGGCGGTGGAACGTAAGGTCGCCGGCGAGATCGCCCTTGGTGACGATGGTGGCGACGGGCTTTTCGTTGCGCCAAAGCCAGCGGAGAGCGTCGGGAAAGATCGAGCCGCCGTGCTGGGCGTTGTGGCCGTAGCCCTCGACGTAGTCGAAGCGGCAATCGTAGCCCATGTAGCGGAGGGCGGCGTGGAGATTTTTGTTGGCGGTGGGCCAGTGACCGAAGGCGTTGTCGAGATCGCCGCTGGAATCTTGGAGGAAGACGCGGAGGGGTTTGCGCTCGGTTTTGCGGATGAGGGACGGGTAGGCGTCGCCGCCGCGGAGGTTTACAAAACTGCCGATGGTCGAGAGCACCTTGCGGAACTGATCGGGGCGTTCCCAAGCGACGGTGAAAGCGGCGATACCGCCGCTGCTGGAACCGCCGATCGCACGCTTTTCCGGATCGGCGGAGAACGGGAACTGTTTCGCGACCTCGGGCAAAATTTCCTCGATCAGAAAGCGGGCGTAGCGATCGCCGAGGGAATCGTATTCAAAACTGCGATTGCTGGCGTTGGCGCCCTTTTTGGCGGGCGGCTTCGCGGGGTCGTTGCCCGGGTTGATAAAGATGGCGACGGTCACGGGCATCTCGCCGCGCGCGATCAGATTGTCGAAGACGGTGGGCACGCGCCAGGAGGCCTTGAGGTCGAGATAGTTTTTGCCGTCTTGGAAGACCATCACAGCCGCGGTGCCGTCGGGTTGGTATTGGGCAGGGATGTAGATCCACCAGTCGCGGGTGATGCCGGGAAAAATCTTCGATTCGAGCGCCGGCATTTTTGTGACGGTGCCTTGCGGGACGCCGGCGCGGGGTTCGTGATCGGGGGAGGCGACAAAGCCTTCGGCGGCGAGGTCGGGTGAGAAGAGGCAGACAATCGCGAGGAAGAAAAAGCGGAGCGCGGGGTGCATGAGAGTGATGGATTGGGGGTTTAGTTCTTGGTCCAGTCGCGCCAGAGCCAGCGGAGAGTATCGGGAAAGATTGCGCCGCCGTGTTTGCCGTTGTGCCCCTCGGAACCGAAAACAAAGGTGTGGTCGTAGCCGGCGAATTTCAGGGCGGCGGCCATGTCCTGATTCGCGAGGGGCCAATTGCCGTGAAGATTGTCGAGATCGTTGGCGCCGTCTTGGAGGAAGACGCGGAGTGGCTTGGGGGCTGATTTTGATTTGCGGATGAGGCCGGGGTAAACGTAACCCCCGCGAATGTTGGTGAAACTGCCGATGTGGCTGATGACTTTGCGAAACGAATCGGGGCGTTCCCAGGCGACGGTGAATGCGGCGATGCCGCCGGAGCTGTTGCCGACGGTGGCGCGGCCGGCGGGATCGGCGGTAACGTTGAGACCGGCGGTCGCGGCGGGAAGAAGTTCTTCGAGGAGGAAACGGGCGTTGGCGTCGCCGAGGGAATCGTATTCGAAGCTGCGGTTACTGCGGTCTTTCGCGCCCGGTGCGGTGGCGGCGATGGTGCCGGGATTCACGCCGACCGCGATGGTCACGGGGATTTCTTTTTTTGCGATGAGGTTGTCGAAAACGGTGGCGATGCGGAACTGGCCGTCGGCCTTGAAGAAGACCGCGCCATCAAAAAACACCATCAAGCAGGCGGGCTTAGCCGGGTCGTATTGCTGGGGCACGTAAACGAAGTAATCGCGGGTGGTGCCGGGGAAAATTTTGCTGTCGGTGAACTTCCCGGTGCGGATTTCGCCGCGCGGGAGGTTCGGTTGAGAAAGCGAGTCCGACCCAAGGGTATAAGCTTCGGCCGAGCGGAGCACTGAAACCGAGAAAAGCAGGAGGAGGACCAGTGGGGTGAAGGGGCGCATGCAAAGGGGATTTGGGCGAAGAGAATGGGTTGGGCAAGGCCGGGGCTTCGATCGTTGGCCCGTAAAGCGACGGGCTGACGGGTAATTCAAAAAAGGTGCCGGTTAAATTCTATGCGGAGGAATTTTGACCGCAGGTGCGCGCGGCGTTGACGGCGGTGAAACGAGTCTGCCACGGTTTGAACACTCCGTTTGTATGTTTCCCATCGTGCAGATTTCTTTGGATCTTACCGACCTCGGCGAGGCTTTGGCGACGGCGGAGCTGGCGAGGCGGGCCGGTGTGGACTGGCTCGAAGCAGGCACGCCGTTTATTTTGGCGGAGGGCGTGCATGGCGTGCGGGCGTTGCGGGAGCGGTTTCCGGGTGTGCCGATCGTGGCGGATTTGAAGATCATGGACGGCGGCTATTTGGAGGCCGAGATGATGGCGAAGGCGGGCGCGACGCATGTGGTCGTGATGGGGCGGGCGCACGAGGAGACGTTGAAGTGTGTGGTGAAGGCCGGCCGGGATTACGGCGTGAAGATCATGGGCGATAACCTCGGATTTCCCGACATGGTGGCGGGGGCGAAGTTGATCGAGGACTTGGGCTGCGATTTTGTGATCCACCACATCGGTTATGACGAGCGGCGGGGGATCGCGGCGGCGGGGCGGCGGATGCCGAGCCCGCTTGATGATCTGCGGGCGGTCGTGGCGGCGGTGAACGTGCCGGTGCAGGCCGTGGGCGGGCTCACGCTGGAGCAGGCGGTGCGCACGCCGGAGTATGGGGCGCCGCTGGTGGTGATCGGTGCGCCATTGGCGGTGGATGCGGATGCGTTCCGCACGGCGGACGGCAACCTCGAAGGCACGCTGCGGATCATCTGTGAGCGCGTGCATGGTTACGGTGACGTGCGCGTCGGAAAAATTTCCCCATGAAAAGCCCCGGAGTTGTTAACTACTCGTCCGAACCGCACAGCGTCGAATTGCGCGAAGTCCCGCGGCCGGTGGCCGGACCCGACGATATTGTTTTGGCCGTCGAGGCGGTCGGGGTGTGTGGAAGCGATCTCCATCAATGGACGGCGTCGCACAGTTGGAAGGTGAACTATCCGGTGGTGCTCGGGCATGAGTTTGGCGGTCGGATCGCGGAGCTGGGCTCGGCGGTGCAGGGCTGGAAAGAAGGCGACCGGGTCGTGAGCGAGACGGCGGCGGTGATCGATCCGAACAGCCCGCTCACCCGCGAAGGGCTCTACAACTTGGAGCCGTCACGGAAAGGTTTTGGCTACGGAGTGAACGGCGCGATGACGCGCTACGTGCGTGTGCCGGCGCGGTGTCTGCATCGGGTGCCGGACGGGCTGGCGATGGAGCAGGCGGCGCTGACGGAGCCTTGCTGCGTGGCGTTCAACGCTGTCATCAACAATGCGCGCGTGCGGCCGGGCGATCGCGTCGTGGTGCTTGGACCGGGACCGATCGGAATTTTGTGCGCGGCGATGGCGCGACTGGCGGGCGCGCAAGTGGCGCTCGTGGGGCTGGAGCGGGACCGTGTGCGGCTCGAAGTGGCGAAAGTTTATGGCTGCGATGTGATCGTCGGCGACGCTTCGGAGTGGGCGAAGTCGCGTGACGGACTGGGCGTCGACGGCGTGATCGACGCGGCGGGGGCGTCGGCGGCGTTGAAGACCGCGATGGAGCTGGTGCGACCGAATGGCTGGATCAGCAAAGTGGGTTGGGGCCCGCAGCCGTTGGGCTTCTCGCTCGATCCGCTCGTGCAGAAGAACATCACGTTGCAGGGAAGTTTTTCACACAACTGGCCGGTTTGGGAACGCGTGTTGGCGCTGCTGGCGTCAGGCCAGTTGGACGTGCGCCCGGTCATGGGCGGTGTGTGGGGTCTCGAAGCCTGGCATGAGGCGTTCGAGAAGATGCACTCGGGTGCGATTGTGAAAGCGGTGCTGAAACCGGTCTGAAGCGCGCGCGCAAAATGAGATTGAAGGACAAGGTCATCATCGTGACCGGCGCGACCTCCGGCATCGGCCGGGCAATTGCGGAGCGATGCGTCGCAGAAGGAGCTCGCGTGTTGGTGCATGGAATTGTGCGAGAAGACGGCGAGGCGATCGTGAAGAAACTGGGCGCGGCGGCGGTGTTGCACCTCGACGAACTGGCCGATCCCGCGAGCGCGGGGCGGATCGCGGCGGCGGCGCAGGCGGCGTTTGGCCGGATCGACGCGGTGGTGAACAACGCGGCGGTGGTGGCGCGGAGCAATTTGGGGACGGCGAGTGCGGAGTTTTTCGACCGGATGATGGCGGTGAACGTGCGGGCGCCATTGCTGCTGATTCAGGCGGCGTTCCCGCAGTTGAAGGCGAACGAAGGCTGCGTGTTGAACATCGGCTCGATCAATGCTCACAGCGGTCAGGCCAATCTGCTCGACTACAGTATTTCAAAGGGCGCGATGCAGACGCTGTCGCGCAATCTGGCGAACGCGCACGGCGAGGATCGCGTGCGGGTGAACCATCTGAATGTCGGCTGGGTGCTGACCGACCGTGAATATGCCCATCAGATCGAGCACGGCATGCCGGCGGACTGGCCGCAGCATGTGCCGGCGCAATTCGCGCCCTCGGGGCGCCTGATGATGCCGGAGGAGATCGCGGCGGCGGCGGTCTATTGGCTCGGTGATGAGTCGCGGCCGGTGAGCGGCGCGGTGGTGGAACTGGAGCAGTTTTCGGTGATCGGACGGAATCCCAACAAAAGTAGCGCCAAGTAATCGCACCGCTCCGCCATGCCCAAACTCGCTGCCTTTCCGAAAGCTTTCATGCGGCCGCTTTGCAAGGACGGCACGATGACGTTGCGCGAGTGGGTGGACTTGGCGGCACCGCTCGGGCTCGACGGACTCGAGTATTACAGCGGGATGTTGGAGCTGGCCGATCCGGCGCGTTGGGCGGAGGCGCGACGCACGGTGGAAGAGCGCGGACTGGTGATCCCGATGCTGTGTTGCTCGCCAGATTTCTCGCATCCGGACGCGGAGTTTCGGCGGGTTGAGATCGAAAAGGAGAAAAATTGGATTCGCATGGCCGCAGCGTTGGGTGCGGGGTTTTGCCGGGTGTTGTCGGGCCAACGTCGTCCGGAATTGACGCGCGAACAGGGGATCGAGCTGGTGGCGCAAAGTATCGAAGCGTGTCTACCCGAGGCCGAGCGCTGCGGGGTCACGCTGATCATCGAGAATCACTACAAGGACGACTTTTGGAGTTACCCGGAGTTCGCGCAGAAAATGGATGTGTTTTGTGAATTAGTGGAGCGGGTGCGACATCCGCGCTTCGGGGTGAACTACGATCCGAGCAATGCGTTTTTGGCGGGCGACGACCCTCTGGAGCTTTTGGAGCGGGTGAAACACCGGGTGGTGACGATGCACGCGAGCGATCGCACGTTGATCGAAGGCACCTTGGCGGATCTGCGCCGTGAGGAGGGCGGGGCGGAGGGCTACGCGAAGCGTCTGCGTCACGGGGAAATCGGGAAGGGTCTAAATGACTACGACGCGATTTTCGGAACGCTGCGCGCGGTGGGATTCGACGGCTGGGTGAGCATCGAGGATGGGGTTGACGGCATGGACCAATTGCGGGCGAGCGTGGCGTTTGTGCGGATGAAGCTGCGGCAGCACTGGCCCGACCTTTAGATTTAGCTCTCATTTTGGGCGGAGCAGAGTCAGGTTGATGCATGGAAAAACGTCTCTTTACCGAACTGGGTCTCTCGCCCGAGGTCCTCAAGGCTGTGGAAAAAATGGGCTTTGAAGAAGCCTCGCCCATCCAAACGGCGGTGATTCCAACGATCCTTTCAGGGCGTGACGTGGTCGGGCAGTCGTCCACGGGATCGGGCAAGACGGCGGCGTTCGCCATTCCGGCCATCGACAAGGTCGATGTGCAGAGCCGGGCGGTGCAGGTTTTGATTCTGCTGCCGACGCGGGAACTCGCGGTCCAAGTAGCGGAAGAGGTGGCAAAATTGGCCTACTTCAAGCGCGGTCTGCGCGAGCTGCCGGTTTACGGCGGCCAGAGCTATGAGCGGCAATTCCGCGGGCTCGATGCGGGCGCGCAAGTCGTCATCGGGACACCCGGCCGCCTGATGGACCACATGGAGCGCGGCTCGCTGAAGCTGGACAAGCTGAAGCTCGTGATCCTCGACGAAGCCGACCGGATGCTCGACATGGGCTTTCGCGAGGACATCGAGAAAATCCTTTCGTCGGTGCCCGAGCAGCGCCAGTTGCTGTTCTTTTCGGCGACGATGCCGAAGGCGATTCAAGACTTGATCAAGCGCTACTCCCGCGATCCGGCGTGGATCAAAATCGAGTCCTCGGCGCAGAACGCGCCGCAGGTGGAGCAGGTTTATTTCGAGGTGGATCGGCGTTCCAAGGTGGAGGCGCTCACGCGGTTGATCGACGTGCATGACTTCCGCTATGGCATCATTTTTTGCAGCACCAAGATCATGTGCGACGAGCTGGCCGAGATTTTGGCCGCGCGCGGTTACGCGGTGGACCGGCTCCACGGCGACATCACGCAGATGCAGCGTAACCGCGTGATGGATAAGTTTCGTAAACGGGGCTTTGAATTTCTCGTGGCGACCGACGTGGCCGCGCGCGGGCTCGACGTCGACGATCTCGAGGTCGTTTTCAACTACGACCTGCCGAACGATGCCGAGGATTACACCCACCGCATCGGTCGCACGGGCCGCGCGGGCAAGGCGGGCCGGGCATTTACGTTCGTCTGCGGGCGCGAGCTGTGGGTGATGCAAAATTTCATCCGCTACGCGAAACTCAAGATTCGCCGCGAGACCATCCCGTCGCTCGACCAAGTCGAAGAGGCGCGGGAGAATGTCTTCTTCGAAAAATTGCGCGATACCCTAAATGCTGCGAAGTTCCGCAAACAGGAACGCATGATCGATCGACTGTTGGAGCAAGGTTACCCGAGCACGGATATCTGCTCGGCGTTGATTCATTTGCTCCAAGGCGGCGCCCCGGAAAAGCCCGAGGGCAAGCCGGCGGCCAAAGCGCCGACGAGCGCGGCCCCAAGTTGGGCCACCAAGAAGGCGGCTCCGCCGACGGCGGCAGCACTCTCTTCGTCGCCGGCGGTAGTCGCGACGGTTAAGGGTGCGGCGGCACCAGCCCCGCAGGCGGCGGTGGTGGCGCGGAGTTGGGCCGGACCGACGACGGCCCACGCTGTAAAACCCAAGGTGGCGGCTCCGGTGGAGAAACCGCGTCCACCCGGCGAAGTGATTCGGGTGCCGATCGACGGCGCGATCGAAGTCACTCGCGGCGATGGCGATTTTGCTCCGCCGGCCCGCACGGGAGTCGAAAAAGGGTTTACGACGATTTTCTTGAATGTCGGCCGTAAGCATCTCGTCACGCCGGCAGACATCGTCGGTAAGGTGGCGGGCGTGACCCGTTTGCCTGGCAACGTGGTCGGCGCGATCGACATTCACCAGCGGCATACGCTGGTGGACGTCGCGGAAGATCAGGCGTTGTTCGTGATTGAAAAACTCACGGGCATCCGGGTGAAGGGCGAGTCACTGGTGCCATCCGTCGCGACGGCGAAGGAAAAAGGATAGAGCAGGCGCCGTCGGCAGGCGCTTGGCTATTTTTTTCCGGGAGCGGGCTGACCGGCGTCATCGACGACGGTAGGCGTGCCGATCTCAACCTTGCCTTCTTTGGCCAGCGGGGTGGTGACCGATTCAGGGAGCTTGGTTTCGCGGCCGAAACGGGGGCCGCCGGCGGTAATCATGGAAGGGATCACTTCGGCGAGGGAGACGCGGTTTGACGGAGTGCTCATCTTGGCCTGCCAAAGCAGGACTTTTTTCTTCGTTTTGGCGGCTTCGAAATCGTAGGCGGAGACGATCACGAAGTAGCGGTCTTCGCGCGCGGCGATGAGGACGTCCTCGCGTTGGAAGCCGACGGGATTGATGTTTTTGAGCGTGTTGCCGGCGACGAGGGCGAGCATCTCGCGTTGGTTCCAGAACTGTTGCTGGGGGTTCTCGGAGTCGCCGATGTCGTCGATCTGCGGGTTCATGTAACCCCAGTGAAAGACGAGCATGAGCGACGGGGGCGGGGTCTTGGTGCCGACGACGTAGTAGTGCTGGGCGGCGAGGGCCTTCGCGAGGAGCTTGGCGACGGCCGTGGGCGGGGGGCTGGTCTCGCCGGCGACGAGCGAGCCGGATTCGCGGTAACCGGCGAGCACCGGATAGTAGAACGCAGGTTTCTCCTTGGTGGGTGGGGCGACGGTGCGGCCGGCCTCGGTCAGGTCCACGACGACGTTTACATCGGTCTCTTTCGGTGGGCCGAAACCGAGAAAGCCGGCGAAAAGCGGAGAGACGCCGGCGAGAGCGACGGCGGCGAGCGTCACGACGCGCCGGATTTGGGCTGGGGAGAAGAGCATCGCCGGCTGTGACGCTGGGCCGGCGGTTTGGTTGCGTTGAGGGCGGGTCGGAGACCTCGCCCTGCTTTTCAGAAATCGAACTGCTCGATGTTGGACTTGTTAAAGATGAAGGGCTTTCCGAGGAGGATGTTGTCGCCTTCGATATTGAAGGTGCCGAGAGAGCCGGCCTTGAAGGTCTTCGCGCCTTTTTTGAGTTCGTTTTTGGCCACGGCGACGGCGGCGTGGATCGTGAGGTAACCGAGGTCGCCGGTGTTCCAGAGGATGACGCTGTCCGTGACGCCCTCGCGGACGTAGCGTTTGTTTTCGTTGGGCAAACCGAGACCGATTACCTTCACTTTGCCGGTTTTGCCCGCCTGCTTGACGGCTTCGGCGGCGCCGGGGACGCCGGGGGAGCAGATGGCCATGACAAGTTTTAGGTTCGGGTTGGCGCTGAGCAGAGCGGTGGTTTCGGACTGGGCTTTGTCCTTGAGGTCGTCGCAAGGACGGACGGCGACGAGCTTCATCTTTGGGTATTTCTCTTTCAGCCGATCCTCGATGTGTTTTTGCCACTCGCGCTGATTGGCGGCGGTGAGGGTGGCCACGATCATGGCGAATTCGCCTTCGCTCCCCGTGAGGCGGGCGGCTTCATCCATCAGGCTGTAGCCGATGCCGGAGGGGGTGGCTTGGTTGACGAAAAAGGAGCGGGCGTCGGCGATGGCATCGGCGTCGAACGTGACGACTTTGATGCCTTGCTTCTGGGCTTTGCGGAGCGCGGTCGAGATGCCCTCTTTGTTTTCGGCGGCCACGGCGATGACGTCGACGCCGAGGGTGATCCAGTTCTCCACGATTTCGTTTTGTTTGGCGGCGTTGGAATCGGTGGGGCCGTCGAAGAGCAGCTGGATACCGAGTTCCTTGGCGGCTTTGTCGGCGCCCGCTTTGACCGAGATGAAATAAGCGTTGCCCTTGGATTTCGGGAGCATCGCGACGATCAGTTTTGAATCGGCGGCGGTTGCGGGGACGAGCGAGCCCAGCAGTACGAGGCCGGCGGCGCAGAGACGGAGGAGGGTGTTTTTCATGGGGGGACGAAAGCGTTACGTAGCGGAGGCGCGTTGGCGAAAGCCAGACCAGAGTTGCGGCACGACGCCGGCGCTGAGGGCAAAGAGAAGCAAAGCACCGGTGAGCAAGCCGGACATTTCTTCGGCGGCATTCATGCGCATCACGACCGGCAGACAGGCGAGACCGTTCTTCAGAACCGCGATTGCGGCGACCCCGAGGAGGGTGCCGATGACGGAGCCCTTGCCGCCAAAAATACTCGTGCCGCCGAGGACGACGGCGGTGATGGCAAAGAGTTCGTAGCCGGTGCCGGCGTCGGCTTTGGCTTGGCCGAGGCGGGCGGTGTAAATGATGGCGGCGATGGCGGCGATCAAGCCGGCGAGCACGTAGGCAAGGGCGAGGCGGCGGGCGACCGGTAGGCCGGCGTAGCGGGCGCCCTCGGGGGAAAATCCGATGGTGCGAAAGGCCCGGCCGAACGTGGTGCGATGCACGAGCACGCCGACGACGATGGCGACGGCGAAGAAAATCCAGGCCTGCGTGGGTAGGCCGAGCCAGCGTTCTTGGCCGAGGTAGAGAAAGCTAGCGGGGAAGTCGGTATAGGTAATGGAGCCCCGCGTGAGCGCCTCGGCGAGTCCGCGGAACAGCGAGTAAGTGCCGAGCGTCACAATTAGCGGTGGAATGCGCAGGGCGGTGATGAGGACGGCGTTAAGTCCGCCGGCGAGAGCGCCGATGACGAGGGTGAGACCGGCGGCCACCGGAATGGGGAGTCCGCCGTCGTGCCAGAGCTGGCCGAACAGAATCGCACACAAACCGAGGAGCGATCCGACCGAGAGATCGATGCCCGCCGTGATGATGATCGGGGTGAGGGCGAGGGCCAGGAGGCCGATTTCGCAGGAGTGGCGAAGGATGTCGAACTGGCGGTCGAGGGTGCCGAAACCAACGGTGACGCCGCGGCGGTTGACGGTGGTGCCGGCGAAATAAAAGAACAGCCAGAGAGCAATCAGCACGTAGAACAGCAGCATCTCGTGCGAGAGCAGGCGGGATTTCCAAGTGCCGGGTCCGGTAGTGGGAGCGCGCGGGGTTGCTGCCATGTTCAATTCCCTCCTTTGCGACTGCGCAGGCCGTCGGCGACGACGGCGAGCAAAATGATCGTCCCTTGAATGGCCTTTTCCCAATACGCCTCGATGCGGAGGTGGGTAAGCGCCGGTGAGATGCACGCGAGCAGGAGCAGGCCGGCGAACGCACCCCAGAGGTTGCCCCGACCGCCGGAGATCGCCACGCCGCCCACGACGACGGCCGCGATCACTTTGAGTTCGAGACCGTTGCCGGTGAGGGGTTGGACTTGGGGCGACTGCGCCAGATTCATCATGGCGGCGAGACCGGTCAGGGCGCCGATCGAGACAAAAACAAGAAACGTGACGAGTTGCGGGCGGATGCCGGCGAGGCGGGCGGCCTCCGCGTCCGTGCCGACCGCGTAGACGAAACGGCCGGCGGCGAGGTGGCGCATCCCGAGCGCGAGGAGGACCAAAATGACGACCGACGAGACAACGAGCACGAGTTGACCGGACGTTTGGCCAAGGCCGAACCATTGGATACCCTCGGGCAGATTCACGAACTCGCCTTGGCGCACGAGGTTCAGGCCTTGGCGCAGTGTGACCATCGTGGCCAGCGTAACGACGATCGACGGCAGACGCAGCCCGGCGACGAGGACGCCGTTGAAGGCGCCGAATAAGGCCCCGAGCGCGACGGACGCCGGGAGCACGAGGAGCAAGGGCCAGCCGCGGGCGGCCAACAGCCCGGCGCAGACGCTGCAGACGGAAAAAATTGAACCGACCGAGATATCGATCTGGCGGCAGACAATCACGAGCGCCATGCCGCAGGCGACGACGAGGGTCGGCGCTTCGCGGGTCAGGAGCGAGAGCAGGGGCTGGGGCTGATAGAACGCGGGCGCAAAAATCGCCAGCCCGAGTAGGATCGCGAGCAACGCGCCGAGGACGGAGAGTTCGCGGAAGTAGCGTTTCATGCGGCGGTGCCGAGGGCGGCGGCCATGACGACGTGCGGATCGGAGCCGCCGGGCAAAATCGCGCGCAGGGTGCCGCCGCCCATCACACCGATGCGGTCACTCATGCCGATGACTTCGGGGAGATCGCTGGAGATAAGAATCACGGCGAGGCCCTCTTTTGCGAGGCGGCGGACGATCTTGTGGATCTCGCTCTTGGCGCCGACGTCGACGCCTTGCGTGGGCTCGTCGAGGATCAGGAGCTTGGGCTTGGTCGCGAGCCAGCGGGCGAGGGCAACCTTTTGCTGATTGCCGCCGGAGAGGCTGCCGCCGCGGGCTTCAGGACCGGAGCATTTGACGGCGAGGTCACGAATGTAATCCAAGGTGAGCGCGCGTTCGGCGCCAAAGCGGAGCCACGTCGTGGGGAAGAGGCGGCGGTGGATCGCCATCGTCAGGTTGTGCGCGATGGGCAGATCGAGGACGACGCCGTGACGCCGCCGATCCTCGGGCACATAGGCGATGCCGTGGGCGACTGCAGCTTGGGGCGTGCGCAGGGTGAGCGGTTGGCCGCCGAGGGTGATGGTCCCGGAGTCGGCCGGGGTGAGGCCGAAGAGGATGCGGGCGAGCTCCGTGCGCCCGGCGCCGACGAGACCACCGAGGCCAAAGATTTCGCCGGCGCGGACGTCGAAGGAGACGTTGTTTACGCCGGAGGAACGACAACCCAGCTGGTTGAGCGAAAGGACCACGGCCCCGGGGGCGGATTCGGCGGCGGGGTAGATCTGCGCGACCTCACGGCCCACCATCAGGCGAATGAGGCCGGCTTCGTCGATGTCGGCGACGGGATGCGTGCCGACGCTCTGACCGTCGCGGAGGACGGTGACGCGGTCGGCGAGGGCGAAAATTTCTTCGAGGCGGTGGGAGATATAGATGACGCCGACGCCGTTTTGGCGCAGATCACGGACGACGGCGAAGAGCAGGTGTTGTTCTTTTTGGGTGAGCGAGGCGGTGGGCTCGTCCATGACGACGATGCGGGCGCCGGAGCCGAGGGCACAGGCAATTTCCACAAGCTGTTGCTCGGGCATCGACAACGAGCGGACCTCGGCGTCGGGCGAAATCTCCGCGCCGATGCGGGCGAGGAGCTTGGTTGCGCGGGCGCGGCAATCCGACCAGCGCATACGGGCGGCAGGAGACGGGGCGTTGAGGCGGAGGGCGAGATTCTCGGCGACGGTGAGATCGGGAAACAGCGCGGGCTGTTGGTAAATACAGGCGATGCCGAGGGCGCGGGCGGTGGCGGGGGTGAGACCGGAAACGGTTTGGCCGGCGAGGGTGAGGGTGCCGCCGTTGGGAGCGTGGGCACCGGTGACGACCTTGATGAGTGTCGATTTGCCCGCGCCGTTTTCACCGAGGAGGGCGTGGACTTCGCCGGCCCGGAGGTCGAAATCGACTCCCCGCAAAGCGCGGACCCCACCGTAGTTCTTCACGAGCTGACGGAGTTCGAGGAGCGGAGCGGGTGACATGCGGCGGACGAAAACGATGACGTGTCGGGCGAGCCCAGCAATTTTTCAGCGCGTGGAAAGCGCTAACTTGCGCCCGGGCGGTCCCGGAGCGGGGCCAAGTCAGGATCGGTTTCGGCGGCGGCGCGAAAGAGCGGTTCGAGGGCGATCGCGGCGTCGACGCGGGACCGGGCTTCAGCGAGGTCGCCGCGTTGGCAGGCATAGCAGCCGAGGTTGAACTGAATCGTAGCCTCGGCGGGATGACGGAGCTCCGCCTCGCGGAGGATGGCCTCGGCTTCGAACAGCGATCGGGCGCGGCGAGTCGCGTAGGCGAAGGTGATCCAGGCTCCGGCGTTGGCGGGCTGGCGGCGGACGAGTTCGGCGGCGACGGTGCAGAGCTCGGTCCAGTGACCTTGCTCGCGAAGGATTATAAGACGGAGACCGAGGACCTCATCGCTGTTGGCCGATTCGGCGGGAAGTTGGTCGAGCTCAGCGGCAGCCTCGGCGAGGAGGCCGAGTTCAACGTAGCCGCGGGCGTGGGAAAGAAGCCAGCGCGGTTGCATCGAAGCGCGTGGCCGGCCGGTTTAGGCGGACTTGAGCAGACAGCACTGCTTGTATTTGCGACCGCTGCCGCAGGAGCACGGGTCGTTGCGGCCGGGTTTGGCGGCGGCCTTAACGGGAGCGGGACCGGTGCGGACGGGGCGGGTGTAGATCCAACCATCCGCGCGGCGGCGGAATTCGGCGCGCTCCTCGAGCACGTGCTCGTTGCCCGATTCGACGTAGAAGGCGGAGAATTCGACGAACGAGAGATTGGGTTGCACGTCGGGCTCGTGGCGGTGGATGACGAGGCGCGACCAGCCGATGGACGGCTCGTCGGGGAGCTCGACGTAAGCCTCGCTGGCGGTGCCGGCGTAGGAGCGGTGGAGGTGGACGTAATCGCGCGCGACGTGCGCGGTGAAGCGGGACCGCATGAGCTCTTCGGCGTTGGCGGCGGGTCGCTTGCCGGTGAGGATGGGCTCGCAGCAATCTTCATAAACTTTGCCACTGCCGCACGAGCAGGGCTGACCACGTTGCGGGGGCGGAAGGGCGGCGAGTGAGTTCGACATCGCCTGATAGGTAGGCTTCGGGCGGCGGGCGATGCGAGCCTGAAGCGGAGTGCGATGTTCACGCGGCGCGCGTCCGGCTGCGCTTGGCCGGTAACGCGGCGTGGGGCTGGTCGGCACTCAGGTGGGGGCTGAGGCTGAGCACGAGAAAATCATGCTGCGGCGCATAGGCGGGCTTGGGCGCGGCGATTTTTGTCCCGGCGGTGAAGCTGAGGATCGGACGACGGGCGGTGAGCGCGTGGTTGGGCTGATACGGTTGCATCGGATATGGCGTGTTTTGGTTTTTGAAAACCCGCCCGAGACCGAACCGCAGAGGCCATAAAAAAGCCCCTCCGGTGCGGCACCGGAGGGGCGAAAGTCGTTAAGACAAATCAGACCCCCCGCGCCGCGCGGCGAATGGATACGGATACGACGGATACTACGACCACGGAAGCGTGGGCGAGCGGGGAGGCTTTGATCGTCGTGCCGAGAAGATTCATCTACGGTTAGAGAAAAGTTTGGGCGGAGGGACGATGTCAAGGCCGTCTTCGGACGGCACGCTCCCAGCGCACGGCGGCGGAATGTGGCACGTTTTGACGGGCGGCGGTGAAGCCCGCACCGTTCTCGGATCGGGGCGGCACACAAGTGTAACGGGGGTCCGCTTGACAGGGGGCGAATGGCACGAGTATTGCGATCGTCCCGTATGGACGTTGCTCTCGACCAACCGGTGCTGGTTTTGAATCGCTTGTGGCAAGCCGTGAATGTGATCGGCGCCCGACGGGCGTTCGCCTTGCTCTCGCGCGGGCACGCGCACGTGGTGCACCATCACGACGACGATTTTCGGATGTTTTCGATGATGGACTGGATCGATTTTTCGGCGAGCAACCCGCCGGTGGCGGCGATCGAGACGGTGAACACACCGACGCGCGCGATCCGACTGCCCCGCGTGATTTTGCTCACGTTTTTCGACAAGCTACCGTGCAAGGAATTGAAACTGACGCGGGGTAACGTCTTCGACCGCGACAAGAACACGTGTCAGTATTGCTCGCGGATTTTGCCGCGGGAGCAGCTCAATCTCGACCACGTGATTCCACGTGATGCGGGCGGGAAGACGACGTGGGAAAATATCGTGTGCTCGTGCATCAAGTGCAATTCACGGAAGGCAAACCGGCTGCCGCACGACGCGCACATGCGACTCATCCGGAAACCGGTGCGGCCCAAGTGGCGTCCGGTGATCTCGCTCGTGCTGGGCAACCAGAAGCAGCACGAGGTGTGGAAAGATTTCCTCGACGTGGCGTATTGGAACGTCGAGTTGGAGGACTGAGGCGTTTTACTTCTCCGGCTTGGCGGATTTCTGCCGGACGATGAGCAGGAGAATTGCCGCGGCGATCATGTTGACGGAGGCCAAAGCGACGCGGCCGGCCATCGGGATTTTCGGACTCGGCACGAGCAAAAGCACGATCGAGCACACGACCAGCAACCCACAGGCGAGGTAGATGGTGGTGCGTTGGCGAGGCGTGGGCGAATAGACCTCGGCCGGGGAAGCGGGTTTGGACGGAGGGGATTTGGGTTCGATGGGGGCGGACATAACGGGAATCGGAGGTGAGGACGGTGGTGGGGCGATTAAGCGAGCGGAAGCGTAAGGCGCATCGTGGTGCCGGCGGGACTGCTGGTCACGAGCGTGAGGTCGCCGTAGTGGGAGTTGAGGACGCGTTTGGCGATGGCGAGGCCCAGGCCGGTGCCGCCGGGACGGCCGGAGAGGAAAGAATCGAAGATGCGGTCGCGAATGTTGTCGGGGATGCCGGTGCCGGTGTCGCTGAGTTCGACGACGGCGAGGGGACCGGATTCGCGGAGTTGGGCGTCGAGGGTGAGGGTGATGGTGCCACCGTCGGGCATGGCCTGCATGGAATTGATGATGAGGTTGAGCAGCACCTGTTGAAGTTGGCCCTGTTGACCCTCGACCACGAGCGGGCGGGGCGGGGGCTCGAAGCGGAGGGTGATCTTGCTCTGGGCGAGTTTCAGGCGGAGCAGGACGAGGGTGTCCTCGATGATTTCCTGCAGCGGGCAACGGGTGTGGAGACTGTTGGGGGCTTTGGCGAAATTCAGCACGCGGGTGACGATCGCTTCGAGTTGGTCGAGCTTTTCGCCAATGACGCGCATGTCGGTGCGGCGTGGATCGTCGGGGGGGAAATCGACGCCGAGGCCGCCGTTGAGAAGTTTGAGGACGGTGAGGGGATTGCGAATTTCGTGGGCGATTTCGGCCGCGAGCAGACCCAGCGTAGTGAGGCGCTCGTTTTTGCGGAGGGAATCTTCGCTTTGAAAAACGCGGGTGTAGAGGCGGGAGTTTTGCAGGGCGACGGCACCGAGCGAGGCAAGGGCGGCGAGAAGACGTTTTTCGTCGTTGTCGAAGCGGTGCAGTCGCTCGGTGAAGACGGCGAGCACGCCGAGCACTTCGCCTTCGTAAAGCAACGGAGTCGCCAAGACGGAGATTAAGGCCGGATCGCCGGGCAGATCGACGAGGTCGAAAAAATCGGGTGTGCGAATATTGGCGAAGGAGACGGCGCGACGCGTGTGGACGACGGCGGCAAAGGCGCAGGAATCGAGCGGAATGTCACCGGGGGGCGGTGGAGTGGCGACCACGCTGGTCAGGGAGGCGCAGCGCAGGGTGATGTCGTCGGGGTTGTAAAGGTAGAGGGCGCAGGCGCGGGCGGCGACCACTTGGCGGGCATCGCGCGTGAGCGAGTCGAAGAGGGCCTGCGGTTCGAGTTTGGAGACGAGCGATTTGCCGGTGGTGATCAGGGTTTCAAGTTGGCGGGCTTTGGCCTTGAGATGGCCGATTTGCCAAAGGCGCTGGAGCACGGCGGTGGCTTCGGCGGTGAAGCGTACCAGCAAGGCGAGGTCGCTGTGGGTAAAGCGGTCCACCGTGTCGTGGTCGATGCAGATGACGCCGATGACCTGCCCATTGTCTTCCATGGGCACGGCCATTTCCGTGGCGGTGGTGGGGCGGATGCGCACGTAACGCAGGTCACGGGTGACATCGGTCACGAGCTGGGCGCGGGCGTGAAAAGCGGCCCAGCCGGTCACCCCTTGGCCCATGCGCAAGGCGACTTCGCGGTAGTCGGCAGGCAGGCCGATCTGAGTTTCAATCTCGAGCCGGCCGGTGTCGGGATTAAGCAGGGAAATCGTGCCGGCCGAGGCGTTAAAGTGGGTGATGAGTTCGCCGAGAATGCGAGGCAGCACGACGTGGGGTTCATCGCTCTGAAAGCCCAGGGACGCGATTCGGCCGAGGGTGGCTTGGTCGGCTAAGGTGAGAGCGAGGGCGGATTCCACGATCAACAGAGTTGGCGAAACGACGGGAATGGCCAGAAATTCTGACGGCGCTCCGAATGCTGAGCCCCTTGGAAACGAACGGTCGCGGCGGGCGACCGACTATTTGCCGGCGGAAGGCGCCGGGGCCTGGGTCGCGATGATAGCGGCGAGCGCGTCCCTCAGCGTGTGCAACCGGGTGGAGTCCTCAACCGGCTCATGATTGGCGCTTTCGATATAGAAGGTGTCGATCGCGACGCCGCGCTCGGTACCGATGCGGGCAAAAGTGATGTCGAAGCCGTGGTCGGAAATGGTCTTCGCGAGGCGATACAGCAGGCCGATCTGATCGCGGGCTTGGATTTCCACGATGGTACGTTCCATCGACAGCTCGTGGTAGACGTCCACGGTGGGAGGAAACGAGCTGTGCAGGGCTTCGCCGTTGGAAGCGGCCTGGTAACGGGTGGAAGCGATCTTTTTAGCTTGGGCGACGATCTCCGGATAAAGGTCTTGGTTTGAAAGCAGCGCGGACTCGATGGTCTTGGCAAAGGCCTCTTGGGCGGCGGCACTTTGAACGACGCCGCGTCCGGGTTCGACGACGTAGAAGGTATCGATGGCGATGTGGTCGGTGCGGGAAATGACTTTCGCGCCGAGAATGCTAAGCCCGGCGACGCTCAGGGCCCCGGCAAGTTTATAGAAGAGTCCGGCGCGGTCCCACGTCACGACGTTCACCACCGTGAGGGAGCGATTGAGATCGTCTTTCCAGTCGATGACCGGGCGCAGCGTTCCGACGGAATCGGCCGTCGCGATCGAGGTGAAAAGTTTGTTCACCATTTGGATGTGCAGCGCGATCTCGGCTCCTTCCGTGTGGATAAAATAGCGGTCGGGCAGGAGACTGAAATGGGCCGTGATCTCATCATTGCTGATGCCGGGGATGCGCTGGGCGATGAGTTCCTGTTGGGTCATGAGCTTTTGGGCTTCGTGGCGGGCGGCGAGGGTGGGGCCGTGATTTAGGCGTTCGAGGGTCGCGCGAAAAAGCGTGGTGTGCAGCGTGTCCTTGTAGCTGTTCCAAAGGTCGATCGTCGTGCCGCGCGCATCGCAGAACGTGTGGACGTAGAGCATCCGCAGGCGCTCGGGGTCGAGCACAAGATCGGCGAAGGCGGCGGCGGTATTGGGATCATCGACATCACGCTTCTGCCAGAATCGTGCCATCGCCAGATGATTCTTGATGACGAAGATGGCAACGGATCGGGATTCCGGGGAGAGGCCGAAGCGTTCCAGCAAGGGTTCGGCGAGCCGGACACCGCTTTCGGCGTGGCCCTGGATGCCCTCGGATTTGCCGATGTCGTGGAGCAGCAGGATCAGATACAGCTCGGCGGGGTCGGTGACCTCGTGAAGGGTCTCACGATATTTTAGCGTGATGGGTTCGGTGGCGGTGAAAATCCGGTCCAGCTCGCGGATGGCGTTAAGCGTGTGAACATCGGCGGTGTAGCGATGGTAATACTCGTGCTGCACCAAGCACGTGAGGGCGTCGAATTCGGGAATGAAGCGGCCGAGCACGCCGAGTTCATGCATCAAGTTGAGGACCGGATAAACGGCGCCGACTTCCGACAGGATGGCCCGGAAGGAAACGGCGGCGTCGGGCGAGGCCGCGACGGCCGGTGTGAGATGGGCCAGAGATTCGCGGATGAGTTCGCGCAAATGGAGGTCGAGGGCGCACTCGAGTTGCTGGCTGTGGCGGAAGACGCGGATGAGACGGACGGGGTCGACGCTGAAGACCTCGGGTGATTCGGCGGCGAGTTCACGGCCCCGCACGATGAAGCCGTCGAGGCGCTTGGCCCGGGAGAAGCGGGAAATACGGAGGGACTCGCGGATGGAACCGGGGGCGTGGTCCGGCCCGCGTCCGACGCTGAGGGCGAGGCGGCTTTCGACGAGTTTGGAGACGCGGAAAATCGTCTGCGCCGCCCGGTAATAGTCCTGCATGAAACGCTCGAGGCGGAGGAGCATATCCGGCTCCGTGTAGCCGAGATTTTCGGCGATACGCGGCTGAGTATCGAGTGAAAGAGTGTCGGTCGGACGCGGGCTCAAGAAGTGGAGTTCGTTCCGCACGCGCAGGAGGAACTCGTAGGCTTTTTGGGCGGCCTCGACATCGGCGGGCTTGAGGTAGCTCTGCGCCGAGAGATCGGAGAGGGTCGCGATGCCCAATTTAACCCGGGCCATCCATACGGTGTTTTGAAAGTCGCGCAGACCGCCCACCCCGTTTTTCACATCGGGCTCCTGGTTGAAAACGGTGTCGGCAAACTTCGCGCGCCGGTTGGCTTGGTCGTCGAGGCGCGAGAGGATGTAGGCCTTGGGATCTTCGTTGGTGTAGAAATTCCGATAGGTCTGGGTAAACGTGTCCGCCAAGGCGGTGGAGCCGGCGATGCCGCGGGCCTCGAGCAGGGCGGTCTTGGTCTGGATGTCTTTGCGCGCTTCGACGAACACCTCGTCAAGCGTGCGGGTGGAGTGGCCCACCTTGAGCCCGCAATCCCAGAGGAGGTAGAGAATTTCTTGGGTCAGGTGTTCCTGCAGGGGTTTGGCGTCGGCGGGCTTGGTTTTGGCCGGGAAGAGAAACATGACGTCGATGTCGCTCCATGGGGCCAGTTCACCGCGGCCATAACCGCCCAGCGCCAGCAAGGCCACCGGCATGGGCAACGGGCCGTGAGTGCGCGTAAAGGACGCGACGGCGTGGTCGAACAGGGTGCGCAACAACTCGTCGATCGAAGCCGAACGGGCGCGGGCGACGGTGAGCCCGGTGGCGCCGGCATTGTGGAGGATTCGCAGGGCCGTCAGTTCGGACTTAAGATAAGCTTTGGCGGCCGCGAGTCGCTCCGCCGCGGGCACATCGCCGGAAAAAGCGAATATCTCACGATCGGTTTCAGGAGTGCGATGCGGCATGTAACCTCTGATATTGGGCGGGAAAGTGGGCCGTCGCAAAGCGCGAAAATCAGGGCTTAAAAAAACGGCATTGCCCGCCCCCGAGGCGACCGGCCTTGTAGTGGGTTCTAAAACCGCACCGCACCATGGCCGAAATCACCAAGAGTTACGAATCCCGGGACGTTGAGCAAAAGTGGTATGCCGCCTGGCAGCAGGCCGGCTGCTTTGCGGGCAAGGTGACGCCGCATGCCCCGGCCTACAGCATCGCCATTCCCCCGCCGAATGTCACCGGCGTGCTCACGATGGGTCACGTGCTCAACAATACGATTCAGGATATACTTATTCGCCGGGCGCGGCTTGAGGGTCGCTCCGCGATGTGGCTTCCGGGCACCGATCACGCCGGCATTGCCACGCAGACCGTGGTCGAGCGCCAGCTGCGGAAGGAAAAGAAAACGCGGCACGATTTTGGCCGCGAAAAATTTGTCGAGAAGGTCTGGGAGTGGCGCGAGGAAAAGGGCGGCATTATCCTCGAGCAACTTCGCCGGCTCGGTGCTTCGTGTGATTGGGATCGCACGCAGTTCACGATGGATCCGCATTACTCGCAGGCGGTGCTTGGGGTCTTCGTAAAGCTCTTCGAGCGGGGGAACATATACCGTGGCAAACGCATGGTGAACTGGTGTCCCGCGTCGCAGACGGCTTTATCCGACGAGGAAGTTATCATGAAGCCGATCAACGGCCTGATCTACCGCGTGCGCTACGAGCTGACCGAGGCCCCCGGCACGTTCATCGAGGTGAAAACGACCCGGCCCGAAACCATCCCGGGCGACGTCGCGATCGCGGTGCATCCGGAGGATGCGCGTTACACGGCGTTGATCGGAAAAACCGTGTGGCGTCCGCTCAATCGCGCCGCAATCCCGATCATCGCGGATGCGGCGGTGGACAAGGAATTCGGTTCGGGCGCGCTCAAGATCACGCCGGCCCACGACAAAGTCGATTTCGAGGTCGGCACGCGGCACAAGCTTCCGGTGATCGATGTGCTGAATGCCGATGGGTCGCTCAACGCGCTCGCCGGTCCCGAACTCGCCGGGCTCGACCGCTTTGCCGGCCGCAAGAAAGCGGCGGAAATCCTGAAGGAGTCCGGCGCGCTGCTCGCCGAGGAAGCCTACGCCAACAACGTCGGTTACTCGGAACGCGCCGATGTGCCGATTGAGCCGCGCCTGACTTGGCAATGGTGGCTGCGCTACCCGCGGGTCGAGGAGGCGAAGACCGCGGTGCGCGACGGTCACATCAAGTTTCACCCCGAGCGGTGGAGCAAAGTCTACCTGCACTGGCTTGAAAACATCCAAGACTGGTGCATCAGCCGTCAGCTTTGGTGGGGTCATCGCATTCCGGTGTGGTATCGGAAAGGCGTCGATAAAGAGTCGCTCACGGAGGCCGATTTGCGCGACACCGCCAAGGTCCACATCTCATTGGCAGGTCCGGCCGACCCGGAGAATTGGGTCCAAGAAGACGACGTGTTGGACACGTGGGCGTCATCTTGGCTCTGGCCGTTCGCCACGCTCGGCTGGCCTGACAAAGACAAGATGCGCGCTGCGGGCTACGATTATTTTTATCCCACCAGCACGCTGGTGACCGGCCCGGACATCATTTTCTTCTGGGTCGCGCGCATGATTATGGCCGGGCTGGAATTCACGCATGAGGGCGAGCCGCTGGAAAAACGGATTCCTTTCAGAGACGTCTATTTCACCGGGATCATCCGCGACCAGCAGGGCCGCAAGATGTCGAAGTCGCTCGGCAATTCGCCCGACCCGCTCGATCTGATCAACACCTACGGCGCGGACGGGCTGCGCTTTGGCATTATCTCAATCGCGCCGGCGGGGCAGGACATCCGCTTCCAGGAAGACCGCATCGAAGGCGGAAAAAATTTCTGCAACAAGCTGTGGAACGCCTGCCGATTCCGGCAGATGAGCGGAGAGATGGGCGATAACTCCTCGACGCGGGCGATTTCATCGCGCCTCGACGAGACGAAATTCGATGCCGACGACCATGCGATCTTGGAGCGACTGTTGGTGACCACGCGCGAGGTGGACCGCTGCTTCGCCCAATTCGAGTTCAGTGCGGCGGTGCAGGCGTTGTATGGGTTCTTCTGGAATGATTTCTGCGACTGGTATGTCGAAGTCTCGAAGTCTAAACTCCTTTCGCCCGAGACGAAACCGAACTGTCTCGCCATCCAAGACCTCGTGCTCCGGCAGACCCTGTTGCTCCTGCATCCAGTGATTCCGTTCATCACCGAAGAATTGTGGGCTCTGCTCGGTTACGGTGCGCCCGGCACCTTTTTGATGCGCGATGCCAGAATCGAGGACGCACCGCACGGCAGGTTGAGCATCGACCAACGTCAGGCTTCGACGGTGGCGAGTGTGAAGATGTTTGTCTCCCAAGCCCGGGCGCTCAAGGCGGAGCACAACCTCGCCAGCCGTCGCGACGTGCGTTTCCTGGTGAAGACCGGTGACGCTGCGTGGGCGGTCCTCGAGGGGAATCTCGCCAAGCTGATGCGGATGGCCGGGGCGACGGAGTTTGTCCGGCAAGAAGTGGTGGAGGGCGCGCCCGCGGTGGTGACGACGCTCGGCACGCTCTACCTCGATCTTGCCAGCACCGTGGATGCCGCCGCCGAAAAGGTGCGCCTCACGAAGGAACTCGAGGCCATGGCCAAGCATATTGCCGGCACGGAGGCGCGGCTGGGTAACGAAGCGTTCGTCAGCAAAGCGCCTCCGGCAGTTTTGGAGGGTGCGCGCAAGCAACTCGCGGACCAGAAAGCCAAGCAAGCCGAGCTGGAGCGCCTGCGCGCGGCGCTGGGTTAAGCGTTACCGGCGCCAAAATCGTTTCCGCCCTTGACCGAGCGGGAGTGAGGAGCAGAGTTTTCTTTCCACTGTTTTGATGCCTGATGGTGTAATGGCAGCACAGGTGACTTTGACTCACCTAGTCATGGTTCGAATCCATGTCGGGCAGCCAGTGGGGAGTAATTGTTTATAAGCGGTTTAGGTTATTTGCTCCAATTTCGGATCACGCGGTTTGCTAATCTATTTTAGCAATTTCTCACGCTTCCTTACCTTTCCGACTCTCCGCCCTCCCGTCGTGAAGGAGTTGATGTTCAGTTACACCTAGGATCTGAGAAAATTTCACCACCTCAAAATCCGCCACGCAGCGTATCTGGGCCTCGATCTTCGCTATCGTTCCCCGTGTGACATCTAATCCGTGCAGCTGACACTTTGCAGACAATTCCAACTGGGTTAAGCCTAGCTTTCTCCGAGCAGTCAATATTTGGGGACCACACACATTTTGTTGATGCTTTAGTGTCTTCAATTCGGAACCTAACTTACTCGAAAACTCGTTGAATAATGCTCCGTATTCGGAGCATTAGTTCGTTTTTTTGATGTGCTGAAATGAAAGGTGCCGATGAGCCCTGAGCCCTTCCGCTGGGTGATTGGACTGCTTCGACGGGCCAAAACAATAATCTAACGAGGAGCGTGGGACAATTACGGGCTCTGCACCCGACCCGGATGGCAACTACTCCGACAACTCCTGCATCAATCCTGACTTCCAACCCTTGTAGGTTGGCGGCGTGTTCCGAAGTTGCTGGAAGAAACTCGTGTAGTTCTCCGGCGATAAGAAATAGAAATGGTATCGCCACGGTTCCTTCGCGTCCTCCAGTCGCTCGTTTAGCGTCTCGAAGTGCTTTAGGCCATCGCGGCACTTTGCCTTGTTTCGGTTGTTGTCGTCTCCGTCCGACTTTATCTCAACCACGAGTATTTCATCTACCCCCGAGACTTTTATGAAGAAGTCAGGATTAAAGTTCTCGTTTGAAACGTGCGTCTTCGCCGCCTTTGCGGGTTTGAATGAATAAGGGAAGGAGTATCCCCCGACATTCGGCATCTTCACGAACGAATCAAACAAAGCGCAGTTTGCGAAAAGCAAGTCGGAGAAAATCCGCTCTGGCTCGTGGCTGGCGTAATGGACGTTCCAAGGTGACTTAAAGGCGCTGAGGTCCACCTGATGGATGCGTGTGGCGATTGCTTTGGCCGTATCCGGGGCCTCGTTGGGGTAGTCGGCGCACATCTTTTGGAGCTTCTGATACTGATTCCAAAGGAGAACATCCTGCCCCGTGAACGGGCTGGTGTCTCCGTTCACGGTGTATAAAGCGCCGTGCTCCTTGAGCATGCTTTCCGAGAACGACTGCTGTCTAACTTCCTTCAAATCCTCCGCCACAATGCCCTTCGCCATTTGGCTCATGCGTGGATGTTGCTGGTCGAGATCGCGGAACATGGGGCCGAAGCCCTGTTGTAGGCGCAACAAGTTCTCCTTGCTAAGGAAAGTTTCATTCTGCCCTGCGGCCTTTAGCTTGGCTACGATGAGCCCGAGTAGTCGCTTTTTTGGCCATGCAGCTGCAATTTTTTCATCTTTCTCGAGGAGGAACAGTCGTAGCAGCTTTACCGCTTCTTCGATGTCGAACAGGCCGTGATGCTCGATTTCCACAGCGAGCTTCCCGGTCTCCGAGAAGGTCGACCACTCTGTCGTCTTCCGATCCTGCGGCTGAAACTTCACGTCCGGCTCCCTAGCTTGTTCGCGCTTTGTTTCCACCGTGGTCTGCTCGGATTCGTAGCGCAGATTGTGCAACGGGAACACAAAATTACTGCGACGCGGGTCATACCCCCATGTGAGCGTGTTCTCCACTTCGAGCACCTCTGTGAGCAAGAGGCCGACCTCTTCGGACCACGCTTTGTGATTATTGATGGTGACGAGCGGATCCTTGCTCAAACCTGGAGGAATGCGCAGGCCGCGCCCGAGCACCTGGGCGATGAGCAGCTTCGAGGAAAATGCCCGCGAGTCATGAGGCACAATCTGGAAGACGTTCTTCACGTCCCAGCCTTCGGTGAGCATCGATACCGATACGATCCACTCAACAGGACATCCCGTGTGATCTACTTGCTTGAGCAGCGTTAGGTTGTCTTTGCGCCGCTTCTCGGGCGAATCCTTTTCCCCTCGGGAGCCATAGACTTTTTCGACACGGGTCTTCCCTTCAGCACTGGTCGGCACGCCGGAAGTTACCCAAATCGCTTTTTTCTCAGCTTCGTCGCTGCTGATTCCCTCTTTGGTCGATAGGAAGTCCACCAACTCACGCCAAACCTCTACGCATCGGGCAATTTCATGGGTTACAATGATGGACACTGGCTTAATCACAGGCCCGTAGTCCGTTCGGTTTTTCTGGTGAACGGTGTATGTCTTCTGCCAATCGTTGTCTTTGTATGTGTCCTCCTTCTTGTAGTTCGGTTTCTTCACAACCTTGTCGGCGATGGCCTGCTTCAGGCCGTAGCGAAACACCACATCTGGGAAATATTCATTCTCCACATACGGCGTGCCAGTGACGTTCACAATCTTGTGGAAACCGAAATCCGCATGCTGGAGAAAACTCATCCATTCCTTCAACCCCCTGTCCGGTGGGCTGAAAAGGTGATGCGCCTCGTCGTTCAGGACCAGCGTTCGCCCGCCTTGTGCCTTGAAACTGTCGCGGATGGATGAGCCGGTGCCTTCATATACGGCGTGGATGTTCTCCACACAAATGTCCCCAGCTCGGATGGTCTCGTTGCCTCGCTTGATTGCCGGAATCGCGACTGCCGCCCCCAATTCCTTCATGATGCCAGACAGTTGGCCATTGCCCGCCAGTGCCGTGAATTTGTCCAACAAGCCTTCTTCAATCGTGAGAGACGGGCATAGCACGAGCACCCGATCTACCAGCCCCTCGGCTAGCGCAATCGCCCCGAGAGCATACATCACGTAGCTCTTGCCCGTTCCGGTGGCGAGGTCCAGCGACGCAGCCTTTCGGTTCTTGAGTGGCATTTTTGAGAGGTAAGCATCCAAGCTTCCATGGCGCGGTCTGATCGCTTCGCGGTCGTTCCAGTTCTCCAACGCCAACCGTTCGAGGTCAGGATACTTGTCGGAGACGAGAAAGCGAAGCGTCTCGCGCACGGCGTCGCGTTGGAACGCGAAACGATCTGCGCAAAGCAGATTCAGGAAGGCGTCATATTTATGGACGATCGCTTCGACAGCGTCGCGCTTGTCGACCACCTTGAGCACTTGATCGGTGATGAGGAATTGCAGGCTCATTTCGATTTCCTCCATTTCTTCGTTGGCATTTTCCTGGTCGTAGCGCGCTTCGCCATAGTCTTGTTCACCGTTTGCCGTCTTTTGCCTTCAAAGTCGTCTTTCTCCAAGAGCAGGGACTTCTCGTTCCCGTAGCGGTCGCAGAGAATCACCATCATTTGCTTCCCGGTGAAGTCCGCTTCGGCCATGCGCAGCTCCAGCGGCTCTGCTTTCTCCAGCCCGCCCGCCGCCTTTAGCGCATCCTCGCCCCAGAACACCCGGCGCAGCCGGAACACTTCCCCGTCATAAGCCGTGTCCACCATCGCCATGGAGAAGGTCTCGAAGTTTTGAAAATCTTCCGGGTCCGTGGCCAGCGTCCGCGCGCGAAACTCGGAAATCTCCAGCACGTAATCGGATTTGGTGAAGAGCCCGTCCTTGCTGCTGTCCAGCTTCGCCTTCCACGCCACCTGCGGCTGTGAAATAAAATCGAAGCCCACGGCGTCGATCACCTCGTTCACGTCCTCCTCTTTGGCCGGCTGCTTGAGCGCGGCAGGCACCTTGCGCTCGATGAGCCGCAGCAGCACTGAGAGCGGCACTTTTAGGAAGACATACGTTGTCTCGTGGCGTGTCACCTCGTCCTCGGCGAAGTCCATCGCCACCACTGGGGCGATGACGTAGAAGCGCTCGCCAGGTTTGCCACGCAGTGTCTTGTGCAGATCATCCACGTAGCCGTAATCAAGCGTGAGCGTGGGATGGTCTGGGTAATTCCAAACGAGGGCGGAATGCGTGCCGTTATAGCCGTTCAAAGCGAAACCGTAGCGCACGTGTGGTTGCTCGCGGATGCCAAAGAGTTTCAGGACAAATGGCCGGTAATCCTCCCACGGCAGGTTCCTGATGGCCGCCATGTCATAAATGCCCGACCGATAAAGCGAGAATTCCTTGGCCAGCAACTGCTGCTCCTTCGCCGTTTTGTCTTTGGGCGAAATGATCGACAACCGGAATTCAACGCCGTCAACCGTTACGCGTTTGGTGCCCGGCCCGTCCTCTGGAGCTTCCATCTGATCTTCGGGAATGCGCAATTTCTCCTCTGGGCAGATGAGCGACAGCGCCGCGCCTTTTTTTGCCAAGTCGTGTTTGCGGGCGAGCGCGGCGAGATCATGAAGTAATTCCAGTGTGACCTCGCACTCACCGTTGCGGGCCTTTTCTGTGATTAGCAGCACGCTAGGGGTGTTTTTTAGGTGCTCTCCCCAATCCTCAACGCGTTCTTGCTCGGTGCGCTCGTCTTTTTTGCTCACGCCGATGTTAGTTGTTAGAGAGAATAGTCGTCTTTGGACCGTATATGTTGATAGCTTTCCGCAATCGATAGCGATCCAGCGGCGCCCCAATTTCTCGGCAACAGCCGCAGTCGTCCCGCTCCCGCTAAAGCAATCAAGAACGATGTCATCACTATCTTTGTTCGATGAGGCACGTATGATCCGATCCAGCAGTGCTTCAGGTTTCTGAGTTGGATAGTCGGTGCGTTCTTCAGACGTATTTCCGACGCGCGCGAGATCGTTCCAAATTGTATTAATCGGCTTTCCGTCGAGTTCGTCCAAATAGGTTTTTAGACCGTCTAGCCTAGGTGTCCCATCTTTCTTTTTTAGGATTAGGCCAGCCGCCCACCACTTTTCTCGCTGCTCTAATGACGACCCCCAACATCTATCAGGAGGCGGTTTTGAGCCACGCCATTCGGTCTTACGATCGGCCCCTCCGCCGGAAAAAGTTAAGTCGCGACCGGTATATAGCCTTCCGTCGGTGTCGCGCTTAAAGCGCTTTAATTGAGCCGCTCCATACGGCTGGGTTAGTTTGTTGAAGAGTATTCTGTCAGATTTAGAGTAAAGAAAAATGGTCTCCTGAGCCCGCGCAAAAGTTTTTGTCGGCATGTTGTGCGCGTTCGTTTTTTCCCAAACGATTTCATTCTGGAAATTTTCCTCGCCAAAGACCTCATCCAAAACGGCTTTGATGTAGTGGCTTTTTTTGGAGTCTAAGTGGACGTAAATACTGCCATCGTCGGCCAAAAGTTCGTGGAGGAGTATTAGGCGTCGGCGGAGGAATTCGATGAACTGGGCCCCGAGCACCTTGTCGCGGTAAGCCTTCTCCTTGTCCTTCATGAAATCCTGTTTGGTGGCAAACGGTGGATCGATGTAGATAAGTTTGATTTTCCCCTTGGTTCCGAATCGATTCGCCCCCTGCTGGTCGGCGAGCAGTTCCCGTAAGGCCATCAAGTTGTCGCCCCACACCAGTAGATTCCGCCAGCCGTCCGCGTGCGGTCGTTCCGCGCAGAACGAGCGCTCTAACTGCCACGGTGCCGCCGGCGTCTGCGCCAACACTTCCTCGCGCGTCAGTTTCCCGTCATAAACTAGTCGGTATTCCTTCCCGACAGCCTCAGCCCGTCGCCCATTCGGGAAAAGCCGGTTCATCCATTTTTCCGGCAACGAGTTTCCCGCAGCAAGGAGGGCGTTCAATTCGTCCCGTTCGATTTGATTCAAGGGCGTCATGTTTTTGATCTCAGAAGTTCAAACTGCGAGTGCGACCATGAAGTTCACGAAGTCGGCCTGGATGTGGGCGCGGGGGATGGATAGTTGATCATCAGAGTGCTTCGAACCAGGTTTGGATTTTCAACGCCATGAGCTTTCGTCGCTGTTCGAGGAAATCTTCGTAGGATGGAGTCACGCCAGTAATCAGCGACTCGGGCAGGCAGTTCATACGCAGGTTGGCGCACAACTCTTCCTGCTCGGTGATGCCGCCGTATTTCTTAGGCCCGCCCTCACACTGTTTGGCCAAGTCGGTGAAATATGTTTCAGGGGCTTTGTCGCCGATGGCGATATTGATCTCGCTCTGAGCTAGCACGAAGTTGGCGATCTGGTTGTAACGCCCGCGTGCCAGCCCTTGCTTTTTGAGGTGATTGCGCGGGTAAACGTGATGCACATCACTGCGATTCATGATCAGGTCGGTGACAGTGATATCGCGGGATAAGAAGCCTTTGTCGCCAAGCTTCACTTGGGCAGCTTTGTAGGCGAGGAAGTAAGGACTCTGGCCGGAGGACGTGTCCATGAGCTGGGGAAGCATACCAGTCCAAAACGTGGGAGGCAGTTCGTTTTCGATTACAGAATCAGCGTAGGCAACGAGGCCGCGGGCTTCGATCTGGCGGATATCCAAGTCGAATGCGGTTTCTGGCGATCCGGCATAGCGCCCGCTAAGAATCGACATGGCATACCAGCGGCGCACGAGTCGTTCGAGGTCAGCAGCGGGGACGTTTTGGACCCTGCCCCTTATGTAAACAATATAGGCGAAATTAAGCGCGTTCTGGCCGCCGATGAGATCGTTGGTCACAAAGCCCGCGGAGCGGACAATCATGGTAAAACGCTCGAAGTGCGTTTGGTTGATGAAGCGTAGGATGCCTTGCTTAAGCTTGGCGAAAGAGGCCTCCGCGATCGTGTCCTCATACTGGCGGGTTTCGAAGTTGCGGCCGGAAAGGAGTGCGACGAGATCCGCCAACTTGCCTCGACCAAATTCAGCGGTGAACGCGACCCGCAACATATCCGTGTAGGTAGGATCGTAAATGTCGTCGTTAACATTCTTGAGCCAACGCATCTGCGGGAAAAATTCAGAAGCGGCGAAGGCTTTATCGCCTTTTTCGATACGCCCAAGAAAATCGGGAGCGACGGCTAGGTGGCAGAAATAGTCGATAGCCTTGCGCAGCATGTTGCCGCCATAGGTTTCGTTGGCGGCAATCTTCGACATGGCGAAGTCTGCCTGCGACAACTCAGCCCCAGCGGAGTTAACGCGGATGAAAATCTCGGTGACGGTTTCGATATCGAGGTCCTCGGCCAGTTCGATCAGGCCGACGTGGTTGTTGATAATCTTGCCGAGCCTCTGGAGCACTTTCCCAACCTGCTTACGGTCGGCGGCGGGGTTCTTGGCCACGTAGTCTTCGGTCAACTCTATCATGTCGGCCTCTGGCGCGAAGACCGCCGCGACATCTTCGATCCACGCTACGTCTTTTCGGATGGCAGGGTTAGCGACTTCGAATTTCTCTGTCTGCGGATGAAAAGCGATGCGGATGCGGATCGTCTCGTAATCTTTAGTAAGAACCTCCCGTCCGAGCAAACCAGCCATAAGGGCGGTGACCCGTTGCTGGCCGTCGATCAATACGCGTTTACCGGCAGATGGTGTGCCGTCCTTGAGCTTCACCGTAGGGTTGCGCCACGCGATGAGATAGCCGACCGGGTAACCCTGGTAGAGCGAGTCGAGCAGGTTGCGGACTTTGGTTGGCTCCCAAACGAAGGGTCGCTGAATCTCTGGAATCGCGATTTCGCCGGACTTCACCCACGTGAGCAGGGTTTCAATAGGGTGGGGCGTAACTGAGTAGCGCTGGGTGGACATATTTTTCTAAAAAAGGGGCGTTTAGAACGGCTGACTAGTGAGCGGGACCATGGATTCGACGAGTTCGGCGTCGATGCTGCGTAATGTGGGTGGTGGCATTCTGGGCGCACCGCACTTGTTGAGAGACCCACGACACGGTAGACGACCGTGTGGACTAGATAGTGTTGTGCGAGAAATTTCGGAACTTGGTGCGCGATTGGTGGTTGCTGCCGCACCTGGTCCTTAGGTCCTGAGGGTCTTCGGACCTAAGCTAACGCGCGATCCGCCTGACCGACTTACCCCGTTGGCGCTGTGTCGCGGTGAATCTGCCCTGATGAAGTAGTTGCCAAATTTGAAGTCGGAAGACCTTTACGATGCGCTCGATGGCGGCCACCTGATCGTTTCCAATCTATTATGCGCAATCTCTCCAAGTCGAAGCTCATCGCGTTTCGCCAATGCCCGAAACGCCTGTGGCTCGAAATCCATCGGCCTGAGCTGCGTGAAGACTCAGCCAGCACTTTGGCGAGTTTTCAGGTCGGCTATGCCGTGGGCGACGTGGCGCGGAAGATCTACGATCCGGAGAACCGGGGTGACACCATCGATGTGAAAGGTGAAGGCTACAACGCGGCGTTCGCCCGCTCGGCCGAACTGCTCGCGACCTCTACGCAACCCATTTTTGAGGCGGGCTTGCAGTGCGCGGGTGCGCTGGCGTTTGCGGACGTTATGCTGCCCGAGAGTGAGGGCGGCGAGCGCACGTGGCGGATGGTCGAGGTGAAATCCTCCACCTCGGTAGAGGACTATCACCGCGACGATATCGCCGTTCAGACGTTTATCGCTCGCGAGGCCGGGCTGAAACTAAAGTCCGTGGCCGTTGCCGCGATTGACAGCTCTTGGGTCTACCCAGGTGGCGAAGATTACCGCGGCTTGTTGGCTGAAACCGATCTTTCGTCGGAGACCTTTGCGCGCATCGATGAAGTTCGGGTTTGGCTGGCGGAGGCCCAGCGCGTGGCCGCCCAACCTATTGAACCCGTCGTGAGCGTCGGTGAGCAGTGTCACGTGCCTTTCGACTGTGGATTCTGCAACTACTGCAACAAGGACACGCCGAAGGCTGAGTATCCCGTCGATTGGTTGCCGAAACTTACGACCAAGCAACGTCGCCACCTGAAAGAGCAGGAGATCGACGACCTGCGAAACGTCCCGGACGAGTTGCTGAACGAGAAGCAGTCGATCGTGAAGCAACACACGTTGGAGAAGACCGTCTATCACGACGCGCCGGGATCGATGGCCGACCTGGCGCCCCACGGCCTGCCGGCGCTGTTCCTCGACTTGGAATCGATTCAATTCGCCGTGCCGATCTGGAAGGGCACGCGGCCTTACCAGCAGATTTCTTTTCAGTTCAGTGTCCACGCGCTCTCGAAAGACGGTGCGTTGAAACATAAAGGCTTCCTCGATCTATCGGGCGACGACCCATCGGAGCCATTTGCGCAGGCGTTGATTGTGGCCTGTGACGGTGACGGGCCGATCTTTGTTTATAACGCGGCGTTTGAAATGACGCGGATCAAGGAGCTGGCGGCGCGTTTCCCCGACTTGGCCGAGCCACTGGCGGCGATCAATGCACGGGTGGTGGATCTGCTCCCGATTGCGCGCCAACGCTACTATAATCCCTTGCAGCAAGGCAGCTGGAGCATCAAGGCGGTGCTGCCCGCAGTTGCGCCGGACCTGCGCTACGATGCCCTCACGGGCGTGCAGGACGGCGGCGCGGCGATGACGGCCTATACCGAGGCGACTCAACCCGGCACGACCCTCGATCGCAAGGCCGAACTCGAAGCTCAACTCATCACCTACTGCCGCCTCGACACGTTCGCAATGGTCCGGCTATGGAAGTTCCTCAGTGGGTCGGAGGTGGAGGTGGGATAGGTCCATGGCTACTTATTTTGTATCGCTAGATAAAATCACTTCCGTTGTTTCGCCGTCCCATTGCTTAAGGTTTAGGTCTGCTCGTCCGCGATGCCCGCCTCCTCAGTAAGTTGCCGTTGAAGCGTCGGACTTACGGTTTCGTGTCGCAATCATAAGCTCAGTCGCGCGGCAGACCTCTATGGCATGAAACGCCGCCGGCGCGCGCGCGACAACCGCCGCGGCTTCGTCCCAACGGCCAAGTTCGGCTGGCGATATGTTTGAAGGCTACCGGCGTTCCACCGGTTCTACTCCGCCTCGGGTGCGCTCAATCAAAATGTGCAACCGCGCATCGGCATTTGCTATGTCTCTCATCAAGATTTTCCACTTTAGCTTTCACAAGTCTTGCTCCCATTAGCTTTGCTAAATACTAGCTAGAACGTGTTTAGGTCAGATGACACCGGTAGCCAAAAAATTCATGCACTACTTCATCTTCAACAACGGCGAAAAAAGCGGCCCCTTCACCCTCGAGCAGCTTCTCGCGGTCGCCAACAAAGGAGAAATGGCTCCTGACCTTCAATATTGGCACGAAGGAATGGACGATTGGAAGCCGATCGCTCCGTTTCTCGCCGCCAAACTTCCACCGAAAAACAAGACGGCAGAAACCATGTTCTCGGGAGACGTGTATTCTTGCTCAGTATCGGGCGAAAGAATCAAAGAAAAGAAATCGGCGCCGGACCTTTTTGCACGGCTTGAAGGAAGTTTGGAAGGCGACGAGAAGATTGAAGCATTTGGCGTGTCTCATCAAAAACTCACAGGGCATTTAAAATTGGTCGCCGCTACAAGTTCAGGGCTGCGCGTCGCATGGTCTAGAGAAAATCCCGGCCCCGATTATGGGGGGCAGCTAGATGAAATCGTCCATTACTCGAGTATGAAGTCAGCGGTCCTAGTCAGAAATCTTGGAATTAGTAGCATCTGTATAGCCGACCATACGCCCAAAGGACGCGTGCTACAGGTGAACTTCTTGGACCCATCTTCCTCAGAATCCATCATGGCAGCGCTAAGAAAACGCGTTAAGTCGGAGAATTTCGAAAAAGGAAAATTTGAGGAAAAGCAAGGGGACGCCGGCCAGCAGTTGATGGGGTGCTTGTTTCTGGTGGCGGTAATTGTCGTCGTGTGGCTATTTCTCAAATGAGAACAGCTGTTCGGAAATGAGAAAAGCGGGGACCTAGCCACGTTGTGAACACCGCCGTCGGATTCTTCTATTCAAAGTGCTGAGCAGGTGCAGTTACGTTTTGGATGGGGGCGTTGGCTCCACACCATTGCCGTCGCTCAGACTCAACGTCGCCTTTCCTTTCCTGAACGGGTTGTTCGGATGGTCCTTGAGTTCGGGTTCTTCCCAAAGCCAATCAAAGCAATATTCGTCAGCGAAGCCAGCGAGTGCCGATTCAAGATCGTCGCGGCGGTCGGCACTGGTCGATGGGCAGGCAAGCTCTCGGTGTATGGCGTCCAAGATGGCGCCATCTTCAACCGTGACGCGTCCGCCATACGCGGTCGGGCTCTTCGTGTGGCCGTCATTGGGCGGCGCGGGTGAGTTCGGTGTATAAGTCATCGGAATCGTAGTTAGATATTTCGCGATAGTTGGTCCGGAGGTGCGTGCCGGGTGGCTATGGTCATGCACGCCCGCGCGCTATCAGGCCGGAAATCCCGTTGATCATTTGGCGCATAGCGTCGTCACCCAGGTTCAGTTCGTTCACTTTCAGGCCGCTCACTGCCAAGGGCAGGTTCTTCACCAAGGCCAGGGTGGCGTTCTCCATGTTCGCCGTTTCCGTCCGACGGCGAACAAGGTCGTCGTCAAGAGTTCCGAGCTTCACCCGATGTTCGCGCTGCTCAGCCTCGACCGCGAAGCGGCGCGTTTGGACGGCCCGCTCGACTGCTAGCAACTCGTCTTCTAGCCGCAACGCCCTTTCTCTGTTCGCCTGGTCGATGACCAGCAACTCGGCCTTGTCCGCGGATTCTTGGATCTTGAGACGCTTATCTTCGCCCATCTTCAACACCCGCAACGCCGTTTCGCGCTGAGCATTCAGCGTTTCGATCTCTGCTTTGCGCTGCAAATCGCGGCGTTGAAACTCCTGCTCTACCAGCGCCAGTTCTTCCCTCTGCGTGTAGCGGCGCCGGGCGATTTCTTTCTCGGTTTCCGATCCGCTCGTTTCGCTTTCCAAGCGGACCGTGTCGCGGAATTTTGCCTGCATATTTGCAAAGAGCTGCTCCGACATGATGCGCACGGTCTTGATTTCGATGGTCTCGATGGTCAGCCCCCACTGCTCGGCGATGTAGGCCAATTCTTCCTTTAGTTGCAGAATGATCGAGCCACGCTTCCGCAGCACGTCTTCGATGGTCATTTTGGCCACCTGGTGCCGGATAGCGGATTCCACGACCTCCTTCATGCTCTCGCTAATTCTTCCGACGGCGCTACCGGCATCGCTAAAATCGAAGCTCAGGCTGGCCCGCTCCGGCTCCGTGATTTTCCAGATCGCGAACCCACTGACTTCGACGCCTTGGTTCTCCGCCGTGATTTGATCGGCGACGAAGGTGATCGTGTGGGTCGTGGACGGGATGAGGTAGTAGCGGTCGATGACCGGCAGGACGAAGAAGCTGATGCCGCGTCCCTGATGCTTGGTTTTTCCGCGGCGCTGATGGATCGCGAACTCCGCGGGGTTGGTGACGACGTATCCGATCTTCTTCATCGCCGGGTATTCGTCACGGTTCGCTTTCTCGCGGAGATTGGCCGATGGCTCTTGGTTGTTCTTCATAATTTTCCTTCGTTTAGGTTGAGACAAAGTTGAGAGGTGAGAGCGTGCGCTCGCCGTTCCACCGGTAGGCCGCGAGCATCCCGCCCTTGCCGCATCCGTGGTCGAGGCATGCGGCATTTGGCGCGACCAAGGCGTTGGGCAGGTAGTTGATCGCATAATGGCCGAAGAAGACCGGTGGCTCGTCCGCGCCGTAGCCCTTGAAGCCGTTCGCGATGTCGGCTGGCACCGGCACGTCGGGGATGTTGGCGACGGAACCGAAGGCCACGTCGCGGAACGAGCGCCCACTTACCGGGTAGGGCCAGCAGATGCGCACCTCATGGCGCACGGTCCCGTCGAAGTCCGTATAGAAGCTTCCGGCTGGGAGCGCGACCTCTGAACCCTTGAGTAGAATTTCTATCGTGCGATGAGCGCCGCTGCCCTTGATGGCGGCTTCCCGGAGGAAGGCGTCGTCGAGGTAGGTTCGCCCGTTTACGCCCGCGACTAGCTCGGCGTTCCATTCGGCGTGCACGACCCGGAGGCTACCGAGATCGAGGTAGAGGGGGAGGGTGCGGAACCATTCGAGATACTCTTGCAACTCGGCATCCCGGCCGGCGAAGGCCGCGAGGCTGGCCCGGACTCCGTTGAGGTTGCGCGGGGTGTGCGGGCGCAGGAAGCCGCCTTTTCCGTCAGGCAGGTGCAGGGAGAGGAGGTTAAATTCGTGGTTGCCGAGCACCATGTGGGCAGTGCCGGCCTCAACCATCGCCCTCACGATTCGCAGCGTCTCCGCGACCTTTGGCCCCCTATCCACCAGGTCGCCGACGAAGATGGCGCGCCGGCCTTCGGGATGGGTCATTGCTCCGGCAGTGGAGCGGTAGCCGAGGATTCCGAGCAGACGTTCGAGCCGATCAGCGTCCCCGTGGACATCGCCGATCAGGTCGTAGCCTGGGGTTATGTGGTTCTTTTCGTTGGATTTATTGGGTCTCATCACGTTCATACACTCTGCACTACGATCTAGGTTGCGAGTTGTTGGAGTGCATCTATGATAACTTATGGGTTATGAGTGCCACATCTACATCTCTTAAGAATCTCTCTCTCGACCGGCTACGGAACTTCGCCGAAGTCGTGCGCAAAGGCGGCATCGCCACCGCTACCGGCGGGGATCGGTCGCGGCAGGCCTTGATTTCCCGACAAATCGCGGAGCTATCCTCGCACTTTGAAGTGGAGTTAACCCGGAGGTCGGGTCGCGGCCTTGCCTTCACCCCGGCCGGCGAACAACTCGCGCGGCTAGTGACCGAACTTGAGCGTGGTCTTGACGATCTGCGCGGGACGGTCGCGGCGGCCCCCGTAGCCTATTCCATCGCAGGATCGAGTAGCGCTTTGCACTGGCTGCTCCTACCGAAGCTCAAGGCGATCTCCGCGGCCTTACCTGCCGTGAAGTGGACGCTCCATCATGAGGGCACCACGGCAATCGGCGACAAAGTGGTGATGGGCGAAGCCGATTTCGGTCTGTGCCTCGGAACGCCGAGCCCCGCCACGCTCAAGCGCCGGTTTCTCTGCAACGTCGAGTATTCGGTTTTCGTGCCGGCCAACCTAGGCGAAGCGACCGATGTGGCGACCGTGCTGCGCGATTACCCTCTCGCCCTTCCCATCGGTGGAACGCTTCGCGAGTCGCTCAACGCGTGGGCGACGAAGCAACGGACCACCCTCAATATCCGCCTTGAGGTCGATTCCTACATGCAGGCCGCTGATACCGTGTTGCGAGGCACCCACGCCGTCGTCCTGCCGTCCCTGGCGGCGAGCAGTATGCCGAAAGATGTTCGGTCTATCCCGCTGCCAACGGCTGTGGCGCAACGACGCAAACTCTGGCTCATTTGGACGGATCGGTTACTTCGGACGCGGGGTTCGGCGAGCGGGGTCCGGGATGCTCTGGTGCGCTATTTGGCGATGTAAACCGGCGATTCGCGGGTGGCCTTCGATCCAAAAAATTCAGTCATACGATCCGGCACGCTCTAAATACTTTCGAATGCGCGCATTCGACCAACGGCCGGCCTCGGCTAGCACATACTCATCCCAGACGTAGCCGATTATCTCGTCATCGCAAATCGGACAAAATGCGTTCGCGTCTCGTGTGTCGTAATCCCAATCCCAACCTGCTTCTGATTGTAGCCAAAGCGCTCGTTGTTCGTGATCCGATAGGCCTGCAACTAGTCCGCCGAGAGTGAGCTTCCCGGTCTGCTCGTATAACTCCCACTCTTCGAACTGATCAAATTGGCATTGGGCGCAAATTTCATCCCAAAGGTTCGCTAGCCCCGAGTCATCACCGGAGAGTTTGATCTCGGTGAATTTTTGCATGGCGCGAATGAACCGACGGGTCACTCGCGTTGCAGCAGCCTTGGCGAGGGCACGGATGAACGGATTGCGACCAACCATGTCGCCCTCGTTGGGCTCAGGCGCATCGATGTTCCCGAGGGCTTCTGGTCGAGGCACACAGACCGTTCGCACGGCATCCAACATCGCCGTCAATGGCTCGAATGTAGACAAGCGATGATCGTCCCCGATTTCGACGAGAACGGCGGTCGGACTGCTGGCCACCAACGCTTCGCTGTCGGCGAACGGGATGATCTCGTCTTGCCGCGAGTGGATCAAGCGCGTCTGCGGCTTCACCGTATTAGCGTTGCCCCATTTCTTCCACGCTGGAGCGAGTAGCACCAGGCCCGCGTCGCCGATGTTGATGTTCATCGCCACGGCGCCACCGCGGGACGACCCGACGACGACATCCGGAGTGTGATCGTCGAACGCCGCTTGGGCGATGAACAATGATGCCTCGAAGTCGTCTTTGGGTAACGCCGGGTTGATCACCGTGAATCCGTGCTCGATGAGAAACTTCGCCTTCGTGCCGCCGGGGCCGGACTCTTTTCCGTGTAAGAATAGAACTTTCATCGGGAGATTCGTTTACGGCATGACGTGCCGTTCAGGCCTAGCGATGAATGCGGCATAATGGGGCGTGTCGAGTAAAAGCACGATTCGCCAAATCAAGACCTTCGGCGCCAATCTGCGCCGTGAGCGCGTAGCGCGTAAGATCACGCAAGAACGGCTGGCTGAGTTGGCCGACCTGAACATCAGGACGCTGCAAAAGATCGAAGCAGGCCAAACCAACATTTTGGTCACGAAGGCACTCAGGCTGCGGAAGGGCATCGGCTGTGCTTGGGATGAGCTGATGCCGGAGTAGCAGGTAAGTGGAGGTGATGTCATCTCAACCGGTCCATACGTTTGACCCGGTAAAAAGTAAGTGAGCTATTTCGGATTATTTTCGGAAACCTTTGGAGCGTTCAATAAAGCTCCCCTCCAAAAACGCGCGTCCGCTTCCTCTGGCGACCAGCCCACGAATCACGCTCACGAAAGGTGAAGCCATATCTTGGCTAAAGAGGACGTTGCCGAATTCAAGGCGCCCTTCACTTTAAGACCTCTGAAGTCATCGCATTTGTCTGCACGCCGGCTTTGTTGCGCTGCTTTGCTGCTTGCGAATTGAGCTTGGAACCAAGCGGGACGCGAACCACGCGGTTTCTGGACAAGAATCAATCAACAATCGATATTGTTACCCTCGTCGCGGGATGCCGGAGTAGTATGGGAGCATCGGGACGATCAGTCCTGGATCTTAAAAGTAATCATGTAAGCAACCTTCTGCTCGATCGCCTCGCCATCAATCATTGCAGGCTGAAAACGCGCCTTCCGAATCGAATCCATTACAGCATTACGGAACTCGCTGCCATTCTTCTCGATCGCCACCCGAAGATCCTTGGTGGTTCCATCCTTCGCGACCGTGAATTGAACCGTTACGGAGCCCTCTTGGCGAGAAACCAGTGCGGAGTACGGATATTTCGGCTTATCGAACTTTAGTGGCCGCACAGGCCGCCCAGTGGCCACGTCCCTGAAGTCAGTAGGTGCCTGAGGGGCGTCGACTCGCGCCGGCATATCTCCCGTTTGCTGGGCAGGATTCTGCTGAGTAGATTCGGGCTTAGGCATTTGTTCGGCCAAGCGTCGTGCTTCGTCCTCCTTCGACTTCCTCTCCTCAGCGATTTTTTTCTTCTCTTTTTCTTCCGCTTCTTTCCGCGCCGCCGCTTCATATTCCTCTTTCTGCGCGGCGACTTTCCTCGCTTCCTCTTCCTCTTTGGACCGTTGATCGTCGGCGGCTTTCTTCGCAGCCGCTTCATTCGCCAGTCTTTCATCCTCTAAGCGCTTGGCCTCTGCCGCGGCCTTCGTTTTGGCTTCGTGGTCGAATGTCACAGGAAGCTCCTCGGCGGGCGATTCCTTGCCCAGATCGTCGATGACTTTCACTTGGACCGCGTATTTGCCGTCCTTGGCGAATTTTTTTTCGACCTTGGACGTGTGGCCGGGGAAAGTTTCATCGGTGCCGTCGCCCCAATTCACTTTATAAGCTGCGACCGCGCCGTCGGGATCAGAGCCGCCCAAGGTGAGATTTAACTTACGCTCCTTCTCGTCTTGCCCCGCCACACTCGATGACGACCGAGGTTCCTTGTTCATCAGGACGGCTGCCTTGTTACCGATCTCGGTGCCGCATTTGCTGAGGAGTAACAAGGCGGCCAGCAATAACAGCGCAGCAAGTGCGATCCAGAGCCAACGCTTCAGTGCATAAGCCCGATCTTTAGCCAGCGAACGAAGCGCGGCGGACGGCGCGAGCGAAGTATCTTCACTCTTCTCGCACCCCCATAGAATCTCCAGACGCCGCGACCACGGCGGGCCACGCAACCGATAAAGCTCGGGATCGACGTTGGGGTCCGGAAGCCGGAAGCTCTCAATAACTTGGCGGTTGTGAGGGCCGGTTTCCGATGAGGTCCCAACCCGACGCAACTCGTCGAGACACCTTTCCAACGCTTCAAGCTGCCCGGCGGGAATGCTACGGCCTCCGACGGGGCTGCTGTCCCAAAGGACTTCTTTGTCACCTACGAAGCGCCTGAACCATCCATACGTGTCACCACCATCCTTGGTCGCCTCGACCGGCGGCAAAAAATCGCCCAGATATTGCCGTATAATACTCTGTGGCTGTTGCTCCCAATAATACGAGCCACCCTGAAACGCTTTAATACGTTTGTAGCTGCTGATCGGCACCAGCAGGCCATTCGCGGGTTTAGCCGTAATCGGCATGATCAGGCGACAAGAGCGCGCTTGCGTTTGTCTTTGTTGGCAAATTTCACGCCCCACTTGATCACACGCGTGATTGGCCGCCCTGAAGACAGTTCCGGATTCAGCGTGCTCATCGTAGCGGGGTTGTATACTTCCCCCGCCGAGGGAATCTCGACGATAATTGGATCCTTGCCGTGATTGGACAGGAGGCGCTTCAGATTGCCAGGAAGGTCGGAAGCCGGTTCAAGGACCGTCTGGGCCGGCTGGAACAACTCCTGCACCGCTTTCATCAGATCCTCTTCCTCGTTTCCGATCTCCGCAACAGCTACCGCAGTCAACGCCGCCCTTAACCGCCAACCTTCTTGCTTTCCCTCCATGACGGGAATGAGTTTACCGACGAGCGACTTGGCCTCCTCCGTGCGTAGAGCACTCGGAAGAAGCAGCTGGTCCGCTTCGACATACCGGGCGTAACGCTGCTGCTCGCGGTTCCGTTCCTCGGCTTCACGTTCGGCTTTCCAATTCTGCTTTGTAGCCTCAAACTCTTTGATCACAGCTGCGTGCCTCTCCCTCTCAGCAGCATGCACATTTTTGGATTCGAGCAGAGCCCTCTCTCGCTCAACCAAATTTGCCTCCTTTGCGACCAACCCCTGCATTTCCGCAATTTTGGCCTCGGTTCCAGGCAACACAACCTGCTGCGCATACTGGGATGCCGCGAGCGTGAGCCGGAATACAGTGTCCAGCATGCCTGCAGTGTTTTGCTGGGAGGTTTGAAGCTGCTGTGCCTGTGCATTCAGCGCGGTTGGGGGAACGCCGACTTGCTGAGCTGCCCGGAAATGAGATGAGGTAGATTCGTTCATTGTGATTCGATTTGGAAGATGCCCGCATCCATCCAGTGATCGGAAGAGCTGAGCGTGCAGAGTTGCAGTTCAAGGTCGGATTCGTCGACGGGAGCACCTGAGTTTCTTTTGCCCGTCGCCGACACGAGTTCTAAGTGTTCGCCGACTGAATGAAATGGATCACCTGATAGGTCCACTGCCTTCGGCAGCACGCGTCGCAGCGTGACATTAACCAACGCAGCTCCGGAGCCTTCCTGACGTCCTTTGGAGCTCCACCGAATGCGATAGACCGGGTCTGGCCTCGATTTCGTCGGCAGCGCCCGCCGGCCGATCTGTGCTTCGATCATGAGCGGGACCGTCGCTTCGTCCTGCTCCGGCGGCAGAAAGACTTTGAACGAATCACTGCGTCCCTGCGATATCACTCCCCAATAATTCCGAGTCACGTGACGAGAAACTTTGCTGGGACTGATCATCCAGCCGGGCAATAGCCCATCTCGAATCGCTAGGTATAGCGCCGCGCCAGCGACGGTGACAGTCTTCGCGTCGTTGATCCGTCCATCGGTGCTCAGGGGATACCACTCTCCCACCGGGTAGTTGAAGCTAAACACGACCCGCGAACGCATAGCCGGCATCAAAGAAAGCACGAGAGACTTAAGTCCAGGGAGTTCCGACGGCTTCCCACTAACGACAAGAAAATCGCAATCAAAAGCCACGTAGACCTTCGCCAAGGAAGCGAAGTAGTCGCCGAATGTTTCCGCGATGCAACCCTCCAGACGGCGTCTGTCATAGCCCAATGGATCGGTTCCGGACAGTATGGCGGTCTCCGTCCGCAGATGTTCCCTGCACAGAGCATTGAACTCCTCGATTTTTGCGCCTGCGTCGCCAGATAGGATTTTGATCGGAGCCGTAGGCAACGCTGATTCTCCGTCAGGATGGGTAAGCCCGTGCAACCAGTATCGGACGATCGGAATGAGCACTTGCCGCACTACACGGTTCCAGCGCGCCGTCTTGTCTTGTTTGGCGGCGCGGAGCATTTCCCCGAATTGAGTCCGCAGCTGAGGACTCTCGATCGTGCTTGCGATGGCCGGAAGAAGAACGGACTCGATCGCTAGCCTGACCAAACGATCACCTGCCACCGTGCTACTGTCCTTGTGCAACAGCTCGGTATTAAGTCTGACGCCAGCGCCGGGGATGTCGTCGTGATATTCAACGATCGCCACATCCGTAGTGCCGCCGCCGATATCCATGTTCATGATCCTAGCCTTAGCCTCGACTCCCTTACCCCGCCCGATCAGTTCGAACCAATTCTCTCCAACATTCCCGAGCTTCAGAATTTCACCATATATAATTGGAAGCTGCGAGGCTACCGCTTCGTCGAGTTCCATCGCCAGCTTTGGCCTTGGTTCGGATTGCGAGATGTGTCCGGCCGTGAAAATGTCGAGAGCCTTCTGCCATTTGGCGCGGTAGGAAGACAGTTCCTGCGAGGTCCAACCAGAGGGAAATGTCACCACTACATTGCGGAGCCGGCGGTGAACGAACTTCTGCTGCATACTGCTCCGCCATTCGTCCGACATAACATGACGGTAGGCGTTTTCTATCACATGCAGCGCCGCCCACGTCAGCGCATCTGAGCGCGGATAACTTGGCGCGTTGGGGCTATGCGGTGGACGGGCAGCGGCTGACTCCCGCTCTGTGGGCAATCGCTGCTTCTCGGAACCGGCAGACCAAGCCGCACCGTTCTCGTCCATCAGTTGCAGCACGGAAGCGGCAAGTTTGGGAAATTCGGTCTTGGTCTGCATGTTCCGATACCGCGGATGCCAGCTGTTCACGGACATAGTCCAGAATGCCTGGCCTACATTACCCAAACTGCCGACGGGATCGTTATCCCAAGAATATCGCTTCGGACTGCTCAGGAAGGAATTTCCGCCCTGTTCCAACGGCAAGAAAACGAGGATCTCGTCAGCCTCGGCACCCATCACGGCCGGCGACAATTGGGCGCAGCACTGCGGAATCCGCCGCGTGACCGCCGCCGGCACGATTTTTTCCTTAGCGAAAAAAGAAAAACCCGAGCGTTCGGTCTTGAATCCGAACTCGTGCGTGTAGAGCGGACACTCCGTGCGGCCATCCTCGCTGGGCGGTTCGAGGCACCCGAAGAGGGGCTCGGAGAGAACGAACCAAGAATCCACAATCGGGGTTTCCTCGCTTTTCGTCTCCGGATTTGAGCCGCGGGCCGCAAACGAAATAGGCCGGCAAATATGGGAGAGAACGCCGTTGGCTGCCTTGTTGTGTTCGATCCCGAGAACGACGGTGCGGGTATTGCCGAAGTCGACCACCAGATTGAAGTCCAAGGGTTCCGCGACCGCGTGAGGGAATTCGAGTTCCAACTCCAGATAGACAACCACAGATGGTCCCTTCGAACACGGAAACGTAAATCGCGCGTCGCGTCTGAACGTCTCTCGTGGCGCCTCTGCGATATCGCCAAATATGAACGGCTCGACTGCGCTAGCGGCGAGTTGTTGGCGAGCGAAAGTATCGGCGGGAATGTGCTCTGCAGGACCGGTCGGCCAGCCGCGCGAAACCCCTCCAACATTGGTTTCAAGTGCAACGAGCAGCCCTAAATTCTCATCTTGATTCGCAATTCGAGTACGCAACCAGAGCAGACGCTTTCCTCGTTTCTCATCTTCTCCAAGAACCCACCGGCACGAGCCCTGTTTGAACTCCTCCACGGCCACGCGCTGGTCTTCATTCAGATCGCGAAACGGGAGAAAAAGGAACTGATGCCCTGTGTTGAGGAACGGAACGCGAGGTGTATCCGTGCGGACCTTAATCGGCGCGAGATCGGTCATGATGTTTGCATGGCCAAAAAGAGAGCTGCAGCCTCGGCGTCGCCTGGTTGGGGTTCACGATGTTTGCCGAGGGCTAGGGAAATCGAATCGAGATGACTTAAAAAAGGGGCAATAACCCCGATGAAATGCGGCGACCGCTCGATGCTCGGACGGCCGGTTTCGCGCGACTCCTCGGTCGCAAATGCAAGCAGCGAATCCTGAATCGGTGAGTTACCTTCACCGTCTTTCGCATGCGGTCGATGAGTGGGGCGAGAAACGTCCATCGTGAGCAGGTCACTCATGTGGGCCGCGAGGAAGCGACGAGACACGTCGCACTCGTCCGGCCTCGTGAGGTCACCGAGATTATTTTTAATCCACCGGGCGAGCCCGCCAAATTCGGCCACGAAATCAGCAAGCAAAGTCGCGCGTTTGACGGCAGATGTGGGCGTGGCAATGCCTGCGGGCGCGAAAAATCTAGCTGAAGAGGAAATCTGCGGCAGCCATTTGTCGTAAATTTGGGCACGGACGTAGGCATCTATATTTTTCTGAGACGCGCTTGAAGGCAGCGGATCCAAATCGCTCGGGGCGACGGTGAGCAAATCCATGACCGCCCGCGCAGTCGTCGCTCCAGGTACCGCAGAATCGGGATCCGCCTTCATGGCTGCTTCAATTCCACTTTTCCATGCGTCGAGCTCAGCTTTAACCAAAGATGAAGCACTGCCGTCCACAGGAGCCAGCGCGCGCAGCATTTGAAGAAGTTCGGCCCGCATTTCGCGAGCGAGGGCTGTCCGGCGCTGTTCAAGATCGGACGCGGCGAGTTGGTCCGCCAGACTAGAAATAAATGATAGTACGCCACCGTCTCCAGAAGGCTCACGCGACGCCGTGGCCATTTCGTGCAACTGGTTCGGCCGATGGCCGAACCGCGAACGAAATTGATCGTGCTTCATCAAAGTATCACAGGCCGCTTTCGCTTCGTCTGGAGACTTATCGATCAGTCCACCATCGCGGGTGAATTTTGGGTAAGACACCGCCCAAAAACGTGCCCAAGCCGGATCGGCGACATGGCCCAATTTCTCAAACCAAGAAAAGACGCCGCCGAGAGTTGATGGTGGCTGGCCGCGAGCTGCGGCGTCGGCCACTTCGTTAATGAGGCGCGCAGAAAACGTCATCACGATGTTAAGCGGCGGAGCCGCTTCCCGTGGCGGCCAAGAGTGCCCCATGGAACGCACCCACGCACTCACGCCCCCAATCAGTTGGTCCGGCTGGAACACGCCCCCATTGGTGCGCGTGAGGAGCGCCACGGCGTCGATCGCCAAATTCTCGGAGTAGCTGAGGAAGACTGAGGCGGTCTTACCGCGCTTAAGGACCTGAGTGTAAAGCTGGATATCCGACATCTCGTCTATATCCGGTAAATGGCCGCCAGTATCCTGACGCGAGACGCCGGGGAAATCGACGAAATCGACCTGCGAAAGTGTTTCGATCACCTCTGGTGCCGTCATTTCCAACGTGGTCCGGTTCAGGGGCACTCGAAGCTCACCAATGAGAGACTGGAACGCCGCGAAATCCAATCCATGCCGATCAAACCGCGTGCCGTTACCCTCGCCCAGCAACAAAAAATCGTCATGCATACTATACGACAGGTTGGTGGAGCTGTCGTCGTCCACTTTCCTGGCAGCATCGATATCCAGAAGGAAAGCCGCTGCTTTATAGGTCGCGGCAATCCTCCGAAACGGCATCGCTCGCAGCGTCGCCAAACGCTTCGAAAGCGCGTCGACCATCGTGACGAGGCGATGATGCGCGTCCCCATCCCAAAAAAGTTTACTGAGAAACGTTCTAATGTTCTCCTGACTGCCATTCAGTGCGTCCGATTCGAGAATCTGCGCGCTGAGAGTCGACCAATCTGACTTTAGCCCTTCGTACCGGGGGATCCCAGTGTGAATCAGATGACCGACCGCACCAACGACATCGTGAAGTAGTTCGTAGCCGGATCGGTCGGGGCGGCCACTGGAGCGAAAGGTGCCGAGAAACTCACGAACGGACACGCTGTTCCACTGCACCGCGACGCCGTGTTTCCGACATTCTGAGTGATATCCCAACGCGAGTGAAAGCAACAATTGCTCTCGCGTTACGAGTAGGACCTCGACCGGGTGGCTAAGGGAGATCGGAGAATCTCGAAGGGTGAAGCGCGTGATGCAGCCAGATGCGTCCTGCTGCTGATTGTAGGGATTCAGCGCTATCGTGCCATCTCGTTTCGCTTGGAACTCGATGGAAGGGGATGCCTCCCACTGGAGCGCAGACGCGAATGCACCGAACGGCTTGTCGATAAAATGACTAAGAAATGTTGATTTACCACTTTGCGACGGTCCCCACAGAGCGACCGCCTTGCGCCCCGTCTCAACTCCAGCCTTTAGTTTCTCCGTCCTCTTAGCGATTTCGTAGAGTCGCCGCAGCCACTCGCCCTTGGAGAGGGCGTGAAGACCCTTTCTTGATCCGCCGAGTTTCCAATACCATTCGACAATCGCGGAGGCACGCTGGAAGGCTTCCGATGCAATATGTTCAGAGTGCATTCGTTGGGTTCATGAGAGTCCAACACGCTCCCCTTGCCGATAGCAAGCGCGGGAGAACCGCAGTCCTAAATAGTGTCCGCAAAGAATCCCGAAACCCCGCTCTGTTGCCCTTGACCTTGACCACGGTGGCCGTGGACCAGCCAAGCACCAGTCGCTCGTTCGCATTCGCGACTGAAATTTTTGAGGTGCAGGCTGCAGCCGCGGACGGCGACTGATAGGAACAAACCAGAATGATTCCGAAGGAATGAAGTCGGGGTAGAAATTCTACCGCGGTAAACTTAGGTCGCGCGCCACCCGATACGCTATGCCTGGGTTCTTGAGACCGAGTATCTCAGCAAGCTTCCGGTAGCCTTTGCCGCCGGTCTCAGCGCGCCACTTCGCGACGCGCTCTTTGTAGTCACCGGGGAGGGCGGTGCTGGGCCGGCCGAGCTCCACGCCGCGGGCACGGGCCGACTTTAGGCCGCTCAGGGTGGCCTCCCAGATCAGCGACAATTGAAATTCCGCCATGCACATCAAGATGTGGGCGGTGAGCCTGCCGGCGGGGTTCTTGTCGCTGGTGTCGATGCCTTGCGAGCGGCAGACCAGCGCGACGCCGTGCGTGTCGAGTTCGGCGACGATTTGCACCAAGTGTTGTAACGAGCGGCCGAGGCGGTCGAGTTTGTAGCAGATCACGGCTTTGACGGAGTGATTGCGGACCAACTTCATCAACTGGTCCAGCCCGGTGCGCGTGAACTTGGAGCCCGAGATCGTATCGGAGATGTCGGCGACGATATGCCAACCCCGGCGCTGGCATTCGGTCCGAAGTTCGAGTAGCTGCGGCTCGACGGTTTGGTCGTGGGTTGAGACTCGTGATTAGAGAGCGACTTTCATGGCCCCCTTCCATACGTTCGAGGCCTCTCTTCGTCAGCGGACTATCTTTAGCAAACGGTCGTTTCCCAAAAATCAACCTTGGTCCAAACCTCATGTTGATCCGGCACGATTCATCCACCGACCCTTTTCGGCGGATCATATTCCCAGGGTCTCGCCCTATGGGCGAGTTGAAGAAAATCGACTCAGTTTATCGCCGGAGCCGACGGTGAACGAGGTGTCCCCCAAGGGTAGGATACTTGAACATCACATCGATCACTCGATCCTCAGCGTCGCCCCGACGAAGTAATGGTCAGTCCAAACGCGCTTGTTCGCATCGTTGGGCCTTGGCCCGTAGGGCGGCCGTAGAACCTCGATTCCTGCCCATTTCCCGGCTCCAGCGACGACTAGGCGGTCGTAGCACTTGTTGGCGAGATGTGTGGCCGCAAACGCATTTAGCTCACCGGCATCGCGCCCGACGCCGTATAGTGACCGCCGGTCGGTGTTGTTGGTGTCGCCGACGACGACGACCGTCGCACCGGGTTCACGAGCAAGTTGCTGATTTACCCATTCCCCAATCACGGCCCGCTGTTTCGCCTGCTTTTCCTCGTTCGCCCCGATTGGGCGCAACAGATGCACGGCGAGAAAGTAGATCCGCTCCTGTTCGCGTGTCGCCAAAATGAGCAGATGCTTGCTTACGACCTTATCGAGGGCCGCGACCCGACCCTTTGATGTGACAACCCATCCGGGCAGATTGTGAAGGAACCCGACTTCTTGGCCGGTCGCAGTGTCCCGCCCTTCGGCCCATGACCACGCCATTCCTGCGGACCGAGCTAATGCGGCAATTTCCGCCCGCCCGCCGGTCTCCTGGAGCGAAATTATGTTATAGCCCTTCGTCAGTGTGGCGAGATTCGCGACTTTAGCCTGATACTGCTCGGCAGTCATTCGGTTCGCATCATCTACCTTGCCGCGGTGATCAATGGCCGGGTCAAACAGCAGATAGCAGTTGAGCGAACCAACCTTTAGGTCAGCCGCGAGGGCCGCGACGGCCAGAACAAGGAAGAGCGCGACGCTACGAAGTTGGAATCTCATTGGGCGGTATCCCAAATGGCTTTCAAATCCGGGTCGTCGAGCGCCGCTTTTTTCCACTCCTGGCCCATCTTGCACGCCACGGCCAACCTCCGCCGTGCCTCAGGAATGTCGCCAAGGAGGCACTCATAGCACGCCATGTTGTAGTGAAGGACCGCGCACTTGGCGTGGATGGGCTCGGCCTGCAAAAGCACCGCCTTAGCCTCCGCGACCCTGCCCAGCTCACGCAGCGCGTAAGCCCACTGAATCCAGCCCTGGTCGTTCTTAGGGGTCAGCCGAGCAAGCTCCCGCGCCACTGCGATCAGGAGATCCCAATTCTTGGCGGCCAGGTAGAGATCGGAACGTGCGGCCATGACCGCCGCCGATAGCCGGTCCTCGCCTTCAATTAATTCAAGTTCGTCGGAGGCCTCGTTGAGCAGGCCGAGACTTAGATAACCGGCGGCGTATTCGAGGTGGCGGGCGGTTGTGATCATTTGACTTCCTTGAGCCCCAGACCCCGCCGTTTTGCCGTTTTGCTAAGATAGCCCTCCACGTAGCCGGTCATGAACTCATTCCTCCATTGCTCCCGTTTACCCTTCGTTGGGGTTGACCAGCCAACGTGAATGTCTTTCTCGGATACTTTCCGTCGATGCCATCAAACAGAATAGTTGACCACACATTCGTTAACCATGTCTCGCGATTTCTTGATGAGAGTGATGACATAAAACTTTTTTCCGAAGGGTGCTGCTTCCATTTTGCTCTGCGTCTATTTTACGACCGCGGCATTCCAATTATCGACGGCTGCGTCGACCAGACCCCAAGAGCGAAGCAACGTCTACCAGCATTCCACCACGTTTGGCTAGCAATCGATGCCTTTGCGGTCGATGTAACCGGCGTCCACGATCGAGGAAACTTCAACAGGGCAATGGAAAACAGATATAGCGGATCAATCAGCGGAATTGAAGCAAACCTTGTCCAGGCGAAGATTGACGAAAAAATTCTATCCCCATCGGTATCAAAACAAGTTAACGACCGCGCTCTTTGGATATTTGATAATGAGAGTAGATTTGAACTTATTCGGCGTCTTTTGGGGTAATTGCCGAGGTGGACACTAAATGTCTTGTTGTCCCGACACGTTTCACGTCCCGCTATGCCAAACCCCTTGCCCAACCGGCGCCCATCCAGAAGCATGATGTCATGAAGGATTTCATTGCCGGCGAGATTAAGAGCCGTATCGCCTCGGCCGTAGTTGGGCAGGTGGCCAGTATCGTTGAAGACCCGGTGGGCTTCTTCACCCCGCACCAGTTCAAAATCACGGTTTATGCGTTTCTTGGGCGGAAGGGCGAGTGGGTTATCTCGAAGGGGGCCGATAAGGTTTCTCCCGCGTTGGCTGTGCGGATCGTCAATTTCTGCAAATCGAATGGACTTACGGATGGCTGGATTGCTTTCAAGAAAGAGGATGGGCAGACCCGCGTAGACTGCGACCCGTCATGGCCGGAGAATATACGTCAGCGGATTTCGAACCTCATTTGCATGTCGTAGTTCGCAGTGACCTCTTTTTGAACCGCACTAGTATCCAGTATGTTCGTGCGCCCTTTTTCCTGCGGCTAGGCGTTATGTCTCGCTGAAGTGGGGCCGCGATCAAACCGGACTCGGCGAAGGCGGGGTCGAAGGCCTGGCCGCAAGTGCTCGGGAAGAAATCAAAGAAGATTCCGCCGTTGCTACTAAAGGGAGCGTGTAGAGGTCTAATGCAATCGACCGGGGCGCGACCGCAAAGTAGCAGAGCAGCGCGGGGCCGAGCCATACGCGATGACCCGCAACGCGCATGGGGTCCTCCTAGCTATACTCCAGCGCCAGGTAGATCTTCAGCGCCGTCGGGAACGTCAGCACCGCACCAACCGCAGCAGCTTCGGCACGTCTTCCACGCTCGCCCCCCGGATCACTACCCCCTCCGGCAGCCGCACCTCCACTCCGGCAGCAACCGTCATCGTCAACTCCGCGAGCCTCGGCTGACCCCCGCCGCAAGCCCGCTCCCGCTACCGCTGCAGCCACGAGATCAGTGTCGGATACTTGATCCCCTCCCGCCTTGCGAACGCCTTCTGCGTCAGCCCGCTCTGCTCGTACGCCTGCCTCACCGCCTCCCGCTCCGCCGCCGGCGTGATCCGCCGGCCCCGCTCATCCCGCTTCGTCTCCAATAGCTCCGTTGGCGTCACTCTCATCCCCGCACTCTATCGGCCTCCCACCGGCCACGATAGGGGGGCGTCAGCCGGACGTCTACGAGAGCGGCGAAAACTCGGTGGGGATTTCTCTAGCTGGGGCGTCGCTATCTATAACACAACGTACCGCCAGAAATGGCTTGAACACTTACCCCTCACCCCCATGCCCATGCCCGATTCAGCTTTGTCGTCACTTCGCCGGGGACTTCGCATCCCCTTACTCTGTATTTTGTCGGCGGCGTCTGCAATACTTTTTGGCAAGGAGGAGAGTAAAAATCGCTTCGATCTTCCTGCCGATACCGCGGATAAGTCCCTCCCGCTATTTTCTGCTCAATCCGGTATGGAAGTGCTATTTGCGACCGAGGTGGCATCGAATGTTCGCACGAATGTCGTCAGAGGCGAGTTCACGCCATTTGAAGCCGCCAATCGCCTGCTCTCGGGGACTTCGTTGACGATTGTGCGAGATGATAAGAACAGCGTCCTCCGCGTCGCCGCGCGAGAGAAACTGGGTCAGCAGCCGCCACGAAAAGCAGCCGAGCTGCCCGCGACACCAATCGCTGATTCAGTCGCTGGCGCTGTCGCGGAGCGCAGTCGGGAAGAAGCGCAAAAGATTGTCACACTGAACCCGTTCACGGTGACCTCCGATAAAAACAATTCCGGCTATCAGGTTTCCAACACCGCTTCTGCAAATATCAACCTTGAGGTGGCGACGCTGCCAATTGCCGTCAACGTCTACAACCGGCAGTTTATTGATGATGTCGGAGCGGCTGACGTGGCGGAAGTCTGGCGTTACGAGCCAGCCGTCAGTCAGGCGGACATTGTCTTTGCCGGTCAGCCAGGCATCCGCATTCGAGGCTATAGTGCCGGCAGTTTGAGAGACGGTCTGCGATTCGACAACAGCTCCGCCGGAATTTATATTGATCGGATGGAAGTTATAAAAGGCGCTCAGGCAGTTCTTTACGGAGAAGCTAATCCGGGCGGTTATCTAAACGTGATGACGAAGAAACCCCCGACCGTCGAAAGAGCCTCCGTCACGTACACTTTAGGATCTGAAGCTTACAACCGTCTTGACCTTGAGTTCGGGGGGCCCATTAACCAGACCAAAACGCTCCGCTACTATATCGGCACGACTGCGACCGACGCAGACGACTGGCAGGATTTTGCGTGGCACAAAAACAAGGGCTTCTTCGGTGCAATCGCGTTCAATATCGGGAGCAAAATCTCACTCGATTTCGATTATGAGCACGTCGATCTCGACGAGGGATTCAAAAATCGGGCCATTTTTGGCTCTGATCGCAGTTGGAATCCAATCCGGACTTACGGCACGTTCAACACGGCGGGAAACCTATCGTTTTTCACGAGCACGCGACACACAACTTCCGGTCAGATACAATTTCGGTTGACGGATAAAATCTACCTCCGAGCCGTCGGGCGCTTTCAGGATCGTGATATCGACGAACTCCGGCGCGTGGGCGAGCGCTTGGGGACGCCGGAAGGGTATCGCGCGAATCGCGACCCTAATCTAGTAGGCACCTCGTTCTTGGCCCGGAAATTCAATAACGAATATGCTGATGCGCGCCTTGATCTGCTGTACAACGTAGTCACAACGAAGCACATAACCGGGCGGGTGAACGTCGGCGCTAAGACTCAAAATGACAAGAACGCCAGTGTTCAGGTTGGACGAAACAGCGCGGCCCTAGCGCTCGACCCGTTGCGACCGAATTTCAGCAATGAACAAGCACTATTTACTGCGGCGTACGGAGTTGACACCTACGATAAGGTTATTGCGGCCGCGAAGCCCGTCGCCAAGGAGGAGAATGACGCGTTCTATTACGTCATGGCTCACATAAAGACGCTTAGCGATCGCTTGCATATGAATGCCGGCTTCACCGACTTGTTCAATCCGGCACCGAGGGATGGAAACACGCTTGTTTCACAGTTTGGAGCATTGTACGAGATAACCGGAAAAGTGGGCCTAT
>JBIKWB010000044.1:0-30930 GCA_044356555.1 Opitutaceae bacterium | reverse complement strand
TCGTCGCCAATCTCGACGTCGGCCCCACCGTCATGACGGCCATGGGCCTCAAGCCGCCCGCGCACATGGACGGCCTGAACTTCCTGCCGCTCGCCCGCGGCGAGCCGACGCCTTGGCGCGACGCCTTCCTCTACGTTTACTACTGGGAGAAAAATTTCCCGCAGTCCCCCACCGTCTTCGCCCTGCGCGGCGAGCGCTACAAATTCATCAGCTATTACGGCCTCTGGGACGTCGACGAGCTCTACGATCTCCAGAGCGATCCGCACGAAACGAAAAATCTGTTTTACGATCCCGCCCACCGCAAAACCGCCGAGGCGATGGAAGCCCAACTCTACGCCCGCATGGACGAACTCGGCGGCATGAGCATCCCGCTCAACGCCCCCAAAGGCGGCATCAACAACAAACGCCTCCGCGACCGCGCCGGCCAGACCGGCGCCGATTTCCCCGCCCCCTTCGTCGTCGAAAAACCGTTGAACCAAAACGCGAAGTAGCCGGCGCGAGCGCACCCGTGCGCCCTGCAAACCGCAGAAATCGTAGGGCCGCCACTTCGAGACGTCCCGAGTCGCTCGCCGCCCCGAGCAACGTTTACCTCCTTCCCTTCGTCCATCCGCCATCACCCCACTCCCCATGAAACGACTCCTCTCTCCCGCCCGCCTTCTCCTCCTCGCCCTTTCTCTTTCCTTCGCTCTCTCTCACTCCGCCTCCGCTGCCTCCGCCGCCGCTCCGGCCTCCGGAAAACGCCCCAACATCCTCTTCGTCTTCGCCGACGATTGGGGCCGCTACGCCAGCGCCTACGCCAAGCTCGACGGTCCGGGCACCCTCAGCGACGCCGTGCAAACGCCGAACTTCGACCGCGTTGCCCGTGAGGGCGTGCTCTTCCGCAAGGCCTTCGTCTCCGCTCCCAGTTGCACGCCCTGCCGCAGCGCTCTGCTCTCCGGCCAACACTTTTGGCGCACCGGCCGCGGCTCGATTCTCCGCGGCGCCGTCTGGGATTACACCAATCCTTCCTACGCCCTCCTCCTCGGCGAATCAGGCTACCACCTCGGCGAAACCTACAAGGTCTGGGGCCCCGGCACACCCAACGACGCCCCTTACGGCGCGGGCAAACACGCCTACGAAAAGGCCGGCAATCGCTTCAACAAGTTCTCCACCCACGTCACGAACTTGGTCGCCAAAGGCCAGCCGCTCGCCGCCGCGAAAAACGAAATCTACGCCGAGGTCCGCGCCAACTTCGACGCCTTCCTCGCCGATCGTAAACCCGGCCAACCGTTCTGCTACTGGTTCGGCCCGACCAACGTTCACCGCAAGTGGATGAAAGGCTCCGGCCTAAAGCTCTGGGGCATCCAACCCGATTCCCTCAAAGGCAAAATGCCCGCCTTCCTCCCCGATGTCCCCGAGGTCCGCGAAGACTTCGCCGACTACCTCGGCGAGGCCCAAGCCCTCGACACCGCCCTTGGCCTGCTCATCGCCCGCCTCACGGAAATCGGCGAATTGGACAACACGCTCATCGTCGTCAGCGGCGATCACGGCGCACCCGGTTTTCCCCACGGCAAGTGCAACCTCTACGACTTTGGCTCCGCCGTCTCCCTCGCCATCCGCGGCCCCGGCGTCACCGGCGGTCGCGTCGTCGACGACCTGATCACCTTGCCCGACCTCGCCCCCACCTTCCTCGAAGCCGGCGGCCTGAGACCGCCCGCCGTCATGACCGGCCGCAGCCTCGTGAATCTCCTGCGCTCGCCGAAATCCGGCCAAGTCGAGCCCGCCCGCGACGCCGTTTACATCGGCCGCGAACGCCACGTGGAGAACGCCCGCGCCGACTTCATGCCTTATCCGCAGCGCGCGATCCGCACCCACGATTTCCTCTACATCGTCAACTTCCGCCCCGACCGCTGGCCCATCGGCGACCCCTACCGGCTCGACGGCGATAACCCGCCCACCATCGAAGAACTCACCGAGGAGACGCGCGTCACCTTGCCCGACGAAGACGCCGGCCCGACCAAAGCCTGGCTCGTCACCCACCGCAACGACCCGCAGTGGAAACGCCACTTTGAGTGGGCTTACGGCAAACGCCCGCGTGAAGAGCTCTACGACCTCAAATCCGACCCACAACAACTGCGCAATGTCGCCGCCGAACCCGCCTACGCCGCCGCCCGCGTTGCCCTCGAAAAGCGCCTGATGGACGAGCTCACGCGCACCGGTGACCCGCGCCTGATCGACAACGGCAAATTCTTCGAGACCCCGCCCATGTCCGGCCCCGTCAACGATCCCGACATCCCCACCGCGAAAAAAGCCAAAGCCCCCGTCAAGAAGTAGCCCTTCGCGATCCTAACCTCACTATTCGCAGCCTGCCCCGCCCCACTCCCGACGCTTACCGTTCATCGCCGGTCACCGGCGGCACATCCGGTGAGGCCGCCAAGAAAGCAACGTAGTCATCGCGTTTACCGTGTGCGGCCCTCTGCCGGAGGTGCTCAATCGACAGCAGCGCGCTCAATTTCTCCCCGGCGGCCGACGACAGCAGTTGGTCCATCGTCACACCTTCGCTGGCCGCATACTCGCGGAGCTGCCGCGCTAGGCTTTCGGGCATTTGGATCGTGAGAGTGCTCATGACGATTGGACGAGTTGCTTTAAGAAGTCAGAAGGCGGCAGTGCTGCAACTCCCCATTTCTCGGCGCCGCGGAAGTCCCGAAGATTGTGGGTGACGATCGTCTTGGCTCCGGCCGCGACCGCGAGCTCCAGCAGCATATCGTCACTTGGATCGGGTAGCATTGGGCGCCACGTGAAGAAAACTTCCTGAAGGTGGCTCGCCGACAGCAGAAAATCCAAGAAACCCTCGGCCTGCGCCGCCGGACGCCCGAGGAGATTCTCGGGGCGCAGCAAGACGGCGCGGTATTCGAGAAACAACGGCACCGACACCGCCGGTGTGAAGCGCTCGTCGGGAAGTTGGGAAAGCAGCGCGTGAGACGCTCCATTTCGCGAACGGGACGCCGCCACCAATACGTTGGTATCGAGCACCACTCTCATTCCGCGAATTACTCCACCCCTTCGCTCCGTTTTCAAGTCCAGTCGAATGGCGCAGTCCTTACTGCTACCCCCACACTCGACAAGTCGCCGGATTCTGAGTGCATCGGACCACCCGTATGAACTCCCCCCGCCTCCTTCCCCTCCTTCTCTCCCTTTCTCTTTCCCTCCTTCTCTCCCTCGCCCTCTCCGCCGCAACCGCGACCGCTGCCACGCCCGCGAAGCGTCCGCCCAACATCGTCTTCTTCCTCGCCGACGACCTCGGCCGCCAAGACCTCGGCAGCTACGGCAGCACGTTCTACGAGACGCCCCACCTCGACCGCCTCGCCCGCGAGGGCGCGCGCTTCACCGACGCTTACGCCGCGTGCCCCGTCTGCTCGCCCACGCGCGCCAGCGTCCTCACCGGCCAGTGGCCCCAGCGCACCGGCATCACCGACTACATCGGCGCCCCGCAATCCGCCGCGTGGAAACGCAACACCCCGCTCCTCCCCGCCAACTACACCGACCGCCTCGCCCTCGACGCGCGCACGCTCGCCAAATCTCTGAAAACCGCCGGCTACGCCACGTTCTTCGCCGGCAAATGGCACCTCGGCCCCGAGGGCTGGTGGCCCGAAAACCAGGGCTTCGACCACAACTTCGGCGGCATCGACAAGGGCGGTCCTTACGGCGGCAAACAATACTTCTCCCCCTACGGCAACCCCCGCCTCACCGACGGCCCGCCCGGCGAACATCTCGAAGACCGGCTCGCGACCGAGGCCGGCAAATTCATGGCCGACCACAAAGACCGCCCCTTCCTCATCTACTTCCCGTTCTACTCCGTCCACACGCCGCTCATGACCCGGCCCGAGCTGAAAAAGAAATACGAGAACAAGCGCGCCCGCCTCGCGCTCACCGAAAAATGGGGCCGCGAAGCACCCCGCGACGTTCGCCTCACCCAAGCCCACGCGGTTTACGCCGGCATGGTCGAAACGATGGACCTCGCCGTCGGCAAAGTCCTCGCCCAACTCGACGCCCTCGGCCTGAGCGAGAACACCATCGTCGTCTTCACGAGTGACAACGGCGGCCTTTCCACCAGCGAGGGCTCGCCCACCTCCAACCTCCCGCTCCGAGGCGGCAAGGGCTGGATGTATGAAGGCGGCATCCGCGAGCCGCTCATCGTGCGCTGGCCCGGCGTCGCGAAACCCGGCGCCGTCGTCGCCGCGCCCGTGAGCAGCCCCGATTTTTTCCCCACCTTCCTCGCCGCCGCCGGCGCGGAACCCGCGCCCGGCCAGATCCTCGACGGGATCGATCTCCGCCCCGTGCTCCTCGGCGCCGCCGCCCCCGATCGCGCGCTTTTCTGGCACTACCCGCATTACGGCAACCAGGGCGGCGCGCCCACCGCCGCGATCCGCCGCGGCCCCTGGAAACTCATCCATTGGTTCGAGGACGACCGCTTCGAACTCTTCAACGTCGAAACCGACCTCGCCGAAACCAACGACCTCGCCGCCCGCGAACCCGCCCGCGTCACCGCCCTCCGCACCGAACTCGCCGCCTGGCAAAAAAATGTCGGCGCCAAATTTCCCACGCCCAACCCCGCCTACGACCCCACCAAACCGAGCGGCCGCGAATCCCCCCGCCCCGCCCCGAAAAAATAGCGTTTCTCAGACAGGGCCATCCGTCATTGCGAGGAGCGCCGCGACAAAGCCATCGATCTCCCAGGCGGCACGGGCATTTCGCCCGTGGTTTCATTCCGACCGCCCGCTACGCACCGTCTTTCATCGTGAGGGGCGCAGCGACGAAGCACTCCAGTTAGCTCGGACTGCGCCACAACAAACTCGCTCGCCTCCTTTTCGAAGACGACGCGAAGGCGACCCAACTCATTCACGGGCGATCCAGGCTTCGAGGGCTTCTACGGTCACAAAACGCCCCGACTGAACGGCTCGAATTCTCCGAGCGCCGCAGGAAGTCCATGTTGCGTACCAACCACCCATTTTCCGTAGGCCCGACGCGCATGGTGGCGATCAGCGGCAAAGGCTTTCGGACGTCAGCCCTCAACATCAAGTCCTTCGGCGAAGACCGGCCCGCCCGGGGACTGCATCCATCCAAAATTTCGAAACAGTTGTTCATGCAGGTGGACAGGAAACTCCAACTCAACATCCACATTCTGATGAAGGAACATTCCCGCTTTTTAATGATCCGGTGGTCGGACCCAACAGCTTCGCCATTGAGCCGGCAGCGCCGACCTTCCTTCCGCGTGAAACGCGCTCCTTCAGGCTCGCCAGCACGTTTCGCTTCTGAGCTCCTCCCGCAAACCTCTTACAACCCCATGAAATCCTGCTTCCCGTGCACTCTCGCGGTCTTGCTTGCCGCAACCGCAATTCCGGCGGGCGCGCAAAACGCGTCCGCTCCTCTAGCCGACGAGACCCTCGTGCTCAATCCCTTCACCGTCTCCACCGCCGTGGATCGCGGCTACGCCGCCAGCAGCACGCTCGCCGGCACGCGGCTCAACACTTCGCTTCGCGATGTCGCCGCCGCGGTCACCGTCATCACCCCCGAGTTCATGGCCGACCTCGGCGCCTTCACGCTCCAAGATGCCGTGGGCTTCACCGTCAATGCCGAGCTCAATCCGTCGAATTTCAATACCGTCAACAACACCGTCGCCTCTACCCGCATCCGCGGCGCACGCGTCAACGGCAACACCCAGGATTTTTTCAACACGCAGCTTCCGCTCGATATCTACAGCCTTGACCAAATCAGCATCAACCGCGGGCCCAACTCGCTGCTCTTCGGCGTTGGCAATCCCGCGGGGACGCTCACCGGCGTGGGCAAACGGGCGATCTTTAGCAACCGCTTCGAGGTCGGCGCGAGCTTTGACCGGTGGGACGGGTGGCGCGCCACCCTTGATCTCAACCAGGTGATCGTGCCGCAGCGCGTGGCCCTGCGCGTCGCCGCACTTCACCGCGACACCAAGCATTTCCTCCGGCCGTCGTTCTGGGAGGAGGATCGCCTCTACTTCGCCGGCACGGGTCGGCTCTTCATGCGCCGCCACTGGAATTCCACGCTCCGCTTCAACGCGGAATTTGCGACGAGCGACCGCGTCGTGCCCGATCTCCGCACCCCGGCCGACGTTATCTCCCCGTGGATCAATGCCGGCTCGAACCTCGTCTCCGGGATTCGCGGTGCGACCACCGTCGCGTTACTCCCTCCCGGCAATGTCCGCGCCGCCGGCACAAACCAACTGGTCGTCATCGACGGCAGTCCGACGGCCGTTCCCGTCCTCAATTGGCTCAATACCGCGCGGGGCGGCGTGACCGGCTTTCAAAACCGTGCGCTCAACAATTCGAGCCCGATTCCCATCGCGCTCAATTACAACGGCGCGACGCGCAGCAGCGGCTACGACGGTAACAACTTCACCTTTTTCCTCGAGCAGGAACTCGGCGAGGCGACCTCCGTGGAACTGGCCTATGGTCAGTCCGACCGCGACCTCGATTGGGTTCGCTCCGACGGCGGCGGTCAGATCTTCGTGGATACCAACCGGCTCCTGCCAAACGGGGAACCCAATCCCAACGCGGGCAAATACTACGCGCAGGGCACGAACCGCCTCCAAAAACAGTATGACCTCTCGCGTCAGGTGCGCGCGACCGCATCCCACGCCGTCGATCTCCGCCGCACCAGCGCCTGGCTCGGCCAGCACCGCTTTGGCGCGTTGGCCAGCCGCGAGTTCGGCACCTTTGCACTCGACGATTACTACGAGACGAACGGCACGCCGCTGGCCGGGTTCCCCTCCCGCATCGACAACGTCCAGAATCGCCTCGTCCGCCGCAGCTATATCTACAACGGAGCGGGCAATGTCTGGCAGGCCGGCCGCACATTCGACGAAATCCCCGCAGTCAACTCCGGCGGCATCACCTCGCGCTACTACAACGAGCGCCCGCTCCGCAACGACAGCCGCACCGATTCCCTCGTGCTGGCCTTGCAGAGCAAGACACTGAAGGACCGCCTCGCGACGACGTTCGGCTACCGCTGGGACGACCTCAAGGGTTACAATCTCGCGCCCGCCACCACGGCGCGACGCGCCGACGGTGAGTTCCCCGGCTGGCGCGCCCTCCCGCTCGAAACGTCGCCCAGCAGCACGCTGAAGAACGGCACCTTCACCGGCGGCATCGTGCTCCACGTCCTCCCCCAGCTGAGTTTTCAGGCGAACCAATCCGAGACCTCCGCGCCTGCACCCGGACTCTTCGACATGTATGGCCGCACGCTGCCCACACCTGTAGGCACCGGCGAGGACTACGGCGTGAAATTTTCACTCCTCGGCGGACGCCTCACCGGCACGCTCACGCGCTACAAGAGCACGCAGGACAACCAAGCCATCTCCTCCATCCAGGCCCTCGGCCCGCGCATCAGTGCCATCGGCACCGTGCTCAATCTCCCGCAGCTCATCGCCGTCACCGATCCACGCGACACGCAGGACGTCGTCGCCAAAGGCTACGAGCTGGAATTGATCTACAATCCCACGGCCACTTGGCGCCTCGCGCTCAACGCCAGCCGCAACAACAACGTCCTGAACAACGTGAACTCCCGCGCCGCCGCCTTCCTCACGGAAGTGATCTACCCGCTTGAGACGCAATTCGGCGCCGTCGTGGTGCCCAGCGGCCAGACCGTGCGCCAAGAGATCAACGATTTCCGCACCAGCATCCGCAACAACAAGACCGCCGTCGAGGGCCAGCAGGCCGAGCTGCTCCGGGAGTGGAACGGCAACCTCGTGACGAACTACCGTTTCTCAACCGGTCGCGCGAAAGGCATCAATCTCGGCGGCAATATCCAGTATCGCGGTTCCGCCGTCATCGGGTCGCTCGTAAATCCCACGACCAACCTCCCCGATTTTGCGAATCCCTTAAAAGGTACCGGCTACACGATCGTGGGCGTGCACGTCCGCTACGAACGCCGCGTCTTCGGCAAATACGACTGGAACGTCTCGCTCCACGTCCGGAATCTCCTCGATGAAGACCGCCTGATCGAGAAGAGCGCCAGCGCGACCGACGGCGCGATCCTCATTTACGATCAGCTTGAGCCGCGTACCTGGCTGCTTTCGACCGGCGTGAAATTCTGAGCGACCGGCCGCGCGCGGAGGGTTGCCGGCACCCACGTCCAACCCCGCCTACGACCCCGCCAAACCCACCGGCCGCGAAGCCCCCCGCCCCGCCGCGAAAAAATAGCGGTTCTCGAACAGGGCCATCCGTTATTGCAAGGAACCCAGCGACAAAGCCAGCCAGCTAGTCACCCGGCGCCTCCAGCAACCGCCCCCTGACGGTTGCCTCAAGGCGACGGAAACGACCAATTCAGAGTGAACGAGAGACCAGAGCGGCGAAGTCAATTTTCCCGCTCGATTTCAACGACCACGACCCTCTTTACGGGCGCATCAATCCAATAACTTAAAACGAAGCCCTCTGTCGCGACGTGGGAGATGCTTCGTCCGTCCGCATCCATTAGGACGTAGTCGGGTTCGGCAAACGGGTTCGCCGCCACAGCGTAGGTGATGTCGAGCAACTTTCTCCTCACCCGCTTGGACTGAGCCACAACGAACTCGCTCGCCTCCTCTTCGAAAACCACACGATAGCGCCTCAACTCATTCACGGGCGATCCGTGCTTCAAGGGCTTCCGCGGTCACGAAACGGCCCGACTGAACGGCTCGAATTTTCCTAGCGGTCGCCCGCCTCCACTCCGGCGTGCTATGCCGGAGCCGAATCAAATAGCCCTGCAGCTCCTTCAAGTCGCGCGGCTTGAGTTGTTTCATCTGGTGCTTGATCGCGAGGAGAGTCACGACGGCACGCTGCAAAACCGCGTTTCATCCGTCAAGTCGGCAGGCCCATTTCAACCGGACCGGCGCAGGTGTGCTAGTTGGATCAACTTGGACCACCGAGTTGTTTTCACGCCCGACACCGAGCCCATTCCAGGCCGAATGCCAACCGCCCTCCCCCATCCGCCTTCACCCGCCTTTCCGCAGCACGATCACACCGTCCGCCCGGCGCTCGACGCGCACACCATAAACTTCCTCGAGCGCCCGGACGAAGCCTTCGACATCATCATCCGGCAACCGCCCGCCGATCCGCACCGCCGCCAACGCCCGGTCGGCCACTTCGATCCGCCGTCCCGTGCGTTGGGCGAAGCCGGCCGCCAGTTCGCCCACCGTTGCGCCCGCCAGGTCGACCATCGGCGCCTGCCAGGCGAGCGAGCGGGCAATCTCCGCCGCCGACACCGCGCTCACCGTCACCGGCGACAACCCCGCGTCGGACAAAATCTCCACTGTCGCCCGGTGCCCCGCCTCCACGAGCGCCGAGCCCGCAGCACCGCCCGGGGCCCCCTCGTCGGCCGGCTCCGCGCTCGGCGGCGTCACGCGCACCGTGCCTTCGGTCACGAGCACGTCGACCGCCCGCGCGTCGAACCGCACCGCAAACGCCGTGCCCACGGCCCGCACCGTCACGTTACCAGCCGCCACCAGAAACGGCCGCGCCGCGTCCTTCGTGACCTCGAAAAAAACTTCCCCGCGCACGACGGCCACCCGCCGTTCCGTCGCGGTAAACGCCACCGCGAGCTCCGCGCCGCCCTTGAGCCGCGCGACGCTGCCGTCGGGCAACGTCCGCATTCCCGCCTGCGCCGCCGCCATCGCCGCCGGTCGTCCGTCGTTCCCCGGCGCGGCGTGCTCCGGCACCCGTCCGACCCCGGACCACAGCAGCACGGCCGCCGCCGCCGCGAGCCCGCCCGTCATGACCCAACGCCAACCGCCGCGGGCCTCCGTCGCCGGCTCCGGCATCCGCCGCACCGCCGCGCCGATCTCGCGAAATTTTTTCCATGACCCGCGCGCCCGGTCGAGCGCATCGCCATGCCGCGGATCGGAGTCGAGCCACGCGGCCAGCTCCGCCACTTCCGCCGCCGAAAGCGTGCGGTCCTGCCGCACGACCCAACGGGCGGCGGTGTCGCGCACCGCGTCATCGCGGCCGCGGTCGTTCGGGGATTTTTTTTCCGGCGACTCCATGGCTTCAGCGTTCCTCGGGCAACGCGCCGCGCGCCGCAAAAAATTCCTCGCACCGCCGCAGCGCCTTCGTGAGCTGCGACTCCACCGTATGCTCGGCAATGCCAAGCCGCGCGGCGATTTCGCGTTGGGGGAGATTTTCGAATTGGCGGAGGAGAAACACGGCGCGGCAGCGCTCCGGGAGCGCCTCGATGGCGTCCGCCAGCAGTTCGATTTCCTGCCAACGGCTCACCACCTCGGCGGTGCCGGGGCTTTCATCCAAGACGCCGTGCAGCTCGCTTTCCGTTACGGCCGCCAACCGGGCTGTGCCCCGCCGCCGGAACAGATCGTGCGCCGCGTTGCGCGCCATCGTGAAAAGCAACCCGCGCGGTGAGCGCACCCGGCCCTGCGCCCTCAGGCGCAACAACCGCGCGTAGCTTTCCTGCACCAGATCGTCGATGTCACCCGGCCGGGCCACGCCCAGCAGGTAGCTGCGCAACACGCCTTCATGGGGCTGCACTTCCTTGGCAAACCAGACGGCGGTCTCGGTGTCTTGGGGTGGCATCTCGGAGCGGTGACGTCCCGCATGAGAAATCGGCACGCCCGCCGGGGGCAAGAGCGCGCCACCGTTCCCCGTGAAAAAATTTTCGCTGTTCGCGTAACGGAATCCGACGCCGGCGGCGACGCTCTATCAAACCTCCCCGTGTCCACCCCGGCCGACCCGACCCTCCGACCCCTTGCCCGAAGCCAGTTTACTCCGGTAAACTTGGCGCGCCGGCGCGCTGTTGCCGCCGACCCCATGCACCTGCCACGCCCTGTTTACTACTCCTGCCTTCTCACCGTCCTCGTCGCGGGCAACACGCCGCTTGCCCGTGCCGCCACGCCGCCAAACGCCGCCTCCTCTGCCTCCGCCGCCCGCGAATCACACGAGCCCCGCGCCTTTGCGATTCCCGCCGGCGACGCGAGCACCTCGCTGGATGCGTTCTCGCGGCAGTCCGGCGCCGCTCTCGTTTTCGTGGTCGAGCAAGTGAGGGGCATCCGCACCCCGGAGCTTCAGGGCCGTTACCGCCCGCGCGAAGCGCTCGAGCGCTTGGTCGCAAAAACGGCCCTTACCGTCGCCGAAGACGCCCGCACCGGCGCGCTCATGATCAAGCGCACCCCGCCCCTCCCTTCCCCGCCCGCCCAGAAACCCACCAGCCAATCGAACCAACCCGTGAAACCCAAAAGCAAACTCGCCCTCTTCGCCGGCCTGCTCGCCCTCGGCTCCGCCGCCGAGGCCCAAACGCCTGCCACTTCGCAGAAAGAAGACGCCATCACCTTGTCGCCCTTCACCGTCCGCACCGATCGCGACACCGGCTTCGTCGCCGCCAGTTCCCTCGCCGGCGGCCGCCTCGCGAGCGATCTGAAGGATACCCCGGTCGCGTATTCCGTCCTCACGCGCGAGTTCATAGACGCCCTGGGGTTGGACGACCTCGACAAAGCGGTCGAGTGGACCGTCGGCGCGCACCGGAACATCGATGCCGGCGCCCAACCGATTTTTGCCGGCACCTCCAGCTACAGTGTGCGCGGAGTCAGCGGAATCGCGCGGTTGCGTAATTTTTTTCCGTTCGGTGTCACTTTCGACAGCTACAATCTCGACCGTTTTGATTTCGCACGCGGCCCAAATTCCGTGCTGTTCGGAGCCGGTTCCATCGGCGGCGCGGCCAACACCGTTACCAAGCAAGCCGTTTTCGGCAAAACGATCCGCCAAATCGACGTCCGCACCGGCTCTTGGTCCAACAACCGCGTCGCGACCGACTTCAATGCTTCCGCGGAAAATCTCGCCGTCCGCGTCAACACTCTCTGGCAGGATTCCGACGACTGGCGCGACGACGATTATCTCCAAAAACGGAGTGCCTTCCTGACCACAACCTATCGTTTCAGGCCAAAGACCCAGATCCGATTGGAAGGCGAATACGGCGAGCTCGAACAACGCAGGGCATTCGCCAACATCAATGATCGCATCACCGGTTGGGACGGCGCGACCACCTTTGGCTCCATTCCCAACACCGCCATTCCTACCGCCACCCGGAACGCCGCCGGCGTCACCCAATACGGCACTGACAACTGGGTCTTCAACCCGGCTTCCGGCACGACCGATATCATCAACTATCAAAACACACCCACCACCGTCGGGCCCAATGCCGCCGGCACCTTCATCGGCGGCCAGCCCATCGTCGGCACCAGCGTGCAGGCGGCCGGTCAGTCGATTCTCTACCAGCAAAATTTGCCCGCCAACCGCTTCGACCGCGCCATCGCCGGCTCCTCCTTCCGCCTGCCTGATCGGGAATTCACACCGCGCTTCAGCAACCGGCCGACCTACAAACAGCGTTACCGCGACTTCACCCTCTATCTCAACCACCAGATCGGCCAGTCCTTCTTCTTTGAGGGCGCGGTGGACTACAACAAAGAGGAGCGCTTCGGCGATACCACCTACAACCGCGGCCTCTCCGATGTGCTCATCGACATCAACCGCACCCTCCCCAACGGCGCCACCAATCCGAACTACCTCAAGCCCTACTTCGAGGCCGCGCAGCGCTACGACAACGTCCGCGGCTCCGAAAACCTCAGCGGCCGCATCGCCGCCGCCTACGTCGCCGACACCCGCATCGGCAAATTCACCTTTAACTTTCTCGGCGGCGCCTTCGAGGGCGAGTCCAACCTCCGCGCCTGGGCGCTCACCCTCCCGTTCGAGAGTGACAGCCGCATCTGGCCCGGCAAACACACCATCCGCTACCGCCAGTATTGGGACCAAGCCGACCGCTCCATGCGCGAATTCACCGGGCCCGTCCAGACCGTTGATCCGATCACCAACACCACCCGCTCGCTGAGCCCTCTTCTGGTCCTCGACACCACCCGCGCCGACAATATCGCGCAGAACAAGAATTCCTACCAATACGGCAATCTCGCCGTGCAGGCCAAGCTGCTCGGCGGCCGGCTCAATCTCATCGGCGCCTACCGCCGCGATGGCTACAACAACACCGGCAAACGCACCCGCTTCGCCGGCGACTACGAAAGCGGCTGGAATGCCTTCGACGTCCGCTGGCGCCCCGCCGCACCGAAGGATTACTACACCCTCCCCGCCGTCATCGCCCGCGATGCCAACGGCAATCCCACCGGCGGCACCGCCGCCGCCGACGTGCGTCCCCGCGACGCCAACGGCTTCCGTCTGCCGCAATACGCCGGCAACCGTTTCCGCGACGATTTCAATCCGCCTGACATCAAGGGCAGCGTCGGCACCTACACCGTCGGCGGCGTCTACAATCTTACTCGCTGGATCGGCCTTTCCGCCAACTATGCCGAGACCTTCAACCCTGCGAGCGGCAGTGTCGGCTATGACGGTTCTCTGCTGAAGCCCACGACCTCCAAGGGCATCGATTTGGGCGTCAGGCTCAACCTGCTCGGCGGCAAACTCTCCTCCAGCCTGAACTACTACAGAAGCACCGAGGTCAATGCCGTCACCGGCACTCCTGCCGGCTCGCAGGGCAACTTCAACACCATCTTCCAAGCCAACGCCATCGGCGACCTGAGCGCCAACGGCCGCAACATCCGCGGCTTCGCCGATCTGCCGCTCGTGCTGCGCGACACCATCCGCCGCAAGGCTTCGGGCTTCGAGTTGGACACCACCGCCAACCTCACTCGCCAGTGGCGCTTGCTGGCCAACGTATCGATTGCCAAGCCGCTTCAGGACAACGCCGTTCCCCTCTCCATCGCCTACTACAAGCAGACGGAACAGAGCTTCATTCAGATTCTCAACGATGCTGGCGTCATCGTGAACCCGACCACCAAGGTCGCCACGGTCGACAACACCGTCCCCTCCACAATTGCCTCGCCCAACGCCAATGCCGCCGCCACCGCCTGGAACGACATCCAGACCACCTTCCTACGCAATCTTGTCACCGGCCCTCGCATCATCACCGGCTCCAACCGCATCACCGGAAATCTCTTCACCGATTACACGTTCCGCAAAGGCTGGCTAAAAGACGTTCGCCTAGGCATCGGCGCCAACTACCGCGACCAGCAAGCCGTCGGCTACCGCGGGGCCGACACCATCCAGGATCCCAACAACCCCGCACTCGCCATCGACGATCCCACGGTCGACGCCTACACCCCCGTCTATGCCGATGCCTTTATCAACGGCACCGCGACGCTGGCTTACACTTGGAAACTGAAACAAGGTCGGCGCGTCGCCTTTAATCTCCGCGTGGACAATCTCTTCTCCGATCGCGAAGTCCGCTACTTCGTTAACGGCGGCAGTGGCACCGGCGGCACCCTGCAACGCCCGCGCAACGGCGACGTCTCATCGCCGGCCCGCGTCGCAACCCCGTCGTTGTTCTCCTATCCCACCCCGCTCAACTGGACTCTCTCGGCCCGCATCGACTTCTGATCTCCCATACCAAGTGATCGCCCACCCGACGCCGACCGCCCTACACCGGGCGTTCGGCTTTCATTTCCCCTCCGGTGCCGCCCTTCGCACCACCCGATCTCCTGCTCATCTGGCTGATGGCCCCGGAACTCACTTGAAGGTATCCTCACGCCCCTCCCCTCTCATGTCTTCCGCTTCTGCAAAACCCGACGAGCCGTCGCCCTCGATCAGCCAAGTCAGCCTGGCCGTAATCACGCTCCTGTTTGCCGGTCCCGCCGTGTCGCTTGCCGTTGCCCAGTCCGTCACCGGCGAACCGACCAACGCTGCCGAAGCCGCCGCGAAAAAAGCCGCCGAAGATGAGCGCATCGACGCGCTCTACTTGGCCAAGGTCGCCACGCTCTCGCCCGAGCGTCAGGCATGGGAGAAGGTTCTCCGGGAAAATCTCGGCAACGCGTTCTATCTGCCGCTCCACCGGCGCGACTTCGTCTCCGGGAAGTCCACCGCTTGGGATTTCGTCGCGAACGATCCGAAGCTTCCCCGCGTCCTTCTGATCGGCGATTCGATCTCCCGCGGCTACACCCTGCCCGTGCGCGCCGCCCTCGCCGGCAAAGCCAACATCCACCGCGCCCCCGAAAACTGCGGCCCCACTGCCAACGGCCTCAAGAAGCTCGATGTCTGGCTCGCCTCCGCCGGCGCCGCCAAGTGGGACGTGATCCACTTCAACTTCGGCATCCACGACCGCGCCACGCCCGAGGCCGAATACGAACACCGGCTCGGGCAGATCATCGCGCGCCTCCAGGCCACCGGCGCCAAACTCGTCTGGGCCAACAGCACGCCGCTGCCCGATCAGAGCTCCTACGGCAGCGACGCCGCCATCGTCACCCGCAACGAGATCGCCGCCCGCGTCGTGCGCCAGCACTCGATCCCGATCAACGATCTCTACGCCTATATCCATCCGAGATTAGCCGATTACCAGAAACCGAACGACGTCCATTTCTCCGACGTCGGCTACAGTTTTCTCGGTCAACAGGTGGCTCGCGAAGTCGTCACCGCTTTGGACCGTTCCGCCGTTCGGTGATCGATAAAAACTAGTGGAAAATCGGCTCCCGAACTTCGTTATGGGCATCACCATCATGTCAAAGTGTCCCTACCTGAATTTACCCTTATCGTCGCGTGTTGTTGCAGAAAGACTCATTAACAACGCGCCGCTCTGCCGTGGGTCGTCGACCCTTACCGTCAACTACTACGTCGATACCGACAGCAGTCCCAACATCATCCCCGACCCCGGCACGAGCTTCGTCACCTTTTTCAAACCTTAACCCACCCATGAACCGCCGCACCTTCCTCGCCTCCGCGTCCGCCGCCGCCCTCGTCACCGCCCTCCGCGCCGCCACCCCCGCCGGCCGCGCCCCGCGCATCCTCCTCCGCTCCTCGTGGCAGATCGTGAACATCGGCGACATCGCCCACACCCCCGGCGTCCTCACTCTCATCGAGCGCTACCTGCCCAAGGCCGAGGTCCGCCTCTGGGCCTCCGGCGATCTCTCCGAGGAAGTGATCGCGATGGAACACCGTCGTTTCCCAAACCTCGTCATCGTCAAGGGCACCATCGGCGCCAACGGCAAGGCCTCCAAACCCGAGCTCGCCGACGCGCTCGCGTGGACCGATTTTCTGCTGCACGGCTCCGGCCCGTCGCTCGTCGCGGCCAGAGACGTCGCCGCCTTCGCCAAACACGTCGGCAAACCCTATGGCGTTTACGGCATCACCCACGGCACGAACCCGCCCACCGCCGACGAACGGACCGTCTTTGACGGCGCGCGTTTCGTTTTCTTCCGCGACGAGTTGTCGTTGAAACTCGCCCGCACGCAGAACCTCAAGAGCCCGATCGTCGACTTCGCCCCCGACGGCGCCTTCGCCTGCGACCTGCGCAACGACGCCGCGGCCGATGCCTTTCTCGCCGCCCACGACCTCACCCCGGGCCAGTTTCTCTGCTGCATTCCCAAACTTCGCTTCACGCCCTATTGGTTGATCCGAAATTCCCCGAAGGACGAGACCCGCCACGCGCGCAACGAAGCCATGAAGGTCGCCGACCATGCTCCGCTCCTCGAGGCCATCAACGCCGTCGTCCGCGAAACAAAAATGAAGATCCTGCTCTGCCCCGAGGACAAAACCCAGATGACCGTAAATAAGGAGCAGCTCTACGACCACCTCCCCGCCGATGTGAAACCGCGCGTCGTGTGGCGCGAAAAATTCTGGCTCACCGACGAAGCCCTCAGCACCTACGTGCGCAGCGCCGGCCTCTTCGGCCACGAGCAGCACAGCCCCATCATGTGCATCGGCGCCGGCATTCCCGCCATCGTCTGCCGCTGGGCCGAGCAGACGACCAAGGGCGACATGTGGCGCACCATCGGCCTCGGCGACTGGCTGTTCAACATGGACGTCGAAGCGGACAAGAAGAAAGTCGCCCCCGCCGTGCTCGCGATGGCCAAAGACCCCGCCGCCGCCCGCGCCAAAGCAGAAAAAGCCCGCGCCATCGTCGAGCGTTACCAACGCGACACCATGGCCGTCGTCGCCCGCCAGTTCGCGTAAGTGGAGCCCAACCACGCTCCTGGCAGGCCGGTCACACCCGGGGTTTCGCAGCGGCCGGGCTCTCGCTGCAACCGAGAACGATCACCATCCGGATGCCAGCACCGGGCGGGCTTCGGATTTCGATTCTCCCACCGAACGCCGCCACGCGCTGCCGCCTGCCGAGCATCCCAAAATGGCCCTCCCGCGGCCCCCGTCCGCCACCGGTCGGGCGTCTTTGTGACGGCCTCCGAGATGTCCGCATCATCCTGGTGCTCCCTGCCCGCCTAACCCTAGACGCACGTCCGGCCGATTGGACCTGCTGCTATTTTAAAAAAGTTTTTCGCGCCGGGTTTTGCCCGAAATCCGCTCGACCGACCCCGCCCGAAGCCGGATACCTTCCGAGCCCTTCCGCCTTCACCGGCGCGATTTCACATCCGATGCCCCCGACCGAACAGGCCCGCTGGTTTTCCGAGCACGTGCAACCCCACGAGCCCGCCCTCCGCGCCTATCTTTCGAAGCGTTTCCCCACCTTGCCCGACCACGACGACCTGGTGCAGGAGACCTACATCCGGCTCCTCCGCCTCGCCGACCCCGGGCGTCTCACCCATCCCAAAGCCTTTCTTTTCACCACCGCCCGCAACGCCGCCATCGATCTCTTCCGCCGGCGCAACGTCCACCCGCACGAGTCCCTCGCCGACGACGACGGGCTCATCGAACTACCCCTCCTCGACACCTCACCCACCGTCGTCGAGACGATGGAACGTCGCCAACATCGCGAAGCTCTCACCGAAGCGTTGCGTGCCCTCCCCGAACGTTGCCGCGAGGTCATGTTGCTCCGCTACCTCGACGGCTGCTCCGGCAAAGAAATCGCCGAGCGACTCGGCATTTCCCTCGGCACCGTAAAGGGCCACCTGCTCAAGGGCGTCCGCGACTGCGCCCGGTTTTTTGAAGCCCGCGGCCTCGTCGACGTCGCACCTGAAATAAAGGAACCCTCTTGAAAACCAATCCATCCTTCGCCGCCCTCGAAGACGCCGCGATCGCTTGGCTCACCGAGCGTGACGACGGTTTTTCACCCGCCCGCGAACGCGAGTTTGCGCAATGGCTCCGCGCCGATCCGCGTCACGCCGCCGCCGTCGCCCGCCTTGAGCAAACCCTAAGCCTCCTCGGCGAACTCCCCGCGTTTCGCACCCAGCTCAACACCGCCTTCGACCGCGCGGCCCCCATCGTCCCCTTCCCGCCCATCACCCCACCCGTCGTCGTTCGCCCGGCCCGCCGCCGGCCGGGCGTCTTCGCCGGGATCGGTCTCGCCGCCGCGCTCGCCCTCGGCTCCTTCCTCGGATGGCACGCCCTCCGGCCGCCCGCCGCGATTCACTACACCACCACCGTCGCCGGCTATGAACGCGCCCGCCTCGACGACGGCTCCACCCTCGAACTCAACGCTGCCAGCGCCGCCCGAGTGCAGTTCACGCCCGCCGAACGCCGCGTAAACCTCGAGGCCGGCGAAGCCCACTTCGCCGTCGCCCACGACACCGCGCGCCCCTTCATCGTGAGCGCCGGCCCGATCGCCGTCCGCGCCGTCGGCACCGCCTTCAACGTCCGCTACGCCGCCGGCGGCGACATCGAGGTCACCGTCACCGAGGGCAAAGTTGCCGTCAGCGGGGCGGAGCCCGCTGACCCCAACGCGCTTTCAACCGCCATTTTCGTTACCGCCGGCCAACGCATTGTCCTGCCCCTCCACGCCCCGCCCCCCACCGTCGAGCAAGTCGACCCCGCCGCCCTGCGCGCCGCGCTCGCGTGGCAGAGCCGGCTCGCCGATTTCGCCGAGGCCCCGCTTGCCGACGTCATCGCGCGCTTCAACGCCCGCAGCCGCGTCCAACTTTTCCTTGCCGACGAAAAACTCGCCGACCGCCGCATCGGCGGCACCTTCGCCCTCGACGAAGCCGAATCCTTCGTGCGCCTCCTCGAGCGCGACGGCGAAATCGTCGGCGAGCGCCGCGGCGAAACAGAAATCCACCTCCGCCGCGCCCGCTGAGTCGTGGCCCCCCATTGTCATCGCGAGGAGCGTAGCGACGTGGCGATCCATCTAACTCCTCCACCGCGCAGCGCGCCCCCTGCGCCTTGTCATCGCGAGAAGCGCAGCGACGCGGCGATCCATCTGACTCCTCCCCCGCGCAACGCGCCCCTTCCGCTTTGTCATCGCGAGAAGCGTAGCGACGTGGCGATCCATCCAACTCCTCCACCGCGCAGCGCGCCCCAACCGCCATGTCATCGCGAGGAGAGCAGCGACGTGGCGATCCCTCTGACTCCTCCCCCGCGCCGCGCGCCCCCTGCGCCTTGTCATCGCGAGGAGCGCAGCGACGTGGCGATCCATCAAGAAATACCCCGCGCGTTTCGCGCTCTCGCAAAAATCTTTCCGTCGCGACTAGGTCTTTTGGTCCGCTGCTGCGTTACAGGAGTAGTCCTGCTTCTCCGCATGTTGTCACCCCACGTCTCCGCACCCCTGGCCGTCGTTGCCCTTTGCGGCAGCGTCGTCGCTGGCGCGGCGACCACGGTGACCGCCCCTGCAGAGAAGCGGGCCTTCAACCTCCCCCGCGGCGACGCCGCTGTCACACTCAAGCAATTCGCGACCGCCGCCGGCACCCCTATCATCTATCTCGTCGACCGCGTCCGTGGCGCCACGACCAATCCGGTCAACGGCCGGTTTGCTCCGCGCGAGGCGCTCGACCGGATGCTCGCCGGCACGGCGCTCGAAGCGGCGCAAGACCCCGCCACCGGTGCCCTCGTCGTCAGCCGACGTCGCGCCGCCGGCGAGGAACCCGCGCGCAAGAACGAATCAGCCCCCCTTTCTGCTCCGCAACCCAAACCGAACAACATGTCGCCCAAATCCCGCTCCTTGCTCGCCGTCTTCGCCGCCTTGATAGGCGGTGAAGCCTTCGCCCAGACCTCCCCCGCCACCACGCCGCCTCCCCAGGAGGGCATCGTCGTCCTATCGCCGTTTTCGGTCGCCGACACCCGCTCCTCTCGCTACCAACCGACCCAGTCGGTTAGCTCCGGCCGCATCGCCACTGCCATCATCGACACCGCCCAGTCCGTCAGCGTGATCCCACGCGAGTTGATCGACGACGCCGGCACCAGCCGCATCTTCGACGCGGTGAAATATGTCTCCGGCGTTTCGGAGTCGACCCTCCCCGGCGCGATCGACCGCATGACCTTGCGTGGTTTCCAGACCGACAACGGACTGGTCGACAATGTCCCCTTCCTTCTTCAGGCAAACATGGATCCGATTGTAATTGATCGCGTGGAGGTGGTGAAGGGCCCGAGTTCGATCCTCAATCCCACCGGTGCGGCCGGAGGCACCATCAACATGGTTTCCAAAAGCCCGCTGTTTCGGCGAGCGAATTCGGTGAAGCTGCAACTGGGTCAATATGATGCCAACCGGATCGAGGCTGACTTAACCGGACCCTTGAGCGAGGGCAGCAAGCTAGCCTACCGGATGCTGTTCGCTTACGAGGATTCCGAAAGCTACCACGACAACACTTTTACCAAGAGCACGGTCCTCATGCCCATGCTGGCTTGGCGAATTTCGCCGACCTCTGAATTCACGGTAAAGTATCTCTATATGGACTGGAAACGGCCGCCCTATCTCGGGTTTCCGGTCGAACCCACCTCGAACTCGGACAACGAAGCGAAGCTGCTGGCCGGGATCCCGCGGACCCGTTCGCTTCAGGAGGAGGAGCAATTCCGGTTTGAGAAACGGCATCAGTTGTTCACCAACTTGGAGTTGAAATTGAGCGACGATTTTTCCGGTCGCCTCGCCGTCAACGGGGCGTTTGGCAAAGGAGGCAACCAGCAGTTGCTCAATTCCGGCAATACCTTTGGCAACCGGGACCCGTTGACGGGCAAGTGGGTGACTGGAGTGAGTTTTCTACAGGTGGCGCCTTTCACGTCGTCGCCTCTGCCGGCACCCTCACGGATGTATGCCCGGAGCGGTCGCGTTGAGCGCAACTGGGTTTCGAGCTTCAACTTGCAGAATATTTATGCTCTGACGAAGGCGAACGATGTTTTCAACAGCACAACCGTCTTCGGTTGGTCCATCGACTACCAGAACCTCGAAGCCAAGAACCAAGACTCGCCGATCGCACCGATCAATATCGACACTCCGGTCTACGGAGCCGTCCCCGTCGTGGCGCCGGCTAATTTCAGGCAGAGGAGCACGACTACGACGGGCAATGCTTTCCTCGCCGAGCAGCTGCGTTTCCTCAAGGACAGACTGTTCGTTTCCGGCAGTTTCACCGCCTTGGGAACCAAGACCGACGTAAACAATATCTTGCTCACCCCGCCGACGACCATCAGCAACCGCGAAGGCAGCAAAAATATCCTAGCTTGGAGTGTGCTGGGGAAGGTGACGACCGATCTGGGCGTCTATTACTCCGACAGCAGTAACGCTGCACCCACCTCCTTGCTGGGCACTCCGGCCACGGCCTTCACGTTCCGTGAGGGCAAGCAAAAGGAGTTTGGCGCCAAATACTCGTTTAACAAAGGCCGCAGCGTAATTTCCGCCGCCGTGTTCGACATCTCGGTGAACAATTTCTCCTTCGCCAATCCCGCCGCCGTGGGTGCATCGGACCCGCGCATCCCTCTCAGCATCGTCGGCGATTTCGTCTCGAAGGGCTGGGAGCTGGAATTCAGCTCGGCGATCGGCACCCAATGGACCCTCTTGGGCAACTACTCCCACTCCAAATATCGCGATACATACGGCGTCCGGCAGCGCGGCACGGCGGACGATTCGGCCGCTTTGTTCGTTCGTTACGACCTCGGACGCGTCGGCGGCGAGGGCGGCCTCTACTTCACCGCTGGTTTCGAATACCTGGGTGACCGGGCAGGTGACGCTCCCGGTGGCTTCACTGCGGCCAGCACGCCGACCAAAATCATTCTAAATCAGCCGACTTTTTACGTCGGCAGTCGCAAACTTCTAAATCTCGGCGCCGGCTACAAACGCGACCGCTGGCAGGTCGACGTGTATCTCCAAAACGCACTGAACGAGGAATACATCTCCGCCACGATCAATCGGAATCTCGCGATCGCTGGCGCTCCCACGAACATCAAAGCGTCGTTCATCTACCGCTTCTGACCGGTCGACGGTCCTTCGATTTGATCGCCCGCTGAACCGCTCGCGATCACCGAAGAATCGTTCCACCAAGGCCGACCCCGGGACGGGGTCGGCCTTTTTCGCTTACGCTTCCGCCCCGAATTGTTCCCTTCGTTTTCCGTTCGGTCGAGCACTCCCGCCAGCGCCCGCCGGAATCTTTGCCCCGCTCCGCTCCCTCCCCACAAACTCCCATGAAGCGCCTCCGCTCTCTCACCTTCGCTACCCTTGCTCTGCTTCTCGCACCGGCCCACGCCGCCCAAACTCCTCCCGCCGCTGCCCCCGGCACGCCCGCCCCGGTCGCCCGCACTCCCGCCGACGGCCCGTTCCTGCCCGCTGCCGCGTTGCCCGGCGGGATCGTGCTCGCTCTCTACCCGCCCGATTCCCCGCTGCTGAAACGCGAGCGTCTCCACGAGGTCGGCGCAGCGGAACGGGGTCTGGCTTTGGGGTTTGGGGTCAGGCGATGAACGCGCCCCGTGATTTCCTTCGTCCGTTCGACCGCGCGCTCGACGCCAAATCACGTCGATCCGCGGCCAAACCGAAGGGGTCCGGCCGTGTTTTGTTAGTTAGCTAGGTCAAACAGGCCCTATCATCAGTTCGTCGGTGCGCTGCTCGTCCAAATCTGGTGACTCGCTCATCATGGCGAGAACACGCGCTGACCGTGACTATTTCCAGTCGCCACCTCGATTGGCGTTCTTTGGTTCGCGGTTTTGTTCACCTACCGGGGACCCGAACGGAGTCTGGCTTTGGATCGGCCAACGGGGACTGGATTTTGGGTTTGGGGCGAGCGGTAACCCCGTCACATGTTTTCCGTCACCCGCTCTCTCTTACGCCCGCGCCTCCAAATCGGGCAACGCGCACTTCCCCTTTTTAATCACCTCAGCCAAAGCTGGCCCGTCGTGTAGACTCGGAAGGATTCGTGTGTTACGCCGACCGCGACTCGACGAACAGTTCCTCCATGCCGCCAAGTCCGTAGCGGGCGCAGACGCTCCGAACCTCGTCCAATTCCAAATCGGGATTGCGGACCAGCAATTCGATGATGTCCGCCTTGGACTTGTGCCCGCCGGCATAGAGTTTGAGCGCGATCAGGTGGGAAATCGGCACAATTTTGAGCGGACTGTCTTCACGCACGACCACGATCACTCGATCAAGGTCAGGTATCGGGTTTTTGGGTCGAGCGGTGAACGCGTCTTGGTTTCCCTTCCGGCGCTCGCCCGAGCAGCACCGAATAGCGGTCTGCCGCCACACCCTTCGAACGCGATTCCCGGCCCCGGCCCATCCTTGCCGCGCCCGAAAAATTCCTCCGTGGTCAGGGCTTTTGGGGTTGGGGCATACTGCGAGGCCGCGACGCAGCGGATGCCGAGCGCACCCCACGACAGCGGACTTGCCGGCACGAAACGCGCAGCTAAGGTGACCGGATGAGCACTCTGGAAATGATCGTCGAAGAGCTGAAAACCCTGCCGCCGCCAAAGCTGGAGGAAGCGGCTGCGTTGATCCACGGCTTGCGAGAGCACGCGCGTGCGGATCGGCTGACGGCGTTGCGACGCAGTGCCGGTATTTTGAGCCCGGCCGACGGCGAAGAGTTGGAGCGGATCATCGAGGAAAACTGCGAAAGAATCGATCCGCGTGAGTGGTGACATCGTGCTGGACACTTCGGTGGTAATCGCGGCGTTGCGCGGCGTGCCCGGAATCGAGACCCGGCTCTATCAGGCTGAGCGGCTCTGGCTCCCGTTGATTGCGCTGGGAGAACTCGAACTTGGCGTAGAGTTAGCGAGCAATCCCTCAGGACAACGCGCGGCGCTCGACGCGTTTTTGACCGCCGTAACGGTGCTGCCGCTAACGACTGGAACCACGCGGCACTACGCGCGATTGCGCGGAGCTCTCGCTCGGGCCGGAGCCCCGATACCGGAAAACGACCTGTGGATCGCGGCGCTCGCGCTCGAACACGACTGGCCCGTCGCCACGCGCGATGCCCATTTTAAGCGTGTGCCCGGCTTGAGCGTGCTCGACTGGCGGTAGCCGTTTCCCCTTTGCCCGTTATGTCCGCCCGCCCGTCGCGCCGCCTCTCCGTGGAACCAAACGAAGTCCGGCTTTTGGGGTTTGGGTTCGAGCGGTAAGTGCATCCCGAATTTTCCTTAAGTAGCCCGCGCGCGCCACGCCGATCTGCGCCACGCCGCTACCCCCTGCGAAAGCGATGCTCGCCTCGGCCCATCCTTACCGCGCCCGAAAAATTCCTCCGTGGTCAGGCCCATGGCTTTGCGCGCTTGGTGGCGCACCCATCGCCACTCAGAAAACCTCGATCAGTGTCTCGCCTGCTTGGAGTCGCTCCCATAGTTCCGGCCACAACGGGACGAGTTTGGGCCGCAGTTCGACCTTCTTTAAGTTGCCAATCCGCAGCCACAACACCGCTGGTGCGGGTTCACGCAGCCGCGACCACTCGGCGAATTCTGCATCTTTCGTCACAAAGGAGCGAACGAGGAGCGAACGGGGTCAGAGTAGCAACCGGGGTCCGGCTTTGGAGCCTGGGGCCAAGCGGTGACCACTTCCCGCATTTCCCATTTTCCGTCACACGCTCTCCCATGCGCCCGCGCCTCCGATTCGGGCGACGCGCTGTTTCCCTTTTTGAATCACCTCAACCAAAGCTGGCCAATGGACCAGAACCGGAAGGGGTCGAGTGCTACACGGACCGCGACTCGACGATCAGTTCCTCCATGCCGCCAAGTCCGTAGCGGGCGCAGACGCTCCGAACCTCGTCCAATTCCAAGTCGGGATTGCGCACCAGCAATTCGATGATGTCCGCCTTGGACTTGTGCCCGCCGGCATAGAGTTTGAGCGCGATCAGGTGGGGGATGGGCACAATCTTGAGCGGGCTGTCTTCACGCACGACCAGAGTCGATAGTCGCACGGCATCTTCGATCACCGCCGGGAAACGACCAGAAAAACTGACGATCTGCACCAGGCCAAAACTGCCGCTGACGTCGATGACGCCTCGTTCGGCCAATGTCCCTGACGATCTGGCGCAGCGACGGGGGCGGGAGACCTGGGGCCATTGGGCCACCGCTGGCTCAACGGATTAAATTCCAAATTCCTATGCTGCCGCCAGTCGTCGCGGCATCCATGAATTCCCTGCGGCGTCATCAAAGGCAGACTTGCGACCCGACGAACGGGCCCTAGCTTGAGGCCATGAGCCAGATGCAGCGCATCACCTTCAGTCCGAACCAATGCGGTGGTCGACCGTGCATCCGCGGCATGCGCATCCGCGTGAAAGATGTGTTGGACATGCTGGCCAGTGGTGCGTCGGAAGCGGAGATCCTGGAAAGCTATCCTTACTTGGAACGTGAAGACATTCAGGCGGCATTGGAATACGCGGCACGTCAGGTCGATCATGCCGTCCTGTCGCTGGCGAAGTGAAATTCCTGATTGATGCCCAGTTGCCGCCTGCCCTTGCAGGGTGGCTGCGTAAAGTGGGTCATGAAGCCAGCCACGTCGAAGACGACGGACTCCGCGACGCCGAGGATGGAGCAATTTGGGCTCACGCTTTGAAGACGGGCGCGATCATCGTTACGAAGGACGAAGACTTTGCCGCGCGATCAATCCAGACGGAAAGTGCCCCGATGATTGTATGGCTCCGCGTGGGCAACACGACCAACCGCGTGCTGCGCCTGTGGTTCGAAGCCCGCCTCGTGGGAATCGTGCAACTGGCCGGACAGCAGCACCGCTTGATCGAAGTGATCTGAAATGGTCGGCTGCAGCGACACCGTCCCGATCACGACCGCGTCAAGGTGGTGTCGCCCGAATACTCCGAGAACTTTTTCCGGGGCCCGCAGCAGACCATCGGGGTGGCTCACAAGGGCGTCTTAGCCGGCCTGGGTTTGAGCCACGAGAAGCGAGCGCCCATAGTCAGCGCGGCCGCAATCCGCTCCTGCACGGACAGGCTCCTGATCCGTTCCTGTTCCCGCTCTCGGGCTTGAGCCGCACACGCGCCCCGGCGGGGCCCGCGACTCGGGATTGCAGCAGGGGTTTTCGGTGCGGATGCCATAGTTGTTGCGGACGCCCGATTGTCCCGGAGCCCACGGCCCGCTCAAGGAGATTTCACTTAGTCCGAGAACGCGGTGAGCCTACTTGTTGCTTTCGTTTGGAGTGGCCGAAGCGTCTACCCGACTTCCTGCCCGGCCTCGCCTATAGCTCCGCGCAGTGCTCCGCTAAAGTCGCTTCCGTTGGTCACGTTTCTCGTCTTCCGTTTTCCTATGAGACTTTTCGACGCCCCCCTCACCTCGCTCGCTATCGTCTGCGCGACCCTTACCGCCGCGGCTACCACTGCCGCCACGCCCTCCGACCGCGTCGCCGCCGTCACCGGCACGCCCGGCTTCGTTGCTTTCTGGGATTTCGTCCAACGCGAGCCCGCCGCCCCACACCGATTTACCGCCCATGTGCCCGCCGGCGCGACCAACAACTTCGCCCTCGATGCCAGCAATTACATCCACGACTACTGGGGCGAGGGCCGGACCGCCACCTACGCCGATTTCCCGCTCCTCGGCCGCGGGCCTTTCGGCGAGGCCGTCCGCATCCGGCAAGAAACCGACGCCACGTTTCGCCCCTTCCTCTTCGTGCCGCGCGCCCGGCTGCACGACTCGCCCATCGATCTCAAGGGCCCCAACCAATCCGTCACCGTCGTCGTCTGGGCCATCCGCGAGAGCGGTAACCATGCCCTCGCCGGCATCTGGCACGAGGGCACCGATCTGAAGCAGAAGGAAACCGCCGCCATCAAAAAGGTCGAACGCGGCCAGCGCCAATACGCCCTCTTCGCCGGCCTCAACAAAGCCGGCTCCGCCTGCGGCCACGTCTCCGAAAACGGTGCGAGCTCCTTCCTCAACCGCTACGCCCTGCACAAGAGCAACTCCGCCGCCGTCTCGCCCGCCGTCCCTGCCGACTCGCCCGCCGCCGTCCTCGACGCGTCCTGGCAGTGCTTCGCGATGACCTACAATCACGCGACGCACGAGCTTACCGGCTGGCTAAACGGCGTCGCCGGCGACCGCTGGCTCGAAAATCCCAAGACCGACACCCTCATTAAATCCGCCTACAACGCCTGGCTTCAGGGTCGCCTCCACCGCGAGCCCGGCCTCCAGCCCGGCGAGGACCCCGCATTTCCGCCCGACCAGTTCTATAACCCGCCCGAGGATCAGCTCGTCTCGACCAAAGTCCTCCGCGAATCCGCCGACGAACGCGTCGAGCTCCGCGAGTTCCGCTACACGCGCATCCAGGTCACTCTCCGCCGCGGCTCCAACGGCACCTTCACCGAGACCGCCCGCGATCTCGCGGCCCTGCGCCTGAACCCGTGGTGGTTTTCCCACGACCGCCTTTACACGCCCGCCAACGACGGCACGGGCGGTCCCTTCACCATCGGCCGCGTCATCCACAGCAGCCGCAGTGTCGGCTTCACCGGCTGGATCGGCGGCGTCGGCGTCTTCAACCGCGCGCTTACGGCCCCTGAGTTAGCCAACCTCCAGACCACGACCGCCGTCACCACGCCGCGCTGATTTTCCTCGCGGACCCAACCCTCGACGCCCCCCATTTGTTCCGACATCCTTCCGGTCGACCCGTTTGTCCGCTTCGAGCCGTTGCGCGGCCGGGCTTGTGCCGTCACCGCCGTTTACCCACCGTCGTCTTCGCCCCTCCCGATACCTCCCATCATGAATCCACCCCGCTCCCGCCCCGCCATGGTCACGCTCTCTTTCTCCCCCTCTCTCCTTTTCGCCCTCCCTCTTTCCCTCTTTCTCTCCCTCGTTCTTCCGCTCTCCGCTTTCGCCGCAACTCCGGTAGTCTCCGCGGCGCCCGCGCCCGCCACGGCCGCGACCCCGCCCAACATTCTCTTCGTCATCGCCGACGACTGGGGCCCCCACGCCGGCGCCTACGGCACGCGTTGGGTAAAGACGCCCGCCTTCGACCGCGTCGCCCGTGACGGCATTCTGTTTCAAAACGCCTACACGCCCAACGCCAAGTGCGCCCCTTCCCGCGCCGCCATCCTCACCGGCCGCAATTCCTGGCAACTCAAGGAAGCCGCCAACCACCTCTGTTTTTTCCCAGTCGAATTCAAGGGCTGGGGCGAGGCCCTCGCCGAAAACGGCTGGACCGTCGGCCACACCGGCAAGGGCTGGGGCCCCGGCGTCGCCAAAGACTTCAAAGGCCAAGCTCGCGAGCTCACCGGTAAAACCTTCAACGCCCGCAAACAAAAATCCGCCACCGCCGAGATCAGCGAAAACAACTACTCCGCCAACTTCGACGACTTCCTCGCCGCCGCTCCCACCGGCAAACCGTGGGCCTTTTGGGCCGGCTCCCTCGAACCGCACCGCGGCTATGAATTCGGCTCCGGCCTTAAAAAGGGCGGCAAGAAACTCTCCGATATCGACCGCGTCCCCGCCTTCTGGCCCGACCACCCCACCGTCCGCACCGACATCCTCGACTACGCCTACGAGGTCGAGAGCCTGGACGCCCACCTCGGCCGTATGTTGGCCTCGCTCGAGCAACGCGGCCTCCTCGCCAACACGCTCATCGTCGTCACTTCCGATCATGGCCCGCCCTTCCCCCGCGGCAAAGGCGGCGCCTACGCGTTCTCGAATCACGTTCCGTTCGCCGTCATGTGGCCCGCCGGCATCGCCGGCCACGGCCGCACCGTCACCGATTTCGTGAGCTTCATCGACCTCGCACCCACCTTCTTCGATGTCGCCGGCCTCCCGTGGGAAAAAACCGGCCTCGCTCCGTCCCCCGGCCGCAGCCTCACCCCGATCTTTCGCACCCCGCGCTCGGGCCAGATCGACCCGGCCCGCGACCACGTCCTCATCGGCATGGAGCGCCACGACATCGGCCGCCCCGGCGATGTCGGCTATCCTATCCGCGGCATCGTGACCGCCGACTCGCTCTACCTCGAAAACTACGAACCCATGCGCTGGCCCGCGTGCAATCCCGAGACGGGCTATCTCAACGTCGACGGCAGCCCGACCAAGACGCTCATCCTCGAAGCCCGCCGCCAGAATCCCGCCGACCCGTTTTGGGCGCTCTGCTTCGGCCGCCGGCCCGCGGTCGAGTTCTACAATCTCATGACCGACCGCGACTGCGTAAAAAACCTCGCCACCGCGACCGAGACCGCCACCCGCCGCCTCGTGCTGAAGACCCGGATGGAAGCCGAACTCAAGGCCCAGGGCGATCCGCGCATGTCCGGCCAAGGCTCCGTCTTCGACCGCTACCCGCACTCCAACGCCGCCAACGTGAACTTCTACGAACGCTTCATGCGCGGCGAAAAAGTCCGCGCCGGCTGGGTCAACCCCACCGATTTCGAACCCGCCCCGCTCGACTAGTAGCCCCGAAAGTAGGGCGGGGTCTCCGACCCGCCCCCGCCCCCACGCTCTAGCGGACTCACTATTTTCGCTAAAGTCTCCTCCGGAAAATCGCGCCGTCCGCAGCGCCCCTTTCTTCGCCTCCGATCTTCCGCCTCCGGTTTTCTTCACCCGCCTGCTTTCTTCACCCACCCGCTCAACTCATCCCGCCCATGGACCCCTTTCTTTTGCTGTCGATCGGCATCATTATCGTCGTCGGCGGTATTGTTTTTCTAAAACTCCACGCCTTCGTCGCGCTCTTCGCCGCCGCTATCGTCGTCTCGTCCCTGACCCCACGCGCCACCATCGAACAGGCGGTGCTCGCCCAAAAACGCCCGGCCGCCGAGGCCAAGGCCCGCGCCGACGAATCCCTCGGCGCGAAAATCGCCAACAAGTTCGGCGGCACGTGCACCAATCTCGGCGTCCTCATCGCCATGGCTTCCATCGTCGGCGTCTGCCTGCTGCACAGCGGCGGCGCCGACCGCATCGTGCGCTCGACGCTCGGCCTGTTCGGCGAGAAACGGTCCCCGTTCGTCTTCGCCACCAGCGGGCTCGTGCTCGGCGTGCCGGTGTTTTTCGACACCGTGTTTCTCCTGCTCATTCCGCTCGCGCGCGCCATGGCCACGCGCACCGGCAAGGATTACCTGCTCTACGTGCTCGCGATCGCCGTCGGCACCACGATGACCCATTCCCTCGTGCCGCCGACGCCCGGTCCGCTCTTCGCCGCCAACGCCCTCGGCATCGACATCGGCACCATGATTCTCGCCGGCCTGCTGCTCAGCACCTTCACCGCGAGCGTGGGTCTCATGTATGCCTTTTGGGCCAACCGGCGCTGGCCCATCGCCGTCCGCGCACCGTCCGACCAAGGCGTCGCCGCTCCGGTCGCCGAGCGGCCCGACCACGAATTGCCCCCGCTCTGGCTCGCGCTCGCCCCCATCGTTCTCCCGGTGATTTTGATTTCCGGTTCGACCATCGCCGACCTCTACAAACTGCCGCCCCAGCTCAACCACCTGATCGACACCTTCGGCCACCCCAACATCGCCCTCGCCCTCGCCGCGGCCATCGGCCTGATCACCGTTGCCACGCGTCCCGGCCGCGATCCCAAAGCCGTGAAGGACACCGTCCAATCCTCCCTCGCCGATGCGGGCATGATCATCCTCATCACGGCGGCCGGCGGCGTGTTCGGCGGCGTGCTCCAGGAGACGGGCGTCGGCGAACGCATCCAGGGCCTCGCCCGCGAATATCGCATCGGCGTGTTGCCGCTCGCGTTTCTCGTCACCGCGCTCATCCGCACCGCCCAAGGTTCCGCCACCGTCGCGATGGTCACGAGCGTCGGCATCGTCGGCGCGTTTGCCACGCCCGAGACCCTCGGCTGTCACCCGGTCTACCTCGCGCTCACGATCGGCTGCGCCTCCAAACTCGTGCCGTGGATGAACGA
>JBIKWB010000043.1:0-31788 GCA_044356555.1 Opitutaceae bacterium | reverse complement strand
GCCGCCATTGGTGGCACGTTCTCCTCCGTCAAATGAGCCCTAACGACGACTGCGATGCAGTTGCCGCCCTCTCCGCCAGAGCCGGCCCTCACCAACTTATCTGGCCCTCAATTGCATGATCCCGGCTCAGTCGGCCGTGAGGAAAGGCTTTAGGTGGAGTTTGTCGACCGCACCGTACCTTTGCCCGCAGGTCAGTAGGCGAAGAACATGTCCTGCAGCGCGCGCGGGTCGCGCGTGCGCGTGAGGCCGAGCATGAGGAGGACGCGGGCTTTTTGCGGGTTCAACTCGTCGGCGGCGATGAAGCCGAGGCGGTCGTCGTCGATCTCGATGTTGCGTTCGACCACGCCGCCGCCCGTGCGCGAGGCGCGCACGATCGCGACGCCCTTTTTCGCCGCCGCCGCACAGGCGGCGAGGGCGGTCGCGCCGAGGTTGCCGTCGCCCACGCCGGCGATCACGAGGCCGCGCGCGCCCGCCGCCACCGCGGCGTCGATCAGAGCGCGGTCCATGCCGGCGTGGGCGAAGATGAGGTCCACGCGGGGGAGCGGCGGGAGCGGAGCGGGCTTCCTGCGCGCGAGCCCAGCCCTGACCACGGGCGGGACGCCCGTGCCACTTAGGACACTTTCGGACGAGAACTCGCTCGCCGCGGTGTGGCGGCGGACGGGTGGAGCGTAGAAATGGGGGCGGCCGGAATTGACCAGCCCGGCGAGGCCGCGCTGGCCGCTGGCAAATGTGCCGAGCTGCGTGGTGTTGGTTTTCGCGACTTCACGGGCGAAGTGGATTTCGTCGTTGGCGACGACGAGCACGCCGCGGCTGCGGGCGGCGGGGGCGGTCGCAACGGCCATGGCGTTGAACAGATTCATCGGGCCGTCGGCACTCATCGCGGTGGCGGGGCGCATTGCGCCGACGAGCACGACCGACTTATCCGTGCGTACGACGAGGTTTAGAAAATAGGCGGTCTCCTCCATCGTATCGGTGCCGTGGGTGATGACGACGCCGGTGAGCGCGGGATCGTCGACGGCGGCCTGCACGCGCGCGGCGAGTTTGCGCCAGACGGCCTCGGTCATGTCTTGGCTGCCGAGTTTGGCGACTTGCTCGACGTCGATGCGGGCGAGGGTGGCGAGCTGGGGGACGGCGGCGACGAGCGCGTCGATGGAAAGGGCGGCGGCGCGGTAGCCTCGGCCGGTGGTGTGGGCGCCGGCGATGGTGCCACCCGTGGCGAGCAGGCGGACGCAGGGGAGCGGGGCGGCGGCGGGCGGCATCAGGAGCGGACGGACGGTGAATTACGGCCGCGCGCCGGCCATGATCCACTCGGCGATGAGCTTGATCTCGTCGGGTTTGAGGGCGGGCTTGCCGTCGGTCGGCATGAATTCCTCGTCGTCGGTCGGCAGCGTGATGCGGCGGTAGAGGTCGCTCTTTTCCAACGAGCCGGCGATCACGGGCGGGCCGCTGTCGCCGCCCTCCATCAGCAATTCGTAGGTGTCCATGCGGAGGCCGCCTTTGATTTTGGACGGTTTGTGGCAGGCGACGCAGTGTTTCTCCATGAGCGGAGCGATTTTCTCCACGTAGAATGACGGCGCGGCGGGCACGGGTTCGGCGGCAACGCCGGCCTTCGGCTCGGCGGCGGGCTTGGCGGGCGGCACCGCGCTCTTGAGGCCGAGAAACTGTTTCAGGCCGGCGGGCATGTGTTTCGTGAGGTAGTCGTCGCCGTGGGTGATAACGCTGCCTTGGTGACTCGTCCACGACATGAGAGCGATCGTCGCGAACAGCAGCGGCATGTAGCCGAGGCGGATGAACAGATAGCCTTCACCCGCCATGTAGCCGTGGCGGAACCACGTGAGCACGATGCAGGCGGCGCTCAACCAGACGCCACCCCACAAATGGTCCATGATGGTTTCGCCCTCGTAGCCGCCGCTCCACGCGAGCAACCAACCGACGGCCGTGGCGACGACTGCGCCGATGGTGGCGAGGGTGAGTACGAAACCGGCGGTTTTTTGCAGGTGACGCCAGACGTGGAGCAGGCCGCCGATTTCGAGCACCGGCACGAGCAGCAACAACCCGATGGGCAGATGCACGAGCACCGGGTGAAACCGCCCGAAGAACTGGGCGATCGAGGCGCGTTCGCGTCCGTCGGGCGGAGCGATAAAAGGTAAGACGAGCAAAAGCGCGACCAATCCGAGCTGAGCGAGGATCGGAGTCAGGCTGCGTGGGCGGGGAGTGTCGGCCATGGCGGGGAAAGACGCGGAATGAGAAAGGAGATTGAAACGAGCCGGATTTCTTCGCGCAATCGCCTTCCGTGATTTTTTGCAATGCCCCCCGACTTGGCCGGTGGCTTGCGGCCGGCTTAGGCGCCGCCGCGTTGGCGCTGCATGCCCAGCCGCTCGCACCCCCGCTGCCGATCCGGCCCCTGCCCGTGCCCGTCCCGGGGGCCTCGCCCGAGGCACCACCGGCGGAGGCGGACGAATTGATCCAGCTGGGGAAGTTCAAGGTATCGGGCAATATTCTCGATGAAACCATCGATCCGACCGGCATGGACGCGCCCGAGGCGGAACGCGCCGAATCGCCGTTTTCCAACGATCTCATTATGGTCGAGACCGCAGATGACGATCCGCTGCACGACATCGGAACGGAACTCTCAGCCATCGCCGCCGCACCCCCCGCCGACACCGCGGCCGGCGTAAATCGGGTCAATCTCAAGGGCTTCCCCACTCCGCGGCAGCGCAACGGTTTCACCCAGGTTGGGATGCCCGAGATTCTCAACCCCGGTGGCTCGGAGTCGATTCAAGGCCCGCTCACGCCGGTCGTCGGTCGGGCGGCGCCGGGCGGCATCCAAAATTTCATCTCGGCTCGACCGAGGGGGCGCAAAAGCTCGCGGCTGAGTTTGGTTGCGACCAGCAAGGATTATCTGGGGGCGGATTTCGAGCTGAGCGGCCAGCTCGTGCCCAAAAAAGCGTGGCACCGGTTCTCCTTCGCCGCCAACCAGCGGTTCGGGCCGCAGCCCTTCACCTACAATCGCCACCGGGCCGCCAACGGTGCGGTCGTCTGGAAATTGAACCGCGCGTGGAGCTCGATGGTGCAGTTCGACTACGATGAGCGCGCCGCCAACGCCCCGCCCAACCTCGCCGATTACCGGGCCACGGCGTCTGCCAAAATTCTCGGCCCCTACCGTCCCTTGGCGGATTTCAACATCTACGGGCCCAACGCGGGCTACCGCAAACGCACCGCCAGCGCCGTGCTCCAGCTCGAAGGCCAGATCGGCCGGCGGGTGAGCGTGCGGGCGAGCCTGCAAGGCTTCACCCGGAGCTTCGACGAAGACCGCTGGACCACCGGTCCCTACCTGCTCGACACGAAGAAATTCAACGGAATCCGCGAGCCCCAACACGTTGAACAGCCGTTCTCCGCGGTCACCGGCCAGGTCGACGTGACCACGCGGTTTTTCGTGTTGAACGCCGATCACAAGATCACCGTTTCACTGGACACCACGAGCACCGACTACGAGCGCGTGCAGAGTGCGCTCGCGATCGCGGATCGCAACACGCTGCCGGCCGATGTGCGCTTCTTCGATCCCGCCGCGCCGAATTATTTCCGGCCGGCCTACGAGCCGGGACGTTTTTCGCGGTTCATCACCAACCGGGCCGAGCAGAATCGCTACACGGGGATTTTCGTGAGCGAACGGGCGGCCTTCATGAAGGGACGCCTCGTGGTAACGGCGGGGGTACGGCGGGATTTTGTGACGATCGATGTGTCCGACCGGAAGCCGGGCGCGGTGCAGCCGAAAGTCAGCGATGAGACGGGAGAGGTTACGGGCCATTTTGGGGCCAACTACGTGGCGGTGCCGGGCAAGATCTTGGTCTTCGCCAGCACGAGCACGGCGTTTGAGCCCTCGTCGCGCGTCGATGCGCGCACCGGCCGCGTGCAAGGCAACGAGACGACCCTCGGCTACGAGGCAGGCGGCAAAGGACTGTTTTTCGAGCGTCGGCTGGCCCTCATCGCGATGGGCTTTGTGTATTTTAACCAAAACATTTCGCGGCGAAATCCCCTTTATGACGATCCGATCTTCGACGCCAACCAGACCCAACCGCAGCTGGTCGCGGCCGGTGAAGAGCGATTTACCGGCGGCTCGTTGGAAGGGAGATACAAAGTCTCGGACGCGTTCTCACTCGGGGCGAGGGCGACCTACAACCGCGCGATCACGACGGCATCGCCCGATCTGCCGGAAGAGATCGGCCGGGAGCTCTCGCGCTTCCCGTGGCTCACGGGCGGACTCACCGCGCGTTACACTTTTGGCCGGGCTGGCCGTTGGGCCGGGTTGAGCGTTGGTGCGGGTTTGACCTACGTGAGCGACACCGTGTCGAGCTACGAAAACAAGACCCACGTCTACCTCGCCTACCCGAGCTATACCTTGGTGAGCCTGAGCGCGAGCTACCGCTGGAAGGTGGGGAATTTCAATCACAGTCTGTCGGCGTCCGTCCGTAACGCTTTGGACTATGACCTACTCGCCAGCGTCGCCCGCGTGGGCGGGGAACGTGACTACGGTCTGAATTACGGGCTGAGTTGGTGAGGTCCGGCCGCAGCCGGTGGGGCCCTAAAGTTCGGCTGCCGTTGATCTGCACCCTGCGGGCATGGCTTTAACCACGCTCGGTCGCCCGACCGCGGTAAGCTCGCGTGGGCGTTTGCGAAACTGGAACTCCGACTTGGTTGCCTATCCCTTCACCGGCCAGCTCTGCGGCACCTTCCTCAGTTTTTTAAGATCGTAACCTTGCGCGGTGAGTTCGGTGAGCAGGCGTTGGTAGTCGGCTTCAGGGATCTGCGGGGTGCGCGCCATGATCCAGACGTAGTCGCGTTTATTCCGGCCGATCACGGTTTGCGTGTAGTCGGCGTTGAGGTGGGTGATCAGGAATTCGGCCTTGAACGGCCAGATGAACTGCATGCCCCAGGTCGAGTTGTTGACCTTGTCCACCACGAAGCCGCGCGGGTTATAGCGTTTCGCGGGGCCGTCGAAACCGCCTTGGTTAAAGGTGAACACGGTGTCGATGGAGCCGTCGGGTTCGAGGCGGTAGGTCTCGATGCCGTTGTAGGCCTCGGTCTCGATAAAGGTCGGGATCGCCGCGATCACATACCACGCGCCCATGTAGCGGGGGAGATCGACGCGTTCGACGGTCTTGAGCGGGGGCAGGGGAGTGGCGCAGCCGGACATAAAAAGGAGGGTGCCGAGGAGGGGGAGGAGAACGAGTTTGGACATGGCGAAAGAGTTTAAGATGGGTTGATCCCTCGAAAAGCGACGACGCACAGCGCGCAGCCGATGATGAGTAACGCGATCAAGCCCCCGGTTCCATTGGCCCAATCCCAGCGGTCCAACAGAATCCAAATGCTCCGAAAAACCAAAACCGAAGCGAAGAGGAGCAGCATCTCCCAAGCGATCAGAGCGGGGCGTAGAGGCATAGGGCTCTGACCCTCCGCAGGTTCTTGAAAATCGCCAATTCAAACCCGCCCGCCGTTGAGCGGCGCGCCGATCTTGCCTCGACGATATTCTCCGGAAATGGTGCCGACGGAACCTTCGAACCCGTGGGAAAAACCAAACCAACGAAAAAGCCCCGCGGGCGAGCCACGGTCCGGGGCATCGCGGCCTCGGCGGGCGTCTCGATCGGCGCCGTCTCTTCGGTGCTCAATAACCGGCACGTTGAGCGCCGGATCGCCCCTGAAACGGTCGAAAAGATCCGCGCGGCGGCGGCCGGGCTCGGTTACCTGCCCAATATTAGCGCCAAGCGGCTCCGCAGCGGCGGGAAAAACAACGTCGTGCTCGCGCTGGTCACGAGTTTCGAGGCGCCCATTCCGCTGGTGAACCATTTCATCATCGCGCTGCGGTCGGCGATGGCGGCCGGCAAGTTTCCCCACGCCGAGGGAGCGTTTTCGGTGATGATCGAGATGTTTCCCGCCGGCCGGTTGCACGAGTTGCCCGGCTTGCTCTCGGGCGATCATTTCAACGCCGCGATTCTGCTCAACACCACGGCCGAGGACGACGCGTTCCTCAACCGCTCGGCGTTGCCCTATCCGGTCGTGCTCGTGAACCGTCTGATCGCCGGCTACGCGGCGGTCGTCGAGGCCCCCGAGACCGGCAGCCGCGCCGCCGAGATTCTGATCCGCGCGAAACGCCGCCGGTTGGCCGTGATCCATGGCAGTCCGCTCACGCAGACGACGCGCGCCCGCGTCAACGGCTTCATGCACCGGGGGGCCGAGCTGCTCGGGCAGCCGGCGCACGAAATCAAGTCGGCCACTCTCTCCGAGTCGGCCGGCTACGACGCCATGCGGGCGTTTCTCAGGCGCGGTCCGGAAATCGACGGACTCTATGCGGTATCGGATGCCTTGGCGCTCGGGGCCTACCGCGCGCTAAAGGAGCATGGACTGAAGATCCCGCAGGACGTCGCGGTGGTGGGCGTGGGCGACTATGAGATTTCCCCATTCTTCGATCCGCCGCTGACGAGCGTCGGCGTCTCCCACCAGGCGTTGGCCGAGGAGGCGAGCCGGTTGCTGTTGCTGCAGCTCGGGGGTGTGGGCGCCGCGCGGCCAACGGTAACCGTGCCGCTGGCTGAGACCTTGCGGGCGTCCTCAGGCCACCGTTTGAGCTGAGATGGAAGGAGTAGAATGTCCGGGCCAGTTTTCCCGGACGGCAATTTTTCCTTGATCTGCAAAAACGATTTAGCATCTGATGGGATTTTAGTTCGCCAACCTGCCGGTTTCGCCGGCCCAACCAACCCCCGATCCGTGAAAACCATTGCTTTGCTTCGTCTTGCCATCGCCCCGCTCTGCGCCGGAGCGGTCGCCACGCCACTGGTCGCCCAAACGACCCCGTTCGCCGAGAGCGCCGAAACCATCAAGCTGAACCCTTTCGCCGTCACGGCCGAGAAATCCGCCGGCTACAAGGTATCCTCCGCGTCCACGGCCACGCGCACCAACACCGCGATCATCGATATTCCCCAAACAGTGGACATCGTGACCAAGGAGTTTTGGAACGACATCGGTGCGACGAGCTTCGACGAATCTTTCCGCTACGCGGCCAACGTCTACGTTCGCAACCGCCACGCGGGTTCCGGTGACGGAGTGAATCTCCGCGGGTTCGAGACGAACGGATCTATCTCCGTCGACGGCGTGCGCATGGGCAACTATAAGCGGGACCTCGTGGGTTACGAGCGACTGGAGATCGTCAAGGGCCCGCCGTCCGCCGTGCAGGGCCGCGCCGGAGGCACCGGGCTACTCAACTACATCTTGAAGAAGCCTGACGCCACCCGGCGCGGTGGTTTTGTCCGCGCCTCGGTGAAGTGGGATGAGTTCGACGGGATGATGACCCGGGGTGAGCTCGACGCGAACTACACGCTGAACAAAAGTGGATCGTTGGCCGCTCGTATCGGCGCCTCGATTCAGAAGGGGGAAGACTACATCAAGTTTAATGAATTTGAAAACTACACCGCCTATCCGTCGCTCCGTTGGCAGATCGGACGAAACACCGAGCTTATCGTGGCGAACGAGTTCCTTAATCTGACGACCCCCTCTCGCGACGAGGGCCACGGTTTCGCCATCTACCCGGAAGCCGCGCGACGCCTAATCCCAAGGTTCGACACATCGGCCGATCCAATCACCGCCCTCCGCCTTCCGTACAATTTTAATCTCATAGGGCCCAACAATATCGACAAGCAGCGCATCGCTGCATCTACCTTTTTTTTCACCCATCAGTTTAGCGAAAACCTTTTTTTTCGGCAAGTCGCCAACGCGCGTTACCTCGGACAAGACAGCTTCACCTACGCGGCCGAGAACAATCTCGTGACCAACATGCCCTCGCAGTACTCGGGCTTCGAGACCACGACGCAGGGATCCACCGCCCAAGGCGACTTGGTCGCGAAGTTCTCCCCCCTCGGCTGGCTGTCCAGCCAGACGCTCGTCGGGTACTCCTACGGTGATGTCGATTCAATCAACTCCAACTATGCCGGTATCCCGGACGCGCCGTTCAATTTCCTTAACATTGCAGCCATAGGCGCAAGCGGGAACAGCCGCGCTTTCTACGACGGCCGTCGCGTGAGCAATCTGAACCGCTCCAGCTACACAAGCACCGATTCCTATAGCTTCGGCATGTACGTTCAACAGGATGTTGGGCTCTGGGGCGAACGCCTGCTTCTCACCGGTGGCCTCCGTTCGGATCGTGATCGCACAGAGACCACGAATCTCTCCACCAATTTGCGCACGGCGGGGGGGGACACTACGCTCAACTCGTACCGTTACGGCGCCACGTTCAAGGTCGCCCGTTGGCTCGCCGCCTACGCCGTGCAGAGCGTGCAGAACGACGCCACACGTACGATCCAGCGGTATAACGGCCTCCTCGCCGGCGATCCTCGCGCGAACGAGTTCTTCACGGTCAGCCCCTACACCGAGCTCCAAGAGGGAGGACTCAAGGGGGAGATCCTCGGGGGGCGCATGTCCTTCTCAGCCGCCTACTGGCAGATGACTCGCACGGGCAGCGTGGTAAATATCGTAGCCCCCGGCGTGTCTCAGGGGCAGACGGTCAACATCGGCACGCAGGCTGAGCTTCAAGGTGCACAGTCCAAAGGTTGGGAGCTTACCGCTTTCGGTAGCGTCACGGATCGGCTGAGCCTAATCGCGAACTATACGCGCATGACCACCAGCCAGGCCTTCACCGGCCAGCAGAATGCCCAAGGCTGGAACACCACCACTAATCGCCCCGCCACTATCCCGCTGCGCTTCGCGCCCGACTGGAACGCGAATCTTTTCGCTAAGTACAGCTTCCGCGATACCCAAGAGCAGGGCTTCGAGGTGAAGGCCGGCGTTTCCGCGATTGGACCCTTTTACGCTCAAGTCACCGGCCTCGGTCTCACCTACGTTCCGCACACCCAAAGCAGCTTCGATGCCGGAGTGGCCTACCGCTGGCGCCGGTTTTTGGTCGACCTTATGGTCACTAATCTCGGCAACGATCCGATGCTCGTTACGCGCGACCAGCCGCCGCGAACCTACAACCTGAGCATCTCGACCACGTTCTGAGGCGTCACCCGAGGGATTCCCCATGGTGTCTCCGCTTCGAGTGCCACCTCAACGCTCGCCTGATGGGCGGTGTAATCGGCCTCGGTACTGCTCTTTGGCGGCGACTAGAAGCTGTTTCATTTCTACGAGGCCACCCGCGACGAACCTTACCACCTCACAACCGATTCCTCGGAGTAGCGCAACTTCGTCACGCAGGGGCCCATGTTCTCCCGTTCCGAAACGCTTCCCATAAAACATCTCGCCCTCTGCCTCCTGCTCGTGGGCTCCTTCCCCGCATCCTTATGAAACCGTTCCTCCTCGTTGCCTTGGTCCTTGTCGCACCTTTCCTGCGCGCCGCTGAGGAAAAATTACCCCGCCTTCAGCACCACAACCCCGCCCTCCTCACCGATCTCGGCGTCGGCCTCTGGGCGTGGCCCCTGCCGATGGACTACAACCGCGACGGGTTGATGGACCTCGTCGTCGTCTGCACCGACAAGCCCTACAACGGCACGTGGTTCTTCGAGAACAGCGGGCAGGTCGATGCGCAGCTCAAGCTCCCGATCTTCAAACCGGCCGTCTTCATCGGCAAATCCGCGCCTTCGGTCGGCATTTCCTACGTCACGGGCAAACCCGTCGTCACCGCGACCGCCAGCGTCAAGACCGACGCCGCCTACGACTATCGCGGCAACACCTACCCGGATTTTCTGAATTCGCAGTTCACGAAACCGAAGTCGCTCGGTGTGCCGGAGAAAATCCTTACCGAGCCCGGCAACATTCGCCAAAACCAGTGGCAGCTCGTCGATTTCGACGGCGACGGCGCGCTTGATGTCTCGGTCGGCATCGATTTCTGGGGCGACTTCGGTGCGCTCAACGGCGGCGAGGGCGCGTTCAACGCCAAGGGCGAGTGGACCCGCGGCAAATTGCGCGGCTACGTCTATGTCATCCGCAACACCGGCACCACGGAGAAGCCGGTCTACGCCGCGCCGTTCCGCCTGCAGGCCGGAGGCAAAGACGTCGATCCCTTCGGCATGCCTTCGCCGTGCTGGGGCGACTTCGACGGCGACGGCGACCTCGATCTGATCACCGGCGAATTCCTCGACGGCTTCACGTTTTTCGAAAACACCGGCACGCGCACGAAACCGGTTTATGCCGCCGGCCGGGCGCTCATGCACGCGGGGATTCCGCTGAAGATGGACCTTTGTATGATCACGCCCACCGCGGTGGATTTCGACGGTGACGGCGACCTCGACCTGGTCGTCGGCGATGAGGACGGCCGCGTGGCATTCATCGAGCACACGGGCAACACGGTCGGCGGCATGCCGCAGTTTCTCGCCCCGCGCTATTTCCGGCAGTTCGCCGCCGATGTGAAATTCGGCGCGCTCGCCACCCCCTACGCCGTCGATTGGGACGGCGACGGCGATGAGGATCTTATTTCCGGCAACACCGCCGGCTACATCGGGTTCATCGAGAATCTCGGCGGCACGCCCACGCGCTGGGGCGCGCCGGTCTATCTGTCGGCCGGCGGCAAACTCGTCCGCGAGCAAGCCGGGCCCAACGGCTCGATCCAAGGGCCCGCCGAGCCGAAGTGGGGTTACTCCATCCTCAGTGTCGCCGACTGGGATGGCGACGGCCTGCCCGACATCATGACCAACGGCATCTGGGGCAAAGTCGTTTGGTATAAAAATATCGGCACCCGCACCGCGCCGCGCCTCGCCGCCGGCCGCCCCGTCGAACTCGCCCTGCCACCCGGCACGCCGAATCCCGCTCCCGCGTGGAACTGGTGGAAGCCGGTCGCCAACGAGCTCATCTCCCAGTGGCGCACCACGCCGCAGATGATCGATTGGAACGGCGACGGCCTGATCGACCTCGTGATGTCCGACCCCGCTGGCTACCTCGCCCTTTACGAGCGCAAGCGCAGTGCGGACGGCTCGCTCGCGCTCCTGCCGGCACAACGCGTGTTCTGGAGCGAGGGTGCCAGCACCTTTAACAGCAACGGCATCCCGCAGAATCAGGAAGCAGGCCTGCTCCTGCTCAATAATGGCGAATTTGGTCGGGGCGGCCGTCGCACGTTCTGCTTCGTCGATTGGGACGGCGACGGAAAACAGGACCTCATGTTGAACAGCGCGCCGAACACGAATTTCTTCCGCAACCTAGGGAAAAACGCGGCCGGCCAATGGGCCTTCCGCGATGAAGGCCCGGTGAGCACGCACGTCCTCGCCGGTCACGCCACCAAAGCCACCTATTTCTCCGCGACGCAGACTCTCCTTATCGGTGCCGAGGACGGCTTTTTCTACCAAGTGAAGAAACCCGCGGCAAAAAAGTAGGGCAGGGTCTCCGACCCTCCCTCCCGCGCCTCACGCAGCCCGCCACGCCGTTCCACGTCTCAAGGGGCGGGTCAAAAACCCCGCCCTCCTTTCAATCCCTTTATGCCTTCCACTTCCTCCTACCGTCCCGGCGGCATTTATTCCGCCCAATGGCTGCCCACTGATGCGGCCGGCCGCCTCGACCGGGCGGCGCTCGCCGCGCACCTCGCGTTTGAAAAACGCGCGGGCATCGCCGGCGTCCTCGGCCTCGGCAGCACGGGCGAGTTTCCGCATTTTTCGCCTGACGAACGCAAACACGCTCTCGCCGCGGTCGCCGAACTCGCCGCCCCGCTTCCGGTCATCGCCAACATCACGGACCTCCGGCCCCGCGTCGCCATCGAGCTCGGGCGATACGCGAAGTCCCTCGGCCTGCCCGCCGTCGCCATCATGCCGCCGATGTTCTTTCCGATGTCGCAGGCCGACATCCTCGCCCACCTGCTCCACGTCGCCGATGCCGTAGAACTGCCTGTGATGCTCTACAACTTCCCGGAACTCTGCGGCAAGCGCCTCGACCTCGCGACCGTCGCGGCCTTCGCCGACCGCGCGCCGATGTGTGCGATCAAGCAAAGTGGCGGCGAATTTGCCTATCATCGCGAACTCATCGCTCTTGGCCGCGAGAAAAACTTTGTGGTCATGTCCGGAGCCGACACGCGGCTCACGGAAGTTTTCTCCCTCGGCGCCGCCGGTTGCATCGGTGGGCTGGTGAATATCGTGCCCGAGCTGATGGTCGATATCCACCGCTGCGTGACGGCGGGCCGGCCCGACGATGCGGCGGTTTCGGCGGCGCGCATGGTCGAGCTCGGCCGCGTGATCGACCAGCTGGCGTTCCCGCCGAACGTCGGAGCCGGCCTCGCCGCGCGCGGCTTCGCGCCGGGTGCGCCCAAGTCGATCCTCTCCTCCGAGTCGCGTGCGCTGGCCGCGAAGATTGAGGCCGAGCTGCGTGCCCTGTTTCGCCACTGGGGCCTCGCCCTCGGTCCGGTCGCCGCCGCATGAAAGCTCACTTCACTTTGCTCGATGGCCTGGTGCTCGGGGGCTATTTTTTGATTACGATGGCCGTGGGCTTGGCTTTTTGGCGTCGCAGTCGCTCGGTTGCGGGATTTACGGCCGCCGAAGGCAGTCTGCCGGGTTGGCTGACGGGTCTCTCCATTCTCGGCACCTACATTAGCAGCATCAGTTTTCTTGCGCTGCCGGGCCGGGCTTTTGCGGGCAACTGGAATCCGTTCGTCTTCAGCCTTTCGCTGCCGCTCGCGACGTGGATCGCGGTGAAGTATTTTCTGCCGTTCTACCGCAACAGCGGACACGTCTCGGCCTACGCGCATCTTGAGGAACGGTTCGGCCCGTGGGCGCGGATATATGCCAGCTCGTGTTACCTGCTCACCCAGTTCGCGCGCATCGGCACGGTGACTTACCTGATGGCGTTACCGATGCAGGTGCTGCTGGGCTGGGACATCCGGCTTATCATCTTGGTCACAGGGGTGGTAACGACGCTCTACACGTTTGTCGGCGGGATTGTCGGTGTGATCTGGACCGATGCGATCCAGACCATCGTGCTCGTGGGCGGTGCGGTCACGTGCGCGGCGCTGATGGTCTCGCACCTGCCGGAGGGCCCGGGGCAGTTGTTCACGATCGCGGCGCAGCACGACAAGTTCAGTCTCGGGAGCTTCGGCGCAGGTCTCGCGGAGCCCACCTTCTGGGTCGTGCTCATCTACGGGGTCGTGATCAACCTCCAGAACTTCGGCGTCGATCAGAGCTACGTGCAGCGCTACCACACCTCGTCGTCCGATGCTGAAGCGAGAAAGAGCGTGTGGCTCGGAGGGCTCGCATATCTGCCGGTATCGGCGGTCTTCTTCTTCATCGGCACGGCGATGTTCGCCTATTACACGACGCACCCGGAGTTATTGCCTGCGGCGTATCGCGAACCGGGCAAGAGCGACTCGGTGTTTCCGTGGTTTATCGTGACGGCGCTGCCCTCGGGCATCACGGGGTTGTTGATCGCGTCGATTTTCGCGGCGGCGATGAGCACCATCTCCAGCAGTTTGAATTCGACGGCGACCATTCTGCTCAACGACTACTACGGCCGTTTCGTGAACCGTCAGGCAACTGAGCGACAGAAGATGCGCGTGCTCTACCTGACGACGATCGTGGTCGGAGTGATCGGCACCGGGATCGGCGTCGCGATGATTTCGGTAAAGAGCGCGCTCGATGTGTGGTGGATGCTGGCCGGTGTCTTCGGCGGCGGCATGCTCGGACTTTTCTTACTCGGGTATCTTTCGAAGCGCACGAACAACCGGGCGGCGCTCGCCGGAGTCTCGGCCGGCGTGCTGGTTATTTTATGGATGAGCCTGTCGCCGAAGTGGACCGGGGCGCTCGCCGCGTTCAAAAGCCCCTTCCACGGGTTTCTCACGATTGTGTTCGGCACGCTCGCGGTGGTGCTGGTCGGGTTGTTGGTGACCGCGTGGGCCGGCCCCCGCGCGCGCCCGGTGCCCAAAGTTCCCTCTTTATGAAAACGCTATCCCTGCTCCTGGTTCTCTTCGCGACTCCGTTAATCTCCGCGGCATCGCCGGCTCTCCTCACCCGCGAGTTCATTTACGAAAAGGCGAGCTATCCGGCCTGCCATGCTTCGACGATCGTCGAGACGGCGCAGGGCGGTTTGGTCGCGGCTTGGTTTGGCGGCACGGCGGAGAAAAATCCGGATGTCGGGATTTGGGTTTCGCAGTACGATGCGGCGAAGAAGTCTTGGACAACCGGAGTCGAGGTGGCGAACGGCGTGCAGGCCGACGGCAAACGTCACCCGACGTGGAACCCCGTCCTCTTTCAGCCGCGCGGGCAAGTGCCGCTCCAGCTCTACTACAAAGTGGGACCCTCGCCGCAGACGTGGTGGGGCGAACTTCGCACGTCCACCGATGGCGGGCGCACGTGGAGCGCGGCGCGTCGCCTGCCCGATGGCATCTACGGTCCGATCAAAAACAAACCCGTCCAACTCGCCGACGGCACGATCCTCAGCCCGACGAGTGACGAGACTGACGAGCGGCCGAGCAAGTGGCGCGTGTATTTCGAGCGCAGCACCGATGGTGGCGCGACGTGGACCAAAACTCCGTTCCTCAACGACGGCCTCGCGGTGGGCGCGATCCAGCCCAGCATTCTATTTCACGACGGAATCGGCGGCGCCAAACTTCAGGCCGTCGGCCGCACGCGGCAGGGCAAGGTGTTCACCGTTTCTTCCGATAACGCGGGAAAGTCTTGGGGCGAAATGTCGTTGTTGCCGCTCGCTAATCCGAGCTCCGGCACGGATGCAGTCACCCTTAAGGACGGGCGCCATCTCATCGTCTACAACCCCGTGCCCAAGGGCCGCACCCCGCTGACGGTCGCGCTCTCGCGGGACGGCCGTGAGTGGAAAGATGTCATCACGCTAGAAGATCAACCCGGCGAATACTCGTATCCCGCGATCATCCAGACGAGTGACGGTCGCGTGCATGTGACCTACACGTGGAAGCGGCAGTTGATCCGCCATGCGGTCATCGATCCGGCGAAGCTCTGACGACGCCGGCTCTTTGTAGCCCCGGTGGTGAAAGCCAAGATTCGGTTTCCCCCATCTGATCCACATCGCCCGCCGAACCCAGCAATCCTGCCTGCAACTTTCTAACGGCGCCCGTGCTTTACCGCCTGCTTATCGATTTTATCGAATCCACCGGAAAGCGCCATCCGCCTTGCCCGTTTCCACGCCGCGACCGACGCTTGGAACCGGACGGTCAGAGCGGACTGCATTCGTCGTCAAAAATAATTTCCGCGCCTCTCATGTCCGCAGTTCGTTTCCCTTTCTTCGCACTTGTTGGGCTCGTCGTCGGCATCGCACCTGTCGCCACCGTCACCGCCACCGTGCGGCCAAGCATTCTCTTTATCGCCGCCGACGATCTCCGGGCCGACCTCGGTTGCTACGGCCATCCCGAAGTGAAGACGCCGCACCTTGATGCCCTCGCGCGGCGCGGCGTCGTCTTCGAGCGCGCCTACTGTCAGCAGGCGGTCTGCAATCCCTCGCGGGCCTCCGTCCTCACCGGCCGCCGGCCCGATACGCTGCGGGTGTGGAACCTCCAGACGCACTTCCGTGAAACGCTGCCGGACGTCGTCACCCTGCCGCAGGCCTTCAAGCAAGCCGGCTACACGAGCGTCGGCCTAGGGAAACTTTTTCACAACCAAAGTGGCCCCCGGCATCCGCCGTTTCCTTTTGCTGACCCGCCGTCGTGGTCGCGCCCGCCGCGCTTTGCCGAGGGGGCGCATTGGCAGGACTGGGTAGTCCCGGGCGATGCCGCCGGCCCCAAGGCCAAGGGCGGACCCGTGCAGTGCCTCGATGTGCCCGATGAGGCTTATTTCGACGGTCAGATCGCGGCGGCTGCCGTCGCCGCAATCCGTGAGTTCGCGACGTCACGCGAGCCGTTTTTCCTCGGGGTCGGCTTCTGGAAACCGCATCTGCCGTTCAACGCGCCCAAACGCTACTGGGATCTCTACGACCGCGCGAAGCTCGCGCCGCCCGATCCGGCCGCCGCGCCGGTCGGGGCGCCCGCGCTTGCCGCCCACGACTGGCAGGAGCTGCGCGGCTACGGTGGCGTGCCGAAGACGGGCCCGCTACCCGACGCGCAGATCGCCGAACTGCGCCACGGCTACCTCGCCGCGATCAGTTTCCTTGATGCGCAGGTCGGCCTCGTGCTCGCCGAACTCGAGCGCACCGGCCTCGCGGCGAACACCGTCGTCGTGTTCTGGAGCGACCACGGATTCCACCTCGGCGAACATAACCTCTGGGCCAAGACCTCCAATTACGAGCTGGATGCCCGCGTGCCCCTGATTGTCGCGGCGCCTGGCGTAGCCCGCGCAGGCGGTCGGGTCGCCGGCCTGACCGAGCTCATCGACGTCTATCCCACGCTCACGGCGCTTGCCGGTCTCCCGGCCGAGCCCGGCCTCGAGGGCCGCAGCCTCGTGCCGCAGCTCCGCGATCCCGCCGCGCCCGGCAACGCCTTCGCGCTTTCGCAGCATCCGCGCCCCGCCTACGGCACGCCCACGCACATGGGCTACAGCCTGCGCGACGCCCATCACCGTTATATCGAGTGGCGGGAACTCGCCACTGGCGTAATCTCCGCCCGCGAACTTTACGACCACCGCACCGATCCGAAGGAAACGGTGAACCGCGCCGCAGAGCCCACCCATCGCCCGGTGATCGACGCGCTTGCCGCCCAACTCCGCGCCGTGGCCCCGGCGGCTCGCCGATGAGGGCCGTTGCCGTCCGCTTTTCTGCGCGCGTGCGTGGTCTTATCATCGCTCTGCTCGCGTTTATCGCGCCGTCGCTCTCCGCCGCCGCGATTTCCCCGCAGCCGAACAAGCCGCGCAACCTCGCGGTCAAGGAACCGCAGCGCACGTCAGGGCTTCGCGCTCATTTTGAGGCTAAACTCCGGGCGATAGGCGCGCGTTTTCCGATCCCGTCGAGAGCGTTGCCGTGAGCCCGCGCGCCTTCGTTGGTCGTACCACTAATCAACATGAGGCCGATAGTGAAGACGTTTGGCTTGCTCGGTCTGACCTCCGTGGCGGTGGCGCAAGAACACCAGATCACGCATGCGCGGCACGGCCATGTGCTCACAAACGTGAATGTCTGGTCGCCCGATTGCCGCTGGATCGTCTACGACGTGCGCTCGGTTGACAGCACGTTTGACGGGCGGCGGATCGAGCAGGTGGAGGTCGCCACGGGCAAAGTGGAGACGCTCTACGAAGCCAAGCAGGGTGCGGCGTGCGGTGTGGTGACCTATCACCCGCGCGAGCCGAAAGTGGTGTTCATCCACGGTCCGGAAAATCCCTCCGGCGAGTGGAGCTACGGCATGACGCGCCGCCGTGGTGCCGTGGTCGACGTGCGCCGGCCCGGGGAGGTGCGCCCGCTCGACGCGATGAACTACGCGCCGCCGTTCATTCCGGGGGCGTTGCGCGGCGGGTCGCACGTCCACGTGTTCAGCCCGGACGGCGCGTGGGTCAGCAATACCTACGAAGACGACGTGCTCGCGCGGCTGGGTGCCGCGACGGTCGAGGGTGGCGACCGCGATTTTAACCAGCGCAACATCGCCGTGTCGGTGCCCGCGCCCGGAGCAAATGGCGTGCGTGTGGCGCGCAGCCATCCGCGCAATCACGACGGCGACTATTTCTCGGTGATCGTCACGCGGACGGTGAACCTGCCGAAGCCCGGCTCGGATGAGATCAACCGTGCCTTTGAAGAGGGTTGGGTGGGCGGGGCGTCGGCCGACGGGCGGCGGCAGCTCGCGTTTTTGGGCAACGTGACGGCGCGCGATGGTCGCGAGCACGCCGAAGTTTTCCTGGCGGAGTTGCCGGCAGATCTCACCCGCGTGGGCGAGTCTCCGCTCGAAGGCACCGCGACGCACCGGCCGGCACCACCGGCGGGGGTGGTGCAACGCCGGCTCACGTTCACCGCGGATCGGAAATTTCCAGGTGTTGCGACGGTGCCGCGGCATTGGTTACGGGCTTCGCCGGATGGGGCGCAGATCGCGTTTCTACGGAAGGACGATGCGGGCGTGGTCCAGCTTTGGACGGTGTCCCCGGGCGGGGGTGTGCCGCGGCAGGTGACGCGGAATAAGACGGGTATTTCGTCGGCGTTTACGTGGAGTCCGGACGGGCGTCGCATCGCGCACGGGATGGACGGCAGTGTGTGCGTGACGGAATTGGCGGACGGACGCACCACGCGCCTCACTCCGCGGCGCGACGGTGCGGAGGCGCCGTTGTCGTTTGCGTGTGTATTTTCTCCGGACGGGCGCGCGGTGGCCTACCTGCGTAACGTCGCGGCAGACGGTGCGACATTCTCGCAGATTTTCGTCGTCACTCTTTCTCGGCTGTGACCTGCAATGGGCTTAATTATCCGGCACGTTCTTCCACGCGTCGCCCGTGGGACAAAGGAAGTGGAAACAAGAACCGGCTCCAGCTCGAGCGTCGCCATCGCCCCAAGCGATCAAGGACGGGAATCGAGGCAGACAGCGGCAAAAGGCCTCTTCATAAAGAGACTGATACGGGTGATTACGCCGAAACCAGTGAGCTCAGAACGCGGCGGAAGCCCAAAACAAAAGATGCAGAATGAAAATCAAATTGCTTTCGCCTAGGAGCGGCCAATCCATCACCGGTCTTTGTCGTAATCGGTGACAAACCGGTATTTTTTATGAACTATTATCTTGGAATCGATGTAGGCACTGGCAGCGCACGGGCGGGGATTTTCGACGCGCGGGGCAAAATGGCCGCGGCGGCGACGCAGCCCATCAAGATGTGGAAACCCGCGCCCGACCACGTCGAGCAATCGAGCGACGACATCTGGCGCGCCTGCGCCCGGGCGACGCGGGCTGCGCTGCGCAGCGCCGGTCTGAAGGCGGCGGAAATCAAAGGTATCGGTTTCGATGCCACCTGTTCGCTCGTCGCGCTGGACGCCGATGATCACCCGGTGACGGTGAGCACGTCGGGCCGCGCCGAGCAAAACGTCATCGTATGGATGGACCATCGCGCGCTGGACCAGACCGAGCGGATCAACCGCACCGGCCATGCGGTGCTGCGTTATGTGGGCGGCGTCATCTCGCCGGAGATGGAGACGCCGAAGCTGCTTTGGTTGAAAGAAAATCTCCCGGCGAGCTGGGGGCGGGTGGCGCGATTTTTTGATCTGCCCGACTTTTTGACGTATCGGGCGACCGGGGATGAGACGCGTTCGCTGTGCAGCACCGTCTGCAAGTGGACTTATCTCGGCCAGCGTGGGGGCGAAGGCGCGGGGTGGAGCCGGGAATTTTTCCAGCAGATCGGTTTGGGCGATTTGGCGGCAGAGGACTTCCGGCGCATTGGCCAAACGATCCGTCCGATGGGCACACCGCTGGGTGGCGGGCTGACCGCACGCGCGGCCAAGGAACTCGGTCTGGTGGCGGGCACGCCCGTGGGCGTTTCGATCATCGACGCCCATGCGGGCGGCTTGGGGATGTTGGGCGCCAAACTCGGTGGCCGGGCGCCGAGTTTGGCCGCGCTTAACCGGCGGCTGGCGCTCATCGGCGGCACGTCATCCTGCCATATGGCGGTGTCGGAAAAACCGCGGTTTATTCGCGGGATATGGGGACCCTATTTTTCCGCGATGATCCCGGGGCTTTGGCTGACCGAAGGCGGGCAGTCGGCGACCGGGGCGTTGATCGACCATGTGATTTTCAGCCACGCGGCCGCGGCGGGACTAGCCGCCGAGGCGAAGCGTGCGGGTCGCACCATCTACGAGTTGCTCAACGCCCGGCTCGACGCTCTGGCGAAAGCGGAGCGGGCGCCGTTTCCTGCCGCGCTCACGCGCGAGTTGCACGTGCAACCGGATTTTCACGGCAACCGATCGCCGCGGGCCGACCCAACTTTACGCGGCGTCGTGAGCGGGCTGACGCTTTCGGCGACGGCCGACGATCTCGCGCGGCAGTATCTCGCGGCGATTCAGGCGGTCGCCTACGGCACGCGGCACATCATCGAGGCGATGAACCGTCGGGGCTATGCGATCGATACGGTGCTCATCTGCGGCGGCGGCACCAAGAACCCCGTTTTCCTGCGCGAACACGCCGACATCACCGGCTGCCGGCTCGTGTTGCCCGCCGAACCGGAGGCCGTGCTGCTCGGATCCGCCGTGTTGGGCGCAGTCGCGGGCGGCGAGCACGCCACCGTGCTCGGAGCGATGCAATCGATGAACGCAGCAGGTCGGATCATCGCACCGTCGCGCGGGGCGGTGGCGCGTTTTCACGCGGCGAAGTATCGGGTGTTTCTCCTGATGCACGCGGACTTTTTGGCCGCGCGCGCGATCATGGCGGCCGTTTAGCTTTGGGTTCACGGCCGCTTCGATCGCAGCTCCGGCAGGCCAAAACGGGCGAGGAATCACTCGCGGTCCGAGCTCGACCCCGATCTGATGTCGCATCTCCCCACCATGAAGAACAACCCCGCCTTTTTTGAGCAGCACGAAATTCGCCGTGTCTACGATGAAAAGACCGAGACGTGGTGGTTCTCGGTCGTGGACATCATGCAAGTGCTCACGCAGCAGGCGGACTATCAGACGGCGCGAAAATATTGGAACAAGCTTAAGGAACGTCTCGCGAAGGAGGGCAATCAGTCGGTGACAAATTGTCACCGACTGAAACTGCCCGCCGCCGACGGCAAAAACTATCTCACCGACGTCGCCAATGCCGAGACTCTGTTGCGGCTGGTGCAAAGCGTGCCGAGTCCTAAAGCTGAACCGATCAAGCTCTGGCTGGCGAAGGTCGGCTACGAGCGGATGCAAGAAATGTCGGATCCTGCTCTGGGCCTCGAACGTGCTCATGCGACGTGGCAAAAACACGGTCGCAGCGAAAAATGGATTCAGCAGCGGATGACCGGCCAGGACACGCGCAACAAACTGACGGATTACTGGGCAACGCACGACGTAAAGCCCGGGGATGAATTCGCCATCTTGACCAATCTCATCCATCAGGAATGGAGCGGAGTGAGCGTCGTGAAGCACAAGAACCTGAAGGGACTTAAGACCCAAAACCTGCGCGATCACATGAGCGAAGCGGAACTGATTTTCACTGCGCTCGCCGAGCTTTCCACCCGGCAAATTGCCGAAACGACGACCGCCACGGGCCTCTCTGAAAACAAGGTCGCGGCAAAAACCGGGGGCAAGATCGCACGTCGCGCCCGGCGGGAATTGGAGGCCACGACCGGCCGCAGCGTCGTGACGGGCGAAAATTTCCTCCCACCGAGCAAGATCAAGAAGATCAAGTAGCGCTGTTTAAGGGCGCGGGCGTTCCTGCGCCGGCACGCGGTTTTTTGCCACGCGCAAAATCAGGGCGACGGGCCGCCGGGCGAATCTTCGGCGGCCGCTCTCACCGCCCGAGCTGCGGGAAGAAAGCGGACAGCAACAGCAGTTGGGCGAGGCCGGTGAGGGCGACGACGGCGATGGCGGGCGTCCAGGTGCGGAGCGTCTGGCCCTCGGTCATGCCGCTCATGCGGCTGAAAATCCAAAAGCCGCTGTCGTTCATCCATGAAATCGAAAGTCCACCGTAGCCGCAGGCGGCGAAAATGTAGAGCGGATGCACGGAGAAACCCGTCGGCCCGGACAGGGAGAACATGATGCTCGCGGCCGTGATCATCGCGACCGTCGTCGAGCCTTGGGCGACGCGGAGCACGCAGGCGAGCAGCCAAGCAAGCAGCACGGGGTTGACGGCGAAGTCGGTGGTGAGGCTGCGCACGGATTCGCCGACGCCCGCGAGTTTAATCATCGCGCCAAACGCGCCGCCGGCCGCCGTGATGAGAATGATGGTGCCGGCGGTCTCGAGCGGCGGACCGATGACCGGGCCGGCGTCACGCCAGCCGATGCTCTTTTGGCGGATGTAAACGCCGACGGCGATCAACGCGCCGATGAAAAGCGCGGTGTTTTTGTTGCCGACGAACGCGAGCGCACCGGCGAGGTCGGGCGAGAGTTTGCCCGGCATCCCGGCCGCGACGGATGACACGCCGATCAGAATCAACGGCAGAACCACGGGTGCGATGGAGGCAAAGAAACCCGGCAGCGCCGACTCGGGGACTGCGGCCGGGACGACCGTGCCGGGAGGCAGCGACGCGGAAACGGGAAACGGATTACGGCGATTGCACCAGCCGGCGAACAGCAGACCGGCCACCGCGGGCACGATCCCGGCGGCGCAGCCGAAAAGGATGGATGCCCCGATATCGATCTTGAGCAGCTCCGCGACCGCGAGCGGTCCTGGGGTGGGCGGCACGGTGGCGTGGGTGACGACGCCGCCCACGACGATGGCGAGCAGGTAGAGGGTAAAATCGCGGCCCGTGCGCAGAGCCAGCGAACGGGCGAGTGGGACGAGCAAGAAGAAGATCGTGTCAAAGAAGACCGGAATCCCGAGCACGAAGCTGCAGGCCATGAGCGCGAGGGGCGCGCGGGATTCGCCGAGGACGGCGATGAAGCGGCGCACGATTTTCTCGGCGGCACCGCTCTCCATCAAGGCGGCGCCGATGACGGAGGCGATGGCGATGGTGAAAGCGAGTTTGCCCGTGGCGGTACCCAGTTCGGCCATCACGGCGTCGAGGGATTGGACGAGCGTCGGCCCGCCGGCGGTGAGAACGGAATTGAGGATGCCGACGAGAATCGCGGCGAAAATGAGCGCGAAGAAGGCGTGCAAGCGCAGGCCGACGATGGCACCGATGATGAAGGCGACGCTGATGAGCAAGATGACCAGCGGGGTGAAACCGGTGGCGGCGAGGATGAGGGGCACGGTGGGAACGGGGTGAGGGGAAGAAAAAAGGAAAGAGCGCGAACCGGAAGGCCGGATTCGCGGGCGGAGGCAGGGTTAAGGCGTGAGGATAACCTTCATGAATTTCGAGCCGTCTTTGGCGGAAAGTTTCTCGAACCAGGCCGCGCCGTCAGCCAGAGGCGCGACCGCGCTGATCATCGGTTCGACGCGGATGACGCCCCGGGCGATGAGATCGAGACAGAGCGGATACTCGCCGGCCGAGCCGCAGGTGCCGTGGAGCGTGAGTTCGCGGGTGACGACGGCTTGCAGGGGAAAATCGATCTTCGGCGCGAGGTTGCCGACGAGGACGACGTGGCCGCCGCGCCGCACGGAGGCGATCGCGAGATTCACTGTGGCGGAGATGCCGACGACCTCGAGCGCGACCTCGGCCCCGCCGCCGGTGAGCCGGGCGACCTCTGCCGGCACGTCGACGAGATCGGAGCGCAAGGTGTCGGTGGCTCCCAGCTCGCGTGCAAGCGCGAGGCGGTTGTCGGCCAGGTCTACGGCGATGATCCGCGTGGCGCCGGCCCACTTGAGCGCCTGGACGACGAAGAGCCCGATCATGCCGGCGCCGATGACCACGGCGGTGGCGTTGGGCGCGAGCTTCACGCGCTGCACGGCGTGGATTGCGATTGAGACCGGCTCGACCATCGCGGCCTGTTGGTAAGTGAGACCCGGCGGCAGCGCGTAAAGAATGCGGGCGGGCAGGGCGAGCAGCTCGGCGAACGCTCCGTGTTGGCGATACTCGACCGGGGCGACGCCGACGACGCGGCGATTGTCGCACAAGTTCACCTCGCCGCGGGCGCAATAGGGGCAGGCGCCGCAGTAGATCGTGGAGTCAAAGGTGACGCGGTCGCCGGCGCGCCAACGTTCCACGCGCGGGCCGACGGCGACGATCTCCCCCGAGGCCTCGTGTCCCATGATGAGCGGCGGCCGGCGGCGCCCGGTGGAACCATCCCAGCCGTGGATATCGCTGCCGCAGATGCCGCAAGCGTGGATGCGAAGGAGCACCTCGTCGTCGCCGGGCGTCGGGGCGGCGAAATCGGTGTAGTCGAGGTGGGATGGGGCGGTAAGGAGCAGGGCTTTCACGATAAAACTGGGGAAAAGAGAGAGTGATTCGTGGGCGCGAGCGTGAGCGTGGGCGAGCTTTCTTGGCGGCAGCAGGACGTGAAAATAGCTGTCCTAGATTCCAAATTTCCGGTGCCGGATTGACTGAGCGGGGTGGTCGGGTGTGTTTACGAAATTGTTTTAGGAACTGTCTTCCCTTTCATCATGATCCGTCCCGTCCTGTTTGGCGCATTATTGTCGGCTCCGTTGCTCGGCGTGGCGTCGACTCCACAGTCTCCGATCTCCTTCAACCGCGACATCCGGCCGATCATGTCGGATACGTGTTTTCACTGCCACGGTTTCGACTCGAAGACCCGGGAAGCCGGGATGCGGCTCGACGTGCGCGAGGAGGCGTTGAAGCCGACCAAAAACGACCTGATTCCCATCGTTCCGGGCAAACCCGAGGAGAGCGAAATCATCCAGCGCATCATGGACACCGGCGATCCGATGCCGCCGGAAACGATGCACAAGAATCTCACGTCGGCGCAGAAGGAACTCTTCCGTCGCTGGGTCGCCGAGGGCGCGGTTTATGAGCCGCACTGGGCTTACACGCCGCTGGTGAAGCCCGAGGTGCCGCGCGTGAAGAAAGTCACGAATCCCATCGATGCTTTTATCCAAGCGCGCCTCGCCGAGCAGAAGATCAAGCCCTCGCCGGAGGCGGAGAAGACGCGGCTGTTGCGCCGGGTTTCGTTGGATCTCACCGGGCTGCCGCCGACGGCGGCGGAGACGGCGGCGTTCCTCGCGGACCGGTCGCGCAACGCTTACGAGAAACAGGTCGAGCGCCTGCTTGCCTCGCCCCACCACGGCGAGCGGATGGCCGTGTGGTGGCTCGATATCGCGCGCTTCAGCGACACGGTCGGTTTTCACGGCGACCAGAATCAGCGGATTTTCCCGTATCGCGATTACGTGATCAACGCCTTCAATACGAACAAGCGTTTCGATGCGTTTACGGCCGAGCAACTTGCCGGCGACTTGTTGCCGAACCCCACGACGGAGCAGCGCATCGCGACCGGCTACAATCGGCTCAACATGATGACGCGCGAAGGCGGCGCCCAATCCGCCGAGTATCTCGCGAAATACGGCGCCGAGCGCGTGCGCGGCGTCTCGGCCGCGTGGTTCGGCAGCACCTTTGGCTGCGCGGAGTGCCACGACCACAAATTCGATCCGATCAAGGCCAAGGATTTCTACGAGCTGCAGTCCTTCTTCGCCGACGTGAAGCAGTGGGGCGTTTACAACGACTACGACTACACGCCGAATCCGGAGTTAAAGGGGTTCAACAACGACTTTCCGTTTCCGCCCGAGCTTGAGGTCGAAAGTCCGTATCTCGCCGCCCGGTATGCGCGCACGAACGACGAACTCGCGGCGCTGGTGGCCTCGCTGCGGCAGCGGGTGGCGGAGCCCGCTGCGGCCGCCCGTTTTGCCGTATGGACCGACGAGACGCGCGCCTACCTCGGCCGGGTGCCGAGCGGTTGGGAGCCGATCCGGGACGCGACCTTCGAGTTTCGCCTGCGCGACAAAGTCCTGCCGGAGCGCACCGTCGTGTTTGAAGCGGACGGCACCCTGCGGCCGGACAAACCCCTCGCGTTCCGCGAAAGCCTGCGCCTGAAGTTCCGCCCCGATGAAGGTCGGCTCGCCTCGATTCGGATCGACGTGACGGTCGCGCCCGAACCGCCGACCGAAAAGTGGAAGTTTCCTCCGCAACCGGTTATGCCGCGGGTTAGCGTAATCGGGGCCGACGGCAAAGCCCGCGAGCTCGCTTGGGCCTACGGCGAGGCCACGGCGAAAGCGCCCCTCTATGAAAACGGGTTTGAACTGCACGGCGTGACGACGGGCTGGAGACTGCCGGAGGTGAAGGCACCCGAGGACATGACCGCGGTCTGGGTCTTGGCCGAGCCCGTCGCGTTGCAGCCGGGCGAATCTTTGCAGCTCATCCTGACCGGCGGCGAACTGCCCGCGATGCGCGTGACCACGAGCCGGCTCGGCGCCCCGCAGCCGTTGGCCGCCGCGTCGTCTGCGACCGTGGCGAAGCTGACGGCCCCGAACTCCGCTGCTTCGCCGGACGGCTCCGTGATCGACGCTTGGCTCGCGAGCACGAGGGAAGATTCGGCCGGGATGGTGCGTTACCACCGGGCCGTGGCGAAAGTCAGCGACACGCGCGGCGGCAAAGCCATGACGATGGTGACCGAAGCCGCGCCGCCGATCCCGGTGCGCTTGTTGCACCGTGGCAATTGGCAGGACGAGACCGGTCCTTTGGTCACGCCCGCGACGCCGAGTTTTCTGCCCGGCCGGCTCGAAAGCACGTCGGACAAACGTCTCACGCGCCTCGATCTCGCGCGCTGGATCACGGGCCGCGAGAATCCCATCACCGCGCGGGCGGTCACGAATCGCCTTTGGGCGATGTATTTTGGCATCGGCCTGAGCGCCGTGGTGGATGACCTCGGCTCGCAGGGCGAGTTGCCCTCGCACCCGGAACTGCTCGATTGGCTCGCCGCGGAATTCCGCGACGGCGGCTGGGACCTGCGCCAGATGATCCGGCTGATCGTGACGAGCGCGACCTACCGCCAAAGCAGCGACTACCGCGCCGAGCTGCGCGAGGCCGATCCGGCCAACCGCCTGCTCGCCGCGCAAAATCCCCGCCGCCTCGAGGCTGAATTTGTCCGCGACAACGCCCTCTTCATCGCCGGGGCTCTTGATGTGCGCGACATCGGCGGCCCGAGCGCCAAACCCTACCAGCCCGCCGGCTACTACGCCGCGCTACAGTTTCCCGATCGCGATTACGTGAACAGCGACGCCGACGCGCAGTGGCGCCGCGGCGTCTACACGCATTGGCAACGCACGTTCCTGCATCCGATGCTCGCCAACTTCGACGCGCCGGCCCGCGACGAATGCGCCGCGCAACGCAATCTGAGCAACACCCCGCAGCAAGCGCTCACGCTGCTCAACGACCCCACCTTCGTCGAAGCGGCGCGCCTCTTCGCCGCCCGCATCGCCGCCGGCGGTAAGGACGACAAGGCCCTCCTGCGCTCGGCCTTCCGCACCGCGCTCGCGCGCGACCCGAAGCCCGCCGAGCTGACTGCGCTTACGACGTTTCTGGCGACCCAGCGCGCGACCTACCGCGCCGCGCCGGCCGAAGCGGAAAAATTGCTCCGCATCGGCCTCGCGCCCCCGACCGCGGGCGACCCCGCCGAACTCGCCGCGTGGACCCAAGTCGCGCGCGTGCTGCTCAACTCCCAAGAAGTCATCACCCGCTACTGACGCCCATGAATCCCTTCGATGCCAACCGCCACGCCCTGAGCGTCAACCGCCGCACCTTTCTCACGCAGAGCGCCTACGGTCTTGGCGGCCTTGCGATGGCGCTCATGCACCAAAAACTCGCCGCGGCCGGCGCGGGCGGCTCTTCCGGCGCGCCCGCGACGTTGCCGCCCGGCTGGAGCGGCGCGCTCCGTGAAGCCCATCTGCCGGTGAAAGCAAAGCGCGTGATCTTCCTCTGCATGGCGGGCGGGCCATCGCAGTTTGAGACCTTCGACTGGAAACCGAAGCTGAAGGAACTCGACGGTCAGGCGTTTCCCGAATCGTTCACCAAAGGCCAGCAACTCGCCCAGCTGCAAAACGCCGTGCTCAAGGCGCGCGGGGCGTTCACCGCGTTCAAACAACACGGTCGGGCCGGCACGGAGGTGAGCGAACTTTTCCCGCACATCGGGAGCATCGCGGACGACCTCTGCGTGATCCGCTCGATGCAGACCGAGCAGATCAACCACGACACCGCGCACGCGTTCATGAACACCGGCTCGATCATCAAGGGCCGGCCCAGCATGGGCTCTTGGTTGCTCTACGGGCTTGGGGCCGAGACGCAGGACTTGCCCGGCTTCATCGTCCTCAACTCGCAGGGCAAATACGGCCTCCAGCCGATCTCAGCCCGCCAGTGGTCGAGCGGCGTGTTGCCGAGCCGTTTTCAGGGCATCCAGTTTCAGTCGCGCGGCGATGCCGTGCACTACGTCGGCAACCCCGAGGGCGTGTGCCAGAGCACGCAACGACAGGTCATCGACGAAGTCCGCCGCATGAACGGCCTGCTCGCCGACGAGACGCGCGACCCGGAGATCGCGACCCGCATCGCGCAATACGAGTTGGCCTTCAAGATGCAGAGCAGCGTGCCCGAGCTGACCGACTTCAAAAACGAGCCGCAGGCGATGCTCGACCTCTACGGCGTGAAAGAACCGGGCGACGGCAGCTTTGCCTCGAACTGTATCCTCGCCCGGCGGCTCGCGGAGCGCGGCGTGCGCATGATCCAGCTCTACCACCGGGCGTGGGATCACCACAGCGACCTTGAGCTCGGCATGAAAGCCGGGGCGAAGGAGGTCGATCAGGCCACGGCGGCGTTGATCACGGACTTGAAGCAACGCGGGATGCTCGACGACACGCTCATCCTCTGGGGCGGAGAGTTCGGTCGCACGCCGATGGGCCAGGGCAGCGGGCGCGATCACCATATCAATGCATTCAGTGTTTTCATGGCGGGCGGCGGCGTGAAGGCCGGCACCGTTTACGGTTCGACCGACGAACTCGGCTACCGCGCGCAGGAGAATCCGGTGAACGTCCACGACCTGCACGCGACGATGCTCGCGCTGCTGGGCGTGGATCACCACCGGCTCAACACCAAGTTCCAAGGCCTCGACGTGCGCCTCACGGGCGTCGCGGGCAACGTCGTCAAAGGGATCATGGCTTGAGGCCGAGCGGTTTGAAAAATAGGGCAAAAGCAGGGTCTTCGACCCGCCTTGGATCCGAAGGGAGTAAGTGCGGCATCGGCGTGGCCCCGCGGTGGTCGGCCGAGAAAAATTCCCCAGGTGAATGTTCGGCCGCTTGCGAGTTGACGCAGCGATTTTCAGGCATGGATTTTGCGCAATTCTCTCCGTTGAAAGACCAACTCTCATGAGCCGTTTTGCCTTCCTTGGTTTCGCCGCACTCGCCCTGCCACTTTCTGCGCAAGGGCAGCAACCCGCTCCGCAGATCGAGTTCAACCGCGATGTCCGCCCGATTCTCTCCGACAGTTGTTTCACGTGCCACGGTCAGGACGAAGGGTCGCGCAAGGGCGGTCTGCGCCTCGATGACCGCGCGAGCGCGCTGACGGGCGGCAAGACCGGACTGCCCGCGATCGTCCCGGGCAAACCCGACGAGAGCGAACTGCTGCTCCGCATCATGGCGCCGCACGACTCGGAAGAACTGATGCCGACGGCCGAGTCCAATAAAGTACCGCTCACGCCGCCGCAGGTCGCGACGTTGCGCCAGTGGATCGCCGAGGGCGCGGAGTATCAGGCGCATTGGGGGTTCATCCCGCCTGCGCGCCCCGCCTTGCCCGCCGGGGCCAACGATAAAAACCCCGTGGATGCCTTCGTCTCTATCCGGCGCTCGGCGGCGGGCCTCAAGGCCGCACCGGAAGCCGCCCCCGAGACGCTGGCGCGCCGCCTCTGGCTCGATCTGGTCGGTCTGCCACCGTCGCCGCAGGAGCTGGATGAATTTATCGCGGCATACGCCAAGGACCGGGACAAAGCCTACGCCGCCCTCGTCGAAAAACTTCTCGCTTCGCCGCGCTACGGCGAGAAATGGGCGCGCCACTGGCTCGACGCCGCGCGCTACGCCGACAGCGACGGTTACGAAAAAGACCTGCCGCGTGAGCAATGGGCGTGGCGCGATTGGGTGATCAAATCCATCAACGCCGACCAGCCTTACGACCAGTTCATCATCGACCAGATCGCCGGCGATCTCCTCGCGCCGGCCGAGCGCGATTTCCAGCGCGCGCAGGACCTGCGCGTCGCGACCGGCTACCTGCGCAACGCGATGGTCAACCAAGAAGGCGCCATCATCAACGAGCAGTACCGCGTCGAAGGCATGTTCGACCGCATGGACGCCCTCGGCAAAGGCGTGCTCGGGGTCACGCTCCAGTGCGCGCAATGCCATACGCACAAGTTTGATCCGATCACCCACGTGGATTACTTCCGGGTTTTTGCGGCGCTGAACAACACCTACGAGGCCACCATGCGCGTCTACGGTCCCGAGAAGCTCGCCACCCTCGAACGCGTGCACCGGGACCTCGCTGCCGAGGATGCCAAACTCAAAGCGGCCCAGCCCGACTGGGCGCAACTCCTCTCCGCTTGGGCCGAGGCGCAGTCGGCGGCTCTGGCTGCGACGCCGTGGGAAACGCTCACCCCGGTCGAGCCGGTATGGGGTGGCGGTCTCGCCCACCCCACCGTGCTCCCCGATGGCTCGGTGCTCACCCTCGGCACCCGGGTCAGCGACGGTGATCTCTCCTTCACCACCACGCCGAAAATGACCGCGGGGATCACGGCGCTGCGGCTTGAAGCGCTCACCGACGGCGATCTGATCTTCGGCGGTCCCGGGCGCAGCCCGGACGGTCTTTTTGCCGTTTCGGAGTTGGAGGTCGAGGTACTCGGCGCGGACTACGTCAAACCGGCCAGCGAGAAAGTGACGGAAACTCACGTGAAGAAACTCGAACTCGCCCAAGCCTCGGCCGACTTCGAGGCTCCTTCGCGCCTGATCGACAAAAGCGTCCGCCGCAACGACGACGACAAGCGCGTCTTCGGCCCCTCCGCCTATCTGGTGGACGGCAAATTGGAGACCGCCTGGAGTCCGGATCGCGGCGTCGGCCGCCGCAATGCGCCCAGCGAAATCGTGGTCCGTTTCAAAGCACCGCTCACACTCGCCCCGGGTGAGCAATTGCGGCTGCGGTTGCGGTTCAAGCACAGTGGCAAAGACGGCCAAGGGCGGGATACGCAGCTCTTGGGCCGTTTCCGGGTTGCCCTGACCCCCGCGCCCGACGCGACGGCCGCCGCTATTCCCACCGCGGCACGTCTGGCCCTCGCCGTGCCCGCGGCGACGCGAACCGCCAATCAGCAAGCGGCGCTTTTCGCGGCGTGGCGCTCGGGTAACGCGAGTTTTGCGGAAACAAACGCGGCGATCGCACAGCTTTGGGCGCAATACCCGGTGGAGGATACCACGGTGCTCGTCCTCGGTGAACGCAGTCCCGATGCGACGCGCGCCACCTTCCTGCTTGATCGGGGTGAATGGAACAATCCCAAGGCGCTCGTCCCGGCGGGCGCGCTCGATTTTATGCACGCCCTGCGTCCGGAGCAGGCCGAAGAGCCTGCCCGTCTCGCTTTGGCCCGTTGGCTGGTGGACCGCCGTTCGCCGACGGCGTCGCGCGTCGCGGTCAACCGCGTGTGGCAGGCGCTCTTTGGCGCGGGCCTGGTTGAAGCCTCCGAGGATTTCGGGGTGCGCGCCCCGGCGCCCGCTTTGCCCGAGGTGTTGGACTGGCTCGCGGTCGAATTCATGGACCGCGGCTGGAGCCAGAAGCAGCTCATCCGCACCCTCGTCAGCTCGGCCACTTACCGGCAATCTTCGGTCATCACCCCGGAATTGCAGGAGCGCGACCCGAAGAACCTCCTGCTCGCGCGCGGTCCGCGTTTCCGCGCCGAAGCCGAAGTGATCCGCGACATCGCGCTCAGCACCTCCGGCCTGCTCACGGAAAAAATCGGCGGCCCGAGTGTGTTTCCGCCGGTGCCCGAGAGCCTTTTCGCTTCGAGTTTTATCCCGGTGAATTTCTGGAATACGGCCACCGATGCCGAGCGCTACCGCCGGTCGCTTTATGTTTTCCGCCGGCGCTCCATGCCCGATCCGGTGCTCTCCAGTTTTGATGCGCCGAACGGGGACAGCGCCTGTGCCTCGCGCCCGCGCTCCAACACCCCGCTGGCCGCGCTGGCCTCGCTCAATGAGATCGTCTTCGTCGAGGCCGCGCAGGCCCTCGCGCTCCGCATTCTCCGCGAAGGCGGCCCGACGGAGGAAGCGCGGGCCGCTTACGGTTTCCGGCTTTGCACCGCGCGGGCCGCGCGGCCCGACGAAATTGCCGAGGTCCTCGCTGTCATGCGGACGCCGCGCCAGCGCGTGGCGGAGGGCTGGATCTCCGCTCGCGAACTCGCCTT
>JBIKWB010000001.1:0-307113 GCA_044356555.1 Opitutaceae bacterium | reverse complement strand
CCCACGGCGAAAGGGCGTCGCTGCGCGGAGCTGGCACCCCGCACGCTGCATATGCACGCTGAAACTCCCAGTGAGGAATACGCGCCATGACTTGGGTGAAGACGGTTTGCCCGGTGTTCATCAGGCGTCCGACCTCCAAAGGCGCCCTCCGGGTTCAAATCGTGAGCAGGCTCTTAACGCCTTAACTACATGAAAAAATGCTGCTTACATTACGCCTTTGCTCACTAAGTGGGACAGCATTGGGGTGGCATCTTGCTCCCGGGCTCCCCTGAGGCTTATCCGCAAGCCGTCTCAAAGTTACGCAAGAACATCGAACGCGCCGCCGCCATGGGCTCGCCCCTGGTTCGTACCTTGATCGCAACCGACCGTTACCATTTTCCGCCCGGTCCGGTCGAACGCCACAAAGAGACGGCCATCAAGATTCTGCAGGAGGTGCGCAGCCAGGTGATGGATGCCGGTTTGAAGATCGCGCTCGAGAATCACAAAGATCTCCTCGCGTGGGAAACGCGCGAGGTGATCGAAACGGCGGGGAAGGAATTTGTCGGCTCCTACCTCGATACGGGCAATCCGGTCTTTGTGGCGGAAGATCCCATGACGACGCTGGAAGAACTCGGCCCTTATGCCGTGACCTTTCACCTGCGCGATTCCGTGGTCTACGAAGTCGATGGCGGCGTGGCCGTGCAGTGGGTTCCGCTCGGTGAAGGGACGCCCGACTTCAAGGCCATCGTCGCGCGTGCCGCCGAAATCATCCCGGCGAACGTCCATATCTTTTGTAAACCGATCACGGCACGTCCGCCGGTGGTCTTACCGGTTTTTTCGGAGGAGTTCTGGACCCGTTGGTTTCCCCGTGGTCGTTCGCGCGACTTTTCCCGATTCCTCACCTTGGCCAAACGCGGTCGTCCTTACGACCGGGCGCAGCTCCTTGAAGATACCAACCGAGGTCGCGGCCGCCCCTCGGGAGAGCTCAAGGTCCAGCAGCTTGAACACATGGAGCGCAGTCTGGAATACTGTCGGAAAACACTGGACCTCGGCGTCCGTTGGCGCAGTTGAGAACCTGCCGGCGTTAAGTTTCAGCCCACGGGACCGGGCGGGTCGGCGAGGTGCTCCCGCCGTCTCCCTCGCGCCGCCATCACTTGTCCCGGGCGGTCTGGCCGCTCACTTCGATACGGCCCAGACCGGGAGGAGGGTCGGGTCGAAACGGAAAATCATCGGCAAGATATAATGGGAATAGACCGCGATGACGATGACGCCGATGAGGTTGAGCGCCAAGCCGACGCGGGCCATCTCGGCGATGCGAACGCGCCGGCTCGTGAAGACAATGGCGTTGGGCGGCGTGGCGACCGGGAGCATGAAGGCCATCGAGGCGGAAATCGTGGCGGGGATCATCAGCATGAGCGGGTTGATGCCCTCCGCCACGCCCCAAGCGGCGAGCACCGGAAGAAACATGGTCGCGGTGGCGACGTTGGACGTGAGCTCCGTCAGGAAGGTGATGAGCAAGCAAACGAGAGCGAGAATGACAAAAGCCGGCAAATGGCCGAAGTCGCGTAGGGCTTTGGCGAGGTATTCGGAAAGGCCGCTGGAAACAAATCCGGAGGCCAAGGCGAAGCCGCCGCCGAGCAGCAACAAGATATCCCAAGGAACCTTGGCGAAAGTCCCGCCGTCGAGCAGCGCGCGGCCGGGTTCGGCGCGCGATGGGATGAAGAAAAGCAAAAGGGCGACAAGCAGTGCGGCCGAACCGTCGTCCAAAGCGGCCAGCGCCGGATGCAACCGGCTCCAACCGGGGATGGTGAAGAGGCCGATGTTGAGATCGCTGCGGAAAACCCAAATCAGAGCCACGGCAAGGAAGAGCGTACCGATGACTTTCTCCTCAAAGCGCATTGGGCCGAGGCCATTGAGTTCAGCCCGGACAACGGACCGGTCGAGCCGGAGCGTGGCATCGCAACGGCAGAAGACGCGCGTGAGGAGGAACCAGGTGGCGGCCAGCAAGATGGCGGCCAACGGAGTGGCGTAGAGCATCCACTCACCGAAGGCGACCGGAGGGGCGGAGGGGAACGTGTCGCGGTAGATTTTCAGGAACGCGAGGTTCGTCGGCGTGCCGACAAGCGTGGCGATGCCGCCGATCGAGCAACCGTAGGCGATGGCGAGCATGAGCCCGAGGGCAAGCGGGCGGACCCGCTCGGCGCCAAAGGTCTCCTCGAGCTTCAGGATGACCGCCAAGCCAATGGGGAGCATCATCAACGCGGTGGCAGAGTTGGAAATCCACATCGACAACAGGGAGGTCGCGAGGAGGAACCCGCCCAGAACAGAGGCGGGGCTGGAACCCATACGGTTGAGCAGGCCGAGGGCGATGCGCTGGTGAAGCCGCCATTGCTCCATCGCCAGCGCGATGAAGAAACCGCCGAGATAGAGGACGATGATCTCGTTGAAATAGTTCTGCGGCGTGCGGCGCACATCACCGAGCCCGAGCAGCGGAAACAGCACGAGCGGCAGCAAAGAGGTGACGGCCAGCGGCACGGCCTCGGTCATCCACCAGATGGCCATGAGCGCCGCGACGGCGGCCATCGCGCCGACGAGTGGGCGATCCGGCGGGCCACCCCAGCCCCAGAGCAGGACGGAGAAAACAATGAGGCCGGAAAACAGGCCGACAAGGCGGACTCTGGAAACAGAGGGTGGGGTGGTCATCGCAAAGACAAAAGGGAGGGCTTAGAGGAACCAAGGACGGCTTTGACGCGAGGCGAGTATATTGTTGTCGGCAACCATCAAACCGCGGCTTCCGTTGGCCGGGTTGAGCGTCTGCCTGACAAAGATTTTAGGCCGCCGGACCGTGCTGGTCGGCGAGATGACCACGTAATCGCCGGCCCGCCTTCATCACTTGGCCCGGCGTCGCGCGGCCGAGGAGTTTTTCAAAATCTCCCGCCGTCGCGATCAACGCATCCAGATCGACGCCACACCGGTAGCCGGAAACTTCCAGCGCGTGGATCAGATCCTCGGTGCAGATGTTGCCGGTGGCTCCCGGCGCATACGGGCAGCCGCCGATCCCGGCCAAAGCGGCGTCAAAATGGGTCACGCCCGCATCGATCCCCGCGAAGACGTTGGCCAGGCCGAGTCCGCGTGTGTTGTGGAAATGAAGCGTGAGGTTGGCCTCCGGCGATGATGGGCGAACGAGTCCCACGAGCTCGTGCACGAGCGCCGGATACGCCATGCCGGTCGTGTCGCACAGGCTGATCGAATGGATCCCCGCTTCCTCTTGCAACCGGCGGCACCACCGCAGAATCGTGGCGGCCGGAATCTCGCCTTCGAACGGGCAACCGAAGCTGCACGAAAGCGATGCCGCGACCCGCATTCCCGCCGTGGCGGCGAGAGCGGCGGCCTCCTTGATGGCTTGGAACGAGGCGTCGCCCGACATGCGCAGATTAGCGCGATTGTGGCTCTCGCTGGCCGACATCACGAGGTTCACTTCATCGGCCCGGGCGACGATGGCCCGCTCCATTCCGCGGACGTTGGGCACCAATGCCGCGTAAATCACACCGGGACGACGGGTGATGCCTTGGAAAACCGCTTCTGCATCGGCCAATTGAGGAACCGCACGGGGCGAAACAAAAGAGCTGACCTCGATCTTCCCCAGCCCGCTCGCCGCGAGCCGGTCGACCAATTTGATTTTTTCCTCGGTCGGAACGAAACCGGCCTCGCTCTGCAAACCGTCGCGCAGCGCCACCTCCTGCACGTGGATCTCCCTGCCTTGGCCGCACCACGGGCTCACGCGATGACTCCCTCGGCCTTGAGTTGCGCCTGCTGTTCCTCCGTGAAGCCGAGCCCGTCAAGAATTCCCCGGGTGTGCTCGCCGAGCACAGGTGCCGGTGAGTGGATGGCGCCCGGGGTGGAGAGGAGCTTCGGCACGATGCCCGGCACCTCGACGTCGAATCCCTGGCGCGTGCTTTGTTTGAGAATCATGTCGCGGGCCCGATAGTGCGGGTCCTCCGCGATGTCTGCGATATCGTAGATTCTTCCGGCCGGCACACTGGCCGCGCCCATCTGCGCGAGGGCATCGGTGACCGTGTGGCGCTCCGTCCAGTCGCCGATCGCCTGGTCGAGTTCGGTGGCCGCCTTTACCCGGCCTTGGTTGCTGGCGAGGTCGGGACGACGGCCGAGATCATCCCGGCCGATCACGGTCATCAGCCGGGTGAAAATCGCATCTCCGTTACCGGCGATCAGCACCACGCCGTCCAGACAGCGATAGGCGTTGGAAGGAGCGATGCCGGGCAGGGCGCTCCCTGCCGGCGCCCGCACGACTCCGCGCGCGCTGTATTCGGGCAGCATGCTTTCCATCGCGTTGAAGACCGACTCGTGCAACGCCACATCGATGACTTGGCCGGCCCCGCCGTTGACCTTGCGGTGGTGCAAAGCCATCAGCACGCCGATGGTGCCGTGCAAGGCGGCCAACGTGTCCCCGATCGAGATACCGCAGCGCACCGGAATTTGTCCCGGTTGGCCGGTGAGGTGGCGCAGGCCGCCCATGGCCTCCCCGATGGCGCCGAAGCTCGGAAGATCGCGATAGGGCCCCGTCTGACCATAACCGGAAATCCGCAGCATGATCAGGCCGGGATTGATGGCTTGGAGCACATCCCAACCGAGCCCCCACTTCTCCATCGTGCCGGGCCGAAAGTTTTCGATCAACACATCGCATTCGCCGATGAGCCGCCGGGCGATTTCCTGGCCTTGGGGGGTCCGCACGTCGAGGGCGAGCGATTGCTTGTTCCGCGACTGCACCTGCCACCAGAGGGACGTGCCGCCTTCGATGAGCCGCCATTGCCGGAGGGGATCACCGTTTAGGGGAGGCTCGATCTTAATGACCTCCGCCCCGAACTCGCCCAAGGTTTTGCCGACAAAAGGACCGGCAATCAGCTGCCCCATTTCCACCACCCGCACGCCGGCGAGCGCCTGGGTTGGTGGGGGCTGGGTAGGTTGGGAGGATGGGGACGGCGAGGCCGGGCTCATGCGGCCCCTTCCTTGGCTTGGGGCGCCGGTGGGCGTAGAAACAGAATTGCGCCAACGCCCAAGAGCAGGGCCAGGCTCACGCCCAACCCGCAGGCCGGGTCGCTCAAGGTCAGCGCGTCATGCAACTGGAACTTGGCAAAGCCACTAGCGCGGCGGTCAAAGTAGGCGAAAAAACAGCAGATGCCGACGGCAGGCATCAGCCGCCAGGCGACCTTGGTGATGATAGGGTGATTCAAGGCAGGGGAATGCGGGTGCGGATCGTGAGATATCGCGGAGGATTTGAGACAGAGTTCGGTGCCGGCGCCTTGAGACGCAGCCGACGTGTTTCTGGGTTATCGCCGGCGGCAATTAATCTCGTGCCGGAGGGTGGGCTGAAGTGCCTCTTGTTCGACCGGAAGACCGGGTGGCCGTCAGGCCAATTGGCCGGTGTGAGCCGCACGCTCGCGCAATCTACGCGAAATCACGCCCCGACGCCGCGCGTGCGTTCCGACAACGCACCGCCCCGGCCCATCCTCATCGCTGCGCGAGGAACTCCCCGACGTTGAGTGCAAAATCCTTGGCGATCTATCCCGGGAGCGGTGGCGCGTGACGGCGGGTTACGATGACGCGCCCGCGAATCCGCTCGACTGTTCGCGGCCAAAGCAAGATTCAGGGCGCCGGTTTTCTTCCCCGATGCCCCCGCCCGATTCCGAACTTGGCCAGTGGTTCGCTACCCATGTGCAACCGCACGAACCCGTGTTGCGCGCGTGGTTGCGGAGCCGGTTTCGGACCGAGGACGATCTCGACGATCTCGTGCAAGAATCCTACTTGCGCCTCCTGCGGGCCCGAGAGCGCGGCGAGGTCGCTTCGCCCAAAGCGTTTCTCTTCACCGTCGCCCGCAATCTCGCGCTCGACCGTTTGCGCCACCGCGAGGTCCTGCCGACGGAATCCTTAGCGGAAAACGAGGAGTGGGCCGTCTTGGATGAGGGAGAGCACACGCCCGACGTCATCGCCCATAACCAGGAACTCGCCCTCTTGACCGAAGCCATCCAGTCGCTGCCCGACCGTTGCCGTCAGATTTTTACCCTGCGGAAAGTCTACGGTTTGTCGCAGGCCGAGATCGCCGCGCAACTCGGCGTGTCGGAAAACACCATCTCCGCGCAACTCACCATCGGGGTGAAGAAATGCATGGCTTTCATGCTGCAATGCCGTCGCGAACGGGAGGGTCGCTGGCCATGAACCCGCCCGACCCCCGATTTCCACCCAACGACGCGATCGAGTCCGCTGCGGCTGAGTGGCTGGTGCGCCACGACCGCGGCCTCACGCCGGCCCAGCAGGATGAATTTCTTTCGTGGCTCACCGCGAGCGCCGCGCACCGTGAATCCTTCGAACGCCACCGCGGTCTCTGGGGCGACTTCAACGCCCTCAAGCAGTGGCGCCCCGCGCACAGCGCCACCCCGAATCCCGATCTGCTCGCGCGACATCACCGGCCCGCGCGGTGGCGCCGCCCTTTGCCGTTACTCTTCGCGACCGCCGCCGCCGTCGCGCTCGCCTTTTGGCTGGTCCCCGCCGCCGGCCCGCGCGCCGATGCCTCGCTTACTTTCGAAACCGCCGCCTACCGCCAGGAGAAACTCCCCGACGGCTCCATCCTCGATCTAAACCGCGGTGCGCACGTCGTCGTGCAGTTTTCCGCCACCGAGCGCCGCGTGCTGCTCGTGCAGGGCGAGGCGCAGTTCGCCGTCGCGAAGAATCCCGCGCGCCCCTTCGTCGTGCGGGCCGGCGGCGTGGACGTGCGCGCGGTCGGCACCGCGTTCAACGTAAAGCTCTCCGGCCCCAATCTCGAAGTGCTCGTCACGGAGGGAATTGTGCAGCTCTCGCAACAAACCGCGGCAGGCCCGGCCGGGATCGTCGCCAACGGGGACTCGGCCGCCAGCTCGCCCTCCGCCGCTCCGGTCGTGTTGGCCGCGCTCACCGCCGGCCAGCGCACCGTGATCCCCTTCGCCCCGGTCTTGGCCCCGCCCTTGGTTGTGCCGGTATCCGTGCCGGAGATCGCCCAGTTGCTCGACTGGCAGCCTCGTCTGCTCGACTTCGATTCCACTCCGCTCGTCGAGGTCATCGAGGCTTTTAATCGCCGCAACTCCCAGCGTCTGGTCATCGGCGACCCCGACCTGCGTGCGCTCCCCATCGTGGCCTCGATCCGTTCCGACAACGTCGAAGGTTTCGTCCGCCTGCTTGAAGGCACGATGGGCGTGAAGGCCGACCGTTCCTCCGCCGGCGAAATCGTGCTCCACCGCGCGCGTTGAGCCGGCTGCCGTCCGGTAGCTGCGAGCGTGAGCGAGTGGCCTGTCCTCCGCCCCGCGAAAAATTCCTTAGCGTGAATCCGCCATTCATCCGTCTCCGCTGGCAGAGAGGTATTGTTCCATGCCCCATGCCCTGCCCCCAAGCTCCGTCCCGACTTTCCCGCCCGCTGCGCTGCCCGCACCCGGGTCGGTGGTGGGTATTGTTCTCCGTCGTCGCAGTCTTGATCGCCGCGCTTCCCGCTGCGGGAGAGCCGGCGCGGCAACGCTTCGATCTGCCGGCGGGGCCGGCCATCGCCACGCTGAAGAGCGCCGCGCAGCAGTCGGGCCTCGAAATCGTTTACTCCGCCACCGTCGTGCAAGGCATCCAAACCCAGCCCGTCGCCGGCGAATTCACGCCGCATGAAGCCCTCGAACGCATGCTGGCGAACACACCACTCAAGATTTTCCCTGATCCCCAAACCGGCGCGCTGAGCATTCTCCGCGCGTCCGACCCCGACCTTCGACCACCCCCGTCCCCTCCTCCTCCCAAGGAACCTCCCCACCCCATGAAGCCCAAAACCCTTATTTCCGTCCTGAGCAGCTGGCTCGCCGTCACGCTCCCGTCCGGTCCCACTCTATCGGCCGCCGACAGCGCGTCACCCACCGGCGCCATCGAAGGCCGGGTGTTCAGCGCAGCGAGCAACAGCTATCTCGAGCGCGTGCGCGTCACGGTGGAAAATTCCGCGCAGGAAACGCTCACCGATGCCGACGGCATCTACCGCCTCCCCGCCGTCCCCGCCGGCCCCGCACGCGTGAAATTCTTCTACACCGGGTTTCCCCTACGGACCGAATCCGTCACGGTCGCCGCCGCGCAGACGACCCTGTTTAACGTCACGCTCAACGGCGCCGCGCCTCCCGATAACCGGGGCGGCGTCGTGCAGCTCGACGCCTTCACCGTTTCCACGTCCAAGGAAATGAGTGGCGCCGCCATCGCCATCAACGAGCAGCGCTTCGCGCCGAACCTGAAGAACGTCGTCGCCACCGACGAACTCGGCTTCGTGCCCGAGGGCAATGTCGCCGAGTTCATCAAGTTCATGCCCGGCGTCTCGGTGGACAACGTCGGCGGCTTTGCCCGCGGCGTCTCGCTCAACGGCGTGTCGCCCGACTACGTGCCCGTCACCATCGACGGCTTCAGCGTCGCTTCGGCCAATCCCGGCGGCGGCACCGCCCGAAACGTCTCGATGGATATGCTCTCGATCAATAATCTCGCGCGCGTCGAGGTCGTGTTTTCGCCCACGCCCGAGAGCCCCGGCGCCGCCCTCGCCGGCTCCGTGAACATGGTCCCGCGCAGCTCGTTCGAGCGCGCGAAACCCGTCGTCGACTGGAATCTCTACCTCCTCATGCGCGACAACGCGCGCGACTTCCACAAGACCCCGGGCCCGCAGCGCGCTTACACCCGCAAGGTCCATCCCGGTTTTGATTTCACCTACCTCAGGCCAGTGAACAAAAATTTCGGCTTCACGATCTCCGCCGGCACCTCGACCAACTACCTCAATCAGGACTTCATCCAGAACACCTGGCGCGGGGCGAGCGCCGAGACCAACGGCACCACGTTCCCCCACACGACCCCGGACCGGCCATATCTCTCGTCCACCGCCGTGCGCGACAACACGAAGGACAGCACGCGCAATTCCTTCAGCACCACCCTCGACGCCCGGCTCGGCCCCTCGGACCGGCTGACGTTCTCGTTTCAGTTCAGCTCGACGGGCTTCGCCAACATGAGCCGCACACTCACCCTCAACGTCGGCGCGACCGATGCCGGCGCGTTCACGCCGTTCTCCACCCGCGGCCGCACCGGCTCCGGCACGCTCGTGCTCGCAAATGTCGGCCAGACCCGCGACAACCGCACCGTCATGCCCACGCTCACGTGGCGCCACACCGGCCCCCTCTGGCAGGGCGAGGTCGGCCTCGGCTACTCGCGCGCCACCCACACGCTCCGCAACATGGACCGCGGCCTCTTCAACAACGTGACCGCCCAGCGCACCGGCGTGACGGTTTCGTTCGCCGACATCTTCTATCTTCGCCCAAACACCATCACCGTCACTGAAGGCGCGGCCGCCACGCCCGTCGATCCCTACCAGCTTTCGAACTACGCTCTCCTCTCCACCACCGGCAGCGAGCAGCACACCAGCGACACGCAACGCACCGCCTTCGCCCGCCTGCGCCGGGCCTTCGACTGGCGCGTGCCCGTCACGCTTCGGACCGGACTCGACGTCCGCCGCTCCGAGCGCGACCTACAGGGCTTCACGTCGTCCTTCTCGTATGTCGGCCGCGACGGCCGCGCGAGCACGACGCTCGCGGGGGGCGACGACGCCGCGCTCCCCTTCCTCGATGACGGCGCGTCGCAGCGCGTGGCGCCGTTCGGCTTTCCGCGCATCGAGTGGGTCAGCAGCGAAGCCGTGCTCGAATCCTACCGCGCCAATCCCACGCATTTCGTCCCCAATGCGAACAGCGAATATCGCTCCATCGTCACCGCCTCCAAGTTCGCCGCGGAAACAGTTTCTTCCGTCTACCTCCGCGGCGACGTTGAACTGCTCCAGCGCCGCCTGAAACTCATCGGTGGCGTCCGCGCTGAACAGACCAACGTCTCCGCCGACGGTCCCCTCAACGACCCGACCCGCAATTTCCAGCGCGACGCCTCCGGCCGCGTCATCGACAGCAATCCGGCGCTCGCCGGGGTGCAGCCCGCGCTGATCCATCCCGCGAGCAACGCCCTCGCCGTCTCGCAGCTGACGTTCCGCGAGCGTGGCGCCCACACCGAGAAGGAATACCTCCGCTTTTTTCCGAGCCTCAACGCGAGCTACAATGTGCGCGAAAACCTCGTGGCCCGCGCGGCGGTTTACCAATCCGTCGGCCGACCCAATCTCAACCAATACGCCGGCGGCATCACGCTGCCCGACACCGAAAACCCGGCCAGCAACTCCAACCGCATCGTCGTGAACAACGCCGGCATCAAGGCGTGGACGGCGCGCACCGCGAACGCGCGCCTCGAGTATTATTTCCAAGGCGTGGGCCAGATCTCGGTCGGCGGTTTTCTGCGCAACTACGAGAATTTCTTCCAGGCCGTGACGTTCCGGCCGCCGGCGGATTTCTTAGAACTCTACGGCATCGATCCTGCCGTTTACGGCGACTACGACGTCGCGACCCAGCGCAACATCCCCGGCACGGTGAAAACCAGCGGCGTCGATTTCAGCTACAAGCAGGCGTTGACGCGGCTCCCCCAATGGGCGCGGGGCGTGCAGGTCTTCGCCAACGCCAGCGCGCAGCGCGTGACCGGCGAGGCGGCGGAGAATTTTGCGGGCTACGTGCCGCGCGTCTACAGCTGGGGCGTGAGCTTGACGCGGCAGAAATTCAACGTCCGCGCCAACTGGAATTACCGCGGCCGCCAGCGCGGCGGCCGGGGCCTCGCGTCCGATCCCCAGAGCTACACGTGGCAGAGCAAAAAGCTCAACCTCGACCTCCAGGGCGAATATCTCATCCGGAGCGACCTCGCACTTTTCGCCAACCTGCGCAACCTCAACAACGCCACCGAGGACTTTGAGCTCTACGGTCCCGCCACGCCCGCCCACGCTCAGTTCAGCAGCCGCCAGGACTTCGGCTCGCTCTGGACCGTCGGCCTCAAAGGCTCTTTCTGACCCGCGTTACCAACCCTCCCGTCCGGGCGCCTCCGCTCACCCCGCCCTTTTCTCATGCTCCCCTTCCGCTCCCTTCTCCTCGTCTCTCTTTCTCTCCTTCTTCCCCTCTCGGCCGCCGCCACTGCCGCCGAGCCGCGCCGGCCAAACTTCCTGTTCATCCTCGTCGACGATCAGTCGCCCTTCGACCTGAAGGCCTACAATCCGCAGTCCCCGCTGCACTCGCCCCACCTCGATCGTCTCGCCGCGCAGGGCATGGTGCTCGACGGGGCGTATCACATGGGGTCCTTCAGCGGTGCGGTGTGCACGCCTTCGCGGCACATGATCATGAGCGGTCGCACCGTGTGGCACCTGCCGATCGGTCCGGGCGCCGGCGCGCATTGCCCGCCGAATCTCGAGCAGAACACCATCCCCGCCGTCTTCAATCGCGCCGGCTACGACACGATGCGCACCTGCAAAATGGGCAACAGCTACGAGACGGCCAACCAGCTCTTCACTGTGCGCAAGGACGCCACCAAACGCGGCGGCACCGACGAATCCGGTAGCGCGTGGCACGGCGAACAGGTCCTCGCGTATCTCAAAAACCGCGAGGCCACGCAGGACCGCGATCCCTTTCTCATTCACTTCGGCTTTTCTCATCCGCACGACACCCGCGACGGCAAACCCGAGCTGCTGGCGAACTACGGCGCGACGAACCACGCGGACCCGTCGACGCCTCCGCCCGCGCACCCGAAACAACCGGCGCTGCCCGAGAATTATCTGCCCGCCCATCCGTTTCCCCACGGCCATCCCGGTCTCCGCGACGAGGTGTCCGTGAGCGGCGTCTGGGAACGGCGCGACGAGCGCACGATCCGCAACGAGCTCGGCCGGGAGTTCGCCTGCTCGGAGGCCATCGATATCCAGATCGGGCGCGTCCTCGCCCGACTCGAAGCCATGGGCGAACTCGATAACACCTACATCATTTACACGGCCGATCACGGCATGGCCATCGGACGCCACGGGCTGCAAGGAAAACAAAATCTCTACCAACACACCTGGCGCGTTCCCTTTATTGTGAAAGGCCCCGGCATCAAGCCCGGCACGCGCGCCGAGGGTAACGCCTACCTGCTCGACGTGCTCGCCACGCTCTGCGATTTCGCCGGCATCGCCGCCCCCGCGAGCAACGAAGGCCTGAGCCTCCGGCCCGTGCTGGAGGGCAAGCAGCCCACCGTGCGCGACACGCTCTACGGCGTTTACAACGGCGGCACCAAACCCGGCATGCGCAGCGTGAAACAGGGCGACTGGAAGCTCGTGAAATTCGACGTGCTCGGCGGCTCCGTGCGCGAGACCCAGCTCTTCAATCTCCTCGAAAATCCGCACGAGTTCGTCGAGCAGCATCACGCTCCCGCGCTCGTGGCGCTCACCGGCGTGAAACCCGCCACCCACCAGCGCAACCTCGCCACCGACCCGCGCCACGCCGCAAAGCTCGCCGAAATGGAGGCCCTGCTCCTCGCCGAAATGCGCCGCCTCGATGACCCGTGGCGGCTCTGGAACCAACCCGGCGACGGACTGACACCGCCACCCGACGCGCTGGCCCGAAATACCAAAAAGAACGCCAAGAACTGACGCCCCGCCTCTTTCCCCATGCACTCATTCCGCGTTTTCTCGACCGTCCTGTTCCTCTTCGCGTCCGTCGCCGTTTTATCGGCCGCGTCCGCGTCGAAGCCCAACATCGTTTACATCCTCGCCGACGATCTCGGCTACGGCGACGTCCAGGCGCTCAATCCCACGCGCGGCAAAATCAAGACTCCGCACCTCGACCGTCTCGCCGCGCAAGGCATGACGTTCACCGACGCCCACAGCGGCTCTTCAGTCTGCACGCCCACGCGTTATGGTCTGCTCACGGGCCGCTACGCCTGGCGCTCACGACTCCAAAAAGGCGTGCTCGATGGCACCGACGATCCGCCGCTCATTGCCGAAGATCGGCTCACCGTGCCCGCGTTCCTCCGGCAGCACGGCTACGCCACTGCCGCCATCGGCAAGTGGCACCTCGGCTTTGACTCGGAGCGTCCCGCCGCGACGGCTCCCGCCCCTTCTGCCGCCTCCGCCACGAAAAATAAATCCAAGATGGGCGAAGCCGGCCTCCCCGTCGGCGCGCGCATCATCGGTGGTCCGATCACGCGCGGCTTCGATTATTTTTGGGGCTGCTCCAACGCGCGCACGATGTCCGGCCTGATCGAAAATGACCGCGTGATCGAAAATCTCCCGCCCATCGAGATGCTCCCGCGCCTCGAACAGCAGGCTGTCCGCTACATCGCCGATCACGCCACCGCGGCGAAATCGGGCCAACCGTTTTTTCTCTACGTCCCGCTGACCTCGCCGCACACGCCGATCCTCCCGACCCCTGAGTGGCAGGGCAAAAGCGGTCTCGGCGCCTACGGCGATTTCACGATGCAGACCGACGCCGTCGTCGGAAAAATTCTCGCCGCGCTCGATGCCCACGGCCTCGCCGAAAATACGCTCGTCATCTTCACCGCCGACAATGGCTGCTCGCCGCAGGCCGATACGCCCGGCCTGGAAAAACAGGGCCACTTCGCCAGCGCCTATCTCCGCGGCTACAAGGCCGATATCTGGGAGGGAGGCCACCGCGTCCCGTTCCTCGCACGTTGGCCCGGCCGCATCGCCGCCGCCGCCACGAGCGCTCAGGTCCTCTGTCACACCGATCTCCTCGCCACTTGCGCCGAACTCCTCGACACGAAGCTTCCCGCCACCGCCGGCGAAGACAGCGAGAGCTTCTTACCCGCGCTCCGCGGCGCCCCGCGCGCCCCGCGGCGCGAAGCCGTCGTGCATCACTCGATCGAGGGAAAGTTTTCGATCCGCGAGGGTCCGTGGAAACTTATCCTCGCCCCCGGTTCGGGCGGCTGGGGCAAGCCCGGCGATTCGGCCGCGCGCGCTGCTGGTCTCCCTGAAGTTCAACTCTACGATCTCGACCGCGATCTCCCCGAGTCCCGCAACCTCGCCGCGGCCAACCTCGCCGTCGTCGCCCGCCTCACTGCCCTCCTCGAGCGCTACGTCGCCGAGGGTCGCAGCACGCCGGGCCCGCGCCAATCTAACGACGCCCCGATCGATCTCCTCAAAACTAAGCTAACCTCTCGCTAGCCATAATCCGCCCCTTCGTTTTCGTTTTTTCTCCTCAGTATCGCCGTGCGCATCTTCGCCGACGATCAGCGCGCGCGTCGAGACGGCCTGGGCTTCTGTTTTCCCAGACCAGCCAAACGAAGTCTGGCTTTGGGGTTTGGGGTCGAGCCGTGAACGCGCTCCAAGATTGCCTTCCTACTGCCCGCCCGTCCCCGCCGATTAACCACCGCGCCGCTCGCCCCACCCGAAAGATCAGGCTTTCGGAGCGTCCATGAATTGGCGCGGGCTGCGGATGCGAACGCCGCCATGGGTCTTGAGCGTCAGCAGGTCCTTGTCACCCGTGATGATGACATCGGCCTGCGCAGCCAACGCCGTGGCCAAGACGAGGTCGTCATCGGGATCGCGGCAGACCCTAGCGGGCAGCGGCAACGGCGACACGAGCCGGGCGCGGCGCCGGTAAACAAGGAAAATCGGGGTGCGTTCGGGCGGCAGACCGAGCTTGCCCGCGAGTTTCTCCGCCAACTCCGCCACCAGTCCGGCCGAAGTGAACCAGTCATGCAGCAGGGCCTGACTTTTCAGCAATTCGCGACAGGTGCCCGGCACCAAAATGGCGGACAAAAGGACGTTGGTATCGAGGACGAGCTTCAAGAGAAGAGCCGGAAAACATCGTCGTCGGTCTTCAGCCCAAGAGCCGCCGCCTTGGGCGCGGCGAGGACCACCGTTTCGTCGAGGGCGTCGATCCAGAGCTGAGACTCGATGGCGTGCCGCACGTATTGGCTGAGGTTCTGGCGCTTGCGTTTCGCGAGCTGAGTCAGGCGGCGGCGGCTGCCCTTGGGCAGGCGAAGAGTGAGGACTTCTTCCATGCGTATGACATTGTAATACACAAGAGCCGAGTCAAGCGGCGCAGGGTGGGGCAGCCCATCAGGATTTGGTTTTTGAATCTGGGGTCGAACGGTGAATACGCCGGGGGTTTCCTCCGGGCGCTCGCCTGGTGAATACACGGCCCAGCGCGCTTCGACACGCGCCCGGGCACTTTGGGCCCGGGCGGGCGCAAGGCCACCCCGGCGGCGTCACGACGCCCGAGCAAAGGCGCACGCAGCTGCGGCCAAAAATCCACTCGACTGTTCGCGCGTAAAAAGAAACGCCCCGACCGCAGCGTCACGTTCCGCAACCTCGGCTGGAGCGCCGATACCCCCGCGGCAGTTCCCGCAACGACCGTCGAATCGGCAGCACCCTCGCCGCTTCTTTTCAAGATCGCCCGGAACCCCCGCCATCGACCTTTTGCGCCAAACCGGGACTTGAACCGGCAGGCCATGTCGGCACCTTTCCGCACGTGAGCACCGTCACCGAAATCGAGCACGCGATCGAGCGCCTTCCCGACGCGGAAGTGGCGAGACTCGCCGCTTGGCTCGCCGCGTATCGGAATCGCCGGACTCCCGACGGGAACAGCACACATCACGATCTCGATACCCTGATCGGTTCATGGCGCGAAGACCCGGCGTTCGATGCCGCGATCCTGGCGTTTGACCAGGTCGACGCAGAAGTTTGGAAGTAGATGAACGTCGCGCTCGATACCAACGCCTACAGCGACTTCCTGCGCGGCGTGCCGGTTCGAGTCGAAATCGTCCGCCGAGCACTACGCCCGGATCTTTCTGCAGCTCCGTCAGTCGGGCGCGGCCATACCGACCAACGACCTCTGGATCGCCGCATTGGCCCTCCAGCATGGTGTGGCGCTCTGCAGTTCCGACGCGCATTTCCGAAGTGTAGCGGGACTCATCCTGTGCTGAAGAACTAGCGGCAACTGGGCTAGCTTCGGCTTCGGGTCACTCGATGCGAACATCCCGTGTTCTTCTTCCGCCTCCCGTTAGTTTTCCCGCCTGACCCAGCCTTTTCTCCTCGCTCCCACTCGCCGCGAAATCCTCGCCGGCGACCTGCCTGGTTCCGCACCCCTTGCCCATGGGCTCGCTCCTCCGCTCCGCCCTCTCGTTTTCCTCGCCCTCACGGCCGTGACCTGGAAGCGCCGGGCCCGCTTTTCCGCGGAGCCTGCAAACACGGCCGGCTTGCGGTGGGATTTCGCGTTGCGGGCCGTGACGATCCCGTTTTCGTAAGCGCATGATGCTCGATAACGCATTACTCGAAGAGGCGCGGGAGGCGGGGATCGATCTCGACTTGATCGATACGAACCTCGCGCTCCGGGTGGAGGACCGTTGGCAGCAACACGACGGGGCGCTACGGTTCATCTTGAAATTGCAGGAGGCCAAAGCTGCCCATGACGCCGGACTTCAGCCGACTGATCGCTAAGCTGACGGACTCGGGATTCGAGTTTGTCATGATCGGTGGCTATGCCGCGGTCACTTACGGATCGTCGCAAGTAACCCGCGACCTCGACGTCTGCGCGGTTTTGACGAGCGAAAACATCGAACTTCTGCGCAAGGCACTCGCGGAATGGAATCCCCGCCATCGCATGACGCCGGAGCGGCTTTCGTTCCTGCAATTCCCCAAGCCCGGCGAACCCCTAAACAACCTTTACCTCGAAACGGACGTCGGCGTCGTGGACATTCTCTCCACGGTCCTGGGCGTCGGCGATTTTGCCCGCCTAAAGAGCGGCGCCGAGAAATTCGTGGTGGACGGCCGCGCGTGCTGGGTGATCTCCCTACCGGACCTCATTAAGGCGAAAGAGGCGATCGGCCGGGGCAAAGACAAACTCGCGGCCGTGGAACTCCGCATCATCGCCGCCAAACGAAAACGCTGAAGCTGTGACCCCGGCGATGCGCGGGCGATGGCGTCATCCAACGACCGGGCAGCACAATCGCTTGAATGAGGTGATCTGAGCGCGATCCGCTGGTTGGCGCACCGCGAGTATAAACAAGACCTTGCTCGGCATCCTCTGCTCCGAAAATCTCCGACCAGTTGCTACGACCCACTCCTTCCCCCATGCGCCTATTCCTCCGCTCCGCTCTGCTCGTTCTCCTCGCCTTCACCGCCGCCCGCGCCGCCACGCCGGCCCCGCGCTTTGAACTCCGCGACGGCGACCGCGTCGTCTTCCTCGGCGACACCCTCGTCGAGCGCGAGCAATCTTACGGCTGGATCGAGCTCATGCTCACCGTCCGCGCCGCCGATCGCAGCGTCACCTTCCGCAATCTCGGCTGGAGCGCCGATACCCCCACCGGCACCTCCCGCACCGGCCTCAGCCTCCTCCAAGCCGGCCGTGAGCCCGCCGACGAGGGCTGGACCCAACTCCAACAACAGATCACCGACGCCAAACCCACCGTCATCTTCGTCGGCTACGGCATGGCCCACTCCTTCGACGGTCCCACCGGTGAGCAAAAATTCGCCGCCGACTACACCCGCCTGCTCGACACCCTCGCCAAACTCGCCCCCACCGCGCGCCTCGTCCTCCTGAGCCCCGCACGTCACGAAACTCTCGGCAGCGCCGCCGATCCCGCGGCCCACAACGCCGCCCTCGCCCGCGTCTCCGCCACCTTGCGCGATCTCGCCGCCGCCCGCGGTCTGCCGTTTTTCTCGCTCTTCGACGCGCTCGCCGCGCCCATGGCCGCGGCCACCGCGCCCGCCGCCAAGCTCACCGACAACGGCATCCACCTCAACTCCACCGGTTACCGCGCCGCCGCCTTCGCCCTCGAGGATTTCCTCTTCGGCGCCGAAAAATCTGCCGGTCCCGCCGGCTCTTGGCGCACCAGCCCCGCCGCCGAACCGCTCCGCCGTGCCATTCTCCTCAAAAACGAGTGGTTCTTCCACCGCTCCCGCCCCGCCAACATGGCCTATATTTTCGGCTTCCGGAAAAAGGAGCAGGGCCAGAACGCCGTCGAGGTCCTCAAGTTCGACGCCTTCATCGCCGCCGAGGAAGCCCGCATCGCCCGTCTGCGTTCCCTCGACCCCGCCGCGGTCACCGCCGCGCCGGAAATCCCCGCCCGCGTCGGCAACCTCGTCGCAAAATTCATCCCCCAGCCCACGCCGAAGTTCACCGTCGACGAGGCCCTTGAGGTCACGCTCTGGGCCGAAAATCCCCTGCTCAATAAACCGATCCACATGAGTTTCGACCCGTCCGGCCGCCTCTGGGTCGCCAGCTCCGAGGTCTATCCCCAGATCGAGCCCGGCCAAGCCGCCTCCGACAAGATCATCATCCTCGAAGACACCACCGGCGCCGGCCGCGCCGACAAAGCCACCGTCTTCGCCGACGGCCTGCTCATTCCCACCGGCGTCGCGCCCGGCGATGGCGGCGCCTACGTCGCGCAGAGCACCGAGCTCCTCCACCTCCGCGACACCGATGGCGACGGCAAAGCCGATCAGCGCCGCATTGTCCTCAGTGGTTTCGGCACCGAGGACACCCACCACAATATCCACAGCCCGCGCTGGGGCCCCGACGGCCGCCTCTATTTTACCCAATCCGTTTACACCCGCACCCACACCGAGACGCCCAACGGCGTCGTCCGCCTCGCTGCCGGCGGCATCTTCCGCTTCGACCCGCGCGACCAACAGCTTTCCATCCTCTACCGCGGCTGGGTCAACGCCTGGGGCCATCAATTCGATACCTTCGGCGAATCGTTCGTCACCGACGGTGCCGGCGGCGCCGGTATCAGTTGGGGCATCCCGGGCGCGACCTACCGCACCCTCGCCCCCGCGCGGCGCGAGCTCCAAAGCATCAGCCCCGGCAACTATCCCAAATTCTCCGGCATCGAGATCATCCGCAGCGCCCATTTTCCCGCCGATTGGCAGGGCGACTTCATCACCGCCGATTTCCGCGCCCACCGCGTCGTGCGCTTCAAAGCCTCCGACCAAGGCTCCGCCTACGTCACCCGCGAGTTGCCCGACGTGATGCGCTCCACCGATTCCAGCTTCCGCCCCCTCGACGCCAAGCTCGGGCCCGACGGCGCGCTCTACCTCGCCGATTGGAGCAACCCGATCATCCAGCACGGCGAAGTCGATTTCCGCGACGTCCGCCGCGACAAAGTCCACGGCCGCATCTGGCGCATCACCGCCAAAGGCCGCGCCCTGCTCCCGCGTCGCGACTTCGAGAAACTCGAAAACACCGCGCTGCTCGACGCCCTGCTTTCGCCCAACAGCTATGACCACGCCCAAGCCCAACGCGTGCTCGTCGAGCGCGGCGCCGCCCGCGTCGCCGCCGATCTCGCCGCATGGACCGCCCGCCAGACCGAGCCCCTCGCCCGCTTCCACGCGCTCTGGGCGCACGAAGCGCTCAACCTCCCTTCGCCGGCCCTGCTCGCCGAACAACTCGCTGCCACCGACCCCAGCCGCCGCGCCGCCGCCATCCGCGCGCTCCCCGTCGCCGACTCCCTCGCGCCGCTCACCCAACTCGTCGCCGATGACAATCCCCGCGTGCGTCTCGCCGCCGTCCGCGCCCTCGGCCAGCTGGGCACCGCCCGCGCCGCCGAGCTCGCGCTCTCCGTGCTCGACCGCCCGATGGACCCCTTCCTCGACTACGCCCTCTGGCTCACTCTCAACGAACTCGCCGCTCCGTGGCTCGCCGCCGTCCGCGACGGCTCTTGGACCATCGCCGGCCGCGAAGCCCAACTCGCCTTCGGTCTCAAAGCCGTCGAGCCCGCCCTCGCCGGCGACCTGCTCGCGCAACTCCTCTCGACCCGCCCGCTCCCCCGCGATGGCTCCGGCCCGTGGCTTGAGCTGATCGCCACCGCCGGCAGCGCCCGCGAGCAACGCCTGCTTTTCGATGCTTTGCTCGCCGGCACCTTCGACACCACCGCCGCGCCGCGCGCCCTCGCCACGCTCAACGACGCCGCGCGCCTCCGCAAAGTCATCCCCACCGGCGACCTCGCCCCGCTCGCCACCCTCCTCGCCGCGCCCGCGACCCGCACCGCCGCGATCCCCCTCGTCGGTGCGTGGAAACTCCAGCCGCTCGCGCCCACGCTCGTCCGTCTCGCCAGCGATCCCGCCACCTCATCCACCGATCGTGCCGCGGCCTTCAACTCCCTCCGCGATCTCGGCGGCGCGCCCGTCATCGCGGAACTCCGTCGTCTCGCCCGCGAGTCCGCGACACCCGCCGTCCGCCGCGAAGCCGTCGTCGCTCTCGCCGGCACCGATCTGTCAGGCGCCCTGCCCGAGGTCATGACCACCCTCGCCGCCACGACCGACGAATCCGACGCCACCGCACTTTGGCGCGCCCTGCTCTCCATCCGCAACGCCGGCACCCGCCTCGCCGCCGAGGTTCCCAAGACCAAACTCCCGGCGGAAGTCGCCCGCGCCGGCCTCCGCCCCGCCCGCGAAGGCGGCCAAAATCAAGCCCTCGTCCAAGCACTCATGAAAGCCGCCGGCCTCACGTTCTCCGACGTGCAACTCACCGCCGCCGAACTCCAGGCTCTCGCCCGCCAAGCGGCCACCAGCGGCGACGCCGCCCTCGGCGAACGCATCTACCGCCGCCCCGAGCTCGCCTGCGTCGCGTGTCACGCCATCGGCGGTGCCGGCTCCAAGATCGGTCCCGACCTCACCAGCATCGGCGCCAGCGCCCCGACCGATTACATTATCGAAGCGCTGCTTTATCCGAACGCCAAAATCAAAGAAGGCTACCACTCCGTCGTGCTCACGACCAAAGACGGCCGCGAACTGAGCGGCATGATCGCCCGCGAAACCGGCACCGAGGTTTTCCTCCGCGACGCCGCCAACCAGGAAGTTTCCGTCGCCACCCAGAACATCGCCAAGCGCACCAACGCCGGCTCCCTCATGCCCGCCGGCCTCATCGACGGCCTCGTCCCCGAGGAGCGGCTCGACCTGATCAAGTTCCTGGCCCAACTCGGCCGCCCCGGCCCCTACGACGCGGCCCAAGGCGGCGTCGCCCGCCTCTGGAATCTCTACCTCATCGTCAGCCGCAACCAAGCCATCGGCATCGAACCTGTGATCCGCGGTGATCCTGCGCTCGCCGATTGGATTCCCACGTTCTCGCTCGTGAGCGGCGCCCTGCCCCGCGACCTGATCACCGCGCCGTTTCCCACCTTCGTGAACACCCGGGGCCTCTTCGCGGCCACGCGCTTCGAATCCGCCAAGGGCGGCACCGTCACCTTCACGCTCACCGGCGCCGCGACGGCCGCCTGGCTCAACGGCCAACTGCTCAAGCCCGGCGCCACGTTCACCGCCACCGCCAAACCCGGCGCCAACGTCATCGTCCTCCAGCTCGACGAAAAAAATCTCCCCGCCGAAATCGCCCTCCGCTCCGCCGACGTCACGTTCCTCACGAATTGAAAAGGTGGGCACCGGGCCTCCGGGCTCGTCCCTCTCAACTTGACTTGATCGAACTGACCGGTGGTTGGTCGCGCAGCGCCCGATCACCGATCGGGCCTGCAGACCAACCCTTAACCCGTAGGCCGCCAGCTCGCTGGCGCTCCCCGCGAAAATCGCCCCAGCCCGCGCCCGGCCACGCAGCGCGCCGGACACTGCGTTCACCGCCTCAAAACCGCCCGTTCACCCCGGCCGTCACCGTGACGAAGTTGATGATCGTGCGGCGCGTGCGCTCCTTGTAGCCGATATACCAGCGCTGGGGCTCGTTCAGGATGTTGGAAATGTTCAGCGTAAACCCGACGCTGGGGCGATACTGGTAGCCCGCCGTGACGTTCAACGTCTTCATCGAGTAGCGGTATTGGTTCAACGCCGGCGACAACACGCTGACCGAGGTTGGGTGCTCGCCCGTGAAATTGTAGAGCAGGCTCGTGTTGAACTTCCGGTAGCGCCAACCCAGCGAAGCATTCGCGACCGATGGAATGAAATTCGCGATGTCCCGGCGCCCGAAATACACCTCAGGCGTCGTCGCCGTCGGCGGCCGGCCCAGAATCGGCGTGCCGCCCGGCGTGACCGCACTGCCCACGCCGTGCTGATTGGTCCAGCTGTAGTTGAACGAAGCGGAAAGTCCCTTCAGCGCACCCGGCAGAAACGTGAACTGCTGGCTGTAGGCAAACTCCCAGCCCTGCACGTAGACCGTGCCCGCGTTTTGCGTCATGCGCTCCATGTAGCCTTCATACTGGCCGTTGTAGCCGTTGTCCGGTCCGGTCGTGATGATGCCCCGGTCCAGATTCGCGACGATGTAGTCCCGGATCGTTTTGTGAAACCAGCCAAAGGTGAGACTGCCCACCGGCTCGAAATAGTATTCGAGTGTAAAATCCCAGTTCGCCGCCCGCTGGGGTTTCAAGCCTGCGTTGTTCACCGTGAGAATTTGGTTCGTGTTATCCGGCGTTTCACCCGGCAGCAGACTGGCCAACGGCGCCCGCCCGTAACCGGTCGACCAGCTCGCCCGCGCCTTCAAGTTGGGCCGGATGTCGTGGAACGCGTGCACGCTCGGATAACTCTGTGAGAATTTACCGGGCAGGTTACGGTAGTTGACCCCGTAGTCGCGGTCGGCTGAACCGACCGGATCGGCCACCTGTTGCGCGGCCGTGCTGAGCACGCGGGAGCGGACCCAGCCCCAGCTCTCCGTGCGCAGTTGCTCAAAGCGCACGCCGGTGAGGTAGCCCGTCCGCCCCAGCAAGCCGTCCCGGCCGAGCCGGCCTTGCGCCATGAGGTAGGTGGCGGGGATCCACTCGGTGACGCCGTTGGTGCCGATGAATTTCTGGCTCTCGTGGAAGTAGAGATCTTCGTTCCACAACGCCGGGTTGGCCGGCTGGCCGTCCTTCGTGATGCCCTCGGCCTGCCAGATCGGAATCGCCCGGCCGGTCTTCACGCGGTCATAGCTCAGATAGCTGGCGTCCGGCGCGAACCGGAACGTCGGATCGTAGGCTGCGGCGGCCTTGGGCACCCAGCGGTGCCGGTCTTTGCCCCACACGTCCAGCTGGAGCGAGCGCCAGTGGAAACCGGCCTTCAACGCCATCGGCGCCAAGAGAAAGGGCAGTTTGTAGCGGGCATCGAAACGGAACTGCTTCTGGAGTTGATCCTGCTCGTTGCGCGCCCGGGTGAGACCGTCCGTCGCCCGCGGGAGGTAGTTGTTGGGATTGGTGAAATCGGGGCCTCCGTTTTGGATGAATTTCGGGTGCAATTCGTTTTCGCGCTGGTCGAGGATCCAGCCCGCACCACCGAAGAACACCGCGCGGCCGGGCACCTGCGCCGCCGGGTCAAAGAGCCGCATGTTGAGCTGGCCGCCGCGGCCGGTTCCGTTGTTGAGCGTCGTGCGAGCGATGCTTGCCGCGTATTCGACCGTGAGATTCGGGTAAGTATGCTCGCCGGTGAAATCGACGCGGCCCATGCGCACGTAGTAGTTGAGCGGCCCGTCCATCTGCACATCGATGTTGTTCGTGTTCGTCCCCGCCGCCGAGGTGCTCGGGATGGCGCGCACCACGGTGAGCTGGTTGGTAAACGCGCCCGGCACGATGCCCGTGGTGGCGCTCGGCACCTGGGTGTTGCTGTTGCCCGAGGCCGCGGCTGTCACGCGCACCCGGCGCCGGAGCCGCTCAAAATTGTCGTTCTCCGTCACCGAGAGGGAAAATTTCGTAGTGGGCGACCACTTGAAATCCGTCTTCAGCGCGATGCTCTGCTGCTTCCGGTTGTTGGCGTTGTCCCAAGTCTGGTAGTTGAACACCGGCGCCGGTCCAGTGCTGATGTTGGTGCGGTCGAAGATCGTTTCAAAACCGCCGACCGCGTTCTCGGAATAAAAAATGTTCACCGAGGTGCCGAGGTTGCGCGCCTCGCCGAAGACGCTGAACACCTGCTGGTGCGTCAGGTTGAGAATCGGGTGCGAGCGGTGCTGGGAGCGCAGCGGCGTCTGCTCGAAAAACGGGGGCGCCATCCGTACGCTGAAATTGTAGGTGGTGCGGCTGTCTTCCTTCATGCTGAAGGTCGAGCGCGTCTTGAAATTGATCGTGCCGCCGAGGGAATCCGCGCCCTTGTCGGGCGTCTGCCCCTTGATCAGCTCCATGCCCTCAAACATTGCGCCGGTGATCGACTGGAGTTCAAAGCTCCGGTTGGTGCCGAGCGTCGTGAGCGAACCGCCGTCCACGGTGACGTTATTCAGCGTAGGATCCATGCCGCGGATGTTGAAACGATACGCGAGGCCTTCGTCCGTCGGGCTGCCCGCCACGCCCGGGAGGCGCATCACCACTTCGCCCGCGCTCATGTTCGGCAGATAACCAAACGCGTCCATCGCGATCACGTCCTTCACGTTGTCGGCATTTTTTTTCTCCGTGATCATCGCCGCGTTGCCCTCGCGCTCGCCCGTCACCTTGAACGAGCTGAGCTTGTAGATGCCCGTCGTGAGCTCGAAGTCGCGCACCGCACGCTCGCCCGGGCTAACGACGACCTTCACCCGCGAACTGTCGAGGCCGATGTAGGTCACGGTCACGTCGTAGGTGCCGGGCGGCACGTTGGGGATGGTGTAGCGGCCGGCATTGTCGGTCAGCACGTTCACCCGCAGCGACGGCACAGACACTGCCGCGCCTTCCAACGTGTTGCGCGTCGCGGCGTTGCTGACCGCACCCACGATCGCGCCGGGCGCATCCGCCGCCTTCACGGTGAACGGCGAAAACAACATCAGGGCAACAAGCGCAGGCCGCGCGGTGCCCGACCAAAGGGCTCGGGCCAAGGTGAGCAGCCGGGAGGAAGACCAATTCGGATTCATGGACAATTTTGGGGTAATGACGCTACGCCGCACAGCTTCCGCGGGGACGGAAAACACGACGGGGTGAGTCGGGGTTGAGCAGGACCGGACGGGGGTAAACTGACGCGAAAAAACTCCGAACCCAATTCGCGCAAAGCAACGCCTAATTTTGTGACAAAACGCCGCCCGCCTCCCTGTAGGGGCGCGCCTCGCGCGCGCTCGTTCCGCAACGCTACGACTCACCCTGTAGGGGCCCCGCTCGCCGACGCCCTTCCACTTCCCCGTAGGCCGCCCGCTCGCTGGCGCTCCCCTGGACCAGAAAACGGATCAAGCTTTGTCATCGGGCGAAACGAGGCTTGGAGCGTCCCAGAATCTAGGTCGCCGGCTTTCCCTAAATGCTCGAATCGAGCCAAGACGGGCTGGCCGTTGTTGGTTGGTTCCTAGTCTTCCGCGCCCATCACCCCGTCCGTTGCTCCCTGCCCCGATCGTTTGACCTCGTCGGTTGGCCACAAAAAAGCCCCGCAACTCGCCAGAGTTGCGGGGCTTAAAAAATTGGTGTCCCCACGGGGATTCGAACCCCGGTTATCTCCGTGAAAGGGAGACGTCCTAACCGGGCTAGACGATGGGGACTAACACGGAACGGCGGAACTTAGGTGGCGCCCGAGTTCCTGCAAGCGTATTTTCCCGCCCAAAAACTCCGCCACCGGCTCGCCGTTCGCCCGCGCTTGAGTTAACCCGCCGCTCTCTGTCTTCCTTCGCCGTCGCCCTGCCCTCCGGATGATTCTCCGCTTCACACCCTACACCGCCGAACTGCGCCACGCGTTCACCATCGCCACCGCTTCGCGCACCTCCACGCCCGGGATGCTCGTCGAAGTCGAACACGACGGGGTCATCGGCTACGGCGAGGCCTCGATGCCGCCGTATCTGGGGGAAACCCAAGCCTCCGCCGCCGCGTTTCTCGCGCGAGTCGACCTCGGCCGTTTTCCCGACCCGTTTCAACTCGGTGAAATTCTCCCCGCCATCGACGCCCTCGCCCCCGGCAACACCGCCGCCAAGGCCGCCGTCGACATCGCCCTTCACGATTGGATCGGCAAAAAACTCGGCGCACCGTGGCACCGCATCTGGGGCCTCGACCCCGCCAAAGCCCCGGTCACGTCCTTCACCATCGGCATTGATACGCCGGAAGTCGTCCGCCAAAAAACCCGCGAGGCCGCCCCTTACAAAATCATCAAGGTCAAACTCGGCCGCGATCCCGCCACCGACCGCGCGCTCATCGACGCCATTCGCGAGGTCACCGACTGCCCCATCACCGTCGACGCCAACCAGGGCTGGCCCGACCGCGCCGACGCGCTCCGCATGATCGAGTGGCTCGCCACCCGCGGCGTCCTTTTCATCGAGCAACCGATGCCGAAGGAAAATCCCGACGACACCGCCTGGCTCCGCGAGCGCAGTCCTCTCCCGCTCATCGCCGACGAGAGTGTGCAACGTCTCCCCGACGTGCGCCGCGCGCTCGGCGTTTTCGACGGCATCAACATCAAGCTCATGAAATGCACCGGGCTGCGCGAGGCGCACCAAATGATCACGGTTGCCCGCGCCCTCGGCCTCAAGGTCATGCTCGGCTGCATGACGGAAACCTCCTGCGCCATCTCCGCCGCCGCCCAGCTTTCGCCGTTGGTTGACTGGGCCGACCTCGATGGCGCTTTGCTCATCAAGAACGACGTCTTCCTCGGTACGACCGTCGTGGACGGCAAACTCACGCTCAACGATCTGCCCGGCATCGGCGTCGTGAAACGCTGAAGCTCCCGACCCAAGTCATCCCGTTTTCCGCCGTTTCCCGCCATGTCCGCCGCTCCCACGCTCCGCGAAAAAATCGGCCAGCTCCTCAACGTCGGTTTCCGTGGCACGACCGCCGTCGACTGCGAACTCATCGCCCGCGACATCCGCGATCTCCATCTCGGCGGGGTCATTCTCTTCGACCAAGAAATGGCCGGCGGCACGATCGATTCCGGCCCGCGTCGTCGCAACATCGAGTCGCCCGAACAGGTCCGCGCGTTGCTCCGCCACCTGCAGTCGCACGCGAAGATTCCGCTCCTCACTTCGATCGACCAGGAGGGCGGGCGCGTCAACCGGCTCAAGCCCGTCTACGGTTTTCCGCCGAGCATTTCCCACCAGGAGCTCGGCGCGCTCGACCAATCCGCCGAGACCTACCGCCACGCCGCCGCGACCGCGCAGACGCTCGCCGACCTCGGCTTCAACCTAAACCTCGCGCCCGTCGTCGATCTCGACGCTCACCCCGATAACCCGATCATCAAGGGCAAGGGCCGCGCCTTTTCTTCCGATCCCGCCGCCGTGGCGCGCCACGCCGCCGAATTCATCCGCGCCCACCGCGCCCTCGGCGTGCTCACCTGCGCGAAACACTTTCCCGGGCACGGCAGCGCCACCGGCGACACGCATTTGGGCCTCGTCGATGTCACCGCCACTTGGCACGAGCGCGAACTCATCCCGTTTCGCGACCTCATCGCCCAAGGTCTCTGCGATGTCATCATGACCGCCCACGTCTTCAACGCGCGCCTCGACCCCGATCATCCTGCCACGCTTTCCCGCGCCGTGATGACCGGCCTGCTCCGCGAGAAACTCGGCTTCGACGGCGTCATCACCAGCGACGACATGGAAATGAAAGCCATCTCCACGCGCTACGGCCTCGCCGAGTCCGTCCCGCTCGCCATCGAGGCCGGCCTCGACGTGCTCTGCTTCGGCAACAACCTCACCTACGATCCCGACATCGCCCAAAAAGCCGTCACGATCCTCGTGCGTGCCGTCGAATCCGGCCGCATCCCCGAAACCCGCATCGACCTTTCCTACCGCCGCGTGCTCGCCCTCAAACGCAAAGCCGCCCTCATCCCATGAAGCCACGCCTCAACGTCATTGTCGCCGCGCTCTCCTTGTCCGCCGCTCTCGTGTTCTCCGGCTGTGCCACGACTCCGGGAAAACTCTCCGCCCGCAAAGGCGACGAGATCATCGTCGCCGGCCAGCTCTTTCACACCGGCACGCCCGTCGTCACGTGGATGGACCCGGGCGGCTACGACGCCTACCGCGTCGAGCGCCGCTTCGGCCCCATCGCCGAAAGCAGCTACGAGAAAACCGTCGCCGCCACCAAAGACATCACGACGCCCAACCGCTACTCCGCGCGCATCAACACGCTCTCGCCCGACGAGATCGAAAAAATTCGCGGCGGCGGCTGGACCCTTCCCCAGCTCCAGCAAGTCGTCGATCAATTCGTCCTCCACTACGACGTCTGCGGCCTCAGCAAAATTTGTTTCAACGTCCTCCACGACCACCGCGGTCTCAGCATCCATTTCATGGTGGATATCGACGGCACGATTTACCAGACGCTCGATCTCAAGGAACGCGCCCGCCACGCCACCACCTCCAACAACCGCTCCATCGGCATCGAGATCGCCAACATGGGCGCCTATGCCCCCGGCAATACCAAGGTCCTCGACGAGTGGTACCAACGCGACGCTCAGGGCCGCCTCGCGATCAAGATTCCCGCCCGCGTCGGCGATCCGATGCTCCGCGTGAAAAACTTCACCGGCCGCCCGGCCCGGCCCGATCTCGTGCGCGGCGTCGTGCAAGGCCAGGAACTCGTCCAATACGATTTCACCCCCGAGCAATACGCCGCCCTCATCAAGCTCACCGCCGCCCTCTGCCGGATCTTTCCCCAAATCAAGCCCGACTTCCCCCGCGGTCCCGACGGTCAGGTCCTCCCGCAGAAACTCCCCGATGCCGAGCTCGCGGCCTTCAAAGGCGTCCTCGGCCATTATCACATCCAGACCAACAAGACCGACCCCGGCCCCGCCACGCAGTGGGAGAAAATTCTCTCCGGCGCCCGCGCCTTGCTGAAATAGCCCGCCGCCCACGTCTCTTCCCGACATGCAGCGCCGCACGTTCCTTCAAAACCTCGGCACCGCGGCCGTCGGCGCAGCCACCTTATCGTCTCACCGCCTGTTCGGCGCCCCCACCGCCTCCGGGGCGCCCACCCCGATCATCCAAACCGTGCGCGGCCCGATTCCCGCGTCGTCGCTCGGTCCCACGCTCCCGCACGAACACGTCCTCGTCGATTTCATCGGCGCCGAACAAGTGTCTCCGTCGCGCTACGACGCCGACGAAGTATTCCGCGTCACGCTGCCGCACCTCACGCAAATCCACGCTCTTGGCCTGCGCGCCCTCGTCGAATGCACGCCCGCCTACCTCGGCCGCGATCCGCGTTTGCTCGCGCGCCTCAGCGAAGCTTCCGGCCTGCACCTCGTCACCAACACCGGTCTCTACGGCGCACGCCAGAACATCTTCCTCCCGCCCTACGCGCACACCGAGTCCGCCGCACAACTCGCCGCCCGCTGGACCGCCGAGGCCCGTGATGGTATCGAGGGCACCGGGATTCGCCCCGGTTTTATCAAGATCGGCGTCGACCCCGAACCTGCGCTTTCCCCCGTGCAGCGCAACCTCGTCGCCGCCGGCGCGCTCACCCACCTCGCCACCGGCCTCACCGTCGCCATTCACACCGGTCGCGGGCCCGGTCTTGAACAACTCGACGTTCTCCGCGACCACGGCGTCGCGCCCTCCGCTTACATTTGGGTCCACGCCCAAGGCGCGGCCGACGACGCGCTCTATGCCGCCGCCGACCGCGGCGCCTGGATTTCCTGCGACGGACTCAACCGCAACACCGTCACCCGCCATCTCCACCTTTGCCGCGAATTGAAACAACGCGGCCACCTCGACCGCGTCCTGCTTTCACACGACGCCGGCTGGTTTGATCCCGCCAAACCCGGCGGCGGCACCTTTCGCCCCTTCGACCTCCTCTCCACTGTTTTCTTGCCTCTGCTTCGCCGCGAAAATTTCACTGAAGCCGAAATCGAACAACTCACCGTCCGCAACCCCGCCGCCGCTCTCGCCGTCCGCGTGCGCGCCACCGCCTGAATCCAGCCCATTTATGAAATCTCCCCTCCTCGCTTTCCTCGTTGTGCTCGCCCTCACCCTCGCGGCACCGCTCCACGCCGCCACGCCCGCCACCACTGCGTTCGTCAACGTCTCCGTCCTGCCCATGGACACCGAGCGCGTCCTTAAAAATCAAACCGTCGTCATCACCGGCGACCGTATCGTCCGCATCGGCGACTCCGCCACCACCACCATCCCCGCCGATGCCCGCAAGATCGACGGCACCGGCAAGTTCCTCATGCCCGGCCTCGGCGAGATGCACGGTCACAACCCGCCCCTCGGCTCCTCGCCCGAGTATATCCGGCAGATCTTTTTTCTCTTCGTCGCCAACGGCGTCACCACGTTTCGCGGCATGCAGGGCTGGCCCGGCCAACTCGAACTGCGCGACCTCGTAAACTCCGGCGCCATCACCGGCCCCACGCTCTATCTGGCCGGACCTGCCTTCACCGGCAACGGCCCCGCTGCGACCCGCTCGCCCGCCGCCGCCGAAGCCCGCGTGCGCGAACAAAAAGCCGAGGGCTGGGATCTGCTCAAGGTCTTGCCCGGCCTCAAACGCGACGTCTACGACGCCATGGCCAAAACCGCCGACGAGGTAGGCATCCGGTTTTCCGGGCACGTTCCCGCCGATGTCGGCCTTGTTCACGCGATCGCGCGCCGGCAAGAGACCATCGACCACCTCGACGGCACCATCGAATACCTCGGGGCGGAGACGGCCCCCGTCGATACCGCCAAACTCGCGGCGATGGTGAAACTCCTCCGCGATTCCGGCACGCTCATGGTGCCGACGATGCCGCTCTGGGAAACGATCATCGGTTCCGCCGATCTCGCCCCGATGCTGGCCTACCCCGAACTCCGCTACATGCCGCGCGCCGAAGTCGAGCGTTGGAAAACCGGCTACGAGCGCCGTCTCGCAGACCCGAAATTCTCCGCCGCCCGCGCCCGGCAAATCGCCGCCAACCGCAAGATCGTGCTCAAAGCCCTCGTCGACGGCGGCGTCACGATTCTCTTCGGCACCGATGCGCCCCAGCAATTCAGCGTCCCCGGATTCTCCGTCGTCCGCGAGATGCAGGCCAACGTCGATGCCGGTCTCACGCCTTACCAGGTGTTGCAGTCCGCCACCAAAAACGTCGGCGATTATCTGAAGGCCAAAGACACGTTCGGCCTCGTCGCCCCCGGCCACCGCGCCGACCTGCTCCTCCTCGACGCGAACCCGCTGCAAACGATCGGCCACATCGAGAAACGCTCCGGCGTGATGCTCCGCGGCCGCTGGCTCCCCGAATCCGAACTCCAAGCCGGCCTAGCCCAAATCGCCGCCGCCCAAGCCGCGGTTTCCAAGTAGGGCAAAAGGTCTCCGACCCGCCCCCCGCGGGTTGCCGGTCCAAAGCTTTCCCCACCAGGCCAACGCAACCGCCGAAACATTGTCACAACCCGAAGTAGTCGGACAACCGGTCTTGCACCAAGCTCCACTCCTCGCTCGAGAGCGCACCCAACCTCCGCTCCAATCTTGAGACCGAAACCGACTGCACCTGCTGGAGATGAAACGCTCCGGGCTTAAGAAACGGTTTCGGCAACGACAATTCCCAGCGATGGCCACGGAGCGCAGTCGTGTGCGGCAAAATTGTGATCAGCGCGAGTTCGTCGTCCGCCGGATAATCCGTGAGCAACAAACATGGCCGCACTTTGGCGACCATTCCGAGGTCAACCACCCATACTCCACCGGCTCTGGCCACGAGCGGCATCCTCCGCTTCCATTCGGTCGAGTAACGCGAAGCCTTCGGCTGCGGTATGCTGCATCGCTGCGACATCCTCGGCCTCATCGACCGCGAGAGCCCGACGACACAAAAGCCTGCGCTCCTCGTGCGTGAGGCGCGGCAGTTCGTCGAGGATTTCAGCTAGGCTCATGGTGAAAGGCTAGCGGGCGACCGGTAGATTTCAACCCTCCGGTTTCCGTAGATGCGACACAGGCCTCTGCCCACCGCAAAGAATCCACCGCCACCCTACTCCGCCTTCTTCCCAAACCCCGGCTCAATCTTGATCAACGCCGTCGCCGCAAATGACGGGATCGTCGCGATCAACACCCAGATAAAAAATTTCGGATAGCCGAGTTGATCCTGCAGCCAGCCCGCACCCATGCCGGGCAGCATCATGCCGAGCGCCATGAAACCGGTGCAGATCGCGTAGTGCGCCGTCTGGTTTGGGCCGCGCGCAAACATGATCATGAACATCAGATACGCCGCGAACCCAAAACCATAGCCCAACTGCTCCACCGCGAGCAGTCCGCTGATCAGCCACGGATCGTTCGGCAGTGCGATCGCCAGATACACGAAAACCACATTGGGCAGATTCATCGCCAAAATCATTGGCCACAGCATCCGCTTCAGCCCGTAAACCGAGATGATCCAGCCGCCTAAAATCCCGCCGATCGTCAGCGCCGCCACGCCCACGGTGCCATAAACGAGGCCCACCTGTTTCGTCGTCAGTCCAAGCCCGCCGTCGACCCGACCATCGAGCAGAAACGGCGTCACGAGCTTGAGCGCCTGCGATTCCGCGAACCGGTAGAGCAAGAAGAATGCGAGCGCCGCGCCGATCCCCGGCTTTCGGAAAAACGCCGCAAATACCGTCGCGAAATCCGCCCACAACGCCCCCGTGCGCGGCACCGGTCCATCCGTCACCGGTTTCGGCAACGCGAAATAATGGTAGAGGCCCAGCACGACAAAAAACACCGCCAAAATCCCGAACACCGCCGCCCACGCCGCCGCGAATCCACCGAGCCGCTCCGACAAATCTCCGGCGAGCCACACCAATCCGCCTTGGCCCGAAAGCGTCGCCAACCGGTAAAACGTGCTCCGCACACCGACAAACGCTGCCTGCCGATGGGTGGGCAACGCGTGCAGATAAAATCCGTCCGCCGCGATGTCGTGCGTCGCCGAGCCAAACGCCATCAACCAAAACACCGCGAGCGAAGCCTGGAAAAACGCCGGCCCCGGCAATGTGAGCGCGACCGACGCGAGCGCCCCGCCGATCACGATTTGCAGCGCGACGATCCAAAACCGTTTCGTACGAAACAGGTCCACGAGCGGCGACCACAACGGCTTGATGACCCACGGCAGGTAGAGCCAGCTCGTGTAGAGCGCGATGTCGGTATTGGAGACGCCGAGGTTCTTATACATCACCACCGACAACGTCATCACGACGACATACGGGATGCCCTGGCCGAAATAGAGCGTGGGAATCCAAGTCCAGGGCGTGCGGGCGGGAGCGTCGGGTGGGGTCATGGGGGAAATTAGGGGTGGAGCGCGATGTCCCCATCGCGCTTCTGTTTAAACCCACGTCTGCGCTGAAAGCGCGTTAGGGACAACGCGCTCCACCCGCGAGGTTCCGATCGCGACGCACTCATCGTTGAGCGACCGGCGTGCCCGGCGAAACCAGCGGCAACGCCACCCGCGCGCTCTCGTTGCCGAGGCGGTCCACGGCCGTGACGACCACGCGATCCGGCGCGCCGAGTTTCGCGTCGGCCGCGAGCGTGACCGAGGGCGCGCCCGCCGGTTGCACCGTGAACCGCCATTGATCGCCGCCGTAGCGCAGCCAGATCGCAAAACTCGCGGCGGCTTCGCCCGCACCCGGCGTGATCACGAGCGTCGCCGGCGCACCGACGGTCTTCGTGGGCGAGATCGCCAACGTCGGCGCAGGCGGCGGGGTCGAGTCCAGCCAAGGCGTCGCCGGCACGAGCGCGGGCGTCGCATACGGCCCGGCCGCGAGCGCGTCGTTGAGTCCGCGCGCGTTTTTCAGCAGCGGCACCATACTGAAGTGAACATGCCCGGTCGCGGCGGGTCGCGTGCGCAGCAACTCGATCTGGCCCGTGATCTCGGCCGCTTCCCACGGCTTCGGCTCGGCGCTCACTTGGCTCGTATAAAGGCCCGGCCACAGGTGGCGTTTCTGCGGATTCTGCGCGGCCCAGTAATCGAGCAGCACGCCGAAGGCCTGCGCTTTCTGCGCACGGGGCCAATAGAGCTGCGGCGTCAGATAGTCCATCCAGCCGCGCTCGATCCAGAGTTCCACATCCGCGTAGAGTTGGTCGTATTGGCTAAAACCGGAAATACCCGCCGGCCGCCGGTCAGGCCGACCGATGCCAAACGGGCTAATCCCGAAGCGCACGTGGTTCTTCTCGCTACGGATGCCACGGTAGAGCGCCTCGACGAGTTGGTTCACGTTTTGCCGCCGCCAGTCGGCGCGGGAGAGTTTGCCGCCGGTCGCAAGGTAACGTTGCCACGCGGGCCCATCGGGAAATTCGAGATTCTTCGCAGCCGGCGCGGCGCCCGGATTGGTGAGCGCAGCGGCGTTGGCCGCGGCGGGCCGGCGGTCGGCGATGGGATACGGATAAAAATAATCGTCGAGGTGGACGCCATCGAGGTCGTAGTTGCGGACGACTTCGCGCACGACATCGAGCGTGCGTTTTTGGGCCACGGGTTCACCGGGGTCCATCCACATCAGCTCGCCGTAGGTTTTGACCACGCCGGGGTGCGTCTTCGCGAGATGGCTCGGGTCGAGTTCGGAAATCGCGCGCTGGTGGCGGGCGCGGTAGGGATTGAACCACGCGTGCAACTCGAGACCCCGACCGTGCGCGGCGGCGATCCACTCGCGTAACGGATCGTAGAGGGGCTCGGGCGCGCGGCCCTGTTTCCCGGTGAGAAACTCCGACCATGGCTCGAGCGACGACGGATAGATCGCATCGGCGGCCGGGCGCACCTGAAGCACGATCGCGTTGAGGCGCAGGGCTTGCGCGCGGTCGAGAATGGCGAGCATCTCGGCACGTTGCTGCACCGTGGGCAGACCGGGTTTGCTGGGCCAATCGATGTTGGCTACCGTCGCGACCCAGACGCCGCGAAACTCGCGCGGCGCAGGCGGCGGTTCGTCGGCGGGATTCACGACGGCGACGGGCGTGGGCGCGACGGGCGGCGCGGGCGGCGTAGTGCAGCCACCGTAGAACAGAGCGAGCGTGGCGACGAGGTAAGGCCGCGACCGCCGGTCACGGCCGATGGTCGTGGCCGGACCACACCTGTCGGACGCGGAGGTCCCGATACTACCTTCGGAGCGGGCTGGTGATCGTGGGCGCGCGATCATGACGAGCCCTCCCCTGCGCCGATCGCCCGGCGGATATCGCCGGCCACGGCGTCGAGCGCGGTCTGCGCGGCGGCGACATCGGTCTTCAAGCGGAGGGCAACGATTGCGGTTTTCACTTTGTAAGCACACGCCTCCAACGCGGCTGTGGCCTCGGTCTCGCTCGCGCCCGTGGCGCGCACGGTCAGCGCGATTGCGCGGCGGTAGAGCTTCGCGTTCGTCGGCATCACATCGACCATCAGATTGCCATAGACTTTGTGCAGCCGGACCATGATCGCGCTTGAGAGCGTGTTGAGAAAAATTTTCTGCGCCGTGCCGGCCTTGAGGCGCGTGCTGCCGGAAATCGTTTCGCTGCCCGTGTCGAGCGTGACGCCGATCTCGGCCAGGGCGACGACGGGAGAATCGGGATTGTTCGCCGCCCCGATCGTGAGCGCACCCGCCGCGCGTGCAGCCTCCAATGCACCGAGCACAAAAGGCGTCGCCCCGGAAGCCGCGAGACCGATGACCACGTCATTGACCGTGGGAGCGACGGCACGCACATCGGCTGCCCCCTGCGCGCGGTTGTCCTCGGCTCCTTCGACCGCTTCGAACAACGCCTGCCGCCCGCCTGCGAGCAGCGCGACGACCCGGTCCTTCGGCCAGGTAAACGTCGGCCAAAGCTCCACACTGTCGAGCAGGCCGAGTCGGCCGGAAGTGCCGGCACCGGCGTAAATGAGCCGGCCGCCCGCCGCGATGCGCGGCGCGGCCGCATCGACCGCGCGCGCGATTTGGGGCGCGGCGGCGTGCACCACATTGGCCGCGAAAACCTGGTCTTCGGTGAAGGCGCGGATGAGTTCGGTCGTGGCGTAAAGATCGAGATCCGGGTGCCGGCCGCTGGGGGTTTCCGTGTTGAGCATCGGTTCAAAAATGATCGCGGCCGACGGTTTTGGTTCAACCGTAGATTCGCCCGGAATCCTGAATTTTTGCCCGCGAATGGACCCGGATCGACGCGAATCAATCCGCGGATGAATCGAGTCGGAAATTTGCGTTCATTCGCGGCAATTCGCGGTTTCCCTCCGTTGATTGCTCGGATTGATTCGCCCGATGGAATCCTCGCCGCCACCCCGCGACCCCGACCTGTTCGTCGGCACGCTTTCCGGCACGAGCGTGGACGGAATCGACGCCGCCCTCGTGCGCTTCGGCGCGCGGCCCGAGCTGATCGCTACCCACTCGCTGGCGTTTCCCACCGAGCTGAAGGCCGAGTTGCTCGCGTTGGGCCGGCCCGGAGACAACGAGATCGACCGGCTCGGCCGGGCCGATGTAGCGCTGGGCCGCCTTTTCGCCCACGCGGTCAACGGACTGCTCGCCAAGACCGGCGTCACCGCGCGGGACGTGCGCGCGGTCGGCAGCCACGGCCAGACGATCCGGCACCGGCCGGGCTTCGACCCCGCGTTTACGCTCCAGATCGGCGATCCCAACGTGATCGCGACCGAAACCGGCATCGCCGTGGTCGCGGATTTTCGACGCAAGGATCTGGCCCTCGGCGGTCAAGGCGCACCGCTCGTGCCGGCGTTTCACGAGGCCGTGTTTCGCACGAAAGAAAACGACCGCGTGGTGGTGAACATCGGCGGCATCGCCAACCTCACCGCGCTCCCCGCCGATCCCTCGGCTCCGGTGCTCGGCTTCGACACCGGTCCGGGCAATACTCTGCTCGATGCGCGGGCGCGGCGGGTGCTTGGCACGCCGATGGATCGCGACGGCGCGTTCGCGGCCAGCGGGCGGGTGGTGCCGGAGTTGTTGCGGGCGATGTTGGCCGAGGCGTATTTCGCGCAACCGGCGCCGAAGAGCACGGGGCCGGAACAGTTTTCGACGGCTTGGCTGGAAACGCACCTCGCCGGTTTGGCGGAACCGCCGAGCGACTCCGATGTGCAGGCGACTCTCGTCGCGCTGACCGCGCGGAGCATCGCGGATGCGATCAGGGCGCTGCCACTGGGCGCGGCACCCGAGATCTTTATCTGCGGCGGCGGCGCCCACAACGCTGCGCTCATGCGGGCGCTACGGGCCGAATTGCCCGACTGCAAAGTCGCGGCGACCGATGCGCTCGGCGTGGCGGGCGATTGGGTCGAGGCGATGGCGTTCGCGTGGCTCGCGCGGCAACGCATGCTCGGGCTGCCGGGAAATTGTCCGCGGGTGACGGGGGCAAGCCGCGCCGCGGTCTTGGGCGCGGTGTTTCTGCCGGAGTAGAAAGGTCATTCGGTAGGGACGCATCTCCGCGGCATCCGTTGGGCCTTATCGGACGGCTCGGAGAGCCGTCCCTACCCGCTTATTGGCGGCAGCGTGATTTCCCCCGCCGCCACGCGGTGGAGGACGAGCGCCACGATCTGGGCGCGGGGCGCGATCGTTTCGACGCGGCAAAATTCACGGTCGCTGTGCAGATTGTCGCCGATCGGACCGATACCATCGAGGTTCGGCAGACCGCCGGCCGTGAGAAAATTACCGTCGGAACCGCCGCCGCCATGGACCCACGTGAACTCAGGCACGCCCACATCGCGCGCGGCCCTTTGCCACTCCGGGAAAACGGCTTCCTCGGCGGGAAGACATTCTTTGGGCGGGCGATTGAAGCCGCCCTTGAGCGTGAGTTTGATCCCATCGCGGGTATTGATGCGGTCGGCGAGCGCCTGAAAACGCGCCAGCAACGGTTCGCTGTCGGCTATTTTGGTGATGCGAATGTCGATCTCGGATTCGGCGAAGTGCGGCACGACGTTGGTCGCGGCCGCACCCCCGCGGATGTTGCCGACATTGACCATCACGTCGGGCATCTCCGACGGAATCTTTGCCGCATCGAGCAGGAACTCGGCAAGCGCAAGGATTGCGCTGCGGCCGTCGTTGGGGACTTTGGCGGCGTGAGCGGCGCGGCCGTGGCAGGTGGCGACGAGGCCGCCCGTTCCCTTGCGCGAGTGGATGATGTTGCCGTTGGGGCGGCCTGGCTCGAAGACAAAACCGAATTGATGGTCGCGCGCCGCGCCGCGGAAGAGGTGCGCGGTGCCATGCGAACCGGTTTCTTCGTCGGGCGTGATCAGGACCTCCCAACCGACGCTCGCGGCGTGTGGCGTGGCTTCGAAGGCCTGGAGCGCGGCGAGGATCGTGACGAGGCCGCCCTTCATGTCCGCGACACCGGGGCCATTGAGCGTGGTAGCATCGAGCCAGCGGCAGACTTGGAAAGCATCGTCGGCTTCGTAAACAGTGTCGTAGTGACCGCAGAGAAAAACCTGGGTCGGCGCGGCCGGACGCAGTCGGATGCGAAGCGTGCGCGAGCCGGGCGGATTGAAACCCGGCGCGTCGGTGTTGATTTCCTCGATGGTCGCGGCGGGAAACGCGTGGGAAAAATCGGCGCGCAGGGTGTCGGCCATGCGGGCAAGACCGGCGGCGTGACCGGAACCGGAGTTGATATTCGCCCAGCGTTCAAGGAGCGCGCCGAGTTCAGCGGTGCGGGCGGGAAGGGCGGCAATAGAGGGTGGAATGGGAGCCATAATCAAAAGTTGCCCGCGAATTACGCGAATGGCCGCGAATTCGGCAAACCGGCGTGATGGAAAGATTCGGGAAGGGGTGCAGGATCGTTCATTCGCGAAAGTTCGTGTCCATTCGCGGGCAAAAAATTTGATCGCCTCAAAACCCGGCGCCGCCCGGCAGGGTCACGCGCGGGGCGTCGGGGCCGTCGATCTTTCGCAGGTTTGCCATCGGATCATCGGCGAGCCGGAGGAATTTGAAACCGACGAGCCGTTGCTTCGCAACCGGCGCGGCCGCCTTTTCGCGGGCGTGGGCGATGAATTGGGCGAACGATTCCTCCCGCACGGCGGGCTCGGCGGAATGGATGATGTTCACCGTGCCGTCGGGACCGTGGGCCACAAAGCCGGTGTGACCGACCCAGGCTTGGCCGCCGTAGATTTCGGTATTGGCGTGGCCGCCGAGCGTGATCGACGCGCGCACGACGTTCACGAAATCGCCATCACGCAACTGGGGCAGCGCGAAGTCGAGCGCGTCGAGCGGGATAAAGGTGTCGCGGAAATCCTCGATAGGGGCCGGGGCCTTGAGGCCGTAGCGGTTGAGCAAAAATTTGGCGCGGTCGATTTTTTGGGCGAAGGGCACGGCCCGGGCGCCGGCAATTTCCGCGGTGAGATCGCGAACGAGCCAACGGTTGGAGACGTTCCAATCGGCTTCGGTGTAGTGGTTGCGCGTGGCGACGCCGAGACGACCGTCGCGGTAGCGGATGCGCTGGAGGAGCCGCATAAACCCGGTCCAGTCGCGCGAAAGCGCCATCGCGTAAACGTGCTCCGTGAACACGAGACAGTCGCTTTTGGTGAGGCAGTAAATGGGCTGCGGGTCGTACGTCTCGAAGGGCATTTCCCCGAGCAAGTAGAGTTCGTAGGGCTGGCCGATATTCTTGCGCGCAAGATGGAGGATGCGCTTCCGCAGGTCGGGCTCCGTGGCTTGGAGATGGGCCAAGTAGAAACCGGTTTCCGTTTCGCTGAACTGGTAAAGCGGCTTGGCGAGCAGGGGCGCTAGCTCGGGCGGCTTGGGCGCAGAAGCGGCGAAGGCGCTGAGCGACGCCAACGCAAAAACGAGCGGGAGGAAACGAAGCGATTGCATGATGATAAAAATAAAAAGGGGCGACCCGGATGAGATCGCCCCTCGAGATTACAGAACCGCCCGGTTAGAACTGACCGTTGACGCCGAGACTGAAGGACAGGCTCTGGCGAATATCCTGGCGCAGACGATCCGGGAAGAAGGTGTAGGTTTCCGGACCTTGGGAGGAGAAGTTGTTCACCGTCAGATAGAGCGTCGCCGACGGACGGATGCGATAGTTGACGCCGACACTCATCGTCATGAGCGCCTTGCGATAGACATTTCCATTGGGGTTGGTGTCCGGGAGACCGTTGTTGACCGGGTAAGACTGAAGCGTGGTGTATTCGTCGGTGAAGTTCAGATCGAAAGAGCCGCCCCAACGCTTGTAGGTGTAGAGAAGACCGAGGTTGCCCGTGATTGGAACGGCAAACGGAATCCGGTCGGTCTTGGCCTTAAAGGTGTTGAGCACCTCACCGGCCGCCGTGAATTGGGTGATGACCCGTTGCTCGGCCTTGAGCAACGAGACGTTGCCACGGGTCGTGAGGCCCCGCCAAAAGCCGGGCAAAAACGACAGGCGCTGGCGGAAATCGAACTCCAGACCATCAAAAACGGCGGTGCCGTTGTTGCGCGGGGCCAAGATGGCATAACCACCGTAGAGCCCGTCGAAACCGTTGTCCGGCGTGTTCTCAACCAAATCGCCGCCGCGGATCGATTGGGTCGTAATCCGATCCTTATTCCAACGGCGGAAAACCGTAACCGACGCGATGCCGTTGTTCTTGGTATAATACTCGAGCTTGAGGTCGATGGTCTCGGCCATCTCCGGCCGCAGATCGGGATTACCGATGGTCACCGTTTGAGTCACGGTGTTCACCGCGACGGCTGGAACCAGCTGAAGCAGGTCGGGGCGCAGATAACTGGTGGAGTAGCTGGCGCGCGCCTTGAGGCTCGGCGTCACATCGTAAGCCAAATGCACGCTGGGGAAACTCTTGTTGTTACCGCCGGCCGTGGTCTGGGCATCATAGTCAAGCCGGGCGCGCCGGAAATGATCGGGCTCGGTCGCGATCGGCGTGGTGCGCGCACGGAAATAGGTGAGCGTGGAAACTTCGCTTTTCTCGAAGCGAACTCCGCCGAGAAGATTCAGCCGGCCAAATTTTGCCTGAGCTTGGAAATAGCCCGCGTCCACCGACTCTTCCATGATGCGACGGCTGGTGAATTGGCTCGTTGCGGTAAAGTTCACGTCTTCATACCACAGGGCGGAGTTGCCTAGGGTGTTGTTGATGTTGACCACGTCGAACATGGGCAGACGCCGGCCGCCGTGTTGGTCTTCAAAGGAAGTGATCGGCGTGAGCGCTCCGGTAAGCGTCGTGCCCACCTGCTGATACCAACGGCGAGGGGAAACCTGCCGGTTGTTAACTTTGCGGTTCACCGTATCGAAACCGGCTTTCACCGAGATCGGATAGACGGTCTCGAAGAGGTAGTTGGCGTTCACCGTGCCGGACCACTCGTCGGTCGCAGTGATGGTGCTGCGCTTGACGAAACTGCCGGAAGTCTGGGCCACCGGAATGCTCGTGGTGTTCGCGAGCGCGGTGACAAACGGGGTGTAGCTGGCGGCGTCATAAACACTCGCTCCGGCAGTCTGGGTGAAGACGCGGCCATCGTTGTCCGATTTATCGAGCACAAATCCGATCGGTTGATTCGTCCGGATGCTCAATTGGCCGCCCTGACGTTCCCGACCGGCATTGGAATCCCAGCGGGTCGAGCTTTGGCGCCAAGCATGGTCGATCTTCAGCTTCCCCAAATCATGCTCGAATGCGAGGGTGCCCGTGGGATTGCGGCTGACAAACGAGAGTGCCCACGAGCGGAGATTCATCTGCGCGTTACCCACGGGGCGAATCTCGGTGCGGTCGGCCGTCACGTTGGGCATCCAGCCGCCGTTCGGATTGGTCGTCGCGTTGAAAGCGCTGAGCAGGCCGGTATTGGTCACCGAAAGCGCCGGATACGTTTGGCTGCCGGAGAAAAACGGATTCACGAAATTCCAATTGAAGAACGGTTCGCTCCCGGCGTTGTAGAGAAAACGCGCCGACACCGTGGTCGTGCGGCCGAGCTTGTAATCCGCCCGAAGACTGACCGCGGTGATGAAGCGATGGTTGGTCCCGTCGCGGCGGTCGTAATCGCGGATGGCGGCGTTGGGATTGAGGGTGTTTTCGTATTGGAGAAGGTCTTGGTTGAACTGGCGAAGCACCTGTTGATTGGAAAGGGTCATCGCGAGACCGAGATTCCGCGAACCCCCCAGCACATCAAAAACTTCGGTGTAACCGACCGAGCCCGAATAACTGAAGGGCCGATCACCATACGCGCTCGAACGATCCTCATGATCCGGAGCGTAGTTCCCGCTGAGGCCGTAGTTGAAACGGCGCTTCTCAGACATCGCCAACGGGGAGCGGGACTTCAGATTGATTTGGGCACCAAAACCGTCCGCACGTCTGTCGGGAGTTTGGCCGTTGATAACTTCAAGGGCTTCAAAACTGGAAGCTGAGAACGAGTGCAGCGTCGCGGTGCGGCCGTTGCCACCCACGCCCGTCGCGGACATGCCGTCGATCACCAATCGGGTCGTGCTTTGGCCGTTCGAGGCCACTTGGCCACGAATCGTCACGTTGTTGATCAGGTTGTCGTCGTCCGTAGTAAACGAGATACCGGGAAGCCGGGTCAGGAGTTCACCGACGTTTTGAGATGGCAACACGCCCCACTCGTCGAGCGCGACGGCGGTTTTGACGTTGGGCGCATTGCGCTGCTCGGCGATGGAAAGAGCCTGGCCTTCCTTTTGGACTTCCACGGTGAAAGCAGCCATGGCGACGACATCGGAGTTGCTGAGTTTGAGGTCCACCGTCGCGGGTTGACCGGCCGTCACGACGACGCGCTCACGCAGATCGGTGAAGCCACCGTAGCTCACGACCAGCTCTTGCACCCCGGCCGGAACGTTCGCGAAGCTGAATTTACCGGCGCTGTCGGTGAGCTCGGTGCGGTTGAGCCCCGGGATGCTCACGGTGGCTTGCTGCAAAGCATTCTTGGTCGAAATGCTGCTCACCGAACCGGTGATGCTGCCCGGCGCGGCATCGGCGGCGGTGACGCTACGGACGGTTAGGCCAAGGCAAACGCCCAAGCACGCGACGATGCGCATGAGCCGGGCGGACAGGCGGAGGACTGAGGGTGGGATGTTCATCGGAATTTTTCGGTGATTGGCAGACGGAATCCGCGCCGAGCGCGCGCGGGGTAATTTGCCTCCTTCCTACGCGCCCCGATCATTCGTCCAAGGCAATTTGCACCCGCCGACCCGGCGACCGGCCGAGCTCAGAGCGAGTGCCGAGCCTTTACTGGCATTTCTGTTAAATAATACATCATTTTTGCCAATGGCCGAAACCCGCAGGTAGGTAGCGAGGCTCACGCCCGGCGTTTCTTCGCCGGCTTTCGCCGCCCGACCGGCGCGGCGCGGCCGCTGTGGCGGTAGGCCAACGGCGACACGCCGTAGGCCAGCCGAAACGCCCGGCTGAAACTGTAAATGGACGCGAACCCACATTGCTCGGCGACTTCCGAGACGCGCTGCGGCCCGAGCCGCAGGAGCCCGCACGCCTGCTCGAGGCGCAGTTGCCGCAAATGCCGCCCGATGCTCACGCCGCACGAGGCCCGAAATCGCGCGCGCAAGTGACTCGGGCTGATGCCGAGCGATCGGGCGATCTCGCCGAGGCCAAGCGGCTCGCCCGCGCGTTGCGCCAGTTGGTTCACGCGCAACATCAGCCCCGGTTGCGCCGCCGGCGCGGCCTCCGCGGCCGGAGCTTCGGGTCTCAGACGGCGCAATTTTTCCAACAACAACGCCAGCAACAACACCGAGAGATCGGCCGTGCGCTCCGTCTCGTAGGCTGCGACCAGCTCCGCCGCGAGCGTGAGCAGCTCCGGCTTGAGGCGAAACGGTTGGAATCGCAACGCCGCCAGCGCGTCGGCGTCCGCCAACTCAAACGTCACAAACAACCACGACAATTCCGTCTGTTGCGGTTCGGCGTAATGGTGAAATTGGAACGGAAATACGAGCAGCCCTTCACCGGATTTCAGCGGGATCGAGCGGTCATCCACGCACACCGTCGCGCCGGTCCGCAGCGCCAGCATCAGTACGAACCGGTGATGCAACGCCCGGCCGCGTCGCGGTTTGTTCAGGTCGCCGGCCGCTCGGCGCTGGAAGCACACGAGGTTGTCGGGCAAAATCAACGCCTTGGCCGAGCGACCCTGCAACTGGTGCAACGGTTGGGGCAAGCGATCGACGAGCTGGCCTAGATCGGGCGCGGAAGAACTTGGCATAAACGTTAAAAACTTCGTCATTTTTGCCATTTGTGCCGCTGCCCGCCAGCCCTATTATCCACACAACTTTTTCCTCTTTCCTTCCGATCACCCTTCGCCCCTCCAAAACCCATGCTCTCGGCCCACCTCCTCGCCCGTAGCCGCTACGAACAGGCCGCCATCGCCGTCCTCCCCGGCAGTCTGGCCGCCTCGCGCGCCGTCGCCGCCGAAATCGCCGCGCTCATCCGCCAACGCCACGCCGAGAAACGCCCCGTCGTCCTCGGCCTCGCGACCGGCTCCACCCCCGTCAGCCTTTACGCCGAATTGGTGCGACTGCACCGCGAGGAGGGCCTGAGCTTCGCCAACGTCACCACCTTCAACCTCGACGAATATTACCCGCTCTCGCCCGAGCACGCGCAGAGCTACCGTTCGTTTATGCGGCGGCATCTTTTTGACCACGTCGATCTCGACCCGGCCCGCACCCACTTGCCTTCGGGCACCGTCGCCAAACACGAGGTCGACGCCCATTGTGCCGCCTACGAAGCCGCGATCCGCGCCGCCGGCGGCATCGATTTTCAAATCCTCGGCATCGGCCGCACCGGTCACATCGGCTTCAACGAACCCGGCAGCCCCCGCCACTCGCTCACCCGCCTGGTCACGCTCGACCCCCTCACCCGCCGCGACGCCGCCGGCGACTTCGGCGGCATCGATTCCACCCCGCGCCATGCCCTGACCATGGGCGTGCGCTCCATTCTCGATGCCCGCCGCGTCGTTCTCATGGCTTGGGGCCAGCACAAAGCCGAGATCGTCCGCACCGCCATCGAGGGCGAGGTCAACGCCCACGTCTCGGCGTCGTTCCTCCAAGAACACCCCGCCGCGCTCTACGTGCTCGACCCCGCCGCCGCCGGCGCTCTCACCCGCAACCGCACTCCTTGGCTCATCGGCGCGCTCGAAGACCAAGGCCTCGCTTGGGACGAGCGCATGACCCGCCGCGCCATCCTCTGGCTTTCGCAGCTCAAGGCGAAACCCATCCTGAAACTCACCGACGACGACTACAACGAAGCCGGTCTCCAGGATCTCCTCCGCATCCACGGCTCCGCCTACGAGGCCAACCTCGTCGGCTTTTACCAGATGCAGCACACGATCACCGGCTGGCCCGGCGGCCGGAATCCCGCCAAGTCAAAACCCGGCGACGCGCCCGTGCGCCCGCTCCGCGCCGCCTCCGCCCCGGTGTTTCCCAAGCGCGTGCTGATTTTTTCTCCGCATCCCGACGACGACGTGATCTCGATGGGCGGCACCCTCTGTCGCCTCGTCGAGCAGGGCCACGAGGTCCATATCGCCTACGGCGTCTCCGGCGCCAGCGCCGTCTCAGACGACGTGGTGGGGAACCAACTCGCCTTCGTGCGCGCCAGCGGCCTCGCTGATCCGACCCGCATCGCCCACCTCGACTCCCTCACCGCGGGCCTGCACGCCGGGGCCGGCCTCCCCCACTCCGCCGAACTCACGGACTGGAAAGGTCTCATCCGCCGCCACGAAGCCATCGCCGCCGCCCGCGTCTGCGGTGTGAACGAGTCCCGCTTACACTTTCTCAACCTGCCCTTTTACCACGCCGCACCCCGCAGCCGCGCCTACTCCGCCGCCGACGTCACCCTGATGAGCACGCTGCTGGCCGAGGTGCAACCGCACCTCATCTACGCCGCGGGCGATCTCGATGATCCGCACGGCACCCACCGCCTCTGTCTCCACGTGCTCCGCGATGCCCTCGCCGCCGCCGCGCAGGCCCCGTGGCTCGCCGCCGCCGAACTCTGGCTCTACCGCGGCGCCTGGGCCGACTGGCCGCTCGACGAGATCGACCTCGCCGTGCCGCTCAGCCCGCACGAAGTGCTCCGCCGCCGCCGCGCGATTTTCCGCCACGAGACGCAGAAAGACCAAGCGCTCTTCCTCGGCGAAGACCGCCGCGAATTCTGGCAACGCACCGAGGACCGCAGCCGCCGCCTCGCCCAAGCCTACAACGCCCTCGGCCTCGCCGAATACGAAGCCATCGAAGCCTTCAAACGCTACGCCCCGGCCGACCTCCTCAAGTCCGGCGCCTTCTGAGCCGGTCCGACCGGTGGAGCCCGTTCTCCGAGCGGGTTCCACCTGATCGAAATGTAGGAGCCCGCTTGCGGGCGATCGCGTGGCCAGTCCGGCCCGCGAGACACCCTTCCATCGCGCGCCAGCGCGCTCCTACCTTCAGCTCCACCGCAGCTCACACCTTCACAAACCGCCGCTTCCGCCAGAGCACCCAGCCGAAGCCCAGAAACGCCCCGACGAACGCCAACGCAAAGGCCAGCGAGGCATTGACCGGACTCAGATACGGCGTGAACCCGTTCGCATAGATCCACCCTTTCAACGTAACCTTGGCCCCGGCCGCGTTTTGCCACGCGATCAAACCCATCGTCTTTGCCACCAGCCCCGCGCCCACGAAGATCACGATCGCATTCATCCCGTAGATGACCAGCGGCGTCGCCCACGCACGCCAACCGCGCACGTCGATCAACCAGTAAAACACCGCGAACAGCACCGCCGACCACCCCGCCATGAACAGGGCAAAGGCGCTCGTCCAAAGGTTCTTATTAATCGGCTGCCAGAGCCCGAGCAACGCCCCGGCCAAGAGCAACGCCGCGCCCAATCCAAACAACCGCGTCGCCCGCACCGCCCCGGGCTGCGGCCCGCGCAACACCGCGCCCGCCAGCGCCCCGAGCAACGTGGTCGCGATCGCGGCGAGCGTAGAGATGATGCCCTCCGGATCAAACCCCGGCGCGGGCGCGCCGCTCCACGTGTGCCCGGCGAGCAGGTTCGAATCGATCCACCACGGCAGACTGCCCGTCGCCTCGTCGATTTTTCCCGCGCCATGCCCCGGCACCGGAATAAACTTCAACATCAAAGCGTAGCCCACCAGCAACCCCGCCGTCCAAGCGATCTGACCGCGCACTCGCCACCGCAGACAAATCACACCCGCGACCAGATAGCACAGGCCGATGCGCTGGAGCACGCCGGGGATCCGCATTTTTTCGAGGGAGAAATTGTGCGCCGGCAGGAGTCCAAACGGAAACGCCGTCAGCAATAGCCCGAGCCCGAAAATAATCGCCGACCGCCGCAACACGTGGCGGAAAAGTTCGGCCGTATCTCCGCCCGCCTCGACGCGTTTGGCGAAAGAGAGCGTCATCGCCACGCCCACGATCCACAAAAACGCCGGGAAAATCAGATCGGTAAACGTCGATCCGTGCCACGGCGCGTGCAGCAGCGGCGGATAAACCGTGCTCCACGAACCCGGGTTATTGACGAGCAACATTCCGGCGATCGTCGCGCCACGAAACGCATCCAGAGAAACCAAGCGCGTTGACGGTTTAGGTGCAGGACTGCTCATGAAACTTCGCCAGCCGTAGGCCGCCCCGCTTTTCCCGACAAGTCGATTATGGCCCTATTTCCCGCCATACCGCGCCAACAGCAACGGAATCTCGTCCACTTCCCGGCTCGCTGGCCGCTCCGCCGTGCCGACGTGGCGGTTCAACATCACGGAAAACACCAGCCGTTCGCCGTTCGCCGCCGCCACATAACCTGAAAGCGACGCCACCCAGCGGAGCCCGCCGGTCTTCGCCCGCACGTTGCCCTCCGCCGCTGTGCCTTTCATCCGGCGCCGCAGCGTCCCGTCCACCCCCGCCACCGGTTGCGCCGCCACAAACGCCGCCGCCTCCCGGTGCGTCGCCATAAACTGCAACAGCGCCGCCGTCGCCGCCGTCGTCGTGAGATTGTTGCGGGAAAGCCCCGAGCCTTCGTCGAAAATCACTTCGTCCGCGCGCAGGCCGTGACGGGCCAAAAACTCCCCGAGCGCCTTCACCGCCAGCTCATCCGTGCGCGCTCCGGTCGGCGTGGCCGCGCCCCGCTGCGCCTCACCGACTTGGGCAAAAATCAGATCCGTCTGCAGATTCTGCGACTCCTTCATGAAGTGCGCCACGAGCTCACGTAGCGGCGGCGAAACGACCTCGCCGAGCGCCACCGCGCCCGGGCCCACCGCCGTCGCCTCGGGCCAACGCACGCCGCGCGCCCGGCCTCCGACCGCGATCCCCGCGCTCTCCAGCGCCGCCTTCAATCCCGTGGCAAACCATTGCGCCGGCCGCGGCACCGTCGTCTCGGTCAACCACTCCTGTCCGCCCAGCGGTAGCTCGCCGAAAATCTGCACCGTCATCTCACCGGGCACCCGCAGCACGCGGATGCGCCGCGCCCCGCCCGCCGCCGTGGTCACGCTGCGGTTGTCGACCACCAGCCCCGTGTGCGGCTGGAGCAATTCGATTGTGCACGGCGCGCCCGCCGTCGCCGCCGGCACAACGCGCAGATCGACAAAATTATCGTTGAGCGTGATCGCCGCAATCTCCGCGCCGTAGTCGTCGTTCATGTCGTCCACCGTCCAGCTCGCGCCCTGCGGCGTACCTTGGTAAAACGTGCCGTCCGCCACGAGATCGCCCACTATCAGGCGCACCCCGGCCTTTTTCACCGCCGCGACGAACGGCTCAAACACCGTCATGAACTCCTGTTTCGCCCGCCGCGGATCCCAGCTCGGATCACCGCGCCCGCTTACGATCAGATCGCCCAAAAGTTCGCCCGCGGCATTCACCGCCACCGACCCCAACAACGGCGTGCGAATCCGAAAATCGCCGCCCAACGCGTCGAGTGCGAGCGCGCCCACGTAGAGTTTGCTGTTCGACGCCGGACTCATCCGGCGGGTCGGGGCGTGTTCGTAGAGCGTGCGTCCCGAATCGAGCGACACCACCTTCACGCTCCACAACGCGCCGAGAAACTTCGGTTGGCTCACCTGCGCCTCAAGCGCCGCTTGCAACTCCGTCAACGTGGTCACCGGCACCGTCGGCACCACCGGTGCGCCGGGCGCCGCTACTTCGGCCGCGCCCCACGCCCGTCCCGCGACGAGCAAAACCAAGAAAAAACAACTCCACCGCAGATGGCCGGTTTTCATGGGCGCAGACCGTGGCGGGCCCGACTCCGGAGCACAACTGCGGAGCACGCGCCGCCGCCAAAGTGTCCCCGGCATCTCGGCCGTGAACGAGCGGGCGGCTTGGCCGGTCGCTTCCCCTCTCATGGGCGGGCCACCCAGGCCACGCCACGCCCACGCCCACCTCCTCTCGTCGCCGCCTAACGCCACTCCCTCCGCGCACCGTGACACATCCGAGGCTTGTTTTCCTTTTCCCTCCGCGCCTCTGTGGAGCCCGCCGCCCATGCAATTTTCCGCCATCGCCGCCGCTCTGCCTTCCACGGCCGTCACCCGTTTTGATCACGTCCCGTTTCCCTTGGTCGCCTCGGGCAAGGTCCGCGAAATCTTCGACCTCGGCGACGCCTTGCTGCTCGTCGCCAGCGACCGACTTTCCGCGTTCGATGTGATCTTGCCCGACGGCATTCCGGGCAAAGGCATCGTCCTCACCCAAATGAGCAACTGGTGGTTCGCCCAGACCTCGGCGCTCATCGCCAACCACCTCCTGGCCGATCAGCCGGGCGAATTTGCCCGCCGCGGTCTGCACGACCGCGACCTGCAACTCCGCAGCATGATCGTGAGAAAACTCACGCCGCTCACCATCGAGTGCGTCACCCGCGGCTACCTCATCGGCAGCGGTTGGAGCAGCTACCAAAAAACCGGCGAGGTCTGCGGTATCCGTCTTCCCGCCGGCCTCCGCCAAGCCGAGCGCCTGCCCGAGCCGATCTTCACCCCCACCACCAAAGCCCCCAAGGGCGAGCACGACGAACCCATCAACGACGCCCAAGCCGCCGCCCGCATCGGCCCCGCGCTCTACGAAAAAGTGAAGGCGGCGAGTCTCGCGCTCTACCGCTTCGGCCACGACCGCGCGCGTGCCGCCGGCATGATCTTGGCCGACACAAAATTCGAATTCGGCACGGATGCCGCCGGCAACCTTGTCCTGATCGACGAAGTCCTCACGCCCGACTCGTCGCGCTACTGGCCCGCGGAGAGCTACGTCCCCGGTGGCTCGCCGCCGAGCTACGACAAACAATTCGTCCGCGACCACCTGCTCGCGCTGCACTGGAACCAGCAGCCTCCCGCCCCGCGCCTGCCCGCCGAGGTCATCGCCCGCACGCAGGAAAAATACCTCGCTGCGTTAAAAAATCTGCTCGGTTAACCGCCCGAATTGACGCCAGCCATAAATATGGCTTTGTGGCGGCAATGAAGACCACGCTGGAGATTCCCGACCCGCTCTACCGCCAGCTCAAGGTGACCGCCGCCCAGCAGGGGAAAACCGTGCGCAGCTTCGTCAACGACGCTCTCGTCGAGAAACTGCGCGCTCCGGCCCCCAGCCCGAATTCGCGACCGGCCTGGACCCGGGCGGTCGGCGGCCTCAATCACCTCCACGCCGAAACCCGGCGCATTGAAAAAACCATTCTCACCGAGTTTTCAAAAATCGATTCGGCGGACTGGAAATGATCCTCGATACGAACGCGCTGTCCGCGTTGGCCGACGGTGATTCCGCACTCGTTGCAAAACTCGGCAACACCTCCCGGCTCGCGCTGCCGGTGATCGCGTTGGGCGAATATAGGTTTGGCGTCACGGCCTCACGGCATCGAAAAACCTACGAGGCTTGGCTGACGGAGCACCTCCCGCTTTTTGAAACGCTGCCGGTCGATGCCGACACGACCGGCCACTACGCCGCGCTGCGGCACGAGCTAAAACGCTTGGGCCGTCCTGTGCCGGAAAACGACCTCTGGATCGGGGCCCTCGCGCTCCAACATCGTTTGCCGGTCGTAAGCCGCGACGCCCACTTCGCCACCATGCCCGGCGTGCGCGCCGTGACTTGGTAGAGCTCCGTTGGCCGGTCCGCGGCCCCGTCACTGCCGCGCGCCCAGCGGCGCCGGCACCGCCCCGCGCCCTGCCCGCACCAACTCGCGCCGCAACCAGTCGAGCGCCGCGTTCACCGCCCGCACTTTGACCGTCGTGCGCGGTCCGGGATAGTTCAGCTTTTTCGACCACACGCCGTGCGGCGCGTGCAGCGCCAGATAAAACGTCCCCACGGGATTCTCCGCCGTCCCGCCGCAGGGACCGGCAAATCCCGTGATCGCGATCCCGTAATCCGCCCCGAGGATCTCCGCGGCGCCCGTAGCCATGGCGACGGCGTTTTCCTCGCTCACCGCTCCGTGCTGCGTGAGCAGGCACTCCGGCACATCGAGCAACTGCATCTTGGACTCGTTGGAATAGCACACGACTCCGCCCGAGAAAAACTTGGACGCTCCGCAGATGTCCGTAAACGAGTTCGCCAGCAACCCGCCGCTCGCCGTCTCCGCGCACGCGAGCCTCTTCTCCTGCGCCCGCAACAGATCCGCGCACACCCGCGCCAGCGGGTCATGCCCGTAGCAGACAAAATCTTCGCCCAACAGCGCCGCGCATTCTTCCGCGACCGCGTGCAGCCGCAGGTCATCCAACTGCCCGTTCGGCGAGCTCAACCGGCAATCGACATGGCCCGAGTGCGCGCAAAACGCGATGCTCAGCGCCGCCCCAAAGCGGTCAAAAATCGGCTGCAACTTCGTCTCGAGCGCGCTCTCACCCACGCCCGAGGTGCGGATCTGCACATAGGCCTCGCGCTCCGTCAGCAAGCCCCGCGCCGCCAGCCGTGGCACGACTTGCTCGGTGAACATCGGCTGCAACTCGTTCGGTGGTCCGGGCAACATCACCAAAATCTTCCCGTCCTGCTCCACCCAGAGGCCCGGCGCCGTGCCGTTGGCGTTGATCAACACTTCGCCTCGCTCGAAAACTTGCGCCTGCTTGAGATTGTTCGGCGTCATCTTTCGGCCCAGGCGCTCGAACCGCGCCTCGATGCTCGCTTCGACCTCGGCGTTGCGCACGAGTTTTTGCCCCAACACCTCCGCGATGCACTCGCGCGTGCGGTCGTCGCACGTCGGCCCGAGGCCCCCCGTCGTGATCACCACATCCGCCCGCGACCAGCTCTCGCGGAACTGCGCCACGATCGCATCGGCTTCGTCGGTGATGGTGATGTTCCGCCGGAGCGTCACTCCGCGCCGCCCGAGCTGCGCTCCGACGAAGGTGAGATGACCGTTGGCGGTCAGGCCCAACAGCAGCTCGTCCCCGAGCGTGAGAAGCTCGTAATAGAGTTGGGCGACGGGTTTGGAGGCGGCGGGGGAGTTGCTGGATGAAACCATACTTGCGAGATCCGACGTAAGGCGGATTCTCCAAAAATGCCAACCGGCGAAACCGTAAATCTCAAAGAGAAGGTCCGCCATCTCTCCGACAAGCCCGGCGTCTACCTCATGAAGGACCGCCTCGGCCGCATCATTTACGTCGGGAAGGCCAAAAACTTAAAAAAACGCGTCTCCACCTATTTTACGCCGTCACGCGCGATGACGTGGCATCCCAAGATTCGCGCGCTCATCGAGATGATCGCCGACTTCGATGTGCACGAGGTGAAGTCCGAACCCGAGGCCCTCATCCTCGAGGGTAAGCTGATCAAGCAGTGGAAACCGAAATACAACACCGACTTCACCGACGACAAACGCTTCCTCCTCGTCCGCGTAGATCTGGCCGAAGAGCTCCCGCGCTTCCGTCTCACCCGTTTTAAGAAAGAGGATCGCTCCCGCTATTTCGGCCCCTTCGCCCACAGCGGGCTCCTGCGCAAATCCCTCGCCCAGATGCGCCGCCAGTTTGGCATTCTCCTCGGCGACGCCGCCCCGCAGAAACGCCCCGACGGTACCTGGCAACTCTACGACGACGTGCGCCAGGAGCTCTACGGTTTCGAAAACACCGTCACGCCCGACGCCTACCGCGCCCGCGTGGACGACGCCTGCACCTTCCTCGAAGGCAAGTCCCGCGAATGGCTCGAAACCCTCCGCGCCGAGATGCTCGCCGCCGCCGAAAAACAACAGTTCGAAAAAGCCGCCGAGCTCCGCGACATCGTCTTCGCCCTCGGCAAGACCCTCGCGAAAACCCGCAACTTCGAGCGCACCGATCCCACCCAGGCGCTCCCCGATGCGAGCACCGAAGCCCTGCGCCTGCTCGGCGAGGCCCTCGCGCTCAAATCCCCGCCGCGCACGTTGGAGTGCTTCGATATCTCCCACATCTCCGGCACCTTTGTCGTCGCCTCGATGGTCGCGTTTTCCGACGGCCGCCCCGACAAGGACAACTACCGCCGTTTCCAGATCAAAAGCTTCATGGGAAACGACGATTTCCGCGCGATGGAGGAAGTCGTCGGCCGCCGCTACCGCCGCCTCCGCGCCGAGGGCAAACCGCTGCCCGATCTCGTCGTGATCGACGGCGGCCGCGGCCAGATCGGCGCCGCGCTCAAGGCCTTCGTCGCCCTCGATCTCGAGCCGCCGCCGCTCATCGGCCTCGCGAAGAAACACGAGACGATCATCTTCCCCGACGCCCGCCCGCCGCTGAATCTCTCGCTGCATTCACCCGCGCTCAACTTGCTCCAGCGCCTGCGCGACGAGGCCCACCGCTTCGCCAACACCTACAACGCCGATCTCCGTTCGCGTAAAATCCGGGAGAGCGTGCTCGACGATTTTCCGGGACTCGGTGCCGTCCGCCGGGCGGCGCTGCTCGCTCATTTTGGCGATATCGAGAAACTCCGCGCCGCCCCCATCGAAGCCATCGCCGAAGTCCCCGGCTTCGGCGGAAAACTGGCCGCCGAGCTACACGCGTTTCTCCACCGCGCCGCGCCCGCCACCGCCGAGTTGTAGTCAGGCGCCCTTGGCGTTTCGGGTGGTTTTTCGAAGCTACGACACCCTCGTCGCAGTGGCACGGGCCGTTCAGGGTGTAGCCCGACCTTGTGTCGGGCCGCTCCGTGTTCCGGGCGCCAAAAGGGAACGGCCTCACGCAAGGTGAGGCCCTACCCTGAAAAAATCAGTGTCGGGTCGTTCCGAGTGTAAAGCCCCGACCTCGTGTAGGGCCGTTCCGTGTATAGGGCTCCACGGAGGGAACGGCCTCCGGGGTAGGAGCCCACTCGCGGGCAATATCCCGGGGGTGAACGTCGCAGCCTCAAATCGCCCGCAAGCGAGCTCCTACGCACGGCAACCTGAGTGAACGGCCTCACACAAGTGGGGCCGTACCATGAATCAATCGCCAGCTCCTATCGGTTTGGTATCCGGGTCCGTTCGGGTCGATCCGTGGTTCAACGGCGGTTTTAGGATCATCTTTGAGGAGCGATGCGGCGGGTTGGAAGAATCTCACCTGAGCCAACAGCCGTCACGTTAACGTCACGTGGCTGTCGCTGAATCGTTGCGTGGGCGGGTTGAGACGGATCGAGGATTCGCGCCTTTAGGCGGTTCACATGATCAAACGTTATCTTAAACTAGCGCTGGGCCTCAGTGGCCTGGCCGGACTCAACGCAACGGCGCAGATACCCGGCAAGGCCGATGAAAAAATCGCACTGCCGAGCTTCACGGTGAGCACAAACCTCGACCGCAGCTACACGGCCAACGACTCGCTGAGCGTGTCGAGGATCAGTGTTTCGCTGTTGGAGACGCCCCAATCCGTCGTCGTGCTCAATCGCGAGTTGGTCGACGACATCGCGGCGGGGCGGACGTTTGACGCGGTGAAATACGTGGCGGGCGTGACGGCGGGCAATGTGAACTACGCGCAGGATCGCGCGACGTTGCGCGGGTTGGTGGCGACCGACAATTACGTGGACGGCGTCTTGATGTTGTTCGGTGAGACGAACGCCGACCCGGTGCTGATCGAGCGCATCGAGGTGATCAAGGGCCCGGCTCCAATCCTTTTTGCCAACGGTCCGGCGGCCGGGCTGATCAACAAGGTCTCGAAGAGCCCGTTGGCGGAGGCGCGCAACTCGGCGAAAGTTACGGTCGGTTCGTTCGACGCGAACCGCGCCGAGTTCGATCTCACGGGGCCACTCACGGCGGACAAGAAGCTGCTTTATCGCCTCGTCGCGGTGCGGCAGGACTCCGACGGTTTCTATGACCGCACCTACACGAAGCGTTGGGTGTTTGCGCCGATGCTGACGTATCGTTTCAGCGCGACGAGCGAGGTGACGTTGAAGTACGACACGACGGAGACGGCCTTCGGCTCTTACAACGGTCTGCCGCTCGACCGGCTCACGCGGCAGATCATCGCGGTGGATCCGAAAACGAATTACGCGGACCCGACGAATTTCCGCACCGACCGGCTGAGTCGGCTCGCGTTGGCGGGCACAACGCAGATCACGAACTGGCTCGGCGCGCGGCTCGCGTTGACGGGCGTGTGGGTGGGCGTGGATCGCGAAGAGTCGCGCGTAGGCGGCCGGGCGGCGACGGGCGTGACGGGGCAGGCGGCGGAATTTTTCGGCACGTTGCCGGTGACGGGCGACCGCACGACCCTGCTGCGGAACAGCCAATATTTCAAACGCGAGTCGGTGGGACTCACGTTGCAGAACGACTACGTGGCGCGTTATCGCACTGGGCCGCTGGAGCACACGACGCTGACCGGTTTCGAGTGGCGGCACGGGGATTGGAACCGGCTGGGCACGGCACTCGTGTATGATTCGATCAATCCGTTTGGCGCGCTGCCGGCGACGATTCCCGCCCGGGGTGCGGTCAATCAGCGGTTCGACGAGGTGAGCGCGGACCGGAAATTCTACGCGTTGCAGGAAGTCGGTCTGCTGGAGCGGCGGGTGCTGCTCAGCGGCGGAGTGACGCGGAATTTTAACCGGTTCCGGGCGTTGAACACCCTCGCGGCGACGAACACCCCGACTTACCGCCGGGCGCAGGCGACGACGTGGCAGGGCGGCATCGTCGGCAAAGTCTCGAGCGACGTCTCGCTCTTCGGCGGCTACAACGAGAGTTTTCAACCGAACAACAGTCTCGATACGGCCGGGCGGCAGTTGCCCAATCTCGAGGGGAAACAGACCGAGATCGGCGTGAAGGCAAAGCTTTGGCAGGATCGGGTACGGGTGACGGCGGCGTGGTTCGACATCGAGGCGAGCACGTCGCGGGCGGCGCCTCCGGGGCGACCGATTGGCGCGGTGGATTTCGCCACGCAGACCTCGCGCGGAGTCGATGCCGATGTCGCGGTGTCGCTCAACCGGAGCTGGGATGTGATCGCGAGTGCGGCGCGTTTCGACCTGAAGGACAGCACGACGGTGACGTTTCCCAACGTCTCCGAAACGACAGCGAGCGCGTGGGTGCGGCGGGCGTGGCGCGACGGTGCGGCCAAAGGGCTCGTGATGGGCGTGGGGGCGAATTACCAGAGCTCGCGTGACGGCACCGCGGGACCGAACCGCGACGGCACGGGCAGTGTCTTCAACTCGGCCGCGAATAATTTTGCCAACGTCACGTTCGGTCTGCCGTCGCGCACGGTGGTCGACGCGCTGGTGGCCTACGAGTGGCAGACCTGGCGCTTCGCGGTGAATGTGGATAACGCGTTCGACAAGGACTACGTGGATGCTTCGCGATTCGCGAACACCCTGCAGCCCGGTTACGGGCGCAATGTGAAGTTCAGCGTGGCTTATCGGTTTTGAGGTCTAAGAAAGTGACCTGGGATGGTCGGGAGAGCGCGGAGGCGCTACCTGACCATCGCCATGATCACCGCTCGTTGCCCCAGCAGCACCGGCGAACCCGGAAAAGGCCGTCAGCCAAAGAGCCGTACTAGCTCGCTGCAGGTGCCGGTGTCTTCACCAAAGTGATCACGCACTCAAGATGCCGCGTCTGCGGGAAGAGGTCGAAGGGTTGGACATCCTTCAAACTATAGCCGGCGGCGAGAAAACCTTTGAGGTCGCGCATTTGGGTCGCGGGGTCGCATGAAACGTAAACGACCGTGCGGGGGGCGAAGGCAAAGAGTTGGGCGAGAAAGGACTCGTCACAGCCTTTGCGCGGCGGGTCGATGATGACGGCGGTCTCGGCCGGCGCAAAAATCGGGTCGAGGCCCGCAAAAATCGTGGCGGCGTCGCCCGATTGGAAGGAGACGTTAGCGATGGCGTTGGCGGCGGCGTTTTGGCGGGCGAAGCGGATGGAGGATTCGCTGAGCTCGATGCCGGCGACGCGTTCGAAAGCCGGGGCCGCGCTCAGAGCGAACAGGCCGCTGCCGCAGTAGGCGTCCACGAGGAACCGCGCGCCGGTCGCGGCGGCTTGGCGGCGGACATAGGCGGTGAACGCGGGGAGTATAAATGGGTTATTCTGGAAGAAATCGCGGGCGAGAAAGCGGAGTTTCAGGTCGCCGACCGTTTCCGTGATGGTCGCTTCGTAATCGGTGGTGACTTGGCCGCCGGCGTCGCGGAGGAGAAGGGTAGAGCCGCGGGTGTAATCGCCGTTGGCGGCGCGGGCGTGGACGGCAGCGCGGGCGGACGGAAGCTTTTCGTTGATGGCCTCGGTCGCGATGTCGCAGCGGGGGACGTCGATGATGTCAAAGCGCGTGCCCTGGCGGAGGAAACCGATGGGCGGCGGCGTGGCGGGGTCGCGCGGCGGATTAAAATGCGGGGTAATCTTCGAGCGGTAGCCGTAGGGTTTGGGCGAGCCGATGACGGGGTTTACCGCGTAAATGACGCCGGCCATGTGCTGAAGGAGCTCGGCGACCTGACGTTGTTTCCAAACGAGTTGTTCGGAGTAAGCGAAGTGTTGGTATTGGCAGCCGCCGCAGCGGGCAAACAGCGGGCAAACGGGCGCGATGCGGTGGGGTGACGGGGTCAGGACGGATACGAGATCGGCCTCGGAGTAGTTTTTATGGTTACGAAAAATGCGGGCGCGAACGCGTTCGCCGGGAAGGCAGAACGGGATCATGACCACCCAAGAGCCCGCGACGGGCGCAGTTTCGGATTGCGGGAGTTGGGTGCCGGGTTGGGCCGGAAGCGGGACGCGGGCGAGGCCGACGCCGTGGTTGGTGAGCGTGACGATCTCGAGTTCGAGTTCGGTGTGATACGGGAACGGGAGGTCGTTGGATTTGGATTTCTTGCCCACGGAACACACGGAATACACGGAAACCGACGAGACCAAGAAAAGGATTCTGTATTTTTTCCGATTCCGTGTGTTCCGTGTAATCCGTGGGCCCAACGATCGAAAAAATCACCAGTCTTCAGAATCCGCGCGTAAAGCAGCTCGTGAAGTTGCGCGACCGACGGCCGCGCGATGAGGCCGGGGTGTTTTTGGTCGAAGGCTATCGGGAGATTCGGCGGGCGCTGGAGAAGGGCGTCGCCTTGCAGGAAATCTATTTTTCGCCCGACTGGTTTCTGGGTGAAAACGAACCGGCGTTGATCGCCCAAGCCCAGGCCGCGGGGGCGACGGCGTGCGAATTGACGAAGGATGTCTTCGCCAAAGTCGCGTATCGCGAGCGGCCGGATGGCTTGCTGGCGGTGGCGCCGCAATGGCGGCGGGCGCTCGGCGATTTGGATCATCTGTTTGGAGCCGAGAGAGACCGAGCGGCGGGCGGTCCTGCGGGGAAAACCGCCAAGGCCCCGTTTTTGCTCGTCGTCGAGGCAATCGAGAAGCCGGGCAATCTGGGAACGATTCTGCGCAGCGCGGATGCCGCGGGATGCGACGCGGTGATCGTGTGCGACCCGGTGACGGATATTTTTAACCCCAATGTGGTGCGGGCCTCGACCGGCGTGTTGTTTTCCGTGCCGTTGGTCGTCGAAGAAAGCACGCGGGTGCACGCGTGGTTGCGGGAAAAGGGAGTGCGTTCCGTGGCGACAACGCCGGCGGCGGAGAAAATCTACTCGGCGGTCGATCTGCGCGGGCCGCTCGCGGTGGTGATGGGCAGCGAGCAATACGGGCTAAGCAAATTTTGGCTGGAAAACTGCGATACGCCGGTGCGCATCCCGATGGCGGGTCAGGCGGATTCGTTGAACGTCGCGATGGCGACGATCATCACGCTGTTTGAAGCGGTGCGGCAACGCGGCGGGGCTGGTTAAACGGCCGTCGTCACCACGAACCTGCTCCGCGCCACAGCACTCTTGCCGAAACGCGAATCATCCGCCCCGATGGACGGCCTTACTTCGGTCGCTCCCCCTCCCCTGCCCCTCCTCCCCTGCCCCTATGTCGCTCATTCTTTTTCTCGCCGTTTCGGCGGTGATTCTCGGCCTCGCCTATCGCTGGATGGGCCGGTTGCTTTTCAAGGCCGCCGGGATCGGCGACGAATCCCCGACGCCGGCCCATACCCAGCGCGACGGCCTCGACTACGAGCCGGCCCGTTGGAGTTGGTTGTTGCCGCAGCACTTTTCCGCGATCGCCGCCGCCGGTCCGATTGTCGGTCCGATTTTGGCCGCGACGTTGTTCGGGTGGCTGCCGGCGTGGATTTGGATCATTCTGGGCTCGATCTTCATCGGCGGCGTGCACGATTTTTTCACGCTCGTCGCCTCGGTGCGGCACAGCGGAAAATCCATCGCCGAAGTGGTGCGGCAACACATGAACCGGCGCTGCCACCTGTTATTTCTGGCGTTCGTTTGGATTTCGTTGGTCTACGTGATCGTAGCCTTTGCCGATGTGACCGCGGGGGCGTTCACCCAAGCGGCAGCCCCCAATCAAGGCGAGGCCCCGGGACCTGCCGTCGTGACCTCATCGTTGTTATACCTCGGCCTCGCCCTCGCGATGGGTTGGCTGATGCGCAAACGCAACTGGAGCCAGGGCCGGGCGCAGGCGGTGTTCCTGCCGCTCGTGTTGGGCGCGATCGCGATCGGGCCGATGCTGCCGCTCGACCTCGCCCCGCTGTTGCCCGAGGGCATGCGCACCATGTCCGCGTGGAACGTGATTTTGCTCACTTACTGTTTCTTCGCGGCGATCGCACCCATGTGGCTGTTGATGCAACCGCGCGGCGCGCTGGGCGGATATTTTCTCTACATCATCGCCGTGGCCGGAGTGGTCGGTGTGATCGTGGGCGGATTGAGCGGTGACCTCGCCATCAACGCGCCGGCATGGGGTTCCGGGCCGCTCTTCACTCCCGGCGAGACGCTGCCGCCGCTGTTTCCGATTTTGTTTATCACGATCGCCTGCGGGGCGTGCTCGGGGTTTCACGCGATCGTCGCCAGCGGCACGACCGCGAAACAACTCAACCGCTTTGCCGACGCCCGGCCCGTGGCCTATGGCGGGATGCTGCTGGAAGCGTTTTTCGCCTGCATCAGCCTCGCCGCGGTCATGATCTTGGCCGCTCCTTCGGGCCGGCCTGACGCAATTTTTGCCAACGGTGTCGCGCTCTTCCTGCATCATGCAAGTTTCGGCCTGCTGCCCGTCAATATCGCCCACGGCTTCGCCCTGCTCTGCTTCGCGACGTTCATTTTTGACACCCTCGACGCCTGCACGCGGCTGGCGCGCTATGTCTTGATGGAATTGCTGGGCTGGACCGGTCAGGGCAAAGCGCTGATCGCGACCGGCCTGACTTTGGCGGGGCCACTCGTGCTTGCGCTCCTGCCGCCCGCCGAGGTCAACGGCCAAGTTCTACCGCTCTGGCGCGTTTTCTGGGGACTTTTCGGTTCTTCCAACCAACTGCTTGCGGCCCTCACCTTGCTCGGCCTCACCGTCTGGCTTTACCGGAGAGGTCGCGGGGCTTGGTTCACGTTGGTGCCGGCGGGACTGATGCTCACCATGTCACTCTGGAGCCTCGCCCTGATGTTGAAGACCCACCTCGGGCGCATCAACGGCACCGCCCCGATCGCCGTGGTGCACCATGTTGAGGCGGGCATCGCGGTGTTGCTGATCATCCTGGCCAGCTGGCTCGTGATCGAAACCTTGGTGCTGCGCCGCAGCCTGACGCGAATTCCGGCGGCCGCTTAACCGGCCCAGCCTTTGCGGATCATGTTCACCGCAATGGCGGCGAGCAGCATGGAGATGATTTTGGAAATCGCCCGCAGACCCGTCGCGCCGATCATTTTTTCAAGCCGGTCGCTGTAGGCGAAGGCCAACACCACCAGCAGCAGATTTGCCGCGAGCGCCGCGAGCGCGATCAGGTAACCCACCGACTGCGCGATAACGATGAGCGTGGTGATCGAGGCCGGGCCGGCAATCAGCGGCATTCCCAGCGGAACCACCCCAAAATCGTCGGCGAGCTTCGGCGGCGCCTCGGCCGCCGAATGAAGGAGATCGCGCGCCGCGAGGATAAACAGAATGAGCCCTCCCGCGATTTGAAAATCGCTCGTGGTGATGCCGATCGCGGCAAAGATCGACTGGCCTAAAAACAGAAAGAGCAGCGCCACCCCGCCCCCGGTCCACGTGGCCTGACGCGCGATCCGCCGGCGCAAATCCGGCGGCGTGCCCTGCCCCAACGCCAAAAACACGGCCGCCAAACCGATCGGGTCGATCGCGACAAAAAGCGGAATAAACGCTCGGACAAACTCTTCGAGCAGCGAAGGCATGGCCGGATGCTCACTCCGACGCACCCGGACCTGCAAGCTCGGCGCGGAAGGGAAAAAACATTCGTGCAGTCGGCCCGGTTCATGGTTTCTTGCATGTCTTCCTTCATGAAAATCAACGCCTCCCTCACCCCGGCCAAACTCTCGAAGAAAACTGCCCGCGTGTTCGAACTCGCCGGCGAAAAAATCCGCGCCCTCGACGCCGCCTGGGACCCGAGCAAGGGCACGCCGGTCTTCACCGTCGCGGGCAAATACAGCTCGCGCGGTTGGACCGAGTGGACCCAAGGCTTCCAATTCGGCATGGCGTTCCTCCACTACGACGCCACCGGCGACACCGCGATGCTCGAGCGCGGGCGCGTGAAAACCGTGCGCCACATGGCCTCGCACGTCTCACACGTCGGCGTGCACGACCACGGGTTCAACAACGTCTCCACCTACGGCAACCAACGCCGGCTCATGCTCGAGGGGAAAACCCGCTTCAACCAAGCCGAACTCGACTACACCGAGGTGGCGCTCAAGACCTCGGGCGCCGTCCAAGCCGCGCGCTACGCCACCACCCAATATAAACAACCGTGGTCGCCCGTCCCGGGCGCCGCCGGCGTCGCGCCGAGCGGATATGTCTATTCGTTCAACGGCCCGCAATCGCTCTTTGCCGACACCATCCGCTCGATGCGGTCGCTCGTGGTCGCCCATCAACTCGGCCACGTCCTCATGGGTGAGGGCGACAAGCCGACGAATCTTTTGCATCGCGCCATCGAGCACGCCGCCACGACCGCGCGTTTCAATGTGTTCTTCGGTCAGGGCCGCGACAGCTACGACGTGCGGGGCCGCGTCGCGCATGAAAGCGTGTTCAACCGCAACGACGGCCAGTTCCGCTGCCCCAGTTCGCAGCAAGGCTACTCCCCGTTCACGACCTGGACGCGCGGTGCCGCCTGGATCATCACCGGTTACGCCGAGCAGCTTGAGTTCCTCGACACCGTCAAAGGCACCGACCTCGACGCCGTGGGCGGCCGCCGCGCGGTGACCGATCTGTTTCTCGAAACGGCGAAGGCCACGAGCGACTACTACATCGACGGCTACTCCGCGAAAGACGGCATCCCGTATTGGGACAGCGCCGCGCTCAACACGCATAAGCTCGGCGACTTCACGAAACGCGCCGCCGATCCGTTCAACGCTCACGAGCCCGTCGACAGCTCCGCCGCCGCCATCGCCGCGCAAGGCATGCTCCGCCTCGGTCGCTGGCTCGACGCCAACGGCGAGAAGGCCGCCGGCAAAAAGTATTTCCAGGCCGGGCTCACCATCGCCGACACGCTTTTCGCCGAGCCCTATCTCTCGACCGACAAAAAGCACCAGGGCCTCCTGCTCCACAGCGTCTATCACCGCCCCAATGGCTGGGACCACATTCCGAAAGGCCAAAAAGTGCCCTGCGGAGAGTCCTCGATGTGGGGCGACTACCACGCCATGGAGCTCGCGCTGCTGATCCAGCGCCTCGCGGAGAACAAATATTACACGTTCTTCTGAGCCGCCGGCCGGCTGGCTCATTTCCGCAGGGGCTCGGCCCGACCGCGACCGCCGTTATCGTCGGGCGACGCCCCTCCGGAACTCCGCCAACCGGCGGTCGAACTGAAATGCCATTGCCCGGCCGCAGGCCGCCGTTGAGCCTCGGTCCGCCATGGCCCAAATCGAAAACGCCGATCCGACCGCACCGGTTTTCCACGCCCGCGCGTTGAGAAAAATCTACGGTGCCGGCGAGGCCGAAGTTTGTGCGCTCGACGGAATCACGCTCGATTGTCACCCGGGCGAATTCTTGGTGGTGCTCGGGGCCTCCGGCAGCGGCAAGTCCACCTTGTTGAATCTTCTTGGCGGCCTCGACACACCCACCAGCGGCACCCTGCTCTATCGCGGTTGGGATCTGGGTGGAGCCGACGAAGCCTCGCTCACCCGCTACCGGCGCGACGCGGTCGGGTTCGTGTTTCAATTCTACAATCTCATCCCGAGCCTGACGGCGCGTGAGAATGTCGCGCTCATCACCGAAATCGCCGCCGACCCGATGGCACCCGAGGAGGCGTTGCATCTCGTGGGTCTCGGCGCGCGCATGGACCATTTCCCCGCACAGCTCTCCGGCGGTGAGCAACAACGTGTGGCTATCGCCCGCGCCATCGCGAAGCGCCCCGCCGTGCTGATGTGCGACGAGCCCACCGGCGCACTCGACGTGCGCACCGGCATGGCGGTGCTGGAAGCGATCGAACGGATCAACCGCGACCTGGGCACGCTCACCCTCATCATCACGCACAACTCCGTCATGGCCGGCATGGCCGATCGGGTCCTCACGCTTTCCGACGGGCACATCACCGGCGAAAAACGCAACGCCACCCGCGCCGCCGCCTCGAGTCTCGCTTGGTAACGCCGCGCGTTGCCCGTCATGTCGCTGCTGGATCTAAAATTGCTCCGCGATCTCAAGGCGCTGAAGTCGCAGGCGTTCGCCGTCGCACTCGTGATGGCCTGCGGCCTGGCGATGATGATCATGACCCGCAGTCTGATCGCTTCGCTCGACGCCACGCGCGCGGACTACTACCGCGACAACCGTTTCGCCGATGTGTTCTCCCGCCTGAAACGCGCGCCCAACGCCGTCGCCGCGCAGCTGTCGGCCATCCCCGGCGTGGCGGCCGTGCAGACCGGAATCGCGTTGCCCGTGACGCTCGATCTGCCCGGCGTGCTCGAACCCGCGACCGGATTGATCCTCTCGCTGCCCGAACAAGGCGAACTCACGCTCAACCGGCTTCATCTGCGCAGCGGACGAATCCTCGTGGGCCGTGAATCATCGGGTGAAATTCTCACCGGTGAGGCGTTCGCCGAAGCCAACCGCCTGCGACCGGGCGACGAGATCGCCGCCGTGCTTTACGGGCGGCGGCAAATTTTTCGCGTCGCCGGCGTGGTGCTCTCGCCGGAATTCATCTTTGAAGCACCACCGGGCGCGGCTTTGCCCAACAACAAAACCTACGGGGTTTTCTGGATGCCCTACAAAGAGCTCGCCACCGCGAGCAATCTCGACGGCGCCTTTAACAATCTCTCGCTGCGCCTCGCGCCCGGCGCTTCGGAGGCGGCCGTCATCGCCGCGGTGGACCGCGTGCTTAAGCCCTATGGCGGCCGCGGCGCCTACGGCCGCGAGTCCCATCCTTCGCATACGCGGGTGCGCGACGAGATTCAGATTTTGCAGGGCCTCTCCGTCGGCTTCCCGCTGGTGTTCCTCAGCGTCGCCGCGTTTATGACCAATGCGGTGATGAGCCGGCAAATCACGCTCCAGCGCGAACAGATCGCGATTTTGAAAGCGTTTGGTTTTTCCAACCGCGAGATCGGCGGACATTACCTGAAATTTTCGCTGATCATCGTCGTGAGCGGGATGGGGCTGGGCACGCTCGGCGGGATCGGACTCGGGCACCAGTTAGTGGACATGTATACGTCGTTCTTTCGGTTTCCCTCGCTCGAATTCCGATTGGCCACGCCGGTGGTGTTGGCCGCGATCGGCGTGAGCACGCTCGCCGCGGTGGTCGGCGTCGCGGGCGCGGTGAAAGCGGCGGTGCGATTGCCGCCGGCGGAGGCGATGCGGCCGGAAGCACCATCGAGCTACCGACCCGCGTTGATCGAACGACTCGGCGCCGGGCGCGCGTTCACTGCGTCGTTCCGCATGGCGCTGCGCAACATCGAGCGGCGACCCACGCGTTCATTGCTCACCATGGGCGCGCTCGCTTTGGCGACCGGGATTCTGATCGTGCCGAACGCCTTTCGCGACGGCATCGATTACGTGTTGAACCACCAATGGGACCTGATCCAGCGGCAGACCGTTTTTGTGTCGATGATCGAACCGGGGCCGGCGCGCACGCTGGCGGATTTTCAAGCTCTGCCCGGCGTCGTTTTGGCCGAGCCGGTGCGCGGCGCGGCGGTCGAGCTGCGGGCGGGCAACCATTTCCGCCGGCTCGCCATCACCGGACTGCCGCCGCGGGCAGAACTTTTTCGCGTGATCGACGCGCAAGAGCGGGCCTTCACGCTTCCCCCGCACGGGATCGTTTTGTCCTCGAAGCTGGCCGAAGTGCTCGAGGTGAACGTCGGCGATGAACTGGCGGTACGCGTGCTCGACGGCCGACGACCCGAATTCACGGTGCCGGTCGCCGCGCTCTCGGAGGATTTCGCCGGGACCGCGGCCTTCATGGATATCGGTGCGCTCAATCGCCTGCTCGGCGAAGGCGACCGCATCAGCGGAGCCTACCTCACCGTCGCCGGGGGCAAGTGGGCGGAGTTTTTGCGGGCGATGAAAGAGTCGCCGGTTGCCGCCGGAGTGGTGGTGAAGAACCGCATCCGCGAGGGGTTTCGCGAGACCACGGCGAAGAGCATCGGTTTGATCCAGATGATCTACCTCACGTTTGCGACGGTCGTGGCGTTCGGCATCGTCTACAACAGCGCTCGCATTTCGCTGAGCGAACGCCAACGCGAACTCGCGACCTTGCGCGTCATCGGCTTTTCGCGGGGCGAAGTGGGCGCGGTGCTCGTCGGCGAACTCGCGGTGCTGACGCTGTTGGCGTTGCCGCTCGGGCTTTTGATCGGTTCCGGATTCGCGGCGGCGATCCTGACGACGGTCAACACGGAGTTCGTGCGCCTGCCGCTGATTTTGACGCCGTATAATTATGCCTTCGCCGTCCTGATCGTCACCACGGCGTCGGTGATCTCGGCGTTGCTCGCGTGCCGCCGGCTGGATCAACTGGATCTTGTGGGCGCGTTGAAGGCCCGCGACTAATCATTTAACGTTAAAACATCACGTATCGCTTCGATGAATCCCCCCCTGCCCTCGCCCGCCGCTCCGAACAAAAAGAACCCGCAAGGCGCCGCCCCGCGGCGTTGGACGAGACGCCTGCCCTGGTTGGGCGGCGCGCTGTTGGCCGCGTTGATCGTCGTGGGAATGTGGCCCAAGCCGTTGCCCGCCGAGGTGGCCGTCGTCGCCCGCGGGGATCTGACGGTCACGGTAAACGAAGAAGGGATGACGCGGGTGAAAAACCGCTACGTCATTGCGAGCCCGGTCGCCGGGCAATTGCGCCGGATCGAGTGGAAAGCCGGCGCGGTCGTTGAAGCCGGGAAGACCGTGCTCGCCGTGCTCGAATCAGGCGGCGCCGATCTGCTCGACACCCGCAGTCTCGCCCAAGCCGAAGCGCGAGTCCGCGCGAGTGAGGCGGCCGTCGCCCAAGCCCAGGCGCAGCGTGCCCGGGCCGGCGCGAGTGCGAAAATGCAGCGCGATGATTTCACGCGGCAGCAGCGGTTGTTTGCCAGCGGGGCGTCGTCGCGGCAAGAGATCGACGGCGCGGAGATGCGGGCCACGGCCGCGGCCCAGGAAGAACGGGCGGCGGAATTCGCGGGTCAAATCGCGGAGTTCGAACTCGCCCAAGCGCGGGCGGTGTTATTGCGCGGACGTCCCGCCGGTTTGGCCGCAAGTGCGAACGAACCCTTGGTGATCACCGCGCCGGTTAGCGGGCGGATTTTGCGGGTGTTGCAAGAGAGCGAACGCCTCGTGCCCGCAGGATTCCCGTTGGTCGAAATCGGCGACCCGACCGATTTGGAAGCGAGGATCGAGGTGCTCTCGCGCGATGGCGTCGCGATCCGCCCGGGAGCACGGGTGAAATTGGAACAATGGGGCGGGCCTGAGCCGCTCAACGCGCAAGTGCGGCTCGTGGAGCCGTCGGCGTTCACGAAAATCTCAGCGCTTGGGGTCGAGGAGCAGCGGGTTTTCGTGGTCGTGGACCTAACCGACCCGCTCGCGGCGCGCCCCACGCTGGGCGATAATTTCCGCGTCGAAGCGAAAATCGAAACGTGGTCGGGCAAAGGGATTTTGAAAGTGCCGGCCGGGGCGTTGTTTCAACGCGGCGCGAATTGGCAGACGTTCGTCGTCGAGGGCAAATCGGCCAAATTGCAGAACGTGACGATTGGACGAAGCAACGGTTTGGAGACGGAGATCGTAGAAGGGCTGGGCGAAGGCCTGCGCATCATCGTGTATCCGGGCGATCAAGTTACCGATGGCGCGAGAATTGTGGCGATCAATGAACCGAAATGAACGGTTGCTTGAAGCACGCCGGAGGGGACGCCGGGTCGGGTCGATGCTCGGCCCGGCTTGAGCGCTAAAGAGCAGGCCGTTTAACGGAGCTTGATCGAGTTCGAGGCCGAGAAGCTCGAATCAAGCGCGGGGCGAGAAGAGCGCCGGGCGGGCTTTTGACTTGGCGCGAGCCGACGGCGGGCGTTGGTTCGCGGTGAAATGTCACGCTACCTTGATACGATCGCCGCTCTGGCCACTCCCGTGGGCACCTCTGCGATCGCACTCGTGCGGGTGAGCGGCCCGGATTCGGCCCGATTGGTGACGGATATCTTTGGGGAGGCACCTGCGCCACGTCTGGCGCGCCACGCCGATTATCGGGATCGGCAAGGTCTGGTGTTGGACGACGTGCTCTTTACGTTTTTCGTCGGGCCGGCCAGCTACACCGGAGAGGACTCGTTGGAGATCTCCTGCCACGGCAACCCGTACATTGCCCAACGCCTCGTTGAAGACCTCTTGTCGCGGGGTTGCAGATCGGCGGAACCTGGCGAGTTTACCCAACGGGCATTTCTTCAGGGACAAATAGATTTAGCTCAGGCTGAAGCGGTTATGGACTTGATCCACGCCCGGAGCGAGCGGGCGTTGGCGGCGGCCAACCGCCAACTTCGCGGCGCCTTGGGCAAACAGATGACGGGGTTGATCGATGAACTGCTCATCGCGCTGGCCCGGGTCGAAGCGTATATCGACTTCCCGGATGAAGACCTTCCGCCGGAGGATAGAAAGGTCGTAGAGAATCAAATCGCCAACGTTCTACGTGGAACTGACCGTCTTCTCGCCACCAGTCACTACGGCGAAGTATTGAGGCACGGCATCAAAACCGTGATCATAGGTGAGCCCAACGCCGGGAAGAGTTCGCTGTTGAACCGTCTCGTGGGGAAGGAACGGGCCATCGTCAGCCCCGAACCCGGAACGACCCGCGACTTTATTGAGGAAGTCATCAATTTGGGGCCCCACTGTTTTAGGCTGATTGATACAGCCGGCCTAAATCCGAAGCCCGGAGCCATCGAAGAGTTGGGCATCGGCAAGACCTACGAGATTGCCGCCGAGGCCGACTTCTTCTTGGTCGTTTTGGACGCCACCTCCCCTACCCCATTGTTTGATAATCGTTTAAGTGACTTGTTTAATCCCGATCGCGTTATCGTGGTGATCAATAAAATCGACCAGCCGGGGTCGCCAGCGAACCTTGCGTTTATCCCACACGCCCGTTCCGTCGCCGTATCCGCCAAAACCGGACTAGGTCTTGAGGACCTCAGATCCGCCCTCATTGGCTTGGCCGATGGCTTGGCACCCCACACGGGCGACGACGCCGTCGCGATCAACGCCCGCCATGCCTATGCCCTCAACCAAGCCAAGGCCGATCTGGCATCTGCTCAACTGAAGCTGGCGGAAAACGCGGCTTCGGAACTGGTGGCGAGCGACCTCCGCGGCGCACTGGCGGCACTGGGAGAAATCTCCGGCAGAGTCGATAACGAGCGAATGCTGGACGCTCTTTTCGCCAATTTCTGCATCGGAAAATAGGTTTTATAGCATTATTAGATAATGGTTTACAATAGCAAATTGTTCGATGTGATCGTGTGCGGCGCAGGGCACGCCGGCGTAGAAGCAGCCTTGGCGGCCTCCCGCATGGGTGCCTCTACCCTACTCCTAACGGGTAACATCGACACGATCGCCCAAATGAGCTGCAACCCAGCCATCGGCGGCCAAGCCAAGGGCCAAATGGTGCGTGAGATCGACGCCCTCGGTGGCGAGATGGCGATCAACACGGATGTTACCGGCATCCAATTCCGCCTGCTGAACGAGTCCAAGGGCGCAGCCGTCCAATCACCCCGCGCTCAATGCGACAAGAAGGCCTATCAGTTCCGCCTAAAACACACGCTTGAACTCCAAGCCAACCTACAAATCTTTCAAGCCACCGTTACCGGGCTCATATTCGCCTCCGGCAAAGTAATCGGCTGTCGCACCAATCTCGACCTCGATTTTATGGGAAAGACCGTGGTGGTGACGACCGGCACGTTTCTCCGGGGTCTCATGCATATCGGCCAAAACAAGAACGAAGGCGGCCGTTTGGGCGATTTCAGCGCAAAAACGCTGTCAAATAGCTTCCTTGAAGCCGGCATCGAGCTCCAACGCCTAAAAACCGGCACGCCGCCGCGACTGCTCGGGCGAAGCTTGGATTTCGGAAAGATGCAGGAGCAGAAAGGCGATACCCAACCGACTTTGTTCGCCTTTCACGACACCCGTGATCCTCAAGACTTGTTCCACGTGGAACAGACCGGGGAACGTCGACTGGGCTGGAAGCCCGGATTTGAACAAGTTTCGTGCTGGATGACCCACACCACCGCCGAGACGGCCGACATTGTTCGTCGCAATCTCAGCAAGTCCGCGATGTATAGCGGGGAAATCGAAGGCGTCGGCCCTCGGTATTGCCCGAGTATCGAGGATAAATTCGTCCGATTCGCCGAAAAACCACGGCATCTGCTTTTCCTCGAACCCGAGGGAAGATCCACCAACGAGTTTTATGTAAATGGTTTGTCGACCAGTCTGCCATTCGACGTTCAAGTCGAAATGGTCCACAGTATCCCTGGACTGGAAAATTCGGTTCTTTTACGTCCAGCTTACGCCGTCGAATACGACTTTGCTCCACCCACGCAGCTCTACCCATCCCTAGAATCCAAGAAAGTCGAAAACCTGTTTTTTGCCGGCCAAATCAATGGCACCTCCGGCTACGAAGAGGCCGCCTCCCAAGGTCTAGTCGCCGGAATCAACGCTGTGCAAAAGGGCAGGGCAGGGGAGCCCCTGATCATCAAGCGGCACGAGAGTTACATCGGCGTCTTGATCGACGACCTTGTAACCAAGGGAACCAACGAACCGTATCGAATGTTTACGAGCCGCGCTGAACACCGCCTTTTGTTCAACCACGGCAGCGCCGAGCTCCGATTACTGCATCACGCCCGCGCTTTCAATCTCCTCAGCCCCCAACGAATCGCACGCGTCGAAGCGAAGAAAAACTCGATCAACGCCTGGATCAAACGAATCGAAACAGAACGGGTCGCTGGCCATATCTTTGGTGACCAAATCCGAAGCCAGGGCGTCGATTCACCCACCCCAAATTCGTTCGATCTTGCGCCACCCGAAGTTCGTCACGAGGTATTGTATAACGTTCTTTACAAAGGATATATAGAACGCGAGCGTCGCCATGTGCTGAAGCTGGAACAAACCGAAAAAATCAAAATTCCGGCCGATCTAGATTACTCGTCGGTGCGAGGCCTACGCCGTGAATGCGCCCAAAAACTCGCTGCATTTAAACCCTACACCTTGGGCCAAGCCTCGCGCATCAGCGGAATAAATCCGGCCGATATCAGCGTCCTGCTGGTCTTGATTGAATCCACGAGGGCAGGGCAGGGGAGACCTTAAGCGATGCCAAGTGATCCTACTATTGCGACCGCACAGGAACCGCCAGGGCCGAGAGAAGCGCGTTTCGCCTTCATGGCTGCCGCTCGACTCCACGAGCTCGAAGAGACTACCCGAAATCTGTTTTCGGGCATGGAAACCTGCGTGCTCGAAATCGGTTGCGGACACGGGCACCTGCTCACCGCTTACGCTGCGGAGCACCCCGAGAAAACGTGCATTGGCATCGACATCATCGCCGACCGCATCACTCGCGCCAACCGCAAGAAGAACCGGGCGCGGCTGGCCAATGTGCATTTTATCAACACCAGCGCCGAGGATTTTTTTGCCATATTTCCATCTCAAATATTTGTATCCGAATTGTTTATATTTTTCCCAGACCCTTGGCCCAAGCGACGGCACCACAAGAATCGCCTGATGCAGGCCGAATTCTTATCGAAGCTTTCCCGTTGGGTTACCCCGAGCTCGCGCCTCTATTTCCGCACGGACGACCTCGCTTACTTCACCGCCACTGAAGCCATCGTCAGCGCCCATCCAGCATGGGCAATCCATTCATCCCCTTGGGCATTCGAATTCACCACCGTCTTCCAAGCCCGAGCATCAAGCCATTACTCCCTCGTCGCCGCGCCACAAAAGCCAATTTGAGCCGAGTATCGGGTAAGTTTATCGATTCCATTAGCGGCGAGAAATCCAACCTGTATCCTCACCGAGCACCCTTTCCGGGGTTGACGGGGAAGGGGAAGGTTACCTATTTCAGAACCTTTCAAAACCTCCCAAGCACCTTTGCGCGTCATGCTCCGAGTCCCTAAACTCGCCACTTTAACGGCCCTGTTTTTTTCAGGATCCATCGCTTTTGCGGGCGACGGCGCAGGTGTGTCACCCAAGGCCAGCAAGTTAATCGATTTCGGTAACGGCTGGGCCATCACGAACAGCATGGTGACCGGCTGGGCCGTCTCGATCGCGATCATCTTTTTTGTCATGTGGTTGATCGGCAAACCCTCGGTTTTGCCCTCCAAAGGACAAGCCGTAGTCGAGTCTTTGATCAGCGGACTAAAAGACCTCCTCGAACCCATCGTCGGTCGGAAAGCGTTCCCTTTCGCGTTTCCTCTTCTCGTTACGTTTTTCCTCTTCATTCTCCTGCAAAACTGGACCGGCCTCCTTCCAGGAGTCGGAACCGTTGGTATGGGCGAGGACCGCCCAGACGGAAAATTTCACCTGACAGCGCCGTTCGTTCGGCCGTTTACCGCCGATTTTAACAGCACGATCGCGCTCGCCATCGTTTCGTTCGGGGCTTGGTTGGTCATCATCTTCAAATTCGCCGGAACGAAACTCATTCTCCACGACATTTTCGGTAACAAGGCGGATAAACGGGAGATCCCTGCCGCGCTTTACTATGTTCTATCGGGCGTCTTTTTGATCGTGGGCGTGATCGAGGTCGTTTCAATCTTCATCCGTCCTTTTACGCTTTCAGTGCGCCTTTTCGGCAACGTCTTTGGCGGCGAAAGTCTGTTGCACGGCACCGGATTTCTTTTCGTTTTCTATTTCCTAGAGCTGCTCGTAGGTCTGATCCAAGCCTTGGTCTTCACCCTGCTATCATCCGTCTACATCGGCCTAATCTGCAATCATGGCGATGATCACGACCACGCCGAAGGCCACGCCGCCGACGCCCGCCACTAATCCTTTCCCGTTGGGAGCGTGCCGACGAGTGCGCACAGCGGAAACCAAAACAAAAAATACATCCACATCATGAACCTCATCCTCGCTGAAATCTATGGTAACGTCACCAGCGCCGCCGGTCTCCTCGGAGCCGCCATCGGCGTCGGTCTTATTGGCACCAAGGCCGTTGAAGCCGTCGGCCGCAATCCCGGCGCCGCCACCAAGATCCTAGTCCAATCCATCATCGGTATGGCCCTCGTCGAAGGTCTCGGCGTGCTCGCCTTGTTCCTCGCGACCAAGTAAGTCAATCGACCTAGACGCGCCTCATTTTTTTGGGGCGCGTCCATCCTTTTTAACCCTCGTCGTTCGAACTCCCCGTCATGCTGCATTCGCTTTTTCTAGCATTTGTTGAAGCTCCTGCCGTTGCCGTCCACGCCGCACATGCCGCCGCTGCAGAGCCCAACATCCTTGAGCGCTTCGGAGTCGAGTGGAAATACGTCGTCGTTCAGATCGTTAGTTTCATCATTCTTTTTGGTGTTCTCTACTGGAAGGCTATCAAACCCACCATCGCGGCGATGGACGAGCGCACGCACAAGATCGATGCCGGCCTCAAATACGCCGAGGAAATGAAGGCTCAGCTCGCCTCCACGCAGCAGCAAACCGAAGCCGCACTCAAAGACGCCCAACACAAAGCCCAAGCCATCGTGGCCGAAGCGCAAAAGACCTCCAAAGAGTTCGCTGATAAACAGCAGAAAGAAGCGATCGAACGAGCCGCAGCCCTCCTAGCAAAGGCCCAAGAGGCCATCGAACTCGAAAAGAAGAAAATGCTCGCCGAGGCCCGCACAGAGATCGCCCGCCTCGTCGTCGCCACCACCGAACGCGTCCTCGCCAAGAAGCTCACCGACGCCGACCGCGCCGGATACAACGAGTCCGCTGCCCGCGAACTCGCCGGCGTTTAAAATCCCCAACCCTTCACGCTCCGCATGGCCGCCGCCGCCAAACAAATCCAGCTTCTCGCCCGCCAGTTCTTCAAATTGAGCTTGGTTGAGGGTGTCGTCTCGCCCGATCGCGTGGCCGGAGTTCTTCAATACATCGAAAAGAGCGCTCCCGCCCACTCGGTTCTCGTGCTTAAGGCCTACCGCCGGCTCATCGCCACCGAACTCGCCAAAAGCGAAGCATTGGTCGAGCACGCCGGCGCAGTAACCGCTCCCGCTCTCGGTGCCATTGCAACATCAATGACCAAGAAATACGGCCGCACGATCACCACCACCACCCGCGCCAACCCCAAATTGCTCGCCGGTCTTCGAGTTCGTGTCGGCGACGATATCTACGAATCCTCTGTCTCCAGCCAACTCGCCACGCTTTCTGTTTCCGTTTAAATCCTGCCTCGCGCCCAACCCTTTACGCTTTTTCTGAGATGAGCACCGTCCTCGAACAAATCGAACAGCAAATCGCCAAACTCTCGACCAAAGCGGTCAAGAAGAACACCGGCAACATCCGCACCATCGCCGACGGCGTCGCCAAAATCGACGGCTTGTCCGATGTCATGTATAACGAGATGGTCGCTTTCCCCGGCGGCGCCATCGGCATCGCCCTCAACCTTGAGGAAAGCGAAGTCGGCTGCGTCATCCTCGGCGACGTCTCCCAACTCAAAGAAGGCGACGAAGTTCAAACCACCGGCAAACTGCTCTCGGTGCCCGTCGGGAAGGCCCTGCTCGGTCGCGTGGTCGACGCCCTCGGTAACCCGGCTGACGGCAAAGGCCCCATCGACTCAAAAGAGACCTATCCGGTCGAACGCATCGCCCCCGGCATCATGGCCCGCAAATCGGTCAATCAGCCACTTTTCACCGGCATCATGGCCATTGATTCCATGATTCCGATCGGCCGCGGCCAACGCGAACTCATCATCGGCGACCGTGGCACCGGCAAGACCACCATCGCGATCGATACCATCATCAATCAGGCGAAGATCAACAAGGTCGGCCTCGCCAGCGGTGACGCTAAATTTCGTCCCGTTTATTCCATCTACGTCGCTATCGGACAAAAGAGTTCCAACGTCGTCCGCACCGTCGCCGCCCTCGAGGCCGCCGGCGCGCTGGAATTCACCGTGATCGTCGCCGCCACCGCCGCCGATAATCCCGCCAACCAATACATCGCCCCATACTCCGGCGCCGCCATCGGCGAATGGTTCATGGAAAACGGCATGGATGCACTCATTGTTTACGATGATCTCTCCAAGCACGCCGTCGCCTACCGCCAAATCTCGCTCATCTTGAAGCGCCCCTCCGGCCGTGAAGCGTATCCCGGCGACGTCTTCTACCTCCATTCCCGCCTGCTCGAGCGCGCCGCTCGCCTCGACGGCAAAGGATCGCTCACCGCCCTGCCCATCATCGAAACCCTCGCTGGCGACGTCTCGGCCTACATTCCCACCAACGTCATCTCGATCACGGACGGCCAGATCTTCCTCGAGACCGACCTCTTTAACCAAGGCATCCGTCCCGCCGTGTCTGTCGGTCTCTCCGTTTCCCGCGTCGGTTCCTCCGCGCAGATCAAAGCCACCAAACAAGTCGGCGGCAAACTCAAGGGTGAGCTTGCCCAATTCCGGGAACTCGCAGCCTTCGCCCAATTCGGCTCCGACCTCGACGCCAAAACTAAAGCGCAACTCGATCGCGGCGCCCGCATCGTTGAACTCTTCAAGCAACCCGCCTTTAGCCCGTCGCCAATCGAGCTCCAAGTCTCCGTCCTCTTCGCGATGCAGAAGGGTTTCTTCGATCCCATCGAAGCCAAAAAAGTCGTCGTCGCCGCAGCGAACATGAAGAACTTCTTCACTACCCGCAAAGACGCTCTCCTCACGGAAATCCGCACCAAGGCCGCCCTCGACAAAGACCTCGAAGCAAAACTTCAAGCCGCCTGCGACGAGTGGAAATCCGGCTTCAGCGCCTAATTCAATTTTAGATTTTCAATTTTTGATTTTCGATTCCGGCCCGCGCGCCGCTCGAAATCGAAAATCGAGAATCAAGAATCAAAAATAATCCGATGGCATCCACCCGCGACATCCGCCGACGCATCAAGTCGGTCAAAAACACCCGCCAGATCACGAAGGCGATGGAGCTCGTCGCCGCGTCGAAAATGAAAAAGGCCCAGGCCGCCGCACTCGCCGGCCGCGCCTATGCCCAACTCATGGCCGACATGCTTGCGGCGCTCGCGACCCGGGTCGACGAATCGCACCATCCGTTTTTGACCCAGCGTGAGGTAAAAACCCGCGGCGTCCTTCTTATTTCTACCGACAAAGGACTCTGCGGACCCCTTAACGCCAATCTCTTCAAGCTCGTCACGGATATCAAAACTCCGGTGAAGTTCTATGTCATCGGGCGTAAGGGCGCACAGTTCATCGCCCGCACCAAACGCAACATGGTGGCCGATTTCACCGTCTCCGACCGCGCCGCATTCTCGGAAGTGAAAGTCGCCTCGGAATTCATGGTCGCACAGTTTCTCGAAGGCGCCATCGACACCATCGAAGTGATTTACCCGCGCTTCAAGAACACGCTCATCCAGGAGTCTATCGTCCGCCCCGTGTTACCGCTGAACAACTTGAAGGAGTTCGTGGCGTCCGTCCAAGCAGATACCGGCGCCGTTCGTGTGCCCCATGCCGACGATCGCGAGATGCTCTTCGAGCCCGGAGCAAACCAAGTGCTCGAGGCCCTTCTTCCCTTTTACGTAAACCGCAACATCTACCAGCTCGTGCTCTCGGCCAAAGCCTCCGAGCAAAGTGCGCGAATGGTCGCGATGAAGACGGCGAAAGACAACGCCACCAAACTCGTGGGCGAACTCTCCCTCGAATACAACAAAGCCCGCCAAGCCGCGATCACTCAGGAAATCCTTGAAATCGCCGCCTCCGCCTTCGCCGCCTGATCACCTTCTCCTTCGCTTCACGGTTTAAAAAATCCCTTTCTCAATGAATACCGGCAAAATCGTCCAAGTTATCGGCCCCGTCGTCGACGTGCAGTTCGCAGAAAACGCCATCCCGCCCATTTATCAGGCGCTGACGATCGCGTTCACCGTCGGCGGAAAATCCGAGAACCTCACTCTCGAGGTCCAGCAACATCTCGGCGGCGGTTTGGCCCGGGCCATCGCCATGTCATCCTCTGAGGGCTTGAAGCGCGGCATGGCCGTCGTCGACACCGGCTCTCCGATTTCCGTGCCGGTGGGCAACGGTATCCTCGGCCGCATTCTCGACGTCACCGGCGCACCGGTCGACGGCCGCGGCCCAGTGATTCACGACAAAAAATATCCGATCCACCGGCCCGCTCCTGCGCTCGCCGATCAAGATACCAAGGCCACCATTCTTGAGACCGGCATCAAGGTCATCGACCTCATCGCTCCCTTCATCAAGGGCGGCAAAGCCGGAGCCTTCGGTGGCGCCGGCGTGGGCAAGACCGTCGTCATTCTCGAACTCATCAACAACATCGCCAAAGCCCACGGCGGTTACTCCGTGTTCGCCGGCGTCGGCGAGCGCTCCCGCGAGGGCAACGATCTTTATCACGAAATGTCCGAAGCTGGCGTTATCGACCAGAAGGACCTCATGAAATCCAAGGTCGCCCTCGTCTATGGCCAAATGAACGAGCCCCCGGGCGCCCGTATGCGCGTCGCCCTTTCGGCGCTCGCGATGACCGAGTATTTCCGCGACGAGAAAAACCAGGACGTGTTGCTCTTCATCGACAATATTTTCCGCTTCTCGCAAGCCGGCTCGGAGGTTTCCGCGCTCCTCGGCCGCTCGCCCTCCGCCGTGGGTTATCAACCCACACTCTCCAACGAAATGGGTCTCCTCCAGGAGCGCATCACGTCGACCAAGAAGGGTTCCATCACCTCCGTGCAAGCGGTCTACGTTCCCGCCGACGACCTCACCGACCCGGCCCCGGCCAACACCTTCGCCCACTTGGACTCCACGATCGTCTTGGAACGCTCCATCGCCGAACTCGGTATCTATCCCGCCGTCGACCCGCTCGCCTCCGTTTCGAAGGCGCTCGAAATCTCCATCGTCGGCGAAGAGCACTACCGCGTCGCCCGCGAACTGCAGCGCGTCCTCCAACGCTATAAGGACCTCCAAGATATCATCGCGATTCTCGGCCTCGACGAGCTTTCCCCCGAGGACAAGCAGACCGTTTACCGCGCCCGCAAAATCCAGCGCTTCCTCTCTCAACCGTTTGCGGTCGCCGAAGTATTCACGGGCTCGCCCGGCAAATACGTCCCCGTCAAAGAGACCGTTCGTGGCTTTAAGATGATCCTCGACGGCGAGCTCGATCACATTCCAGAAGGCGACTTCTACATGAAGGGCGGCATCGACGAAGTCATCGCCGCCGGCGGAGCGAAAAAGTAACTCAGTCGGCCGCGAACAACGCTTGACTTGTAAAGCGCTCGTTCCCCACCACTCGCTCCTTTCGACACCATGGCCTTAACGCTTGAAATCGTCACCCCCGAAGCCCGGGTTTTCTCCGATACCATCGATACGGTCGTCATCCCGACCGTTGACGGTGAAATCGGCATCCTTCCCGGCCACATCCCGTTGCTGACGCAGGTTCAGGACGGGGAGTTACGGGTGACCAAAGGCACCGTCGTTTCATTCCTCGCTGTCGGCGGTGGTTTTGCCCAAGTCTCCGGCGATAAGGTCTCCATTCTCGCCGAGCGCGCCATCACCGAAGATAAAATCGACGAGAAGGCCGTGGAAAACGCCCTGCAACGCGCCGAACAAGCCATCAAAGAGGCTAAAGACATGGACCCCGCCGAGTTCGAGCATCTGCAGAACATGGTGCGATTCTCCGGCACCCAACTCGCCCTCAAACGCCGCCGCCGCTGACGCATCTCAACCAAGTCGTGGGGCAGGGGAGGTACTGCCCCAGCCCGCATCAGCCCAAGCGCGACGTCATCCGTCGCGCTTTTTTGTGAACTTCCGAAAAACCTGCAAGTTGCCCTTGAAACTCAATCTCATCGCGAGCAACGTGCCCCACCTAGGATGAATCGGATGCCCTCACCCGAACCCATGCCACTCTGTCAGCTCCCCGCTGGAGCGACGGGGCGGGTGTGTTCGCTGACCGGAGACATTCATTTTTGCCAACGCGTCCGAGAAATGGGATTCGGCGAATCGTCCTGCGTCACGAAAGTTTCCGGCACCACCACCATCCTTTGCCAAGTGAGCGGCACCCGAATCGCCCTGAGCCACGCTGCCGCTAGCCATATCCTCGTCGAGCCGTTGGCCCAAAAGTAGGGCAGGTCTCCGACCCGCCCTCAGAGCGCCACGTCCCTCCTCACAAATTCCGCCGCCATGCCCGACGCTCCCGCTCCACCCTCGTCGGACCCGTCCTCGATCCCTCTCTCCCAACTCGCCGTGGGTGCCAAAGCGACCATCCGCGAATTCCCGAAGCTGGGCACGGCATTTCTTCGCCTCCGCGAAATGGGCCTGCTCACCGGCACACCCATCACTCTCGTCCGCACCGCACCGCTCGGCGATCCGCTCGAAATCAAAATTCGAGGTTACCATCTCACCCTTCGCAAATCCGAGGCAGATTACATCCTCGTATCGCCCGCTGCGTAGAGCATTTTTTATGGCTCTGCCCACGCATATTTCATCCGGTCCCCCCGTGTCACCCTCGCGCCAACCGGTCTACGCACTCGTTGGAAATCCAAATTGCGGAAAAAGTACGCTCTTCAACGCCCTCACCGGCCTGAAACAAAAAGTAGGCAACTACCCCGGCGTCACCGTCGAAAAGAAAGTCGGCACCGCCTATTCGCAGCACGGCCAACCCATCACCGTCATCGACCTGCCCGGCACTTACTCGCTCGCCGCCCGCTCGCCCGACGAGGCCGTCACGCGCGACGTGCTGCTGGGCCGCCGCGCCGATACCTCACCCCCCGACCGAATCCTTTGCATCGTCGACGCCACCAATCTTGAACGAAATCTCTATCTCGTTCATCAAGTTCTCGACCTAGGCCGCCCCGTTATCCTCGTGTTGAACATGATGGATCTCGCCGCGCGCGCCGGTCTCAACGTCCGCGCCGCCCGCCTCGAAAAAGAACTCGGCATCCCCGTCATCGCCTGCGAAGCCGTTCACGGCCGCGGCCTCATCGAGCTCAAGCTCGCCATGAGTCGCCCCGATCTCCCGCTCGCCCGTCACGCCTGGGACATCCCCGCCGCCATCGCCCCCGCCATCGGCGAACTCCAAGCCTCGCTCATCGCCCACGACCGCAAAGCCCCGCTGCTCGCTCGCGCCGAAGCCCTCCTGCTCCTGACCGACCAAGACAGCGTGCGCGTCGCCGGTTCGTCGCCCCTTAGCTCGCGCACCGCCGAGCTCCTCCGCGCTTGGCAAGAACGCTGGTCTGCCGCCGGCACGGACTGGGCCGGTACCCTCGTCAGTTCGCGCTACGATGCGATCGGCCAAATCGCCGCCGAGGTCGTCCTGCGCGACGGCACCGTCGGCCCCAGCGCCTCCGACAAAATCGACTCCGTCGCCACTCACCCGTTTTGGGGCTGGGCCGTGCTGGGCACCGTGATGACGTTGCTCTTTCTGAGCATCTTCACCCTCGCCGAAGGGCCGATGAACTGGATCGACACCCACATCGCTTCGCTCGCCGACGCCGTCAAAACTGCGCTGCCTCCGGGCGATCTGCGCGACCTCATCACCGACGGCGCGATCGCCGGGGTAGGGGGAGTGATCATTTTTCTCCCACAGATTCTGATTCTCTTTTTCTTCATCGGCCTACTCGAAAGCACCGGCTACATGGCACGCGCCGCCTTCATCATGGACCGACTAATGAGCCGGGTCGGCCTCAACGGCAAAAGCTTCATCCCCATGCTCAGCTCCTACGCGTGCGCCATCCCCGGCATCATGGCCACACGCACCATCGAGGATCCGAAAGATCGGCTCGTCACCATCCTCGTCGCGCCGCTCATGAGCTGCTCCGCGCGTCTGCCCGTTTATCTGCTCATGATCGCCGCCCTCGTGCCCGGCGACCGCGTGCCGCTTCCGACCAAGGTCGGAATCATGATTCTCATGTATGCGCTCGGCACCTTCGGCGCGTTTTTCTTCGCCTGGCTCTTCAAGCGCACGCTGCTCAAAGGCGCGCCGCCGCTCATGATCATGGAGCTGCCGCCCTACCGGCTCCCGCGCCTCAAGGACGTCGCGCAACACATGGTCGAGCGCGGTTGGCTCTTCGTGCGCCGCGCCGGGACCGTCATCCTCGGGATCAGCATCATCCTGTGGTTTCTCTCGGCCTATCCGAAGGCCCCCGAAGGCACGCCGCCCACCCAACAGCTCGCCCAAAGCTTCGCCGGCCAAGCCGGCCACGCCATCGAACCTTTCATCAAACCCATCGGCTTCGACTGGCAGATCGGTATCGGCCTGATCACCTCGTTTGCCGCCCGTGAAGTCTTCGTGAGCACGATGAGTGTCGTCTTCAACGTCGAGACGACCGACGACGACACCACCCCTCTACGCCAAGCCTTGCTCGCCGCCCAATGGCCCGACGGTCGCCCCCTCTTCACGCCGCTCGTCTGCTTCACGCTCATGATCTTCTACGTCTTCGCGATGCAATGCATGAGCACCATCGCCGTCGTGAAACGCGAGACCAACGGCTGGAAGTGGCCGATCTTCCAGACCTGCTACATGACCGGCACCGCGTGGATCCTTTCCTTCATCGTCTACCAAGGCGGCCGAGCCCTCGGCTTCTGATCGCCCGCCATGTCCCCCGCCGTCCAATCCCTCGCTGCCCTCGTCCTCGTCGGCCTTGCCGCGAGCTGGCTCGTGCTCCGGGCCTACGCAAAAAAGAAAAGTCCTCACTGCGGGGGAGACTGCGGTTGCTCCACGCCCGATCCCAAACTTCGCCCGCCCGCCCACTGATCGGGTCTCGCTAGAGGCACCCGGCGGCCACCAATACGCCGCGCGCGGTCCATGCCCCCGTCCGCACCCAGTTCGTTGCCACCAGCCGCCCGTGTGCGCCCGCCTCGAACCCTTGCTCCAACCTCCGGTGCAGCGGCACTTGCACGATCACCGTCGAGAGCCAGTTAACCCCAATCAGCCCCAGCGAAACCAAAAACCAGCCGCTGCGTTCTCCAGCCCATAGAAGCCACGCCGCGCTCCCCAGCTCCGCCACCATCAAAGGTCCCACGATCCACGATATTCGCCGCGTGTAGTCGGCGTGATACGCCCCGAACTCCAACCGCCCCACCGCCCGGAACTGCGGATAAATCACGACCTGCACCAGCCAGATCAGTCCGATCAAGGCCCAGGTCACCGCCAGGTGGATGATTTCAACCATCCAACGACGTTACGGCCTTTCCCACTGGAAACAATCTCGGGTTATTCCAGAAACTTGCCCTTGTCCGAATCCTGACGGGCTTTTTGCTCTCGCGTCCCTCATTTCAAACTAACGCGCCCATGGACCCGTCCGTCATCCTCTTTCCCTTCGCCGACTACTGGTGGTTCTACGCCGGTTTTACGCTCTTCGTGCTCGGCATGTTGGCGCTGGATCTCGGTGTCTTTCACAAGGAGTCCCACGAAGTTAAGTTCAAAGAAGCGCTGATCTGGAGCATCGTCTGGGTCAGTCTCGCGATGGTCTTCTGCTACGGTTTTTGGCAATATGCCCAATGGAAGCTTCCCCAAGATCCCCGCCTGCTCGCCGCCGGTCTCACCGCGGCCCAAGCTACCCTCCTCGCCAACCAAACCGGCCTTGAATTTCTGACCGGCTACGTCGTCGAGAAATCCCTCTCCGTCGACAACGTCTTCGTCTTCGTCGTCGTCTTCACCTACTTCGCCATCCCGGCCAAGTATCAACACCGGGTCCTCTTCTACGGCATTCTCGGCGCCCTCATTTTCCGCATTATCTTTATCTCGCTCGGGGCCGTGTTGATGCAGTTCCACTGGGTCATCTGGCTCTTCGGCGCATTCCTGATCCTCACCGGTATCAAAATCCTTTTCGCCCCCGAGAAACCCATCGATCCGGAGAAGAATCCCGTCATTCGCCTCCTGCGGAAGATGATCCCGGTCAGCCCGCAGCTCGACGGCCAAAATTTCTTCACCCGAAAAAACGGCATCCTCCACGCCACTCCGTTGTTTGTGTGTCTCGTCTTCCTCGAGGTCACCGACATCATCTTCGCCGTCGACTCCGTGCCCGCGATCTTCGCGATCACCAAGGAGCCGCTGATTGTTTTCACCTCAAACGTCTTCGCCATCCTCGGCCTGCGCGCGATGTTCTTCATGCTCGCCGGCGTCATGCACAAGTTCCGCTTCCTCAAATACGGACTTGGGCTGATCCTTGTCTTCGTCGGCCTCAAGATGGTCTGGCTCAACGACGCCTTCGGCGGAAAATTCCCCATCACTTGGTCGCTCGGGATCATCGGCACGTTGCTCACGATTTCCATCGTGGCGTCGCTCGCCATCCCACCCAAGGCGGAGGCTAAACCCCCAGGTGCTGCCTGAGGCGTGAAATCAGTTCGATGACGGCGGTCGCGAACAACGCGAAGTAAACGACCGTCGCGACCAAGAACCCATAGGCGGCGACCACCGCCACACCGTCGCGCTCCATCACGCCGAGCATTCCGAACACGATCACCAACGCCGGCAGTGTATTCGTGAGGGGGATGCCGCCCAACGGCAGCAATAGCAACCCGGCTCCGGCGCAGACCATCCCCATGTGGACGAAACGCATCGCGTTGCCCTCCGTCAGCCAGAGCCAGCGCGGCCGCAGTCTCTTTTCAATCCATCCGATCAGTTTGCTCGCCCCTTCGAGCACCGCCCGGAAAAATTTCGGCGGCAATTTTACCTTCAGCAAACGCTGCGGCAACCAGGGCGGCCGACCGAGCGCAAAGCACCCCGCCAAAGCCAGGATCGCCAAACCAAATGGCGTCGACAATCCCGGGATCGCAATCGGCGCACAGAAGGGCAGGGCAAGAATGATGATCAACAGCGCCGAAGCCCGCGCCCCAAGCGCATCGATGATCTCCTGCAGCGTTACCTGATGGTCTTGGAATCGCGCCGCAAGCGCGTGCAACTCGTCGGAGAATTTTTTAAGCGGATCGGGCGTGGGCGTGTTCATGAAAAAAAATCAAGCGGGGCAGGGCAGGGGAGAATCCACGGCTACGTGCCCCGCTTGTTGCCGTAGAGTTCGATGTGCAACCGGTGCGCGTAGCGGTAACCGCGCGCTTTGCACACCTCGCCGAGCCACCCCGCCCGCTCGCGCATCGCCTCCAGCGTGCGCGCCTCGGGCATCAATTGCACCTTATGGCGTGGAATATCCCGCTTCAACGAAGCCAACATTCCTTCCAGCTCCTCCACATCCGAAGGCGCCGCGACCACGAATTTAAACTGATAGTCGCAACCGGCATCGAGCCACGCCCGCACTACGGTCGGCTGCCAACGCGTCGCCTCGTGTTTTTTCCGCCACACCCCGTGCTCCGTCCCCTGCGGTGCCGAATTGAGCAATTTCGGTGACATCGATGCCAGATCGCACGCGATCGCTTCCGGAGCCACCGTCGCCGCCGTTTCGATCGTGATGTGATAACCCAGCTCCTTGAGCGCCGCCGCCAGCTCGCGGATTTCCTTCGCGATCATCGGCTCACCACCCGTCAGCACCACGTGCCGTGCCGTGCGGTGCGACTGCACCGCCGCCACGATGTTATCCACCCTCATCGTCGTACCCTCGGGATTCCAAGAGGCATACGGCGTGTCGCACCAAGCGCAGCGCAGATTACACCCGCTCGTCCGCACAAAAACCGACGGCACGCCGCTCAAAGCCCCTTCACCCTGCAACGAATAAAAAATCTCCGAAATCAGCATCGCTCGAAAACTTAACTAACCCCCGGCTTGCCCGGCAACACCCCCGTCTCCGCATACACCGTCGGATCACTGATCCCGGCGAGTTCAAACGCCTCACGGCGCTCCACACATGTCCCGCACTTCCCGCAATGCACGTCGCCACCCTTGTAGCACGACCAGGTCCGCCCAAAATCTACGCCCAACTTCGCTCCCGCCACCGCGATCTCCGCCTTCGTCATCGCGATGAACGGCCGCAACAATTTCACCTCCGCATACGTGCCGAGCCGCATCGCGTCACCCATCGCGCGCATAAATTCTTCACGGCAATCCGGGTAGATCGCATGGTCGCCGCCGTGCGCCGCGATCATGAGTCCCTCCGCCCCCCGGCTCTCCGCCAAGCCCGTCGCCACCGCCAACATGATCGCATTCCGAAACGGCACCACCGTCTGCTTCATATTCGCCGCCTCATAGTGTCCCTCCGGAATTTCGCCCCCATTCTTCAACAGGTCCGACGCAAACAACCGGTTCACAAAGTCCAGAGCCACGATCTCATGCCTCACCCCTGCCAGCGCCGCCTGCTCCGCCGCAAACGGAATCTCCCGATGGTTGTGCTTCGCCCCGTAGTCGAAGCTCACTGCTGCCACCACCACATGCTCCCTCCGCGCCCAATGCAGCGCCACCACCGAATCCATTCCCCCCGAGCAAAGCACGACAACGTTCATTCGCTCTACTTGGCCACGGATTTTTCGAAAAGTCACAGTTAGAAATCCGTGCATTTCCGCCGTTCTCAGGCTTTGGATTCTTGCGCCTCCGGCGCCTTTTTGCGGCCCTTTCCCCATGCTCATCTTTCACGACCCCCTGTGCGCATCCTACGGCTCCGCCATGCGCCCCGAGCAGCCCGCCCGCGTCACCCGTTCGGTTGCACACCTCCGCACCGCCCATCCCGATTGGGAATTCCGCGTTCCGGCCCCCTCAACCTCGGTCGCCGACGCGACCTTGCTCCTCGCTCACACCCCCGCCCACCTGCGCCGCCTCGACGAAACCCGCGACTTTGACGCTGACACGCCTTTCTTTGACGACATCGCCGCCCACGCTCGTCGCGCCGTGTCCGCCGCTCTCGCCGCCGCCGCCCACGCGCTCACCCGGCGCACGCCCGCTTTCGCCCTCATGCGCCCACCCGGCCATCACGCCACCGCCGCCACTGCCATGGGCTTCTGCTATCTCAACTCCATCGCCATCGCCGCCCTCCACTCCCACCACCATCTCGGTGCCCGCCGCGTCGCCGTTTGGGATTTCGACGCCCACCACGGTAACGGCACCGAAGCCATCCTCCACGCCCACGCCGACACCCCAACGTTCTTCTTCGCGTCAGTCCACCAGCACCCTTGCTACCCCGGCACCGGAATCACCGATCTCGGGCCCCGCACCCGCAACTGGCCTGTCGCTCCCCGCACTCCACGGCCCCAACATCTCGCCGCGCTTCGCGCTTCGCTCGACGCCATTATCGCCTTTCAACCCGACCTGATTCTCGTCTCCGCCGGCTTCGACGCCTACGCTCGCGACCCCATCACCGCCATGACCCTCGAAGCCGAGGACTTCGCCACCCTCGGCACATGGCTCGCCGAAACTCGCGCCCACCACGCCATCCCGTCGGCCGCGATTCTCGAAGGCGGCTACAGCTCCGATCTGCCTCAACTCATCGATTCCTTCCTCACCGCTTGGTCCGCTCCAGCCTGATCTTCCCGTTCCCCTCGCCTCATTCACCCCGCCAATTTTTACCCCAACTCAGTTTTACGCTCTCGCCCTCCGCCGAACCGCGGCCCACGCTCTTCGCCTGTCGAGATGATTTCACGTTTACTGTCTCCTTCCGTTCGCCGCTTTTTCGGCGTCAAGCCCCCCGCCACCACGGCCCCCGCCGCGTCCCGTCCCACTTCGCGTCATCCGGCGCGTCCGACTCACTACAAGCTGCTCGACCGCCCCGGCTCCCTCGCTCCGCTCTTGGCCGCCCTCAACCGCGTCGACGAGGTCTTCCTCGATACCGAGGCGGACAACATGTTTCACTACAAGGTCCGGCTCTGCCTGCTCCAATTCTATGTCGACGGCGAAGTCTACCTTGTGGACGCCCTCGCACCCGACCTCGATCTCACGCCCCTCTGGGACCGACTCGCCCAGCTCCACCTCGTGATGCACGGCAGCGATTTCGATCTGCGCCTATTGCATGACCGCTGCGGCTTCCGCGCCAAGAGCATCTTCGACACCATGCTCGCCGCACAACTGCTCGGCCGCCAACGCATCGGTCTCGCCGCCCTCCTCGAAGAACACTTTGGCATCACCGCCGACAAATCCGGTCAAAAGGCCAACTGGTCCCGCCGACCCATCGTCCCGAAGCTGCTCGACTACGCTGCCCTCGACGTCTGGCACCTCCCCGGCCTACGCGACATCCTTACCCGCGGACTCGCCGACCTCGACCGGCTCGAATGGCTCGACCAACAATGCCGCGCCCAAATCCAAGCCGGCACCGAGGGCTTCGCCCCCGCCACCGAGCACGATTGGCGCATCGGCCGCAGTGAACGCCTCCGCGGCCTCGGCCAACCCGTGCTCCACGCCATCTGGCACTGGCGTGAAACCACGGCCGAACAGATCGACACTCCGCCGTTTAAAGTCTGCAACAACGACCTCCTGCTCGACATCGCCTACGCCGCCGAAGACGGCCAGACGGCGGAGGCCATTTTAACCCAAGTGAATCTCGGCAAACGCCACGACCGGCTCATGCCCTCTCTCACCGCCGCTCTCCGCCGCGGCTTCGAGACCGATCCCTCCACGCTGCCTCGCCGGCCCGGCCGCGACGCGGGTCGCCGCTCACTCAACCAGTCCGAACTTGCCCGCCTCGACCGCATCAAGGAAGACCGCGACCGCATCGCCACCCAGCTTTCTATCGAAGCAACCTTGATTGCGAACCGCGCCCAACTTTCCCACCTTGCCCAAGTCCCGTCCGACCTCGATGACGTTCTGCTCCCTTGGCAAGCCTCCCTCCTTCGATCCATCCCCTCCCTGAAATCCCCCTGATCTTCGCTATGAAATCATCGCTTCGCCCCGCTCTGGTTCTGCTCACATCCACGGTGCTGTTTAGCGCCGGTTGCGCCACCCGCACCACGCCGTCCGGCGGCAAAGAAACCTCGCTCCTCGGCGGGGCTCTCACCGTCGCCACCAATTCTTTCCAGCCCCCCGCCGCCACCACCGTAGCGGTCGACACCACCAAACTCGTCGGCCAAGGGAACCCCTCCGGCGCCAAGACCACGCTCCTTTGGGGCCTCATCACCCTCCACGATTATTGAGGTGAAGCCCGATGTCCCCATCGGGCGTTTGTTCCACCCGCGACACTCATCCAACCCCGCCACCCGCGGGGTTTTTCTTTGCCCCGCCGCGTCCAACCGCAAACCTGCCGCCCCGTGACCGCTCCCGCCGAGAACAACGCCAACATCGCCCGCCACCTCGCGCTCATGGCCGCCGCGTCACCCGCCACCGCCGCCTTAAAAATTCCCCGCGGCCGCACCACCGCCGGCGATATCGACTACCTCACGCTCACCTTCTCCGAACTCGCCGCCGAAGTCGCCGCCTGGCAACTCCGTCTCACCACCGCCGGCGTGCAATCCGGCGACCGCACGCTGCTGATGGTCCGCCAAGGCCTGCCGCTCATTGCTTCGGCCTTCGCCCTCTTCTCCCTCGGTGCCGTGCCGGTCGTGATCGACCCCGGCATGGGCCTCAAAAACTTCCTCGCCTGCGTCGCCCGCTCCCGCCCCAGCGCCCTCGTGGGCATCCCGCTCGCACGCATCCTCAGCCACCTCTTCCGCCCCACATTTTCTTCCGTCAAGCACCGCATTCCCGCCGGCAGCGCTCTCACCGCCCGCCTCACCCGACCCGACCGCCAAAATCCCAAACCCTTGGTTGCCGCCAACCGCAAGGCCTCGGATCTCGCCGCCGTGTTGTTCACGAGCGGTTCTACCGGCTCACCCAAAGGCGTCTGCTATGAGCACGGTCACTTCGACGCTCAGGTCCGCCTCATCCGCGCCACTTACTCGATCCAACCCGGGGAAATTGATCTGCCGCTTCTCCCGATCTTCGCCCTCTTCAATCCAGCCCTCGGGATGACCACCATCGTCCCTGAAATCGACCCCCGCCGACCCGCCGATCTCAATCCCGCCCACCTCGTTCAGGCCATCCGCCAAGAGAACGTCACCAACTCCTTCGGCTCACCCACGCTCTGGCAAAAAATCGGCGCTCACTGCGTCGCCGAGAACCTCACTCTGCCGACCATCCGCCGCATCCTCTGTGCCGGTGCCCCCGTCCCTGCCTCGCTCTGGTCCACGTCCCGCTCCTTTCTGCCCAACGGCCAACTCCACAGCCCCTACGGCGCCACCGAATCGCTCCCTCTCTCCTCCATTTCCTCGGCCGAAGTTTATCACCTATCAGACGACAAACGTCATTCGCGCCCCGGCGCCTGCGTCGGTCGCCCGGTCGCCGAGATCACCATCAAGATCATCGCCCCCACCGATACTCCGCTCCCCGACCTGACCTCCGCCCGCGAACTCCCCCCCGGAGAAATCGGCGAAATCATCGCCACCGGTCCCGTCGTGACAAAATCCTACGACGCCCTGCCCGAACCGACCGCGCTCGCAAAAATTTCCTCGCCCGCCGGCATTTATCACCGGCTCGGCGACTGCGGTTACCTCGACGTCGACGGTCGACTCTGGTTTTGCGGCCGAAAAATAGAACGCGTCACGACCGCCCAAGGCCTCCTTTACACCGAACCCTGCGAGCAGATTTTCCGCGCCCATCCCCGCGCTGCCCGCTGTGCCCTGATCGGTCTCGGCCACGCGCCCGACCAACTCCCCGCGATCGTGGTTGAAACCTCCGTGCTCGATTCAACCGAAGCCCATGCCCTCGCCCTTGAACTGCGCGAACTCGCTCTGACCTCGCCCTACACCGCCGCCATCAAACGCTTTTTTTTCCACCCCAAGTTCCCCGTCGACGTCCGCCACAACGCCAAAATCCACCGCCTCACACTGACGTCCTGGGCTCGCACCGCCCAAGGTTACCCGAGCGACCCCAACCGGTAGCGCCATTTTTTTAAACGGGCGCCATCGTCCAGTTTTTTAGGCACGCAGTCCCTTCTGGTTTTTTATCCGTTCCGTGTGTTCCGTATCACTCGTGGGCCAATCCTTATCCACTCTTGTCACCGGCGGCACCGGCTTTCTCGGCCGCCATCTCGTCGAGCGCCTGCTCGCTGCCGGCCGCTCCGTCACCATCCTCGGCCGCACCCCCGCACCCGACCTCGAAAAACGCGGCGTCCGTTTCATCCGTGCGTCCCTCGATGACACCGCCGCCGTCGCCGCCGCCTGCACCGGCATCGATACCATTTTTCACGTCGCCGCCAAAGTCGGCGTCTGGGGCCCCTACCAGGAATTCTTCAAGACCAACGTTCTCGGCACCCGCGCGCTGCTCGACGGTGCCCGCGCCCACGGCGTCCGCCGCTTTATCCACACCAGCACGCCGAGCGTGGTCTACAACGGCCAAGCCCTCGCCGATGCGGATGAATCCCTGCCTCTCACCACCGATTGCCCCAGCCCTTATCCGCTCACCAAAGCCATCGCCGAACGCGAAGTTCTCGCCGCCAATTCTCCCACCCTTCGCACCGTCGCCCTCCGACCGCATCTTATCTGGGGTGTCGGTGACCCGCACCTCGTTCCCCGCGTGCTCGCCCGCGCCCGCGCTGGCCGCTTGCGCATCGTGGGCGACGGCCAAAACAAAGTGGACATGGTCCACGTCGAGAACGCCACCGACGCCCACCTCCTCGCCGAGCGTGCTCTCATCGCGTACGCCCAGGACCCGTTTCATCCAAAAGATGACTCCAATCCCGTCGCCGGCCGGGCGTATTTTATCACCAACGGCGAGCCCGTGCTCCTTTGGGATTGGATCAACGCCCTCCTCACCGCCCTCGGTGAACCACCGATCACCCGACGCCTCTCCCTCCGCTCCGCCTCCACCATCGGGGCCGTGTGCGAGACCCTCTGGCACACCCTCCCGCTCCGCGGCGAGCCCCCGATGACGCGCTTCATCGCCGCTGAGCTCGCCAAAGACCATTGGTTCAATCTCAACGCCGCCCGGCGCGATCTCGGTTACGTTCCCCGCATCTCGATGACCGCCGGCACCGCCGCTCTCGTCACTTCCCTCCGCGCCTCCCGCCCATGACCACCGCCCGTCAGATTCTCCCGCCCGCGCTCGCGATGTCAGCCATCGTGCTCGTTTCCAACCTCCTCGTGCAATTCCCCATCAACCCATGGCTCACGTGGGGCGCGTTTTCTTATCCCGTCGCCTATTTTGTGACCGATGTGTGCAACCGCACATCCGGTCCTTCCGTTGCCCGCCGCGTGGCTTGGGTCGGCTTCGCCGTCGGCCTCATTCTTTCCGCCGTCTTCGCGCCGCTCCGCATCGCGCTCGCTTCCGGCACCGCCTTCATCGTCTCCCAACTGTTGGACGTCTCCATCTTCAACCGCCTCCGTCAAAAAACCTGGTGGCAAGCTCCGCTCTTCGGCTCCGCGGCCGCTTCCATCGTGGATACCTCTCTTTTCTTCGGCATCGCATTTGCCGGTTCGGCCATCGCTTGGCTCCCGCTCGCCGCCGGCGATCTCGGCGTAAAACTCTTTATGGCACTCGCCCTTTTGCCGCCCTACCGGTTGCTCGTCACCCGGCTCGCCGGCCGAAATTAGTCATCAGCTCGGCGTAGATTTTTGCGCTGGCGATCAATTCCTTCACCTTCGCCCGCTCATCCACGCCATGGTAATCCACGCCGCCCGGGCCGTAGCCGAGCGTCGGAATCTTCAACTCCGAGGCGAAGAAGTGCATGTCGTTAAAACCGGTCGAAACATTAAACTTGGCCGGCGCGCGCCTCACCCGCGCCACCGTCTCCGCCATCGCCGCAAAAAACGGATGCTCCGGCGGCGTGAAGCAGGCAAAATTCTCCGATATCTTCAGCACCGATATCCGACACTCGGGAATTTTTTTCGCCGCCGCCGCCAGCGCCGCTCTTAACTCCCTCTCCGCCGCCGCGTGGTCTTCGATCGCGAGCACCCGCCGATCAATCGTAAACGTCGCCGTTGCCGGCACCGTATTGATCTTGGCGCCCTCGCCGCAGCCAAAAACTCCCCCCACGTTGATCGTCGGCACCATGATCTTGCCCTCGGGGGTCTTGAATTTCCGCCGCGCGAGTTCCCGTTTGAGTCCCTCCAATCCGAGCACCAACGCCGCCATTTTCTCGAGCGCATTGATCCCGCGCTCCGGCATCGAACCGTGCGCCGGCTTGCCGTGCACCGTTACTTCGAGCCACACCACGCCGTTGTGCCCGCAACACACGGTCGGGCCTTCGCCCCCTTCCATCACCACCGCGTAGTCCGGCTTGATCGGCGCGTGCCGCACCAGCCAACCCGTGCCCAGCGCCGAATCGGTCTCTTCATCGGCGGTGAACGACACTTCGACGTTCAGTTGCGGCGTCGTGCCTGTCACCTGCATCGCCTCCAGCGCCATCAACAGGCTCGCAATCGAGCCCTTCATGTCCGCCGTGCCACGGCCATACATCCAGCCATTTTCCACCGCGCCGCTAAACGCACTGCCGTGCTTCCACGTTCCCGAAACGGGCACCACATCATAGTGCGCATTAAAATGCAGCGACTGCTTCGCTCCGCGCACCGCAAGTTTTCCCAACACATTAAAACGGGGAAACGCGTGTTGCACCGCCGGCAACGAGCGCTTGAGCAAAGCGGTCGGAATCGGAAACCGCTGCTCCTTGAGCCCCAACTCCGCCAGATCACGGGTCAGTCCGGCCGTGATCAGATCGTAATTCTCCCCCGGCGGGTTGACCGTCGAAATCCCGATCAGTTTCCGCAGTCGGCGGAGCAACCCGGCGGTATTGCGATCGATGTAGGCGGCGGGCGTCATGGCAAAAAGAGACCTACCGCGGCCGTGTTAGCTCGATGTAAGCAAGACGACCAATGGTAAGCGTCACTATCGTCAGAAATACCGGTCGGATGAAGCGAGTGCCTTTTTTCACCACCCATCCCGCGCCCACCCGGGCTCCCAACAATTGGCCTACCGCCATCACTCCGCCCGCCAACCAGTGGATCTGCCCGCCAGCCGCAAAGACGAGCACCGCCGTCAGATTGCTCGCTGCGTTCATGACTTTGGTCTGACCCGTCGCCGCCAAAAAATCCTGTCCCAGCAACCCCACCAACGCGATGGTCCAAAACGATCCCGTGCCCGGTCCGAACACACCGTCGTAAAAACCCAAGCCCAGACCCGCTACGCCCCAAAATAGATTCGGCGCCAACCGTGGCCTCCGTTTCTCGCGGCCCAATTCCGGTTTGAAAATCGTATAAACAAGAATCGCCGCCAACAGCCATGGAATCATCACTCCGAGCCGACTCGCATCGATTCGTTGCACCGTCCACGCCCCGATCAGCGCTCCGATCAGCGTCCAGACGACGCCTTGACGGCAACTGCGCCAGTCAATCACGCCGCTTTTCGCGTAATGCGCCGCCGCCGCCGCGCTGCCAAAGAACGCCTGAAGTTTGTTGGTCCCCAACGCGAGCGGCACCGGAAAACCGGCCGTCAGCAGCGCAGGCAAAGCAATCAACCCGCCTCCCCCCGCGATGGCATCCACCAAACCCGCCACCAGGGCGGCAAGAAACAGCAACAAATACACCCACGCTTCTAACTCCATGACCTCAAGCTCCGCTAATTTTTCCCAAAACGAAAGCTCCGAGCACGCCGAGGCCTGACGCCGCAGTAAATTGCCTCACTTTTCCGCGATGATTTTTGACAGGCATATCCCCGCCCAACAGAACGATACCCAACATGAGTTTGGCCGATCTCCGCAAAGACTACACCCTCGCCGGTCTCGCCGAAAAAGACCTCGCGCGCGATCCGTTCCGCCAATTTGAAAAATGGTTTCAGGAAGCCGAAGCCGCCAAACTTGCCGAACCCAACGCCATGACGTTGGCCACCGCATCGCCGGACGGTCGGCCTTCCGCCCGCACCGTGCTACTGAAGGGCCTCGATGGGCGGGGCTTTGTTTTCTATTCGAACTACGAGAGCCGCAAAGGCCGCGAGCTCGCCCTCAACGCCCGCGTCGCGCTCGTCTTCCCGTGGATCGCCCTTGAACGCCAAGTCCTTATCGAAGGCACCGTCACCAAAGTCGCCCGCGAAGAAAGCGCGGCCTATTTTCACTCAAGACCGCGCGCCAGCCAACTCGGAGCTTGGGTCGCGCAGCAAAGCTCCGTCATCCCGGGTCGCGCCACCCTCGAAGAAGCGATGAAAGCTCTGGAGAAGAAACACGCGGGCGCCGAAATCCCGCTTCCGCCCAACTGGGGCGGCTATCGCGTGGCGCCTGAGACCATCGAGTTCTGGCAAGGCCGTCGCAGTCGTCTCCACGACCGCCTCCGCTATCGCCGGGACAAAGAAGGGGGCTGGCTCGTCGAGCGCCTCTCTCCCTGATCGCGCTCCCGCTTTCCTCCCCGTTGCAAACCCCACCTCCAGATTCGCTGCTCGCCGCCGCCTTCCGGGCTCAAAGCGAAGGCGTTTTTATTGCCCGAGCCGATTCCACCTCGGAGGGTCTGCAAATTTTTTTCGTCAACGATAGTCTCTCGGCCATCACCGGATACGCGGCCGGCCTACTCGTGGGTGAGAGGCATGGTCTGCTTCACGCCGATCCGGCCGACTTAGAACCCCTGGCCCGCTGGTTGCCCAACGCGCAATCCGGCCAACCCTTGCTCGGCGAAGGATATTTACGCCGCGCCGACGGACGTTTGATCTTCGCCGCATGGAGCTTCGACCTCCTCTGCGATGCCTCCGGACGCCCCTGCAACATCATCGCGGCCTACCGTGACATCACCGAGAAACGCCGACTGCAAGAGGCTCTGGTCCACGCCCAGCACCTCGATGCGATTGGCCGGCTCGCCGGCGGAGTCGCGCACGATTTCAACAATCTCTTGGCCGTCATCAACGGCTATTGCGAAATCCTCGCGACCAAGCTCGCAGGCCAATCTTTCGGCCGGGAAGAAATCGCCGCCATTCACACCGCCGGCCGCCGCGGAGCGACCCTCGCCCAACAGTTGCTTGTCTTCGGCCGTCGCCAAACCCTGCAACCGCTGGTGCTGGATTTGAATCAACTGGTGAGCGATCACGCCGCCATTTTTAGCCGCTTGATCGGCGATGCCGGACGATTGGATCTCAATCTCTGCGCCGAGGCTTTGCAGGTGCGCGTGGACCCCGCCCAATTCACGCATGTGCTGCTCAATCTCGTGATCAACGCCCGCGACGCACTCCGTGAAAACGGCGTCGTCACTCTCTCGACGTGCCTCATTACCCTCCCCGCCAAGAAAAACCGCCGCCTGACCGATCTTCCTCCCGGCAGCTATGTTCAACTGAGCGTCCGTGATAACGGCACCGGGATGGATGCTTCAACCCAAGCCCATTTGTTCGAGCCCTTCTTTACGACGAAATCCATGGGCAAAGGCACCGGACTGGGCCTCGCCCTTGTTTACGGCGTAATTCAACAAAGCGCCGGTGAGATCACCGTGCGCAGCGAACTTAATCAGGGCACGACATTCAATATTCTGCTACCCCTCGACAACGCCCCGGTCGACGCTGCTTCCACCGCGCAACCCATCGCAACTTTGCCCACTACCAGCGGCAGCGAACGGGTCCTTTTGATCGAGCCGGATGACCTAGTGCGGAAAATGGTAGCCGGCATTCTCACCGCCGATGGCTACCACGTTTACGCTGCCGCCAACGCCACCGAGGCACTCGGTCTCACGAAAGAAGCCACCCAGCCCATTCAGCTGCTGATTGCCGCTCTCGCCGAATCGGACACCGCCGCGGTCGCCCGCACGTTGCTCGCCCGGCGCGCCACGACCCGTTTGCTCGACATCGGCTCAACCGAAAAAAAGCACGCCTTGAAAAGCATCTCTGCCCAACAAATCGCCCGCCTGCAGAAGCCCTTTGCGCTGAGCGAACTGCTCAACGTTGCCAGACAACTGCTGGATTCCTGAACCGTTTCTTTTTCTGTTTTAGCGATGCAGCTCTACCTGATTCGTCACGCTCACGCCCTCGCCGAGGAAATCGATCCGGATCGCCCCCTCAGTCCCAAGGGACGCGCCCAAATCAAGCAGCTCGCCCGCTTTCTTCAGGCCAATTCCGCCTTCGCGCCCGCCGAACTCTGGCACAGTCCTCTCGCCCGATCGCGCCAGACCGCCCGATTACTCGCCGGCGCCGTCTCCTCCACCGCAAAAATTTCCGAGATTCCCCACCTTGAACCCGAGTCAAAACCGTCTGCCATCGCCCCACGTCTGAAAACGCTTCGGCGCGATCTCGCGATTGTCGGCCATGAACCCCATCTGAGTTCTCTCGCGTCTCTGCTCGTTACCGGAACGGTCCGCGCCGACGTTTTTAAAATCCGGAAATCGACCGTGCTTTGTCTTGATCGGTCCGGTCCGCAAGCGGCCTTTTGGCGCGTGCGTTGGTTGCTGGCTCCGGAGCTTTTGGACTAGCTCCGCTCAGTTTTGGACCATGCGAATTTTTCTCACCGGCGCATCCGGGCTTGTGGGCTCCGCGTTCGCCCGCGCTTCCGCCCGTCGCGGCCATACCGTCACCGGAATTGTCGGTAATTTTTCCGGCGATCTTCCCGGTCTTAGCTCCCGCCGCCCGCTAGATCTCACCGATGAATCCGCGCTTTCTTCCGCGCTCCTCGATGTTTTCCCCGATGCCATCGTCAATTGCGCCGCCGTTTCCGAACCCGCCTCCGTCGATCAAGATCCCGCCCGCGCCCAAGCGCTCAATGTCGCGCTGCCCGCCGCTCTCGCCCGTTTTGCCCACCACTTGAGCGCGCGGCTGGTACATGTATCATCCGAACAAGCCTTCGATGGCACCCGGTCTTTGCCTTACACGGTGACCGACCCCCCCGCTCCGCTTAATCTCTACGGCCGACAAAAAGTCGCCAGCGAACAAATCGTTCGCGCCCTGGCACCTGAGTTCAGCGCCGTAGTTCGCGCCCCGTTGCTGATGGGTAACAGTCCCGGAGGGCGCCGCAGCTTGCACGAGCGTTTATTGGGTGATTGGACTGCTGGAAAAACAGCACGACTTTATCTCGACGAATATCGCCAGCCTTGCACCGCAGAAAACCTGGCCGAGGTCTTGCTCGAATTGTGCGAACGTCCGGAATGTCGCGGCACGTTCCATTGGGCCGGTGCCGATTTGATCTCGCGTCACGCCCTCGGTTTGGCGCTCCGATCCCACTTCAACTTATCACCCGAACGGGCACCCATCATTGCGGTGCGACGGACCGACCAGCCCGAGATCTCCCGGAACCGGCAAGCGTGTCTGGCGCTCGATCTTGCTCCGTTATTGGGCGTGCTCAAAACCCGGCCTCAACCTCTGGCGGAACAACTCGCCGAATTGCACGTACCGCCTGCCTTTAAGGATTGGTGTTTGAAATCCTGATCTCCTGTTCACCTTCAAATCATGCGCACGCTCAGCTGTTTTCTATTGGTTCCCTTGATGCCCACCGCCGTGTTTATCGTGATCACCCTTGCGCGGGATAAGGCCGACGTGTGGGAAATTTTACCCGCTTTTCTCATGATCTGTTACCCGTGGTGCTGGTCGGTCGGCGGCATTGTCTATGTGGTCTTGCGGCATTTTCGTCGGGACAGCTTCGTGGCTTGTGGCTCCGCCGGGGCCTTTATCGCCGTCCTCTATTTTCTGATTCCGTTCGCACTGGGACCCGACCGATTTGAGATCTCCCGCTCGTTGCTCCAATTCCCGCTTCTTTTGGCGGCTACCGGAGTCTTTTCCGGGGTTTTCTTTCGCAGTTTGCGGGGACCCTTTGCTCGATCCGAGAAGACGGCCAGCCAAGGATGACCATGAGATTGGATGTTTTACCTCATCGCACGGCAGGCGCGGCCGAAAACATGGCCAACGATTTTCTCCTGCTCCAACGTTATCCCGAATCTGCGGCTGCCCGTTTTCGCACATATAGCTGGCGAGGTTCGGCTTGGACTTTCGGTTACAGCCAGAAAATCGCGTTCGTCCGCACTCAGCTCCCTGTCGCCGCCGGGCCAAATAATATCTGTCGGCGCGTGACCGGAGGCGGCGTGGTGGATCACCGCGAAGACTGGACGTATGCTCTCGTGATTCCGCGGGGCTTTGCCCTAGAGGAATTGCGGGCGAGTGAAAGCTATCGGCAAATCCACGAGTGCTTGGCGGCTGTCCTGCGAACCGCCGGCGTGCCTGCAACCGTCAAAGTAAACTGTGAACCTCCCGCGAGCGGTGAGCTCGCTTGCGGACCTGCAGGCGTCTGCTTTCAGCGCGCCGAACTCTACGATATCATCCATGAAACCACCGGCCAAAAGATCGCCGGTGCCGCTCAAAAGCGTAACAAGCACGGTTTATTGTTTCAGGGCTCACTTTCGCGACCCGCCGTGGCACCAATCACCGTTGATTGGGATAGTCTGGCCGCAAATTTTGCTACGGCGCTTGCCCCCATGCTGGAAGCCGAAGTCGTTGAAAAACCTTGGCCCGACTTCAATGAAGAAGAGCTTTCGGCTTTGGTGGAACACTACGGCTCAACCGAGTGGATCGAGCACCGTTAAATCGGCTATTCGTAGCGTTGCGCCCTGCCCAGGTAGTTGAGCATCCAAATCTCCTTCCACACGCGGTATCGGCCCTCGTGGGTGATCTTGCCAAAGTCTTCGCGTTCCGGGTGTGGGTGGAGAAAGCCCAACTCCGTGTTCAAGCGGTCTAACTCATTTTGCGCGAAGTTGAGATCGTTCAAAGGCTCGTTTGAGAACGAAACTGCCGTCACCTTCGCCGCCAACAAGCGTGCGCGATGCCGCTCCAGCAATCGTTCCAAGGAACGGCTCCATGGACGCCGTTCAACAAACCAATTTTCGGGATAAAAGCCGGCGAAGGGAACCGTGAGATTGTCGGTGATGTAGCGCTCTCCCGCGCCCGTGATCGAAGTCAGCGTGTAGCAGAGTCCGATGGCCCCGTTGTTCTGCGGAAGAAAGGTCACTTGAACCCGCAACGTGCTCGCCGCGTCCTGATAAATTGAAACCCGCAGATAGAGACCGCCCCCGACTTCCGCTTTGAGTGCTTGCACCTGTCGCAAGCCCTGAGCCCTGAGCCATTCCCGTACTTTCAGGAGTCGGGGCTGCACCGGCCATTCCTCACCGGATGAATTGATCGCATAGCGTGGAAAGAGGGGCAACGGGCTTACACTCAACGCTGAAATCGCCAACCAATTGTAAAGTGTCTCCCCGAGAAACCAGATGAAGAAAAAGGCCGCGACCAACACCCAATAAGGCCGGTTAACCAGTTCGAGAAAGAGACAAAAATGTGCCGCACCAAACGAAAAAATCAGCCACCGCAACCAACGATCCGCGATCGCCAACAACGGCGATGCGTATCGAAAATTTAACTGCACAATCGCCAACGAGAGCACGATCGCCGCCAACAGCAGATATTGCACGATCATCTAAATGAATCGGGTCGCCGGATTTTGGGCGGTCTTAAATTACCAAAAAAGGAAAGCTGCCGACGATCGGATTCAGCCCGAGCTTAAGTTTAACTCAATCGGACGGGCATGATTACACAAATGAAGCTCTCGAGCGTTTTGAAAACTCCGGGACTTACTTCATCTTTTACCTCAAAAAACACTTCGTCTTTCGTCAGCGCTTTCAGCGGATCCATGAGAAAGGCGGGATTAAACGCCACCTGAAGATCGGGACCGTTGTAGCCAATGGCCATCGATTCGTGAGCTTCGCCGAAATCTGAACTCGCCGCAAAAATTTCGAGCAAATTGCTGCTGATTTTGATTTTCACCGAGTTGGCCTTTTCTGAACAAACCAACTGCGCGCGATGCACACACTGCAACAATAGTTCACGCTCCAACTTGATTCGCTGATGCGTTTCTTTTGGAACGACTTGCTGATAATTTGGATAATTGCCCTCAACCACTTTGGAATAGAGATAAACGTGGTCGATCAACCCGCTGGTATCTTTGTCGGTTGAAATTTGGAACGCCGCCCGGCGCTCATTAAAGTTAATTTTAACTTTCGTTCCTTTGTCCAAAAGCCGGTTCAACTCAGAAACGGTTTTTGCCGGCAAGATGATCGCTCCTGCGTTGGCTGCCGGCACTTCCATTTCTTTGGCAATCAACGCGAGCCGGCGCCCGTCCGTCGCAACCAGAGTCAATTTCTCATCCCGAAAATTAAAATAAACTCCGTTTAGAATGTAACGTGTTTCGTCGGTCGATTGCGCATAGGAAACGCTTCGCAACATGCTGACCAATTCGCTTTGGTCCAAGGTGTAGGCTTTTTCATCACCGAATTCCGGCAATGGCGGAAATTCGTCTTTGCCGATGCCCATGATCTTAAACGTTGAGCCACCTGACGTTAATTTCACCTGATGATTGGGCGAACCATCAAACGTCACATCCACGCTCGGCAACTCACGCACAATCGTTGCCAGTCGCTTCACCGGGAGCGTAACCGAACCCCCTTCTTTGATCTCTGCCTTGATCTTGCACCGAATACCCAAATCGAGATTGGTCGTTGAAAGCGAAATCTGGTCTTTCTCCGCTTCAATCAACACGTTGCTCAAAATAGGCATCGTTGCTTTGGACCCGACGACATTGAGCACTTGGGCAAGTCCGTTGGCAAAATGGTCGCGATTGATTTTGAATTTCATGAAGAAGGAGCAGGGGTCGGAAAGTGGCGCTGGAAGAAGTTAACAAACGCCAAAAGAATAGAGGTTCAATAATGAATTATATCCGTATCACTATGGGCTGTGAGCAACTCCAATAACCCGAGAATTCCGCTCGAAAACAGAGGGAAATTTGGTCGTGAAGAACACAGGGTTGGGGTTTGATAAGGCAGGGGTTATTCAGAGAGAAAAAGTTGTTGGGCAGTCATCGGCACGTTGCTCACACGGAATTAACCGGGGTTTGTTTGCGGGCCGCCCGAGCTCGTCGCCAATGACGAATTAGCCCGAAGAAAATGTAACTCAGGGTGCAGGCCAAAAGACCGAACTCTTTGAATAGGATAAGTACCCCTGCCACCACGACGATCACGACAAACGTGCTAAGTCGCGTGCTGGTTTGTAGATCAACTTTTTTACCGCTGGGATACCGAACGGTGCTGACCATAAGAACAGCAATCAGCACGAGCAAAGGCGGCAAAATAACCGCCCAACGATGAATATCTCGGTCGCTCTCGGCCAAACTCAGCAAAGCCAAAACCAACGAGGCAACCGTCCCGGCCGCCGCCGGCACCGGCAAACCCAGAAAGTCTTTGCTGGAATCTTTGGCATCTCGCCGGACCAGCGGATTGGTGATCACGTTAAAACGAGCGAGGCGCACCGCGGCGCAAAGCAGATAGATAAAACTAAGAAAACCACCGAGTTGCTGGAAGATGGGATAACCGTGGGTGGGAGACAAAATCAGGAAAAAAACCAACAACGCCGGTACGAGCCCGAAAGAAACAACATCGGCCAATGAATCAAATTCCGCGCCAAAAAGAGACTCACGACCACCCATCCGCGCCAAACGACCATCAAGGGTGTCAAACGCGGCGGCACCCAAAATCAACCAAACGGCCCACTTGAAATACCCGATAGCCACCGGCGAAAGTTCTGAAACCATCTGCATCCCGGAGTGACGCATTTCATAGTTCGCTTTGATGCAAAAAATGATCGCGACAAAACCACAGCACAAGTTGCCGGCGGTCATCAAATTCGGCAGGAAATAAATCCTGCTCGCGTTCGTGACATTATAAGGATCCTCCGGATCAGATTGGTCGGAACGGCGCGGCGAAATCATTTCTTGGTGAGACTTTCGAGATACTTCCAAAATTTGGAGTGTTGCTCGACCAGTTGCTGTTCTGAAACGGGCAGCTTGTTGCGCAGGAGGAAATCTTCGAGCGAGTTTTTGTGGAGGATGTAATTCACATGCAGTTTTTCGCCATGTGCATCAAAATAGAAGCGGAAATCCCCCGCGCGTAACCGGTAAAACTCTTTGCCGGCCCGCGTAAAGCGGCCCAGCGGCTCTCTTGGGTGCAATAAATCTTCAGGTTTCAGCCCGGTGATGGGCTCGACCACATCGAGCTGAGTCAGCTGATCTAGCTGATTGAGCTCATGCATCGCCTGCGAAGAAAAAGTGACCTGATACATGGGACGTTTAGAGCTACCGGTCGGAGGGCGTGCGGCAACGCTATTTCCCCGTCGTTTTCGTGCGTGTGCCGGCGAAATGATTCACTTTTGAAACCAGCTTGGTTCACGACGGACGGTTAACCCGTTTTACGGTGCTGATCGGCGATCGGCCGGTAGGATTGGCGGTGTCGTGCCGGGTGATTGCCGAAGCCGGCGCAAGCATCAAGGACGTCGCTCACGGTCGCGCGTTCAGCGGAGCGGATAGTCCCTGGTCAGGCCGGCGGGATCGCGGCGATAATCTCCCGGGCGGCGGCAGCGTCCTCGTCCTCAACTTGCACGCGAATGCCGCCGATCGCGAAAGCGTAGGGACTGGCGGCTTGCACGGTGAGTTCATCGGGGATGTAGGCCGCGATGCCGCTCCCCTCAAGTGCGGCTCGGATAAGGTGAGCCTCGATCAGGAGGTTGACGTTGGCGATGGTGGTCATCGGGTAAGGTTGTAACCTCGGAGGCGCGGCGCAAGCGACCTTGATCCACTCGCTGTTTGTAACGGAGAGAATGTATTTGGTTGATCGCGGCGAGGGTTCAGACGTTCGTTTCACCGATGCTTCGGGATCGAAAATCCATCGGAGCGAACAAAATTTATGGCTCTTTTTTCAATGATGGGTCGTGTGGCGCGGGTCGTATCGGTTGTAACCGCGTGGAGCGTTTTCAGCGTGGAGGTCGGAGGCGCGGAGGTTTCAAGTCCGCCGCACCCCACGGTTCTCTTGGTGGAGTCGGGTGAATCGCGGTTACCGGTGTGGAATGTCGCGGGAGCGAGTCCGATCGTTGATCGTGATGGCAAAAAGACCAAGTTGAGAAGCGATGCTGTCTTCTTCGCCGAACGCGCGCCCCACTATGCCGATGGCGATGTGAAAATCGCCAAGTTGACCGTCAACGGTATGTCCATGGTCGCGACGGTCGATACCATGGCGGATGTATCCCGTGTCGGCGGCAGGCTTGGGGGTACGGCGTATTTTGAATTCACGGCGAATGCATCGGTGGATCTGAAGGGTGCGTTTGTCGCGGTTTTGGTTTATGACAAAACCTTCCTGACCGACGACCGGGTCAACCCGGTGCCCGAAATCGTGGTGCGAGAACTGCCGGCGCTTCTGGCGGGTGAGGACACGAAGATTGGGTTTAGCAGCCCCTTGTCCGATCCTAAAGCCCGGCCCGGAGTGTTGATACTGGTTTTTGCGGCGGGCGGTGGCGAGGTGCAGACCAACTTTTCGTCTTATGTCGGTCGTTATTTTCAACGGATCGCTCAAGCGCGTCTTGCCGTCGCGCTGCCAAAGTATCTGGCGGAACCAGGACCTTTGGACCGGGCGGCCGTTCCCGCCCTGCGCTTCAACCCGATTCTGCCTGAAAACGTCATCAAACCAAAAGCACCCATCGAAGCGATGTTGGTGGTCAGCGAAAAAGGTTGGGTGACCGAGGTGGAACTGCCGGAGGAAATCGATCCGAGACTGGCGACGTCGCTGACAGCCAATTTGCAGGGCTGGATGTTTTTGCCGCGAATCGTCGCGGGCACCCCGGTTTCCACGCGAATCAAGTTACCTCTTAAATTTTAGGCGCCTGGCAATGGAGCAGAGAGCCGCGGTTATTTCACTTGTGCGCAAAAAATGCAGTCGCGGGGTTCAGTGCCGATGTTGGGTGAGATGTGCCAGCGGCGAAGCAAGGCCTCGCGGGTGAGGCCGGATTTTTCCATCACGCGGGCGGAGGCGGGATTGGCGGCATCGCAATAGGCCCAGACGCGGTAAACGTCGTTTTGGGCGATAGCCCACTCGACGACGGCGGTGAGGGCCTCGGTCATCATGCCGCGGCCCCAGAATTTTTTCGCGAGCACGTAGCCGCACATGACTTTCCCGCCGTCGGGCATCAGCCCGATGGAACCGATGGGCGAATCGGTGCCGCGCAGACAGAGCAACCAAGCGTAATGAGGGCTGTTGGGACGCTCCCAATCCGCCGCCCGGTCCCGCAAGAAATCGGCTAGAAGTTCAACGCGGGAGTAGGGAGCCCAGGAAAGGTAGCGGGTCACATCCGGATCGTTGGCGTAGGCGGCAAAAACGGCGGGTGCATCCTCGGCGCGGGGGCGGCGAGCGGTGAGGCGGGCGGTGGCAAAAGTCTCGGGCGGACGAAGCATACGCGACGGGCGTTGGGTGATTGAGCGATAGACGCTCCCGTTGGCTAAACGTTGTGCCCGGGCGAAGCGAGGTTTGCGCCGTGATACGATCGTCTCCACGGTCGCTGCGGGATGCATTTTGATCTTGTGATCGCAGGCGGAGGTTTTGCCGGGGCGTATTGTGCGCGGGCGCTCGGCCGGGCGTTGGGGCGGGAAGAAGGCGAGCGACGGGTAGCTCTGATCGCCGAGCGCAACGTGCTCGTTTTCCAACCCATGTTGGCGGAGGTGGTGGGCTCGGCCCTCAATGCCACCGACGTGGTTAATCCTCTCCGGCAGTTTTGCCGCGGGGTGAATGTGCTGCAGGGCGCGATCCAACATATCGATTGGGCGACGAAGACTATCACGCTCGACGGCGGGCGGTTTACGCGAAATCACGTGGTATCGTTTGATCGGTTAGTCTTGGCGCTCGGGAGCATCACGGATTTGAGCGCGGTGCCGGGCATGGCCGACTACGGGTGGCCGATGAAAAACGTGGCCGACGCGCTGTGGCTGCGCGCGGTGATCATCAACCGGCTGGAGGAGGCGAACCTCATCGACGACCCGGCGGTGCGGCGGCGGTTACTCACGTTCGTCGTGGTGGGCGGCGGCTACACCGGCGTGGAGACGGCGGGGCAGCTGTTGGATTTTGTACGCGATGCCCATGGGTTTTACGCCAATCTGCGAGATACGGAGCCTCGGGTGATTCTCGTGCACGGCCGCGGGCAATTGTTTCCGGAAATCGGCGCCGATCTCGGTGTTTACGCGGCCGAGGTGCTGGAGCGACACGGGGTGGCGGTGCGCCTGAACACACGGGTAGCCGAGGTCACCGCCACGCGGGTGATCCTAGACGGCGGTGACTCCATCGATGCCAACACCGTGGTGACGACGATCGGCAGCGCGCCGAATCCGATCGTGCTGGACGTGTGTCGTCAGCTCGGGATCGAAGCGGTGAAAGGGCGGGTGCCGACTGCGAACACGATGCGGGTGCCGGGTCATGACGACTTGTGGATCGCGGGTGACTGTGCGGCGGTGCCTTGGAACGACCGGGGCGAGTTGAAGATCGCTCCGCCCACGGCCCAGTTGGCCTTGCGGCAGGGGACCTTGCTGGGGCGAAATCTGGTGCGGGTGCTGCGGGGCGCGGAACCTTTGCCGTTTACCTACCGTTACATGGGCCAGCTCGCGGCTATCGGTCGACGTAAGGCGGTGGCGGAGGTCATGGGTTTTCATTTCCGCGGATTTTTCGCCTGGTGGATGTGGCGCACGATCTATCTCTCCAAATTGCCGGGCACGCTGCGGAAACTGCGGGTGGTGATCGATTGGACGTTTGATCTGGTTTTCCCGCGCGACATCAGCCTGTTTTTGCCGCCGCCCGACGAGCCGCTGCGTTCGATCCATTTGGAGAAAGGCGAGATCCTCTTCACCTGCGGCGAAAAGTGCCGGTCGTTCTTCTATCTAAAACGAGGAACCCTTGCGGTGGAGCGCGGGGGAGCTGGAAGCGAAATTCTGCCGGTGGGCACGGTAATCGATCAGGCGAACGTCGACGCGGACGGTTGTTGGAGCGTCTCGGCCAAGGCGGAGGAGAGCTGTGATGTAATGGTGTTTCGCGGTCGCGCGCTGGAGCTGCTGAGGGGGGATTTGCGGTTGGTGAAACGCTGAACGCCCAATCAGCGGGCGTTCGGACTGGTTTTCACCGCGCCTTGCAGGCAACTTCTCCCGCGCGTCGCCCTAAATGGGGTGTCAGCGCAATCCGACTATGATTTCTCCACGCCTCTGCCGGTGCATCTTCTTCATCGCGACCGCCGCCGTTTTGGCGGCCCAAGAACGGCCGCGTCACGTCGTGTTGATTACGATCGACGGATTGCGTTGGCAGGAGGTTTTTCGGGGCGCGGAAGAGGCGCTGATGACCACGGACAAAACGGCGGGCGGGGGCGTGCCCTCGGGTTCGCTGACGGCGTTGAAGGCGGATTTTTTGGCCGACACGCCGGAGGAGCGGAGGAGGAAATTGATGCCGTTTTTTTGGGGCACGCTGGTGCCCGCCGGCCAAGCGTTCGGCAACCGTGACCTCGGCAGCGCCGCGCGGGTGCTCAACGCCGAGCATATCTCGTATCCGGGTTACAATGAACTGCTGACGGGTGCGCTGGATCCTTTGATCATATCGAATATGCCGATCCCCAACCGCAACGTGACGGTGTTGGAGTGGTTGCACGGTCGGCCCGGTTTCGACGGTCGCGTCGGAGCGGCGGCGGCGTGGCGGATTTTTGCGCCGATCATCAACGTCGGCCGCAGCCGGTTGCCGGTTTTTGTGACGCAACAGCACTCGGCTCCCGGCACCGTTTCACCGCGGATCACGGAGTTGGAGCGGATGATGGACGACATTCCGCCGATCACGCCCGATGAGAATTTCGATGCCTTCGTCTATTACGCGACGCTCGACATGATGGATACCCTCCGGCCGCGGGTGTTTCTTTTCGCGCTCGGCGAGCCGGACGAGTGGGCCCACGCCCGACGGTATGACCGTTATTTGTATTCGATCCAACGGTGTGACCGGTTCATCCGGCAGCTCTGGGAAAAACTGCAGGCCGATCCGGAGTATCGTGGCACGACGAGCTTCGTCCTCTCGTCCGATCACGGGCGGGGTGTCACGCCGGAGGATTGGATCGGGCACAACAAAAAGATCCCGCACGCTGAAGAAACATGGATCGCGGCGATGGGCCCCGGGGTGCCGGCGCTCGGTGAACGGCGCAGTGTGGCCGAGGTCCATCAGGCGCAGATTGCGGCGACCGTGGCCGCGTTGGTCGGCGAGGATTTTCGGGCGGCATTTCCGCAAGCGGCGGAACCGATTACCGATGTGGTGCGCGGCCCGGTGGCGAAGTGAGGCGCTGTCCCGGCCTTTAGCCCAGCGCTTCGCGAACGAGGTCGGTGATGGCGGGAGGCAGAGTGAGACCCCTCGCGGAGTGTTGCGCGGCGGGGCTGAGTTTGCGCCAAGTCTTCCGCAAGATATCGATAAACTTTTCGCGCGGGTAATCGGCGTGTTGGGCGGCGAAGGCGGTGATTTCGTTTTCCAAAAAAACGAGCACGGCAGCATCCTCCAAGGTTTGCGTACCGGGGTTGGTTTTGAGCCCGGTTTTGGAAACCCAAGTGGCGGCTTCTGCGGCTTCTGCAGCCGATACGCCGGCTTCCAGCAGCAGGGTGCGGGCGCGCTCGGCCTGTTTCACGTAGAGTGAGCGTCGCCATGCGAGGTAGCCGGGTTTGCCCTCCGGAAACGTGGCGCGGGGCGTGAGCCAGCGTTCGAGATGTTGGCAGCGGGCGGCGAGGCGCAGAATCGGCGAGGCGTCCGGGACAAGACGCACCACCCAAGCCTCGACGCGTTCGCCGTAGACGAGTTCGGCGGGTCGGCCGTCGGCTGTGCGGACCGGGTCGGCGGCGTGGGCGGCGTCGATGAGTTGGCGGGCGCGGGCGTAGGCTTCCATATCAAGGTGAGAGCCGAAACGGTTGCGTGGAGCGCGGCAAGCGGTTGGTTTTTCACGATGTTCCCGCCCCCGGACTGCCAGCGTTGCGGTGTCTGTTGTTTCTCGAAGCTGGAAACCTACGTCCGCGTGACAGGAGACGATTGGTCGCGGCTCGGCGGTGACGCGGAGCGGGTGGCGCACTTCATCGGCTACCGCGCCTACATGCGGATGGAGCAAGGGCATTGCGCGGCGCTGGCCGTGCGCGAGGACGGGGAGGGTAGGAGGGAGTTTTTCTGCACCGTCTACGCCCTGCGTCCGCAGACTTGCCGCGATCTCGAGCGCGGTTCGCCGGAGTGTGCGGGCGAAATTGAACTGAAGGGCGACCGGCCGGGCATCGAAGTTTTTCAGCCCGGCGGTCTCTAAATGGGCTGGCTTCCTGACGACGAAGAAAAACGATTTCCCCATGCCCACGCGTCGCCAATTCCTCCGCACCGCTGCCGTCGGCGCCACCGCTTTACCGGTCCTCGCCTCGGCCACAGCTTCGCCGGTCTCAGCCGCGCCGGCCTCGGTCGCTGTGACACCGCCCGCCCGCGATGCGCTCCTCGCCCGCCACCGCAACCTCTTCAACGGCGATACTTGCGTCTATTTCTACAATCCGGAAAAATGGCAGCCCGAGGGCGGGCCGTTCTCGGCTAAAGCCATCCACCGCTACGTCGACCTGCTCGCCGACAACGGCGTCGATACCTTCGTCATCAACGCCAACGCCTCCCGCGCGTGGTATCCGAGTAAAACCATCCCGAGCATCCTCGACGGTTACCGCCGCGGCGATCGTGAGTTCTTCCGCGGCCACGCCATTTGTGCCGGCGCCACCGAGCCCGCCGCCGTCGAGAAGTATACCGATACGATTATGGCGTTCATGAATCTCTACCAAGATCTCATCGACGCGGGTGTCGATTGGCTCGCCGAGACCGCCACCGCTTGCCGCCGGCGCGGCGTTGCCCCGTGGGTCAGCGTCCGCATGAACGATATGCACGGCCACCTCAACTACGCCGGCAGCTTCTTCAACGCCCCGCTCCTCGCGCTGCCCGCGATGCGCCTCCACCACAGCGCCTATTCGCCCACGATGCGTCTGCCTGACTATCGCTCTGGCCTTAACTACGAAAAACCCGAGGTGCGTGCCTTCATGTTCGCGCAGATCAAGGAAGTCGTCGAAGCCTACGACTTTGCCGGCCTCGAGCTCGACTGGTGGCGCAACGCCCTCTGCTGCGAACCCACCGCCTCGCCCGCCACCGTCGCGCTCATGAACGACTGGTTCCGCTCCATCCGCGCGCTCACGCAACGCCGCGCCGCGCAGACCGGCCGCGCCTATTCGTTTGGCTTCCGCATCCCCGGCCGCATCGGCGAACTCAAAGCCATCGGCATCGACGTCGAGACCCTCTGCCGCGAGGGAACGCTCGACTACGTCATCGTCTCCAATTTTTGGCGCACCTCGTGGGATATGCCGCACGACGCCCTGCGCCGGCAACTCGGCCCGCAGGTCGCAATCTACGGCGGTATCGAAAATGGCGCCAACCGCCTCGCCGCGTTTTCCCCCGCCGCCAACGTCACCCAGGAAATCCGCCTCACCGCCGCCAGCCGCCCGATGCTCTACGCCAACGCCGCCGGCAAACTCGCCCTCGGCGCCGACGGCATCGAGTGGTATAATTTCTTCTGCACCGACCAGGCGAAAATCCCCGGCGTGGTCTGCGACTACGGCGCCCTCCGCGACATCCACCGCCTCGACCATCTCCGCGGCCAACCGAAGCATTACACGTTCTCCGACAAAGGCGGCACCCGCGAACAGATCCCGTTCGAGCTCGTGCCGCAGCTTCCGGTCGCCCTCGAGCGCGGCTGGCCCCACGCCTTCCGCCTCCCCATGTGCGCCGAACCCGCTGACCGCGGTCTGGAGTTGGTCGTGCAAGTTGTGCTGAAGAAAACCGACACCTTCGCCCAACTCCCCGTCGCCTTCAATGGCAGTTGGCCGCAGCTCACCGCGACGCGCTCTGATTTGCTTCTATTCCCCTGCGGTTCCTTCACGCATCACAGTGCCGAACACACCGGCTACAACTACCGTTTCCCCGTCTCCCTCCTCCGCGACGGCTGGAACGAGATCACCGTCGAAAACGGCGGCGACAAAACCATTACGGTCGTCGCGCTCGAACTGGCGGTCCAACCTGCCGCGCCCGCGGCACGGGCTTGAGAAGTTGGCGCCCGTTGCTTCGACTCGTTCCCGATGACGAATCACCCCACGACTCCCGGCGCGCGCGAGCACACGTTTGACGCGATCGTCATCGGCTCCGGTATCAGCGGCGGTTGGGCGGCGAAGGAACTCTGCGAGGCCGGCCTGCGCACGCTCGTGCTGGAGCGCGGCCGCGACGTAAAGCACCGCGACGACTACCCGACCGCGTTGAAAAACCCGTGGGATTTCCCGCACCGCAACAAGACCCCCCGCGCCGTCGCCACCGCGAATCCCATCGCCAAAAAATGCTACGCCTTCGACGAAGCCACTGCGCATTTCTTCGTCAAAGACGACGAGCATCCCTACGTGCAGGACCGGCCCTTCGACTGGATTCGTGGCTATCAGGTCGGCGGCAAATCCCTGATCTGGGCCCGCCAGACGCAGCGGTGGAGCCGCTTTGATTTCGAAGGACCGGCCCGCGACGGCTTTGGTGAGTGGCCGATCACTTACGACGAACTCGCGCCCTGGTATTCCCACGTCGAGCGCTTCGCCGGCATCAGCGGCAATTACGACGGCCTCGAGACCTTGCCCGATGGCGAATTTCTCCCCGCGTGGGAGATGAACGACGTCGAGAAACACGCGCAGGGAAAAATCATGGCCGCCTTTCCCGGCCGCCACGTGATTCAAGGTCGCTGCGCCCACCTCACCGCGCCCCAGCCGCAACACCTCGCGCAAAACCGCGGCCAATGTCAGGCGCGTAATCTCTGCTATCGCGGCTGCCCGTTCGGTGCCTACTTCAGTTCCAACTCGTCGACCTTGCCTGCCGCGGCCGCCACCGGCCGGCTCACGCTCCGGCCACACTCTGTCGTCGAGTCGATTTTACACGACCCCGCCACGGGCCGCGCCAGCGGTGTGCGCGTGATCGACGCCGTCACGAAACAGGCCACGGAATTTTTTGCCCGCGTCATTTTCGCCAACGCCTCCTGCCTCAACACCAACCTCCTGCTCCTCAACTCGACGTCCGCCCGTTTCCCCGCCGGCCTCGGCAACGATCACGGTCTGCTCGGTCGCTACGTCGCGTTTCACAACTACCGCGGCAGCCTCTCCGCGTCGGTCGAGGGCTTTGAGGATTCCTACTATTCCGGTCGCCGCCCCACGCAGTTGATGATGCCCAATTTTCGCAACGTGCGGAAGCAGGAGACGGATTTCCAGCGCGGCTACATGGTGTTCTTCGGTGCGTCGCGTGCCGGCTGGCAACAGGGCAACCACGCGCCCGGAGTGGGCGCGGCCTTCAAAGACCGGATCACACGCCCCGGTCCTTGGGGCATTTATATGATGATGCAGGGCGAGACGGTCCCGCGGAAAGAAAACCACGTCCGCCTCTCGTCCGATCGCAAAGACGCCTGGGGCATTCCCCAACTCGTCACGTCCATCGGCTACGACGACAACGACGAGAAACTGCTGCGCGACTTTCTCGCCCGCGGCCAAGAGATGCTCGAAGCCGTCGGCGCCAAGAAAATCACCGCCCGCGATTCCAAGCAGAACCCCGGCGTCGACATCCACGAGATGGGCGGGGTGCGCATGGGCCACGACTCCAAGACCTCGCTGCTCAACCGCTGGAACCAACTTCACGCCTGCACCAACGTCTTCGTGACCGACGGCGCCTGCATGACTTCGACCGGCACCCAAAATCCCTCGCTCACCTTCATGGCGCTCGCCGCCCGCGCCGCGCAGCACGCCGTGGCCGAGCTGAAGAAAGGCAATCTGTGAACCGCCGCGAAGCCCTCCGCCAAACCGCGCTCGCCGCCGGCGCCGCCGCGCTCTGGGCGAGCCTGCCCGCCCGCACTTGGGCTGCGCTCGCCGCCCCCGCGGACTGGTCCGCCACCGACGAAGCGCTGCTCACCCTCATCGGCGACACCATCATCCCCGCCACCGCTACGTCGCCCGGTGCCGGCGCCGTGGCCATCGGCCGCTTCATCATCACGCAGGCCATCGAGTGTTACCCGCCGCAATCCATCGACACCCTGCGTCGCGCGCTCCGCGAGATCGACGCTGCCAGCCGTCAGCGTCTCAACCAATCCTTCGCCGCACTCAGCGTCGCCGAACGCGAGCAAGTCCTCACCGCTTACGAAGCTGCCCGGCAGTCCGGCACCCATCCCTTCCGGCTCATCAAAGAACTGACGCTACTCGGCTATTTCACCTCCGAACCCGGCGCCACGCAGGCCCTGCGTTACGATCCGATTCCCGGCGCCTATGTCGGTTCTGTGAAACTCGGCCCCTCCGACCGCAGCTGGGCGCTCTAGCGCCGCACCTTCAAAATTACGGGTCATCGCGAGGCCCGCGTTAGCGACTCGTGGCGATCCAGCTGGATTGCTTCGTCGTCCCGCGAGGCGGGACTCCTCGCAATGACATTTTTGATGATGGGCTCTAGCGCCGCGCCTCAGGCTGTAGCCGCGAGAAACGCCGTATCCAGCGCCAGCTTTGCCGTTTTGCCGTTCGCCGCCGTGATCAAGATGCCACTGCCATCCGCCTGCGCCTGCACATCCGCGACGATATCGAAGCCGCGCGGAATCGCCGCGACCGCGAAGATGTGCGGCACGCGCAGCGGCTTTTTGGGCGAGAGGTTGATCGTCGTGGGATAACCCGCCGCGTTGAGCGGATTCGGTTTCGCGGACTCCGCTTGGCCGAAGTGGAAATACGACGTCGTCTCCTCCAGCCCGAGCACGGCGCGGTGCCGGCCGCTCCATGGCGCGTAGTGGCGGCCGCCATTCGAGTGCCAGAGGATCGTGTGCCGTAGCACCTCCGGGTTTTTCAATTGGAGAAACACCCAGCCGTCTTGCGGAAACGTCACCGCGGTCCAGCCCAGCGTGCGGCCTGGTTTGCCCATGAGCATCACGAGATCGTCGAATCCCGCGCGCGCCGGATAGCGCGTGAGGTCGGCGGTGCCGCCGTTGGCGAGCGGCACCGCGTTCAGATTATCAAACCGCGCGCCCGGCTTGAGCGACGAGTAGCCACCGCCCGCCGGATCTTCAAACGGCACGGGCAACACTTGTCCGTGGTCCCAGCCACCCGCCGAGACCCGCGCCGCGCCCTCAGGCCCGGGCACGTGCAGACACGGGTGCGTGCCGAGGGCCAGCGGTCCGCTAAAGCCGCTCAAGGTATGTTCGCAGTAAATCGCGGTGTGTCCTGGGCGCAGCGTGATGCGTTTGTCGATTACGCCGGCGCGCACCTTCGTCTTGAGCCGTAGGTGCAGCGAGGTCGCGTCTTTGTCGCGCGTAGATTCCACGCAGGTCCAGTCTGCGTTGGCCGATTCGCCGTGTGGCGGATGCTTTTCGCCGCGCCACGCCGCGCCGTTGCCGCCGAATGGCGCGCAGAAAAAATCCCCGCGCAGCGCGTGTAATAGCGGCGGCAGGCCGGCGTCGATTTTTTCACCGGCCCACGGCGCGACGGCAAACGGCTGCACAGCGCGCCCGCCCGGGAGTTGAAACGTCGCCGGCGCAAGCATGCCGGCGGTGCGCGTGACGAAAAGTTCGACGGCGTTGTTCTTGAGCCGCCAGCTGGGTTGACCGGATTTTGAAACCAAAGGTGACTTCATGGGGAAAAGCACAGGCGCCGCGCCGCGCCGAGGCAAGCGGCGGCGCAGCTCTCGCGCTGGAGAACCGACCGGTGGTCGGTTGATCGGCCGATGGAGAGCCCGACCACCGGACGGGCTCTACAGTTTGGCCGACAGCTTGGTTTACCCGCGCGCTTGCCTGAGCCGCGACGGGCTTACACCGTATGCGATGTCCGTCCCGACCCATTCACCCGCGCCCGCCTCCCGGCCTGGTTTGTTGCGTCGACTCGGGGCGGCCGGACCGTTTGCGCTGATGCTCACGTTTTGCCCGCCTCTCGGGGCATTGGTGCTGTTGTCCACGCTCACGAGCTTCGGGCCGTGGCTGCGGGATCACGGTGCGGTCGGGATGTTGTTTTTCTTTTTGGTCATCGGGTTGCTGCTGGGGGTCTCGTTCGTGCCGACCTACACGAGTGCGATTTTGGCGGGCTGGGCTTTTGGTTTTTGGGTGGGCTGGCCCTTGGCCTTGGCGACGCTCACCGCGGCATCGCTGTTGGCGCGCGTGCTCGGGACGTGGGTCGCCCGTGATCGCGTGATGGCGATCATCCGGGAAAAGCCGTCGCTCTTTGCGGTGCACCAAGCACTCCTCGGCGCGCCGACCGGGAAAACGGCGTTGGTGGTGACGTTGCTCCGCGTGTCGCCGATGTCGCCGTTTGCGCTGACGAACTTTGCATTTTCGGCGGCCCAGGTGCCGTTGGGCGCCTATCTTTTTGGCACGGTCGTCGGGCTGGCGCCGCGCACGGCGTTGGCGGCGTATGCGGCGGCGGGGGTCGAGCAACTCATGTTCAAGCAGGTGGGCGACCGTACGACGGTGATCGTCGGGATCGCGGTGACGGTGGTGGCGTTTGGCATCGTCGGCCTGTTGGCCAAACGGGCGTTGCGCGGGCTGACGGCGCCGCCGAAGAGCCGTTGATCGGCGCGGCCGACGGCGAAATCAAGGATGGACGGTGTGCGCTCGGTGAAGAATGAGACGCCCGGCCGTCGGCAGTGACAAGGACCTGGCGTGTCACAAATCGGCGACGGTCTGGGCTCAAAAGAGACGCGTAAGGTAGTCTCGTCCGCGAAGCCCGCGCACCAAGGTATCGGCAACGGATTCGTTTTCCCGGGCGGACATTTCGATGATCAGTCCGCCCTCGAAACGATAACGCCGGAGTTCGCCGAGGAGCCAAGGCCAGTCGATGCTGCCTTCGCCGGGAATGAGATGGGCGTCGCGGTCACCGAGGTTGTCGTTGATGTGAACCATCCGGAGGTGGCCGGAGAGTTTGTGCACCACGGTGCCGAGGTCGCCGCTGAGCCGGGCGTGGCCGGTATCGAGACAGGCGCCGACGGTGCAGGTGTTGATCGAGCCAAGAAGGAACATGAGGTCGCCGGTCGGGCCGAAGAGCAGGTGAGGCAACATGTTTTCAAGCTGGAGCTGAATGCCTTGTTCGCAGCAAAAGGCGGCGACCTGATTGAGTGAGACGGCTGCGTGCTGGATGCGCCGTTGAAATTCTTCGGCGGGCGGGCGGCCGGAGTGCTCGGGGCCGGGGTGCAGGACGATGTTCTCCGCGCCGAGCAAGGCGGCGGCCCGGCAAGCGACGATGAGTTCGGCCACCGCCGCAGCGCGGATGGCGGGGTCAAGCGAGGTGATGTCGATCCGATCGGCGAACGGGGCGTGAAAGGAGTAAGGCCGCAGGCCGAGGGCGCGGATCAGTTCGCCGGCCCGGCGGACCTCGCCCTCGCGGTGGTAGTCGAGGTGGGCGGGAAAGGAGCAGACCTCGATCGCGTCGAACCCGCTCTCGCGGATGGATTCCAGCACGGTGAAAATGCTGCGCCGGTAAAAGCAACCGGTGGACAGACCAATGGGCCAAGCCGGACTCATGAAAGCGAAGGAGCGAGCAGGGACCGGCGACACGGTTCGAGGTCGCAGGTGCCGTGCGCAGGCGGAAAGCAGAAGCCTTTCGCCCGGTTCGAGGTGCAGTTCAGGTCGCCGAGCTGATCCAGGCCGACGGCGATCTGACCGGCGAAGAGCCGGGTGTAGAAATCGGCGCGGAGGGCGGGCGCGTAGTTGCTCCAATCGACGCCCCAGTGGTAGGCGGGGTTTTCGAATTTCGACCGAATGAAGCCCGCGATGTGGCGGGGATGCCAACCGGCGGCGAGCAAGCAGCGGGTGGTGAGTTGCATACCGGCGGGTTTGAGCAGGAGATCGTTGGGCCAAGTAGCGAGGTGGCGCACGCAGGCGGGCAGCGGCTCGAGCGGGGTGCGGTCATACGTTTGGGCCCAGCGACCGGCGGCATCGTGATGCTCGGCGTAGTAGTGCAGATGAAACCGGCGGAGAGCCGAGGTGAGGTAGTCGTGGAGGAGGCGCGCGGTGCCGGCCTCTTGGATCGGAATACGGACAGAGGCACGCTGAGCGAGGGCGCAGACCTCGGCATCGACGGTACGAAATTTGACCGCTTGCCGGGAGTCGATTTCATGCAAAGGCAGACTGTAGATCGTCGGCAACCCGGGGGCGGAGTCCACGCGTTGGGTGAGGCCGAGGAACGACGGTTTGCAATACCGGGTGAAGGGCATGCGAAGGGAGCGGGTGTGCAGCGGGTCGCCATACTCGGAGATGTCGACCGAGATGATTTCGCGACGGCCGGTGGCGGTTGGGCCGACATGCACCGCGGTGATCTCGACGGGAATCTCGGTGACGGGCCCGGCGGCGGCTTTTATGCGGTGGGCGAGATACTCCATCACGAGGGCGGTCGCCGCGAAGACGCCGTGGGCCCGGAGGTCGATGGATTTCCGGTGCGTTGACGGCACCCGTTGTTCGCAGGCATCGAGCAGTTCGGGTGCAGGGCCCAACGCGTCGAGCAAATCAGCCGAGGGCGAGGTTCGTGCGATGCTCCAGATGAAGTGATGGCCTTGCCCGGTGATGAGGTGAAGCGGGCGAATGCCCCAGCCGAGCAGGAGGGCCTCGACGGTTTGGGCTACCGGCTCCTGCAATGCGAACGTGCGGTCGGGGTCGAGATAGGCCTGGACGGGCGAATCAAAGTTCACGTAGTCCACATCGAGATGAAAAAGGACTGATTCGGAGTCGGCCAGAGATCGGGCGATGTCGGTCCCCGCGTCGAGCAGCCGGTCAAGCTCGTCGGGACGTCGTAAACGCGCTCGGTCGAAATTGTAGCCGTCGGTGTGGGTGAGGTAAATGGCGGTGGCGCGGTCCAACGACCCTCCGCCTAAAAACTCGATGAGCCGATCACGCACGGCGGGATGAGCGTAGAGGGGGGACATGGGTTTGTGACGCCGGGGGCAGCCAAGCAGCCGGCCGCAGCGTTCAAGGTGGGAGCGGGGCCTCGTGCGGAGCCGGCTGCCCCGGCGCCCCAACGCCAGAGCGGGCGCGCCGGGCCCCGGCCGAGGTCAGGGTATACCGTTTTCCTGCATGACGTAGAGCGGCTCAAGTTGCGAGTAGCTGGGTTGGAGGAACGCGACCAGATCGATCAATTGTTGGACGGTCATGACCTGGTTGAACGAGCGCATGGGGGAGGTGAACAGCTTTGCTTGTTGCTCGGGTGAACGGGCGTCCGACAGAGCGAATTCGGGATGGATGATCGAGGTGAGCAGGTCACCGTAAGTGCGCATGCGGGCGACCTTTCCGCCGAGCGCCAAGGTCTTGAGCGCGGGGGCGGTCGGGGGCGGCAGATCGACGCCGGCGACCGAGTGGCAGCGGATGCATTGTAGGCTCACGAAGGCGGCTTGACCGTTGGCGGCGTTCCCTTCGGGCAGGCGAAAGGTGCGGGTGGATTTGACGTTTTCTTTGCAGCCGACGGCGAGAAGGCCGAAGGCTGCCAAGCAGACGAGGGCAACACGTTTCATGACAGACTCCTTGATTTTTGGTTGGGGTGGCCGCGCCGGGCGGCGTTGAAGATACGGCGGGTAACGATCGCTAGATCGCCAAGCCGAACCGCGCTTTGACGGCAGAAGGATCGAGCACGAGCGATTCGAGCAGCATGGCTGATGCGATGCGTTCGGCGGCGATCTTCAATAACCGGTCGTATTGGAGGCCGACGAGGGCCGCGCCGTCGTGCCGGATCTCGCCGATGCGGGCCCGGGCGAGGAGCAGATGCATGAGGAAGTCTTCCGCTTCGACCGGATCGTCGGTGAAGTGCGTGGAGACAGCGTGATTGTGCTGCGGATGAATCGTGTAATCGATGGCGTATTTTTTGAGCATGGCGTGGTTCCCCGGAGGGAGGATTGGGTTGATCGGGCGAAGTGATTCTAGTTGGCCTGAGCCCGGGCGCGGACCCGCTGGAGGCGCTCGCCGCTGGCGACTGCGACGCGGCGGTCGCTCGCTGGGCCGGGGGCGTGGGGACGGTGTTTTGGATCGCTTTGATCGGTGACGAGCGTGTGGGCGATGGTCTGCCGCGCCGAAGCGGGCTCGGAGGAACGTTTGGCCGCGGCGGATGCGGAAGCAGATTTTTTGGATGGGCTTTTCATGATTTGGGGGCGGGACGAGGATCGGAGGTTAAGTTGACGGTCGATACGACCGGATCGGCCTGGGAGGGGCCGGCGAGAGCGAGCGTGGAAGTCGGGGCGTTCATCGTGGCGTGGGTGGGACCGGCTTTGGTGGGAGGCGTGGTAGGGAGCGGAGTTAGGAGAGCAGTGGGGGTTCCTGCACCTTACTCTATTGGCTGAGGGATGCTCCGCTTCCTTTGCCCAAATTGAGGCGGATCTTGGCCGCCTTTACCGGCGATGAGAGGAGGCGCCGCGGATGGCTTGTCGGTTTTTGCGGATTTGAAATCGTCGAGCCCTCGGTTTGGACCGGAGGCAGAACGTGCCGGTGGCGTCGCGTCTCGAAGTAGGTAAACCAACAACAAAAGAGCCTCGATAAAGTGGGGGCGCGAAAGGTTTGAAGCTTGAGCTTGTGGGGTGGGCATTGGTTTGTGGGGTGTGTCGTGTTTCACCCCCATCCCACCATCCCATGAGAATCGGCCTTAACTCCTTCCTTTACGCGTCTCCGTTCACCACCGAGAGCACCAAGCTCTTCGCCAAGTTCAAGAAATGGGGCTTCGATACGGTCGAAATTCCGGTAGAAGACCCAAGTCACATCGACCCCGTGAAAGTCCGCGCGGCCGCCGCGAAAGCCGGCATCGCCATCGGTAGTATTTGCGCCTGCATGGGGCCGGGTCGCGATTTCCGTGGTTCAGATGAGGACCAGAAAGCCGGCATGGATTACTGCATGGCGCTCATCGATCAGGCGGCCGTCATGGGCTGTCCCCGCGTGATCGGCCCGATTTATTCCGTGGTCGGTAAGGCCGATGCCGTCGAGCCGGCCCAACAGAAGATCGAGTGGGCGCTCGTGGTGAAGAATCTCAAAGTCCTCGCGAAGCACGCCGAGGCCAAGGGCGTCGAGGTCTGCATCGAGCCGCTCAATCGTTTCGAAACCGATTTCCTCAACACCAGCGACCAAGGCCTGCGGCTCGTAAAGGCCGTCGGCTCGAAGGCGGTAAAGCTCCACCTCGACACGTTCCACATGAACATCGAGGAGAAGAACCAGGCCGCCGCCATCCGCAAGGTGGGCAAATTGCTGGGGCATTTTCATGCCTGCGGCAGCGACCGCGGCACGCCGGGCGGGGACCACATCGCGTGGCCGGAAATCGTCAAAGCGCTCAAGGCGATCGGCTACAAAGGCGATGTTGTGATCGAGTCGTTTACGACCGACGTGAAGGTGATCGCCCGCGCCGCCGCCATCTGGCGCAAGATCGAGCCGAAGCGCGACGACATCGCGGTCAACGGCCTCAAGTTCCTGCGCAAAGTTCTCAAGTAATCCCGCGCGCTTAACTCCAACCCCAAAGGCCACGATGAAACTGTCCCTGACGCTGGCGTTCATTACGGCCGTTTTTGCCGCTGGCGGCGCGCACGCAGCCGACAAAAAAATCGTGCTGATCGCCGGCAAGCCCAGCCACGGGCCGGGGGCACATGAGCACCGTGCGGGCTGTCTGTTGTTTCAAAAATGCCTCACCGGTTTTCCGGGAGCGAACGTCGTCGTTTATGACGGCGGTTGGCCGACGAAGCAGGTGGACGGAAAAGCGGTGGACGACGACGCGGCCCTCGATGACGCGGCGGCGATCGTGTTCTACAGTGACGGCGGCGAGAAACATCCGGCGTTGGTCGGAGACCGGTTGGCGGTGCTCGGCCGGCAGGTGAAACGCGGGGCGGGCATCGGGGCCATCCACTACGCCGTCGAGCCGACGAAAGATAAAGGTCAGGCCGAGTGGATCGACTGGATCGGGGGCGCGTTTGAGATCCATTGGTCGGTGAATCCGCATTGGGATGGAGATTTCAAAACGCTGCCGGTGCATGCGACCACGCGGGGCGTAAAACCGTTCACGACCCGCGACGAATGGTATTTCAACATGCGTTTCCGCCCGGGCATGAAAAATGTCACGCCGATCCTCGAGGCGGTGCCGCCGGCCGACACCATGAGCCGGCCGGATGGCAAGCACTCGGGCAACCCCGCGGTGCGCGAACAAGTCGCCAAAAAGGTGCCGCAAACGGTGATGTGGACTTCCGAGAATGAGGCCGGCGGCCGCGGATTCGGGTTTACGGGCGGGCACTTTCACGCGAGCTGGCAGAAGGAAGATCAGCGCAAACTCGTGCTCAACGCGATCGTCTGGCTGGCGCATCTCGAAGTGCCGGCGGGCGGGGTGGTCTCGAGCGTGAGCGACGCGGAGATCGCGGCGAATCTCGATTCGAAGCCGGCGCCGAAGAAAAAATCGTAGCGCGGCGTCGCCACCGCCGACCGTTTTGGTTTTTTCCGACCCGCGCTCAGTGGGCGGGCGGCGTGGCGGGCTTGAACGCCGTTGCGAACCACACGGCGAGCATGATGAGCCCGAAGCTCACGGCATAATTCCACGTGAGTTTTTCTTTGAGCACGAACCACGCGAACAGCGCGAAGACCGTGAGCGTGATGGCCTCTTGGATGATCTTGAGCTGGTAGCCGCTGAATTCGCCGCTCAGGTAGCCTTGGCGGTTGGCCGGCACCATCAGGCAATACTCAAAAAACGCGATGCCCCACGACACGAGAATCACAACGAAAAGCGATTTTCCCTCGAGAAACTTGAGCTTCAGATGCCCATACCATGCGAGGGTCATGAAGACGTTGGAGGCGGTGAGAAGGAGAATGGTTTTCATGGGAAGAAGGCAGGAGCCCACCGGTGGGCGCGTCGAGACGTGACCGTCGGATCCCGGCAAAGATCGCCCGCCAGCGGGCTCTTACCGCGGGAGCTGATAGTAGTCGCGGAACCAGGCGACGAAGCGCCGCAGGCCCTCCTCAAGCGGGATCTTTGGCGTGTAGCCGACGGCGGCGGTCACCCGCGTGAGGTCGGCGCAGGTTTCAAACATGTCGCCGGTCTGGGGTGGGAGCAGTTCGATCTGGGCTTTGCGACCGAGGAGTTGTTCGAGCATCTGCACGAAGAGGAGCGTCTCAACGGGGCGGTGGTGGCCGAGATTGAAAATGCGCGTGGGCGGGACGGGCGCGGTGGCGGGCGGATACAGCAGGACGCGCACGATGCCATCCACGATGTCGTCGACGTAGGTGAAATCGCGCAGATTTTTGCCGTGGTTGAAGAGTTTGAGCGGACGGCCCTCGGTGAGCGCGCGGGCGAAAAGGGTCGGCGCCATATCGGGGCGACCCCAGGGCCCGTAAACCGTGAAGAAGCGCAGGCCGGTCACGTTGAGCCCATGGGTGCGCGCGTAACTGTGCGCGAGGAGTTCGTTGGCTTTTTTGGTCGCGCCGTAAAACGACGTGGGCTGGTCGGTGTCGGCGTCTTCCCGAAAGGGTGCGGTCGCCCCCGCGCCGTAGACGCTGCTGCTCGAAGCGTAGACGAGGTGCTTGGGCGGCGTGCGACGGCAAGCTTCGAGCACACTGGCGAAACCGACCAGATTGCTGTGCGTGTAGGCGGCGGGATTCTCCAAGCTGTAGCGCACGCCGGGTTGAGCGCCGAGGTGGACGACGTAGTCGGGTTTGAATTGGGCGGTGAGCGCGGAAAAATTCTCCGCGTCGGCGAAATCGCTCTGGAGAAAATGGAATTTTTCGAGCGCGGCGAGTTCTGCGAGCCGGGCGCGTTTCAGCGCGACGTCGTAGTAGTCGGACAGGTGGTCGACCCCGAGCACTTCGCAGCGCTTCGTCTCGGCGAGGCGGCGGGAGACGTGGTAACCGATGAAGCCGGCGGCGCCGGTCACAAGGACTTTCATGCCGCCGAGCGATAGCGCGACCCGTGTGGCGGCGCTAGGAAAAAGACGACGGCAGCGTTATCCGCGCAAATTGGAAGACGTTGGTTTTCGCTATGACAAAATTTCTTCGGAAAACCCCAAGAGCGGGCTTGATTGGGAAAAATCACGGCCTATGAGTTGCACCCCGGTTGTCCGTCGCCACGATTCCATCATGAAGATCAAAGCCTATCTCAAGCCCTCCTGCGGTTGGTCCAACGGCGTTCGTGCGGTCATGAAAAAGCACAGTCTCGCCTTCGAGGACATCGATATCATCAACAACCGCGCGAACTACGCCGAGATGGTGGCCAAGTCCGGTCAGCCCCTTTCGCCATGCGTCGAGATCGACGGCGTGATGCTGGCCGATATCTCGGGTGAAGAAGTGGAAAATTACCTGCTCAGCAACGACCTCGTGAAACCTTCCGATGCTTCCGCCGGTGCTGCGCTCAATGCCGGCTGCTCCGACGAGGAACACGCCAAAATGGCCACTAAAACTGTTCGTTTTTTCTAACGCTGAGAGCCTACCGCGCATAACTTCCGGGCCGCTCTCGCAAACGCGAGGCCGGCCCTTTTTTTGCGTAGTGCGCGCCTCATCCGGCTTCGATCCTGCTTCCGAAACTTTACTTTTATCCGTGAACACCGCCCACCATACCGCCACGCCCGTTTCAGCCGATGAGTCCGCCGCGCCGCCGCTCGCGCGTCCACCCGGCAAACAGGGCCTCTACGATCCCTCGTTTGAGCACGATGCCTGCGGGGTCGGCTTCGTCGTCGATATGAAGGGCCGGAAATCGCACAAGATCGTCGCGGACGCGCTCCAAGTTCTCACCAATCTCGACCACCGCGGCGCCGCCGGCAGTGAGCCCAACACCGGTGACGGTGCCGGTATCTTGATCCAGATGCCGCACAAGTTTTTCGCGGAAGTCTCTAAGACCGCGCGCATCACGCTGCCCGAGGCCGGCCACTACGGCGCAGGGCTCGTTTATCTGCCGCGCAACCGCACCGTGCGCCGCAAGGTCGAGGAAGTGTTCGAGCAAGTGGTGCAATCCGAGGGCCAGGTTTTTCTCGGCTGGCGCACCGTGCCCACCGACAACAAGAGCCTCGGCGAGACGGCCAAGTCGTGCGAACCGTTCATGCGCCAGGTCTTCATCGGCCGCGGTCCCGATATCGCCACCGACCTGGATTTCGAGCGCAAGCTCTTCGTCATCCGCAAGCGCGCCTACAACGATATCCGCACCTCGACCATCGCCGGTTCCGAGACGTGGTATGTCGCGAGCCTGTCGATGAAGACGCTGGTTTATAAGGGCATGTTGCTGACCGAGCAGGTCGGTCACTACTTCCCCGATCTCGCGCATCCCGCGATGGAATCGGCCCTCGCGATCGTCCATTCGCGTTTTTCCACCAATACGTTCCCCAGCTGGGAGCGCGCGCATCCTTACCGCTACATCGCGCACAACGGCGAAATCAATACGCTCCGCGGCAACATCAATTGGATGCACGCCCGCCAGGCGCTTTTCGAAAGCCCCGTCTTCGGCGACGACATCAACAAGATCCTGCCGATCATCAATCCGAACGGCTCCGATTCGTCGATGTTCGACAACACGCTCGAACTGCTCGTGCTCGCCGGCCGTCCGCTCGCGCACGCCGTGATGATGATGATCCCCGAGCCGTGGTCCAACCACGAGACGATGGAAGACAACCGCCGCGCCTTTTACCAATATCACTCGTGCTTGATGGAGCCGTGGGACGGCCCCGCCGCCATCGCGTTCACCGACGGTATCCAGATCGGCGGCGTCCTTGACCGCAACGGCCTGCGTCCCTCGCGTTACTACATCACCAAGGACGGATTTGTCGTCGTGGCCTCCGAGGCCGGCGTGTTGCCGATACCCGCCGAGGAGATCGCCGAAAAGGGCCGCGTGCAGCCGGGCAAGATGTTCCTCGTGGACACGGCGCAAGGCCGCATCATCTCCGACGAGGAGCTGAAGCAGGAAATCTGCACGGCGCGTCCCTACCGCCAGTGGCTTAACGAGCACCTCGTGCACCTCAGCGACTTGCCCGACGCCCCGAAGCATGAGCAGCCGGACCACGTCACGCTCCTCCAGCGCCAGATTGCCTTCGGTTACACCAACGAAGACGAGCGCATCATCCTCGCGCCGATGGCGAAAGACGGCGTCGAAGCCATCGGTTCAATGGGCAACGACGCGGCGCTCGCCGTGCTCTCCAACAAGCCGCGTCTGCTCTACGATTACTTCAAGCAGCTCTTCGCGCAGGTTACCAATCCCCCGATCGACGCCATTCGCGAAGAGATCATCACGTCCTCCGAGACGCGTCTCGGCTCCGAAGGCAACTTGCTCAACCCGCAGCCGACCGCGTGCCGCCGCGTCGAGTTGAAATACCCGATTCTCACCAACGAGGAGTTTGCGAAAATCCGCCGCACCGATCTGCCCGGCCTGAAGACCGCCGTGTTACCCATTCTTTTCCGCGTCGCGCGCGGCGAGAAGGGTCTCGCGAAGTCCATGGAAGAACTCTGCATGATGGCCCGCCGCCACATCGAGGAAGAGGAGGTCAACGTCCTCATCCTCTCCGACCGCGGTGTGACCAAGGAATTCGCGCCCGTGCCCGCGCTGCTCGCCGTCGCCGGCCTGCACCATTATCTCATCCGCGAAGGTCTCCGCACGCGCGCCTCGCTCGTCGTCGAAACCGGTGACGCCCGCGAGGTGCATCACTTCTCATTGCTCATCGGCTATGGCGCGTCGGCGATCAATCCCTACGTGGCTTTTGAGACGATCGACGACATGATCAAGGAAGAGCTGATCACCGGCGTCGATCACAAGACCGCGTGCAAGAACCTCGTGAAGGCCGCGTCGAAAGGCGTGGTCAAGGTCATGTCCAAGATGGGCATTTCCGCGATCCAGAGCTACCGGGGCGCACAGGTCTTCGAGGCCCTCGGGCTCAACCAGTCCGTCGTGGACCACTACTTCACCTGGACGCCCACGCGCATCGGCGGTATCGGCCTCGATGTCGTCGCGCAGGAAGTCCTTGCCCGCCACCGCGCGGCCTACCCGGACCGCACGGCCAACGCCGCCGTGCTGCCTTCCGGCGGCCAATACCAGTGGCGCAACGACGGCGAAGCCCATCTCTTCACGCCGGAGTCCATCCATCATCTGCAAAAGGCGGTCCGCACGGCGAATTTCGCCACGTTCCGCGGTTACTCGAAAATCGTCAACGAACAGGGCACCAAGCTCTGCACGTTGCGCAGTCTGCTTGAGTTCAAGGCTTCGACCGCCGTTCCGATCGAGGAAGTCGAGTCCGTCGAGGCGATCATGAAGCGCTTCAAGTCCGGCGCCATGTCCTACGGCTCGATCTCCGCCGAGGCGCACGAGACGCTCGCGATCGCGATGAACCGCATCGGCGGCAAGTCCAACACCGGCGAAGGCGGCGAAGATCCCGCGCGTTTCACCCCGATGGCCAACGGTGATTCCAAAAACTCCGCCATCAAGCAGGTCGCCTCCGGCCGCTTCGGCGTCACGAGCGAATACCTCACCAACGCCCAAGAAATCCAGATCAAGATGGCCCAGGGCGCGAAGCCCGGCGAGGGCGGCCAGTTGCCCGGCGCCAAGGTGTATCCTTCGATCGCCAAGACCCGCGGCACCACCGCCGGCGTCGGCCTCATCTCGCCACCTCCGCACCACGACATCTACTCGATCGAAGATCTCGCGGAGCTCATCCACGACCTGAAGAACGCCAACCGCCACGCGCGCGTGAGCGTGAAGCTCGTCTCGGAAGTCGGCGTCGGTACCATCGCGGCCGGTGTCGCCAAGGCGCACGCGGACGTCGTGCTCATCTCCGGTTACGATGGCGGCACCGGCTCATCGCCGCAGACCTCCATCACGCACGCCGGTCTCCCGTGGGAACTCGGCCTCGCCGAGACCCACCAGACGCTGGTCTTGAACAACCTCCGCTCGCGCATCGCCGTCGAGACCGACGGCCAACTTAAGACCGGCCGCGATGTGATCATGGCCGCATTGCTCGGCGCCGAGGAGTTCGGTTTTGCGACCGCGCCTTTGGTGGCCTCGGGCTGCATCATGATGCGCGTCTGCCACCTGAACACCTGTCCGGTGGGCGTCGCGTCCCAAGATCCACGGCTCCGCGCGAGATTCGCCGGCAAGCCCGAGCACATCGTGAACTTCATGACGTTCATCGCCACCGAAGTCCGCGAACTCATGGCGCAACTCGGCTTCCGCACGATCGAGGAGATGGTCGGCCGCACCGACCGGCTTGAAGCGCAGCGCGCCGTCACGCACTGGAAAGCCAAGGGGCTCGACTTCTCCAAGATCCTTTACTCGCCGGATGTCGGTCCCGAGGTCGGTCGCTTCTGCTCGATCAAGCAGGACCACGGCCTCGACAAGAGTCTCGACCTCACGACGCTCCTCGGCCTCGCCCAACCCGCCATCGACCGCGGTGAAAAAGTGATCGCCGAGCTGCCGATCAAAAACGTCAACCGTGTCGTCGGCACCATCACGAGCTACGAGATCACCAAAAAACTCGGCGCCAAGGGTCTGCCTGAGGATACGATCCGCTTCCGTTTCAAGGGCTCTGCCGGCCAAAGCTTCGGCGCCTTCGTCACGCGCGGCATGACGCTCTCCATCGAGGGCGACGCCAACGACTATTTTGGCAAAGGCCTGTCCGGCGGCAAACTCATCGTCCACCCGCCGGCCAACGCCGGCTTCAAGGCCGAAGATAACATCATCATCGGCAATGTGGCCCTTTACGGCGCCACCGCCGGTGAGATCTACGTCAACGGCCGCGCCGGCGAGCGCTTCGCCGTCCGCAACTCCGGCGTCACTGCCGTGGTTGAGGGCGTGGGCGACCACGGTTGCGAATACATGACCGGTGGCCGCGTCGTCGTGCTAGGCCCCACCGGCCGGAACTTCGCCGCCGGCATGTCGGGCGGTATCGCTTACGTGCTCGATGAGACGGGCAAGTTTGCCGAGCAGGCCAACGTTTCGATGGTCGGTCTCGAAAAGGTGGAGACCAAAGCCGAGATCGCCGAACTCCGTGCGATCATCGAGCGCCACGTCGGTTACACCGGCAGCGCCCGCGGCAAACAGGTGCTCGCTGCCTTCGATTTGTTTTTGCCGAAATTCGTCAAAGTCTTCCCGAAGGACTACAAGCGGATGCTCGGCTGTATCGAAAAAGCCGAGGCCCAGGGCCTCACCGGCGAAGAAGCCATCATGGCCGCCTTCGAAGAAAACGCCCGAGACCTCTCTCGCGTCGGCGGCAACTGACGGTTCGCCGCTCTCCACCCTCAACTCTCAGCTCTCAATTTTTCCGATCATGGGCAAACCAACCGGCTTCATCGAATACCTCCGCGAACTTCCCGTCGACCGCTCGCCGCTCGAACGCACGAAGGACTGGAAGGAATTCCACGTTCACATGGAGGAGAAGAAACTCCGCAATCAGGGCGCGCGCTGCATGAACTGCGGCGTGCCATTCTGCCATACTGGCAAACTTGTCAGCGGCATGGCCAGCGGTTGCCCGATCAACAACCTTATCCCCGAGTGGAACGACCTCATCTATCGCGGTCTCTGGAAAGAAGCCCTCGACCGTCTGCACAAGACGAACAACTTCCCGGAGTTCACCGGCCGCGTTTGTCCCGCGCCTTGCGAAGGTTCCTGCGTGCTCGGCATCAACAACCCCGCCGTCACGATCAAGAACATCGAGGCCGCCATCACTGACCGCGGTTGGGACGAGGGTTGGGTGGTTCCGGAGCAGCCCAAGGTCCGCACGGGCAAGAAAGTCGCCGTCATCGGCTCCGGCCCCGCCGGTCTTTCCGCCGCCGAGCAACTAAACAAGGCCGGCCACACGGTCACGGTCTTCGAGCGCGCCGACCGCCCCGGCGGCCTCTTGATGTATGGCATCCCCAACATGAAGTTGGACAAAAAGGAAGTCGTCCTCCGCCGCATCAAGTTGATGGAAGACTCCGGCATCAAATTCATCTGCAACGCCACCGTCGGCGAAAATGTCGAGGCGCAGATCTTCCTGAAAGAATACGACGCCACCGTCATCTGCACCGGGGCCACCAAGCCGCGCGACCTGCCGATCGAGGGCCGCGACCTGAAGGGCGTGCACTACGCGATGGAATTTCTCAGCGCCAACACGAAGGCCGTGCTTAACGGCGGTGCCGATCACGCCGCGATCCATGCACTCGGCAAGGATGTGATCGTGATCGGCGGCGGCGACACCGGCACCGACTGCGTCGGCACCTCGATGCGCCACGGCTGCAAGAGCATCGTGCAGATCGAAATCCTGCCCAAGCCACCGCTCGAGCGCACGGCCGACAACCCATGGCCCGAGTGGCCCAAGACCTACAAGATGGACTATGGCCAAGAGGAAGCCGCCGCGAAATTCGGCGCCGATCCCCGTGTCTATCTCACGACCGTCAAAAAATTCGTCGGCGACGAGGCCGGAAAGCTGAAGGAGATCGTGACCGTCGAAATCAAGTGGGAGAAGAACGACAAAGGTCAGTTCATCCCGAAGGAGCAGCCCGGCACGGAAAAGACGCGCCCCGCGCAACTCGTCCTGCTCGCAATGGGCTTCCTAGGGCCGGAACAGTCGATTCTCAAAGACATCGGCGTCGAAGTGGACGGCCGCACCAACGTGAAAGCCGAGCACGAGAAATACACGACGAACGTCCCGCGCATCTTTGCCGCCGGCGACTGCCGCCGCGGTCAGAGCCTCGTCGTCTGGGCGATCAACGAAGGCCGTGGCGCCGCGCGTGAAGTCGACCGCTTCCTGATGGGTTCGACCGATCTGCCGTAACACGGCGGGTCGGGAGGAAACTAGGACTCCGACGGGTTCTCACCCGGCGCGGCCGAGAGCCCGCGCTCGGCTTCTAACCACGTGGCTTCGGCTTGGTTTTCCAAGCAACCGCCGCGTTCCCAGAGGTCGTAGGCTTTGGTCGCGATCGCCGTGTGAATCACTTCGCGAGACGTGGGATGAATTGGGCCGTTGTGATGATGGTTCTTCATCGCGGAAACAGCGGCTGGCGGGGATGGTTGGAATATCTGAGCCGCGGGTTTGCGCGGCGGACGAGAAGCTTGGTTCATGCGGCGTCAGCCCCGGGAGCGGAATCCGCCGAACAAATAAACGATCAGCGCGATGATGAGGACGAGACCGAGGCCGCCACCACCATAGGAGGGGCCTCCGTAGTAAAAGCCGCCACCACCGAAGACGAGCATGAGGAGGATAACCATGAGGATAAGGTTCATGTCCTCACATTACCTGCTCATTCGGCCTGCGCCTATGGGGCGTTCACCTCCGCCCGCCCCCAGGGAATATCGCCGCGTATCATCGGGTGATCGCTGCCTGTAGCCGATGCGACCGTGTGAGTGACGAAGGAACGATCACGTGTTCACCACCGCGCTTGCGCTCGGGACGGCGGCGGGAATTTCAAGGACCGCGCCCGTCGCGGCGGATTTGACTTTACCGCCCCACGAGGGCGGCGCGGAGGTAGGGTTCCATCACGTCGGCTTGGCGGACGAAGCCGAGATCGTTGGGGTGGGAGCCATCGGTGGTGCCTTCGCCGTCGTCGCCGAGCAGGTTGTCGCCGGGAATGTAGGTGAGGCCGGTGACGCCGGCGGCTTTGAGTTTTTCGAAGCATTCGTGCAGGGCGGCGTGGTTGGCGGTGTGGTGGGCGTCGCGCTTCGGGAGAATCCAGGAGTTGGTGTTGCGGCGGTCCTCGACGAGCACGATGGGCGTCGTGGGATGCGCGGCGCGGAGCTGGTTGACGAGCGGGATGCACTTTGCGCGCACCGCGGCGGCGTCCATGTTGGGCAGGCAGTCGATGACGAAGACGGCGGCGTCGATCTTGATGAGGAGGTCGCCCACGGCGGCGTCCATGCGACCGTTGCCGGAGAAACCGAGGTTCACGACGGGGCGATCAAAGCGGCGGCCGAGGATCGCGGTGTGCACCATGCCGGGGCGCGAGGCGCTGGCGCCGTGGTTGATCGAGGTGCCGTAGAATACGATGGGCTTGGCGGCGCGCGGTGCGAGGGGCTCAAACTTGGCGCCGGGAGGCACGCCGACCGAGAGGCTTTCAACGCCGTTGTAGAGCGGGAGGTAGAGGGCGTATTCGCGCAGGCCGGGGGCGAGCTCACCGACAATCAGTTGTTTCATGGTTTTTTTGTCCGGGCGGCTGACGCCGGCCCAGCGCCACTGGCCGTTGGCGTCGCGCGCGTAAAGATCGAGCCCGCTGGCGCCGATGGGCGTCATGTTGACGCCGTTGAGCTTCTCTTTGAGCACGGTGATGTCGGCCGAGATGGCGGTGGCGTCGGTTTTGAAGCGGACCATCATGCCGGCGCTGTCGCGGCTGAGATTCCAGACGGCGGCCGTGACTTTGCCCTCGGCGCTGGCGGGGAAGCGGTCGAACCAACGTTTGCGTTCGAGGTCGCCGAAAGCGCGGCCCTCCGTGCCCCAAGTGGTGACATCGTGCCATGTGAGTGCCGGCTCGACCGGCGCGGGCGTGGGCGGCGTGGTGGCGGGAGTTTGGGCGAGGGCCGACGCGGCGAACGCGAAGGCGGCGAGCAAGGAAGCGCAGCGGGGGTAAAGCAGGTTCATGGGGAGAATAAGTTGAGTCGAAAATCTCACGGCGGCCCCGGCCCCGCGCAAGCCTGCGACATGCCTTCAGCCTGGCGTTGCACCGGGACGCTGGCTCAGCTCACGCTCAGGTCATGAGCACTTCGGCGCGCCCCACGTTGATCAACCGTTTCCTCGGCCACGTTGAACGCGCCGGCAACGCTCTCCCGAATCCCGCGACGCTGTTCGTCGCTCTCGCCGGACTGGTCGTGCTCGTATCGTGGCTCTGCCACAGTCTGGGCGTCACCGTGACCAATCCCGCCAACGGCAAGGTCGTCGCGGCGGTCAATCTCCTCTCGGTCGAAGGCGTGCAGCGGATGATCTTGGAGGCGACGCGCAACTTCCTCGCCTATCCACCGCTCGGCGTCTCGCTCGCGTGTCTGCTCGGGATCGGCATCGCCGAATACTCCGGGCTCATGGGCGCGATGCTCCGGCTGGTGGTGCTGAAGTCTCCGGCGAAGTGGGTCACGCCGATGGTCGTCTTCGCCGGGGTGATGTCGAATGTCGGCAGCGAGGTCGGCTACGTGTTGCTCATCCCGCTCGCCGCCGCGCTCTATCACGCGCTGGGGCGGCACCCGTTCCTCGGGCTGGCGGCGGCATTTGCCGGGGTCTCGGGCGGTTACAGTGCCAATCTGCTCGTGGGCTCGGTCGATGTGTTGCTCGCGGGACTTTCCGAGGCGGCGGCGCGGATCGTGGACCCCTCGTACACCGTCAACGCGATGGCCAACTATTATTTTATGGCGGTCTCGACCTTCATCGTGACGGCGGTCGGCACATGGGTGACGGAGCGCATCGTGGCGCCGCGGCTCGGCGCTTACACCGGCGCCGCACCGCGCGAGGAGCTGAAGCCGATCGTCGCCGCCGAGCGTCGCGGGCTGTGGGCGGCGGCCGGCGCGGCGGTGCTGCTCACGGCGGTCGTGCTCTGGGGCGTGTTGCCGGAGAAAGGTTTTTTGGTGAACCCCAAGAATCCGGACTTCGCCGCGTCGGCGTTTATGGTGGGGCTGGTGACGTTTATTTTTCTCTACGGGCTGCTGCCGGGCATCGCCTACGGCGTGGCGGCCGGGACGATCAAGAGCGACCACGATGTGATGACGGGCATGAACGGGACGATGAAGTCGATGGCGTCATTTATTGTGCTCTCGTTTTTCGCGGCGCAGTTCATCGCGTATTTCACGTGGACGAATCTCGGCATCATCACGGCCGTGAGCGGCGCGGAACTGATCTCGCATCTCGGGCTGCAGGACCTGCCGATTTTACTGATGATCGCGTTGGTGCTGTTTGCCGCGACGGTGAACCTGCTGATCTCGAGTGCCTCGGCGAAATGGGCGCTGCTCGCTCCGGTGTTCGTGCCGATGTTTATGCTGCTCGGCTACACGCCGGCGCTGGTGCAAGGCGCGTTTCGCGTGGGCGACAGTGTGACGAACATCATCACGCCGCTGATGAGTTATTTTCCGCTGATTCTTACGTTCGCGCACAAATACGATCCGCGCGCGGGCATCGGTACCTTGATCGCGACGATGTTGCCTTACTCGATCGCGTTTACGCTCGCGTGGACGCTGCTGCTGGTGGGCTGGATCGCGCTCGGCCTGCCGATGGGCCCGGGCGCGCCGCTGGAATTGGTGAAGTGAGCGTGCGCCGGCGGCGGGGTTCGGCGAACCCGCCCGGCGCTCCGGTCACTTCCGGCGATGTTCGGCTGGGAGCGCTTCGACGAGCTGGTTGGCCTGACCGGCGCGTTTTTTCAGGGTGAACGCATCGTAGGGCCGGCCGGTTGCGGTGCGGGCGGTGTAGCGCAACTCGTCGCCGTCCACGGTGATGATTTGATAGAGCTGGAGATCTTCGCCGGCGCGCACGGCGAAGCCGTCGCTGGAGATGTCATACATCTTCGGGCCGCTCACGCTCACGACGTAAACCGTGCCGATGGCGGGATCGTAGGCTTGGTTGTAGCCAGTGGGCATGTTGGCGGTGCCAACGACGGCCGTTTTGCCGGAGACATCGCCGCTGCGGGCGTAGGTGTGATCGTGGCCGGTGAGCACGAGATCGACTTTAAACTCGTCGAGCACGGGTTTCCACGCGGCGCGCAGGGCCGGGTTGTCGCGGCCGCGCGCCGGGGAGAAAATCGGGTGGTGGAACGTGACGATGGTCCAGCGGTTGGGGTTCTTTGCGAGCACGCTGCGCAGCCACGGCACCTGCTCGGCTTGGAGGCGGTTGGAATCGAGGGAGATGATGCGGGCGCCTTGGTAATCGGTGAAGAAACACGTCTCCTCGAGGCCGGCGGGCGCACCTTGATCGACGGGCAACGTAAACTGCGGGCGCCAGTGACCGGAGAGCGTGCGCACGCCGGGGTTCTGTGAGCGGTCTTCAAGGGGCTTTTTGTCGGGTTGGATGCCGACGACTTCAGCCGGTTTCCAGCCGGTGATCTCGGTAAACGCGGCGTCCACGGAGGCAATGAGTTCCTTGTCGTCGAGCATGAGGAGGGTCGTCTTGCCGCCCGGTGCGATGGCGACGACGCGGGTGGTGCCGGACGTTTTGTCCTCGGTGGCGGAGATCTTTACGTCGATGGCGGTGCCGTCGCGCTTGGTCCAGCGGCGGTCTGAGGCCGGGCTGGCGCCTTCGTTGAAGTGCTCGTGGTTGCCGGGAGAAGGGAAGACGGGGATGGTGGCGTTGACCCACGCCGGCGCGCCGAACCACTCGCCCCACTCGGCGTCGCGGTTGGCCCGGTTGATCAGATCGCCGGCATGAAGCGTAAAGGCAGCGCGGGGCGCATCGCGAAAGGCCTCGCGGAAGACGCGCGACCAGTGGGTTTTCACGTCGTTTTGGGCGTCGCCAAAATAGACGAAGGTGAAGGGCGCGGCCTCGCGTTTGGCGGTGCGGAAGTGAAACCACTCGGACCAGTTGGCGCCGTCGCCGACGCGGTAGGCGTAGAGCGTATCGGGAGTAAGGCCGGTGAATTCGACGGAGTGGAGGTGGGCCTCACCGAGATCGGAGGTGAAATCGGCGGTGCGCGCCGGGTGGTCGATGGCCTTGAGCTTGGAATTGTCGGCGGCGAGAGCGAGTTGGGCCAGACCGCGCTCGACGCTGGTGGCGGTGCGCCAAGTGACGGCTTGGGTGGTCGCGGGATCGCCGGACCACGTGAGTACGACGCGGTCGGGCAACGGCGTGGCGGCGTGGGCGAGTTTCTCGGCGTAGGGCGTGGGCTTCCAGGCGTGGGTGGCCGCGTCGTGCGCGAAGGCGAGACTGGCGGTGAGGAGAGCGGCGCTGGAGCACAGAAGAGTCTTCATTTTTGGAAACGTGGAGGTGAGACGGGCGAAATGCACGCCCGCACGGGTGAATTTTGGGTTACGGCAGACGAGCGCCGGAAACGTGCGGCGGGAGATCGAAGACGAGAGGGAGCCGGTTGGGAAAGGAATATAACACGTTATAGAAAGGGCGGGCGCGGTGGGGGCGAGGAGGCAGGTGAGGCGCCGGTGATCGGAGTGGGGAATCCGAAGTTCAGAGACGGGAGAGGGTCGAGATGTGAAATCTGTGCGTCGGCGCGTGGGTGAGGTTGCGGCACGGAGGTTGCTGTTTGCAGTGATGGAAAAATTACCACTTTGGCGGGCTGTGATCTTGGGCGGAGTGAGTTTGGCGATGGTCTGCCGCGCCGGCGCGGCGGAGCCGCCCGCTAAGCTCGTGTTCCAAATGGATTTGGGTGTGAAGAACGTGCAATTTGCCGGGCTGCTCGTGGCGGAGCGTGACGGATTTTACCGTGCGGCGGGGCTAGACGTGGAAGTGCGGCGATGGGGCAAAGGGGCTTCGGACTACGCCAACATCGCGGCAACGGTGGCGGCGACGGAGGGCATGGTCGGCTCGATCGAGAGCGGGCTGTTCCTCGCGGGGCGGGCGTCGGGATTGCCCATCGTGGCGTTGGGCGCGATGTTTCAAGAGACGCCGCTGGGGCTCATGAGTCGGCGGGCCATGGGCATCCGCACGCCGCAGGATCTCGTCGGTAAGAAAGTGGCGGTGCACGGCGACGGTCACGAGGCGCTCGACGCCGTCCTGCAACGGGCCGGGCTCAACCGCACCCAGCTCACTGTGACCGAGGCCGATTATGGCAACGCCCCGTTGCTCGCCGGCAAATACGACGCCAAGCAAGGTTACCTAGTGGACGAGCTCATCCAGCTCCAAGTCGAAGGCCACGACATGGTGGCGCTGCCCTTCGGGGCCAACGGCTACGCGGCGTATTCGCAGGTGTATTTTGTCTCTGAGGCGACCCTGCGGAAGCATCGGGCGGCGCTGGTGCGGTTTATCGCGGCGAGCAACCGGGGCTGGCGGGCGGCGATGGCCGATGTGCCGGGTACGGCGAAGTTTGTCGTGGCCCAACACGAGCCGAAACTCGCGCTGGAGTATCAAACCCGTTCGCTCACCGCGATCGGGCCGCTGCTCACCGCCGAGAGTCCGCAGCTGGGCGTGACGACGCCGGAGACGTGGCTGCGGAACGCCGGAGCCTATCTATCGAGTCAGCCTAAGGCCAAGCTCGGTGAAATGGCGCGCTGGGTGGACTTTTCCGTCGCCGCCGAAGCGGCGAAAATCGCGCCGTAGGGAAGGGGAGAGTCGGGTAACGCGGGCCTGCGACGTGCGCGCTTCGCGGCGACGGTTGGGCGGTCGTCGGCCGTTTCCGCCCGCACTTCGGGCGGTGATGGGCCGTTTTCTTCTATCGGGAACCCCGCCGGCATGAGGGCTGGCTTTTCGGTACTCCCGGGTTGGGGCAGGGAGCCTATTCGCTCCGATAACAAGGCGCACAGACGCTCGGACTCTCGGTTTGGGCAAAATAAAAACTTGACGACGATGCCTAAGACATATCATGTCTTACCTATCGTATATTTCGAAACCCGTAAAAACCTTCCGTCCTCATCCCCCGCCTCCCATGTCCAAAGCCGCTCCCGCCAAAACTGCCAACTCTGCCTTGGCTCCCGTCGCCCACGCCCGCGAGAAAAACATCGAGCTCGCCCTCTCTTCCATCACCAAACAGTTCGGCGACGGCTCCATCATGCGTCTCGGCTCCAACGCCAAGATGAAGGTCGAGACCCTCTCCACCGGCTCCCTCGCCGTGGATCTCGCCCTCGGCGTCGGCGGCTTGCCCAAGGGCCGCATCATCGAGATCTACGGACCTGAATCCTCCGGTAAGACGACCTTCTGTCTGAGCGTGATCGCCGAGGCCCAGAAAAAGGGCGGGCTCGCCGCCTTCATCGACGTCGAACATGCACTCGACCCGAAATACGCCCGCGTCGTCGGAGTAAATCTCGACGACTTGCTCGTCTCCCAGCCCGATTCCGGTGAAGACGCCCTCAACATCATGGAGACGCTCATCCGCTCCAACTCGATCGACGTCATCGTCCTCGACTCCGTCGCCGCCCTCATCACCAAGGCCGAGCTCGACGGGCAGATGGGCGACATGACCATGGGAAGCCAAGCCCGCCTTATGTCCCAGGCCATGCGCCGCCTTACCGCTGTCGTCAGCAAGACCAACTGCGTCTGTATCTTCACCAACCAGATCCGCGAAAAGATCGGAGTCATGTTCGGCAGCCCCGAAACCACCTCGGGCGGCCGCGCCCTCAAGTTCTTCTCGTCCGTGCGCATCGACATCCGGCGCAAGGACCAGATCAAAACTCCCGACGGCAAAGTCATCGGCAACCGGACGAAGATCAAAATCGTCAAAAACAAAGTTGCCCCGCCCTTCACCGAGGTCGAATTCGACATCATGTACGACGAGGGCATCTCCAAGATGGGCTCGCTCATCGACCTCGGCATCGAACACAAAATCCTCGAAAAGAAAGGCGCGTGGATCGCCTACGAGGGCGCGCTCGTCGGCCAAGGCCGCGACGCCGCCAAAGCCGCCCTCAAAGAGAAGCCCGAGCTCGCCGAGAAAATTTCCAAGGCGATCATGGAAAAGGTCGTCATCACCGCCACCGGCCCCAAAGCCGACGACGACGTCTGAAGTTCCCCGTGACGCGGCCTGGAGCCGTGAACAGTCCCGTAGGGCAGGTCTCCTCCGACCTGCCCTTTTTATTGCCCATGTTTCGCCCCTGTGCTCACGTTCGCCCTACGATTCTTCCGGTCATTACGTTGGAAAAAATAACCCTATGAACCCGCTCGCCGCTCCTTCGGTTCGATTCCTCCTTTGCCTCGGCGCGTTCGCCTCGGGCCCGGCCAGTCTCACTACGAGTATCACTGCCGCCGAACGCACCGGCTCCGCCCCCGTCTTGATGAAGGCCGCCGACCGCGTGCCGTGGACTAATTTAGCCGAACTTGAGGCGTTCGCCGCCCGCGGTCACCTTCAAGCGTGCGCCCAACTCGGCGAACAGCTGCTGCGCGGCGACGGCGTTGCCCAAAACATCCCGCGCGCCCTGCCGCTCCTTGAATCAGCCGCCCGCGGTGGCGTTGGCTCGGCGATCTTCCGCCTCGGCATGGTTTACGAAGAAGGCCAGGGCGTCACCCGCGACCGCCTCCGTGCGCTCGAGTATTTTCGCGCCGCCGCCGCCGCTGGCGAACCCGAGGGGTTCTTCAACGTCGGTGCGGCCTACGTCGGCGCCCACGGCGTGAAACGCGACTACACCGAGGGTCTCGCGTGGATTATCTTGGCCGCCAAACGCGGTGCGGGCGGCAACACCGAGCAGACCGTGCGCGACCGCATCCTCAAGTTGCGCCGCCCCGAATGGATCCGCGCGGCCGAAACCCGCGCGCCCGCCATCGAGCGCGAGCTCGCCGCCAAAAAGCCCGCGGACTTCCTCCCTACCTCTGCCGCGCTCGTGCCCCCGCGCGCCGTCGCTCCCGCCGCCCCTGCCCCTGTTATCGCCGCCCCGGTCGAAAAAGCTCCCGTCCCCGGCAAAATCCAGCCTGCCGCGCCCGCGCTCACGCTGCCCATCGCTCCTCCTCCCGCCTTCGACTTGCCGCCGCCACCGCCGCCGAAAACGGCACCGCCCAAACCCTGAACCTTGGGCGCACCCCGGCTTTCTCTGCTTCGCGCACCGAGTGAAGGCTGCTTCGTCCTGACCACCGGCCCGCGTTTTATTTCTGCGACCGGGACAACGCCGTCGGCCAAGGCTTTGGCAACTCCGGCTTCATCGTGCGGGGCCTCGAGGTTGCTCGCGCCATCTAACGTGCTCTGGCGGAGGGTCTGCCCTTCATGCCCGCGATTAAAACCCTCCGCGCTTGAAAACGGAAAACCGGCCCGGAACGCGAGCGACTCCGCTCGGCCCGGGACGAACCTCGCCCTTGCGCCGATGAATCCTTGGCGCACGCTTTTCCCCCGGCCGTAGCACCCACGCTCTGCACCGCCGCCTCCATGCCACCGCTCCTCTACGAATCCCACGCCCACACCACCCTCTGCAAACACGCGCACGGCACGCCATCCGAGTATGCCGCGCAGGCCGAGGCCCGCGGGCTGAAGGGCATCATCTTTACCTGCCATTGCCCGCTCCCCGACGGCCTCAGCCTGCAATACCGGATGAGCCCCGAAGAATTTCCCGCTTACGTCGACCTCGTTGCCCGCACCCGCGAGGAATTCGCCGGCCGCGTCGATGTCCGCCTCGGCTTGGAAAGCGATTACTTGCCCGGTTTCGGTCTGGAAAACTGGCTTCGCGACCTGCACGCCCGCGTGCCGCTCCATCATGTGCTCGGCTCCGTCCACATGCAGATGATTCCCTACAAAGCCCGCTTTCTCACCGGCGACGCCTTTGCCTACCAACGCACTTATTTTGACCACGTCGCCGAGTCCGCCGAGTCCGGGCTCTTCGATACCGTGGCCCACCCCGATCTCGTGAAAAACGAGTCCCCCGCCGACTGGGATTTTGCCCGCATCCAGCCCGACATCGAGCGCGCCCTCGACCGCATCGCCGCCACCGGCGTCGCGATGGAACTCAACACCAGCGGCCTCAACAAAACCTTCCCCGAGATGAATCCCAGCGCCTCGATGCTCGCCCTCATGCGCGCGCGCAACATCCCGGTCGTGATCGGTGCCGATGCTCATCGCCCCGGTCGCGTCGGCGACAACTATCCCGTCGCCCTCCGCCACCTGCAAACGGCCGGTTACACCGAAGTGAGCTTCTTCCTCGACCGCCAACGCCAGAGCGTCGCCATCACCGACGCACTCGCCTCGCTGCGGTAACGCGTTTCACTCGCCCGCGTCATGCCCGCCCCGCGCCTCAACCTCTACGATTTCACCCGCGAGCAACTTCGCGGGCAGCTTGTGCGTTGGGAGTTGAATCCGGTGCACGTCGCACGGCTCTGGAACTATCTCTACATCGAGCTCGCCGCCTCGCTCGACGCCATGCCCGAGCTGCCGCCGAAACTCCGCGCCCGTCTCGCCGCCGAGACGCACCTCGGCGTGTTGCCCACGGCGCTCGAGACCGCCTCGAGCGACGGCTTCACCCATAAATATCTCCTCGCGCTCTCCGATGCAGAAAAAATCGAAACCGTGCTCATGCGCTTCACCGGCCGGGTGACGGCGTGCGTGAGTTCGCAGGTCGGCTGCGCGATGGGCTGCGTCTTCTGCGCCACCGGCCAGATGGGCTACACGCGTCATCTCACGCCCGGTGAAATCGTCGCGCAGGCCGTGCATGTGGCGCGGGCGCTGAAGCTCTCCGCTCCTGTAGGCCCGACCGTTGGTCGGGCTTCGGCCGGTTTGGAAACGGACCGGCGGTCGGTTCTACAGCCCGTTCCACAACCCCAGCGCCTCCGCAACATCGTGCTCATGGGCATGGGCGAGCCGCTGCATAACTACGACGCGGTCATGACCGCCATCGACATTCTCCGCGACGAGACCGGCCTCGCGCTCGGCGCCGAGCGGATCACGCTCAGCACGGTCGGGGTCGTGCCGGGGATTTTGCGCCTCGCCCGGGAAATGCGCCCGCTCCACCTCGCCGTCTCGCTCCACGCCGCCACGCAGGCCGAGCGCGCTGCTCTCGTGCCCGCCGCAAAAAAGTGGCCGCTCGACGAACTCATGGCCGCCTGTCGCACCTATAGCGAGACGACCGGCCGCCGCATCTTTTACGAGTGGACGCTGATCGAGGGGAAAAACGATTCCGAGGCCCACGCCCGCGCCGTCGGCGAACTGCTGAGGGGGCTCGACGCGCAGGTGAATCTGATCCCGCTCAATCCCACGGACGGCTATGTCGGCGCACCCACGCGCAGCGCGGCCGCAAAGGCGTTTCAACACGTCCTCGCCACCGAGTTTAAAATCCCCAGCACCGTCCGCCAACGCCGGGGTATCGACATCGCCGCCGGCTGCGGGCAACTGGCGGTCGCCGAGAGCGCGGTTTGAAGCCGCAAGAAAAAGGGGGGGGCCACGTGCCGGCAGATGCAGGCGTGGCAATCGCCCAGGATCGCGGCTAAGCCGCTCCTAAAAAACACTCTGACTCGGAGGGCGAGTCGGAGACTCAGCCCTACTCGTTCACTTCTTTAAGTCCGCGAGCGCGTCTTTGGCGATCCAGCGGGCGGAGGGGGCGGGAAGCTTGGCGATACGTTTTGCCTCGGCGACGGCCGCTTTGCGGAGCGCGGGGTTGCGCTTGCCGATCTGCCGCAGCGCCCAGCTCACCGCTTTCTTCACGTAGAGACGGTCGTCGCCCGACTCGCGCACGATGTCGGGCAAAAAGGCCAAAAACACATCGTCGGTGAGTTCTTTGCGATGGATCGCCATGCCGGCCATCACCGCAAACCCGGCGCGTTTCATGAACTCGCCTTGGCGCGTGCTCCAGAGGTGGGCCTTGGTTGCGGCGAAGGGTGTGCGGTCCACCAAAAAGGCGAGGGCATCGGTGAGCGCCCAGGTATCGCACTCGCGCACCCAGCGCTCGGACTGGTCCCGGGTCAGCCGGGCGGGATCGGCGATAAAAGTGGCAAGCAGCCGGGCGTCGTGGATGTCGGTGATCCAGAGGTCGAGCGCGAGCGGGTGATTGAGCCGATGGGCCTTGGCGAGATCGCGGAGCACGGGCACGGCAACGCCCAAGATTGGAGTCTTCGGTTCGATGCCGGAGCGTTTTTGGCCCGCAATGCCGGCCTCGCTGCCAAGCGAGCGGAGATGGGAAATGAGTTCAGGCGAGGTCATGAGCAGGGCTAAGGGCGTTTCGGTAAAAAAACGAGTATCGTGATTATCGGGTCGCAGGCAAGAGTGTGAAATTGACCATAGGAAAATTCTTAAGATCCGTCGGGCTGCATCGGCCGCGCGGGCGGGCTCACCGGCGGCGCTGCCGCACGGCGGCGGCGAGGCCTTCGAAGATCGGGAGCGTGTCGTCCCATGCGAGACAAGCATCCGTGACGCTCCGCCCGTAAACGAGCGGCGCGGCCTGATAGTCCTGCGCGCCGCCGAGGAGATTGCTCTCGATCATCACGGAGGAAATCGCGCGGTCGCCGGCAGCGATTTGCGCGGCGAGTGCGGCGGCGACGGCGGGTTGGCGCGCGGGGTCTTTGCCGCTGTTGGCGTGCGAGCAGTCCACCATGACGTGCGGCGGGAGTTGGTTTTTGGCGAGGAGCGCGGTGGCGGCGCGGATATCGGTGGCGCCGCAGTTGGGCCCGCGCGAACCGCCGCGGAGGACGAGGTGGGTGTGGTCGTTGCCCGTGGTACCCATGACGGCCGGCGCGCCTTCGCGGGTGAGCGACGGGAACCAGTGCGGATGCCGCGCGGAGCGGATGGCGTCGATGGCGACTTGGATATCGCCGTCGGTGCGGTTCTTAAAGCCCACGGGCATCGAAAGACCGGAGGCGAGTTCGCGGTGGATCTGGCTCTCGACGGTGCGTGCGCCGATGGCGCCCCAGGAAACGAGATCGGCGTAGTATTGGCCCAAGGTGGTATCGAGGAACTCGGTGGCGACGGGCAGGCCGCGGCCGGTGACATCGCTCAACAACCGGCGGGCGAGGCGCAGGCCTTTGTTGATCTGGTAGGAAGCGTCGCGATCGGGATCATTGATCAGGCCCTTCCAACCGACCACCGTGCGCGGTTTCTCGAAATAGACGCGCATCACGAGCAACAGCTCGGCCGCGTAAGTCGGCGCGAGGGCAGCAAGCCGGTCGGCGTAGTCGAGGGTGGCAACCGGGTCGTGGATGGAGCACGGCCCAACCACCACGAGCAACCGATCATCGGCGCCTGTGACGATCGCGGCGACCTCACGGCGCGTGCGGGCGACGAGGGCGGCACGGGCGGCGTCGAGCGGGATCTCCTCTTCCAGGATCGCCGGCGCGAGCAGCGGCTTGGTCGCACGGATGCGGAGGTCGGCGGTGGCAGGAGGCAGAGACATGAGCGGGAGAGCCAAGAGCAACTCCCGTCCGGGGGCGAGTGAGGAGTGGCGGGCGCGGGTGCAAAAAAACACCCGACGACCGGCCGGTTCTACAATCCGAGCGACCCGCGCGCCTCGGCCACGACCGGATTCGGCGAAAGCATCACCTCGGTCAGCGCCGGCGCGAGGCCGAGGGCCTTGGCGCGGTGGAGCGTCGTGAGCCATGCCAGCGACGCGTGGGTGTTGCCCATCGCGTGGGCCGCAAATCCGTTAAACGTCGGTTCCAGCGGCGGGAGAATTTCTTTCGGCAACAGCGTTTTCTCCGCGAGAAACAACCCGAGCGCGGCCCCCAGCGTGTCGAGCCAAACGCGGGGCGAGCCCGGCACCGCATAGGGCACGCCGGCTTTTTCCGGTGTCCACTCCATAAAAAGACGGAGTTGCTCGTGGACCTTGGCCAGCTCGGCTTCGGCGGTGGCCGGGGTCCAGCGCACGATAAACTGTTTTCGCTCCCGGAACTTCTTTATCTCCCAGATGCGCAAGATCAGCTCGAAGTCGCCCGCTTTGTGTTGGAGCGCGCCGGTCACCACGTAGTCGAGGCCTTCGCCGTTGGGCGAATCGACGAGTTGGCGGAGGTTATCGGTGGTCCACTCGGACTCGAAAATCACCGGTTGCTTGGCTCCGCCTCCGGCCGGTTGAAACACACCGACGGCGGCGATGGGCGCGTAGTGCGGTGAAAAATAAAAGGTCTCGGCAAACCAGAGCGGCAGCGCGCGGGAGAGGCGGCCCAGTTCGTCTTCGGGCCGGGCTTGGGCGGCGAGCACATCGGGGTAAACGCCGGGCAGAGCCAGCTGGGCAAAAGCGATACGACGGAGCCGCGAGCCTTTGGGTGGGAGAACTTTTTCCGCGAGCGGTTCGAGACCGTAGAACCAGATCGGTTTGCTGATGCTGACGAGATCGACCTTGGCGATCGCGGGTGCGGTCGGCGCGGAACCGTGGGCCGAGTCCGGGGCGCCGCCGTAGGCGGGCAAGGGCGCGGCTCCGGAGACGATAAGCTCGGCGATTGCGTTGGAGAAGCCGTGAAGCCGGTCTTCGAGCTCGGGACGATTGAGCTCGAAGAGCACGTCGAGCACGTGTTGCGCGGCGTCGGCCTGGCGGAGCGCGAGGTAGGCTTGGAGAAGATTGAGGCCGGTGGCCGGGCCGTGGATCTGCGCGTCATAGCGCGGTGCGACGAGTTCGACGATCTGGGCAACGTGTCCGGTGGAGCCGAGATCGCCGGAGACCGTGACGAGGACATCCGCGCGTTCCCCAGCCGCGGCGAGAACCTCCTCATAAATGGCCAGCGCGCCGGGGAGATCTTTGGCGTCGAGTCGCTCGCGGGCGGCGGCGAGGCGCGGGAGGACGTTGCCGGCGGGGGCCGAAGGTTCGGGGGTCGGTGACGGTGCGGCCGCAGCCGGCTTGGAGGCGGGCGCGGATACAGGCGATGATTTCTTTCCAGCGAAGCGGTTGAAGAATCCCATGAGCGGACAAAAGCGGTCTCCCACCCGGAGGCGACGAGAATTCAGCGCGGCTGGCCGCCGAGCAGTTTTGAGCGAAAACGCAGGCGCTGTACGTAGGTCGCGGCGAGCACGCCGGCGAGGTGGGCGAGGGGCACGGGCTGGATTCCTTCAGAGGCAAATCGCGCCAACAGCGGTGAATTCACGGCAAACTCCGCCGCGATCTTCAGGATGATCAGAGCCAACACCGTCCGCCAAAACCAGCGGTCGGAGGGCGCCGCGGACCGGGCCTCCGCGCCGGCCACCACCACGACGGCCGCCGCCTCGGTTTCCGCGATCCGCGCGAGCTGGGCGAACGCCAAGAACGTGAGCATCGCAGCCGTCACACCGGAAAGCCCGCCGTAGAATCCCAACTCCGGATCGAGGCCGTAGAGCGCGACACCGATGATCGGCGGAGCCACGATCAAGAGCACTCTCGCCCGGCGCGGAGCCACGCGCTCCGCCCAACTGCCCGCGACCGCGAAGACCGCGAGATTCCACAGCAGGTGACTCCACCCGAAATGGACAAAGTGCCCCGTCCACAGGCGCCAGTATTCGCCGCGCATCAGGGCGACGCGGTCGTAGAGGAGTCCGGGGTTCAGGGCCGGCGCGGCGGCGACACCGAGCGCGAGTACCACGACGCCGAGGCTGGCCCACGGGATCGTGGCGTTAGGCGCGAGGAGCGATGGGCGGGAGGACGGCTTGGACACGGGCGAAACGATCTGCCATGCGGAGGCCGCCGAGAAGAAGAATCGAACGCAGGGGGTTCAAGGCACTGTAGAACCGACCGATGGTCGGTTTTTTGGGAGAGCCCATGCGGAAACCGATCGGCGGTCGGTTCTGCTGCAAGAAACGGCGGCAGGAGGGGCGCGGTTCATTAGCGTGGATTAGCGGAAATTAGCGGTTACCTGTTTTTACCTCACACCATGGATCACCTTACGGTCGGAGATTGTTGGAACGGCAATGCCGAGGCTTGGACGAAGCTCGCGCGCGCGGGCTACGACACCTATCGCGACCACCTGAACACGCCGGCGTTTATGGCGCTGTTGCCGCCGATCGAGGGGCTGGAGGGGCTCGATATCGGCTGCGGCGAGGGGCACAACACGCGGCTGATCGCGCAGCGGGGCGCGCGGATGACGGGGTTGGATATCGCGGAGATTTTTATCCGCCACGCCCGCGAGGAGGAGCAACGCGCTCCGCTCGGCATCACGTACCATCACGCGAGCGCGGTGGAGTTGCCCTACAAGTCGGCGTCGTTCGATTTCGCGGTCGGCTGCATGAGCCTGATGGACATCCCGGAGACGGCGCAGGTGGTGGAAGAGGCGTTTCGCGTGCTGCGGCCGGGCGGGTTTTTGCAGTTTTCCATTTTGCACCCGTGTTTCAATCCGCCGCACCGGCGCAACTGCCGCGACGAGCGGAAGCTCACGTTTGCCGTGGAAGTCGGGGATTACTTTTCGGAGACGCGCGGGCAGATCGACGAGTGGATTTTCGGGACGGCGCCGCTCGCACTGCGGCAGAAGTTGCCGATGTTCAAGGTGCCGCGTTTCCACCGTCCGCTGGGGCAATGGATCAACCTGCTGATCGCGGCGGGGTTTGTGATCGAACGCGTGGAAGAGCCGCGGCCGGACGATGCGACGGTGCTGGCGAATCCGAGGCTACAGGGCGCGCAGGTGGTCGCGTATTTTCTGCACGTGAGGGTAAGGAAGGCTTCGGTCGCTAAAGGCTGAATCTTGCGGGATTCTGGCGCACATCCCAAATGCGCGCGATCTCGATGAGGCGCTGGGATTCGTCGATACGATAGAAGAGGTGGAACCACGGCCGATGGAAAATGCGGCGGTAGCCAAAGCGGGCCAACACCGGCGCACCACGACGGGGCATACGCACCAGCGTGAGCGCGTCATCGACAAGCGCGTGACCCAGTCTCTCGGCGGCGGGATTATTTTCGGCCAGAAACCGCACGATGGCCTCAAGGTCCCGGTCCGCCTGCGCAGCAAAAACTAACCGGTAGCCCATGTCTTGATCTTCTGGCGGAGGTCGGCGGCGGACACCGTTGTTTCCGTTTCAAGCGAGCGGATGCCGGCATCGAGCGCTGCCAGCATCGCGGGGGTCTCGGGCGCGAGGCGGGTTTCCAGCCACGCGGCGACTTCTTGCAACTGCTCGGGCGGAAGTTTTTCCAAAGCGGCCTCGATTTCGGTCACGGTGCTCATGGTCGGAAACGTGGCAAAGATGAGGCGAAGGGCAAGGCTGCGGGCGGGGGTGAGTCCAAGAACGCGAAGGCTGATGCAACTGTGGAGCCCGAGCACCGGTCGGGCCCACAGCGAAACGGGGTTAGCCGCGATTCGGCGCGGGGATTTTTTCGGGGCTCACGCCGGCGCGGGTGGCGACGAGCGCGCAGACTTTGGGGACGTAGAGGCGGGTCTCGGCGGGGAGTGCGGACGCGATGCCGGCGTAGGTTTTGGTGGAGGTTTTTTCGAGGAGGCGGGTGACGCGGCCGGCGCCGGCGTTGTAGGCGGCGAGCGCGAGAGGCCAGGAGCCGAATCTTTCGTAGTTTGCGCGGAGGAGGCGGGCGGCGGCGCGGGCGGATTTTTCGGGGTCGGTGCGGTCGTCGGGCAAGAACGTGCTCAGGCCGAGGCCGCGGGCGGTGGCGGGCATGAGTTGATAGAGGCCGCGCGCGCCGACGGGGCTGCGGGCGCTGGGGTTGAAGGTGGATTCGGCTTCGGCGAGCCAGACGAGTTCGGGTGGGACGCCTTCGTCGATGAAGGCGGCGCGGAGGGCGGGAAGCAGCGCGGCGGCGCGACCGGGCGCGGGGGTGGCGCGGGCGCGGGCGAGGAAGAGATCGTAGTGGGGGAGGGAATTTTCGATTTTCGATTTTTGAGTTTCGATTGGGGCGGAGGGTTTTTTCGGGAGCGGGGCGGGTGACGGCGGTGGCGTCGGCGGAGCGATGGGGCCGGGCGCGGATTTGGGCGCGACGGGTTTTTGGGCGATGATCTGTTCGGCGGCTTCGAGTTCGTCGAGACGGGCGGTGAGCCAATCGGCGTAATCTGCGTAGTCGGGGAAAAGCTGGAGCGCGGGGAGCGCGGCGCGGGCTTGCGGGGCGTAGTCGGCGAGGGCGCTGAGGTCGTCGCCTTCGAGGGCTTGTTGGAGGCGGGCGGCGAATTCGTCCCACTGCGGGCGCGAGGGGAATTCATACCGCGCCTTGATCTCGGGCGGGGCGAGTTGGTCGAAGAGTTGTTGGCCGAGTTGGAGAAGTTCGTCGGTCGTGGGCAGCGCGGGCTGGGCGGCAGCGGGGGTGGGGACAGGCGCGGGCTGCGCGACAAGCAACGCGGGCGCGAGGGTGAGGGTGACGGGGAGGAGTAGACGACGGAAGAGCGGGCGCATAGCTCAGGGGGTGGACACGCGGGACGGAGAAAAGTGCGGCGAGTTGGAGAGCTCGACGAACGCGAGAGTGCGAAAAAGACGGTGCAGAGTGGCCGGGAAATTGGCCACCGGCCCCGCAAAAGAAGAGACCGCGCCGCCCGCGCACAATTCCATGGAAAATTCGTCACCGATTAAGTGACAAACGTTTTTCGGGAATTCGTCGCTCGCGGCTGTTCGCCTGCGATCAGGCGAGGAGGTAGCGGCCGTTTTTGCGGGTGCCGACGCGGCGGATCAGTTTCGTTTTTAAAAGCGGGGCGAGGATGTGGGCGGCGCCTTGTTTGGTGACGGCGAGGGCCGCCCAGAGATCGGCGGGAGCGAGTCCTTCGTGGTGGTCGCGCAGGAGGCGGAGGAGTTTTTCCTGGCTGGGGCGGAGGACGGTTTTCTTGGAGCCGGATTTGGCGGCAAGTTGTTGCACGCGCAGCCAGACACGCTCGAGGGTCGTGCGCACGCCTTCGGTGGTGTAGCCGAGCCAGGCGGTGAGGTCGCCGCCGGCGCCGGGCACGGCGGCGAGGCCGGCGTAGTAGCGCGGGCGGTCTTCGCCGTAGAACTCGTCGATGGAGAAGATGTGGTGCGTGTCGAAACCGCGGCGGTAGAGTTCCCAGAGCGCGAGCATGCGGCCGGCGCGGCCGTTGCCGTCGGCGAAGGGGTGGATGTCCTCGAACTGGTAGTGCAGGATCGCGGAGGTGAGCACGGGCGACCACTCGGCGCTGGGGCCGTTCCACCAAGCGAGGAGCTCGCGCATAAGGCCGGACATCAAGTCGGGCGCGGGCGGGAGGTGATTGCCGACGCGCACGGCGATGGTGCGGTAGCGGCCGGCCTCACCTTGGTCCATGACGCCGCCGGCCAGCAACTGGTGCAGGCGGAAGATGTCTTCGTGGGTGATGGGCTTGGGTTGTTTGGCGCGCTTTTCGACCCAGCGGAGGCTGGCGAAGTAGTTGAGGACTTCGCGTTGGGCACGCTCGGTGTGGTTGGGCAGCGGGGTGCCGCCTTCGAGCGCGCGGACCTCGGCGAGCGTGAGGGGGTTGCCCTCGATCGCGGTGGAGGCGTGGGCACCGCGCTGGCGGCTGTCCTGCTGGAGGCGGGGCGTCCAAGTGACCTGGATGGCGGCGGTGGCGATCTTGGCCTTCAGGTCGGCAATGGTCTCCAGTTCCCGCAGGAGGCGGGCGGTGACGGTAAACTGGGGAGCGAAGGCCATGGCGGAGTAAGACAAGTATGAGTCTAGCGATGAGTCAAGGCCGGTAGAGAGTTAAGTCTAGCGTGAGTCTAGCGATGAGACCAGAGGCTGGGACGCAGGGGAATCGAGGCGGGCAGGGTGGTGCCGGTTTACCGTTTGACCCTCGGAGGGGCGTGTTTACTTAGACCCCTCCTACGGATGAACCGGGTCCACATCAAAACCTACGGGTGCCAGATGAACGAGCGCGACAGCGAGGCGGTCGCGGCGATGTTGCGCGCCCGGGGCTACCGGATCGTGGCGAGCGAACACGATTGCGATGTGCTGCTGCTCAATACCTGCAGCGTCCGCGACGCCGCCGAGCAAAAGGCCATCGGCAAGGCCGCCAACATCGCGCACCGCAAGCGACACCAGCCCGACTTCGTGCTCGGGATCCTCGGTTGCATGGCGCAGAACCGCGGCGCCGAGCTCTTGGACAAGTTGCCCGACGTCGACCTGATCGTGGGGACGCAGAAATTTCACCAGGTGCCGGATTATCTGGAAAACATCCGGGCGGCGCGGGCGGCGGGGGTGCCGTTGGCGACGAGCATCGTGGATATCGCGGAGGAAGCCGGCTCGCAGAACACGATTCGCGATCATGTGCTGTCGCAGGATGTGGCGGCGGAGAGCCATGCGGCCGGAGGGGCGGAAAACGCCGGCGTGGACGTGCCGCCGCAGATCAGCGCGTTTGTTTCCATTCAGCAGGGCTGCAATATGGACTGCGCCTTCTGCATCGTCCCGAAAACGCGCGGCGACGAGCGTTCGCGGCCGATGGAAGACATCGTCGCAGAGTGTCGGGCGTTGGCCCATCGCGGCGTGCGCGAGATCACGCTGCTCGGCCAGATCGTCACGAGTTACGGCCGGCGCGACTACGCGCACACCGACGGGATTTCGCCCTTCGTGCAATTGTTGGAACGCGTAAGTGCAATCGACGGGATCGAACGGATCCGGTTCACCTCGCCGCATCCGCGCGGCTTCAAGCAGGACCTCGTGGACGCCTATGGCCGGCTGCCGAAGCTCTGCGGTTACGTGCACCTGCCGATGCAGTCCGGCAGCGACCGCATCCTGCGGGCGATGAACCGGCCTTACACCCGCGAACGTTATTTCGAGATCGTCGAGGCGCTGCGCGCGGTGCGGCCGGACATGTATTTTTCGACGGACATCATCGTGGGTTTTCCGGGTGAGACGGACGAGGAGTTCGAGCAGACCCGCGAATTGTTTGAACGGTGCAACTACGACATGGCCTATGTCTTCAAATATTCGATCCGCAGCGGCACACCGGCGGCGGAGATGGGCGACCAGATTCCCGACGAGGTAAAGGAGGCGCGCAACGCCACGCTGCTGGGGCTGCTCCAGCAAAATTCCGTGCGGCGCAACGCCACCCTCGTTGGCACGGTCGAAGAGGTCCTCGTCGAGGGACCGGACAAGACGGGTAAGAAATTCACCGGCCGCACCCGCGGCAACCGCGTCTGCATCTTCGACGCCAACCCCCGCCTCATCGGCCAGCTTGTGTCGCTCAAGATCGACCGCGCAAGCGTGAGCACGCTCTACGGCGAGCTGGTGCTTGCCGGTGTCGAAGCCTAAGTCTTTTCCCTCTCGTTTTTCAATCATGTCACTCACCGTTGCCACGCTCATTCCCGGTCTGATTTTGCTCACTCTCGGTGTGCCTCTGTTGTTGGGAAACTCACTGGTCGGCGCCGCCTTGAAATCGTTTCCCCGGTCCACGGCGGCGGCGTATGTCTTCTTCGGCACCGGCGCGGCGTGGTTCCTTTACAACATCTGGCATCTTTCGATGGCCGACATGGGCGAATACCGAAACATCCTCTTCGGCGGGTTTCTCATCGTCGCGGTGGCGGCGTTCAAATGCGTCCCGGATTTTCTCTCGGTGCGCGGACTTTGCGCGCTGATGTTGCTGGCTGCGTCGCCCTTGCTCGATGCCGCCTACATGGAGTGGGCCAAGCCCCAACGACTGCTGATGGTGAGCGTGGTCTACGCCGGGATCGCGGCGGCAATTTGGCTCGGAGCCCAGCCGTGGCGAATGCGCGACTGGCTGAACTGGCTCTTCATCGTGCCCGGTCGCGCCAAGGTCGCCGGCGGCATCGCCGCAGGCTACGGCCTGTTACTCTGCGGCGTCGCCTTCACCTATTGAACGGCGATGTCGGCTTCAACTCCCCCGTCTCTCCCCGCCAACCCGCCGCCGGTGCTGCTCGTGCTCGCGGGCCCCGCCGGCTCCGGCAAAAGCACCCTCTGCGAGCGGATCGTGCGCGAAGTGCCGGGCTTTGAACGCGTCATCACGACGACGACCCGTGCGCCGCGGCCGGGCGAAATCAACGGGGTTCACTATCATTTTCTCACCCCGGAGCAATTCGACGCCAAGATCGCGGCCGACGAGTTTCTCGAATGGGCCTGGGTCCACGGGGAGCGCCGTTACGGGACGTTGGCCGCAAGCGTCCTCGAGCCGCTGAAACGCGGGCAAAGTCTCGCGATCAACCTCGACGTGCAAGGTGTGGCGAGCCTGCGCGAAGCGGCGGAGCACTCGATTGTGCTGCAACGGGCGATGGCCACGATTTTCATTTTGCTCGATCATGAGCAACTCGTCGCCCGCATCCGCGACCGCGGCCAAGACGACGACGCCGAGATCGCGCGGCGCATGGCGACGGCCGAGGCGGAGCTGCTCGAGGCGCCTAAATTTGAATTCGTGATCAACAGCGGCTCGCGCGAAGAGGATTTTGCGGCGTTGCTGCAGATCCTGGCGACGGCGCGGGCGCGCGCGGTCTAGGACTTGACACGTTTTCGTGTCGGACAAACGTGTCCGACGTGACGACCACTCTCCGAGAATTTAGCTGAAATCTCGCTCGCCACCGCAAGGCAGCCGCAGGCGGTCAGGAGGTTTTGGTGCGGGATGCGAGTGGCGGCGTCTACGTTTTCAAGCGCGTAGACCCGGAGCAAAAATCGATGACCGATCTCGTCGGGCATCTTGCTGGCAGCGTGAAGACGGGTCGAAAAATCAAGACGTTGGCCGGCTATGGCCGCGCCTAACGGCATCTTGCTCGATACCGGGCCTCTCGTCGGATTTTTGGACGCGAGTGATCGGTGGCACACGTGGTCGGTAGCGCGGTTTGGAGAACTTCCGGGTCCGATGGTCACATGCGAGGCCGTGGTATCGGAGGCGGTCTATTTGCTGGGCGGTGGCGCTGCTGCTGCGCGAATTTTTGAAATGATAGAACTGGGTGCGCTCGAGGTAGTGCCCCTGTTGCCAAAAGAGGCCGGAAGAATCCGCGCATTTATGACCCGCTATGACGGTCGTGCCCAATTGGCCGACGCCTGCTTGGTCCGCCTAAGCGAACTGCATCCGCGACGCCGCGTGCTGACGACCGATGGGCGTGATTTCGGGGTCTATCGGCGGAATCGCAACGAGTCTATTCCCCTCATCGCTCCCTAATTCCCCGCAATCACTCAACGTAACTCACCCGCCGATGTAGCTCATCTCGATTTTGGCGCGGGATTCGCCGGCGGCGAGGAGGCCGGCGCGTTCGTCGCTGTAACGGTCTTCGCGGCCGCGCCAGATGCGGGCGAGGTAGGCGGCGAGTTCGGAGTCATCGGCTCCCGCGCGCAGGCAGCCGAGCACATCCCATCCGAGCGAGGCGAAGAGACAGGTGAAGAGTTTGCCGTCGGCGGAGAGGCGCGCGCGGTGACAGTCGCGGCAAAACGGCTCCGTCACGGAGCTGATCAGGCCGATCTCGCCGCGTCCGTCGGCGTAGCGGTAACGCGCCGCCACCTCACCGCGGTAGGCCGGACCGACGGGCTCGAGCGGCCATTTTTCGCCGATGCGCGCGACGAGTTCGCGAGCCGGCACGACGCGCTCGGCCGTCCAATGGTTGGTGTTGCCGACATCCATGAACTCGATGAAGCGGAGGGCGTGGCCGCGCGCGCGGAAATAGTCGCAGAGCTCAAGCAATTCGCCGTCGTTCACCCCGCGCTGGATCACGCAGTTGATCTTCACCGGCAAATCGACCGCCGCCGCCGCGTCGATGCCGCGCAGCACGCGGGCCACGCTGAAGCCGAGGCCGTTGAGCTTGCCGGCGGTGGTATCGTCGAGCGAATCGACGGAGACGTTGACGCGGTCGAGACCGGCCGCGCGGAGCGCTGGCGCGAGTTTTTCGAGCAGCCAGCCGTTGGTCGTCAGCGCGACATCGCGCACGCCCAGTTCCTGTTTGAGGGCGCGGATGAGGTCGGGGACATCGGGGCGCAGGAGCGGTTCACCGCCGGTGAGCCGGATTTTCTCCACACCGAGCGTCGTGAACGCCCGCGCGATGCGGGTGAGTTCGCCGAGCGTCATCAGTTGCGGATCGCGCAAAAAGGCGTGGCCGGGGCCGAAAACCTCTTTCGGCATGCAGTAGGGGCAGCGGAAATTGCAACGGTCCGTCACTGAAATGCGGAGATCGCGCAGCGGACGTTGGAATTGGTCGACGGGGCCGGACATGGGAAAGGAGAGAATGTGGCCAACGGACCAAAGCAAAGGAAACGACGAATTTTCGTTCGCACCGCGCACCGCCGGACCGATAAACCTCACGCTCTCCATGCTTACACCCGGCGAAGCCGAGCGGTTGATCCGCGAAAATATCTCTCTCCTTCACCGCGAGGATTGCCCGCTCGCGGCGGCCCACGGTCGCATCTTGCGCGCCGATTTGTGCGCGGACCGCGATTTGCCGCCCTTCGACCGCGTGACGATGGACGGCTACGCGTTGCGGGCGTCGGCCCTCGCGGCCGGCACGCGGACCTTTCGCATCGAAGGCGTGCAAGCGGCCGGCATGGTGCCGCGGACGCTCGGGGCGGCGGCCGACGCGTGCGTCGAGATCATGACCGGGGCCGTTTTGCCGAGCGGCGCGGATTGCGTCGTGCCTTACGAGGAAACCTCCCGCGCCAACCCGGGGACGACCGTCACGGTGAACGCGGCCGCGTCGAAGTTTTCCGCCGGCAACGCCGTGCATCGGCGCGGTGGCGATCACCGCGGCGGCGAAGCCATCGTGCGCGCCGGCACGCGCCTGACGGGCCGCGAGATCGCCGTGGCGGCGGCGTGCGGCTACGCGGCGCTCACCGTCGCGCATTCGCCCAAGATCGCGGTGGTCGCGACCGGCGACGAGCTCGTCGAGGTGGAAGCCGATGTCGCCCCGCACCAAATCCGGCGCAGCAATGACCACGCGTTGCGCGCCTCGCTCATCCTCGCCGGTTACCCGCGCGTCGAACGGTTTCACGTCCGCGATGTGCGTCACGAGATCGAACATCTGCTTTGGCACCTGCTCGCCGAATACGATGTGCTCTTGCTCACGGGCGGCGTTTCGAAGGGAAAGTTCGATTTTCTCCCCGATGAACTCACCCGCCAAGGCGTGAAAAAGATTTTCCACGGCGTCGCCCAGCGGCCGGGCAAACCGTTTTGGTTCGGCCTGAGCGCGCGCTCGACTCCGGTCTTCGCCCTGCCGGGTAATCCCGTCTCGAGCACCACCTGTCTCCACCGCTACGTGCTGCCGGCGCTCGCGCACGCCAGCGGCGCCGCCCCGATCCAGCCCCGCCTCGTCGCGCTGGCGGCTCCGGTGAGTTTCCCGGCCAAGCTCGCCCGCCTGCTGCCGGTGAAACTCAGCAGCGGACCGGGCGCTGAATTGCTCGCGACCCCGGACGAGGTAAATACCTCGGGCGATTTTGCCGGCCTCGTCGGGACCGACGGGTTTGTCGAACTGCCCGCCCATCAGGCGGAGTTCCCGGCGGGCACCGTGGTGGCATTTACCCCGTGGGTTTGAATTTGCGGCAGGAGCGGCTTTACGCCGGGAGGATCGCGGGCAAACTCCGCGCTATCCTATGCTTTCCCACCTCGACGCCCAAGGTCAGCCCGCGATGGTCAACGTCGGCCCCAAGGCCGTGACCCACCGCGTCGCCCGAGCCGTGGCCGTGGTCGTGCTCCCGCCGGCGCTGGCCGCCCTCCTGCGCGACGGCGACATCGCCACCAAAAAAGGCCCGGTATTTCAGACGGCGATACTCGCCGGAATTATGGGCGCCAAGCGCACCTCCGACCTGATCCCTCTTTGCCACCCGCTCCCGCTCGACGATTGCAAAATCACCATCGAACAGCGCCCGTCCGCCGCCGATGGCTCGACCGAAGTCGTGATCACCTGCACGGCTGAAACCCACGCCAAAACCGGTGTCGAAATGGAAGCCCTGACCGGTGCCACCGTCGCCGCCCTCACGCTCTACGACATGGGTAAAGCGGTCTCGCACGACATCGTGATCAAAGACGTGCGCTTGCTCGAAAAAACCGGGGGGAAAAGTCATTTCGTCACGACCGGTCCCCGCCCATGATCACGGTCCACATCCAGTATTTCGCCATTCTCCGCGAGCAGCGCGGCGTCGCCGGCGAGACCCTCTCGACTCCCGCGGGCACGGCCGCCGCACTTTACGACGAATTGCGCACGCGCCACGGTTTCTCACTGCCGCGGGACCGCGTGAGAGCAGCCGTAGATGAAAGCTTCGTCGCTTGGGACACGCCCTTGCGCGACGGGCAAACCGTGGTGTTTATCCCGCCCGTAGCCGGCGGTTAAACGACGCCGCCAGCTCAGAGATTATATTTTAAAAATGTTTCGCATATCGACCGAGCCTCTCGATCCCGCCGCCTTGCAACGCACGCTGGCCGACGCGCACGCCGGCGCCTGTGTGACGTTTGAAGGTTGGGTGCGCGACCACAACGACGGCCGTCCGGTCCTCGCGCTCGACTACGAGGCCTACGCCCCACTCGCCGAAAAAGAGGGCGAGCGCATTCTCGCCGAGGCCCGGGAGAAATTCGCCATTGTGAGTGCGGTCTGCATCCACCGCGTGGGCTCCCTGCGCATCGGCGATCTTGCGGTGTGGGTCGGAGTTTCCGCCGCCCACCGGGGCGCGGCTTTCGATGCCTGCCGCTTCGTCATCGACGAAACCAAGGCCCGCGTGCCCGTCTGGAAAAAAGAGCACTACGCCGACGGGGATACTGCTTGGATCAATTGCGCCACGAGGGGCGACCACGCCGCGGCGGTGAAAAGCTAAGCCGGCGTTTCCATCCGCCGGTTTCCCCTCGTCTCATTCGCCAGAGCCCCCTTGGCTCCTCCCATGTCTCCGCTCGTCTCCAAAGCCCTCGAACGAGTTCGGGAGATTCCGAACGCCTTTTGGGTCAACCTCGGCGTCGCGGTTTTGCTGCTCATTCTCCTGGTGGTTATCCTGCGAAAACTCGCCGCGGTGAATAAAATCGTGCTGGCCATGGCGGGCATCGTGGCGATTACCGGGGTTGCTTTCAGCTGGATCTACGAGCGCGACGAGCCGAAGTTCATGACTCCTTTGGTGGAAAAAATCGCCCCGCTTTTCCCCTCGAAAACCACCTACAAGTCCGAGCAGCAAAACGCTCTGCGGCCCTGAGCGGGCCCCGCCCAGCATCGCGATCGGCCGGGACTTTTTCCACTGCACCCGCAAAATCAGATTGGTTTCCCGCCAACCGATCGGTAATTCTCCCGCACCTTTATGGCCAAAACGCACTCCGACATTGGACTCATCGGCCTTGCCGTCATGGGTCAAAACCTCGCCCTCAATATCGCCGACCACGGCTTCCAGATCTCGGTTTTCAACCGCACGGTCGAAAAGACGGAAAAGTTCGTCGCGGAGAATCCCTCCACTCCCGGCGGCCTCATCGGCGCCAAAACCCTCCCGGAATTCGTCCAGTCTCTCGCCAAGCCGCGGAAGATGATTATCCTCGTCCAAGCCGGTAAAGCGACCGACGCGGTCATCGACAGCCTCATCCCGCTGCTCGAGGCCAACGATATCATCATCGACGGCGGCAACGCCCTTTGGACCGATACCATTCGCCGCGAGAAATCCCTGAAGGAAAAAGGTCTCCGCTTCATCGGTTCCGGCGTTTCCGGCGGTGAAGAAGGCGCGCGCTTCGGCCCGTCGCTCATGCCCGGCGGCGAATTCGAGGCCTGGCAAGAGCTCAAACCCATCTGGGAAGCCGTCGCCGCGAAGGTCGACCGCAAGACCGGTCGACCCATCATGGGCGCCACCCCCGGCAAGCCCGTCAAAGGCGGCGTGCCCTGCACCACCTACATCGGCGAAAACGGCGCCGGTCACTACGTCAAGATGGTCCACAACGGCATCGAGTATGGCGACATGCAGATGATCTGTGAGGCCTATTCCCTCATGCAGGGTCTGCTCGGCCTCAAACCCGCCGAAATGGGCGAGATTTTCTCCACTTGGAACAAGGGCGCCCTCGACAGCTTCCTGATCGAGATCACCGCCGACATTCTCAAGCAAAAGGACCCGATGACGAAGAAGCCCTTCGTCGACATCGTCCTCGACACCGCCGGCCAAAAAGGCACCGGCAAGTGGACCTCCGTCAACGCCCTCGACATGGGCGTGCCGGCTCCGACCATCGCCGAATCCGTGTTCGCGCGCTGTCTCTCCGCGATCAAGGAAGAGCGCGTCGCCGCCTCGAAAGTGCTCAAAGGTCCGAAGATCAAGAAAGTCTCCCCGGCCAAGAAGAAAGAGCTGATCAAAGCCATCCACGACGCCCTCTACTGTTCGAAAATCTGCTCCTACGCGCAGGGTTTTCAGCTCATGCGCACCGCGCAGGGCGAATACGGGTGGAAACTCAACTTCGGCCAGATCGCCCAGATCTTCCGCGGCGGTTGCATCATCCGCGCCGCGTTTCTCCAAAAGATCACCGAGGCCTACGCCCGCAACCCGAAGCTCGCGAATCTCCTCCTCGACGGTTATTTCAACAAAACCATCCAGAAGGCGCAGACCAACTGGCGCAAAGTCATCAGTCTCGCAGTCGAGAGCGGCATCAGCATCCCGACGTTTGGATCAGCCCTGAGCTACTACGACGCCTACCGCTCGGCCCGCTTGCCGGCCAACCTGCTCCAAGCCCAGCGCGACTACTTCGGCGCCCACACCTACGAGCGCACCGACAAACCCCGCGGCAAGTTCTACCATATCGACTGGCCCGAGCCCACGCGCCCGCAGTTGGAAGCCTAATACCAACGTCCCGTACTTGTTCGGGGTAGTAGCCCGACCTTGTGTCGGGCCATTCCGTGCGTCGGGCGCCGCAGAGGGAACGGCCTCACGCAAGGTGAGGCCCTACCATGAATCGATCGCCCGCTGCCAGCGGTTTGGGATCCGGGTCCATCCGGTTCCCCGTCTTCACCCGGGTCCATTCGGCGTCGATCCGTGGTTCAACGGCCGTTATCAGGATTATCGTGAATCTCGGCTGGTCCTTGGGCCGGCTCCTTCAGTAGCTCCGTCTCCAGCTTGAGCGCGTCGATAAAGTTTTTCACGGGCGCGGAGGTCTCATTTTTCAACCAGACCGCCCTGATCTGATATCTGGGGTCGCTTGGGTTCACCTGAATGGGTCGTTCCACTATAAACGGTGGGGGCGCCACCCTGTATAATTTCGGCCCCGTCGTCACACCCTGATTACAGATCATTAATGCGTATATACTCTCGAAGCTATTCATCTGCTTTATCTTGGCCGGCTTAAGGGCGTGTTTTTGAAAGATCTCCTTCACGAATGTCGCATGGCGCCCGTGGGTGACATTACTCGACAGACACAGCATCGTATCTTGGGCCAGCTCGGAGATCTTTATGCTCTTTTTCGCCGCGAGGGGATGAAACTTGGAAAGGAGCACGATCGGCTCCCGCTCGAAGATAACGTGGTGTTCCAGATGGGGAATCTTTGGGTCCCCGGCTTGGTTAAGCGTAAACGCAATCTGGATCTGCTTGTTCTCGAGCTGGGCGATCTGCTCATCGGGACTGACCTCCTTCAAGGAAACTTCAACGTGCGGATACGTTTGCGCGAAGCGCGTGAGCGTGGCGGGTAAAAACTCGCCACCCATCGGCCCTATATTGCTGAGCATCAACTTGCCCGTATGGCCGCCGACCGCTCCGCGGACCGCTGCGACCGCTTCGTCGGCCTTGGCCAGCACGGCCTCGGCCTGCTCCAAAAAAACCACCCCGGCTCCCGTGAGTTTAACCTTCTTGGTGTCCCGCTCAAAGAGGCGCGCCTCAAGTTCGTGCTCCAAATCCTTGATCTGCCTGCTCAATGAGGGACTCGCCACGCGCAAAATCTCCGCCGCCCGCCGGAAATTCAATTCCTTCGCGAGGACCACGAAGTATCTGAGATGCCTAAGTTCCATGGCTGTAGTTAGTTTCGTAGGATTGAGTGGAGCTCACATCCTAGCCCGAAGATTTCACCCGACGGACGCCTCGGAGAGGCGTCCCTACCTTTCGGGCTGACGGTAGGGACGGCTCTCCGAGCCGTCCGTGATCGTTTGGGAAAGGCATCAGCGGGTTCAACGTCTTCATCGCGCGGGTGAAACATCCGGGCTAGGCCCTGCCTCTGCAAACTTTAGACATCCGGTATTCAACTTCGTGGGTGATTTTCTGGAAACGGAAGGCGCGACGGTCGGTTGGGTCAAATCCCAGTGTTAGTTTAAAGGTCCCAGTGTTAGTTTAAAGGCCTCACTGTTAGCTTAAAGGTATCACCGCGCGACCAACAAGGTCGTTCTCGCTGCGGCATAATAGGGTTATACTTCAGGCGATTATGACGAGCCAGCCAGCCAGCTCGTCGGATCCCTCTCCTATGCTCCACTTCTATCCATCGCCTCATCGTGCCCAGCTTCGCTCGGGGTCGCGCCTCGCTTTTGCCGCCGTTCTCGCGGCCGGTCTCGGTCGGTGCCGTTCCGGGCTGTGGCCGGCAGGCGCGCTGGGCTGCCCCCGGTTGTCGCCCAAGCATCTGTTCGGGTTCGTTGCGGCGCTGGCCCTCTCATTGATTGAGCTCTCTGCCGCTGCACCGAGTGCCCCGACCGATGTTGTGGCCGTGGGCGGCGATCGGGAAGCCGTGGTGAGCTTTGCCCCGCCTCTCAATTCCCGTCCTGATGTTAAAAATTACACCGTCACGGCCAGCCCGGGTGGGCGCACGGAGCGCGGCAAATCTTCCCCTCTCACGGTCACCAAACTCACCAACGGTACCAGCTACACCTTCACCGTCACCGCCACCAATGCGGATGGCACCAGTGTCGCCTCCGCTCCTTCTGCCCCGGTCGTGCCCTCGGCGAACCCTCTGGTTGGCCCCACTGCTGGGACGACTGCTCCGGTCATCCCCGGCTCACCGACCGCGGTGGTGGCCGTGCGCGGAGATCGGGAAGCCGTGGTGAGCTTTGCCTCCCCGCCGGATTCTGATTCAAAGGTCAAAAATTACACCGTCACGGCCAGCCCGGGCGGTCGTACGGAGCGGGGCCGATCTTCCCCCCTCACGGTCACCAACCTGACCAACGGTACCGCTTACACCTTCACCGTAACCGCGACGAACGATGCGGGCACCAGTGCCGCCTCCGCTCCTTCCGCCCCGATCGTGCCCTCGGCGGACAGTCTCATTGGCCTGAGTGTCGGAATGAGCGGGTCGCTCGTGCGGATAAACAGCACGGTCATCGATTCCGCCGGAAATATCTACCTGGCGGGTAACTTTGACGGCAGCACCCTGGTCTTTGGCGGGGTCACCTTGAATAAAATCGGCGCCCAAGACCTTTGGGTGGCCAAACTAAATCCCGATCGGACCTTGGTCTGGATCAAGAATTTTGGCGGCAGTAGCGGGGCCAAGGTGTTGCCCAACGGCCTGGTGGTGGATGGCGCGGGCGCGATCCATATCGGAGGCTATTTCAGCGGCTCCGGCTTATCGACCCCCGCCTTGGCCAAGGTGAGTACGGCCGCGGATAAACCCGATGCCTTCGTGCTAAAATTGGATAACACCGGCACGACACTCTGGGCCAAAAACTTCGGCGGTGCGTCCGCGGCCACGACCGGTAGCTGCCTCGCCGTCGATGTTAATGCCAATGTGTATTTGGGCGGATATTTTGATGGCGGGGATTTGACGGTTCCCGCGATCGGTAAAATCACCCGAAGTGCCGATTGGGACGGTTTTGTGATAAAACTGTCGGGTGCCGGAGAGACCCGCTGGGCGAAGAGGTATGGAGGTGCGCTAGCGTCCACCAAAGTGCAGTCTATTGCCGTTGATGCGTCGGAAAACGTGTATTTCGCCGGCCAATCTAATTTGGGCAAAATGACCCGGCCTGCGCTCAAAAGATTGAGCAACGATATCAAGGGTCACGACGTGTTTCTGATCAAATTGGACCGCAACGGCCAGACGACTTGGAGCAAGAACTTCGGAGGCAATGGGGCCAATACGTTTAACTATGCCATGACGATGGATCCCGCCGGCTTTGTGTATATTTGCGGCGCCTTTATGAATGGCAACATGACCTCACCCCGGCTGAAGCATACCCGGGGCGGTCATGCTTACAAAGATGCTTACGTGCTTAAAGTGGACCCTCAAGGTGAGGTCATTTGGGCCCAAAATTACGGCGGCCCGGCAGGGCAGGCCCAGTTTAACTGCATCTCGGTCGACCGTTTTAGTCAGGTCTATCTGGGCGGTATTTTTAAACATGCCGATCTGACCCGGCCCAAATTGGGCAAAATCGGCAATCAAGATGGGTTTGCGCTCAAGCTTGCTGCTACGGGTGCGGTCACCTGGGCCAAGAACTTCGGTGGCACGGGTACTGACACTACCCTCAACTCGATTGCCTGCGACGCCCAAGGCAATGTTTACCTCGGCGGGGCATTTAGGCGCGGGGGCGTGATCGCGCCCGCGCTCACCGGCGCCGGCGTAGCCGATGCGTTTTTCATCACGGCGTACATTGCCGATCCTGCTGCGACCAACTGATCAACCCAAGCCACGGCTTCTTGTACCATGCATAAAGTATTAAATTTCTTAACCGCTTTGTTCGCCTTCAGCTTTATCGCGTTAAAGCTCAATGCCAGTGGGATCATCACCACCGTCGCGGGTGATTTACAGCCAGGTGGAGCGAATATAGCGACGGCAAGCCTGGTATTTCCGATGGCAGTCACGGTCGATAATCAGGGCAATGTATATATCGCTGATGCTTATTTACAAAAAATAAAAAAACTCGACCCCAATGGCAATCTTACCGACCTGGGCGTGACCGGTTTAAACGAACCGCAAGGCGTGGTAGCGGATGCCTTGGGCAACATTTACATCAGTGATACTCAAAATGGTCGGATCAAGCAGCGCGATTCTCTGGGCAATATAACCACGGTCGCCGGTGATGGCGGAACGGCTAATGTGCAATATCTGGGGCCAATTTTAGCGTCGGGGGTAAGTCTTTTGCGACCCACTGGGCTGGCGCTGGATCAATCGGGTAATCTCTACATCGTGGACAAGGGCAATTCTGCGATCAGAAAACTTCAGCTTGGTTCAAATTTCATCTCCACCACGGCGGGTCGGGCCGGTACTCTGGAGGGCCCCGGTCCTGCTAACTCAAGTGGAAATAGCACCAGATTTACCGGCGATGGTGGTCAGGCGATCGCCGCCGACTTCCAGTACCCCTTTGGGGTGGCGGTTGATAGTGTGCGTAATGTGATCTATATTGCGGACACATTTAATAATAGGGTCAGGAAGGTGGATGCGCAGGGGGTGATCACGACCGTTGCTGGCTCCCGTAATGGCGCAGGTGCTGATGAAGCGGTCGACCCACTCGGCGATCCGAGTTCTGATGGCTATAGAGGTGATGGAGGGCCCGCCACCAGTGCGATGCTTTCTGGTCCAAAAGGCTTGGCGGTGGATTCTGCCGGCAATCTTTATATCGCGGACACAGGAAATGCTATCATCAGGAAAGTGGCCACTAATGGGATCATCACCACCGTAGCGGGTACCATTCCGGTCCTGGAAAGTGTTAGTCCCTCCACTCAAATCCCGCAAACCGGATATAGTGGCGATGGAGGTCCCGCCACCAGCGCAAAACTGGACTCGCCGACTGCCGTCGCTTGCGACAGTGCAGGAAATCTTTACATCGCAGACCTCAACAATTCTCGAATTAGAAAAGTATCCTTTCAGAGCGCTCCTCCGATCACCACGCCCACGAGCGCGAGTATCGGCTCCACGAGTGCGACCCTCGGGGGCAACGTGACCGGGACCGGCGGCTTCAGCCTTACCGCGGTCGGCGTCGTGTATGCGGCCACTTCGGCCAACAGTAATCCCCGACTCAGCGGCACCGGCGTGACCAACCTCGCCGGCACCGCCGCGACCGGTGTCTTCACCGTCAACGCCACCGGCCTCACCGCTGGCACGGCCTATAGCTACGCCGCCTACGCGACCAACAGCGAAGGCACCACGTACACGAGCGTGGGAACCTTCACGACGGGCCCGACGCCCACGTTGACCTTCGCCACGCCCAGCGCCGCCTCGGTCGCCGGCGGCGCCACGCTGGCCAACGCCGTCACCTCGACTCTCTCCGGCGGCAGCTACGGCGCAATCAGCTACACCAGCAGCAGTCCGTCCGTCGCCACCGTTAACGCGACGACCGGTGTGGTCACCGGCCTCTCCGTCGGTACCACCACGATTACGGCCACCCAAGCCGCCGCTCCCGGCTTCAACGCGGCGACGTCCACCAGCTACACGCTCACGGTCACGATCGATTATACCTTTAGCACGCTGGCCGGCACGGCCGGCAGCTCGGGCTCGGCGGATGGCACCGGCAGCGCGGCGCGGTTTAACTACCCCAACGGCGTGGCCGTGGACGCCACGGGCAACGTCTACATCGCGGATGAAGCTAACCACACGATCCGAAAGATGACGCCCGGCGGAGTGGTGACGACGCTGGCCGGCACGGCCGGCAGCTCGGGCTCGACGGATGGCACCGGCAGCGCGGCGCGGTTTGCTTCCCCCACTGGCGTGGCCGTGGACGCCGCGGGCAACGTCTACGTCGCGGATCGGGCCAATCACACGATCCGAAAGATTACGCCCGGCGGGGTGGTGACCACGCTGGCCGGCGCGGCCGGCGACACCGGCTCGTCGGATGGCACCGGCAGCGCGGCGCGGTTTTCCGCGCCCCGAGACGTGGCCGTGGACGCCTCGGGCAACGTCTACGTCGCGGATACGGGAAATCACACGATCCGAAGGATTGAGGCCGGCGGGGTGGTGTTCACGCTGGCTGGCACGGCTGGCAGCACGGGCTCGACGGATGGCATCACCAGCGCGGCGCGGTTTAATCAGCCCCGAGGCGTGGTGGTGGACAACCCGGGCAACGTCTACGTCGCGGATTGGCTTAATCACACGATCAGAAAGATTACGCCCAACGGGGTGGTGACGACGCTGGCCGGCACGGCCGGCAGCTCGGGCTCGACGGATGGCACCGGCAGCGCGGCGCGGTTTAATCGGCCCCGAGGCGTAGCCGTGGACGCCGCAGGCAATGTCTACGTCGGGGATCAGAATAACCATACGATCCGCAAGATTGCCTCCGGCGGGGTGGTGACGACGCTGGCCGGCACGGCCGGCAGCTCGGACTCCACGGATGGCATCGGCAGCGCGGCGCGGTTTTATGACCCCACCGGCGTGGCCGTGGACGCAGCGGGCAACCTCTACGTCGCGGATCAATCTAACCATACGATTCGCAAAGGCAGCTTGCTGCCGCTCCTCACGACGCCCACCAGCGCAAACCTCGCGGCGACGACCGCCACGCTCGGCGGCAACGTGACCACCGATGGTGGCACCGGCATTACCGCCCGCGGCGTGGTCTACGCCGTCACGGCGACCAACGCGACCCCGCGGCTCGGCGGCACCGGCGTGACCAACGTCGCCGGCACCGGCACGACCGGGGTGTTCACCGTGGATGTGACCGGCCTCACGGCGTCGACGGCTTACTCTTACGCCGCCTATGCCACCAACAGCCTGGGCACCGGCTACACGAGCGTGGGGACGTTCACAACCGCGGCGACGCCGACGTTGACCTTCACCACGCCCAGCACCGCCTCGGTCGCCGCTGGCGCCACGCTCACCAACGCCGCCAGCTCGAACTATTCCGGCGGCAGCTATGGCGCGATTAGCTACACCAGCAGCAGTCCGTCCGTCGCCACCGTTAACGCGACGACCGGTGTGGTCACCGGTCTCTCCGTCGGTACCACCACGATCACGGCCACCCAAGCCGCCGCGTCCGGCTTCAACGTGACGACGTCCACCAGTTACACGCTCACGGTCACGATCGAGTACACCTTTAGCACGCTGGCCGGCACGGCCGGCAGCTCAGGCTCGGCGGACGGCACCGGCAGCGCGGCGCGGTTTAATGGCCCCAACGGCGTGGCCGTGGATGCCCTGGGCAACGTCTACGTCGCTGACACCTTTAATCGCACGATCCGAAAGATGACGCCCGGCGGAGTGGTGACCACGCTGGCCGGCACGGCCGGCAGCTCGGGCTCGACGGATGGCACCGGCAGCGCGGCGCGGTTTACTAGCGCCGCCGGCGTGGCCGTGGATGCCGCGGGCAACGTTTACGTCGCGGATCGTGGTGATCACACGATCCGAAAGATTACCTCCGGCGGGGTGGTGACGACCTTGGCCGGCACGGCCGGCAGCTCGGGCTCGACGGAGGGCACCGGCACCGCGGCGCGGTTTGCAAACCCCAGCGGCGTGGCCGTGGACGCCGCGGGCAACGTCTACGTCGCGGATCGTAGTAATCACACGATCCGAAAGATTACGTCCGGCGGAGTGGTGACGACCTTGGCCGGCACGGCCGGCAGCTCGGGCTCGACGGATGGCACCGGCAGCGCGGCGCGGTTTAATGATCCCATCGGCGTGGCCGTGGACGCCACGGGCAACGTCTACGTCGCTGAATCCCTTAATAGCACGATCCGAAAGATTACCTCCGGCGGGGTGGTGACGACCTTGGCCGGCACGGCCCGCAGCTATGGCTCGACGGATGGCACCGGCAGCGCGGCGCGGTTTAATTACCCCGGCGGCGTGGCCGTGGATGCCGCGGGCAACGTCTACGTCGCTGACAGCTTTAACCACACGATCCGCAAGATTACCTCCGGCGGGGTGGTGACGACCTTGGCCGGCACGGCCGGCAGCTCGGGCTCGACGGAGGGCACCGGCAGCGCGGCGCGGTTTAGTGTCCCCAGCGGCGTGGCCGTGGATGCCGCGGGTAACCTCTACGTCGTTGAACCCTTCAATTACACGATCCGCAAAGGCAGCTTGCCTACGCCCGTACTCACGACGCCCACCAGCGCGAGCCTCACGACGACGACCGCTACGCTCGGCGGCAACGTGACCGCCGACGGTGGCATTAGTATCACCGCCCGCGGCGTGGTCTACGCCGTCACGGCGACCAACGCGACCCCGCAGCTCGGCGGCACCGGTGTGATCAACGTCGGCGGCACCGGCACGACCGGCGTGTTCACCGTGAATGCGACCGGCCTCACGGCGTCGACGGCTTACTCCTACGCCGCCTATGCGACCAACGCCGCGGGCACCGCCTACACGAGCGTGGGGACGTTTACGACCGCGGACCCAACCCCGACGTTGACCTTCACCACGCCCAGCACCGCCTCGGTCGCCGTGGGCGCCACGCGGGCCAACGCCGTCACCTCGACGCTTTCCGGCGGCAGTTTCGGCGCGATCAGCTATAAGAGCAGCGATACCGGCAAAGCCACGGTCAATCCCACCACTGGTGTGGTCACCGGCCTCTCCGTTGGTACCACCACGATCACGGCTACCCAAGCCGCCGCGGCCGGCTTCAACGCAACGACGTCGACGAGCTACACGCTCACGGTTACGATCGGCACGCCCACGATCAGCGCCGCGCCGTCGGCTACGGGGATTGCTTTCGGTCAGACCTTGGCCTCCTCCACGCTCAGTGGCGGCACGGCGAGTGTCGCCGGTACGTTTGCCTTCACCACGCCCAGCACCGCCCCCGGTGTTGGCACGGCCGCGCAAGGGGTGACCTTTACCCCGACCGACGCGACGAACTACACCAGCGTGACCACGACGGTAAATGTGACCGTCGCCAAAGCCACGCCGACGATCACAGTCGCACCGACGGCCAGCGGGATCATCTACGGGCAGACCTTGGCCGCCTCCACGCTCAATGGGGGCACCGCGAGTGTCGCCGGTACGTTTACGTTTACGACCCCGAGCACCGCACCGAGCGCCGGCACCGCCGCGCAAGGGGTGACGTTCACCCCGACGAGCACCGCAAACTACAACGCGGCGACGACCACCGTAAACGTGACCGTGGCCAAGGCCACGCCGACGGTGACGTGGGCCACGCCGAGCAGGATCATCTACGGCACGGCACTCTCCGCGACGCAGCTGAACGCGACCGCCAACGTCGCCGGAACGTTTATCTATACGCCTGCGAGCGGCACGGTGCTGACCGCCAGCATCCAAAGTCTGAGCGTGGGCTTTACGCCGACCGACGCCGCGAACTACAACGCGGTGCCGGTCACGACCGTCATCCTGAGCGGCGATCGAGCGAGCCAGACGATCACGTTTGGAACCTTGCCGAATAGAACCTACGGCGCGGCGAGCTTCACGGTGGCAGCCACTGCGAGTAGCAGTTTGACGACGAGCTACACCATCGTGAGCGGCCCGGCGACGCTCAGCGGTAGCACCGTTACCCTGACCGGTGCAGGCACCGTCGTCGTGCGCGCGAGCCAAGCCGGCGACAGCAACTACACCGCAGCGACGCCGGTGGACCAAAGCTTCACCGTGGCCAAGAAGACGCTCACGGTGACCGCCGATGCGAAGACCAAGCTCTACGGCGCGGCGAATCCGACGCTGACCTCGACGATCACGGGCTACGTGAACAGCGAAACGAGCGCCGTCGTCAGCGGCGCGGCTACGCTGAGCACAACCGCGACGGCCACCAGCACCGTGGGCGATTACGCGATCACGGCCGCTGCCGGCACGCTCAGCGCGACGAACTACGACTTTAGCTTCACCGCCGGCACGCTCACGGTCACGCGAGCCCCGCTTACCGTCACGGCCGACGCGAAGACCCGCACCTACGGCGCGGCCAACCCGACCCTCACCGCGACGATCACGGGCTTCGTGAACAGCGAGACGAGCGCCGTCGTCAGCGGCAATCCGGCTCTGAGCACAACCGCGACGGCGACCAGCAGCGTCGGCGGCTACCCCATCAGCGCCGCGGCAGGCACGCTCACCGCGACCAACTACAGCTTCGGCTTCACCAACGGCACCCTTACCGTCGGCAAAGCTGCGCTAACCGTCACGGCCGATGCGAAGACTAAGCTCTACGGCGCGGCGAATCCGACGCTCACCGCTACGCTCACCGGCTTCGTGAACAGCGAGACCGCGGCGGTACTCACCGGCGCGCCCGCGCTGAGCACGACGGCGACGACGGCGAGCGGAGTGAACAGCTACGCGATCACACCGGCCCTCGGCACGCTCGTCTCCGCCAACTACAGTTTCGGCTTCGTGGACGGCGCGCTCGCCGTGACCAAAGCCCCACTTACGGTCACCGCGGATAACAAGAACCGCGTCTATGGCGCCGCCAACCCGGCGTTCACCGCGACGCTCACCGGCTTCGTGAACAACGACACCGCCGCCGTGGTCACCGGAGCCGCCGCGCTCAGTTCGACGGTGACGCCTACGAGCGCCGCCGGCCCGTATCCGATCACACCCGCAATCGGCACGCTCACCGCCGCGAACTACGCGTTCACGACCTTCACCAACGGCACGCTCACCGTCGGCCAAACCAGCCAGACGCTCACCTTCGGCGCCCTCGCCAGCAAGACCTTCGGCGACGCCGCCTTCAGCGTCTCGGCGACGAGCACCAGCGGCCTCACCCCGAGCTACAGCATCGTCAGCGGGCCCGCGACGATCAGCGGCAGCACCGTCACGATCACCGGCGCCGGCACCGTCGTCGTCCGCGCGAGCCAAGCCGGCGACGGCAACTACACCGCAGCGACGCCGGTGGACCAAAGCTTCACCGTGGCCAAAGCGACGCCGACCCTCATCTGGGCGACGCCGAGCGCGATTACCTTCGGCACGGCGCTCTCTGCAACGCAGCTTAACGCGACGGGCAGCGTGGCGGGCACCTTTGCCTATAGTCCAGCGAGCGGCACGACGCCGAGCGTGGGCACGCAGACGTTGAGCGCGACGTTCACGCCGACGGACACGGCGAACTACAATCCAGCGAGCGCCAGCGTAGCGCTCAGCGTCGTAGTCGCCGTACCGGGATCACCGACGGCGATCACCGCGACCACGGCCAATGGCGAAGCCACGGTCGCCTTCACGGCGCCGAGCAACCCCGGCAGCAGCGCGATCACCGGCTACACGATCCGCGCCACGGCGACGGATGGTTCCACGGTCACGGTCAACGCCACCGGCTCCCCCGCGAAAGTGACCGGCCTTACGCCCGGTAAATCCTACCGCTTCACGGTCACCGCCAACAACAGTGAGGGCTCCAGCGAGTCGGGCACCACGAGCGATGCCCTCGCGATCAGCCTCGTGAACCAGACGATCACCTTCGCTGCGCCGGCCGACCGCGCGAGCAACAGCGGCTCCTTCACGCTTGCGGCCACCGCGACCTCAGGCTTGCCGGTGACCTTTAACGTGGTGAGCGGCCCGGCGCTGCTCACAGGTAACGTCCTCGATCTCACCGGTACCGCGGGCACGGTAAAAATCCGCGCCAGCCAAGCGGGCAACGCGACGTACGCCGCCGCACCGGCGGTCGAAGTCTCCTTCGCCGTCACGGCGGGCAGCGCGCAGGTGGTCCTCAGTTCCGTGGTCAATCCCGCGACGCAAAAGAGCGAAGGCACCCTCGGCGTAGTCCTGACGGGTAGTTCCCGCTCGGGTGTCTTGCTGCTGGTGTCCTCCGGCACCGGCCCCAGCGGCACGGCCGAGTTTACCCTCGGTGCCGGCGGTGCGTTCACCGCGAGTTTTGAATCCACGGCGACCCCCTCGGGCCTGCCGTTGGACAGGGGCGTTCAAGCCGCGAGTGTCACCTACACGTTTACCGGTACCTTCGTGAACAACGTCCTCACCGGCTCCATTCAACCGCTCGGCTATGGCTTCAAAGCGGAGGCACCGGTCAACCCACCGGCCAGTGCGACCTCGGTGGGCTTGTACACCTCCACCGCGCTCTCCGCCGACTCCGGCACGGTCTACTCCCTCGTCGGGGCCAACAATGAAGTCCTCGTGCTCGTGAAGACGCCCACGGTGACCACCGGTGGCTTGACGACCCTCAAAGCCGACGGCTCCTACACCCTCGCCGCGACGACGACGTCCGGCAGCGTGACCCTCAATGGTGGCGTCAATCCCACCACGACCACGACCACGGCTACGCTCACGTTGCCGGGCAACACGAAGGTGGATTTCTCGGGTCTGAACACGGAGACCAAGCGCACCGATCGCCTGATCGGCTTGGCCTCGCGCGCGAAGGTCGGCACCGGAGAATCGGTCCTGATCACCGGTGTCGCCATCGGGGGAGCGGAATCCAAACGGGTCCTGATCCGCGCCGGCGGTCCCGCGCTCGCTGCCTTCGGCCTCGCCAGCACCTTGCCCAATCCGACGATCAAAATCTACCGCGGCTCCACCTTGATCGCGCAGAACGACGATTGGAACCCCGCCGACGCCGCCGAGATGGGCCGTTTGGGGCTCTTCGCTTTCCCGAACGGGAGCAAAGATGCCGCGATCCTGACGACCCTCGCGCCCGGCGGCTACACGGCGCACATCTCCGACCTCAGCGGCACCGGCACGGGGGTGGCTCTGGCCGAGATCTACGACGCCAGCGTGAACCCGGCTGCCGAGAATCAACGGCTCATAAGCATCGCCAGCCGCGGCACGGTCACAGCGGGTGACGGTGCGCTCATCGGCGGGTTCGTGGTGACGGGTAATGCGCCGAAGACGCTGCTCATCCGTGGTGTTGGTCCTGCGCTCACCGGCTTCGGTGTCGCCGGCGCGCTCGCCGATCCGGCGCTCACGATCTATCAGGACAGCAAGGTCATCACTACCAACGAAGGTTGGGCCAACAGCGCGGCGATCGCCACGGCCGCGATCCAGACCGGTGCCTTTGCGCTCCCGAGCGGCAGCAAAGACGCGGCGGTGCTGCTCACCTTGAGTCCCGGTGCCTACTCCGCGCAGGTCAAGTCGGCGAAGAACGCCTCCTTCGGCGTGGCGCTGATCGAGATCTACGAAGTGCCGTAACGGGCAGAGTTCCAGCCGCGCGGACCTAAATGAGCCTAAAACGGCCGTTGAACCACGGATGGACCCGGATGAACCCGGATCTCAAGCCGATGGAGCAGGCAATCGATTCATGGTAGGGCCTCACTTTGTGTGAGGCCGGTTCCCTCTTTGGCGCCCGAAACACGGAGCGGCCCGTGCCACTAATTTTTTCATGTTAGGGCCGAGGACGCGCAGCACATTTTCAGTGCTCAGCCCCTCAGTCCGGCCTTTTCTTTTGATTCGACGACCTTGGAGTTGACGCGCGCAAGTGCTGCTTTGATCTCATCAAAGCGTAGGCCTTCGCGCTTCCTCGCGGAGCCATTGTTAACCCCTCCCCATGAAAAAACTCGTTCTCCTCCTCTGCGCCTTCGCCCTCGCCGTCGTTCCTGCGGCCCGCGCCGAACTCAAGCTCCCCGCCATCTTTGGCGATCACATGGTCTTGCAGCAAAAACTGGCCAACCCGGTCTGGGGTTGGGATACCCCCGGCACCGCCGTCACCGTCTCGTTCGCCGGTCAATCGTATGCCGCCACTGCCGGCGCCGACGGGCGCTGGACCGTCAAACTCGCCGCGCAACCCGCCAACAAAACCCCTCAAACCCTCACCATCGTTTCCGGCGGGGCGCGCCGTGAAATCAAAGACGTCCTCATTGGTGAGGTCTGGATGTGCTCCGGCCAATCCAACATGCAATGGTCCGTCGGGCAGACCTACACCGGCGACCTCGAAGGCGCCGGCGCCCGTCGTCCGCATTTTCGCATTGTTTCCGTCCCGCAGGTCGGCACGCAGGATTTGAAGACCGATTTCAAGGGCAAGTGGGAGGTCGCCGATCCCGCCAACGTCAAAAACTTCAGCGCCATCGGCTACATTTACGGCCGCTATCTGCACGACATTCTCGATGTGCCGGTCGGCCTGATCGACAACGCTTGGGGCGGATCCGCCGCCGAGGCGTGGGTTCGCCGTGAGACCATCGAAAACGATCCGCGCTTCGCCCTCCTCATGGCCAACACCCGCCAACGCGAAGCCAACCTCACCTCGGAAAAAAGCAAAGCCGACCACGCCCGCGCGCTCGCTGACCACCGCGCCGCCGCCGAAAAAGCCAAAGCCGAAAAGAAGCCCGCCGCCAAAGCCCCCGCCGATCCCGCCGCTTGGCTCACCGGCAATGCCCGTCCCGGAAATATCTTTGCCGGCGTCGTCAATCCCACCCTCGGCTACGGCCTGAAGGGCGTTATCTGGTATCAGGGCGAATCCAACGCCGGCCGTGCCCACGAACACGCCGCGTTGTTCCCCTTCCTCATCGAGCAATGGCGCAAGGAACAGGGTCAGGGCGACTTTTCGTTCTACTGGGCGCAACTCGCCGACTTCAAAGCCGAGGCCGCCACGCCCGGCGAGAGTGACTGGGCCGAGCTCCGCGAGACGCAGACCAAAACCCTGAGTCTGCCCAACACCGGCCAAGCCGTGATCATCGACGTCGGCGAAGGCCGCGACATCCACCCGCGCAACAAATACGATGTCGCCTCCCGTCTCGTGCGTTGGGCGCTCGTGAAAGATTACGGCCTGAAGTTCCCTTATCGCAGCCCCGAGTATCAGAGCATGACGGTCGCCGGCGACAAAATCGTCGTCACCCTCGATTGCTTCGGCAGCACCCTGCGCGCCTTCGACGTGACCGAGGCCCGCGGCTTCGCGATCTGCGGCGCCGACCGCGTCTGGCGTTGGGCCGCCGGCAAAATCACCGGCCCCAACCAAGTCGAAGTCTCGCACCCCGAGGTGCCCGCGCCGGTCGCCGTCCGCTACGCCTGGGCCGACAACCCCGTCTGCAATCTCTTCTCCGCTGACGGACTGCCGGTCACGCCGTTCCGCACCGACGACTTCGAGATGACCACGAAGCCGAAGGCCGCCGCCAAGCTCTGAGCCGGGTCGAGGCCGAGGCCGGAGCCCGCCCGCGGGCGATGGTGCGCTTCCCCGCGAGCCCGCTTGGTCCTGCAGAAACCTCGTAACCGCTCATCGGCGGGCGTTTCCCATATGCTCCTTCGCCCCTTCCTCATGGGGATCGCGGTCAGCCTCAACGCGGTCTGGACCCTTGCCGCCGCCGAATCTTCGCCCGCGGTCGCGACCCTCCGCGTTCTCACCTACAACATCCACCACGGCGAAGGGGTGGACGGCAAACTCGACCTCGTCCGTCTCGCCAGGGTCATCACCGCCGCCCGCGCCGACGTCGTCGCGCTCCAGGAGGTTGACCAAAAAACCACGCGCACCGGCGGCGTCGATCAGGCCGCCGAACTTGCCCGGCTCACCGGCCTGCACTTCGCCTACGGCAAAGCGATGGACTACCAGGGCGGCGCCTACGGCCAAGCCCTGCTCAGCCGCTGGCCGTTGGCCGACTTCACCGTGCACCCGCTCCCCAACCCCGCGAAGGTCGAGCCCCGCATCGCGATCTCCGCGATCGTGCGCCCGCCCGGCCAACCCGCGTTCCGCTTCGTCGGCACGCACCTTGACGCCACGCGCGACGACACCGCCCGCTGGCAACAAGCCGCGCGCCTGATCGAACTCTTCGGCGCCGACGCCACCCCCACGATCCTCATCGGCGATCTCAACGCCCGCCCCGAAACCCGCATCATGCAGGCGCTGCTCCGACCGTTCACGGATGCTTCCGCCCGCCAGCCCGCGCCCACGAGCCCGGCCGAAAACCCCAAGGTGCGGATCGACTTCGTCCTCCTCCGCCCCGCGACCACGTGGCGCGTTCTCTCCTCAACCGTCATCCCCGAAGCCGTCGCCTCCGACCACCGGCCGCTGCTGGTGGAGCTGATGCTGGCGGCGGCCGAATAGCGGATCGGTTCAGCGGTCGTTCAACGCGCTGAACAAGCCCCGTCGCGGCCCTTCAGCTCTGGTGGTCGGACATAAAATGCGCCGTTCGATCACTTGGGACAATTCGTCCGGCACTGGCGAAAATCACGAAACGCTGCGCACGACACCATCCCTTTGGTCGCTACGCTCAGCTCAGGTGGAGACAATTACCCGGGCCCACCCATCGCGTGGTTAGCCAGCGTTCTCTTGGTTAAAATGAAATTAATACAAATAATTAGATGATTTAATTATTACACTTCTTACTTGCTCCGATTAGCGCCCGCTGAATCGTTACCCAACCCCCGCGCCCTAAAAAAATCGTTTAGCGTCCGTCGGTGAGCGTCTCACCCCGAGGCTGTTCACTGCTTAGTTTCAATACCCCAAGTAATCATTTCCGTTCTGCAGATTAAGCCCTGCAGCATCGTCGAAATTCGTTTCCCGAAAATCGCCCGAGATCTAATTCACCGAGCCGGTCCACCGGCAGATTCACACCCCTGAGCCCCACGTTTCGCTGCGTCGAAACCAAGACCTCCTCCAAAAAATTTCCTTATGTTAACCAAACTAAAATCAAAAAAACTTAGGACCCTTTCAGTGGTTCTAATCGGTCTGTTATCGTCGAGCAACGCCTTCGCTGCCGCGGGATCCAACTTGAAATCCGACGATTTTGTCGGGGTGTCGTTTTGGATGATCTCAATGGCGCTTGTCGCCGCGACCGCCTTCTTCTTCCTCGAAACCCAACGGGTGACGGCGAAGTGGAAGACCTCGCTGACGGTGTCCGGTCTGGTCACGATGGTGGCCGCGTGGCACTACTTCTACATGCGCGATGTGTGGGTGGCCACCGGCACCACGCCAACGGTCTATCGCTACATCGACTGGATTATCACCGTGCCACTGCTGATGGTGGAATTCTATTTGATCCTCTCGGCTATCACCAAAGTCCCCGCCGGCGTATTTTGGCGTTTGATGATCGGAACGTTCGTTATGCTCATCGCGGGCTTCATGGGCGAGGCCGGTTACATGGCTGTCTGGCCTGCGTTTATCATCAGCATGGCCGGTTGGGCGTTCATCATTTGGGAAATCTATTTTGGCCAAGCCGGGAAAATTAATGCCGACTCAGCACCTGCCGGCGTTCAAAGCGCCTTCAAGTTGATGCGCACCATCGTAGTATTCGGCTGGGCGATTTACCCGATCGGTTACTTCCTCGGCTATCTGACCGGCTCCGGTCCGGAGAGCAGCATGAAGATGTTGAACGTCGTTTATAATCTGGCCGACGTCGTGAACAAGATCGCCTTCGGCGTGATTATTTGGACGGTCGCGGTTTCTGAGTCCGATAAAGCGTCCGCAAAGTAATAGGTCTGCATAGTTCCGGTCGAAACGTTGCTTTTTTGGCGTTCGACCGGAATTTTATCATCCTCAGTTATGAACGCTCCCCTGCAGCTCGCCGAATCGGTCGCGGATTTTTCGTCCGCCGAGCATCTTGTGCGGGTGGAGCGTCTGCTGGTGGAGTTAGTCTCTGAATCGACGGCTACCCATCTTGATCCTTTTGATACCGGTCGTGCGGCCCTGGCGCATCTTGCATCCGGCGGCCATCGGGTGCGAGCCAAGCTCGGACTCGACGCAGGAATTCGGGTGGGATTGTCGCAAGATGATTCTGTTGTCATCGGTGCAGCGGTGGAACTTTTGCACAACGCCTCGTTGGTCCACGACGACTTTCACGATGGCGCGATGCTTCGTCGCGGAGTTCCCACGATCTTCGCCTCTCGCGGTGCTGATGTAGCCGTGCTGACGGGAGATTTGCTCCTCTCGGCGTCGTACGCGGCAATCGCCCAATTTTCCCGACCGGCGGTCATTGCGGACATGGTCCGTCTGATTCATCGGCGGACTGCTCAAGTAATCCGTGGCCAATGCGGCGATCTTTCGGCGCGCAAGCGGCCCGTCACCGAACTGGCCCGCTATGAGGCAATCGTTGCCGGTAAATCCGGAGCTTTGCTCAGTCTTCCATTGGAACTGGCTTTACTGGGCGCGGGCGTCCGCGATTCGCTCGGTCTGGCCCAGGAGGCGGCCGAGTCATTTGGCATCGGCTATCAAATCGTCGACGATCTCGAAGACGCGGAAATCGACGGTCCTCTTTCTTTGAACATCATTAATGTTCTTCAGACCGAGCACACCCCGGTGGAGGCCGCCCGTCTCGCGCGTCAAATCGGGTCACGGCACCTACAATTTGCGATGGATGCAGCCGGCCGACTGCCCTTGGGCGCCGGCGAGTTGCTGGGCAAATTGGCCCGAGTTATGAGTGAGCGTCTGTAACGAGCCGGAACCCCCCGAATGCAGGCAATCGTCGTCGGGGCCGGCTTCGGTGGAATCGCCTCGGCGCTGCGCTTACGCGCAAAAGGTTACGAAGTTCGCCTGATCGACCGGTGCGAAATGATCGGTGGGCGAGCGCAGGTCTACATGCGGGAAGGCTTCCGGCACGACGCCGGCCCCACGGTGATCACGGCGCCGTTCCTGCTTGAAGAACTGTTCATTTTGTTCGGCGAGCGGATGGAGGATTCCCTCAAATTAGTGCCACTCAAGCCGTGGTACCGTTTCGAATTTTCCGATGGCGACCATTTTGATTATGGCGGCACGCTGGAGGATACGCTGGCCGAAATCAGCCGGATCGAACCGCGCGATCGCGAGGGCTACCTTGCTCTCCTGGCCCATTCCCGCCGTATTTTTGATGTAGGCTTCACCGAGCTTTCCGCCCAGCCATTTGATCGGTTATCGACCATGCTTAGGCAGGTCCCGCGCTTGGTCGGTTTGCGCAATTACGAGACCGTGTGGTCCATGGTGAAGCGCCACCTGCAGAGCGAGAAACTGCGCCAAGCATTTTCCATCCAACCCTTGTTGGTTGGAGGCAACCCGTTTGATACGACCAGCATCTACGGGCTCATTCATTTTCTCGAACGGGCCTACGGCGTGCACTTCGCGATGGGCGGAACCGGGGCGGTCACGGCCGCACTCGGCGGTTTGATGAAGCGGCACGGCATCGAGATCCAACTCAATACCTCGGTTGCTTCCATCGTGATCGAACAGGGGCGGGCCACGGGCATTAGCCTGGAGGATGGCACGAAACTGAAAGCCGACGTAGTCGTCTCGAATGCCGATGCCGCCCACCTCTATCGCGCGATGATCCCTCCGGCGCAGCAGAGTGTCGCGAGCCGGTTGAAACTCGCGGCGGCGCATTATTCAATGGGACTTTTTGTGATCTATTTCGGGACGACTCGGACTTATCCGGCGGTGGCACACCACACCGTTTGGATGGGTTCACGTTATCGCGAACTGCTCGTCGATATATTCCATCGTAAAATTCTGGCGGACGACTTTTCCCTTTATCTGCATCGCCCGACCGCCACCGACCCAAGCTTCGCGCCTCCGGGCTGCGACAGTTTTTATGTGCTTTGCCCGGTGCCAAACCAGCAGGCAAAAATTGATTGGTCGGTCGAAGGACCCCGCTTGCGCGACCGGATTGTAGCGGCGCTTGATCGCACGATTCTGCCGGGATTGACCGCGACCATTACCGCGGACTTTTACAAAACACCGGACGATTTCGCCCACGACTACCTGAGCGTGCACGGGGCCGGGTTTTCCGTGGCGCCGTTGTTTCGACAGTCCGCTTGGTTTCGCTTTCACAATCGGGCCGAAGGCATCCGCAATCTTTACCTTGCCGGTGCCGGGACCCATCCGGGCGCAGGGCTGCCCGGTGTGCTCTGCTCGGCCAAAGTCGTGGATGCGCTCATCCCGGCAGCATCCTCCGCGTGAAGCCGGCAACGAACAACGTCGCTCTGGCCACCGCCGAAAACGCGCTGAAGAAGAAAGGTCGCAGTTTTTATTGGGCGCGACGTCTGCTCGGCCCGGTTCATGCCAGCCGAGCAACCCGCCTCTACGGCTTTTGCCGTCACCTCGACGATCTCGCAGATGAGGCCACCTCGGTTGCGAGCGCGCGGGTTAAACTGAGTGCGGCCAGCCAAGATATCGCCGCAGGAGTCTCCTCAGATCCGGTGATTCGGGACGGGATTGAGCTCATGCAAGAGTGTAAGATTTCCCCGGTAATCGCCGTCGAGTTGGTCAAAGGGCTCCTCTCCGATCTCGATCTCGTGCGCTGCCCGGATGAAGCGGCCCTGCTCCAATATTGTTACCGGGTGGCCGGGACGGTCGGAGTGATGATGTGCGGCGTGCTCGATGTATCCGATCCAAAGGCGTTCGCCCATGCCATCGATCTGGGAATTGCCATGCAGTTGACCAATATCTGTCGGGACATCGCGGAGGACGCGGCCGCGAATCGCCGCTACCTTCCCGCGTCTCTCATTGGTGATCTCGGCCCGGAGGAACTGATCGCGCCCGCCTTGGCGAGCCGACCCCGCCTCCGGAAAGGCGTGGAGACTTTGCTGGATCGTGCGGATCGGCACTACGCCAGCGGTGAAATGGGGATGGCTTACCTGCCGCTCCGCGCCCGGAGCGGCATCTTGGTCGCAAGCCGCGTCTATCGCGCGATCGGCACGAGGTTGAGAGCGCAGGATTTTGTTTTCTGGGAGGGTCGGATGATGGTTTCGGATCGTCGAAAGGCCGGGTTAACCGTCGGCGCTTTGATCGTCGCACCCTGCCAAGGATTTTTTTGGCGTAAGCCTTTCCGGCACGATGCGAGCCTGCATGATGCACTGCTCGGGCTTCCCTACATCGAACCGAGCCATGCGATCCGATAACGATATTGCAATTCTCGGCGGCGGGTGTGCCGGCTTAAGTCTAGCCATGCGGCTCGCAGACTCGAGTGTGGAAGGTCCCAACGTGGTGGTGCTGGAGGGCCGGGCGCTCTATGCCCCGGACCGGACTTGGTGTTTCTGGGATGATGGGAATGCGCGTCTGCGCCATCTCGTGCAGCATCGTTGGAGCTCGGTCGCGGTCGCAGACCATCGGCGTCGGGTCACGGTCGACTGTCGCGCAGCGCCTTATCAGATGATACCGGCGGCAGCCTTCTACGCTGCCGCTACCCAGGCGATTTCCCAAACCTCTCGGATCGAACTCGCGATGAACGAGACCGTCATCGCTGAGCCTCGAAAAGAGGATCGTCGCTGGCGAATTGAGACGAGCACCGGTGTGCGCTACGCAAAACAGATTATCGATACCCGGCCCCCACCGCGGCTTGAGCCTGAATCAGCTATTCTGTGGCAATCCTTCTCGGGCCAAGAAGTGACGTGTGATGCGGCTTGTTTCGATCCCGAATCCGCCACCCTCATGGATTTTTCCTCAAGTCATAAGGGCGAAATCGCTTTTCTCTATCTGCTCCCTTTTTCAAAGCACCGCGCGTTGATTGAGGCTACCGTCTTCGCGCCCAACCCGCTCGGCCCCAGTGAACTGGCGGAAAAGTTGGGACGCCTCGTTCGCCAGTGTGTGGGTGAAACGGGTTTTTCTGTGCTGCGTTCCGAGCATGGCATACTGCCGATGGGCCAAGCCGCTCCGGCTCAGAATATGGACCCTACCTTTGTCCGCGCCGGCGTGGCCGGGGGCGGTGTGCGCGCCGCCTCGGGTTTCGCTTTCCAGCGTATCCAACGCTGGGCTGAAGACTGCGCCGCCGCGCTATCGGCCGGACACCCGCCAAGAGCACATTCCCCGGACCCGTGGCTGCTCCGGACCATGGACGGCCTCTTTCTCCGCGTTCTTCGGGCGAGGCCCGACCTCGCCCCGGGCCTCTTTTTCAAACTGTTCGCGATGAAAAATTCGGGCCATATCATCCGTTTTATGAGCGATTGCCCAACCTTGGCCGATTACGCGGCCATCGTTTCTGCCTTACCGGCCGGACCTTTCTTGAGAGAGATTCCACGCGGCTTAACGGTTTCATCCCGAAGATCGATTAAGGGCCGTGCCGTCGGATGAAAGCTCAGAGAACCCAAGGTCTGGTCTTCAGTCTTGTCGCCCTTGTTCTGGCGGCGGCGTCGTTGGTCCTTGGACGTTTCGACGAGCGGATCGAATTGATTGTTGTAGCTTCGCTCATCGTTGTTCTCGGCGTGCCTCATGGCGCACTCGACACACTCTTCGCCCATCGGCTTTACGGAATTAGCACACTCGGAGGCTGGCTTCGGTTTGGCTTAATCTACCTGCTTCTCGCCGGTTTGGTGGTTGGTCTGTGGCTCCTCCAGCCCGCGCTGTTTCTCATCGGGTTTCTCATTATCTCAGCCGCGCATTTTTCAGGCGATCCTACGGCTGGAACTCCGTGGCCCACCCGCATCATCTATGGCGGCGCGATCATAATCCTTCCCTCTCTGCTCCACGCCGCGGACATCGCGCGACTCTTCGCCCTTCTTGCCGGAGAAGAGTCGGCCGCGATCATTGTGCCATGGCTTAGTCTGCTCGCTTGGCCGTGGGTCGTCGGCCTCGTTCTAGCCAGCCTGCATCGCGTGCGCTCGGATTGGTTGACCGCCGTGGAACTAGGCGCCGTCGGTGTGCTCGCGATCGTGGCTCCGCCTCTCATCGCCTTCGTCGTCTTTTTCTGCGGCATGCATAGCGCCCGGCATATTCTCAGGTCGATGGACTATTCCGACCGGTCCTCCCTCTACCGACTCCTCGCCGCCGCCCTTTTGCCGATGCTGGGGGTTTTGGGTGGGTCTGCGCTCGCCTGGTATTTTCTTCGTGAGATTTCACTCGATGCCAAAATTATCCAGTTGGTCTTCGTTGGACTCGCCGCTCTGACGGTCCCGCACATGGCTTTGGTGGAACAAGTCCGGCTTTCCGGATGGAAAAAACCGACTGCCACACCCCTTTAATTATACCCAAACGACGAAGTCCGGGCAGCGGTTGCCTTGGAGCAAATCTTCGAAGCAAAAAGCGAACCACGAAACGAGTCGCCGGCTTTAGATTCTTCGCCACGAGAAGAATATTTTTTGGCCCACGGGATGTTTCGAAACCTCGTTACGGGCGCCAGTCTCAAAATAGCTCAGAGGCACGCGAGATGGATTTCTTCTATCGAGGTAACCCTCGGCCCGAACGCCAAACGGGCGCCTTTCCGGTCTCAAGGGCCATTTCTAAAGCCGCATCCTCTGACTTTTCAATCAGGCCTATCTCATCGCCCCTACCACCGGCTGCGTCCACGCCGTTTCAAACTCGTTGGCCACACTGCCGTTCACTTTCGCCTTTGAGGAAATCACCCGGGCGCGCACGTAAATCTCGTCGCCGCGCAACGTATAGCTCGCCGCCGCTCCCTTCACTTCGGCCAACACCGCGCCCACGTCTTTGCTGTAGCGGCGGTGCGGCAAGGTCTTCGCCGCCGAGGCATCGCCTGGGCGCGGTGGCAGCAATTGGCTCGACGGGTCATAACCGCGGCGGGTGCCGATGAACTGCGTCACGTAGGTCACCCCCGGCTCCGCTTGGATTTCCAGCGCCAGCATCGTCGCCGTGCGCGTCACTTCTTTCAGCGTCACGCCCGACGTCGCGTAAAAATCTCCCGCTTCCATGGCCAAAATAATCGACTCCGGCGTGAGGTGGCGCGCCCGCACCATCACCCAGCCGCGGCCCGAATTGCTCTTCCCGAGCATCTGCTCGTGGTAATTGTGCGAGTCGTCGACGCCGATGCCATACATCACGTCGAGCTTCAGCTCCGCGAGCCGGCGCGTGAGCACCACGTCCCAAATCTCTTCGTTGCTCAGGTGCGCGGCGTCGCCGGCGTTATGAACTCCTGGATGGCCGTTATAAACTTCGAAGAATTTCTCGTGGTGCACCTGCATCAATTCCTCCGCGGTCACGCCCCAGATGAAATTCGGATGGTTCAGGTGGAGAAACATCGGCTGGCCCGTTTCTTCCCGCTGCACCCGCACAGCCTCGACCGTGCGTTGCATGATCTCGAGCGCGTTGTCGGCCTCCACCGGCGCGACGAGGTGGCGCGGATTCGTGAGGTTCATGTGCACCGGCCCGCCTTGCTCCGGCGTCGTGGCCGTCGCCGGGCGCTTCCAATTTGCAGTCACTTCAAGACCGGGAATCATCAGAAACCGCCCCGGCTCCTCGAAGAGTGTGCGATATTCGGCGAGCGGCTTGAGCCGCACTTCCCGCGTGCCCGCGACCTCGCGTTGCTCGACCCAGTCGGCGCCGAAGCGCGCGACGTAGTTTTCCAATACGACCCCGCCGCCCCGCTGCACCACTTTGCCCGCCACGACCGCCGGGGGCTTGATCGCGAACCACCGCCGGCCCTCCGCCATGATGTTGTGGTCCGACATCGCGAGGAAGTGATAGCCCGCGCGTTTATACCAATCGGTGATCATCTCCGGGTAATCGTCGCCGTCGCTCCAGAGCGAGTGGGTGTGCAAATTGCCCTTGAACCAACGCGGTCCCGATTCGGCCCCGGGCAACGGAGTCATCGCTCCACCGACTCCGATCGCGCCGCAAAGCAGGAAAAGCCCGAGAGTTTTCATCGGGCAAGATTCACGAACCGATTGGCGCCGCGAGTAAAGCCACCAACCGTGACAATCCGGCTACCCGCGCGTTCGATCCGCGCCGCCGGCGCCTCGCCGCAAGGTCTGGCATCGCCCAACCAGAATCACGCCCATCGGCGCCGGCTCCGGAGGGGCCGTGCCGGTAAATCTCCCCATCTGGCTCCGATACGGAGCGAGGCTGTTCTCAAGGGGATAATCCACGCCGTTCACCGTCGCGATCGGGCCCACGTTGTTTTGAGCCAGCCCGTTGCCCGGGGTGCTCGTGCGGCCCGCCGGACGGCGCGGGTTTAAAATGTGCCCTTGATCCCGGCGGTCCAAAGCGAGCCACCGTAGTCGTCGCGCTGGCGGAATTTCGCGTAGACCGGCGTGTTCGGCCCGTAGGTTTTCTGGTCTTCGGTGGCCCCGCCGAAATTGCGCAGGGCGACGAAAAAGCCGAGCTGGCGGGTGATAAAATATTCGCCGCTGATGTCGATGTAGAGGCGTTTGGGGCGGTAGTTGTAGGTGCCGGGCTCGATGCCGCGGCCAATGATGGCGGCGCGGCGCTGGAGACCGCGGTAGTTTTCATTGATGCGAAGATTCCACTTCGGCCGGGTGATGCTGAGGCCAAAGTTAGCGACAAAGGGATTCATATCCAGAAACTGGTCGAAGGACCGCTTCGCGCGTTGGGAGCTGGCATTCGCGAAGAACCGCATTCCGCGCGCCCAGTGCGGCAGGAAGGTGAGCGGCTGCTGGTAGTCGAATTCCAGACCATGCATTCGCACGGTTTCAGGGTTATTGTAATTCGTGGAGACGTTGTATTCCGAGTAGGTGTCAGGATCGAGGGCGTAGGCCGCGAGAAATTCGTCGGTGGGCTGCGCCACGGTGGCGACGAAGGCGTTTTGGTAATCGCGGATGAAGGCCCCGAAGGAGATTTGGCCGCCGCCCACGAAGTAGTATTCGAGGCGGGCGACGTAGCTCTCGGCCTGCCACGCTTTCAGGTTCACGTTGCCGAGGGTGATCCGGTTGCTCGAGCTGGGAGGATTCTCGGTGTTGGGGAGGGTCACGCCGCTGACGTAGTTGGTAAACTCCGGGCGGCCGACAGTCTGGTAGTAGGCGCCGCGCGCGATCAGGTTCTCGGAAAGATTGTAGCCAAGGTTGAGGCTGGGGAAGAGGCGGAGAAATTCCTTTTTTGCGGTATAACCCCGGTCGATGAGCGTGCGTTGGAGCGCGCCGAGCGGATCGGTGGCGCTGTTGACGATCTGGAGGGGGATACCGTTCGGGTCTTTGATGACGTTGCCGGCGGCATCGCGGCGGAAATTGAGCGTCGGATCGTTGAGCACGCCTTGGGCGTTGATGTTGGTCTGCTCGGCGCGGAGGCCGGTCGTGAGCTTCAGGCGGTTGCTGAAAAACGCGGCGTCGGCGCGGAAGTAACCCGAGGAGATGATCTCCTGCACGCGGTTCGAGTTGTTGGTCTGGTTGGTGTAGTCGGCGCTGGCGTTGCGGGTCCAGTGATTGGGGTTGGCGCGGTAGCTCTGCCAGAGTTGGCCGTTGTCCACGTGCTGCTGCTTGGGGAGGCCGAAGTCGGGGATGCGCGTCGAGTAAACCGCGTCCAGGAACGGGAGGGGACTGTCGTCGTTGATCAGGCCGGCCTGGGTCGTGGGCGTGGTGCTGGCGCGGCCATCCGCGCCCACGTAGTTGTAGAGTTCGCCCGAGGTGCCCCGGCGGTCGCGGAGCACGGTGCGGAGATCGACGCCGGCCTTCAACGCGACCGGGATACCGCGCACGACGAAATCGCGGCGGATGTTGCCGAAGGCTTGGCGGCGGGTCTCGTAGGCCTTTTGCCGGATGCTGTTGGCCGAGACGATCGAGTAGCTTTTGAGGTCGGATGGATCGACTTTGTTGCCGGCGGGATCGGTCACCGTGAAGCGGCCGGGGCGGAGATAGAAAATGTCGTCAAAGCGGATCGTCACGTGGGTGCGGCGCCCGATGAAACTGTTAAAAGCCCCGTCATCGATGTCCTGGTATACGATGCGCGAAGTGGAGTAGGAGACGCCGGATTCTAGTTTCCAAAGCGGGCCGTCATGGCGCCAGGTGAGCGTGGGCATGAGGGTGCGGCCGGGGCGGATGCGGCCGTTGTTCACCAGCTCGATCTGGCCGGCGTTGATGGCGGGGCCGGTCGTGGGAAACGCGCTCTCGGCGCCGCGGGTGAACGAAGGACCCCAGTCGCCCGGGGCGACGCGGTTGATGATTATATTCTGGGTGCGGGTGGCGAAGTGTTCGCGGAGGTAAGCATAGGAAAAACCAAAGGAGAGGCGGTCACGGGGGGCAAAACGCCAGTCCACCGTGGTCGCGAAGGAATAGCGGGTCGTGTCTTTGCCGGAGTCGCGCCACGAGTAGTTGGTGAGGTAGGGTTTGTCGGGCGTAGTGTCGGGCAGTCCCGTGCTCGCGGTAGCCGCGGCGTTCGTGACCGCGGCGGCGCCACGCCATTGGGTCGCCTGGTTGCTCTGCGGCGTGTACTGCATCGAGTAGCCGGCGGAAAACGTGAACCCGAAGTTTCGATTCACCGGCACGACCGCCGATACATCGAAGCCGGGATGAATCTTGTAAGTTTTTTCGCCCCAACCGGGACCGGGCGACTGGCGCAGAAAGGAGCGCTCGGCGTCCTTCATCAGGAAGGCGACGCTGTAGTTGTAGGATGGGCGGCTCCGCTCGAACGCGCTGCGCGGCACGAAATTCACCGAGCCGGCGAGGGCGGAGCCGGGTTGCTCGGGCGTGGGCGAGCGGTTCACCTCGACGCGCGAGACGCTGTTGATGGAAACCTGATCGAGCTCGACGGCCCGGGTGGTGCCGCCGCCGGCAGCGCTGGCCATGTCGAAACCGCCCATGGAAATCGGGACGTTCCCGGCCGGCACGCCACTGATGGAGAACCTTCGGGCATCACCGCCGGTGTAATCGCTCGTGATGCCGGGGAGAAACTTCATGAACTCACCCACGCTGCCGTCGGCAATGGTGCCGAATTCGTCGGCCGATACGACGTTCGTGATGTTCTTCGCGAAACGCTGCTCGTTGATCGCCAGCGAAGCGGCGTCCATCTCTTTCGACGAGGTGACGTTGAAAGCATCGAGCTTGATGGTGTCCCCGGCCGCATTTCCCCGTCCCGTCGGAGTCTCTCCGGAGAACGTGACGTCGCGTTGCACGGTCTGACCGGAGGTTACGTTTACCGCCTCCGTGACGACGCCGCGCCCCGTGTAGAAAATATTTAGGGTGACTTTGCCCGCCGGGACCTCCGCCAGGCGATACTGGCCGATGGCGTCGGTAAACGTCTCCTGCTTCGAACCCGCGACGGTGACCCGGGCGTTCTCGAGATACTGGCCGCGGCGCGCATCGAAGACGCGCCCCTCAATTGTGCCGACGGCGGCAACTTGCGCCCCGGCCGAGTAGGCCGCCGCCAGCGCGAGAAACAGGCCCAAGGCCCGGTAAAACAGGAATGCAGTTTTCATGAGGGGTAGATATTGGAATCGGGTCAGTAGGCCCGGTCAGAAGACAGACCGATTCCGGACAAATTGGAGTGGCGGGGTTTTCATCGCGGGGAAAAACGCGCGACGACGGAAAAAAACACGCCCTCCGCGCGCCGCAAGCGAGGTAATTTTTTGGCGCCCCGGGAACCGCGCCCCGGCTTGTAAAGCGGCCGGGGTTCGCCCAGCTTTCCCGTTCCGCAACCGCCCGGTTGCCGCCCCGTTTTCTCCTCTTCCGCGTTTAACGTTTCCCTCCGTCCCATGCTCCGCCGCACTTTTCTGAAAAACACCGCCGTCGCCGCGACCGCCACGGCGTTCGCCGGTCCCACTTTGCTCGCCGCCACCGCCGCGAAGCCCGCGCCCAAGCTCGCCGTCGGCCTCGACAACTACGCCCTCCGCGCCATGGGCTGGAAGGCTCCGCAACTGATCGACTACGCCGCGTCGCTCAAGTGCGACACGCTCTTCATCTCCGACCTCGACGCGCTGGAAAGCCTCGACGATTCCGCTCTCCGCCTCGTGCGCGCGCGCGCGGAAGCCGCCGGTCTCACGCTCTACGTTGGGAGCTGGAGCATCTGCCCGACGTCGAAGACGTTTAAGAAAAACTGGGGCACCGCCGAAGAGCATCTCCGCCTCGGCCTGCGCGTCGCCAAAACCCTCGGCTCGCCCATGTTTCGCGCCGTCCTCGGCAACATGGAAGACCGCAAATCCGAGGGCGGCATCCAAGCCCGCATCGCGGATACCGTCGCCGTACTCAAGGCCTGCCGCGCCGACGCGCTCAAGGCCGGTTTGAAAATCGCGATCGAGAACCACGGCGGTGATTTGCACTCGTGGGAGTGTCGCCAACTCATCGAGGCCGCCGGCACCGATTTTGTCGGCTGCAATTTCGACTCCGGCAACGCCGCCTGGACCCTCGAAGATCCGATGGACGCTTTCGAAACCCTCGGTCCCGTCACGATCTGCTCCAGTCTCCGCGACCAACAGATCTGGTCCACTCCGGAAGGTGCCGCCGTGCAATGGACCGCCGCCGGCGATGGTCTGATTGACTGGAAGGCGTTTGCCGCCCGCTGGGCCCAACTTTGCCCACAGGTTCCGATCATGATCGAGACGATCTCTGGCGCCCAGCGCGCCTTCCCCTACAAGCAACCGGACTTCTGGAAACACTACGACCGCCGTCCGGAAAAACTCGCGAAATTCGAAGCCCTCGCCGCCCGCGGTCGACCGCTCACCGCCTTCAAGGCTCCCGCCGGTCCCGAAGGAAAAGCCGTCACCCAAGAATTCCAAAAAGCCGAGATCGCGAAATCCATCGCCTTCCTCCGCCGCGAAATCGGCCTCGGGCTCCGCACCTAAACAAACCACGAACGGACGCGAAGGAACACGAATTCGAACTGACTCCGGTTCGTGTCCATTCGCGTCCATTCCTGGTTAAAAAATTCTCCCCGCCCCCAAAAAAATGAACCGCCGCACCTTCCTCCAATCCACCGCCGCCACCGCCGCACTCGCCTCGTTCCCCGCCGTCCTCCGCGCCCAACCCAAATCCGGCGGCCCCCGCTTCCGCACCGCGCTCATCGGCTGCGGTTGGTGGGGCAACAACATCCTCCGTGAAGCCATGGCCAGCGGCTCCTGCGAAGTCGTCGCCCTCTGCGATGTCGATTCCCGCCAATTCGAAGCCACCCTCAAAAACGTCGCCGCCGGCACCGGCGATACGCCCAAGCTCTTCAAAGATTACCGCGAGCTCTTGTCCGCCGCGAAGCCCGAGATCGTCATCGTCGGCACGCCCGACCACTGGCACGCGCTGCCGATGATCGCCGCCGTCAAGGCCGGCGCCCACGTTTACGTGGAAAAGCCCATCGGGCACACCGTGATGGAAGGCCGCGCGATGGTGAACGCCGCGCGCGCCGCCGGCCGCGTCGTCCAAGTCGGCACGCATCGCCGCATTTCCCCGCACAACATCAGCGGCCGCGAATTCATCCGCTCCGGTCAAGTCGGCGATATCGGTATGGTGCGCTGCTTCGTGCTCGGCGGTGGCGGCCCCGACCGGGCGCTTCCCACCGTCGAAGTTCCGAAGGAACTCGATTGGGACATGTGGTGCGGCCCCGCTCCGCTCCGCCCGTTCAACGGCGGTGATCCGCGCAGTCCGACCGTCGGCGCCGGCAACCGCGGCATCCACCCCCGTGGTTTCCGCAACTACCTCGACTACGCCAACGGCACGCTCGGCGATTGGGGTATCCACTGGCTCGACCAGGTCCTCTGGGTCACCGGCGAAAAGTATCCGAAACGCATCTTCTCCAGCGGCGGCCGACCCATCGCCGGTGCGCCCGTCTTCACGGCCCAAGAGCAGACCACGGACGCCCCCGACCACCAAGTCGCCACCTATGCGTTCGAAAAGTTCAACGTGCAATGGGAGCACCGCCGCTTCGGGGCCAACAACACCGACAAAGGCGAAAGCGTCGGCTGCTATTTCTACGGCACCAAGGGGATTTTCCATATGGGCTGGCAAAAAGGTTGGACGTTTTACCCTGCCGATTCGAAAGCCCCGCCGATCACCGAAGCCGCCCAGCTCAACGCGCCCGATTCGCAAAACATCAAGGAGCACTGGGCCGATTTCCTCGCGGCCATCCGCAGCGATGGAAAAATCAAAGCCGTGAGCGACATCGGCGAAGTCCACTTGGCGAGCAACATGGCCCTCCTCGGCATGGTCTCGATGAAACTCGGCCGCAGCCTCGACTGGGACGGCGCCACCGAGCGCGTCCTCAACGACGAAGCCGCCAACAAACTCCTCCGCCGCGACTACCGCAAAGGCTACGATTACCCGACCTAAAAAGGAGGGCAGGGTCTCCGACCCGCCCTCCACGCCCGCGTTTACGCCCGAGCCCACTCCGTCGACGCTACTTCCCCCCGAGGTTAAAAAATCCGCACTTGCTTCGTCTCCTGTCCGGCCGCGGGGGTATGATCCGGTCCTTTGGCTCGGCCTTTTCCGAGAGACGCGTTTCAGCGGCTGAAGAAGAAAGCGGCTACCGGATCTCCACCAGCCGCGTGCCTTGAGCGAGCAAGGCCACGATCTGCGGCACCCGTGGCACGAACCACGCGCGCAAGGCCGCGTTGGACGTATTGCCTACGCGCAGCCACACGACGCGAGGACCGGTGTTGGTCGCTTGTACGCGCAAGGCAAAGTCCTCGTCCTTGGTCACAATCACGTCGCCACTGGCCTCCGCGTGCCGCCAGATCGCCCCGTCTTCGGCCTCGCGGAAACCGATCTCGCGCACCGCCTGCGCCTCGCATCCCGCTTCGACCAGCCAGCGGGCGAGCGCCGGGGGCAACTGGGCATCGACCAAAAACTTCACCGACTGGCAACGAGCACGGGGTGATCGAGCTGGGCGGCGGCGTATTCCAGGCTCGCCTTGATGTCGTCCGCCTCAAGATCGGGATAGTCCGCCAGGATTTCCGATTCGGGGATGCCGGCCGCGACTAGGTCGAGCACGTCCTTCACGCGGATGCGCATCCCCCGAATGCAAGGCCGGCCGCCGCATTGGTTCGGGTTGAAGGTGATGCGTTCCATATAATTCATGCCGGCAAGTTAGCTGCGGGAGGCCGTTTCGCAAGGCCCGTATCCGGCGGCGATCGCCGGGAACTGCTCCGCGTCATCGCCGCCGACCTCGTGCCCCGCCGGCCTGACCGCTCTGAACCCCGCGCCGGCAAACGCCGCCCCCAGAGCGACCAACTGCCCTCAAAACCTAGGTATAAAATGGCCGTCTCCCCCTGCCAGAAATTAAAAATAACCGCCTTTAACTTAGCGCGATTCCGGCCAGACCCCCTCGGCTCGGCGCGCGCCGATGCGCGGAAGACAAGCGGCGCGCGCTGCTTTCGGCGGGCCAGTAGCTCCCTTTTCATACTGACAAGAAATCACCATCGCGCAGCATCCCGCGGCATGAAGGCCCCGCCCAAGATGCAGGACGTCGCCCGCGCCTCGGGTTACTCGCGCGCGGCGGTGTCGATGGCGCTGCGCGGTGATCCCAGCATCCCCGAAGAGACGCGCGATCGCATCCAAGCGGTGGCGCAGCGGATCGGCTACCGGGCCAATCCACTCGTGGCCGCGTTGATGAGCCTTCAGCGCCAGCGGCGGCCCACGACGCGAAACACGACAGCCGTGGCCTTTCTCACCTCGCATCCCGCCGATTTTCCGTGGCGCAAGCAGCCGGTCTACCAGCGCATGTTTGCCGGTGCGGAGCAGCGGGCGGGCGAGCTGGGGTTTCGTTTCGAAGAGTTCGACCTCCGGGCGCGGGGCATGAACGCGGCCCGAGCGCGGAGCATTTTCGAGGCGCGGCACATCTACGCGGTGGTCGCGGCGCCGCTGCCGTATGGTGAAACGCGTCTCGACTTTGATTTCGGCGCTCTGGCCGTGATCGGGCTCGGGTTGAGCGTGCACGAGCCGCGGATCGAACGCGTATCCGTGGACCTGTTTCAATCGGCGCGCTGCGCAGTGGAGCGCTGCGTGGCACTGGGCTATCGACGGGTGGGCTTCGCGCTTAGCCAGGAAACCTCGCAGCGGCTCGACCAACGCTGGCTCGGCGGCTACTGGTTCGCGATCGAGCAGCTGGGACTGGAGGCGCGCCTCCCGCCGCTGATGCCGGCGCGCACGACAGAGCTGGCGGGCGCGCTGCCGGCGTGGCTGCGCACACACAAGCCCGATGTCGTCATCCTCGGCAACGCGGAGCGCGAGCTACCGGATCTGATCCCCGCCGACGTGGGCCTCGTGCTGCTCTCGGTGGATCAGCCCGACGGTAAGCAGAGCGGCATTTACGAGGATCACGAGCTGCTGGGGCGGATCGCGGTGGAGCACTTGGTGGCGAAGCTCAATCAGAACATCCTCGGCCCGCTGCCGCAGGCGAGAGTGCAACTCGTGGAAGGATCGTGGGTGGCGGGTAAAACGGCGCCCGGCGCGGGGCGGCGGAGAAGCTGACGCGGTTTACTGAACGGCGTCAGTGGCGGGGACGTTGGCATCGGATCGAATAGTCCGAAAATGTCGCTTGAGTCGTGTGGCGCGTCTCTCAGCGCGCTTGCACGCTGATCACCTCTCATTGACCCCTATGAAATTCAAGCCCTTCCCCCATCCCCTCCTCGCGACGCTGCCTGCGGCCGCTGCGCTCCTGTTCGCCGGCCCCGCCAGCGCCCAGAAGACGAGCTCCGACGTGGCGGGCGCGCGGCCAGCCGAGGAAACCATCCAGCTCTCGCCCTTTCAGGTGGGCTCCGATCGCGACATCGGCTATGAGGCCAACGACGTGATCTCAGGAGGCCGCATCGCGATGAAACTGCTGCAAAGCCCGACCGACATCACCGTGCTTACGCGAGATTTCATGACCGACATCGGCGCACTGACGACCGACGCCGCCGCGATGTGGTTGACCAATTCCGACGTGAACCCCGCGAGCGACCACCGCGACTTCGGCGGCAGCGTGACGTTTCGCGGCCTGCCCACGGGCAACAACGTCCGGAACTACTTCCTCTACTCGACTTCGACGGAGGAATACATCGTCGAACGCGTGGAGGGTGCGCGCGGCCCGAACAGTATCGTCTACGGCGACTCCGCCTCGGGCGGCGTAATCAATGTCGTGACGAAGCGCGCCCGGTTCAACCACGCGTCGAGCGTGCGGTTCCTGGCCGACTCCGAAGGCAGCGTGCGCGGCGCGATCGATCTCAACCGCGTGCTCACGCCCCAGGTCGCGGTGCGGCTCAATGCGTTCGAGCACGCCGGCCGCAAGTGGATCGGCCGCTACAAGGAAAAGCGCCGCGGCGTCGACCTCACCGGCACCTGGCGGCCCATGCGCGGCGCCGAGGTCCGGCTGGAAGGCGAGGTCGGGCAGACGAACCAGTCCGCCTTTGGCTATGTCTACAGCGACACCAGTTCGCTCTGGGATGGCGTGACGACCGTGAGCGCGCCGCTGACAGCCAATCCCGCCGCGTCGACGGGCATCAGCCGCTTCACCACCGACAAGCTAGTGGTCGATCCCACCGGCCGGGTGACCAATTTCCTCAATTTCGCGCGCAGTAATGGCACGGGTCTGACGCTGGTGGAAGGCTATCGCGCGCTGTCCAAATTTCCCACGCTGCCGTCGCGCGATTTTCGCATCACGCCGGACGAATCCACGGTGTCGCAGCGCTGGCAGAATCTTTACCTCTCCGCCGAGAAAAAGTGGGACAACGGCTTCGTCGTCGAGATTGCGGCCGGCCGACACGAGTTGGTGCGCGAAGCGATAAATGCGCAGAGCAACAACACCTACATCGACGTGAATCGCGTGCTACCGAATGGGACGGCGAACCCCAACTTCGGCAAGCGCTTCTCCGAGCTGGGATATAATTTCGCGCGCACGCCCGAGTTTAAGAACGAGGGGCGCCTCGCCGCGGCGTATCCGTGGACTGCGACCCGCTGGATGACACACACCTTCAGCGTGGTCGCGCAGCGGCGCACCAATCGCTTCACGCCGCGCACTTGGTTGGTCGCCCGCACCAAGGACCCGACCAATCCCGCGATCAGCGCCAGGCTGACCGACGGCAGCAATCAGGTCGCGTTCTGGCGTTATTGGGACGAGCCCGCCGCGCCGTGGACGCTGCCGCGCAACGAAAACGGCTATGAATTCACGCGCTACACCAATCGCGACACCTATCGTTTCAACACGCTGAATTCGCTGCAGTTCAATGACCAGATCATGCTGTTCGGCGACACCCTCGCGATCGTCGGCGGCACGCGCTTCGACCGCTACCGCGTCAACTCCCGCACCGGGCTCTTCAGCAGCGATGGCCGGCGCAGCGCCGAGCGGTTTTCAGAGCAGCGCGTGCGGCCGCGCACCAGCTCGGTTGCCACGAGCTATTTTCCGATCCCGAATTTCGGCGTCTTCCTTAATTACAGCGAAGGCTTCGCGCCGCAGTCCGACGAGAACGCTTGGCTCGGCGCGCGCGGCCCCGTGTTCGCGACGAGCGCGTCGCAGCGTTCGGGCGGCCTGCGCTTCCGGCTCTTCGACGGTAAGCTTGTGGGCTCGCTCGGCTACTACGATGTCGTCGAGGCCGACCGCCTGACCTCGCTCGGCATCCTGTCGCAGATCAATCAACTCTGGACCGACCTCGAGCGGCCCGACCGGCTGGTACCCACGCCGACCGGGACGATCAGCGACACGCTCGATTACAAGGGTCGCGGCTACGAGCTCGACGTCACCGGCAACTTCGCGGACCGGCTGCGGTTGAAGTTCAATCTGGCCCTGCCGCGCACGGAGCAGGTGAGCCAGTGGCCGCAATCGCTGGAGTATGTCGCTGCGAACCTGGCGACCTGGGAGGCCGGCGGGGCTGATCCCGGTAACCCGAACCGGACGCGCATCCTCAATAACATCGCCGCGATCCGCAACACGCTCTCGAGCGCGGCGCCCGGTCGCGAGCTCAACGGCACCTTTAAGTGGCGGGCGAACGTCTTCGGCACCTGGCAATTTCGCAGCGTAAAGGGACTGAGCGTGGGCGGAGGCGCGAATCTCTTCGGCCGAAAGCTCATCGGCAATCCGACGGGCCTGCCCTTCAGCTATATCTACGCGAAGGAATACTACGTCGTGTCCGCGATGGCGCGCTACACCTTCAACCTCGCCGACCGGCGCCGGCTCGATCTGACGCTCAACGTCTCCAACCTGCTCGATTACGACGACCCGGTGTTCAGCAATACGACGACGTATCTCGGCGTGCCCTATCGCAATGGCTACACCTTCGTCGAGCCGCGGAAGGCGATGCTGAACGCGACGCTGCATTTCTGAGGCGGCGGCGCGTTTCTGATGGGAGGGCGTGCGCCTCGACGACCGAGGCGCAGCTCTCCCGGGGAGAGGCTCGAAAAGGGGTCAAACTTCGCATTTTGTCTTCTGCAGAGAAAATGACAAAGTGCAAAGTGTGCACCCCTTCGGCTCGGCTTTCGGTGAAGGGTTTGGCCAGGAGCGGCCCACCTTCGGCAGATTGCGGCGCGTCTCCTCGTCGCAGTAGTCGGAGCCAACGAGTTCCCAGCCGTGCGCCGCCGCCTCGGTCACGACGAAGCGCGACGCGCCTTTCCCCGATCCTGACGCGGCGAGCAAGACGCTCGTATCGAGGAAGAGCCTCACTTTCTCTTGGCCTTCCCGGCGGCTTGGAACGTCTTCATGTCCGCCGCGTCGCGGGCGATCCACGCTTGGATTTGTGCTTTGGGGATGTCGCGCACGGGCACGGTCGCCGCCGGGTGCAGGAACAGCCCGCCGTCGCGCTCCTCGACGAGGAGCATCGGATGGCGGAGCTTATCGAGGCCCATCTTGCGCCGGAGTTCGGGCGGTAGCGTCAGACTGCCGCGTTTGGAGAGAGCGAGTATCGTCATGCGGCAATGCTGCATTGCCGCAATGCGCCGCGCAAGCCTCGCGGGGCGCGAGCTTCGCGCCGGGGTCAGCCGAAGGAGTCAAACTTTGCACTTTTCACCTTGGCCTGATTCTCAGGGCAATGGGGTTTGGGTCCGTGCACGAGGTGCGAAGTTTTTGGCCTCTTCGGCTCGGACTCAAGAGTCCTGGGCCCGCGAGGAAACACCTGCAATTCCCGTGGCCAACAACAGCGAGCTCAAAACGGATCGCGTGCGCATGATTGCGGTAGACATAAACGAAACGCGTTTAGTCTGACCGTAAGCGTCGCAGAATCGCCGTCACCTTCTCTTGCGCTCTGCGCCTACTTCGCCGTCCCGAGATTCCAAAAAATCCGCACGTTCTTCGTCTGCCGCCCGGCCGCGATGATATCCAGTCGCCCGTCGCCATCGAGGTCCGCCAGTTTCAAATCTTCCACGGCGACTTCGGTCCCGCCGATCTCAAACCTCTGCGCGCCCACCCCCGCCGCGTCCCCCGGCACATAGAGCCGGATCCCCGGCGCGCCGCGCGGATTCATCGCCCGCCAGCCCGCCACGATCTGCGGCGCACCGAGCCCGAGCACATCGCCCACCGCCAAGGCGTGGCCGTCTTTCAGCGTCTCATCGAGCACCCGCCGCGTCCACTTGCCGCCCGGTGCCCCGGGTTCGAGATAGAGCGCCACGGTGTTCCCGTGCATCGGCTCGATCGTCGCGAGGAATCGCCGGGTTCCACCCAGCCGGCCTTCGCGGATTTCCCCGGCAGGTTGGTCGGTTAACTGCCGGTTTTTCCACCCGCTGGCCGTCCGGCCAAAATACCAGATCCCTTCCTTGCCCGCCGCCAACAACTCCTCCTCCGGATCGACGTCCCAGTTGATCGCCTGGAAATTGTGCGAGGCGTGCATGAAGTCGCCGACGACCGCCGTCTGCCATTCCTGCCGCGGATCTTTCGGCACCGTATAGGTCAACAGTTTCGCCCCCGCCCCCGCGTTGTTCTTGTTGCCCCGCCCGTGGAGCGGTTGGACGGCCAACTCATATTTGCCTGCGGAATTTTTCACCCAGTACATCCGGTGCACCGTGGGTTCGTGCGGCAACCGCATCGGCTCCCAACGTTGCGTGCGGTCCGCCGGGGCGATCAGGAAAAAGACTGCGCCGCTGTTCAACGTGTCGCCGGGATTCCACTCCGCGCCGACCGCGACCTCGCATCGCCCGTCACCGTCGATGTCCGCCGCCGCGATGCACACGTTGTCCTTTTCCGTAAGATTCTCCGCGATCACGAATTTCTCCCACGCGGGATTTCGATACCAAACGATCTGCTTTTTGTCGGCGAGCAGCACGTCGGGCTTCCCGTCGCCATCGACGTCGGCGATCGCGAGGCCGTAGCCGATTTCGATCTTTGTATCAATGTCCACGGCCCGGAACTTCGGCGCCGCCAACTCCGCCGCCACCGCTACTCCGCCCGCCAACACCCAAATCAGAAGGTAACGCATCCGCCATTTCACTCAGGCCCCGGCCGAAAAAGCAAAACTCCCTTGAGCGGGGCCGCGACCCCGGGCGATTTCCGCCAAAATCTGCGCGGACAAGCGCAAAACAAGCGGAGAATATCCGGTGCGATCCGCGTATCCTGCCGGAACCGCTTCCCCTTTTCGCGTTCCAGCCCCCGCCGGCCCCGCCGGTTTCTCCGCCCGTATCCGATTCCACTCCCGCTCCCCATGAACCCTTACGCCGCCACTCCTTCGCTTGCCGAGGCCACCCCCGACGATGCCGTCGAACTCAACGTCGCGGTCATCTACGAAAACGCGGCTGCCGGCCACCGGGCGCTCGCCCTCCTCGCCAATCTCAATCAGCGCCTGCACCCCGAGGTGTCGTTCAAGCCCAGTCTCTGGCGCTTTGATCTGCTCGACCATCCCCGCGTTCGGGCGCAGGCCTTGCTCGCGGCCGACCACGCCGAACTCATTTTTATCTCGGTCGACCAGTGCGCTCAACTGCCCGCACCCGTGAACGACTGGGTCGAGGAATGCCGGACCCGGCATTCCCCCGAGGCCCGTGCGCTGATCTTCCTAAACGCATCCGCCGACCTGGATACGCTGTCACTCGAAAGTGACGCCGGAATTTACACCGCCGGGCAACCCCGTCCCCGGTCCGATCCCGCCGCCGAACCCTGTTTCGCGTCCAACTCCGACCGATGATCCCTTCGTTCAAGGCAGTCCAAGCGAGCGACAAGAGCTGATCGAGGTTTACGAAGCGCCGTGATTCGGGGCGGGGGACCCGATCACTTCGGCAGCCAGGTTTCCCAGCTCTTCGCGATAGCTTCGACGTTGGCGCGGGTGACCGGGATCAGTGCGGTGTTCGCGATGGGTTGCGGCGGGGATTTCTTTAGCAGGAGTTGGTTGATGAGGCTTTCGACGGCCAAGCGGCCGTAGCCGTAGACATCTTGGCCGAGGAGCAATTGCACGTGCCCGCTGCGCACGTAGCCGAGTTGCTGCGGGAGCGCGTCGATCGACACGCACTTGATCGTGCCGGCCGGCCATTTGAGTGCGTTGTCGGTGAACAAGGGCCAGCCGCCGAGCAGGCCCCAGCCGGTGATGTCGGGGTTGGCTTGCATGACTTGCTCGATCTTGGCGACGGCGTCCTGCGGGGTCTCTTTGTGGTAAAAAATATCCACGAGCCGGATGCCGGGAAATTTCTTCGCCGCCGCGCGAAAACCGGCCGCGCGTTGCTGGAGATTCACGGCGTTGGGATTGCCGTCGATGGCGGCGACCACGCCCTTGCCGCCGAGTTCGTTGGCAAGCGCCTCAAACGTCGCCGCGCCCGCCGCGTAGTCGTCGATGCCGATCGAGATGAAGCGTTTGCTCGCCGGAGCGTCGCCCGAGAATGTCGCGACCGGCACACCTTGCGCGACGGCTTTGTTGATGGTGTCGGTCACTTTGTTGGCGTCGGAGCAACTGATGATGATGCCGTCGGCCCCGTTGAGCAGGAGTTGTTCGATGAACTCGGCTTGTTTCTGCGCGTCCTCTTCGTTGGGCGTGCGCCAGTCGATCTTGACCGTGATGCCGTGTTGTTTCCCAAGGTCGCGGGCGGCGTCGTTGGCCCCGGCGCGGGCGGCTTCGAAGAAAGGGTTGCCCGCCGATTTGGCGACCATGCCGAGAGTGTAGGTCTGCTGGGCGAAGCCGAGCGGGGCAACGAGGCTGGCGGCGAGAAGGAGCAGGGTGGGGCGGAGCAGGTTCATCTTCACGAGTTACGGGCGCCGCGCCGGACGGACCAACTCAAAAACATCCGCGCGCACACTTTCTCAGCGGGCCCGGTCGCGCCAACGCCACCATCCCGCCAGCAGACTGCCGATCACCGAGTGGAACACGCTGGATATCGCGCAGGGCACGGCGGTGAGCGGGTCCGCAAAATTCTGGCGCGCCAACACCACGCCGAGCCCGCTGTTTTGCATGCCCACTTCGATGGAGATCGTGCGGCAGGTCGTCTCGGTCTGGCCGGTGAGCCGCGCCAACAGATAACCGAGGCCAAAGCCGCCGGCGTGCAGCAAGAACACCGCGACCACGAGCGGGCCGGCGCTGGCCCGGATGGCCGGTGCGTTGGCCCCCACGATGCTCGACACGATCAGCATGACGCCCAGCACCGAAGCCAACGGCGCGGCCGGCAGCACCGCGGCCACCGCGCGCGGGGCGACGCGGCGGAGGACCAAGCCCAACACCAGCGGCAGCAAGACCACTTGCGCCGTGCTCGTGAAGAGGCCCCAGCCGTCGACCTTGACCCAGGTGCCGGCCAGCCAGCTCGTGAGCAACGGGGTCATGAAGACGGCCGCAAAGGTCGAACACATCGTCATCACGACCGAGAGCGCGACATCGGCGCGCGCCAGATAGGTGACGATGTTCGACGCGGTACCGCCGGGGCAGCACGCGACGAGGATCAGCCCGACGGCGAAAGGCCCGTCGAGTTGCAGCGCTTGGGCGATGCCCCAGCCCAGGCCCGGCATGATCGTGTATTGGGCGACGAAGCCGAGGGCGATCGGCCGTGGCATCGTGCCGATGCGTTTAAAATCCGCCGGTTCCAACGTGAGCCCCATCCCGAGCATCACGAGGGCGAGGGTCCAGACGATCCACGGTCCGGAAAACCAGGTGAACACGGTGGGCTCCACGAGCGCGATCCCGGCTCCGACCAAAATCCAGAGCGGGAAAGCATCGGCGGCGAGCGAGAGAAATCGGGGCATCGCGCCAACGTGGTTACCGCTCGCCGGGATGGGAATAGAAAAACGGCGGGTGTGAATCTGGAGGTTGAGTCAGCGAAGCGTGATGAAAATGGCAGGGGCGTCTCGCCGGTGACTCAGCGGGCATCGCGCCCGGTCGTTTCCGATCCCCTTGGGCGGGACGCCTATGCCACCCCGATCCTTGGCTTTGCTTTCCGTTTTGCCGCCGCCGTCGGCTCACGCGGGAATCTCTTGCCACGCTTCGCGCCAATTTTCGTGATGAAGACGGCTCGGTTTTTGCCGCTCCGGCTGCGGCACCCACTCCCTAATTCCCACCCCATGAAAGTCATCATCACCGGCGGCGGCGGTTTCCTTGGTTCTCGGCTGGCGGTCAAACTTCTCCAACGCGGCGAACTCACCGGCCCCTCGGGCGTGTCGGAACCCATCGACCAGCTCGTGTTGTTCGACGCTTTTTTTCATCAACCGCCGACCGATGAACGCGTGCGGCACGCCAAGGGCGACATCGGGGACCGCGCGGCGGTCTTTGCGGCGGTCGGCCAAGAAAACGCGACGTCGATTTTTCACCTCGCCTCGATGGTCAGCGGCGAATGCGAGCAACGCTTCGACGACGCGCTCCGCGTCAATCTCGACGGCGGACGCAATGTTTTCGAAGCGGCGCGCGTCCTGCCGGGCCGCCCGCGGGTCGTGTTCGCCAGCAGCATCGCCTGTTACGGCGGTGCGGCCGTGCTCCGCCCGTGCTCCGATTCGGATAAACTCACTCCGGGCACGACCTACGGCATCACCAAAGCCATCTGCGAACACTTGCTCAACGACTACACCCGCAAAGGCCACTTCGACGGCCGCACGGCGCGCCTGCCCACGGTGATCATCCGGCCGGGCAAGCCCAACGCGGCTGCGTCGAGTTGGGTGAGCGGGATGTTTCGCGAGCCGTTGCGCGGTGAACCGTGCCAGCTGCCGGTGCCGCGCGATCAAGGTCATCCCGTGACCGGTTATCGCACCGTGATTGATTCGCTCGTCGCGCTCCACGAAGTGCCTGAGGTAGCGCTCGGCGGGGATCGCGGCTACGTGTTGCCGGCCCACACCGTCACGCCCGCGCTGGCGTCCGCCGTGCTGGCAGAAATCGCGACCGAGCATGGTCTCACGCTCGGGCCGGTGGTCGAGGCTCTGGATGCTCGGATCCATGGGATCGTGAGCAATTGGCCGGTGGCAATCGACGCGGCGCGCGCGGTCGCACTCGGCCTGCCGGTGCCGCCCGATCTGAAGACCATCGTGGCCCAGTATCTCGAAGATTTTGGTGCGGCCCCGCGGTAAATCCGGAGCGAGAGCTTGAGCGGGCGCGGGCGGGGCAATCTCCGTTGGCTGTGGGGTTGCTTCGATTCGCGAAATTGTTTTTCTCGGGCGATGCCATCTATCTCACACGCTTGGAACTTCTTCCGGACCGGCGGCCTTGATCAAGTTTCGCTCACGAGCGGCGCCGATCTGCTGGCGCTCGAACAGCTCGATCAAAAACTGTGGGTCGCCCTGAGTTGTCCCGTCAAGGGCTTGGAACTCGATGAAAAGACCCTCGCGTTGATCGATTCCGACGCCGACGGCCGCGTGCGCGTCCCTGAGTTGCTCGCCGCCATCAAGTGGGCCGCCGCCCGCGTGAAAGATCCGACCGTCCTCCTCGCCGGCGCCGCCGCGCTGCCGCTCGCCGCGATCAACGACGCCACGCCCGAGGGCAAGGTCCTGCTCGCCTCCGCCAAACAGATCCTCTCCAACCTTGGCCAAAAATCCGCGACCGCGCTGCCGGTCGAAGACGCCGCCAACACGGCGAAGATCTTCGCCGCCTCCGCGCTCAACGGCGACGGCGTCATCCCGCCCGAGGCCACCGAAGACGCCGCCACGCAGACTCTCATCAAAGACATCATCGCCACCGTCGGCGGCACCGCCGATCTCGCCGGCAGCACGGGAGTCACCGCCGTGCAGATCGAAACGTTTTTTGCCGATCTCGCCGCCTACGTCGTCTGGGTCGAGCAGAGCGCCGGCAAAGACATCGCCGTCCTCGGCTCCGCCACCGATGCCGCCGTCAACGCCCTCAAAGCGGTCCGCGCCAAGGTCGAAGACTACTTCGCGCGCGCCCGCCTCGCCGCCTTCGACGGCCGCGCCCTCGCCGCCCTCAACCGCAGCGAGACCGAGTATTTGGCCATCGCGGCCAAGGACCTCACGATCACGGCGTCCGAGGTTGCCGGATTTCCGCTCGCGCGGATTGAGGCCGACGCGCCGTTGCCGTTGCTCACCGGGGTGAATCCCGCTTGGGCCGGCGCGCTGGCCACGTTGCACGCCGCCGTCGTCACGCCGGTGCTCGGGGCCGCCAAGACGACGATCACCGCGGCGGAGTGGGCCGCGTTAAACGCGCAGTTCGCCGCTTACGAGACGTGGCTTGGCGCCAAGGCCGGCTCTTCCGTGGAAAAACTCGGTCTCGCCCGCGCGAAAGAAATCCTCGGCGGGCCCGGCCGCGCCGCGCTGACCGCCTTGATCACGGCCGACGCCGCGCTTGCCCCCGAGTTTAAAGCGATCAGCGACGTCGAGCGGCTCACGCGTTATCATCGGGATCTCCGCTCGCTGCTCCATAATTTCGTCAACTTCGCCGATTTCTACTCGCGCGACCGCTGGGCGATGTTCCAGGCGGGCACGCTCTATCTCGACAGCCGCAGCACCGAACTCTGCATCCGCGTGGATGGCGCCAACCCGCTCGCCGCGATGAGCAAGGCTTACATCGCCTACTGCACCTGCACTCGCGCCGGTTCTCCGCCCATGGTGATCGCCGCCTGCTTCACGCAGGGCGACAGCGACTACCTCTTTGTTGGCCGCCACGGGCTCTTCTACGACCGCCAAGGCCGCGATTGGGACACCGTCATCACGAGCATCGTCGATAATCCTATCAGCATCCGCCAGGCGTTCTGGTCGCCGTATAAAAAGTTTGTCCGCATGATCGAGGAGCAGGTCGCCAAACGCGCCGCCGCCGCCGAAGCCGCCTCCTCGAGCAAGCTCGCCGCCGCCGCCGAGAAAACCGTCAACGCTGACCAGGCCAAACTCGTCGAGCCGCCCAAGAAAGTGGACGTCGGAGCCGTGGCCGCCATCGGCGTGGCCATCTCGGGCGCCGTCACAGCGATCACCCTAATTCTGGGTTACGTCTTCAAACTCGAGATCTGGCAATACCCGCTGGTGTTGATCGGTCTGATGCTGGTGATCTCCTCACCCTCGATGATCATCGCCTGGCTGAAACTCCGTCAGCGCACCCTCGGCCCTATCCTCGAAGGCAACGGCTGGGCGGTGAACGGCCGCGTGAAGATCAACATCCCCTTCGGCCGTGCGCTCACCGACATGGCCGTGCTCCCGCCCGGCGCGAAACGCTCCCTCGAGGATCCCTACGAGGACAAGGAAGCCGCCGGTCGGAAGCGGAACGCAATCACTCTCAGTTTGCTCCTCGGGTTGGCCGCCGCCGCGATCTGGGTGCGTTGGGACCAGACGAAGCACGGACGTTATTTCTGGCAGCCGGCGCCCGCGCCGGTGGCGGCCATCACTACGGCCTCACCGGCGGCGCCTGCGTCCCCGGTTCCGGCGGCCCCGGCGCCCGCCGCTCCGGCCAAGTGAATCTCGGGTGAAACCCGGCGCAGCTTCGGCGCCGGGTTCGATGTAGGAGCGAGCTTGCTCGCGATCTTGGACTCGGAATCGCGAGCAAGCTCGCTCCTACAATTCTCCGATCCTTCAATCCGCATCCAGCGCGATGTAGTGGCAACCTTTGCTGCGCGGGTTGAGCGTGGCGGCGTGGACGACGAGGAGGGCGGTTTGCACGGCGTTGCGCAGCTCGATCGATTCGCGCGTGAGCGCGCACCCGCGGTAAAAGCTCTGAATCTCCTCGCGCAACTCCAGTAGAATGCGCCGTGCGCGGGTGAGGCGTTTGGGCGAGCGCACGACGCCGGCGTAGTTCCACATCGTCGTCTGGATTTGCTGGATGTCCTGCCGCACGAGCACGGGATCGGCTTCGCGCGTGGGGCTTTCCCAAGCGCGGGGTTCGGGCAGGTGAAAGGTAAGGCGCGCGACATCGTCGGCGTCGGCGAGCGCGGTGAACTTGGCGCTCGTGAGGCACTCGAGGAGGGAGGTGCTCGCGAGGCGGTTGGCGCCGTGGAGGCCGGTGCAGCCGGTTTCGCCGACGGCGTTTAGATGGCGGATGTTGGTGCGGCCGTGAAGATCGGCGTGGACGCCGCCGCAGGCAAAATGCGCGGCGGGCACGACGGGGATCGGCTCGCGCGAAATGTCGACGCCGTGGCTGAGGCAACGCTCGTAGATCGTGGGAAACCGCTCGCGGATGAATTCGGGTTTCATCGCCGAGAGATCGAGAAAAACGCAGGCTTCGCCGCTCGCTGCCAGTTCCTGCTTGATCGCGCGGGCCACGATGTCGCGCGGCGCGAGCGAGCCGCGCGGGTGCAGGCCGTCCATGAAACGTTCGCCCTTGGCGTTGATGAGCACACCGCCCTCGCCGCGCAGGGCCTCGGTCACGAGGAAGCGCGGGGCGTTTTTCTTGGCGAAGACGGTCGGATGAAATTGGACGTATTCGAGGTCGATGAGGCGCGCGCCTACGCGATACGCCATCGCGACGCCGTGGCCTACGCTGCCGGGCTGGTTGGTCGAGTGTAGAAAAATCTGCCCGAGGCCGCCGGTGGCGAGGATGGTTTTCTTGGCGACGATGGCGACGGTCTCGCCGGTGGTCGTGTCGAGCACGTAAGCCCCGAAGCAGGTGAGCGGCTCGTATTTGTCGGCGGTGTCGGCGGAGTTGTGGGAGAGCGTGAGGAGGTCGATGGCGACCCAGCCTTGGCGGCGCGTGATGCGTGGCGTGGCATCCACGCGCTGGGCGACGCGGTCGAGGATGGCGTGGCCGGTGGCGTCCTTGGCGAAGATAATCCGCTTCTCGCTGTGTCCGCCCTCGCGGGTGAATTCGAGTTCGCCGGCGGCGTCGCGGTCGAAGGCGACGTGGAGTTCGTCGAGTAGCAGCTCTTTCACCGCGGTCGGGCCCTCGTTGACGAGTTGCGCGACGGCGGCGGGATTTGAGGTGTGGTCGCTGGCTTCCTGGATGTCCTGCGCGAGCGAGCCGGCGTCCGTGGCCGTGGTGGTGTCGTAGATGATTCCGCCCTGCGCCCAATCGCTGTTGGCGGCGAGGGGTTCGGAGAGGGAAAGAAGTTCGACGGAGAGCCCGCGCTTGGCGGCTTGGAGCGCATACGCCGAGCCCGCGAGCCCGGCGCCAATCACGAGACAGTCGGTGCGGAGGGTGCGCATCAGAGCGAAATTTTGGCCAAGAGCTCTTCGATGGTCAGGCCGTGGTGGGCGGCGACCGGTTTTAAAACGCCGCCCAAAAGCGTGCCCAGTTTGAGCGGTTTGTGTTTGGGGATGGTCACGTGATGGGTGCCATTGACCGAGGAGGTGAGGCGAATATGCGAACCGTCTTGGCGCACGCGATCGTAGCCGAGTTCACGAAGGGCTTTCGCAACTTCCTCACCTGAAACCTGTCGTGGAATCCTCACACCGCGAGGACTTCGTCGCGCACAAAGTGAAGGCGAATAACTTTGGGCCGGTCGCCCGCGGCGCCGTCGCCAAAATGACATTGCACCGCCTCACGCACCATTTCGCGGAGCTCGGCGAGGGTTTCGCCTTGGGTGGCGATGGCGTGCCCGAGAGCCGTAGCGACATAGCCGCCCTCGGCCTCGTCCTCACGAACTTCGAAGATGATTTCGCTCATGCGAGAAACCGTGCCGCACTCCTGTCACAGCGCAAGCCCGCGACGAGTGCCTCTAGCGCTTGCGCGCGGGCAAAATCGTGAGACTCAAGTCGGCCGCCGGCGCGGAGTGGGTGAGGGCGCCGACGCTGATGACGTCCACGCCGGGCAACGCGTAGTCGCGGAGTGTCTCGAAGCGCACGCCGCCGGAGACCTCGACAACCGCCGAGCCGGCGATGATCGCGACGGCGCTGTGGATGAGGGCGGGAGACATGTTATCAAGGAGGATGACCTCGGCGCCGGCGCGGACGGCTTCCTTTACCTCCGCGAGCGTAGTGGTTTCGACCTCGATCTTCGCGGAGTGCGGGGCGGCGAGGCGGGCGAGTTTTACGGCCTTGGTGAGCGAGCCGGCGGCGGCGATGTGGTTGTCTTTGATGAGGACGTGTTCGCCGAGCGACGAGCGGTGGTTCACGCAGCCGCCGCAACGTACGGCGTATTTCTCGAGCGCGCGCCAGCCGGGTGTGGTCTTGCGGGTGTCGACGACGCGGGTGGTGGTGCCGGAGACGGCGTCGGCGTAGCGGCGCGACTGCGTGGCGACGCCGGAGAGGCGCTGGATGAAGTTGAGGGCGGTGCGCTCGGCGGTGAGGAGCGACGCAGTGGGGCCGGTGACGGTGAGAACCTTGGAGCCGTTTTTGACGCGGTCGCCGTCGGCGGCGGTTAGCTTTACTTTGAGCGCGGGATCGACTCGGGCGAAGACGGCGGCGGCCACGTCGACGCCGCAGAGCGTGAGGTCCTGGCGGGCCTCGATGAAGGCGCGGGAGCGATGGCTCGGCGGGAAGATCGCGCGGCTGGTGACGTCGCCGAGCCCGGCGTCTTCGTCGAGGGCGAGGTCGATCAGGTGAGCGGTGCGGGGCGTGAGCATAAATTTGAAAACAAGGTGTTTCGGAAAGTTTGTCGTCGACTGGATGACGAACTTTGGAGGGCGACGGGGTGGGGTCTTTAGTCGCCGGGAGTGAGTTCGAACATGCGGCCGATGCACTTGGCGGCGCGGAGGCGGAGGCCCTCGTCGAGCGTGACGATCTGGTCGGGGCGCGGGGCGCGGAGGGCGTCGCGGATTTTCTCGAGCGAGTTCAACTTCATGTAGGGGCAGAGGCGGCAGCCGCCGATGAAGTGTTTCTCGGGCGACTCGACTTCGAGGCGGCCCACGAGGCCGCACTCGGTGAGCATGAGGAAATACGGCGCGGGGGTCGTCTTGACGTATTTCATCATCGCGCCGGTGCTGCCCACGAAATCGGCGACGGCCGCGACTTCGGCGGTGCATTCGGGGTGGGCGACGACCTTGAGGCCGGGAAATTGGGCGCGGGCGGCGTGGACCTGGGCAGCGGTGAACTCGTCGTGCACCATGCAGGTGCCGTCGGAGGAGATGATTTCCTTCGTGACGCCGCGACGCTTGAGTTCGCTGCGGACGTTGTCGGCCATCAGGCGGTCGGGCACGAACAGGATGCGCTGGGCGGGCAGATTGGAGACGATGTCGTAGACGTTGCCGGAGGTGACGCAGACGTCGCTCTCGGCTTTCACGTCGGCGGTGCTGTTGATGTAGCAGACGACGGTGGCGTCGGGGTAGAGGGCTTTCAGCTTTCGCACGCCATCGCCGTCGATGGAGTCGGCGAGGGAGCAGCCGGAGCCGCGGTCGGGGACGATGACGGTGGCGTCGGGCGAGAGGATTTTGGCGGTTTCCGCCATGAAGACGACGCCGGCGAAAAGGATGACCTTGGCCTTGGCCTCCTTGGCTTTGAGGCTGAGGAAATAGGAGTCGCCCTTGAAGTCGCCCACGCCGTAGACGATCTCGGGCTCGACGTAGGAGTGGGTGAGGATGACGGCGTCTTTCTCCCGCTTGAGGCGGTTGATCTCGAGGGTGAGCGGGGCGATGGCGAGGCAAGTCTCGTAGTTCCACTTTTTGCCGCGCGGATCGCACTCCACGTGCATGAGCGAGCCAAGCAAACGGGTGGCCTCGGCTTCGATTTCTTGAGCGGTGTCGGTCATGAGGAGAAGAGGATACACGGTTCGGCCGTAATGGTCAAAGCCGGGGTGTGGCTTGGGTTTGGCGGCGGCGCTTGCGACCCGAACAATCTTCGTTGTCATTGCCCGGTATGAAACGCCCGGCCACCGACTCATCCCTTCGCACCGGTTTGCGGCGGATTGGCGCGGAGGCGCCCGAGGTGATCGAGTTGTTTGATTACTTGGAGGACCTGCCCCTCTGGATGAAGGATGTCGCGGGCACCTACCAATGGGTGAGCGTCTCGTTTCTACTCAATTTTGGTCTCAAGACGCGCGAGGAGGTCATTGGCCACAATGACTACGATCTCTGCGGTGAGGCGCTCGCGAACCAATACCGCATCGACGACGAGCGCGTGCTTCGGGGCGAACGCATCCTTTCGCGGGTGGAACTTGTCGGCCGCTTCGACCACACCGCGCGCTGGTGCGTGACCTCAAAAATCCCGTTGCACGACGCCAAGGGCAATGTGGTGGGCAATGCCGGCGTCACGCGACCGCTCGCCACGCCGGGTCCGGGGGCCACGCCCACCGATTCGCCCCTCAGCGAGGCCATCCGCCACGTGAGCCAGCATTTTGCCGAACCCATCACCAACCAAGAACTCGCCGCGGCCTGCGGGCTGTCCGTGCGGGCGTTGGAGCGGCAGTTTCGCGCGACCTACCAGAGTTCCCCGCATGACTACGTGCGGCAAATGCGGGTGCGGATGAGTTGCAGCGCGCTGGTGTTTTCAAAAAAGTCGCTCGCTGAAGTCGCCAGCGGGTATGGCTTCGCCGATCAAAGTCATTTCGCGAAAGAATTCCGCCGCATCATGGGCGACACGCCGCGCGAATACCGCGCGCGTTACCAGCGCTGAGCCCTGCCTTTGCGCGCCGGTCGCGTGCTTCTCGACATTTCTTCGGCGTTGGCTACGCGCGGCTTGCGCTCGCGTCGCCCGCTCTCCACAGATTTTTTCTGCGTGCTTTATCCGGCCACAACGACGCAGGACTTTTTCTGGGACGACCTCCTCGAATACATCGACGAGCGTCGGGTCATTCCTGTCATTGGCGCCGAATTGCTGACCGTGTCCGACGGTGTGGGCGGTGAGATTTCGCTGACCCGCGTCCTCGCCCAGCGTCTCGCCGAGCGCTTGCGCGTGCCGGCCGAGGACTGCACCGGTGACGACGCGCTCAACCAGGTCGTGTGCCGCTACCTCCAGCGTGGTGGACGCCGCGAGGAGATCTACCCGCGCCTGCGCAACCTCATGAAGGAGCTCGCGCCGGCTGTGCCCGAGTCGCTCCGCCAGCTCGCGCGCATCCGGCACTTCAACGTCTTCGTCACGACCACCTTTGATTCGCTGCTCGCCCAAGCCCTCGACGAGGAACGCCACGGCGGCGCACCGAAAACCGTCTCGCTCGCCTACGCGCCCAACCACACCGCCGACCTGCCCGCCGAGGCCCGCCGCGCCGCCGCGCCCACCGTGTTTCACCTGCTCGGTCGGATGTCGGCTTCCCCCGATTATGTGATCACCGAGGAGGACACGCTGGAGTTTTTCACTTCGATGCAGACCGAGTCGAAGCGGCCGGGCGTGCTCCTCGACGAGCTGAAATCGTCCCACCTGCTCCTCATCGGCAACACCTTCCCCGACTGGCTTGCGCGCTTCTTCATCCGCATCGCCAAGAGTGGCCGGCTCTCCCTCCAGCGCGAGGAGCTCGAGGTCATCGCCGACCGTCGCGTGCGCACCGAGCCCGGCCTCGTGCTCTTCCTGAAGAACTTTTCCTACCGCACGCAGATTTTTGAACAAGGCAACGCCGCGGAATTCGTGCAGGAACTCGCGGCCCGCTACGCCGCGCGCCATCCCGTCGGCTCGACTCCGCCAGTGGCCGCGCCCGCCAACGCCACCGCGCTCTCGTCCGCCCCCGCCGAAGAGATGAAGCCCGGCGCGGTCTTCCTCAGCTATGCCAGCCAAGACGCCGTCGCCGTGAAGCGCCTGCGCGACGCCCTCGACGCCGCCGGCATCGACGTGTGGCTCGACCAACGCCACCTCGAAAGCGGCGACGATTTCGACCAGCAGATCAAAAAGAACATCCGCGCCTGCTCGCTCTTCCTCCCCGTCATCTCCGCGGCCACCCAGTCCCGCCACGAAGGCTATTTCCGCCTTGAATGGAATCTCGCCGTCGAGCGCGCCAAGCTCATCGCCGAGACGATCCCGTTTATTTTGCCCATCGCCCTCGACGGTGTCTCCGACCAGGGCGCCCTCGTCCCCGAGCGCTTCCTGCAAGTCCAGTGGACCCGCCTCTCTGGCGGCGCCGCCACCCCGGAATTCATCGACCGGATGGTCCGCCTCATCCGCGACTACCGCAAACGCGAGAAAGGCCTGCTATGAGCCACGCTCCCGCCATCGACCGCGAAAACCCCTGGCCCGGCCTCGAATCCTTTACGGAAAACGCCCGGGATTTCTTCTTCGGTCGCGAGCAGGAGACCGAGGAACTCAACCGGCTCGTCGGCCGGCAGACGCTTACCGTGCTCTTCGGCCAGTCCGGCCTCGGCAAATCCTCGCTGCTCCACGCCGGCCTGTTCCCGCTCCTGCGCGCGTCGGACCACCTGCCGCTCTACCTGCGCCTCGATCACTCGCCCTTGACCCCGCCGCTCGCCGAGCAGGTGAAGACCGCGCTCACCACCGCCTTTGCCGCCGCCCGCGCCGAGGCGCCCGCCTTCACCCCGGGCGAGACACTCTGGGAGTATTTTCACCGTAAAGACGTCGATATCTGGAGCGCCAAGAACCGCCTGCTCACGCCTGTCCTCGCCTTCGATCAGTTCGAGGAGATCTTCACCCTCGGCCGCGCCGACGAGGCCTGCCGCGAGCGCTCGCGCATTTTCCTCAACGAGCTCGCCTGTCTCGTGGCCAACCGCGCCCCCGCCGCCGTGCAGGCGCGGCTCGACCACGGCGAACTCGATCCCGCCCAATTCAATTTCGCGAAACCGTCCTGCCAGGTGATCCTCAGCCTGCGCGAAGATTTTCTGCCCGATCTCGAGGGCCTGAAGCAGCAGATGCCCGCCCTCGTGCACAACCGGCTCCGCCTGAAACGGCTCACCGGCACGCAGGCGCTCGATATCGTCCAAAAACCTGCGCCGCACCTCCTCGCCGCCGGCGTGGCCGAGCGCATCGTGGAATTCGTCGCCGGTGCCCGCGGCGGCTCCGCCGAACGCCTCGCCGAGTTCGACGTCGAGCCCCCGCTGCTCTCCGTCATCTGCCGCGAGCTCAACGAGCGCCGCCGCGCCCTCGGCCAGGCACAGATCACCGTCGACCTCGTCTCGGGCAACCGCCGCGAGATCCTCACCAACTTCTACGAGCGCAGCGTCGCCGATCTGCCCGAGGCGATGCGCACCTTCGTCGAGGAGCGCCTGCTCACCAAATCCGGTTTCCGCGACAACCTCGCCCTCGAATCCGCGCTTGAGTCGCCCGGAGTCACCCGTCCGCTCATCGACAGCCTCGTCGCCCGCCGCCTGCTCCGCATCGAGGACCGTCTCGGCGTCCAGCGCGTCGAGCTCACCCACGATGTGCTCGCCGAGGTCATCCGCGGCGCGCGCGATGCCCGCCGCGAGCAGGAAGCCCGCGCCGCCGAGGAGCGCCGCCGCCTCGCCACGGAGTCCGAACTCGCCGCCTCCCGGGCCCGCGAGGCCGAGGCCAAGCGTGGCCTCGTCCGCGCCCGCCTGATCGCCGCCGGCTGCGCCGTCCTCGCCTTCGCCGCGATCGCCGCCACCGTCTTCGGCTACAACAACCTCCGCCGCGCCCGCGCGGCCGAGGCCGTCGCCCAAGCCAACGCCGCCCGCGCCCAGGAAAAAGAGCGCCTTGCCTTCGCCACCCGCGCCGAAGCCGAACGCGTCGTCAACTACCTCGTCGAGGACCTCGCGACTGATCTGCAACCGCTGGGCCGGCTGAGCCTGCTTTCCAACCTTTTCCGCGGGGTGCTCGCCTATTACGATGGCGTCCCGGCAGATCAAAGCACGCCGGAAGGACTGATCAACCAGGCCTCGGCTTACTCGCGCGCCTCTGCCATTTCCTTCCTGCTGGGATTGCGCCAACAGTCGGAGGAGCAGTTGGACCGGGCTCGGGCCGCGCTCGCAGCCGTCGGGGACCGAGCCGACCCGGAGAAAACCGATCTCGCCCGGGCCGATCTGAAACTAACCATGGCAACCACCGCCGGTTTATCCGGCGATGCGGTTGCCGCCGTAGCCCGGGCTCGCGAGGCGCTCGCCTTGGTGGAACCTTGGCTCGCCCAGCCCAAGCCCTCGCTGCGCGCCCTCCGCCTAGCCAGTCTGGCTACCTTCGATGTGGGGGCAGGGCTCACGCGCTCGGGCGATCCGGCCGCCATCGCTTATCTGGAACGCAGCGCCGAATTGTCGCGCGGGCTGATCGCCGCGGGTGACAACGTGAATCTCAATCGGCGCTACTTGGGTGCGACCCTGGCTTCGACGGCGACCGCGGCCAATCGTTCGGGTTTGGTGGATCAGGTTGTGCCCCGGGCACGCGAGGCCCTGCAGGTCCTCGAGCAGGTCCGGGCCGAGGACCCCAACAACGTCGTCGCCCTGGGCGGGATGGCGTCGGCGCTCAACGCGCTCGCCGAAGGCTATCGCGCCCTCAACCAGCCCGGTGAAGCGGCCGCCTTGAAGCCGCAGATGAAATCGTTGAGCGAAGCCCGGCTCCGGGTCGATCCCCTCAACCTGACCGAAAACAACAATGCGATGATCAACGGGATCTACTCAGGTCTCACTTATCTGCGGCAAGGCGAGATTGCCGACGCGCTGGCGGCTCTGCGTGAAAACGATTCCACCGCGCTGATCGCAGCCAAAGGAACCTCTTTCCACAAGAACAACCTCCTGCGCCTGCGGGCCGAACGCGCGGAAGTGCTTGCCGCCGTCGGTGGCTCGCGTGCCGCCCGGGAAGAACAAGCGATCGTCGAGCAGGTGGGCCGTGAACTCATCGCTGCCGAAAGCCCCGACAGCCCGGCCTACACCCGCGCCGTGCAGCGCCTGGAAACCGCCCGCCGGCAAAGCGCCCTCGCCGCCGGCGAATTTGCGATCGTCCGCGCCTCGGCCCGAGCTTCCGTGCAGGAGTTGACTGCCACCGCCGGCGTCAAAGTGGCCGACCCGTCCAGCCAGCGCGTGCTTCTGCGTAACGCCCAGCACTCGCTCGGCATCGCCGCCGCCGAGGAATCCGACTGGGCCGAAGCCGCCTCTGCCCTGCAAGACGCCTTGGCCGCCGACCTCCTCAGCGCGGGCGCGGCCGGGAATCGGGTCGTCAGCGAGGGCGTGGTCTCCGCGCTGTCCGCCGAGGCGAGTGCCGCCACCCGCCGCGCGGAACTGCAGACGTGGCGTGCCTGGGTTTTTGCCCATCAGCCCGGCCAAGCCGCCGCCGCGGTTGCCGCCGCCACCGAGGCGCGCGACTTCCAGCGCCAGCAACTCACGATCGGCGACGGCACCGACCAATCCGTGCGCCTCGCCGCGGCCTTCGCCGAAGTCGCCTTCGCCCGCGCCCAGCTCGCCGCCGCCGGCCCCGCCACGGAAATCCGCAGCAGCCTCGCCGAAGCCGGAAAACTCCTCGCCAGCCTCTCCGACGAATTCAAAGGCACGAGCTGGGTCCAACGCGTGCAGACCAAACTCGCAGCCACGCGCGCCCTCGTGCCTTAACTCTGCCGGCCGCGTGCCTTGACGCGCGGCGCCGTGCCTACAGCGTGCTCACATGAGCACCACGATTACCGCAAAAGTTTTCAAAGCCGGAAATTCGAAGGCGCTGCGCCTGCCCCGCGGGCTCGATGTGAGGGCGAAAGCTTACGAAATCACTCCGACCGCGACGGGTTTCATGATGACCGATCCAAAGGCGGAGGCGCGCCGGTTAAAGGCGTTGCAGGCCTTGTGGGGCTCTGCGCCTGACTTTCCCGATCACACGAAATGATCTTCTTGCCGGACACCAATGTGCTCTCCCGTTACCTCAGAGGTCGGGATGAAGACGTGCCGTTAAAGTTGCGGCTGGAGCGATCCCTCGCCGACTGCCGGCTGTCGTCCATCGCGCTGATGGAACTGGAATACGGCGCGGCGAAGCGACCGGAAGTCGATGCCTTCCGCGAGCGGATTGCCCGGTTGCAGGCGGTCTTCCTTCGAGTGGAGAGCTTCGACGACCGCTCTGCTCGGCACACCGGTTTCGTCCGCGCCTTTCTCGCCCGCCTGAAACCCAACGCCCAGCCCATCGGCGCCTACGACGCACTTTTGGCCGGACATGCGCTGGCCCTGGGCGCGGTTTTCGTGACGCACAACGTCGCTGAGTTTTCGCGGGTGCCGGGTTTGGCGGTCGAGGATTGGTCGCACGCCCGGTGAGCGGGCGGGTTGGAATTGCCGCGACGTTTTTGAACAAAATATTGTCGCAGCCATTCTAGTCGGCGACTCGGCTCTCGGGTAATTTGTTGATTCTTGTCCTTCCTCCTGCGCGTCACCCCACGTCTGCCTCGGATTATCCCTATGTTTAACTCCCTCTCTCGCAGCGTCGTAGTTGCCGGCTTCGCCTGTGCGGTCTGGCCCTTGCTGGCTCAAGCCGCGGCGGCGACGCCGACGATTACGTTCAAGAAGCAGATCATCGACGGCAGATTCTACGCCGAGAGTATCGCCGCCGCCGACGTTAACCAAGATGGTAAGGCCGACCTGATCGTCGGGCCTTTGTGGTGGGCCGGGCCGGGCTTCACCAAGCGGACCGAGCTCCGTGCCCCCCACGCCTACGACAAAGAGAGTTATTCCGATACCTTCATCTCCGACGCGGGCGATGTGGACGGCGATGGCTTGCCCGATGCGATCCAAATCGGCTGGCCCGGCCGCCCCGCGCACTGGTTGAGGAATCCGGGCAAGGCCGGCGGTGATTGGCCCCGTTTCCTGATCCATCCTTACGTCGGCACCGAGTCGCCCCACTTCGTGAAGCTCTTGGCCGGCCAGCCTGACGTGTTGATTTTCTCCGCTTACAAAAAAATCGGCTATGCCACGCGGCAGCCCGGCAAGCCCGAGACCCCGTGGTCGTTTCGGGCGATTTCTCCCGAAGGCGAGTGGCAACGTTACACCCATGGCATCGGCGCCGGCGACATTAACGGTGATGGTCGGGCTGATTTGCTCACGTTTAACGGTTGGTGGGAGCAACCCGCGTCCCTGGCAGGCAACCCGCTGTGGAAGTTTCACGCCACCGACTTCGGCAAAGGTGGCGCCCAGATGTATGTTTACGATGTAAACGGCGATGGCCGCGCCGACGTCATCACCAGTATCGAGGCCCACAAATACGGCGTGAGCTGGTTCGAACAGCTGCCACCCGTCGCCGGCGCCACCGGGCCGACGTGGCGCGAGCACGCGATCTTGAGCCGCGATCCCGCCGAAAAACTTGGCGGCGTCCAATTTTCCCAGCCCCATGCCACCGTTCTGGCGGACATCGATGGCGACGGCTTACTCGATGTCGTCACCGGCAAACGGCATTGGGCGCACGGCTCAAAAGGCGACCCCGAGCCCAACGCGCCCGCCGTGCTCTATTGGTTCAAACTCAACCGTGATCCTGCGACCAAAGCGGTCACTTACACGCCGCACCAGATCGACAACGATTCAGGTGTCGGCACGCAGTTTGTGGTGACGGACTTGGACGGCGACGGCCGGCCCGACGTCGCCGTGGGCAACAAGCGCGGCGTCTTCGCCTTCATCCAACAACGCACCCCGTAGTCTTGTCGCACCTTTCCGAACCCCTTAACTTTAATCTTTCCACTTAAACTCCATCCCATGGCCATTCCCTCCGTCCTCGATCTCAAAATCGTCAAAAAATCCACGCAAAGCCTCGTTGAGGCCGAGCTCGCCGCCACCGGCGGGCTACTGCGCCTCGCGCCCGCTTGGGTGCCGCGCTCTTTCCTCCAGCCCGGTCTACGCATCAAGCTCCACCCCGACGATACCTACGCCTACGGCCTGAACCGCGGCGGCATCGATGAGCGTTGGTTTGCCTCGACCACCGTGACGGCCAACGAGGGTCGCGCTTGGGACGAAGGCCTCAGCTGGTGCGTGGTCGGCAACAAAAAGTTTACGCTTCAGCAAGCCGTGGCCGACACCGGCGCCACGCTCGTCGGTTCCGCGATCTGGAAAAAATACAAGAAGTGGCCCGTCTACTCGAAGTTCTTCGATAACATGGGGCCGATCCCGCACCACATGCACCAAAGCGCCGCGCAGGCGAAGCTCGTCGGCCAAGAAGGCAAACCGGAGTCCTACTACTTCCCGCCGCAGCACAATCCCGTCGGCAACAACTTCCCCTATACCTTCATGGGCTTCGAGCCCGGCACGACGAAGGAGCAGGTCAAGCAGTGCATCCGCAATTGGAACAAGGGCGACAACGGCATCCTCGATCTTTCCAAGGCTTACCGCCTGAAAGTAGGCTCCGGTTGGCTGATCGATCCGTGCATTCTTCACGCGCCCGGCTCGCTCTGCACCTACGAGCCCCAGTGGGGCAGCGACGTCTTCGGCATGTATCAAAACCTCGTCGAGGGCCGCGAAGTGCCCTGGTCGCTCCTCGTAAAGGACATGCCCAAGTCGAAGCACAAGGACATCGATTTCATCGTCGATCAGCTCGACTGGGAGAAGAACGTGGACCCGAATTTCAAGGACAACCATTACCTCGAGCCCGTTCCCGTGGCCGACACCCGCAGCGAGGGCTACGTCGACCGCTGGATCGTTTACGGCAAAGTTGACGGCGAACAGCTCTTCACCGCCAAGGAACTCACCGTCGATCCCGGCACCAAATGCACCGTCAAGGATACCGGCGCGTACGGCCTTATCTGCGTGCAAGGCTCCGGCAAGATCAACGGCCAGCCGCTGGTCAGTCCGAAACTCATCCGCTTCCACGAGCTCACCGAGGACGAGTATTTCTGCACCGAAGATGGCGCGAAAGCCGGGGTTACCTTTGAGAATACCAGCTCGACCGAGCCCATGGTTTGCCTCCGCTATTTTGGTCCTGAAGTAAATCCCACCGCCCCGAAGATGGGCGCGTATCGTAACAACAAATTCTGAAGCAGTAGGGCGGGGTCTCCGACCCGCCCTTTTGCCCGTTTCTTTTTTCCCAATCCAGGGCGGGTCAAAGACTCCGCCCAACTTTTTAACCTCAACTCCCCCTCCCAAAATAATATGCCCGCCAATAACTTCCCCAAACTCCACAACGCAGCCTGGCCCGGTCTCGTCGGCAAAGGCTCCCCCGGCGCCGAGCCGTTCATCGACCTCGACACCATGCTCGATCTCACCGCGAAAGCCGATGTCGGCGGCGTGAAATTCGATGGTATCGATCTCTTTCTCTACAATCCGCACACCGATATCGATATCTCCGACGACGGGATCAAGGCCCTCGCGGCGAAGATCAAAGCCAAGGGTTTGGTCGTCGGTTCAGTCGTCGCCCCGGTGTGGTTCGATGCGGCGGCCGGCGGCGACACCGCGGCGCGCGCCAATTGGGTTACCCACGTCCGCAAAGCGATCCGCATTGCCAAAAAACTCCGCGAGCTTGGCGTGCGCCCCTACGGCGTCGTCCGGATCGATAGCGCCACGGGCGTCACCGCTTGGGACAAAGATCCCAAGGGCACGACCAAGCTCATCGCCCAGTCCTTCCGCGAGGCGGGCAAAATCGCCAAAGACAACGGCGAGCGCCTCGCCGCCGAGGGCGAGATTTGCTGGGGCGGCATGCACTCGTGGAAACACATGGTGAATCTCCTCGAGCTGACCGGTATGCCCAAAGTCGTCGGCTTCCAGGCCGACATGTCGCACACCCACCTCTACACGCTCGGCGCGAACGCCGAAGCGCACCGCATCGTCCCGAAGAACTACCACTACGAGCCTGCCGAGTTCCACAAGGCGATGACCAAGCTCACCGCCGCGCTCCGCCCGTGGACGATCGATTTCCACGTCGCGCAAAACGACGGCAGCACCTACGGCTCCGGCTCGCACGAAAAGACCGGCCGCCACTGCCTCGCCACCGATCCGAAGGGCAAACTCAACATCGCCCGCGACTCCGGTTACTGGCTCCGTGACGGCAAGGGCAAGGTCACGAAAAAGATGAAGCACATCTGCTGGGACGGCTGCATGTTCTCCAACGAAGTCCTCATGAAACAGCAGACGTGGAACGACATTCTCGCCGCCATGATCGAGGTCCGCACCAATCACGGCTGGGTCGGCTGAGCCCACACGTCAGTGCGAGGCGCGTAGCGCCGCGGGCATCCAACTGGATCGCCACGGCGCGCTGCGCGCCCCTCGCGATGACAATCCGTTACTCTTTCTAATTCAAAATCCACTCACTCCCCATGGCCAAAAAACAACTCCGCATCGGTCTCATCGGCTACAGCTTCATGGGCCGCGCTCACAGCAACGCCTTCCATCAGGTTAATCACTTCTTCCCCTCGTCCTACGAACTCGTCCCGCAAGCTGTCTGCGGCCGCGACGCCGCGAAGACGCAGGAGTTCGCCGACAAATGGGGCTACAAGTCCATCGAGACCGATTGGAAGAAGCTCATCGCGCGCGACGACATCGACGTCGTCGACATCGCGACGCCCAACAATCTCCACGCCGAGCAAGTCATCGCCGCCGCCAAGGCCGGCAAGATGATCCTCTGTGAAAAGCCCCTCGCGCTCAACGGACCCGAGGCCGAAAAAATGCTCAAGGCCGTCACGAAGGCCGGCGTGGCCAACATGGTCTGGTATAACTACCGCCGCTGCCCGGCCGTCGTGCTCGCCAAGCAATTCATCGACGCCGGCAAGCTCGGCCGCGTCTATCACTACCGCGCCAATTTCCTGCAAGATTGGACCATCAACGCCGATCTCCCGCAGGGCGGCACCGGCCTCTGGCGCCTGGACTCCAAAGTCTCCGGTTCCGGCGTCACCGGCGATCTGCTCGCCCACTGCATCGACACCGCCATGTGGCTCAACGGTGGCATCAAGGATGTCAGCGCGATGACCGAGACCTTCGTCAAAGAGCGCAAACACACCATCACCGGCAAGGTTGAGAAGGTGAACATCGACGACGCCTGTCTGTTTCACTGTCACTTCAACAACGGCTCGCTCGGCCTCTTTGAGTCCACCCGTTACGCCCGCGGCCACAAGGCGCTCTATACCTTCGAAATCAACGGCGCGAACATGTCGCTCAAGTGGGACCTGCACGATCTCCACCGCCTCCAAGTCTTCGACTATACCGACGAGGGCCCCGAGCGCGGCTGGAAGAGCATCCACGTCTCCGACGGCGATCATCCCTACTGCGGCAATTGGTGGGTGCCCGGCCTCCAGCTCGGCTACGAGCACAGCTTCGTTCATGCGATGGTCGAGTTCGTCCGCGGCCTCGAAAGCGGCCAAGGCTGCAAACCCGATTTCAAAGACGGACTCGCCACCGACTATGTGACCGATGCCGTGCTGAAGTCGGCCAAGACCCGCAAGTGGCAGAAAGTAAAGCAGGCCAAATGATCTAGAGCAGGGCAGGGCCTTTGCCCCGCCCTAGTTTGAGTTTCTCTTCTCCAAAAACCCCGGGCGGGTCCTCAGACCCGCCCTCCTTTTTCCCCCATGTTTTGTCACGCCGCCCGCCTCCTCGCCTTGGTCTCCGTTTTTGCCGCCACGCTCACCGCGGCCGCCCAGAATTCCCTCGTGCTCAATCCGCCCGCCGGGTCGAAGGTCACGGGCAAACACGTGGTCCTCCTTGCCGGCGACGAGGAATACCGCAGCGAGGAAGCCCTTCCGATGTTGGCGAAAATTCTTAGCCAACGCCACGGCTTCAAAACCACCGTCCTCTTCTCGTTGGGGGCCGACGGCACCATCGATCCCACCAACGGCAAATCGCTCGGCGACTCCGAGGCCCTCGACACCGCCGACATCATCATCATGTCGCTGCGTTTTCGTCTGTGGACCGATGAAGCGATGGCGCGCTTCGACGCCGCTTATCGGCGCGGAGTCCCGATGATTGCGCTGCGCACCTCGACGCACGCCTTCAACTTTCCCGCCGCCAGCAAGTGGTCGGATTACTCCTGGAACAACAAGACCACCAACCCGGGAGGCTTTGGGAACCAAGTCTTGGGCGAAACGTGGATTTCCCACTGGGGCAAACACAAGATCGAGGCCACCCGCACCGCCGTCGAGCCGGCCAACGCCAACGATCCGCTCCTGCGCGGCGTGGGTGAGATTTTTGGGCCCACCGACGTCTACGAAGTCTCGTTGCCCGGCGATGCGAAAGTTCTCCTGCGCGGCCTCGTTTTGAAGGGCATGCAACCCACCGACGCACCGGCCGACACGGTGAAGAAACTCGCCGGCACGACCGCCACCCAGCCGCTCAACTCACCCGCAATGCCCGTCGCTTGGACGCGTCTCCACCGGAATCCGGCCGGCAAAGAAAACAAAATTTTCGTCACCACGATGGGTGACGGCGTCGACTTGCAGGACGAGTCGCTCCGCCGGCTGGTTGTAAATGCCACCTACTGGGCTGCCGGGCTCGAAATTCCGGCCAAGGCCGATGTCGCCACGTTCGACGGTTACGCCCCGCGCATGTACGGCTTCAACGGCTATCGCACCGGCATCAAACCCGCCGACCACGCCCTGGGCAAAGTGCTCCCCGTGGGCGGCACCGTGCCGCCTCCGCCGCCCAAACCTCCGGCCGCGCCGAAGCCCACCACGTCGGTGGCACCTGTGGCGCCCGCGATCCCCGCCGCGCTCAACACGCCGCTCACCCTCACTCCCGGCACCAAGATCGCCCTCGTCGGCAACGCGCTCGCCGATCGCATGCAGCATTTCGGCGCGCTCGAGACGCTCATTCACGCGAAGTATCCGAAACACGAACTCGTCGTGCGCAATCTCGCCGTCACCGGCGACGAACTGACCGCCCGCGCCCGTTCCAAAGACTTTGGCTCTCCCGACGAGTGGCTCACCCGCGTCGGCGCCGATGTGATTTTTGCGTTCTTCGGTTTCAACGAATCCTTCGCCGGCCCCGCCGGCCTCGCGAAATTCAAGTCGGATCTCGATGCGTTCCTCCGCGACACCCGCGCCAAAAATTACGGCACCCGCGGAGCGCCGCAGATCGTGCTTTTTTCGCCAATCGCCAACGAAGCGCATCCCGACAAAAATTTTGAAATCCCGGCGGCGAACAACCGCAACCTCGCGCTCTATGCCGCCGCGATGGCCGAGGTGGCGGGCGACCGCGCGGGGGTGACCTTCGTCGATCTCTTCGCCCCCTCGCAGAAACTTTTTGAGGAGGCCGCCAAGGCGGGTCGGCCCCTCACCATCAACGGCGTTCACCTCAACCAGACCGGCGACGCCGCTTTTGCCCCCGTGATTTTTAAAACCCTTTTTGGCGAAGCTGCGCCCGTCGGCGATTTCTCCCGGCTCCAAGAAGCCGTGAACAAGAAAAACACCGAGTGGCATTCCCGCTACCGCACGGTCGATGGCTACAACATCTACGGCGACCGGTCGAAGATCGCCTACGAATCCGTCAAGGATCAGCCCAAGATCACCAATTATCAGATCATGCAGGAGGAGATGAAACAGCGCGACACCATCACGGCCAACCGCGACCGTATCCTCTGGGCTGCCGCCAAGGGCGAAACCGCCCCGCCCGAGATGCTCTCGCTTCCGTTGGTCACTCCTTTCGGCACCAACAAGCCCGGCACCAACCCCGACGGCACCCACGAGTTCTTCACCCCGGAGCAATCCATGGCGCAGATGAAACTCGCCCCCAGAGTGAAGGTGAACCTGTTCGCCAGCGAACGAGAATTCCCCGAACTCGCCAAAGCCGTGCAGATGGCCTGGGACACCAAGGGCCGCCTCTGGGTCGCCGTCTGGCCCAACTACCCGAGCCGCACCCCCACTTCCCAACTCGGCGACAGCATCATCATCCTCGAAGACACCGACCGTGACGGCAAAGCCGACAAACTCACCCATTACCTCGACAACCTGAATTGCCCGACCGGCTTTCAGTTCTACAAGGACGGCCTGCTCGTCATGCAGGCGCCGAATCTCTGGTTCGTCCGCGACACCGACGGCGACGGCAAGGCCGACACCCGCGAAAAAGTCCTCATGGGCCTCGACTCCGCCGACTCCCATCACACCGCCAACTCCCTCGTCTACGAGCCCGGCGGCGCGATTTTGCTCAGCGACGGCGTCTTCCACCGCTCGCAGGTTGAGACCGCCCTGGGGCCCGTGCGCAACATCGACGGCGCGCTTTTTCGTTTTGAGCCGCGCACCGGGAAATTTGAGACCTACGCCGCTTACGGCTTTGCTAATCCGCACGGCCGCGCCTTCGACCGCTGGGGCAACGACATCATCACCGACGCCACCGGCAATGCCACCTACTTTGGCGCGGCCTTCAGCGGTCGCCTCGATTACCCCGAGAAACACCCGCGGTTGAAACAGATTTGGGAACGTCCGTCGCGCCCCTCCGCGGGCAGCACGATCATTACGAGCACGCATTTCCCCCAAGAGTATTGGGGCAATTATCTTAACCCCAACGTGATTGGCTTTCAGGGCATTTTTCGCATCTCGCTCGAGGCCGACGGCGCCGGGATCAAGGGCGTCCGTCAGACCGACCTCATGTCGTCGACGGAGAAAAATTTCCGCCCCATCGACACCAACGTCGGGCCCGATGGCGCGATCTACGTGATCGACTGGCACAATCCCCTGATCGGTCACCTCCAGAGCCATCTCCGCGATTCCAACCGCGACCACGTCCACGGGCGCATCTATCGCCTCACCTACGAAGGCCGCCCACTCGCCACCCCGCCCGTCATCGACGGCCAACCGATTCCGGCGTTGCTTGAGTTGCTCAAGCGCCCCGAAGACCAAGTTCGCAACCTCGCCAAAATCGAGCTCGGCAAACACGACACCGCCGCCGTGATCGGCGCCGCGAAGACTTGGATCGCCGCGCTCGACCCCGCGCACGCCGATTATCAACACCACCTCACCGAAGCGCTCTGGCTGCACCAATGGCACAACGTCGTCGACGTCGCGTTGCTCGACCGCGTGTTGAAGTCCCCGAGCGCCGATGCTCGCGCCGCCGCCGTGCGCGTCCTCTGCTACTGGCGTGACCGCGTCCCCGGCGCGCTCGCGATTCTCCGCGAGAAAGCCTCCGACGAAAGCCAGCGCGTGCGCCTCCACGCCGTGCGCGCCGCCAGCTTCTTCTCCGAAGTCGCCGCGACCGAGGTCGCCCTCGCCGCGACCAAGCTCCCCGTCGACTACTATCTCGACTACGTCATCGGCGAGACGCTCCGCCAGCTCCGTCCGTTTTGGGCGAAGAGTATTGGTGACGGCTCCGGCTTCGCCTCGGCCGATCCCGCCAGCGTGCGCTACCTGCTGCGCACCCTCAAAGTTTCCGACCTGCTCAAACTTCCGCGGACCGTTGACGTGCAGGAAAACATCCTCGGCCGCTCCGGCGTCACCGATGCCGTCCGCGCCGAAGCCCTCGATGGCCTGGCCAAAGCCCGCAAGGTTGCCCCGGTCGAACTGCTCCTCACCACGATCGATTCGCCCGGCGAAGTGGACTGGAAGAACGTCGGTCGCCTCCTGCTGATGCAGCCTGCGGCCGATCTCAAACCCCACCGCGCCGCGATGCTGAAGCTCGCGCTGGCCGACAACGCCCCGGGTCGCTCCTACGGTTGGGCCGCGCTTGCGCTCGCGGACGGCTCGCTCGAGGCGCTCTGGACCGAGGCGCGGAAATCCCCGCTCTCCCAAGCCAGTTTCCTCGGCGGAGTGCATCTCATTCCCGAGGCCAAGTTACGCGCCACCGCCTACGACCTCGTGATGCCGATTCTCGCCGCCACCATCACCGATCTCCCCGGTCCCGATGGCATCGTGCAGGCCATGCAACGCGACGCCATCCGCTCCGCCGTCAGCACGCGTCGGGAACCGGCCGCCGTGTTCAACGCGATCGGCTCCATGATTGCCCGCGGCTACCAAGTCCCGACCGCCGCGCAAGGTTTGCGGGGCATCCCGCGCGCAAGTTGGCCCGCCGAGTCCGCCGCCGCTGCCGCGCGCGATCTCGTGGCCTGGGCCGGCAAAGCCCACGCCAGCGAACGCACCGGCCGTGATTACATCGAGACCGTGCAGATCGCCGGCCTGCTCGTCGACACGTTGCCGGCCGCCGAAGCCGCACCGCTCCGCGCCACCTTGGCCGGTTTGCGCGTGGCGAGCTTTGTGGTTCGCACCGTCGTCGAAGAGATGCGTTACGACACGACGCGCCTCGTCGTGCAGATGGGAAAATCCTTCGAAATCATTTTCGAAAATCCCGACGTGATGCCGCACAACCTCGTCGTCGTGCAACCCGGGGCGCGCCAGAAAGTGGGCTTGTCCGCGATGGAGTTGCCCGCCGGCCATGTCGACCGCCAAGGCCGAGCGTGGGTGGGTGAAGACAAGGAAATCATCGCGGCGTCCAAAATGCTCGAGGCTGGTCAGGCGGAGACGATGAAGATCACCGCACCGCGTACGGAGGGCGTCTACGAATTCGTCTGCACGTTCCCCGGCCATTGGGCGCTCATGCACGGCGAGATCGTCGTGACCAAGGACGTCGATGCCTATCTCAAGGCCAACCCGCCGCCGGCCCCCGCGGCCCGTGCCGTCACGCTCCTCGAACTTTGTGATCCGCGCCTCGCGCAACCTCTCGTTTCGTCCACCGTCCTATCCTCCCGCACCCCATGAAAAAACTCCGCTCCCGCCTCGTCTCGCTTGCGCTGCTCGCGCTCGCTCCCTTCGCCGTCGCCGCCGATGCCGGCTTCAAATCAATCTTCGACGGCCAGACCCTCGCCGGTTGGGACGGCAACAAAGACGTCTGGTCCGTGCGCGACGGCGCGCTCACCGGCCAGACGACCGCCGAGAAAACCGTCAAGGCCAACACCTTCCTCGTCTATAACGGCGCCCAGCCCGCGAACTTCGAGCTAAGGCTGTCCTTCCGCCTCACGGCCCAAAACGAGAAGAATCAGGCCAACTCAGGCGTCCAATACCGCAGCAAGCTCATGGATCCCGCGACCTTTGTGGTCGGTGGCTACCAAGCCGACATCGATTCTACCGGCAAATATGCCGGCATGCTCTACGAGGAGAGAGGCCGCGGTATCTTGATGGGACCCGGCGAAAAAGTCCGCATCGGCGCCACGATCATGGTCGATGACGCCAAAAAAGCCGGCGCCAAAAAGAAGCAGACCGCCGTCGAGAAACTCCCCGGGGCCACGCCGCCCGCCGAGATTCTCGCCGCCTACAAACTCGGCGAATGGAACGATTTTGTCGTCATCGCCGAGGGCAACCACCTCCGCCACTACCTCAACGGCAAGCTTACCGCCGACGTGATCGACACCGATTCCACCCTCGGGGCCGCTGCCGGCGTCATCGCCTTCCAGCTCCACACCGGACCGCCGATGACGGTTCAGTTCAAGAACGTCTCTCTCAAGACCCTCCCGTAAGGCGCGCGTCCGCCGTTTGCTTTTGCCGGGCGAGGTCGCTCGCCCGGTCTTGTTAGTGTACCCCCCCCCACGCCCCGCTGCGGCTGTGCCTGCCCGCGTCATTTCTTCGCACGGCCGATTCACGCAGGGATTCCTTAAACCTGCCTCACGCTAATCCCCTCGATGAGAACCCCACCCCCATCCCATCAACGTCTCCCCGTTGCCACGTCTCACCTGCTACCCCTTGCCCTCTCGGTCTTTCTTTCTTTCTCCGCCACCTTTACCCAAGCCGCCACCATTTCCGGGAATGTGGCCAATCTCGGCACGGGCAACCTCCTGCAAGGCGCCCGGGTTGAGATTCCCGCTCTCGGGGTCTCCGCCCTCGTTGATGAAACGGGCCGTTACGTCCTCGGCTCTCTCCCCGCCGGCACCCACGAACTCGTCGTCACTTACCTCGGCCTCGATAGCCAACGCGCTGTTGTCGCCGTCACCGCCGATCAAGTCGCGACGCGTAACTTCGATCTCACCACGGGCATCTATAAGCTCGAGCAGTTTAAAGTGAAGGGCGAGCGCGAGGGCGATGCGTCGGCCCTTACCGCCGCGCGCAACGCCGAAAACCTCAAGAACGTCGCAGCCACCGACTCGTTTGGTAATCTCCCCAATATGAACGCCGGCGAAGTCGCTATCCGACTACCCGGCATCTACGGCGAGCTCGATGCCGGCGGCAACCTCTCGGGTTTTACTGTCCGCGGCATGGCGGGGGGCCTCAACTCTGTGACGATGGACGGCGGGCTGATGACTGGCCAAGGCGGCCTCGGCCGCTCGATCTTCGTAAACAATATCACCGGGGCAATGTTCGACCAGGTAGAGCTTATCAAGGGTCATACCCCGGACAAAGGCGCTGACTCCCTTGGCGGCACGATCAATTTCAAGAGCCGCTCGCCCCTCTCGATGCGCGAGCAGCGCCGCGTCACCTACACACTTTCGGCGCGCATCGCCCCGTCGTTTACCCAGCAGATTCCACTCCGCGAGCAGCGCCGCCTCCACGGTCTCGCCAACCTCGGCTACCAAGAGGTCTTCGACGCCTTCGGCGGCAGCCGCAACCTCGGCGTCTCCGTCACCCTCTTCAACAGCGAGACCGCGATCGGTTCCTTTTTCACCACCCGCGATTTTCAGAACACCGCCGCCTCGCCCGCCTTTCTCTGGAGCTACCTCACGAGCGATCTCTACAATCACCGCCGGCAGAAAAACATCACCGCCAAGGCCGACTACCGCCTCACGCCGTCGACCAAACTTTCGTTCCTCGCGACTTACATCGATCACTCCGAAGTCTATCGCCGCCAATACAACGTTAGCGCCATCACCAATCAGGTCGTATTTGATCCCGCGCTCAACACGGCTGCCAATACGGCTGCTGGTATCGCGCCGGGCTACACCCCACGGGTGACGACCGTGCGCCCTGTCCCAAGCTCCGTGATCGATGTCACCATGACGGGCCCGAATAATTTCTTCAATCGCCTCCGCCGCGTCGACTTGGGCCTCGAGCACCAGCAGGGACCGCTGCTAATCGAAGCCAACCTCCGCCGCACCCAGACGCGCATTAACATCGGCAACGGCGAGGGTGGAGTTCTGGTCAATCGTATCGCCGGTGCCGGCTGGATCCTCGATCGCACGGAATCGGATCTGTTCCCCAAATTCATCCGGAACGGCGGTCCCGATTTCACCAACCCCGCCAATTATCGGCCTACCGCCAACGGCCTGACCAACGGCAACAACAAGGAATTCCACGAGGTGAACGAAGGCCGCATCGATGTGCGCTACAATCTGCCGCTCTCGGCGCCGATTTTTGCCAAGGCCGGCGTCCACTGGCGCGAGCAGACCGTGGGTGTTCGTAGCGCCTCGCGCCGTTGGAGCTACACCGGCACCGGCCCGCTTCCCCACGACCCCAATCTCGTCACGATGGACCAGCGCAAGACGGGCCGCGGCATCCCGCAATGGGAAGCGTCATGGTTTATTCGTGGTCGCGAGGTGATCGACCCCACGATCTGGCGGGAGGATTTCTATTTTCGCGAGACCACGGGCTTCACCTCCTACCGCCAAGCTGTCGAAACGGTCACTGCGCCCTACGCGATGGCGCAGGGTAAGCTCGGTCGCGATGGCTGGCTCGCCCGTACCGGTTTCCTCGGCGGCGTGCGCTGGGAGAAGACCGAGAACGAGGCCGACGGCTTCGTGCGCGCCCGCCGTCTTAGCGGCACGCCTGCTACCGCCACCGAGGCCGCAGCGATCGCCGCGGCGCAGGCCGACTACGCCAACAACCGCCGCACCGTTGACGGCGAATATACCAAAGCGTTTCCCAGCATCCACGCCTGGCACGACATCACCCAGAATCTCAAGGCTCGCCTGAGCTGGTCCACGAGTTTTGGCCGCCCCGGCTTCGGCAATCTCGTGCCCGGCGAGACGCCCAATGAGGCCAACGCCAACTTCGGCGGCCGCTCCACCCTCACAATCAACAACCCGTCCCTCCTGCCGCAGACCGCGAAGAACTGGGACGCCACGCTCGAGTATTATTTCGAGCCCGTCGGCAACTTCTCGGCCGGCTGGTTCCACAAAGAAATCCGCGACTACATCGTCGGCGGCATCGAGTCCGGCATCATCGCGACCGGCACCGACAACGGCTTCAACGGCGAATACCCCGGCTGGACCATCCTCACCACCGCCAACGCCGGCACCGCCGTGGTGCAGGGCTGGGAATTCAGCTATCAGCAGCAGTTCACGTTCCTCCCCGGCATACTCAAAGGCCTCAGCGGTAGCGTCAATTACACGCTGCTTGATACCCACGGTAACTTCGGTGGCACCAGCCGGCGCGAGAAAGGCCAAGTCCCGAATTTCGTTCCGGTCACCGCCAATGCCAGCCTCAGCTGGCGCTACCGAGGATTTACCACGCGCCTGCTCGTGAACTACGCGGATACCTTCCTCACCGCCTACAACGCCATCTCGCCCGCGCGAAACCTCTACCGCGTCGAGCGCAAACTCATCAACGTCGGCTTCGGCTACCAACTCCGTCCCACGCTCAACGTGACCCTCGACGTCGATAACCTCACCAATGTCCCGCAGAAGCGCTACCGCGGCACAACCGACAACGTTGAACATTTCAACTACCCCGGCACCACCATCACCATCGGCCTCAATGGTCGCTTTTAACGACGGAGCGAAAATTCCCAACCGTGTTTAAGCCCATTGCACAACCCATGGAAACACTCTCCCTCCGCCGCTCGCTCCGCCTTCCTCCGGCTTTACTCGTCTCGCTCTCTGCTTCCGCCCTTTTCGCCCAAACCGCCCTCACTCCGACCGGCGGGGCCACCGATACCCCGCCGGCCGCCGCCGTCAAACTCGAGGACTTTGTCGTCACCGGGGTCTTCAATGCCACTGAAGCCAAGAAGGCCACCACCGCCATCACCACGCTGACCTCCGCGTATCTCGCCGAGCAGGTCTATCTCAGCGCCGACGATATGTTGCTCGAGGTCGCCGGTGTGTTCGTGAATTCCTCGCTCGGCGAAATTCGCGGCATGGTTTACTCGCGCGGCATCTCCGCCGACAGCTCCGACGGCGCCACCGGCCAATACTACGTCTCCATGCAGGAGGACGGCCTGCCGATCACCAACATCGCCTTCGGCAACTACAACGCCTCCTACTTTAATCGCCCCGACGCCACGCTCCAACGCGTCGAGGCCGTCCGCGGCGGCAGCGCCTCCATCACGTCCTCCAACTCCCCCGGCGGCGCTTTTAACTATATCAGCCGCACGGGTTCCGCCCGTGCCGGCGGAGAAATCCGCACCCGCTTCGGCCTCGAGGGCCGCGGTGAGCCGCATTACCGTGCCGACTTGGTTTACGGCGGCCCGCTCGGCCGCACGGGCTGGGTTTACAGCATCGGCGGCTTCTACCGCTACGCCGTGGGCCATCGCCCCGCCGACGGTTATCCGATGAACAACGGCTTCGTCACCCGCGGCAACCTCTTCAAAGACTACGGCCGCGGCTCTGTGAAAATTTACGGCAAATACATGGACGACCGGAATCACTGGTATGAATACCTGCTCGCCCGCGATCCGCAGAACCCGAAACAGTTTCCTGGTCTCAGCCGCTACAGCACCAACCTGCTGCCGAAAAGCTCCCACCAATACCCGCGCGAGTCCGATAACACCTTCGGCACCTTCGACACCGCCGATGCCGTGCGCTCCCGTCAGCGCTACGCGGGCATCGATTGGAAGCACGACTTCGGCAACGATTGGTCCCTCAGCCACAACGTGAAATTCAGCCGCAGTTGGGCCGACTGGAACTCCTCCGCCGGCGTTACCCCGCGCTCCCTCGAGTGGCCAAATTTTTTCTCCTCGATGGCCATCCAGTTCAGCGGCGGCACGCAAAACGGCCGCGTGCCCGCCGGCCTCTACCGCTTCTCTGACCGACGAACCGGCAACGTCCTCGCCGAGGTCACCTCCAACGGGAATTACACCGTCAACGCCAACGCCCTCATCAACGCCGGCCAGGTGGTCCGCTTTTCCAATCTGCCCAACCCGCAGATCGTCCCCAGCGCATTCTGGGTGAACACCGGCCGCGTCGCCAACGAGCACATGGACGAGATCATGGAGCGCCTTTCGCTCACCAAAAAATGGCGCACCCATTCGTTCACCGGCGGCGGCTACTTCGGTTACGCGGGCATCTCCGACCGCCAGACCAGCGGCGGTCGCACCGCCTCGCCGCTCACCGAGCAACCGGAGCCCGTCGCGATCACTTGGATACCCGCGACCGCCGCCAACCAACCCGCCGGCACGCCCGCCGCCGCCCTCGCCGCCGTCGCCGGTTGGAACGGCCAGCCCGTCCAGCTCACCAATCCCGAAGGCTTCACCGCGCTCGGCAACGGCTACACGCGCGACCTCGCGATCTCGCGCCAATTTGCCTATTTCTTCGGTCACAAGTGGGACATCACTCCGCGCTGGGGCATTGATTGGGGTTTTCGCGGCGAGCGCATCCGGGTCGATGGCTTCAACCAATCCGGCTCGCAAAACCCTCGCGGCAATTGGGACCCCGCTTACGGCGGCGCCGACGGCAATCCCCTCACGCTGGCCGACAACCGGTTCACCGTGCCTAATCCAAACGCCCAGTGGTTCTTCGACAAGGACGTCCGCGCCTTCTCGTGGTCCGTCGCCACCAATTTCGTCATCAACAACGAAAACTCCTTCTACGTCCGCCTCGCCGACGGCGAGAAGGCCCCGGACTACGCCTTCTTCCGCAACTACAACTCCGTCTTCCGCCTCGCGAATCTCCGCCCGCGCCCCCAGAGCGTCGAGCAAGTCGAGCTCGGCTACCGGTGGAAGACCGCGCGCGCCACCGTCACCGTCACGCCGTTCTGGTCGCGCCTCGGCAACATCAACAGCAACCCGCAGGCGATTGAGTCCGACGGCATCACCCCCTACTACCCCGATCCCATTTACAATATGACCACCACGCTCGGCGTGGAAATCGAGGGCGAGTACCGCGTCACGGATCGGCTGCGCGTGCGTTCCGTCCTCACCGTGCAGAAACCCGAGAATACGATCTGGAAAGTCTTCGTTGCCGGCGCCAACGGCCGCGACGACGACTCCTACCTCGATTTCTCCGGCCGCGACGCCGACAACAACCCTGACTTCATCCTCAACACCACGCTCGACTATCGTCTACCCCGGGGCTTCGTGAATCTCTCGTGGCGCCACATGGGCGAACGTGCCGGTAATATCGCCAACGTGATCACGCTTCCCCGCTTTGATCAGTTCAACCTCAACTCCGGTTGGACCATCAGCCGCACCCGTAGCCTCGGCTTCTCCATCAATAATCTCTTCGACAGCGAGGGCGTCATGACGTGGCGCGGTTGGGGCGTAAATCCAGGCGATCGCCAGAGCTACACGTCCCTCCCCGCGACAGGTCGCGACACCATGCTTCAATACGTCCCCGTCCAGCCCCGCTCCTACTGGCTCACCTTTACCCAAAAATTCTGATCCGCCTTGTCATTGCGAGAAGCGCAGCGACGAAGTAATCTATCCGCCCACTCCCGCGTGCCAGCGCCCTTACCTCGCGCTTTCACTCTCCGCTCACTTTCACTTTCCCAAATCATGATCTCCTCCCGCTTGCTCCACCATCGCCGCGCCAGCCTCGGCGCGCTGCTCCTCCTGGGCCTTACCGCGGTCGCGCTCCCCGCCCAAACGCCCGACGAAAAAGCCAAGGGCAAAGCCAAATCGGCTGCGCCCGCCGCAGCCGCCCGCGCCGAACTCGCTGCCCTCACCGAGGCGACCGCCCCCTCCGCCATCCAAGTGGCCGCCGGGTTCAAAGTGGAGTTGCTCTACACGGTGCCAAAGGAAGAGCAGGGCTCGTGGGTCGCGCTCGCCGTTGACCCCAAGGGCCGGATCACCGCCGGCGACCAATACGGCGGGCTCTACCGGATCACCCCGCCGCCTGTCGGCACGAGCACCGGCACCAAGGTTGAAAAACTCGCCATCACTTTGCCGGCGATCCCGCTTCCCCCCGGAGCCGAACCGCGCCCGACCCCGAAACGCGCGCAAGCCACCGGCGGTGCCGCATCGCCCTCCGTGGGCGCACACGGGCTCCTTTATGCCTTCGACAGCCTCTACGTGATGGTCGACGAGGTGCCGGCCAAGCAGGGTATTTGGCGCCTCCGCGACACCGACGGCGACGATCAGTTCGACGACTTCAAATTCCTGCGCGAAACCCGAGGCAGCGGCGAACACGGCCCCCACTCGCTGGCCCTTTCTCCGGACGGCAAATCCATCTATTTTGCGAACGGCAATATGACCGCCCTGCCCACGGGCTTCGAGAAGTCCCGCCCCGTCCGCTGGGATGAGGACCATCTCCTCCCCCGCATGTGGGATGCCCGCGGCCACGCCAAAGACACATTCGCGCCCGGCGGCTACATCGCCCGCTCCGACCCGGAGGGCAAAACGATCGAGATTTTTGCCATGGGCTTCCGCAACCAGTTCGACCTTTCCTTCGACCAAAACGGCGAACTCTTCACCTACGATTCCGACATGGAGTGGGACCAGGGCGCGCCGTGGTATGTGCCGACCCGTATCAACCACGTCGTCGATGCCGGTGACTACGGTTGGCGCAGCGGTGCGGGCCGTTGGCCCGACTACTACGCCGACAGCCTGCCGGCCCCGCTGAATATCGGCCCGGGCTCGCCCACCGGCACCGTCTTCGGCACCGGCGCGAAATTTCCCGCCAACTATCAGACGGCGTTTTACGCCGCCGATTGGACCTACGGCACGCTTTACGCCGTCCACCTCAAGCCCGACGGCGCCAGCTTCATTGGCGAGAAGGAAGAATTTCTCTCCGGCAAGCCGCTTCCGCTCACCGACCTCGTGATCAACCCCCGCGACGGCGCGATGTATTTTGCTGTCGGCGGCCGTCGCACGCAGTCCGCGCTCTATCGCGTGACCTATACCGGCACCGAATCTACCGCCCCGGCCAAGCCGCCGGAGCCCACCGCTGAGGCGAAACTCCGTCGCTCGCTCGAAGTTTTGCACGCCGAAGGCACCGGCCCGGAGGCCATCGCGATCGCCTGGCCCCACCTCGCTTCGCCCGACCGTTACGTGCGCTTCGCCGCCCGTGCCGCGATCGAGCGCCAGCCCGCTTACCACTGGGCCGACCGCGCGCTCGCCGAGAAGAATCCCCAGGCCGCCATCGAGGCCCTGATCGCCCTCGCCCGCGTTGGCGAGAAACGCTACCAGCCCAAGCTCATCGACTCGCTGCTGCGACTCGACTTCGCGAAACAACCCGCGGCGCTCCGGCTCCCGCTCCTCCGCGCTTGGCAGCTCGCCTTCACCCGCATGGGCAAGCCCGATGCCGCCACTTGCGCCCGCGTGGTCGCGAAACTCGATCCGCATTTCCCGCACACCGATACGTTCGTGAACCGCGAACTCATCTCGCTGCTCGTCTACCTCGACTCGCCCACCGTTGTGGCGAAAACCGTGCCGCTCCTCCGCGTCGCCGAACCCGTGACCATCACCGGCGAACTGCTCGGCGGAGAAAAACTCATCGCGCGCAACGACCGCTACGGCTCCACCGTGCAAAGCGTCGCCGATGCCCGCGCCGACCGCCAACAGATCCACTACGCTTACAATCTTCGCCATGCGACCGCCGGTTGGACGCCTGCGCTGCGCCGCGAGTATTTTTCGTGGTTCCCCCGCACGAGCGCATGGAAAGGCGGCGCCAGCTTCCCCGGCTTCCTGAAAAACATCCGCACCGAGTCGCTCGCCCGCGTGCCCGACGCCGTCGAGCGTATCGCGTTGGAGAAACTCTCCCTGGCGCCGCTCAACACCGTCGTCGCCGAGTATGTCGCGCCGAAAGGTCCGGGCCGCGACTACACGGTGAATGACGCGGCCGCCCTCTTCCCCGCCAAGCTCACCGGCCGCAATTTCGCGCAAGGCAAAGCGATGTTCACCGCGACCGCGTGTCTCGCCTGTCACCGCTTTGGCAACGAGGGCTCCGGCATCGGTCCCGATATCTCCGGCGCCGGCAATCGCTACAGCGTGCGCGACATGTTGGAGAATCTGATCGAGCCCTCAAAAGTCATCAGCGACCAATACGGCAGCGAACACATCGAGCTGAAGAACGGTGACTCCGTGTTCGGTCGGGTCGTCGGTGAAGCCGAAGGCCAGTTGCTGGTGATGAGCAACCCCTTCGCGCCCGATGACGTGACGAAGATCGATCCGGACCGCATCAAAGAGCGGAGCAACAACCCCGTTTCCATGATGCCGGCCGGTCTGATCAACAGCCTGAACGCGGACGAATTGAAAGACCTCGTCGCGTATCTCCTGAGCGGCGGCAACCCCGACGACCCGATGTTCGCAAAGGCGAAGTAAGTTCCGAGGGTGGAGCCCGCTCTCCGAGCCGGCTCCATGCTCCGCGGGCAAGGAACTCGCGCCTCCTCCTCAATCGACTCCGCGCACTCCGCGCTCGCCAGCGGTCGCGGGCCCCCGCCACTTTTTCGCCATGGCTTGGCGTATTGATGAAAGCGTGATTCGGGGTGAGATCGATAACCGCACGCGCGGGCGCGTGACGGGGCGCATCTGGTTCGAGGGCGTGACGGCGCCGGTGGAATTGGATCTCGCGGGCAACGCGTGGCGTGATCTGGCGGGCCGCAAGTTGGAGTTTGTGAATCCGGTGGCGGTGAAGCCGCCGTTATTGACCTCGACCGACGCCGGTTTCGGGCTGCAACAGCAGGGCGTGATCGGCGATTGCACGGCGTCGCGCCGGGTGAAGGTCCCCGAGGTGTCGATGGACGAATTGATGGAGCTGTATCGGCAACGGAAGCCGTTTCCGTGGCACTGGGGCAACAGCCTGTACCTCGAGTGGTTCAGCGTGGTGAACGGGCGGGTCGTGATCGAGTCGGCGAGTTTTTTGCTCACGGTGTCGTCCGACATCACGTGGGATATGACGCCTGAGGAAGAGGTGACGCAGCGAAAGAAGAATTCAGAGGCGATGACCGGATTCATGCAGCAGCTCGGGGAGGCCGTTGCGGGCGACGACAGCGGAGCGCAATTTTAGGCCACGGCGTGGAACGAGGGAGCGCCGCAGAGCGAGGCCGAAGCCGAGACGATGCAACGTGACAGCGAACGGCTGTCGGATCGGATCCGCGCGCGGCTGCGGAGCGAGGGGCCGGAAGCGGACTACGCCAAAATCATGGAGGAGGAGCTGGCCCGGCGCGCCCGAGAGCGCGGGGAGAAACCTTTGACGCCGGAAGATGAGGCGGCGCGGGCCCGGTGGATTGAAGAGATGAATCGCGCGGCGGCGGAGGCTGCGGCCCATCCCGATCCGGAAATCGAGGAAGAGATTCGGCAGCAGCACCCGCTGGCGGACCGAATGTTCAAATTGTCGCTGCGTTTGATGAAAGAACCGGAGGCGCGCGGCTGGGTGCCGCACGATGCGGTTGAGGAGCACCCGTTGATCGAATTGGGGAGTTCCGCGATGAAAGTCGGGGCGAAATTGGCGGGCGCGCTCAACGGCCGCGAGTGGCCGCCCACGATCGACCTGTGCGCCGGCGTGATCGTGCGGCTGAAGCGGGCGCGGGAATTTTTGGAGGACACGTTGCGCGCCGGTGAGGCCTGCGCCGAGGAAGGGTTGGCCGAAGAGCGCTGGCTCGCGGCGGCGCGCAGGGAATTGGAGCAGATCGCGCGGGAGACCGACGGTTTGATCACGGACTTGCGGGCGAAGCTGGAGCGCGGCTGCGATTGAGAAGACGCAGCGGCGGATCGGGCGCCGATCTTACGGGAGCCAGCGCGCGGCGAAGTCGCGGCGGTCGACCGGCCAAGTCCGCCAGCGCGGGTGCGCGGGGGTGGCACCGGGTCGAGTGACGCGGGCGGCCTCGGCGAGGTTGTGACAGACGACGCGCAAGTCGGCCTCGCACCAAAAGTCGTTGGTCGTCGTGGGATCCGGGGCGTGCGCCGTCGCGAGCAACGCCGCGCGAGAAAGCACCAAGCCGCTCATCGGCGGGATCGAGCAGCCGAGGGTGACGAGCACGCCTTGGAGGCGGGAGAGCACGCCTTTGCCGCCGGTGCTGTGTTCGCTCACGACTACGGCCGCAGGTTTGCCGAGCCAAAGCGCGGTGCCCTCGGTCGGGGTGACGTCTTCGAGGAATTTTTGGAGGACGCTGCTCCACGAATCCCAGTGCGTGCCGGTGCCGATGAGGAGGCCGTCGGCGCGCGAGAGGGCGGCGAGCAGTTGCGGGTTGAGGCCGGTGCCGAAGCGCAGGCGGGCGTTGAGGGCTGAAACGTGGGAGACCACAGCGTCGGGCCGGGGTGCGAGAGTGAGGGCTTCGACGGTGGCGCGGCGGGCAAGGAGGCGGCGGGCGCGGGTGAGGAGGACGGCGGTGTTGCCTGCGTCGCCGGCGAGGGAAGCGTTGAGGAGGAGCAGGCGGGGGCGGCGGGCGGGCATGGGCGGCAGGGGCTACACAACTTGGGGCTTAAAGCGGACGAGCTTCTGGTCGCCGGCCACGTAGAGCGGGTGACGGGGATGGCCGGCTTGGGTGGTGCCGAGGCACCAGAGTTCGCGTTTCCCGAAGAGGCGGACGACGGCATCGGCGCGGGCTTGGTAAGCGCCGCTCACGCCCCAGGCGGCGACGATGCGGTCGCAGCGGCCCGCCGCGGCGAGGAGGGAGGCGTCGTTTTCGAGGCCGACGGGATCAGGGTCGGCCATCATTTCTTTCGGGTAGGGCGTGCGCAGGCCAAAGAGATTGGCCATCCAGAATCCATCGTAGCCGTCGCGTTGGGAAAAGCGCGCGATGCGGCGCAGGGTGGGGTCGAGCTGGGCTTCGTCGGCGGTACTGGGATTCAGGCCGATCCACATGATCAACCGCTCGCCGAAAAGCGGGTTCCAGCGGTGCACCAAGCTGTAGCGGTGGCGGCGATCCGGTGAGAAGTGACAGGGGTTTTCCAAGACAGCGAAGGAAGCTCGGGCCGGTCTGAAGGCCCGAGCGTGGCGTTCCTAGCTTGGGCGTGGCCGATTCTACTCCGGCAGGGGCTTGTCCTTCGTTTCCGGGGCGAGCCAGATCAAGAACAGGCCGGCGACGTAGACCAAGGTGATGATGGCGCCCGCCTTGGCATAGCTGCCGTCGAAAGTCTGCATCAGTGCGCCCATTTGCAACGCACCGACCGCGGCGAGGATGCGGCCGGCGTTGAAGGAAAGACCTTGGCCCGTCGCGCGCACGCGGGTCGGGAACAGCTCGGGCAGGTAGAGCGGCAGCCAGCCGTAGAACGAAGCGGTCAGCGCGCCGACCATAAACGTCATCCCGAGGAAGGCTGGGCCATAGGAATCGAAACCCCGGAAGAGCACGGCGCACGCGACGAGCGAGCCGAAGCACATCATGAAATATGCGGTGCGGCGCGTGATGAAGCGCCCGATGTAGGCGCCGAGGAGACAGCCGAACACCGCGCCGAAGCCCGAGGCGAGGCCGGTCCAGCCTTTGGCGGCGGGGTTGGCGGCGCCGGCCATTTTATCGGCCCAGAGCGGGAGCCATTGCACGGAGCCCCAGGTGCCGATGAGTGCGACCGAGGAAAGTGCCGTCGCGATGAGCGTGGTCTTCCAGAGCTTCGGGCCAAAGACTTCTTTCAGCGGGTCGCTCTTGGTGGTGTCGGCCTTGACCGAGGCCTGCCATTTTTCCGACTCCGGCACGAAGAGGCGGAAGCCAAACGTGAGCAAGGCCGGCGCCGCGCCGATGAGCGCGACCCAGCGCCACGAGTCGACCGTGACCTTGAAGAAGATTGCGAACACCGCGATCAACGCGAAGCCGACGTTGGCCGCTGCGCCGATCACGCCGGCCATGAGCGGACGGTGTTTGGCGGGCCAGACTTCCATCACGAGCGCGATGCCGAGCGACCATTCGCCGCCCATGCCGAGGGCCGCGATGAAGCGCGCGGCGCACAGGTGCCAAGGTTCTTGGGCGAAGTAGATCAGACCGGTGAAGAGCGAGTAGACGAGAATGCTCGCGGCCATCGCCTTGACGCGGCCGATCTTGTCGCCGAGCCAGCCGAAGAGCACGCCGCCGCCGGCCGCTCCGAGGAGAAACGCCGCCGTGGCGTAGCCCATCCACTTTGCGACGAAGGCGTCGTTCATGGCGAGACCGTGGGCGGTCTGCATTTCAAGCAGCGCGGGCCGGGCGATCAGCGGAAAGAGGCCCATTTCCATGCCGTCGAACATCCACCCGAGGAAGGCGGCGGCGAGCACGGCATAGAGGCGTTTTTTATCGGGCGGAGCGTTGGGATCGAGGGGAGTAGACATAGAAAATCGAAGTTCGCTGAGCGGAGTGCGGGTGCACCGGGGTGAGGCCCAAGGCGAAGTTAGAGTGCCGCGAGGGTCAAGACGGCAGGCGTGGCATACGCGCGGTAGCACGCGTCGAAAAACGCCGCGTCGGGTGCTCCGTCGGTCACCACAAAGCGAAACCGGGAAACGTAGGGGGTGCCGGGAACGATGGAAAACTCGCCGAGCTGTTGCGGCACGAAGGAGAAATAGGGCATGTTGGGGTGCAAACGCACGGGTTGGGGCGCGCGGAAGTTCTCGGGGTGTCCGAGCACGGTGGTGCCGGCGAGCGCGCCGCCCGGAGTGACGGCGCCGCCGAGGTAAACCCAGCGGGCGCGGGAGTCGTTGCCTTTGATGCGGTCGGTGAGGCCTTCAGAGGTGAGGAAGCGCGCGATGTCACCCGGACCGTTCCAGCCGCGGGCGCCGCGGATCCCGAAGCTGCCATAGTGATATTTCGGGAGAACCAGCGCGTCGCTCGTGGCGCAGGTGTGGGTGACAACGAGGTCGAAGATCCGGGCGGGCTGCGCCGTACCCGCCAGAGCGTAGACGGTGAGCGCCCAAGTCGTGTTCAGCGCGGTGACCGGGGTCGGTGCGGAGAGATCCACGCTGCGCAGACGGGCCTCGATGCCGCCGTGAACCGGACCCGACCAAGTGCGGTCGACACCGACGAGATGCTCGGCGCCGGTCTTGTTGTGCATATTCCAAAAGTCGGGTGAGCGGCCTTGAAACTGGGTCTTGGTCCACGGCGCCCAGATGCCGTGGTGGTGGGCGTGGTTGGACGGGTAGTCGTCGGTGACCAAGTGACCGGCGGGCGAAAACACGGGGTGGATGTAGCCGGCGCGAAGAATCTCGGGTTTGAGGTCGGCGCGCGGGACGGCGGCGGGATCGACGCGGTAAGAAAGCACGGGCTGGCCTCCGACCGTGACGCGCAGATCGCCCGGCTCAGACGAGACCGCGACGCCGGCGGCAGGGGCTCCGGTGGGGGCCGCCTGCGTGAGCGTGAAGGAGAGGGCTTGGCCGGATTTCTGGATGGGAACGATGAAGCGGGCGGTGCCGTCGGCGTCGGTTTGCAGTGGGATGATTTTTCCCGAGGCATCGCGGAGGGCGGCGGGTTTTGCCGCATCGGCGGGCAAGCGAAACGAGATGACCTGACCGGCGAAATCGGCGGTGGGGGCGGCGAGGGACAAACGGTAATCGCGGGCAAAACTCGAAGCCGTGAAAAGCAGCGCGACGGCCACGAGGAAACGGGCGGGGTAGATCATGAGATCAAAATGAACAGGCCAGATCGTGCCGGGCAAGAGCGCGCGCTTGAGTTCGCTTGCCTCCCGAGGGTGCCTTGTGTCCGGGTAAGGGCTCATTTCGTAACTCCCCGCTCTCTGCCTTTATGAAAATTGATGCTGCTTCGGTTCCGTCCCTCTCCCGCCGCGATTTTGTCTCGATGCTCGCACTCGCCGGCGCGGCTGCGCCGTTAAGCGCTACGCTCGGTCGGGCGCAATCGGCACCGGTGGCCGCTGCGGCGGCTCCGAGCGTGCTGCATGTGTTTTCGAAACCGTTTCACCAGCTCTCCTACGCCCAGACGGCGAAGCTCGTCGCGGCGGCGGGCGGCGGCGGCATCGATTATACGGTGCGCGTGCCGCAGGGCCACGTGTTGCCGAAGAACGTAAGCGAAGATCTGCCGCGCGCGATCGACGCAGCGCGCGCCGCCGGCCTCAAGGTCGAGATGATCACGACCGAGATCACGAGCGTCCGCACGCCGCACGCGGAAAACGTAATCCGCACGGCGGCGAAACTGGGCGTGAAATACTACCGGCTCGGCTCCTTTAACTATGACCTGAAGCTCGGCGTCGCGGGCACGTTGGAGAAAATCAAACCGGACTTCGCCGAGCTGGCCGCGCTCAATGCCAGCGCCGGAATCCACGGGGCGATTCAAAACCACGCCGGAGCGCGCGTGGGCAGTGCGCTTTGGGATCTTTATGAACTGCTGCGCGGCCTCGATCCGCGCGCGATCGGCGTGCAATACGACATCCGTCACGGCGTCGCCGAGGGCGGGCAGTCGTGGCCGCTCGCAATCCGCCGGATCGCACCGTGGATTCGCTGCACCGACATCAAGGATTTCAAGTGGCAGCAGCTTCCCGGCAAGGCGACGATCGAGAACGTGCCGCTCGGCGAGGGCATCGTGCCCTTCGACGCGTATTTCCAACTGCTGCGCGAGCTCGCGGTCACGGGGCCCATCTCGCTGCACCTGGAATACGCGCCGTTCGAGCGCAACCCGCGGCCGCTCACGGTTGACGAGCAACTCGCGCAATTGCCCGAGCCGACGCGCAAGGATGTCGCGGCGGTGCGCGCGCTCATGGTGAAGCACGGTTTTGGCGCATGAACCGCATGATGGGCCGTTGGCTCCGCCTGGGGCTCCGTCCGGTCGCTGGCATTTGGCTCGCGGGGTGGATGCCCGGAGTTTTGGCGGGCGCACCCGCAACCGTAAACGCGCTCACGTTGAAAACGAGCTGGGTGGAGCCCGAGTTCCCGTTTTTCTCTTCGATCTTGGACGCTCGCAAGGCGGGCGGCGGGCTGCCGGCTGACAATCTCGCGCCGCGCGGGATCGTCTTGAATCTCGGTCACGATTGCTGGGCATGTTTTGATCCGGATCTTTTGCGCGTTGTCGCCGTCTGGCGCGGCCCGGGGGTAAGTGCCAGGGCGCTGGCGCCGCTATCGTATAATGATTTGGGGCGTAAGACGCCGATCGGTAAGATACCTGCGCCGGAGCCGGTGGGGCAGGTGTGGTTCGCCAGTGGCGTCTATCCGGGTGCGCAGTCCGGTGAACAGATTTCGTGGGTCGACCCGCGCGAACCGGCACCGAGCCCAGAGGAAGTCGGGCGCGGCGCGATCGCCCCGGAACTCGGCCGTTTTGAAGCGGTGCGGTTGGTCGGGAGTGACGCGATTTTAGACTACACGGTGAACGGCATCAGCGTGCGTGAACGTTGGGGCGCAGCCGCCGGTCCGGTTGAGAAAAACAGCCCGGTGATCACGCGAAATTTCTCCGTGGACCCGACGACGACGCCCTTGCGATTTGTCGTGGGCCGGAAAAGTCCCGAGGCGAGCCTCGCGTTGCGGGTCGCACCGGAATCTGCGGCGGCGGTGACGCTCGTGGAGGTGGCCGGAGTTGCGGTCGTGCACGTCGCGGCCCGGGCGCAGGCAATCGAGTTTGCCGTCGAACACGCCGGACCGGGCGGTCCGATGGTCGCGGCGAGTCCGCGGGCGGCGCGGACTGGGCCGCGTTGGCCGCAAGAGACGGTGACGGCCATCAAGCGCTCGGTCGCGCCGGAGGCCTACGTGGTCGACACGGTGGAGTTGCCGCAGAACAACCCCTGGCGGCGAAAAGTGCGGCCGGCGGATATCCAGTTTTTGCCCGACGGCACGGGCGTGCTCGTGACCGTCGACGGCGACGTGTGGCTGGCGCGAGGCCTTGATTCCGCCGAGGGCGTGGTGCGGTGGCGGCGGTTCGCCTCGGGTCTGCACGAGCCGATGACGGCCGCGATCCGCGACGGCCAGATTTACGTTTTCGATCGCAACGGTATCTGGCGGCTCCGGGACACCGATGGCGACGGCGAGGCCGACGTGCACGAGTTGTTTTCCAACGCTTTCGCGCAGACGGCCGACACGCGGGAATTTCCCTCCACCCTTCGGCTCGCGCCAGCCGGAGAGTTTGTTATCGCGAAGGGCAACCAGCAGTCGGACACGCTCGGTAAACACAATGGCACGGTCTTGCGCATTTCGGCCGACGGGCGTCGCGCCACGCTGCTCGGCTACGGATTTCGCCAGCCCAACATCGGGGTGAATATCCGCACGGGACTTGTTACCTCGAGCGATCAGCAAGGACACTACGTCCCGGCGACGCCGTTGCACATCGTACGCGACGGCCAGTTTTACGGATTCCTCCCGGATTTTTTGCCCAAAGAAGTTTACCCCGCGCCCATCGCCGATTCGCTCGTGTGGTTACCGCACGCGGTGGACGCATCGGCGATTTCCCAAGTGTGGCTCTTTGATGCAAAGATGGGGCCGCTCAACGACGGGCTCGTCCACATCGGTTTCAACCAACCGGAGGTTTTCCGCGTGTTGCCGCATCGGAGTGGGGCGCGAGACCAAGCCGCGGTCGTGAGCATCACGCGGGCGTTTGATTTCACGCCGCTGAACGGCGCGGTGAACCCGGCCGACGGGCAGCTCTACCTCGCGGGGTTTCAAGTCGCGGGCTGGGGCAACGTGATCGACACGATCGCCGGGCTGGGTCGCGTGCGCTACACGGGCGCGCCGGTGACGTTGCCGCGCGCGGTGATCGCGAAGGCGGAAGGCGTGTTGCTGCGCTTCGACACCGCGCTCGATCCCGCCCGGGCGACCGATCCGGCGAGCTACTCGCTCCAGACCTGGGGCTACCGGCGCACGCACAAATACGGCTCGGCGCAATACAAGGCCGACGGCACGCCGGGCCAGGACGCGCTCACGGCGAGCCGGGCGTATCTCGCGCCGGATGGCCGGAGCGTTTTCGTGGCGGTGCCGGGGCTGAAGCCCGTGATGCAGCTGCGCGTGGGCTGGTCGCTGGCGACGGCGGCGGGCGCGGCGTTTGCCGACAACGGCTACACGACGCCGTATGAATTGGAAAAATTTGAGCCCAAAGCGGAAGGCTTCGGGGATCTTGCGATCGACCTTACGCCCCGCGCGGCAGCGGTCGCGTTGGTCGCCGCGCCGGCGAGTGCGGAGGAAGGCAAGCGGCTCGCCCAACTCTTCGCGTGTGTCGCGTGTCACGCGGCCGAGGAGTCCGCGATTCCGAAATCAGGACCGACGTGGCGTGGGCTCTTTGGGCAGGAAAAACGGTCGGTGTTTGTGGCCGGTGTGGAGCAGAAGGTGGCGGTGAACGAGGCGTATCTGCGCGAGTCGATCTTGCAGCCAACCGCGCAGGTGGCGGCCGGTTTTGAAAAAGGAGAGTACGCGATGCCGAGCTACGCGGGCGTCTTGGACGACGGGCAGATCGAGTCGCTGGTGCTCTACATCAAGACGCTGAAGTAGAATGGGCGGGGCGGGAGGGTTGAGTTTAGCGTTTGCCAGTCCTTACCTCTTCCAAAGAAGTAAGGCATGGAACTCACCACGAAAATCACCAGCAAAGGTCAGGTCACGATCCCCGTGGCGGTTCGTCGGAAGCTGGGCGTCAGAGCGGGTGAACGGGTTGTATTCGTGTTTAATCGGCCGGGCGAAGTGTCGTTTCGCCGGGCGGCGCCGGAGACGGGTTCGAGCCGGGGCGCGCTTGCGGGCAAGACCAACGGGAAAGTCGGAACGGCGGAAGAAATAAGGCGGGCAGCGGCGGAGGGCGCGGCGCGGCGGGTTTCGGCGTGATCGCGGTCGATACCAATCTGCTCGTCCGGCACCTCACGCAGGACGAACCGGCCCAGGCGGCCAAGGTGGCGCGGCTCTGGGCCGAGGCGGCGAAGGAAGGAGAAATGATTTTGCTCACGGATATCGTGCTCTGTGAAACGGCGTGGGTGTTGACGCGGTTGTATGGGGTGAAGCGGGCGGATCTCGCGGCGGCGTTTGAGCAGGTTTTGGCGGATGCGCAGTTCGCGTTTCAGCATCGGCCGGAGTTGCAGGCGGCGGTGAAGGCAAGCCGTTCGGGCAAGGGGCATTTTGCCGATCATCTCATCGCCGCGCTCGCGCGCTCGGCAGGGTGCCGGACAACTTACACGTTTGAAAAAGGATTGGGGCCGGCTGCCGGATTTACGCAGGTTTGAGCGATGGCGCGCGTGAAGAAGCCGACGCCCGGCGATAGGTGATGTCCCACTCGCTCTCGCCAACTTTGGTGAAGCCGTGGCGGAGATAGAAGCGGTTGGACGCGCTGTCGCGGAGCGCGCCGACGAAGACGGGCAGCTTCTTTTCGTCGGCAATGGCGAGCAGTTTGGTTAGGACGCGTCCCCCGATGCCGCGGTTCTGGGCGTCGGGATGGATGTAAAGGTGTTCGAGGCGCAGGCCCTCGGGGACCGGGCGGAACGTGTAGAAGCCGACGGGGACGCCGTCGCAGAGGATGCGGTGTGTGTGCTCGGGGTAGAACGAATTTCGCAGACGCTCGCGGGCACGGATCGGATCGAAGCGGCCGAGGTGTTCGAGGCTCGCGCGCATCGCGGCGACGCGGAGCTCGGCGAGCGACTCGAAGTCGGCGGCGGTGACGGGGGCGAAGGTCAGGTGGGGTTCGTTGTTTGACCCGTTCACGCGGAGGGAGGTGAAGAGAGGAACGTCGTTAAGGCCACCAAACGCAGAGTCGCTACAGGCCGGCGCCGTCGCGGAGGGACCCGGCGGCGCAGACGTCGCGGTAGAAACTGATGTAGTGTTCGACGATCGTGGGCGCGGAGAATTTTTCGGCGGCGCGGACTTGGGCGGCGATGCCGAGGCGGGCGCGACGGGCGGGGTCGGTGAGGAGCGCGGTCGCGGCGGCGGCGAGCGCGGCGGTGTCCCCGGAAGGGACGAGGAGCCCGGTGGAACCATCGGTGATGACTTCGGGGATACCGCCGACGGCGGTCGAAACGCTGGGGCAGGCGAAGGCCATGGCTTCGAGGATGCTCAGGCAAAAACTCTCGCTCTCGGAGGCAAAGAGGCCGAGGTCGATGGCCTGAAGGTAGTCTTCGATCGCGGTGACGTTCTCGCGGACGATGATGCGGCCGGTGAGACCGAGGCGGGAGACGTTGGCGCGGAACGCAGTGAAATCACCGCCGGCGAGGACGAGGAGTTTGCTGGTGCGGGGCTCGACGCGGGCGAAGGCTTCGAGCACGAGGTCGACGCGTTTGACGGGGCGAAGATTGGACGAGTGAAAGAGGAGCAGTTCGTCGTCGGTGACGCCGAGTTCGCGGCGGACGGTGGCGCGGGTGCGGGCAGGAGCGCGCGGGGTGAAAAAATTATGGATGACCTCGATCGGACGTTTCACGCCGATGAGGCGCTGGGTCTCGGCGCGGAGGAATTCGGAGACGGTGGTGACGCCGTCGGTGGCTTCGAGGGCGTGGCGGATGGCGGGGCCGTAGCCGGCGTCGGCGCCGAGGAGCGTGGTGTCGGTGCCGTGGAGCGTTGTCACGACCTTGGGCCGGCGGTGCTCCGGGAGCATGTCGCGCGCGAGGAGGGCGGCGGTCGCGTGGGGCACCGCATAGTGCGCGTGGATGAGATCGAGACCGTGGTCGCGGGACACCTCGGCGAGTTTCACCGAAAGCGGGAGGGTGTAGTCGGGATATTTGAAGAGGCCGTAGCTGTTGATCTCGACCGGGTGAAAATGGATGCGCGCGGTGTCGGTGGGGAGACGAAACGGGCGTTCGTAACTGATGAAGTGAATCTCATGACCGCGGGCGGCGAGTTCTTCGCCGAGGGTGGTGGCGAGAATGCCGCTGCCGCCGACGCTGGGGTAGCAGACGATACCGATTTTGAGCGGGGCGAGGTAAGCCATGACGGGCTAGAAACGCCGAGCAGTATGGCTGAGGACGTCGAGCGAATTGACGACGAGAGGATCGGCGGGCCAAAGGGGGATGGCTTGGGCGACGCCGGCCCGGAGACCGTGAAAGCGGGCGCGGGTGAGTTGGAGTTCGACGTAGTCGCGCGTGGCGGCCTGGGAGGCGTGGGCTTGCATGGCGGCGGTCCACGTCGCGATCACGGGGGAAACATCGACGAGCACCGGTGAGGCGTCGCGGGCTTCAGCGTCGGAGGTGATGGCGTAGTGCAGGAGCGTATTGATGGCGTGGGCGGGGGTGCCACGAAGTTCGGCGACGCCGCCGTAGCGGGCGAGGCGGGAGGCGTTGCGGACAATTTTGCCGAGGACGGAGTGATCGGGGTGTTGGTTCTCGTTGACGGTGGGTGCGAGGACGAGGGCGGGTTTCACGCGGCGGATGATCGCCGCGATGGTGAGCGAGTGGGGAAGTGAAGGGACGAAGTGGGCGTCGCCGCCGAGGTCGATGAACTCGAGGGTGACGCCGAGGAGGGCGGCGGCTTTTTTCGCCTCGGCGGTGCGCACAGCGGGGGTGCCGTTGGTGCCGGCTTCCCCGCGGGAGCAGACGACGAAGTGAACGGGCCGGCCGGCGGCGGTCTCCAGGGCGATGATCCCGCCGGCGCCAAATTCGATGTCGTCAGGGTGGGCACCGAAGGCGAGGAGCGGAGGAAGCGGAGTGGCGGTGGAAGACACGAGAATTAGATCAGACGAGTTTGGTCCCGAAAGTCGATGCAACGAGAGGGAACGGCGGTGCGGAGCGGGCTACTCGGCGTAGGCTTCGTCGGAGCGGTCGATGGGGTCGCGGGTCACGAAAGTGATTTCGGGGGCGTCGGCGTGGTTGAGGTAAGCTTGTTCGCCGGCGCCGGCGATGTAGTGCGTGCAATGGATGACGGATTGCATCCAACGGAGGCGGCTGTCGCGCGACGGGCTGATTTGCGCGGGGTCGAAGGGCGCAGTGCCGGCGGTCGCAGGCGGGAGCGTGAGGAAGGAGTTGCCGCCTTCGTGGAGCTGCAGCGTGCCTTCGGCGGTGCGGCGGGCGCGGACGAGTTCGCCGTCGTGGGTGACATCAACGAAGCAGTCGGTGATCGGGCAGGCGGCGCGGCGGAAGGCGGGATCGGAGGAGCGCACCACGCGGATGCCGTCGAGGTGGCCGAGGGCGCGGTAGAGATCGAGGCAGAAGTCGGCGACGGTGGTGGCGGTGATGGCTTTGAAGGCGGCGACTTGCGGCGGGGCGATGTAGGCGGGGAGTTGGCGGGCGGTGGCGTCGCGCCAGTCGGCGGGGATTTTCTTGGCGTAAAGAGGCGAGAACTTGCGCTGAGTTTTGTTGGCGAAAGTGAAGTTGAAGGTGAGGGGTGCGTCGGTCTTGCGGTGGCGGAGCGTGGTCTGGGTCTCGCGGGGATCGTGGTCGCTGTCGTGATAAAAGAAGACGATCTCGCCGCCGATCTCGGCTTGGAGGCGGCGGGCGGTGACGATCTTTGCGTAGAGGAAGCGCCGCGGGAAAAAACCGCAGGGTTGCTGGCCGAAACAGATGACGGGGGCGGGCATTACGGAGACGGAACGTTGAGCGTTGAGAGTTGAAGGCTGAGAGTTGAGAGCTGAGAGCGGAGGTGGGGGCGGAGTCCGGAGGGGGCCCACGGAACACACGGAACACACGGAAAAAATCGGAGTGGAGAAACGGACGAGGCGTTAAGGCTAGGAGTGGGGGTCGGATTTTTTAACCACGAAACACACGAACTACACGAAAGGGGGAGAGTAGGCGGGGTTCGGCGACCTCGCTTTAGATTGGAGCGGGCCCGGAGGTTCCGCGGCTAGTTTTTGGGAGGACGGCTTGGAGGATCACGGCGAAGAGGACGCAGGTGAAGCAGCCGATGGGGTTGAGCCAGAGGTAGGCGATTTCGCGGGCGGGGTAGGCTTTGCCGAGGAAGAATAACGCGATGACGACGGTCTGGGCGGCGACGGCGGCCCAGAAGACAGCGGTGCCTTTCACGTGCTTCAGGAAAAACGCCACGATGAAGACGCCGAGGAGCGCGGGATAGAAAATCGAGGCGACGATGTTGAGGGCCTCGATGAGGTTTTCGGCGAAGCTCACGAAGAGGGCGAAGGCGATGGCGAAGAGGCCCCAGATGGCGGTGAAGGTTTTTGCGACGCGGACGTTGCGGGTTTCGTCGTGGGCGGCGAGGGGGCGGAAGCTGCGCCAGAGGTCGATCGTGCTGGTGGTGCCGAGGGCGTTGAGTTCGCCGGCTTTGGAAGAGAGCGCGGAGGCAAACATCACGGCGAGGAGCAGGCCGATGACGCCGTGGGGGAGCTGGGTCAGGATGAAATTGATGAAGACGTAGTCGGAGTCTTTGGTTTTTTTGGTGGTGGGGTCGGCGAGCTGGAGGGCGGCGCGGGCTTCTTTGCGGACGACGTCGGTGGCTTTTTGCGCGGCGACAAGGTCGGCTTTGGCGGCGGCGGTGACGGCGGGATCGGAGGAATCTTGGGCGGCGGTCCAGGCGCGGATCTTTTCCTGTTTAACGAGATGGAGCGCGGTGTGTTTCTCGTCGATCGCGCGGAGGGAGGCGCCTTGGGGGCCGTCGAGTTGGCGTTGCCACTGGGTTTGGTTGTAGAGGACGGGAGTGTTGGGCTGGAGCTGGTAGAAGACGAAGAGCAGCGCGCCGAGGAACACGATGAAGAGCTGCATCGGGATCTTCAGGAGGGCGTTGAACATGAGGCCGAGGCGGCTTTCGCGCAGGTGGGCGCCGCCGATGTAGCGTTGGACTTGGGATTGGTCGGTGCCGAAGTAGGAAAGCGACAGGAAGAAGCCGCCCAGAATGCCGCTCCAAATGGTGTAACGGACTTTGAGGTCGGGGTTGTAATCGACGGCTTGGAGTTTGCCCATAGCGCCGGCGATCGGGAGGGCGTCGGCGGGGAGTTTGGTAAGGAGGATGACAAAGGCGGTGAGCATGCCGCCGAAGATGACGGCCATCTGCCATTTTTGGGTAAGGTTCACGGCGGCGCTGCCGCCGGTGACGGTGTAGACGATGGCGAGGAGGCCGGTGCAGATGATGGTGAGGTCGAGCCGCCAGCCGAGGACGGTGGAGAGAATGATGGCGGGCGCGTAAATGGTGATGCCGGATTGGAGCCCGCGTTGGAGGACGAAGATACCGGCGCCGAGGAGTCGGGTTTTGCGATCGAAGCGTTGGCCGAGATATTCGTAGGCGGTGTAGACGCCGAGCTTGCGGTAGATCGGGAGAAACACGGCGCAGACCACGATCAGCGCGAGCGGGAGACCGAAATAATTTTGGATGAAGGCGATGCCGTTCTCCGTGGCCTGACCGGGGAGGGAGAGGTAGGTGATCGTGCTGGCCTGCGTCGCCATGACGGAGAGCCCGATGGTGCCCCACTTGGTCGTGGCGCTGCCCTTGAGGTAGGTGTTGAGGTTGTCGGTGTGGCGGGTGCGCCACGTGCCGTAGGCGGCGATGCCGACGATGGCGCCGAGAAGAACGAGCCAATCGAGGGCGTTCATGCGTAGGCGCGGGTGAAAAAGGTGAGGGCGATCACGATGAACACAAAAACGCCAAGGACGAAGAGGTAGACGCCGCGCCAGGTGCGAAAGCCGGGGACGCCGGGGGCGGTGTCGGCGGGGTCGGGAGGAGGTGACGGCGAGGGCGGGGGTGCGGGTGGTGGAAGGGGAGGCACGGGAAAAGAGATTTGGGCGCGCGGGGCGTGGCTTGGACGCGGAGGGCGGGTCGGAGACCTGCCCTATTTTTTACCGAGGGAGATGAGGTTGGCGAAGAGGCGGTAGGCGCCGGGGACGCCGGCGGGCAGTTGGCGGAAGAAGCCGAGGCCCGTGTAAACGTAGTAGCCTTGGCCGTGCCGGGCGACGAGCAGGCCGCCGCGCTGCGGTTTCTCGCCGGCGTCGTTGCAGGCGAGGAGCGGGGTGAACTCAGGGCCCCAGGTGGTGCCGAAGTAGGCGCCGCGCTCTTGGACCCAGCCGGTCCAGTCGGCGGGGGTGAGCTTGTTGGGGACGTTGAACGCGGGATGGTTCGGCTCCAATAGGGTGATGGCGGCGTCCTCATCGGTGACGCGGGCGTCGTTGCCGCCGAGGGTGAGGGCGTAGGGGGCGAGGCGGTCGGTTTTGATGTCGCGGCCGGGGCGGTTGTATTGGGTGATGACGGTGCCGCCCTGCTCGACCCAAGCGAAGAGGCCGGCGAGGTTGGCGGAGAGGCCTTCGCGGACGTTGAACGCACGGACGCCGGTCACGACGGCATCGAAGGCGGCGAGTTTTTCGGGAGTGAGATCGGCATCGGTGAGGGTGGTGACGGTGCAACCGAGTTGGGCGAGGGCGGCGGGGATGTCGTCGCCGGCGCCGGGGAGGAAGCCGATTTTTTTGGCGGTGACGGCGACGTCGAACGCGACGGCGCGTTGGCGGGCGAGGGGTTGGAGGACTTGGGGCGGGATGTGGGGGTAGTTTACTTCGTCGCGGGCGTGGCGGTAGGTCGCGGTGCCGATCGTGGCCACGGCGCCGAGGGTGGCGGTGGACGCGGCGGGAGGAGCGGTGACGGCGAAGGTGAGGCGGGATTTCGCGCCGACGGCAGCGAGGGTGAAGGGCTGTGCGGCGGGGGTGGCTTTCCAGCCGGCGGGGAGTTCGAGGGCGACGGAGCCGGTGCGGTCGGGGCGGTTGGCGGAGATTTCAACCTCGACGGGGCGGGTGGCGCCGGGGGTGAGGACGGTGACGTCGGAAGTGAACGTGAGCGACACGGGCGGGACGATATCGAGGCGGCGGCGTTTTTCGGCGGGACCCGCTCCGGTCACGAAAACAGGTTCGTCGGCGACGATGAGTTGTTGGCCGGCGATTTCAAAAACGTAGGAGAACGGAAAGGCGGGTTTGTTTTCGGCGTCGCCGATGAGGGCGGGATCGTCGACGCGCGAAAAGCCGGGGCGGCCCTCGGCGCGGAGCCAGTAAGGGGTGGTGAGCGGAGTGGACGCGGGGATTTCGATTTTCGATTTTTGACTTTCGATTTTCGATTGGACGGAGATTTCGGCGGTGAGGGCTTTGCCGGTAGAGTCGCGCGTGCTGAGCCAGCGGACGGGAACGACGGAGGAAACAGTATGGGTGAGGGCGAGGGTTTCTCCGGGGACGATGTCGGGGGTGGCGGACGTGGTGGCGACGGTGAGGCCGAGACAGGCGACGAGGGCGCGGTCGAGTTGGGCGCGTTTGTCGGTGACGAGGGGATCGGCGGGGAGCGTCGCAAGGGCGGCGCGGAGGGAGAGCAGGGCGGGGACGTTGGCGGCCAGATTTTTCCGGTCGAAGGCGGACTCGGCGGCGGCGGCGAGGGTATCGATTTTCGCTCCGGGGCCGGGGTAGCGGGCGGTCCAGGTGGTGGCGATGCCTTCAAAGAGGTCGGTTTTGGCGGGATCGCCGGCGAGGGGATAGAAGAGTTCGTTGCGCGGGCCGCCGACGCCGGCACCGCGGCCTTGGCCGAAGACGACGCCGGCGAGGTTTTGGGTCTTGTGTTCGCCGAGGACGCGGAGGGACAGCGTGGAGAGCGGGATGCCAAGGACGGGATCGTTGCCCTCGACGAGGACGGAGACGGAATCGGCGGTGGGGGCGGCGCGGCCGAAGGAACCGTTTTGAAGCACGCGCTTGGGTTGCCACGGTTTGAGACCTTGGGCGATTTGCTCGGGGTAGGCTTTGGGGTCGCCGGCGAGTTTGAAGGCGTCGATGGATAGAACGGCCGAGGCGGTGTGGTGGCCGTGGGTGCCGCCGGGTTGGGGCGAGAAACGAGTCAGAATGATGTCGGGTTGGAAGCGGCGGATGACGCGGACCATGTCGCCGATGACTTCATCGCGGCCCCAGACGCGTTGGGTGTCGGCGTAGTCTTTGGAGAAACCGAAATCGAGGGCGCGGGAGAAAAACTGTTGGGCGCCGTCGAGGCGGCGGCCGGCGAGGAGTTCCTGGGTGCGGGCGACGCCGAGTTTGTCGCCGAGTTCGGGGCCGATGACGTTCTGGCCGCCGTCGCCGCGGGTGAGGGAGAGGTAGGCGGTGCGGTAGCCGCGGCCGCGGGAGAGCCAGGAGAGGAAGAGGGTGTTTTCGTCGTCGGGGTGGGCGGCGACGTAGAGGACCGAGCCGAGTTCGCGGAATTGGCGGAGGTCGAGGAGGGCGGTGGGGATGGTGGGCGCGGCCGGGGCGGCGGGTGGCGGGGCGGGCTGCGCGGTCACAGGGGAAAAGGTGGCGAGCAAGAACAGCGCGGAGGCAAGGGCGGTGACTTTGGGCGGGAGGCTCATGGAATGGATTGCCTCACGCGCAGAAAGCGGCAGGGCGCGGAGGAAATGACGAGGGAAAGAGAGACGGGGGTAGGAGGAAAGGGTTTTGATCGGGATGAAAAAAGGCCCCGACTTTTCGGGTCGGGGCGTGGGAACTGAAGGGCGGGTCGGAGCCCTGCCCTACTTTTTATTTCAGGGAGGCGATGAGCTTCTGGTTCAGGCCGGTGTATTCTTCGCCGATGGCTCCGCCGGCTTTTTGGGCGGCGGCGAGGGAGGCTTGAGCGCTGGCGAGCGCGCCGGCTTTGTCGCCCGCGGCGGCTTGGATGAGGCCTTTGCGGTAGACCAAGAAGAAGGCATTGGGCTGGGCGGCGATGGCGGCGTCCATCCAGGTAGCGGCTTTCTTCAGGTCGATTTTGTGGTCGAGGTAGAACATGGCGGCGGCGGCGTAGGGCTTCTTCGCGGCGTCGGAGGCCATGGCGGCTTCGATCTGGGGCACGAGGGTGGCGACGAGGTCGACCTTGATGGCGACGGGCACGCGGACGTTGGCCCAGGAGAGGTTGAGGGTGGCGGATTCGTCGCGGAGGTCGTTGAAGCCGATCTCAAGGGTCTCGACGGCGGCGGCGAGGGCGACGGGCTTAACGGTCACGCGGGCGACGTCATTTTCCTGTTTGTAGGCGTAGGCACCCCAGCTGGAGGAGTCTTTGTGGACGATGACGGTCCACTCCTTTTCGCCGGGGATGGTGAAGAGCTCGTAGGAGCCGGCCGGGATGGCGGCGCCGCCGAAGTTCACGGCGGTGGAGAATTTGATCTTGGTGGCGGTGTTGGCGCCGGTGCGCCAGATTTTGCCGTAGGGGACGAGGGCGCCGAAGACGACGCGGCCTTTGGCGCTGGGGCGGGCGTAGAGGAGCTCGATGTCGGTGATGCCCACACGCTGTTTGAGCATAATGGACGGGCTAGCGGCGGGGAACTCGAGTTTGGGCGCGGCGGTTTGGGCGGTGAGGTTCGCGGTGAGGGCGAAGGCGAGCCCAAGCAGGGCGAGGGAGCGGGCGGGATTTGTTTTCATGGGAGAAGAAGAGGAGGAGAGGGGAGGAATGAAGCGGTCGGGCGATTGACGCAATTAGGCGGAAGGAGTTTCGGGCGAGGGGGCGGGCGGGTAGGGAAGTGATGGATCGCCGCGTCGCTTTGCTCCTCGCGATGACAGGAGGGTCAGGTGAGGCCGGTGATTTCGCCGTCGTCGGTGATATCGATGTGCTCGGCGGCGGGGACCTCGGGCAGGCCGGGCATGCGGAGAATCTCGCCGGCGATCGGCACCAGAAAACCAGCGCCGGCGGCGATTTCGATCTCGCGCACGACAAAGGTGAAGCCGCGCGGGCGGCCGAGCAGCGCGGGTTGGTCGCTGAAGGAGTATTGGGTCTTCGCGATGCAGATTGGCAGGCCGGCGAGGCCGAGCTCGGCGATCGTCTTGAGGTCGGTGCGGGCTTTGGGGCCAAACTCGACGCGGTCGGCGCCGTAGATTTTCGTGGCGACGGCGGTGATTTTTTCTTCGACGCTTTGGGAGAGCTCGTAGGCGAACTGCGGGGCGCGGGGGCGCGGAGATTTTTCGCAGGCGGCGACGAGCGCGGCCGCGGCGGCGAGCGCGCCTTCGCCGCCGAGACCGAAGTGGTCGCTCGGGACGGCGTGCACGCCGAACTCGGCGCAGAGTTGCACGACGAGGGCGGTTTCGTCGGCGGTGTCGGTGGGGAAACGGTTGATGACGACGACGGGCGTAAGGCCGAAGACGCGGGCGTTCTCCAGGTGCTTTTGGAGATTGGCAAATCCGCGGCGGATGGCGTCGGGGTTGGCGGCGGAGAGTTCCTTGAGGGCGGTGCCGCCCTGGTATTTCAAGGCGCGCACGGTGGCGACGAGGGCGAGGGCATCGGGCCAGAGGCCGGCGGCGCGGCATTTGAGATCGAGGAATTTCTCACCGCCGAGATCGAAGCCGAAGCCGCATTCGGTGACGACGTAGTCGGCGAGACTGAGGCCGAGACGGGTGGCGAGGACGGAGTTGGTGCCCTGGGCGATGTTGGCGAACGGGCCGCCGTGGAGGATGGCGGGCGTGCCTTCGTGGGTCTGGACGAGGTTGGGCACGATGGCGTCCTTGAGGAGCGCGGCCATGGCGCCGTGGATTTTGAGATCGCGGGCGTAAATGGGTTTTTTCTCGCGGGTGAAGCCGATGAAGATACCGCCCAGCCGGGCCTTGAGGTCGGCGCGGGACGAGGCGAGGCAAAGGATGGCCATGACCTCGGAGGCGGCGGTGATGTCGAAACCCGTCTCGCGGGGAACGCCGAAGCCGCGGCCGCCGAGGCCGACCATAATGCGGCGGAGGGCGCGGTCGTTCATGTCGAAGACGCGCTTGGTGCGGACGGTCATCGGGTCGAGGCCGAGGACGTTTTTCCGGTTCTGGAGTTGGTTATCGACGCAGGCGGCGAGGAGGTTGTGGGCCTTCTCGATGGCGGCGAAATCGCCGTTGAAGTGAAGATTGATATCCGCGTGCGGGCCGACGCGCGCGCGGCCGCCGCCGGTGGCGCCGCCCTTGAGGCCGAAGACCGGGCCGAGGGAAGGCTCGCGGAGGACGGCGGCGGCGCGTTTGCCGAGGCGCGTGAGGGCGTCGCTGAGACCGATAGTGGTGGTGGTCTTGCCCTCGCCGGCGGGCGTGGGCGTGATGGCCGAGACGAGGATGAGGCGGGAGTTTTCCGCGCGCGCGGCGTCGATGCGGGCGAGGGGAAGCTTGGCCTTGAAGCGACCGTGGAGCTCGAGTTCGTCGGGGGTCAGGCCGAGCTTGGCGGCGATCTCCGTGATGGGGCGGAGGGTGGTTTTTTCGAAGGCGGAAATGGCGTCGAGGGCGGACATAGCGGAGGGATATTCGAGGTAGAAAGAAACGGCAGCGGAACGAGCGTGCGGGGAGCCAAGCCCACGTCGAGTGCGGGTTGAAGCGAATAAATGGGACAGTTTTTCGGCAAACGGGCTTTCTGACCTTGAAGTGAGTTGCGCGGGGCGGGGAAGCTGCACCATGGGTGAAGTTCAACCGATGACTATTTCGAATCGCCGGAGCGTGATCAGAAACGTGATTTTGCTGGGCGTCGCGGCGCTGCTTGGAGGATGCACGACGGCGGTGATGCGCGAGCCGGCGGCGGTCGCTCCGGCCGAGCCCATCGCCCCGGTGAAGGTGACACCGGGAGATGCGTTTGTTTTTATCTCGGGCGGAGGCACGCCGCTGTCCAACAACTACTCGCAGTATCTGCAGGCGCTGGGGGTGAACGACGGGCTGCGGGCGCGGTTTCCGAGTGAGGCGGTGTGGACGTTTTTCGGGGCGGGCAACCGCCCGGATCGCGCGGCGGTGTTTGGCGATACGAGGCGATTGTTAAAGGAAGACAGCTTGCTCGTGGAATCGTGGCTGCCGGGAGTTTTGGCGGAGAATCGGCCGGCGCGGCGGGCGGAGATTTTTGCGGCGTTGAAGAACGAGATTCTCCCGCGGGTCGCGCACGGCGGCACGCTATACCTCATCGTCGGCGACCATGGCGAACTCTCGCGGGGCGCGGTGAAGGAGAGTCAGATCACGCTGTGGCAGATGGCGCCGACGGCGGGCGCGAAAGGGACGGGATCGTGGCGGACGGATACGAAGGAAGTGCTGACGGTATCGGAATTGCGGGCGGCGTTGACGGCGGGGTTGGGCGCGGGCCGGGTGGTTTTTTATCTTACCTGCTGTCACTCGGGCGGATTTCACCACCTGGACGTGCCGCGCAGTGTGCCGGCGAATCCCGCGTGGTTCAGCGGCTTTCAACCCGTGGAGTGTGCCGATTGGAGCGCGCAAGTCGCGCCGGCGCGGATGGCGGGGTTCACGGCGACGACGGAGGACTCACTCGCGGCGGGCTGCGTGCCCGATCCCGACCCGGAGAAATGGCGCGGGCAGGAGCGGCACTTTCCCGAGGCCCTGTTTGGTGTCGATTTGATGACGGGGGAGAAAAAAGGCGGGGCGTTGCCCAGTTTTGCGGCGGCGCACGAAGCGGCGGTGTTGGTGAACCGCACGATCGACAAGCCTTTCAGCACGGCGGAGATGTGGCTCGAACGGTATGCGACGCTGATCGAGACCGTGGTCAAGGACAGCCCGGCCCTTACGCCGAAAGCGCGGGCGGCGGCGGAGCGCTATGAACGCATCGTCGAGGGCGAGATGACGGGAGTTTCCGACGCGAAATGGCTGGCGACGGAGCGGTGCTACGCCCGGTTTGTGGAGGCGTTGACGGAGCAGAATTTTTCGAGCGCGGTTTTGTTGGGCGGCGGGACGCGGGCGCAGTTGGAGGCGGCGATCGGGACGAAACCGGGCAATGCCGGCGGTAGCGCGGCGCGGCGGCGGGGAGCGCCGGACGAGACGAAAAAACTGTGGACCGAGACGATCCGGCCGGCGTGGAAAGCGGCCTTGCAGGCAGGGTCGGTCAAAGGCGTGCCGAAGGAGGCGCGGGCGTTTGAGCTGCACCTGATCGGGCTGGAGGAAAAGAACCCGTCGCGGATTTTTCTGCCGGGCGACCGCAACGCGGTGCGGAACGAACTTTTTTGGCAGTCGAGTTCCGCGATCCCGGCGTCGGCGGATGCGAAGAAGGCCGCGGTGTTGGGGCGGTGGGAGGCGGGGCGGCGTGCGGCGGTCTTGGCGTGGGCGCGAACGGCGACCGATGAGAAAGTGAAGGCGGCGGCGGTGAAATGGGCCGGGCCGGTGCGGGCGGCACCCGCGGCAGCCGCGACGTCAACCGCGCCGCGCGCGACGATTCCTGGATTTGGGCAAGGCGAGCGGAAAGAGGCGCTGCAGCGGGCCTTGTTTTACCGGCGGGTGCTGGGCGCGTGGGCGTTTCTTATCGCGGTGGATGAACGCGGCGCGCTGGAACGGCTGGCGGCGTTGCAAGCGTTGGAGGAAACGCCGCTGCCGGTGGTTAAGAGCTGAGAGTTTAGTGCGGAGGGTTGAGCCGGAACCAAGCAGTAGGAAACCACGGATGAACACGAATGGACACGGATACGGAGTGGAGATCCAAACGCCACCGGAAGAAATCAGAAACACCTAACCGTGCCCGCTATCACTCCGTGAGGAAGGGACTGGTTCGCTCTGGAAATCCGTGTTTATCGGTGTCCATCCGTGGTTCAATCGCATCGTTCCTGCTGAGAGAGCAAGAGGGCGGGAACTTTGGCGGACTTGGTGGGAGGAATTTTTGGAGGGGCCCACGGAACACTCGGAGGACACGGAAGAATCGGACGGGGAGAACGCGGCGAGCGAGTGGGCGGAGGGATCGGAGGGATGGCCACAAAAAGCACAAAGGGGTTTTGGCTGCGGCGGAGAGTGCGTTGCGCCTATGGGCGCGAGGGTGGCTTCGTCTCCACGCGGAGAATGCGGAGGACGCTGAGCTGGGACGGAAGAGGAAATGCCTAAAGCCGATCAGGCCAACCCCTCAGTCGGTCACCGGGACCCGATTTCGGCCGGCTTGGGTTTGCTGACCGTAGTCGCCGCGAAGAAGCCCGGCGAAGGACAGGTCTTCGTCCAAGTCGGGCCAGTGCAATCCAAAGGGCGAAATCTCAATCTTCCGCAACTCCGCTTCCGAAGCGGTTGCCAACCGGGGGCTCTTCGCCACCGGGAAGCGAATCTCCAAGCCGCTCACGAAGGTCACGAGAACGTGCCCCTTTGAGTAAACCACCGACTCAATCGTTTCAGCCGAAGAATTCATGCCACTTCGAAACGATGACCGCTCGATGCTCTTCGGCAAGCTCCTGCGCGCGCTTCAAGTCCCTGACTTTCAGACCGGACGACTCTCGTAGCTCGATGCTCTCTTCGACGATGAACACCGCTTCGCCGCCAGCGTAGCGGACATGGACGTGAATTGGTGTGTGATCGTTGGAGTAAAAGAAAAACCGGAATCCTTCGTGTTCGAAAACGGTCGGCATCGGGCGATCGTGAGCAGCCGGAAAGATCGTCGCAAGGGTCGGATTTCGGCTAATGCCAGAGAAGCTGCGGCGTCTGGTTCGGGGAAGTGACCGGAGACGTCGCCGTCTCTACCGGGCTTGTTCATCCGTGGTCCCGCTTCGGGCTGCTGCCGAAGCAGAACTCTTGGGGTTAGGCGCTTGGTCGAGCGGATATAGAACGCTAGATGAAGCCGTCATGGATTGGCACGCCGCCGACACGCACTTGGATCGTCACGCGCGTGAGAGCCTTGACGTGGATATCAACGCGCTTCGATTCGACTGTAGTGGAGATAACGGGAAGTTGGCCGCGAACGGAGAATAGCTGATTGTTTCGAACGACTTCAGCGCCATTGACCAGAAGCGCTGCACCGCTTCGCCAACCATTCACGAAACGGCAATCTTTGTCTCCAATCGTGAACTCCCATTCGTCGCGAGGGTCCCGGCCTATCGCGTAGGCGAAAAATGCTTTCCAACCTGAACTGGTGAGCGTTCGAGTCATTCTTGCCCTACAGTGTTATTCGGCCTCACCCGATTGCCTTACTTGCGCAGTTCTCATGAGGAAGGGAGTGAGGTGAATTATTGCGAGGCAAGTGGGTTGTTGTTTCGGGTAGGGTAAGTCGCCGTGGCCGCGCGGGGGCTTTCCTGATCGAGGTGGAGGAGCGCGGGACCACGGGCAAGATGCCCGTGCCACTTGGGTTACTCCGGGAAACCGGCTTTCGACAAAGTGGGGAAGAGGCGCAGGGCGTTTTTGTAGTAGAGTTTTTTCAGGACGGCGTCGTCGAGATCGAGACCGTAGAGTTTCCAGATGCCGTGGTATTTGCGGATGGGATCGAAATATTCGTCGTCGGTTTCCAAGAGGCGGAAGTAGACGTGGTATTCGGAGACGTTGTAGGCGTCTTTGCCGAAGAGGACGCGGTCTTGGTATTTCGTTAAAAAGCGTTTGGCGGCGCGGGGCTGGCGGCCGAGGTCGCTGGTGATGGCGCCGATTTCGGTGTAGACGTTGGGTAGGCGGTCGAGGAGCGCGCCGAGGCGGTCGAGGTCGTTGGCGAGCCAGCCCATGTGGGCGTTGATGAAGATCGTCTGCGGGTGGCGGGCGAAGAGGGCGTGCTGCTCTGCGATCAACTGGTCCCAGGTGAAATTGGTCTGCTCGGATTGGTTGCGGTTGGCGCGGAGTTTGAGCTCGAGCCAACGCTCGTTGTTTTTGTCCATCGGCTGGAAAAGGCCGGCGGGGTCAGCGGTGTGGATGAGCACGGGGATTTTGTATTTCGCGCACACGGCCCAGACGCCGTCGAAGCGCGGGTCGTCGGCCTTGATGCGCTGGCCCTGGCCGTCCTTGAGCATCATGCCGAGGTGTTTCCAGACTTTGAGGCCGACGGCGCCGGCCTTGATGTCGGCTTCGACCTGGGCGGCGGCGCGGGCGGGAAAGTCGGCGTCGTCGAGGCCGGCGTAGTCGATGTTGGTCATGACGGCGAAGCGGCCGGGGGCGGCGGCTTGCATGGCGGCGTTGGCGTTGACCACCCATTTGCCGTGGCCGCCGCCGACGGGCGAGTTGACGAGCGCGCCCATGTTGAGGCCGTCCATGTCGGCGATGAGCCGCTTGACTCTATCCGGTGTGACGTCGCGGTGGTGGGTGTGGATGTCGATGAACGGAAATTTGGCGCGGGTGGGCTTATGCTCGGGGACGCGGAGGGTGGACTTGGGGTTGAATTCCTCGATCGAAATGGACTGGGCGACGGCCAGCGGGGCGAGCGCGGCGGCGAGGGCGAGGGATAGGTAGTGGCGCATAAAAAATGAGTTGGGGCAGCGGTCGGGCGAACGGCGGGAGTTTCGGTCCCAGCGACTACGGCGGGAGGGCGACCGAGGTCAAACCGTCGCGGCAAAAATGCTCTCCGCTTGCGGTCGCGGCCTGACCGGGGCAGGCATTGGCGCCATGAAAACTCGTCGCCGGTGGTTTTTTTCCGCGATCCTCGTTCAGATTGCTTGGCTGGTTGGGCCGGCCACGGCGCAGGGCGCGGAGGTGCGCCACGCGGGATTTAACTACGACGAAGCCAAGGTGCCTGCCTATACGTTGCCCGACGTGTTGACCGGGCTTGATAGCGTGAAGGTCAACGACGTGAAGACCTGGCAGACCCGACGCCGGCCCGAGCTGCTCGGATTGTTTGCGGACCAGATGTATGGACGGACGCCGACCGGCAAGGTGGCGGTGAGAGTTGAGCAGGTGCGGGAGGAGTTGGCGCTGGACGGACTCGCGCGGCGGAAGCAACTGCGGCTGGTATTTGAGGGCAACGGGGTGACACGACACGTGGACGTGCTGATGTATCTGCCGGCAAAGGCGGGCGGACCGGTGCCGGCGTTTGTCGGGCTCAACTTTAACGGAAATCACACGGTGCACTCCGATCCGGGCATCGCGTTACCGACGACGTGGGTGCGGGACGATCCGAAGAAAGGGGTGGTGGGAAACCGCGCCACGGACCGGACGCGGGGCGTCGAGGCCTCACGCTGGCAAGTCGAGAAGGTGGTCGGCCGGGGCTACGCGGTGGTGACGGCTTACTACGGGGATATTTTTCCCGACCGGGCGGACGGGCGGCGCGACTCGGTGACTGCGTTGTTTCCCGGGGAGCTGGGCGCGTCGGATTGGAACGCGGTCGGGGCGTGGGCGTGGGGCCTGAGCCGGATCGCGGACTATTTGGTGGGGGCGGGAGAAATCGATGCGCGGCGAATCGCGGTGCACGGCCACTCGCGGCTGGGCAAAGCGGCGCTGTGGGCGGGAGCGCAGGACGAGCGATTCGCGCTCGTGATTTCCAACAATTCGGGCGAAGGCGGGGCGGCGTTGGCCCGGCGCGGGTTTGGCGAGACGACGAAGCGAATCAACACGGTTTTCCCCCACTGGTTCAGCGGGGCGTTCAAGGCCTATAACGACCGTGAGGCGGCCCTGCCGTTTGACCAACATGCGCTGCTGGCGTTGGTCGCGCCCCGGCCGCTTTACGTGGCCAGCGCCACCGAAGACCAATGGGCTGATCCCAGAGGGGAGTATTTGTCCGCGCACCAGGCGGGACCGGTGTATGCTTTGTTTGGAAAAATCGGGGTGGGCGGCGCTGAACCGCCGGCCCCCGACCGGCCGGTGGGAGACGTGGTGGCCTATCATCTGCGCACGGGCGGGCACGACATCACGGACTACGATTGGGCCCGTTACCTCGAATTTGCCGACCGGCATTTTTCAAAACGCTGAAGCCGGCCGGGGCGTTGCCGGCACCGGCGCGCGGTCCGGGCGCGATGGAAAATTTCCCCTCGGTTTACCGGCGGTCGGCGGGCGAACCGGAGGCGCGCGGCGAGCCTTGGACCGCGAAAGAAAACACCGTGAGTCGGGGACGGGTCCGTCGCTGGCTACCGCGATCTTTTGGCGCCCGTCGCGATCGGGCGAGAGCCGCAGATCCACCTCAGTGAGCCGAGCGCGGCAGTGACGGCGTTGCGGTTGAGATTGCTCAACGCACGACAAAACAAGGTAAGGAAAAGAGCCCTGCATCGCGCTGCGTAACTTGCGAAAACCGGGGCGCCGTGCGCCGGATGCACGCCGGATCACGCGATCAATCTGCGCCGGGTTTGTCGGAGGCCGACTCGCGTAGGCTGCTCTGGCGTTCGCGGCGAACGTGATCTTCCAAGCGCCGATGGGCGATGTCGAAGGCGTCATGCAACGCGATGTAAGCGTCTTTGTGCGTCGAATCGACTTCGGTGCTTTTGTGCACGCTGGCGGCGGCGCTTTCCGCGAGCAGTTGGCGTTCGTTCGGCTCGTGTTTCACCACGATCTCCGCGCCGGGAAGGCGCAGATCCAGTTGCACGTGAAACGCCGGACCGCGCTGGCGATGGTGGTGGGGTGCTTCGATCACCACGCGGCAAGAGCCCAACTGGGGAAAATGCTGGCGAAGTTTTGCGACGTGGGTCGCGACGCGCTCCGCCACGGCGGGCGACGGGTCCATGTGGCGAAAGGTGATTTGTTCGAGGTTGGTCATAGAGTTTTGGAGCGAGGGTGGGGCCGGGCGGTTTCCCGGCGTTGGGCGGCGACCAGACAAAAACGGGTCCACGGAATCGCCCGGAGGCGCTCGGGGTCGATCGGCTCGCCGGTTTCGGCGCAAATGCCATAGGTGCCGAGGCGCAATCGCTCCAGGGCGGCTTCGACCTCGGCGAGTTGGTCGCCTTCGGCGGCCATTTCGGCGTAGAGCAGCTCATGCTCGCTCGTTTCGCGGGCGACATCGGCAAAGTCGTCATTGTTGCCGCGCACCGGAGTCAGGGTCTCATGAAGGTGCTCGGCGACCTCGCCGGTGAGGCGGGCGCGCAAGCGGGTCAACGTGCGCAGGTGCCAAGCCCAGCGATGCGGCTGGAGCGAATCGGGTAGCGGAGGGGTGGTCTTCATGGGGAGCGGGTTGGAAACAGAGCATGCCACAGTTTCGTTCCCGGGGCTCCCCGCATTTTGCGACACCTGCGGCAGTTATTGCCCTGACGCTGCCGCAGGGCCGGTTCGGCTGCGGCGGGCTCAGGCGCAAAAAAAGCCCGTCGTGACGACGGGCTCGGTAAACGCGGCGATTCGAAGATCGGTCGCTCAGCTCTTCTGCGTGGCGAGGAAGGCAAGGACGTTCTCGGCCTGCTTCGAGGTGATACCGGTGTCCTTGTAGACGATCTTGCCGCCCTTGATCAGGTAGGCCTCGCGGCTGGCGAACATGAGCGGCTCCTGGCCAAAGGCCTTGAGGACTTTCTTGTCGGTGTCGGCGAGCAGCGTGAAGGCGAATTTGTTCACGTCTTTGAACTCTTTTTGTTTTTCGACGGTGTCGGTGCTGACGCCGATGATCGCGACGCCTTTGGCGGCGAGCTCGGCGTTGGCATCACGGAGGGAGCAGCCCTGCTTCGTGCAGCCACCGGTGAGCGCTTTGGGATAAAACCACACGAGCGTGTAGGCGTTTTTGGCGTAGACGTCGGCGAGGTTGAGCGTGGCACCGGCATCGGTGGTGGCAGACGCGACGGGAGCGGCGTCGCCGACCTTGAGGGGAGCGGCGGAAGCGGCGGAGGTAAACATGGCGAGGAGGGAGGATAACACGAGGAGGTGGCGGAGTTTCATGGCGTGAGAACCAAAACGGAGTCGGGCGGCTTTCGCAAGCCGGCGACTGGTTTTGGGGCAAAAGAGCGCCGGCGGGTTGCGCGGAGCGAGGGGCGGGGTTGCATGAGCGCATGAGTCACCTGATTGCTTTTGAGCCCACGCGGACGGCGGCGCAGGCGCGGCTGGCGGAGTTTTTGCCGGCGGCGGGACGCTATGCGGCGGAGCGGAATTTTGTGCGGCCGGGAAACGATCACGTCGCGCGGCTCTCGCCGTGGTTGCAGAAGCGACTGCTGCTGGAGTGCGAAGTCGTGGCGGCGGTGCGGGCGCAATGGACGTTTCCCGCCGTCGAAAAATTTGTGCAGGAGGTTTACTGGCGCACGTATTGGAAGGGCTGGCTGGAGCAGCGCCCCGCCGCGTGGACGCGGTGGACGGAGGCGGTGCCGCGCCTGCGCGACGGATTGCGGGGTGAGCGGCGAAGCGCGTGGGAGGCGGCGATCACCGGGCGCACCGGGATTGCGGGCTTCGACGATTGGGCGCGCGAGCTGGTGGCGACGGGCTACCTCCACAACCACGCCCGGATGTGGTTCGCCTCGATCTGGATTTTCACGCTGCGGATGCCGTGGGAGCTGGGCGCGGCGTTCTTTTTTGAACACCTGCTCGATGGGGACGCGGCGAGCAACACGCTCTCGTGGCGCTGGGTCGCGGGGCTCCAGACGGCGGGGAAAACCTATGTGGCGCGCGCCGACAACATCGCGCATTACACCGAAGGCCGGTGCGCGCCGGCGGCGGGACAGCTCGCGCCCGCCGCGTTTGCGATCACGGAGGAACCGCTGCCCAAGGTGGCGGCGTGGACCGAGGACGGTTTGTGGAGTGCCGCGGCGGCGGCGGGTGGGACAGGAGAACGTGTGGGACTCTGGCTTCACGCCGAGGACCTCGCGGTGGAAATTGGCGAACTGGCGGGAGAGAACATTGCGTCGGTCAACGCGGCGTGGCCGACGGGAATCGCGGCGCGCGCCGGCTGGGGTGAGGGCGTGGCCGGGTGGACGCGAGCCGCGCTCGGCGACGGCGCGACGCGGGCCGGAGCGCACTTCGGGGCGGTCGTGATGGGCGGAGCGACGGACGACCTTGCGGCGGAGCTGGTGGAGTGGGCGAAGACGCAGGGCCTGCGGCGCGTGGTCGCGTATCGGCCGTGCATCGGGCCGTGGCTCGACGAGGGGCTCGCGGCCGAGCGAGCGTTGGGCGCGGCGAGAATTGCGCTGACCTGGCGGCGGCGGGCTTGGGATACCGAGCTTTTCCCGCACGCGGGGCGCGGGTATTTTCCCTTTTGGGAGCGAGTGAAGGCGGCGGGCTAAAGCGTGCGCCGTTTCTGTGGCGGCAGCCGATCCTTACACGTCGCAGATCCGCACGGCTTCGCTTAATGAGGTCACCTTGTCGCGCAGGGGAATGAACTCTTGGCCGACGTAGCCGCGGTAGCCTGTGTTGACGATCGCCTGCATGATCGGGCCGTAGTTTATCTCCTGCGTCCCGTCGATTTCGTTGCGCCCGGGGACGCCCGCCGTGTGGTAGTGGCCGATCCAATCTTTGTGCTGTTGAATCCGCCGGATCACGTCGCCGTGCATGATCTGCACGTGATAAATGTCGAAGAGCACTTTCACGCGCTCCGATCCGACGAGTCGGCAAATCTCCACGGAGCGGTCGATGTCGTCGCAGAAATAGTCGGGGTGCCCCTTCATCTCCTCGCGCACCTTTGAGTTCAACATTTCGAGGCAGACCGTCACTTTTTTCTCCTCCGCGTAGCCGGCGATCTTCTTCAGGCCCTCGACCATGTTCTTGGTGCCGGCTTCATCGGATAGCCCGCGCCGAAACCCGGAAAAGGTGATCACCGCCGGAAACCCCGCGGCCGCCGTGGCGTCGATCCGCTCGCGCAGTACTTTGAGGCACTCCGCGTGCTCCTCGACGTGGGCAAAGCCCTTCGCGAAACCGTGGCTGCCCGTCAGCGCACACACGAGGCCGTGCTTCTTGAGCAGGGGAAAGTTGTTGGGTGTGGTCAGTTCGACCGAGGGAATTCCCAGGCGCACGGCCACCGTGCACAACTCCTCCAGCGTCATCGGCCGGAAGCACCACGGGACTACCGATTGCAGAACCCGGCCGTTTTTCGTGCGATAGAGCTCCGCCTCGGCGGCGCGGCCGGTTGCGGCCCCGGCCGTGAGACCCGCCGCCAACGCCGCCGCTCCCCGCAGAAGATCGCGACGGGATAATTTAGATTTCAGGCCGGGCGCAGTCGGGGTCGTTTTCATCCCCGCTACTTCGCGCCCAAACCATCGCCCGATTCAAGCCTTCCTCACGGAGGTGAACAGATTCGGGCGCATCCCAGTTCTCTGCACAAAGCAGGGGCGCGGCTCGTGCGCGCCCTTGTTGCCGTGATGCTCGTATTACGCCTCACGTAATTATTCGGCTTACGGTCTCGGCTGATCGGGCAAATTTTTTTCATTTGATTAAGGGTTTCGCCGACACAGAAACCGAAAAGCCCTTTGCCGGATCAGCTTCGCGTCACCTGCCACCCGACATTCAGCGCACCGCCCGACGTAAACTCCTCCAACTCGATGCCAGCGACCGACTCGACATCATGCGGCTACCTCCCGGCAACCGCTTGGAGGCACTTAAAGGCAGTCGACGCGGCCAGCACAGCATCCGCATCAACGATCAGTGGCGTCTCTGCTTTCGCTGGGCAGGCGAAGACGCCCACGAAGTTGAAATCGTAGATTACCATTAAGATCTTTCGTCCGTCCCGAAACGATCCTCCAACATGAAAAGCAAATTGCCGATTGTTTCCGATATTACACCCGGAGAGATTTTGTTGGAGGAATGGATCGTGCCTCACGAGCTGTCCTGCTATCAAGTGAGTCAGCGCACGGGCATTCCGGCCTCACGGCTTACCGAAATCACCAAGGGCCGCCGCGCGATCACCGCCGACACAGCCCTCCGGCTTGGCCGCTTCTTTGGCACCGGCGAACGTTTTTGGCTTAATCTCCAACAAGCCTATGATTTGGAGCGAACTCGCGCCGCGCTTGGCCGCCGCCTCGAAGCCGAGGTCGAACCGCTCTCCGCGTGAATCTCGCAAAGGTTATCGGATGATTGAGCCCAGCGGTGCGGGCGAAGCGACGGGCGGTGGTGCGGCCGGTGCCGGGCCGGTCGACTTTTCGGGCGAAGCGAAACGCGGGGAAACGAGCGGGCTTCTGTCGTGCGGGATTGCAGAACCGACCGGTGGTCGGATGCCCGAGGAAGCAGGGCCAGAACCTGACTACCGGGCGGGTCTACCGGCTCGGGCGCGACAGGAGCGGGCCGCTCTATTTCCGAGCGGCTTGCGCGGCCCCTTTACTGCAGGCCGCTCACGTTTATGTCGGCGGGGTGGTCGATGCTGAACTTCAGGGCGATCTCGCGTTTCTCGCCGGGTTTGAGGTCGAGGGTCCACTTGAGCAGGCCTTCGGCGTCGGGCTTCAGGTCTTTGGGATCGGGGGCGAGGTGTTTGACCACGATCTTTTCGTTGCGGGAGACGGGCAATTGATCGTGGAGCGCGATGCGCTCGGCGGTTTTTTTGTTGTTCTGCACGACGAGGAGAAACTCGTAGGTGACGCGGCGGCCGCCGTTGGTGAGGCCGGTGTCTTCGGCGAAGCGTTTGACGAGGGTGCGCTTGAGGGCGATGCCCTCGTCGGCGCCGAGGGCGAGGTCAAATTTCTCGCCGGGCTGCACGGCGCGGAGTTGGCTGGCGGCGACGAAGGTGCCGTCGAGGAAAACGTTCAGCGCGCCGGCGAGGAAGGGGAAGTCGGAGGTGTTGGTGACGTGCGCGGTGAGGAAGGCGGCGGCGAGGCGCTTCGGGATCGCGAGGTATTCGGCGGCGGCCGCGAGCTTGGCGGTGGTGACGGCGACTTTTTGCGGGGCGTTGTCGCTGGCGATGGTCGCGGGCGCGGCGATGCGGAAGGTGGCGCTGGTGGCGGAAGTTTCGACGGTGGCTTGGGCGACTTCGGCGGCCCGCTCGGCGGGCGCGGCGGCCTTCATGGCGAACGATACTTGGTTGAGCGCGTCGGCCGACGCGGAGACGGCGCCTGACTCGCGGCGTTCACCGAAGACCACCGGCAAACGCGGTGTGAAGACATCAAGCGTCCACGAGGTAAGCGGTGCGGGGCCGCCGCCGAGTGAGGGACGGGCGGTGGACAACGTGAGGGCGACGTCGCGCCAGTCTTCGCCGGTGTTTTGGCGGACGACGCCGAAGTAGCCGAGTTCGACGGCGCGATCGGCGGTGGTGACGCGGGCGTCGTAGGCGGGAGTCCAACTCGCGCCGGGGACCGCGTAGCTGAGCGTGAGGTCGAGGCGGCCAGCGGCGGAGGTGTTGACGCGCACGGTGACGCTCTTGGTGGCGCGGCCCTGCTTGGAACCGCGGAGTTCGTTGAGGCGCGCCTCGGCGGCGGCGATCTTCGGGGCGAGGATCTCGCGGGAGTCATCGAAGGCGGCTTGGTCCGCGGTGGTTTTGGTGCGCTGCTCGTTGAGGAAGGCGAGAGTGGCCGTCAGCTCGGCGAGGGTGGGGCGCGGGGCGTCTTTGGCCGGCGGCGAAAGCAGGGCGGCCTCGACCAGGGCGTAGGAGGCGAGCTGGCTTTGGAGGAGCTTGCCGCGGTCGTCGAGGGTGCGGCGTTGTTTCAGCAGAGCGGTGAGCTCGTCTTCGAGGGTCTTTACGCGGGCATCGGGGGTGGCTTCGACGAAGACTTGACGGGTGCTCACGTCGAGAATCGTGGCGGTGGCGGTGCCGCGGCCGGAGACTTGGAGGGACTGTTCGACGAGGCCGGCGGGGAGGCCGGTGAAGGTAAGCTCCTGCACGCCGGGGACGAGCTCGGCGGTGGCGGTGCGAGTGACGACGGCGCGGTCGAGGTAAACGGTGGCGGCGGTAATTTTTGAATCGGTCGGCGCGGCGGCGAGTGCGGCGGTGGAGAGTACCAGGGCGAGGAGCGCGCGGCAGGTCGGGAGGGTTTTCATAGATATAAGAAGTTGTGAGTGTGAAACTAAAGACGCACGAAAGTTCAGGAAGTTTGTCGCGATCGCGAAAGGCTGACGGTTGGAGCGGCGAAGAATTGCGATGTCGCCAGGTCGAGAGCATTTGTCGCCGGTCGTCGTCGCAATGAACTTTGGCTCGAAACGAGCTTGCCTCGCAGGCAAAAAGCGCTCGACCGCCGGCCGGGTGCGGGCCGGCGCTCCGGCGCAGGAAATTTTGTGGCTTCGCATCCATTCGCAAAAATTGGCGAAATTTCTCCCGGCGGGCGCAAACTCGTCGCGATCGGCAAGATTCAGCTCGGCGTGTTCAACGTCGGTGGTGAGTTTTTCGCTTACCGGAGCATTTGCCCGCACGCCGGCGCGCCTGTGTGTGGGCAAGATCTCTGGTGCCACGCTCCCCTCGCCGGTCTACGAATACGCCTACGGGCATAAAGGCTGCATCTTGCGCTGCCCGTGGCACCGCTGGGAATTCGACCTGCGCACCGGTGAGCACCTCGTCGACCCCATCACGAAGTTGAAGCGCATCGCCGTGGGAATCCAAGGTTAGGCTCTGGAGAGAATCCCCGGTCGAAAAACCTGGCGATACATGGCACGTCATTTTGCCCTCGGCGTCTTCAATCGGCGCGCTGTGACAAATAGTTCTTCGACGGGCGATAATGTCGGCGAAGGCAGTCCTCCGGCGCCCTTTGGCTGGTTGTTTCGACTTCCGCGCCTGTGGGAGCCCTTGCCAAAGGGAGATTTTCGGAACTTGCGCCGGAAGCGCCGGGACTAAAAAGTGTTCCCTCTTGTCAATCGGCTGGCTGTGTCCGCAGGTGAGCCTTTGGTTCATTTGCCCGCATCTTGCTGCGTCGGCATGGTTTTAACTTTCGCCGAGATTCTTCGCCCACCGTCATTTTCCTTATGTTGTTCTTATCGTCCCTCCGCCTCGGCTTCCGCGCGCTCGTCCGCACGAGTTCATTAGTGGTTGCCTCCGCCGCCGCGCTCATCGGCCAGACGCCTTCCGCCAACGACGGTTTCGACCCCAATCTCAACGGCCCCGTGTTCGCCGCCGTCACCCAGCGCGATGGCAAGGTCATCGTCGGCGGAGCGTTCACCACCGTTCTCCCCAACGGGGCCTCGGACCGCATCGATCGCGTTAATTTTGCCCGGTTCAACAGCAACGGCACGCTCGACTTGGAATTCAACCCGTCCCCGAACGGCCACGTCACCGCCATCGCCCTCCAGCCCGACGGCAGTATCATCATCGGCGGTTTTTTCACCCAGGTTCAGCCCAACAATTCCAATCCTGCGCCCGCCGCCCTCCGCAATCGCCTCGCCCGCATTCTTCCCGATGGCCGGATCGATCCCACGTTTAACCCCGATGTGGGCGGTGCCGGCGCCCCGCAGGTGACTTCGATCGTCGTCCAAGCCGATGGGCGGATCGTCATCGGCGGCACCTTCCGCTCGGTCGGTGGCGTGGCCCGGAATTATCTCGCCCGTCTGTTGGCCTCCGGCGCGGTCGATACCTCGTTCAACCCCAACCCCAACGCCGCCGTCCTCAGCCTCGCGCTCTACGGCGACGGCAATAAAATCCTCGTCGGCGGTTCCTTCACCTCGCTGAGCCCTGAAAACGGTGTCACCACCAACCGCACGCGTTTTGCCCGGCTGAATCTGAACGGTACGCCCGATTCCGAGTTCGATGCAAAGTCCGACAATGCCGTCACCACGATCGCCGTGCAGACGGACGGCAAAATCATCCTCGGCGGCTCGTTTAACGCCATCGTCCCCAGCGGCTCAACCGCCACGACGACCCGCAGCCGTCTCGCCCGGCTCAACGCGGACGGTTCCCTCGATACCGCTTGGAACCCGAATCCCAACGCCGACGTCAACGCCCTCCTGCTCCAGCCCGATGGCACGCTGCTGGTCGGCGGCGCTTTCACCAGTCTGCGGCCCAACAACGATGCGGGTTCGACCAGCCGGCCCTATCTGGCGCGTCTCTTGGTCGACGGCAGCCTCGACGTGACGTTCAACAGTTCCGGTAACGGCGCGGTCCAAGCCCTCGCGCTCCAAGCCGACGGCAAGGTCATCGCCGGCGGTTATTTCACCCAATATCGTGCCGGCGCGACCATCGCTCCGGTCAATCGGAACTACCTGGCTCGCCTCAACGCCGACGGCTCGGTTGACACGACCCTCGACCCGACGTCCAACGGCCGCATCGTCGTCCAAGCGGTGCAGTCCGACGGCAAAGTGCTTGTCGGCGGCAACTTCTCGATTCTGGGCGGCGTGACCCGTAACTTCCTCGCTCGCCTCAATGCCAACGGCACGGTGGACACCACCTTTGCCCCGGTCGCCAACGATATTGTCAACGCGATCGTCGTTCAGGCCAACGGCCAGATCGTCATCGGCGGCGCGTTTACGAATGTCAGCGGCATTCCCCGTCGCTACCTCGCCCGGCTCAACAGCGATGGCTCGGTCGATGCCGCGTTTGACCCCGCGCCCAACGCCCAGATCACCGCGCTCGCGCTCCAAAGCGCCGATCAAAAGATCGTGGTCGGCGGAGCCTTCACCGCGCTCCAGCCCAACGGTACCTCCGCCACCACCAACCGCGGCTTCATCGCCCGCCTCAATCCCAATGGCACGCTCGACAGCTTCGACCCCGGCGCCAACTCCTCGCCCACCGTCATCACCGTGCTGAGTGACGGCAAGATCCTCATCGGCGGCAACTTCACGTTCTTCACGCCCAACGCGGGCACCTCTTCGACCGGTCGCGCGTATTCTGCCCGCCTGAATTCCGATGGCACGGTGGACACCTCGTGGGACACCGGGATCAACGGCAACGTCCTCACCCAAGTGGTGCAAAGCGACGGGAAGATCGTCGTCGCCGGCGCGTTCAACACCGTCGCTCCGAAAGGCGCCGCGAGCATCACGGTGCGCTACTTCATCGCGCGCTTCAATGCCGATGGCACCGTAGATACCGCGTATAACCCCCGCGCCAGCGACCAGATCAACACCCTCGCGCTTCAGTCCGACGGCAAAATCGTGGCCGGTGGTCTCTTTAGTTTCTTCCGTAATCAGGACGACCTCACGAAAAACGTGAACATCAACCGGATCGCCCGCCTCAACACCGACGGCTCCGTCGATACGGCGTTTAATCCCAACGGTGCCGGTCAAGTAAACGCCATCACGGTTCTGGCCAGCGGTCAGATGATCGTGAGCGGCGGTTTCAACGCCCTCACCCCGGCGGGCCAAGGCCTCGTGCTCGCGCCCAATCGTATCGTCCGGCTCAACTCCAACGGCACCGTTGACGGCGCCTTCGACCCCGCGGCGACTCCCGCCGCCGGCCAAATCACGACCTTGGCGGTTCAGCCCGATTCCCGGCTGCTCGTCGGCGGCTCGTTTACCAATTTTGCCGGGGCTACGAGCCGTAATCTCGCCCGCTTCACCCTCGGCGGCGCGGCCGATACCAATTTTAACCCAAACCCCGACGGTCCTGTCTCCGCCCTCATTGTGCAGCCCGCGCGCGGCAACGCCGCGGTGCAGACGGCTAACTTCGGCTGGTTCGAGCGCAACAGCGCCCTGCGCGCCAGTTTCAACCATTTCGGTGTTCGCCAACTCATCGGCGAGATTCGGGCCGTGCTCGTCCAACCGGACGGCAAAATCATCATCGCCGGAGCCTTCACGAATCAAACCGGCCTCACGAACTCGAATCTGGCCCGGCTCACGCCGGATGGCGAATTCGATTCGAGCTACAAACCGCTGATCAACGGCAGTGTTTTCGCACTCGCCCTCCAAGCCGACGGCAAGCTCATCCTCGCCGGCTCGTTCGACCAGGTGAATTCGACCGCCCGCGGCCGCATCGCCCGTCTCAATGCCGACGGTTCCCTCGACACCGCTTACAACCCCACCGCCAGCGCCGACGTCCGCGCTCTCGCCCTCCAGACCGACGGCAAGCTCGTCCTCGGCGGTGACTTTACGACCCTCCAGCCCGGCGCCACCGGCACGGCGGTCGGCCGCAACTACATCGCCCGGCTCAACATCGATGGCACGATCGACACGCCCTACAACCCCACGGCCAACGCGGCGGTGAACGCGCTGGTCTTCCAGAGCGACGGCAAGTTGCTGGTGGGCGGCTCATTCACCAGTCTCCAGCCCGGCGCAACCGGCACGGCGGTGAATCGCAGCAACATGGCCCGCCTAAATGCCGACGGCACGGTCGACAGTTACAACCCCGGCCCCAACGCCGTGGTCAACGCCATCGCCATCCAGCCTGCCGACGGCAAGGCGGTCATTGGCGGCGCGTTCAATGGCGTCCGACCCGATGACCAAGCCGTCTACGCCCGCGCCGGCATCGCCCGCCTGAACCTCGACGGCACCCTTGATTCAAATTTTGACCCCTCGGCCAATGGAGCGGTCAACGCACTCGCCGCCTTTGCGGACGGCACAATTTTGGTCGGCGGCGATTTCACCACGTTCCGACCCAATGGTGCCGCTTTCGCGACGACCCGCACGCGTCTCGCCCTCATCAACAGCGACGGCGGGCTCAACCCCGGGTTTAACCCCGGCCCAACCGGTACGGTCTTTGCAGTTCGGGCCCTCGCCGACGGCAGTATTCTCGCCGGCGGTCGCTTCAACGGGATTCAAGGCGACGGCAGCCTGCTTGTCGGCGGGAACTTTGCCACCATCGGCGGCTCTCAAAACGCCAACCTCGCCTTCCTCGACGGCGACGGTAACGCCTCTCCTTTCTTCACGCCCAATCCCAACGGCCTCGTCGCGGCCCTCGCGCAACAGGCGGATACCCGCCTGATCGTGGGCGGCAACTTCACGAGCATCGCCGGCCTGCCCCGCGCCCGCCTCGCCCGGCTGACGCTCGCCGGTGTGATCGACACCACCTTCAACCCCGGCGTCGACGGGCTCGTCTCGACGCTCTCGGTGCAGGTCGATGGCCGCATTTTGCTCGGCGGCACTTTTGCCAACGTCGCCGGCACGGCCCGCGCCAACCTCGCTCGTCTCACGGCGGCCGGCGCGATCGACTCCGCCTTTACGGCGGTGACCAACGGTTCGGTCTTTGCGCTCCAATTGTTGCCCGACGGCAAGATTCTCATCGCGGGCAGCTTCACCACGGTGAGCGGAACCGCCCGGAACCGCCTAGCTCGGCTCAACGCCGACGGCTCGGTCGACACCACGTTTACGGCCTCGGTCGGCAATGGTGAAGTGCGCAGCCTCGCGCTTGCCGCCGACGGCAAGATCACCCTCGCCGGCACCTTCAGCACCGTGTCCGGTGCCCCCCGCGCCAACGTTGCCCGCCTCAATGCCGACGGCTCGCTCGACGCCGCGTTCAATTCCGCCACCAACGGCACCGTTTTTGCCGCGATTCTCCAAGGCGACGGCGCCCCGGTGCTCGGTGGCACGTTCAGCACGGCTGGCGGTCAGTCCCGCGTGAACTTGGCCCGTCTCGCCACCACCACCCCGGCGACGCAGGCGATCGTCGCCGCCGCCAACCGCACTTCGGTCACTTGGAATCGCGGCGGCGGCAGTCCCGACGTTTCGGCCGTTCGCTTCGAGTTCTCGACCGACTCCGCCAATTGGACCGCGATCGGGACCGCCACCCGCGTGGGCACCACGGCCAACTGGCAGCTCACGGGCCTGAACCTTCCGGCCGCGGACACCTTTTACATCCGCGCCTCGGGTGCGACGGCTGGCCTCCTTCGCGCCGTACAGGCGTTTAATTTCTCCGTCGTTCCCGCGTTCAACTCCGCCAACTCCGTCGGCACCACGAGTGGGAATCAGTTCCTCCTCGCCACGGGCACGGGCGCGACGGCCGCTTACGCGGCCGAGGGATTGCCGCCCGGTCTGGCGCTGAATTCCGACACCGGGGTGATCTCCGGCATCGCGACGACTGCCGGCACTTACGGGGTCACGGTCACCGCGACCAACGCCGGCGGCACCATCGCCCGCGCGCTCAGCATCACGGTCTCGCCCCCGGGCAGCACCTCCGTCGGCCCTGCGATCCTCTACAATCTCGCCTCCCGCGCGACCATCGCCGGCTCCGGCCTCACGACCAGCGGATTCTCGGTTTCCGGCTCAGGCAACAAATCGGTGCTCATCCGGGCTTCCGGTCCTGCGCTCGCGGCGTTTGGCGTTACCGACGGCATCGCCCGTCCCCGCCTGCGCCTCTTCAACGCTGTCGGCGCGGTCGTGTTGGAGAATGCGGGCTGGGCCAACAATTCCGACGTCGCGGCCACGGCCGCTCGTCTCGGTGCGTTCGCGTATGCCGCCGGCAGCGTCGATGCGGCCGTCGTGGTCTCGCTCGCACCCGGCAACTACTCCGTGCAGGTCGGCGACGATGCCGCCCGCGGCGGCTCGGTCCTCACCGAGATTTACACCGCCGAATCCGTGGCCACTGCGACCCTCATCAATCTCGCGGCGCGCGCCCCGGTCGCGGTGGGTCGCCCGCTGATCGGCGGCTTCGTCGTCACCGGTGAGGCGGGCACGGTGCAACGTCTCCTGCTCCGCGGCGTCGGCCCCGGTCTGGCCAAATTCGGTCTTACGGGCGCACTCGGTGATCCCGTGATCAAGGTCTACAATTCTGCCGGTGCGCTCGTCGCCTCCAACGATGACTGGAGCGGTGCCGACCTCGCGGCGCTCGCGCCGTTTGCCCTCGACGCCGGCAGCAAGGATGCAGCGCTCATTTATTCGTTCTCGCCCGGCGCCTACACCTTGGAAGTCAGCACCACCAGCACCGCCGGCGAAGCCCTCGCCGAGATTTATTCCGCGCCGTAAGCAGGGAGGGCGCGGTCGGACCGCGCCCTTGTTCACCCGGCGGACTTATCTCCGCCGGCTTTATTCTCAACCGGTCTTCGCGGTCAGGGCTGCGAGCTGTTTTTCCAGCTCGCGCACTTTCAAAGTCAACTCGGGCAACCGCTGAATTCCGATCCATTGGCGTTTGGCCTGCTTGTCGGGCACTGCGGGATAACCGAGCACTGTTTCTTTTTCCGCCACGTCGCGCATCACCCCGGATTTCGCGCCGATGGTGGATTGCCGTCCGATCTTGAGGTGCCCGCCCACGCCCGATTGTGAGGCGATCACGCAGTAGTCGCCGAACACCGTGCTGCCGGCGAAACCGCATTGGCCGAGGATCAGACAGTGTTTCCCAAAAACGACGTTGTGCGCGACGTGCACGAGGTTGTCGATTTTGGTGCCGCTACCGATCACCGTGGACCCGAGTGCCGCACGATCGATGGCCGTGTTGGAGCCGATCTCGACATCGTCGCCGATGACCACGTTGCCGACCTGGAGAATTTTGACGTGCCGGCCTTGGTTGAAAACATAGCCGTAGCCATCGGAGCCGATCACCGTGCCGGCATGGATTGCAGTGCGATGGCCGATTTGGGTGTGAGAATAAACGACGACGTTGGGAAACAGCCGGACATCGTCGCCGAGCCGGCTGTCGTGCGCGACGTGGTTGCCACCGAGCAAGGCCGAGCGTGCGCCGATCTGGACGCGTTCCCCAATCACACAACCCGGACCAATGTGTGCGGTGGAATCAATTTGCGCGGAGGCCGCGACCGTCGCCGTCGGATGGATGCCGGGAGCGAACGTGGCGGGCGGAAAAAACAGCGGGATCACCTGCGCGGCCGCGACGCGTGCATCGGGCACGCGGATGACGACTTTCGTTGCCGAAGTGAACGGCTCCGAAACCAAAATCGCCGCCGCCGCGCTGGCTTCGGCTGTGGCGAAGTAGCTCTCTTTTTCCGCAAAGGTGAGGTCGCCGGGTTGCGCGCGGTCGGCGGCGGCGAAACCGGTGAGCGGGGTCTCGCCGTTGCCGATAACTTCGCCCTTGAGCAAGGCGGCGAGGTGCGCGGCGGTAAACGTCATCGCGGCGCCCCGGTCACAGTCCCCGCACGCCGACCATGCGTTGCTGCGCGACATCCCAAACTTTCAGCCGCAAGCAATTCACAATGTCCGAGGGCCGGAGCGTGGTCGTCTTCGGCGCTTGCAGCTCCGGGATCGCCGCGAGCACCTCGGGCAGACGATAGAAAGGAATCCGGTGGTTGAGATGATGGATATGGTGATAGCCGATATTGGCGGTGAACCATGCCAGCACGGGATTCATCTTCATGTAGCTGGACGATTCGAGCGCAGCTTTTTCGTAGGTCCAGCCGTCTTTGTCGGCGAACGAGACGCCCGGGAAATTGTGCTGGGCGTAGAAAAGATACGAGCCGAGCGCATCCATGACGAAGTGGGGGAGCAATTGCCCGAGCACCAGCGCGGTCCAACCGCCGGTCATGAAGAGCGTCACGCTGATCGCGAGGTGGACGATGATGGCGACCAGACAGTCGAAGTGCTCACGCGGGTGGTTGAAGAACGGGTAAATGCACATCCCTTGGAGAAACATGAACACGTAACCAAAAAGGATCGTGAGCGGGTGCCGCACAAAGAGATACATGATCCGTTTGCCGGTCGAACTGCGCCGATACTGGTCGGTGGTCATGATCGGGTAGGAGCCGATGTGGGAGCCGCGCAGCTTGGAATTGTGGTTGTGGTGATGATTATGCGAACTGCGCCACACGCTGCTTGGGCTGAGGGCAAGAATGCCGAAAACGCGCATGAGGCCCTCGGCGATTTTCGAGCCCGGCAGGATCGCGTGATGTTGCTGGTCGTGGTAAATCACGAAAAACCGCACGAGAATCAGCCCGGCGATCACACTGCAAACGAGCCGGGCGGCGAAAGGCAGACCGGAGAGCGCACCGGCCAGCGCGATGATGAGCAGGGTGAGGGTAGAAAGGATCGCCCACCAACTTTTCACCGGGTCGTCTTTGGCGAACGGCTTCGTCGCCAGAATGAGTTCGGTTCCTTCAAGCGGGGCACTTCGGCGGGATGGGGTGGCGATCATGATCGTCGTCCTAAATGCTCACTTCCGGGCCTCGCGCAAGGTCGCACTCGGTGTCGTTTTGGAAACGCAAGTGGGGTGAACTACCAGTTGTCCGAGCGGAACGGCGCAGCGGGCAGACCCGAACCGTTGTAAAGATTGGCCTCCGGAGCGTTGGACCAAGCGTAGCGGACGGCGACGGGATCGCGCACATCGGGCGCGGAGACGAGCAGCGTGTCGCGGATGATCTGCGCCGTTGCCGGACGGAAAACGCGGTCGGCGCCCGCAACTTCCAGACTCTGAACGGGCCGGTCGTGGGCGACCAGTCCGTCCCCGGCGTGGGCAAAGGCCACCCGCAGCGCTGCTCCCTCGCGGGTAACCGCGAGGAACGTGGGTCCGGTGTCGGCCGTGGTGAGGCCGTAAACCCGGTTCTTGGCGAGAAGTGCGAGACGGCGGCCGACTTCCTGTTTATTGGTCGGGTGAATTTCTTGGGGATCACCGAGATCGATCGCGAGGGCTTGGCCGGTGTGGGCCAAGGCGAGGGTGCGGGTTTGGGCCTCGCGTAGGAATGCCCACGAACGGCCGGTCAGGTCGGCGGGGCGCTTGAAGTCGGCGAGATTGACCCAGAAAAAGGGCAGATCGTCCTGACCAAAATGAGCCCGCCAAGCCGTGATCATCGCGGTGAAGAGTGCGTGATACTCGGCCGGCCGGTCGGCGTTGCTCTCACCCTGATACCACAGCGCGCCGCGGAGGGCGTAAGGCAGAAGGGGGTTGATCATACCGTTAAAAAGCCCGGCCGGCTGCCACGGATCCGAGGGATATCCACGCGGCGCCCGAGGGCGCGGATTCGCCTGAAGAAACGCCGCGTGCGGGGTGGGAACCGGAGTTTTTGAACCGGATTTTTTGGTCGGCGCCACGACGGTTTTTGCGGCGGCCTCGGCGGCCGTCCACGCGGCGAGATCACGGTCGAATTGGGTTTTTCTGGCCGCGTAGGCCGCCAGATCCTCCGCCCATCGCTCGCTTACCCGGGTGAATTCCGGTGCACTCGCCAGCGCGGCCGGGCTCATCCACGCTTCGACCGGGGTGCCGCTGTATGAACTGTGCACGAGGCCGATGGGCACGCCGAGCTTTTGAAAGAGGTCGCGCGCGAAGAAATAGCCGACCGCGGTGAATCCGCCGACGGTTTGCGGAGTCGTCAGTTGCCAGCCAGAGGTGGCGACGGTGGCCGACGGCGCGGCAGCGACGGATTGCCCAATCCGGATGTGGCGAATCAGAGGATAACGGGCGAGGGCGATTTCGGCATCGGCGCCGGTTACGCGGCTCGTCGCCTGCCACGTGCCCGGGCGAGAATCGACGGTGAATTCCATGTTGGACTGCCCTGAGCAGAGCCACACGTCGCCGACCACGATGTTCTTCAAGGTCAGGGTGTTTTTCCCGGTCACGACCAAATCGGCGCCGATGGCGCTGGTGGGGAGAGCGTCGAGGACAACAATCCAACGCCCGTCGGCCGCAGCGGTGACGGCGTGACTTTGACCGGCGAAGGTCACGACGACTTTTTCACCCACATCGGCCGTGCCCCAAATCGGGACGGGCCGGTCGCGTTGCAAAACCGCGTGGTCGGCAAACAGCGGCGCAAGGGTGACGTCGGCGCGGGCGCTTAGGCTGACGAGGGCACCGACCGTGATCGTGAGAAAGCGCAGTGATCGCATAAGGGGGAGCCGTGAATTCAGCCCAAGAACGGGCGCTCGGCAAGTTCGCCGCTTTGGCGATCGCGGCCTGATCGGCGCGGACGAAATGTTCGTGAAAGATTTCGCGGTTCCGCGGGCTCAAATCCCGGGCCCTTCCGGCGCGGCCGAGCTTGTCCGCTTGCGCATTTGAAACGACGCGACGGAAAACGAACTGTCCGACCTTTCGGCCGATTGCTGCGGAGAGATGCTCGGCGTCTCTCTGCTGGCGAATCCCCTTTTGTTTGCGGGTGCTCTTGGCTCGGAACGGGGTTCAGCTTTTGCTTTTTCGCCCCTATGTCGCTCGGCAATCTCCATGTCCTCGATCTGCTCGTTATCGCCGCTTATCTGGCGATCGTAATCTACGTGGGTCGGCGGGCGTCGCGGGCGGCTCAGAGTCAGGAGGATTTCTTTCTGGCCGGGCGAAAGCTGGGAAGTCTTTACCAGTTCTTCCTGAATTTCGGCAACGCTACGGACGCCAACGGGGCAGTCAGCACCTCGAGCTTGGTTTACCAGAAAGGAGCCTCCGGCGTCTGGCTCACGCTGCAGACGTTGTTCATGAATCCCTATTACTGGTTCATGAACGCGTGGTTTCGGCGGGTGCGGCTCGTCACGGTGGCGGATCTTTTTGAGGATCGATTTGGCAGTCCGGCCTTGGCGCGTTTCTACGCGGCGTTTCAGATCGTCGCGACGGTGATCGTGATCATCGGCTTCGGGAACTTGGTCGGGTACAAGGTCACGGCCTCGCTGATGGTCAAACCGGAGGCAAAATGGAGCCCCGCCGAGCGAGCGTCGGTCGAAGGATTTCGCGAACTCAAAGCGCTCGAAACCGCCGCCAAAATCGCTCCGCTCGCTCCGACCGATCGCGCCCGACTGGAGATCCTCAAGGATCAAGACCGCCGGGGCGAACTCAGCAGTTACATTTCTTGGCTGCACAGCCCCACCGGCAAGTGGACCTACTATCTCGTGTATTCGTTCATCGTGGGTGCCTACATCGTGATGGGCGGATTGGCCGCAGCGGCCGTCAACGAAGCGTTCCAAGGCGTGCTGATCGTGGTCTTTTCGTTTATCCTGATTCCGTTCGGGCTGACGGCGATCGGAGGTTGGGATCAGTTGGCGGTCAAAGTGCCGGCGGAAATGTTCGATTTATTGGGCGGAGGTGCCGGCGGAGTGGGCGGTTGGGAGCTCGGGGGCATTTTCCTGATCTCCATTATCCAGATCCACGGCATTATCGGAAACATGGCGGTCTCCGGTTCGGCGAAGAACGAGTTTGCCGCCCGCTTCGGCGCCGTTTCGGGCACCTACGCCAAGCGCATCATGATCATCCTTTGGGCGCTCTGCGGTCTGATCGCGATCGCGCTTTATCAAGGTGCCGCGCAGCTCTCCGATCCCGATTCCACGTGGGGCTCGATGGCGCTGCTGCTGCTCCAGCCCGGTTTTCTCGGACTCATGATGGCCGGCTTGCTCGCCGCCAACATGTCGACCGTCGCGGCCCAAACGATGGCGGTCTCGGCGCTCTTCACCCGTAATCTTTGGCTGTGGTTTCGCCCCGCGACCTCCGATGCGGGCATGGTCAGTGTCGGGCGTTACGCGATCGTGTTGATCCTTGCGACCGGCGTTTGGGCGGCCGCGAGCATGGACGATGTCTACTCGGTGCTGCAGCTTTTGCTCACGATCAATGTTCCGTTCGGAGCGGCGGTCATGCTGATCTATTTCTGGCGTCGGCTCACGGCCACGGCGGTCTGGGCGGCGGTCATTTTGTCGGCCTTGCTCAATCTCGTGTTTCCCTCGTTGGTGGCCCCGCATCTCGATGTCCTCGTGCGCAACCCGGAGTTGACCCGGCAGGTGGAACAAAGCGGCCGGATGGTTCCGGTGTTTTTTGAAAGTGTTGTCCGTGAGAATCCGGCCGATTCCGCGAGTGCCTTGGTGGGCAGCAAGCGGTTTCACCTCGAACTCTGGGTGCTGGATCGGGCCGGCTTGGATGTCGCGGGATTTACCGCCAGCGGTCGTAATGCGGCGCGCTTTCTCTACACCGGTTTGTTTCCGTTTCTGGTTTTGATTTTGGTCAGCCGGTTTACGCGGGCGCCGGATCGCGCCCGGATCGATTTGTTTTTTGGGAAAATGAAAACCCCCGTCGGCTCCACGCCTGAGCTCGAATTGGCGGCGATGGCCCAGACCCGGCTCAACCCGCGCCGCTTCGACGACACCAAACTCTTCGGGCCGGCTTCGGCTTGGGAGTTCGCCAAATGGGACAAGGTCGACGCGATTGGATTTATCGCGTGTCTGGGCGTATCAGGCGGGATTCTTGCCGGTTTTTGGCTGCTGCTCAGGTCTGCCGCCGGTTGACCGTCATGGCCTGGCCCGTCGCACATCTAGGATTAGCGCTCGGCCTGAGCGGTGCGTTTTCCTCGGCGTTGACCGGTGCCGCCGGCGAACCGGTCGTGAGACGTTTTCATTTCGAGGCCGCACCGCTCCAAGCCGGCTCAGTCCGGGTCGCGCCGGGCGATCTCTATTCGGTTGAGCGGGGCTATGGCTTTGAGGCGGGGGTGCCGGCGGTCTACTTCACGACGCATCTGCCGGAGGGTAATTGGAAGGTGACGGTGACGCTTCGCGGGGTGACCGGCGGCGGTTTGGCCACCGTGAAGGCCGAACTACGTCGCCTGGTGCTGGGTCCGGAGCCTTTGGCCGAAAACGAAACGCTCACCCGCACGTTCATCGTCAACACGCGCAATCCGCGGATCGCCCTGCCGGAAGGCGCCCCGGCGCGGCGCGTGAAACTGAAGGCGCCGCGCGAAACCACGCAGGAAGCTTGGGCGTGGGACGACGCGCTCACGCTTGAACTTCACGGCGCGACCTTGAGCGCCGTGGAGATTGTGCCGGCGCAGGTGCCGACCGTCTTTTTGCTCGGTGATTCCACCCTTTGCGACCAATCGCTCGAACCGTTTGCGAGCTGGGGCCAGATGCTGCCGCGCTTCTTCGAGCCGACGGTTGCCGTGGCCAATCACGGCGAGTCGGGCGAGACCTACCGCGATTCGATCAGCCGTGGACGACTCGACAAAATCGTCGGAATCATGCGGCCGGGCGACACCTTGGTGATGCAGTTTGGCCACAACGACCAGAAGCAGATCGCGGCCGGCACCGGCGGTCCGTTTTCGACTTATCAATCGGAGATAAAGACCCACATCGCCGCCGTCCGCCGGGCGGGTGGTATTCCCGTGATCGTCTCCCCGGTGGAGCGCCGCCGCTTCGACGCCGCCGGAAACGTTGATCCGACGTTGGCCGACTACGCTCGCGCCGCCGCAATGACGGCCGAGGCGGAAGGCGTGGCCTTCATCGACCTGAATGCGAAGTCGATGGTGCTCTACGCCGCGCTGGGGCCGGAGCGATCGGCCCGCGCCTTCGCGGCACCCGGCGGCACCATCGACAACACCCATCACAACAACTACGGCGCCTACCAACTCGCCCGCTGTGTCGCGCTCGGTCTCGTCGAAGCGAAGCTCGCTGCGGCCGCCGCGCTCCGGCCCGAATTTCGCACCTACGATCCGGCACGACCCGAGCCGCCCGAGAGCTTCGTCGTTCCGCCCAGCTCCAAGTTCACCCAACAACGGCCTCTAGGAAACTGAATCCGATGAACGTTTTTCCCCGGACGAACCTCCGCGCCCTTTTCCGGTTCGCCTTTTTTCTGCTCCCATTCGCCGGTGCCGCGCAAGATCCCGCCCCCGACCTTTCGGCCAATCCGGCGGTCGCGACGTCGCCGCTGAACCCGGCGCTGCCCACGCTTTTCATCGCCGGCGATTCCACCGCCGCCAAAGCCAACGGCCAACCGGTGCAGGGCTGGGGCGAACCGTTTGCGGAGTTTTTTGACCGCACGAAAATCAATGTCGCGAATCGCGCGCGCGGCGGGCGGAGCAGCCGCACCTTCATCACCGAGGGGCACTGGGACCGCCTGCTGGCGGAGGTGAAGGCCGGCGACACCGTGCTGATCCAGTTCGGCCACAACGACGGCGGCGCCATCAACGGCGAGCCGCCCGGCTCCACCCGACCGTTGCGGGCGCGGGGTTCGTTGCCCGGCCTCGGCGAGGAGAGCGTCGAGATCGACAATCTCGTCACGCACCAACGCGAAACCGTGCGCACCTTCGGCTGGTATGTCCGAAAAATGATCGCCGACGTGAAGGTCAAAGGTGCCGCCCCGATTTTGCTTTCGCTTTCGATTCGCGACCGTTGGAGCGAAGGAAAGATCGAACGCAGCTCGGGTCGTTACCGTTCGTGGATCAGAGAAATCGCCGCCGACGCCGGTGTGCCGTTCGTCGACCTTTCGAGGATCGTCGCCGATCAATTCCAAGCGCTCGGTGAGGCCGAGGTGAAAGCGTTCTACGGCCCGGACCACACCCATACCAACTTGGCCGGCGCCGAGATTCACGCGGCTTCGGCCGTGGCGGGACTCCGGGGGCTTCGACCTTCCGGCAAGTTTGACCGGTATCTGTCGGCCCGGGGCGCGGCGGTGGCGGCGGATGCGATCGGCTGGCTCAATTTGCCCGAACCGGCGGAGGCCAAGCTGCCCTCGATCGTGCTGATCGGTGACTCCACCGTGCGCAACGGACGGGGCGATGGCGCGGGCGGGCAGTGGGGCTGGGGCGATTTCCTGGGCGCCCAGTTCGACGGGATAAAAGTAAATCTGGTGAACCGCGCCGTGGGCGGGCTGAGCAGTCGCACGTTTCGTACGCAGGGCCACTGGCGGCGCGCGTTGATGCTGATCAAACCCGGCGACGTCGTGTTGATCCAATTCGGTCACAACGACGCGGCTCCACTTAACGATACCCAGCGGGCGCGCGGCACCATCAAGGGCACGGGCGAAGAAACCGAGGCCATCGAAAATCTGCTGACCAAGTTGCCCGAAGTCGTGCACAGCTACGGTTGGTATTTGCGGCAGTACCTGCGCGAGGCGCGGGCCGCCGGTGCGACTCCGATCGTCTGTTCGCTGGTGACGCGGAAAATTTGGAAAGACGGCCGCATCGTGCGCGCCGCCGAGAGCTACGGCGGCTGGGCCCGGCAGGTTGCGGCCGAAGAGGGCGCGGCCTTTATCGACCTCAATGAGCGGGTCGCCGCGCGTTATGAGACCGAGGGCGCGGCCAACGTGGAGGCATTTTTCGCCGACGAACACACGCACACGAATCAGGCCGGGGCCGAACTCAATGCGGCGATCGTGACGGCCGCTCTTCGGGCGCTGCCGGGAGACCCGCTCGGCGGATGGACCCGTTAGTTTTGAATTTATCTCTCCAACTATGACACCGATCACCCGCCGCGAATTCGTCCGCAACACCACGTTGACCGCCGCCGTGGTTCCGCTTGCCGCCGCGTTGCGGGCGGCGGAAAGCCCGCCGACCGCGGCACCGGTGTCGCGCGACCCGTCGGCCTTGCGCTGGCTGGAGGACGGTGTGCCCGGGCTGATGTCGGGGGCGAGTTGGGGTATGCCTTGGCCGCGCGGGCGGCACGCGCGCGAGACGACGTTTACGCTGCACACCGCCGGTGGCGAACCGGTGCCGGTGCAGTCGCGGCCGCTGGCGTTTTGGCCCGACGGTTCGTTGAAGTGGACCGCCCATGCCATCCCGGCGGATGCGCCCATCGCCGACGCCTACCGGATCGCGTCGGGAACTCCGGCGACGCCGGCGCGGCCGGTGGTGGTCGTGGAGACGGCGGGTGAAATCGAGATTGATACCGGCGTGATTCGCGTGGTGATCGGGCGTCGGGGCGATGCTTTCATCCGGTCGGTGACGCGGGGCGGCGTGGAGCTTGCGCGCGCGGGCCGGTTGGTGTGTCGGTTGGAAAACCGGATCGATCCGGGTGCGGTCCGGACGGAAAATTTTGTCGGTGAGATCGAGCACGTGACGCTCGAGCAGGCCGGTCCGGTGCGGGCGGTGGTGAAACTGGAGGGGCGCCATGCCGGCGGAGGCCGGACGTGGCTGCCGTTTGTGGTGCGGCTCTATTTTTACGCGGGCGGCGACGGGGTTCGGTTGATGCACACGATCCTTTTCGACGGCGACGCGTCGAAGGATTTTATCTCAGGTCTTGGCGTTGCGTTTGCCGTGCCGTTGCGCGGCGCGCTCCACGACCGGCACGTGCGTTTCTCGGGTCTGGAGAATGGTGTGTTTGCCGAGGCCGTGCGCGGTATCACGGGCCTGCGGCGCGATCCGGGGGCACCGGTTCGGGAGGCGCAAATCGCCGGTCGTGCCACGCCGCCGCTCGCCGAATGGAATCAAGGGGTGGCCAGCCGGCTCGACTACATCCCGGCTTACGCGGATTGGTCGCTGGTGCAAAACAGCGCGGATGGATTCCAGATCCGTAAGCGCACGCGGGAGGGATTTACCTGGTTGGATTCGGCCCAGGGGCAGCGGGCCGGTGGACTCGGCTATGTCGGCACACCGTCGGGCGGCATGGTGTTGGGCTTGCGGAATTTTTGGCAGAGCCATCCCGCCCAGCTCGACATCCGTGGCGCCACCGGTGACGTCGCGACCGTGACGGCGTGGATGTGGGCGCCGGATGCGGGCGCGATGGATTTGCGGCCCTATCATGACGGCCTCGGCCAAGACACCTACGACAAGCAATACAACGGCGGCCTCGAGGTGACCTACGAGGATTACGAGCCCGGTTTTAATTCGCCCGAAGGTGTCGCGCGAACGAGCGAGTTGCACATGGCGTTTGTGGCGGCAACGCCGGAGCGCGCGCAACTGGCCGCGATGCAAGGCGTGTTGGCCGCGCCCCCGCTATTGACGAGTTCGCCGCAGTATTTGCAGGCGTGCGGCGTCTTTGGAGAGCTCTGGAATCCGGTGGACCGCTCGACGCCGGCCAAGGCGGCGGTCGAGGATCAGTTGGCCGCGTATTTTGATTTCTATCGTGGGCAACAGGAGCAGCGCCGGTGGTTTGGTTTTTGGAACTACGGCGATGTCATGCACACCTACGACGCCGATCGCCGCGAGTGGCGCTACGACATCGGCGGCTACGCGTGGGACAACTCCGAGCTTTCGACCGATCTCTGGCTGTGGCTTTATTTTCTCCGCAGCGGCCGGCCGGATGTTTTCCGCTTTGCCGAGGCGATGACGTGGCATACGGGCGAAGTCGATGTGCACCATATCGGGCGGTTCGCGCCGCTCGGTTCGCGGCACAACGTCCAGCACTGGGGCTGCAGCGCGAAACAACTCCGCATCAGCACGGCCACCAACCGGCGCTACTATTACTATCTCACCGGCGACGAGCGGATCGGCGATCTCATGCGCGAGCAAATCGAGGCGGGTCATGCGTTGTTGCGGATTCCGCCCGGCCGTAAACTCGCCCACGCGGTGGTCGCCGGCGATCAGGCCCGCAGCGCCAGCAAAGATGCGAGCCAAGTGGGGCTGAGCCTCGGCACCGACTGGGGTTCGCTGGCCGGAGCGTGGCTCACGGAATGGGAAAGAACGGGCGACCCTCGCATGTTGGGCCGGCTGAAAACGGGGATGCGCACGATCGGAGCGTTGCCCAACGGCTTTTTTACTTCGGGTGTGATGCTCGATCTGGACAGCGGCGCGTTTACCGCGCCGGCGGCCGGAGGCGTATCGCTTTCGCATCTGAACGCGGTTTTCGGCTTGGTGGAGATCTGCGCCGAGCTGATCCAGTTGATCGACGTGCCGGAGTTTCGCGCGGCGTGGTTGGAGTATTGCGTGCTCTACAACGCCACACCCGCCGAGCAGGCGCAGCGGTTTGGCCAGGCGTTTCGAAACGTAGGCCTGCAGCAGGGGCATTCGCGGCTCACGGCCTACGCGGCCCGGGAGAAAAAAGACGCCGCGCTCGCCCAACGCGCGTGGCGAGAGTTCGCCCAAGGTGCGGGCGGGCCGCGTGTGCGGGGTCGTTTTGAGACGCGTCGCGTCGTCGGGCCCGCCGTGCTCCGGCCGGTGGAGGAGGGTCTGTTCGTTTCGACCAACGGCACGGCCCAGTGGGGGCTCGCGGCCATGCAATGCCTCGCCCTGATCGGGGATTCCCAGCCGGGTGGTTGAGCGGTGCCGGATTGCGTCGGGAGCGGTGCCGGGTTTCTTTTCGTCTGGAATAAATCTCCGTCCCGCCGCCTCCCATCCTTAACGTTTACCTCCATGCTCATTCGCTCCCCCAAAGCTTGGGAACTCCCCGAGTCCGCCGTCACCCCCGAAAACCTCTATCACCTTTCGAAGCGCCGCGACTTCCTGCGCGCCCTCGGCGTCACCGGTTTCGCGCTCGCCGCCCGCGATGTCCTCGCCGCCACCGCGGGATTTCCGACCAAAGTGAACCCGGCTTACCGTGATCCGGCCCTCAAGCCCACACCCTACGAATTCATCACGAGCTACAACAATTTCTTCGAATTCGGTACCGACAAAGCGGAGCCCAAGATCAACGCCAACAAGGGTTGGCAGACCGAGCCTTGGACCGTCGAAATCGCCGGCCTGGTGCGCAATCCGTTCAAGATCGAGGCCAACGATCTCGTCATGAAAATGGGCGGCGCCGAGCAACGCGTGTATCGCCTGCGGTGCGTCGAGGCGTGGTCGATGGTGGTGCCGTGGGATGGCTTCGAACTCTCGAAACTCATCACGCTCGCCGATCCCAAGGCCGAGGCGAAGTATGTGAAATTCACGACCTTCGTGGATCCGAAGAACGCCCCGGGCCAGCGGGCGGGCAATCTCGACTATCCCTACGTCGAAGGACTGCGGCTGGACGAGGCGATGAACGAGTTGTCCTTCATCGCGACGGGCATCTACGGCAAACCGATCCCGAACCAAAACGGTGCGCCGCTGCGGCTCGTTGTGCCGTGGAAGTATGGATTCAAGAGCATCAAATCCATCGTGAAGATCGAGCTCACCGACAAACAGCCGCGCAACACGTGGCAGGTGCTCCAGTCGAGCGAGTATGGTTTTTACGCCAACGTGAATCCCACCGTGGACCACCCGCGTTGGACGCAGGCGAGCGAGCGCGTGATCGGCGGCGGTCTCGGTGGCCGCCAAAAAACCCTGATGTTTAATGGCTACGAAAAACAAGTTGCCGCGCTCTACGCCGGGATGGATCTGCGGAAGAATTACTGAGGAATTTGTGATCGCGAGCCCGGCCTCGCCGGGCGGGGCGACCCAGCGGAATCGCTTTGTCGCTGCGCTTCTCGCGATGACCTCCCGATAGCCGACATGCTCGTTCTCGAAAAACTCCTGCGATCAAAAGTCGTCGTCTGGACCTTGCTCGTGCTGCCCGGCCTCTGGCCGTTGTGGCCGATCTTCATCCGTGAGGACGCGAGCGTGACGGCCGATCCGCTCAAATATGTGCTGCATCATTTCGGCTTCGTCGCGTGCATCTTGCTCGCGACCGTGCTCTCGTTTTCGCCGCTGCGCGTGCTCTGGCCAAAATGGGGTGTGGCGCAGGCGCTCAACCGCCACCGTCGGCTGGTGGGCGTCGCGGTGTTCCTCTACGCGGCACTGCACGTGGCGACGCACCTCGTCTACGAGGGCGGCCTCGAACTCGCGGCGGTGCCCGCGATCTTGCGGGCGGCGGTAGAAAAACCGTTCCAACTGACGGGGCTGATCGCGTTCATGATCTTGCTCGTGCTGGCGGCGACGAGTTGGAACGCCGCGATCAAGTGGCTCGGGGGCAAGCTCTGGAAAAATATCCACCGCCTCATCTACGTCGCAGCGGCCCTCGCGGTGTATCACCAGGCGGACGCGCGAAAACTTTTCCCAATGCAAGTGGTGTGGATCTTCGCGCCGTTGGTGATCTTGGAAATCGCGCGGATCTGGAAACAACGCCGCGCAAAGGCGTGATCAGTTGGATTCCGGGCTTGGGCGTGATTCTACTTTATTGAAGCCGGCGAAGGTGCTGAATCATCGCCGACGCCGCTTGCGTTCAGGACCAGATCCCACCGGTTCCTCCTTCCCCCCAAAGAGCCCCATGAATTCATTCCATATTTCCCGCCGGTCCTTTCTCAAACGGTGCAGCGTCGCCGCCGCGGCGTCCGGACTGCCGTTGTGGTTTGTTGAGCGGCAGCTCGTGGCGGCCGAGGCAGCTGGCCCACGGCGGCTCGGGCCCAACGACCGTCCGGGCATCGCCCTCATCGGCTGCGGCGGGCAGGGCAAGGGCGTCACGACCAACGCGGCGAATCACGGCGATATCTTGGCGGTATGCGATGTGGACCAGACTCACGCGGCCGGGGCGGCGGCCCGCTTTACCGTCGAGGGCAAGACCCCGCCGCAGATCTACGGTGATTTTCGCCGCGTGCTGGAGCGCGACGATGTGCAGGTGATCGTCAACGCCACACCCGACCATTGGCATACGTTGATCAACCTCGGCGCGGTGAAGGCCGGCAAAGACATCTACAGCGAGAAACCGCTCACCCTCACGATCGACGAAGGCCTCCGCCTGGTCACGGCCGCGCGCGCCCGCGGCACGATCTTGCAGACGGGCACCCAGCAGCGCAGCTCGCAGCACTTCCGCATGGCTTGCGAACTCGTGCGCAACGGCCGGATCGGCCGATTGAAAGAGGCCAAGGTGTGGTTGCCCGCGGGTCTCAACGAAGGCCCGTTTGCGGCGGCAAACGTGCCGCCGGAGCTCAACTGGGATTTCTGGCTCGGGCCGGCGCCGCGGGTCGACTACGTGCCGCAGCGGGCGCACCGGACGTTTCGCTTTTGGTATGACTATTCGGGCGGCACGATGACCGACTGGGGCGCCCACCACAACGACATCGCCTACTGGGCGATCGGTCAGCTCGCGCCGCGCGAGGTCGAGTCCACCGTGTTCGCCCAGCCGACCCCCGGCGGCTACACGGCGATCAGCGATTACGAGGTGCGCTACACTTACGCCGACGGAATCAAGCTCACGATTCTCACGACGAAAGACGACAGCATCTACGGCGTGGTCATCAACAAGGAGGGACAGCGCAACGGCATCCGTTTTGAAGGCACCGACGGTTGGATTTGGGTGCGGCGGGGCCAGATCACCGCGAGTGATCCGGCATTGCTCACGACGCCGTTGCCCGAGGGCTCGATTCAGTTGCAGCGCAGCAAAGAGCACATGGCGAATTTCATCGAAAGCGTGCGCTCGCGGCAGGATCCGATTTGCGATGTCGAGACCGGCCACCGCTCGGCGACGATGTGTCACCTTGGGGCGATCTCGATGCGCACGGGCCATAAACTCACGTGGGACGCCGCGGCGGAAAAATTTATCGGCGAGCACGCCGCCGCCGGCAACGCGCACATCGCCCGCGAACTGCGCGCGCCCTACGACTACAGTTTTGTCGGCTAGCGGAGACGCCGTCGGTGAATTCAATCGGGCCGAGGTAATTCTTGTTCTTGAAAGTTAAGCAGTGCGAGAGTCGGCGATGCGCTTCCTCCCGCCCCTGACCCTGTTTCTCGGAGCTCTCATCGCCGGCCCGATGTCCGCCGCACCCCAACCCGCCCACACCGACGAGGCCAAAGTCGCGCCCTACACGTTGCCCGATCCGCTCGTGATGGCGGACGGCTCGCCGGTGCGCGACGCCGCTGCGTGGCGCGCCCGGCGGCGGCCGGAGCTGTTGGAGCTGTTTGCGCGAGAGGTCTACGGGCGCACGCCAGCGGGGCGGCCGGCGGCGATGCGGGCCGAGGTGACGTCCGTCGATCGCGCCGCGCTCGGCGGCAAGGCCACGCGCAAGGAGATCACGCTGTGGTTCACCGGCAAAACCGACGGCCCCCGGATGAATCTCCTGCTGTACGTGCCCAACCATGTGACGCCGCCGCCGGTGTTTCTCGGGCTCAATTTTTTCGGCAACCACACGGTGCACGCCGACCCCGGCATCGCGCTGGCGCAGCCGCACACGATCTACGACACGCAGCGTTACCGGCCGGTTGATCCGCAGCCGGAAAAAAAGCCGGAGCAACGCGGAGCACATGCGGAGCGCTGGCAGGTCGAGACCGTGATCGCGCGCGGCTATGCCGTGGCCTCAGCCTGGTGCAACGACCTCGCGCCGGATCGGGCCGGAGGGTTGACGGAGGGCGTGCCGGCTCTTTTTGGGACCGGCGGGGCCGAGGAGCGGGCGGGCGATGCGTGGGGCGCGGTCGGGGCGTGGGCTTGGGGGCTGAGTCGCGCGCTCGACTATCTGGAGACCGACGCCGCGGTGGACGCGAAGCGGGTCGCGTTGCACGGACATTCGCGGCTGGGCAAAGCGGCGCTTTGGGCCGGGGCGCAGGACGAGCGGTTCGCGCTCGTGATCTCCAACGAGAGCGGCTGCGGCGGGGCGGCGTTGAGCAAGCGCGTCTACGGCGAGACGGTGGGGATCATAAATCAAAAATTTCCGCACTGGTTTGCGAAAAATTTCCGCCGTTACGACGACCACGAAACGGCGCTGCCCGTGGACCAGCACCAGTTGCTGGCGTTGATCGCGCCGCGGCCGCTCTACGTGGCGAGTGCGGTGGGCGACCAGTGGGCGGATCCGCGTGGCGAATTTTTGTCCGCGCTGGGCGCCGAGCCGGTCTACACGTTGCACGGAAAGACGGGGTTGGGAGTGACGACGATGCCGGCAGTGGACGCTCCGGTGGGCGGGACGCTCCGTTATCACATTCGGACCGGGAAACACGACATCATCGCCTACGATTGGGCGCAGTATCTGGACTTCTCGGACCGGCACCTGCGGCCGTGAGGCGCGATCAGTCCCAGCTGCCGATGCGCGCCATTTCGGCTTCGAAGAGTTCGTAGACGAGGGAGCGTTCGTTGAGGTAGACGCACTGAATTACCCGCGCAGGCTGGTAGCGAAAAATCAGCCGATGGCGCCCAATTCTGAGCCGATAGAACCCCGTCAACTTGTCTCTAAGAGCGATGATGTCTCCGCGTTCTTCGCCCAGATTTCTGATCGCTTTCTTCACCGCGCGACGGGACTGCGGTCCCAAGGTCGTCTGATATTCGTGCACCTGCGGGCTGATGTGGAGTTTGTAGCTCAATCAGCAAGGTCTTCGACCGAATACCATTTTCCTTTTCCGCTCTCCGCGTCGCGGATCGCTTTCATCGCGGCAGGATCGGCGAGGATTTCCATCGTCTCGGCGATGGCCGAGAGGCGTTCGGCGCTGATAATGTGGGCCACCGGCTTCTTGCGACGGGTGATGGTGGCGAGGCTGCCCCGTTCGGCGTGGCGCACGACGGCCGACAGATTTTTCTGCGCCTCTTTGATCGTGTAGGCCGATTTCATGGGGAAAGGCATAGGTGAACGCATCGGCCGGTCAAGTCGCCGGCCAACGCCAAGCCGTGTTCGGGCGGTTGCGTGGCGGGCTAGGGGGAGGCGCGCACCACCGGCGTTGAATTGGGGCGGTGCTGACGGGCGAGGCTCTGACGGCGCGAGTTTGGGCGGACCTGCACGAAAGTGGGATATGCTTGGGCGTGTGTTTCGGCCGGTTCCGCGTGGAGTCTTTGGTTCGGCTCATGCTACCCCGTCTCACCCATTTCGTCGTCGCGCTCTTGTTCGGATCGTTTGTGGCCGGGTTTGGCGCGTCGGTCGCCGTCGGCCAAATTCGGATCGAACTCGCCGAGCCGACCGGCCCGGTGGACGTGAAAAACGTCTGGCCGGCGCAGACCGCCGTCACGGAGAGCTATGCCGAGGAGGTTTTTGGTTTCTTTGAGCTGCCGCAGAAATACGTCACTACGGGGGTGCGAGCAGATCGGGCATTTCCCACGGTGTTTCGCGCCACGGCCGCAGTTCAGCTTCCGGCCGGAAAGCATCGTTTGCTCCTGCGCTCGCGCGGCACCGCGCGGTTGTTCGTGGACGGAAAGAAAATCCTCGAAACACCCTTCGCCCAGCCCGCTGCTTTCGCCGTGGGCAACGCCGGCGAACTGCCGGTGGAGCCGCAGGCGACCTACCTGAATCTCGGCCCCGATTTCCGTTTCGCCACGCCGGGCAACCGCGAGGAATGGGGTGAATTTGAGTTCACTGGAGCGACGGTCACGGTAGTGCTCGAGACGGTGGTGGGCGGGATCGAGCCGAAGAGCAAAAGGCCCTTTCGCCCCGAACTCGGCGAGACGGTCGTCGCATTTTCCCCGGCTGGCAGCGCGGCGTGGTGGTTGCTTTCGCCCGGCTCGCGGACGGTGCCTTACACCGACGCCGGCTGGGCCGCCTACGAGGCCGAACGGCGGGTTCATCTCGACGCGGTCAACGCTCGCGCCCGGGCCGCGCGGCGGGCCGATTCCGCCGCCTACTGGACCAAGCGCCGCGCCGCGGCCGAAGCGTGGCTCGCTGCCACGCCGGAGGTCGCCGTGCCGGTCTTGCCCGCCGGGTTTCCCGCGACCAACGCCGTCGACCATTTCATTGCCGACCGCATCGCCAAGGTCTCCGCCGAATACGCCCCGTTGAAAAAAGGTGGCGTCGATTTTTTTCGCGACGTGAAACCGATCCTCGAGACGCACTGCTATAGCTGCCACCAAGGCGCGAAGGTAAAAGGCGGTCTGCGGCTCGACACGCTCGCCGCCGCGCTCGCGGGCGGCAAAGCCGACGGCCCCGCGCTCGTCGCCGGCCAGCCCGAGGACAGCCCGATCGTCCAACGCATCACGAGCACCGATTCCGAAGAGATCATGCCGGCCAAAGGCGATCCGCTCGCGCCCAAAGATATCGAGACCATCAAGACTTGGATCCGCGAAGGCGCCGCGTGGCCGGCGGTTCAGGTCGCGAGCTTCGAGCTCACGCCGCTTGCCGACGACCTGACATTTCTCCGCCGCGCCACGCTCGACACCGTCGGCGTGGTCCCGAGCGAGGCCGAGGTTGCGGCGTTCCGGGCGCTGCCGGCCGCGGCCCGGCGCACGCAGACCGTCGACCGGCTGCTCGCCGATCCGCGTTGGGCCGACCATGGCATGGGCTACTGGCTCGATGTGCTTGCGGAAAATCCGAACCTCATCAACCCGACGCTCAATAACACCGGCCCGTTCCGCTGGTGGATTTACGAGGCGTTGCTCGACAACAAACCGCTCGACCTCTTCGTCACCGAATTGATCCGCCAGGAGGGCAGCGAGCGCTTCGGCGGTCCCGCCGGTTTCTCCGTCGCCTCGCAGAACGACGTGCCGATGGCGGCGAAGGGCGTCATCATCGGCTCCGCATTTCTCGGCGTGGAGATGAAATGCGCGCGCTGTCATGACGCGCCCACGCACACCTCGAAGCAGAAGGATCTCTTTCAGCTCGCGGCGATGCTGGGCGGGGAGTCGATCACGCTGCCCGCGACCAGCAGCGTGGCGATGGACCACCTGCGCCTCGGCGGCCGCGAGCCGTTGATCGAGGTTACCCTCGAGCCGGGCTCGACCGTGGCGCCCGCGTGGTCATTTGCTCAGTTCTGCGACGAGGGGACGATCGCCTCGATCGCCGAGCAATCCGACGATTCGCGCGACCGCCTCGCCGCCCTCATCACCGCCCCGCAGAACGAACGCTTCGCCCAAGTCATGGCCAACCGCATCTGGCAGCGGTTGATGGGCCGCGGTCTGGTCGAGACTATCGGCGATTGGGAAAAGAGCACACCCTCGCATCCCGAGTTGCTCCGCTGGCTCGGCCGCGAACTCGTGCGCTCCGGCTACGACGCCAAGGCTCTCGCCCGGATCATCCTCAATTCCCACGCCTACCAGCGCGCCGCCGACCGCGCGCTCGCCGAGACCAGCCCGCTCTTCACCGCGCCCGCACCGCGCCGGATCGCCGCCGAGCAGCTCGTGGATTCGCTCTTCGCCGCGACCGGCAAGCCCTTCGTCCTCGAACCCATCAACCTCGACATCGACAGCGTCCGCACCACCGAAAACGCCCTCGATCTCGGCCGCGCCCGCCGCGCGTGGATGCTCGCCTCCACGTCCAACGAGCGCGACCGCCCGAGCCTCATGCTGCCCCGCATCCAGGCGGTCGCCGAGGTCATGGAGGTCTTCGGTTGGCGCGGTGCGCGTCCCGACGCCGCCAGCGGAATCCGCGAGGTCTCTGCCAATGTTCTTCAGCCCGCGCTGCTCTCCAACGGCACGATGATGACCTGGCTTACGCGGCTTAGCGACGACCACGGCCTCACCCGCCTCGCGCTTGAAGACCAGCCGCTCTACGCGCTCGTGGATCGCCTTTTCCTCCGGATGTTCACGCGTCCGCCGACGCCGGCCGAGCGCAAAAATTACACCGATCTCCTGCGACCCGGTTATACCTCACGCATCACTCCGCCCGCCACCGCCCCGGTGTCGGTTCCCGCCGCCGCCCGCGTGCGGCCAAACTACGTGGCCTGGTCCAACCACATGAAGAGCGAAGCCAACACGTGGCGTCTCGAAGAAGAAGCCGCCGCCCGCTGCGGCGATCCCGCAACGACCCGCCTCGACGCCGACTGGCGCCGCCGGTTAGAAGATGCCACGTGGGCTTTGCTCAACGCGCCCGAGTGGACGTATATTCTCTGAAAAATTAGGGCGGGTCTCCGACCTGCTCTACAAAAAATCTTTTTCCTCCATCACCTCAAAGGGCGGGTTAGAGACCCCGCCCTATTTCCAAACCCCACGCTTATGAATCGCCGAACTTTCCTCAATCGCGCCGCCGCCCTTGCGGCTGCTTCCACGTTTCCCCACGCGTTCGGAGCGTCGGGCTCCGCGCCCACCGTCGTCTCCGCACCGCGAGGCAAGGCCGAGCACTGCATCTTCATCTGGCTCGGCGGCGGCATGTCGCAGATCGACACCTTCGACCCAAAGAAACGCGGTAACTCCAAAGCGACCCCGTCGCTGCCCGGTTCCGACTACGACATCATCGATACCGCCGTGCCTGGGGTGCGCTACACCGAGCACCTCGCGCAGACCGCGCGTCTCGCCGAGCACGTGACCGCCGTGCGCACCGTCAACCACCGCCTCGGCACCGAGCACGCGCTCGCCACGAATTACGTCCACACCGGCCGCCCCGTGAGCGGCAGCACGATCTATCCGTCGATCGGCTCCATCGTTGCCCACGAGCGAGGCGCCGTGAGCGGTGACGTGCCCGCCTACCTGCTCATCGGCTATCCAAGCGTCAGCCGCGGCCCGGGGTTTCTCGGCGCAAGGCACGGCTACATTTACCTCGTCGATACCGAGTCGGGCCCCGCCGGGTTTACACCGCCCGAGGGGATTGATCCGGCGCGCGCCGCCGCCCGCCAGAGTCTGCTCTCGCCGCTTCAGGGACGGGCGGCGGATGACGCCGTCATGACCGACTACGCCGAGGTGCAGCGCGAGGCCCTGCGTCTGGCCGGCCCCGGTTTTATGCGGCATTTCAAGCTCGCCGAAGAACCGGGATCCGTCCGCCAACGCTACGGCGGCGAGTTCGGCCAGCGTTGTCTCCTCGCTCGCCGGCTCGTGCAGTCCGGGGTGCGTTTCATCGAGGTTTCGCACAACTTGAATTTCATCAACGGCGCCGGTTGGGACACCCACAACGCCGGCCAGCTCAACCAGCACATCCTCATCAAGGAACTCGACACCGCGCTCTCCGCGCTGATCTCGGATTTGCAGGAGAAGCGGCTCCTCGACAAAACGCTCATCGTCGTCGCCACGGAGTTCGGCCGCCCCGGCCAGTTCGACAGCGGCGGCGGGCGCGGGCACCAGTCGGAGAGTTTCAGCCTCGTGCTTGCGGGCGGCGGCCTGCGCCACCGCGGGGCTTACGGCGTAAGCGACGACCTTTCGGGCAAGCCCGTGGAGCATCCGGTTTCCGTCCCCGATTTCCATGCGACCGTTCACGCCGCGATGGGCATCAATCCCGCCAAGGACCTCGTCAACGCCTCGCGCCCGGTGCCGATCACCGACGGAGGTAAGCCGATCGCCGCGCTGTTTGGCTGATGAGGGGGCGGGCTTTTGCGCGAATAGTCGATCCCCGGTCGGTTTTACAGGTTTCGATCAAGTTTCCGTCTCACTTCTCGACCAACACCGGCTTCGCGGTCGCATCCTTCATGTCGTAGGGCAATTGCCACACCTTGTCCCCGGTGCGATTCGCGAAAAACAGCCGCGAGGGCGAAAGCTTGTCCGGATCGCCGTCGGCCCAGAAGGCATAGAAGTCGGGATGCGCGTCCACCGAACGGCGGACGTAGTTGTGGTTCATCGGGCTGCCCTGAGTCATGTCGCGCTGCTTGCTCCAGGTTTTCCCTTCGTCGCGGCTCGTCCAGATCGCGAGTTCGGCGCCACTACCGACCGGCTGCGGGCCTTTCTCCGTCGGCGCGAAGATGCGCCAGATGTCGCCCTCAAGGTAGAGTGAGCCGGTGCTGTAATTGTGATTCGCGGGCGTGACTTCGGTGAACGTCCATTCGGTGCCGGTCCAGCGCGCGATGGTCAGCCAACGCGGATCGCCGGGCGGGCCCGGTTTGAAGCTGGCGGCGGTCGTGTAGAGAATCACCGGCCGGCCCGCGCGGTCCAGGTCGAGGTCGTGGATGTAAACGAGCCGGTTATCGGCGGCGTAGTCGTGCACGAGCGCGGAGTTTTGCGGGGTCGTGACGGGCACGGTGACGGTCTCGCCGCGCACGTTGGTCCACGTGCGGCCGGCGTTGTCCGTCTGGAGAAAATAAAGGTCGGTGCGCTTGTCGACGTTACCACCGGGATGACGGTTGAACGCGGTGAAGACCTTTTTTCCGCGCTGGTGGCTTGTCTGGTAGTGACCGCCGATGCCGGCCATTTTTTGGTCGGGCGACCAGGTTTTCCCGTCGGGACTGGTGCTCCAGTAGAGTTCTCGCCCGGCGGTGTATTTGGTGAACAGGTGGAGAAAGCCTTCGCCCTCGATCCAGCGCGGCTGCGGGTAGGTGATCTCGCGCTGCGAGACCAAGTCGAAGCGCGTAATGTCGTAAGGCTTCGCGCTACGGTAGATGAAGCCGGGCCGGGAACGAGCGCGGCCGCTGATGAACACCCAGAGATAGCCCTCGGGATCCAGGCTGAGGCTGGCGTTGTCGTGTGGATCATCCACGCCGCCCTTGTCGTGCACGATCACGGGCCGCGGCACGGTGCCGAGCGCGTGGTCATAGTAGGAAATCAGGTTGAGCAGATAGCGTTTCCCGCCCTTTGAACCGCCGTAGACGAAGAAGGTTTTGTTCACGGCCTTCGCGTAGATCGCGATCGGCACGTGGTTGGCCGTGTAGGTGCCGAGACCGCCGGAGTATTTGTCGCCGAATTCCTGCACCTGCCCGAGCGTGAACCAGATTCCGCGGTAGCCGTCGTCGGTCGGGTTGGGGCCGCCGGCGTCCGGTGTCGAGGTCTGCGCAAAACTGCTGCCGAGGGTCAGGGCGCAGACCAACAACAGCCGGCGCAATCCGAAGGGTGGGGTGGATTTCAGTTTCATGGGGTTGGGCCGACAATTGACGTCGGGCGCCGGAGGACGCACGTCCCGGGAGATGCCACTTTCGTGCGCGGTGCGGCTGTGCGCACGAAAGTGTTATGGAAACGGGCGTGAACGTGAACGAGCCGGACGTTTACCTAGGGACTCAGCGTCGCGCGACGCCCAATCACCGCGCCACGTTGCCCGGTCTTTCTCCGCCAAGTGCGGACGAAGTCAGGGTCGTCGCCCGCTTTCTCCTAAACCTCGTTGCAGCCTACCCCATGAAGTCAGATCAATCCTCACGTCTCCGCGTGCGCGTCTCCGCCCTGCTGGTTATCGCGTTCCACCTGTTCCTTGCGCCCATCGGCATGGCGCAGTCGCCCGCACCCGGTGTGATCACCGGCCGCATCTTCAATCCCGCGAGCGGCGAATACATCCGCAACGCGCAGATCCGCATCGAGTCCACCGGCGAGCTCATCACCTCCGAGGACGGCGGCTACTATCGCGTGTCGCGGGTCGCACCGGGCCCGGTCACGCTGATCGCCAGCTTCACCGGTTACCAATCGGTCACGGCGACCGTGCAGGTAACCGCCGGCGCGACCGTCACCCGGGATTTTGAGCTCTTCAGCACGTTGCAAGGTCCGGCCGCCAAGGACGCCGCGGGCGCTCCGCTCAAGCTCACCGCGTTCACCGTTTCCAGCGCGCGCGAGGGTAATGCGAAAGCCATCATGGAGCAGCGCAATTCCATGAACATCACCAACAGCGTCGCTTCCGACGTGTTCGGCGACGTCGCCGAGGGTAACGTCGGTGAATTCCTCAAGCACATGCCCGGCGTCGAACTCGATCTCGTGCAGGGCGAGGTGCGCACGATCCGTCTTCGCGGCCTCGATTCCGAATACACGCAGGTCACGATCGACGGCGTTTCGCTCGGCAGCGCCGACGCCAACGCCGGGGCGGCCGGTAACGCCCGCGCGTTCTCCTTCGAGCAGGTTTCCCTCGCCAGCATGGAGTCCATCGAGGTTTCCAAAACCATCAGCGCCGACGTCGATGCCAACGCCCCCGCCGGTACCATCAACCTCAAGACCAAGCGCGCCTTCGACCGCGCCGGCCGCCGCGTTTCCATGGCCGCCAATCTCACGGCGTTCTCCACCCGCTTCAATCTGGACGAGTCCTACGGCCCCGACGACCGCAAGTCCCGGAAGATTCATCCCGGCGGCATTTTCGACTATTCCGACGTGTTTTTTAACAAGCGCCTCGGCATCAATCTCAATATCAGCGAGTCGATGGCCTATTCGGCGAACGCCCGCACGACGACCACCTACAACTACGTGCCCACCGTCGCCGACCCGCGGCCGGTTGTGCCCACCGCGATCAACTTCCTCCACGCGCCGCGCACCAACCGCCGCTCCACGGTCAACTTCACCTCCGATTTCAAGGCCACAGAGCGCCTCGTCCTCTCGCTCACGCTGCTCTACAACTACGCCGCGCTGAACAACCCGCAGCGCTCGCTCACATTCAACACCGGTGCCCGCGCCACCGTCGTCGGCGCCAATCCGCTGACGAGCTTCACCACCAATAACGCCGCCGCCAGCGTCGTCTCGAATCCCGCGGCCATCGTGAAACTCGGCCAGACCATGACCGTGGTGCCGAAGTTCGAATACCGCCTGGGCGATCTCCTCATCGAAGGCAAATTCGCCGGCTCCAACTCGATCAGTTGGTATGACCCGCGCGGCCGTCAGGGCTCAATCCGGGACGCGGGCGGCCCGACGCTCACCGGTCTCACGTATACCGCACGGCGTTCGGAGCTGAAGAGCGTGGACTGGCACATCGTCCAGACCGCCGGTCCCGACATGGCCAACGGCGCCAACTTTACCAATCCCACGATCCAGATCGACGACGGCCGTTACGCGCTGACCGATGTCTACAGCGCCGAAATCATCGGCACGCTCAAAACCAACAAGTTTCTCCCTATCGTCTGGAAAACCGGCGTGAAACGCCGTTCGGAAACCCGCGACTTCCTCGTCGATACCGAATCCCTCCGCTATAATCTCAACGGGGCCCCAGCGCTCGGTGGCTACGCCGCCTACAACTCGCCCTTCGACTTCGATATGGGCGCCACCAACACCGACGCCAGCCTCCGCTCCATCGGCGGCGGCACGGTCTGGACTCCCGACCTTGTGCGCCTCGGCGGACTTTACCGCGATAATCCGAACGGCTTCACGAATTCCCTTACCGCGGCGAATTTCTACAACGCCTTCGTCGCAAATACCCGGCGCTATGAGGAGACAATCGACGCCGCCTTCATCATGGCCACGACCACGGTTGGCCGCTTCAACCTTCGCGCCGGCCTCCGCCGCGAGGAAACGAGCGGTGATGCGTTGCAGTTCAATCCGCGCTCGCCCGCCGAACTCGCCGCCGCCGGTTTCGCCGAAATCAACGGCCGCGCCACCACCATCGACGGGCTCAAGTATCAGTATTTCTCCAAGCCGCGCACGCACCGCCTCGGCAATTACAGCAACTATTTCCCCAGCGCCTCGCTCAAATACAAGATCAGCCCCAATTTCGACGCCCAACTCGGCTTTAGCTCGACGATCCGACGCCCCACGTTCCGCGACATCGCCGGCGTCGAGGAGATCAACGACGAAACGCTGTTCGTGAATACGCCCAACCCTTCGCTTAAACCCGAGAAATCGAAGAATTTTGCCGGGCGTCTCGCCTACTACTTCGAGCCCGTGGGCATTCTCGCGGTGAACCTTTTTCAGAACAACGTGAAGGGCCTCTTCATCACGAACAACCTCACGGCGGAAGAATTCGGCTACAAGGGTGATCTCGACCTGTCGGCCTACACGTTCAGAACCACGACCTCGAGTATCAACGACGTCACCGTGCGCGGCATGGAACTCGAATACAGCCAGAGCCTCTCATTCCTGCCGGGCCTGCTGAGCGGCCTCAACGTTCGCGCCAGCTACACCCGCAACTACGCCAGCATCAAGAAATCCAACCTCGTCCCGCACTCGATCAACGCCGGCCTCAGCTACTCCTACCGTAAGCTGAATCTCTACTCGAATCTCAACTGGCGCGATGACTTCCCCACCACCATCACGGGTAACCCGCGCTTTTACCGCCACCGGTCCAACCTCGATATCGGCGGCGGCTACCGGATCACCAACACGATCAACTTCTTCTTCTCCGCCCGCAATATCTTCAACGAGCCTTACCTCATCATGGAGCAGGTCGGCGCCAACGCCCCGGCCGTGCAGTTCTACGAGGTCAACGGCATCAATTGGACCTTCGGCGTGAAGACCGTGTTCTGACCCGCGTCGGATCGGATCTCCGATCCGATCCGGTTTCGTTTCTCGCCGGGCCGCTCGTCTTGCACGCGTCGCATAGTCTGCAAGAGTCCGGCCACCCCCGTGCAACGCCGCCTCCCGAGTTTCTTTTTCTGCGCCGTGCTGGCCCTCGCCGGACCGGCGTCGGCGCAGGTGCTCACCAAGGCCATCGAGGTCCGGTCCCTGAATCGCACCCAGGCGGACCAAGGCCTTGAGGCGCGGCTGCGCGGCACGGTGGTCTTCGTCGAGACTTCCGCCGTTTTTGTACAAGACGAGACTTCGACCACGTTCTTCCGTCCCGAGCGTGCCGACGCGTTCCGCCCGGGCGACGAGATTGAGGTTCAGGGTCTCACCCGCATGGGACTCTTTCTGCCCGGTCTCGGACTCGCGACCGCCCGGGTGCTGCGCCACGGCGAACGCCCGCCCGGCATTCCGGCCAACTACGACGATCTCGTCTCGGCGCGTTTCCATTACCAACGCGTCGCCGTTGAGGGCGTCGTCCACACCGTGGCGCCGCTCGACGAGGGCCGCAGTCTGTTGCGGCTCGCGATGGGTTCGCGCGTGATCGACGTGCGCATCGACGCGCCGCCCGAAAGCCAACGCCGGCTCGTGGATACCCGCGTGCGCATCAAGGGCCTCGCTTCCGGCTATCACAACGAGCGCCGCCAGCTCGTGCAGGCCCACGTCCGCGTGATCGATTGGGCGGATGTCGCCGTCCTCGACCCCGCTCTCCCCGCGGCGCAAGCCCCGCTGATTTCGGCCGGGGAGTTGTTGGCGTTCCAGGTCGCGGGCCACGGCGAACGGCGGGTGCGCATCGCGGGCGTGGTTACGGCCGCGTTTGCCGGCGACCGCATCTTTTTGCGGCAGGATGATACGGCGTTCAGCGTGCGGCTATGGGCACCCGCGGCGTTCAACGTCGGCGAAAAAATCGAGATCGCGGGGTTTCCGGAAATGGACGGTTTCAGCGCCTCGGTGGTCGATGCGGAGCTGGTCGGCCGCGAGCCGGGCCCGCCGCTCGCACCGGTGGAGGTCAACTCGCTGGAAAAACTCGTCGGTCTTCACGACGGCCAACTCGTGAGCGTCACCGCCACGCTGGTCGATGCCTTCAAGGCGGACGGCGGCGCCGTGCTCGTGCTGCAGGACGGTCAACGCGTGTTGCAGGCGCGCCTGCCGGAAGCGGTTGTCCCGCCGCCAGCCGGCTCGCTGGTTCGGGTCACCGCGATCTGCCGCGTCGAGACTTCCCAGCCCGGCAACGGGTTTGCGACGAGGGCCGGCGTGGTGAGCCTGCGCGCCCGCGGCGCCGCCGATATTGCCGTGCTGGAGTCGCCGCCGTGGTGGACGGTGCGTCGGCTCGGCGCGATTCTCGCCGTTTTGGGCGCCGTGACGCTTTTGGCCGGACTTTGGATCGTGGTGCTGCGCGTCCAGGTCCGACGGCAGACGACCGCGCTCCGCCATCGCATCGAATCCGAGGCCGCGCTCGAGGAACGCCAGCGCATCGCGCGCGAGTTCCACGATACTTTGGAGCAGGAGTTGGCCGGGGTGAGTCTGCGGCTTGATGCACTGGCGACCCGTGAGCTGGACGAGTCGGGGCGGTCGCTGGCGGCGACCTCGCGGCACCTCGTGACCCGGATCCAGAGCGAGACCCGCAATCTGATTTCCGATCTGCGCGACCCCAGCGAGGTGGCCGGCGATCTCGCCGCCGCGCTGGAAGGGGCCGCCGCGCGGCTCGCCGCCGACAGCGGCAATGACGTGGGGGTTGAAATTGTCCGGCCGGTGCCGAGGTTGCCCGCGGGCACCGTTCACGATTTGCGGATGATCGCGCGCGAATCCGTCACCAACGCGCTGAAACACGCGGGTGCCGCCGCGATCAAGATCCGGCTCGGCGTCGAAGACGGTATGCTCGTGCTGGGCATCTCCGACGATGGTCGTGGCTTCGACCCGGCCGTGCCGGCGGTCGACCGCCGCGGGCATTTCGGCTGCGCCGGAGTGCGCGAACGGGCGCGGAAACTGGGCGCCGAAGTGGTCTGGCGTACCGCCCCGGGCGCGGGCACCACCGTGAGAGTCTCCCTACCTTTGCCAATCGCCCCGTCGCCCCATGTCTGAACCCGCTGCGCGCCCGCATTTGACGGTCCTCATCGTGGACGACCACTTCGTCGTCCGCAGCGGCCTCGCCGCGTCGTTGGAGCTCGATCCCGCGATCACGGTGGTGGCCGAAGCCGAGCGCGGCGAAGACGCGGTGGCCGCCTACCTCGCCCATCGACCGCGCGTGGTCTTGATGGACCTGATGCTACCCGGCCTCGGCGGAGCTGGCGCAACCGCCGCGATCTTGGCGACCGATCCCGGTGCGCGCGTGCTCATATTTTCGAGCTACGCGCGCGACGACGAGATTCAGACGGCGCTCGATGCCGGCGCGCTCGGTTATCTCCAGAAATCGGCCACTCGCACCGCCCTGATCGCAGCTTTGCACCTCGTCGCGCAAGGCCGGCGCTCGGTCGCTCCCGAGTTGGAACGCCGGCTGGGTGCCCTGCGGCTCGGTCCGGCGGTCACGGCGCGCGAGCGGGAGATTTTGGCGTTGGTCGCCGCGGGCCGTGCGAACAAGGAGATCGCGGCCGCGCTGGGGATCTCCGAAGACACGGTGAAGCGTCACGTCAGCCACATCTTGGAAAAACTCGAGGTCAACGACCGCGCCCAAGCCACCGCCGAGGCGATCCGGCGCGGCATTCTCCGGATGCCGGAGTGAACCACCGCCAGCCCGCCCGCCCGGCGGGTCAAATCGCTCCGCTTTTGCACGAAGATCCGTAGGTCGCGCTTGCCTCGGCGCGGAGCTGAACTTTTGTCGGAGCGGTTCGGTTGTCCCTCTTTTTTCCCATGCCCCTTATCACCGCCAGCAAGACCCAGCCCACTTATGATGTGATCGTCGTCGGTTCCGGCGCCGCCGGCGGCCAGACCGCCTACACCCTCGCGATGGAGGGCGTGAAGGTTCTGATGCTCGAGGCCGGGCGAAATTACGACCCGGTCAAGGAGACCCCGATGTTTCAGACGACCGCCCAAGCGCCGCTCCGGGGCACGAGCACACCGGACAAGCCGTTTGGTTTCTACGACTCCACGATCGACGGCGGTTGGCAGGTGCCCGGCGAGCCTTACACCAGCGCTTCGAGCGATGCTTCCCGCCAATTCTGGTGGTGGCGCGCGCGGATGCTCGGCGGTCGCACCAACCACTGGGGCCGCATCTCCCTGCGTAACGGGCCCTACGATTTCAAACCCTACTCGCGCGACGGTCTCGGTTTCGACTGGCCGCTCGGCTACGACGATGTCGCGCCCTACTACGACAAGGTCGAGATGCTCATCGGCGTCTACGGCGCCAACAACGGGCTCGAAAACACGCCCAACTCGCCCGATGGCTGTCTGCTCCCGCCGCCGAAGCCCCGCGCCGGCGAACTCCTCGCGCAAAAGCACGCCAAGAAACTCGGCCTGCCCGTCGTCGCGATTCACCGCGCCGTGCTCAGCGTGAAGCAGGACGCCGACACGATCCCGGCGAAACTCCACCCGAAGAATCCCACCGCCCAGCGCATCCTCGCCGAGTCGATGCGCGCGCGCGCCGCGTGTTTCTGGGCGACCGATTGCGGCCGGGGTTGCTCCACCCGCGCCAACTACCAATCCACGACGGTTCACCTGCCGCCCGCGCTGGCGACCGGCAATCTCGACCTCTTGCCCAACGCCATGGTCCGCGAAGTGACCATGGACGAAAACGGCAAGGCGACCGGCGTCATCTGCATCGACAAAGTCACCGGTGAAGAACGCGCGCTCAAGGCCCGCGTCGTCGTGTTGGCGGCGAGCTCGGCCGAGTCCGTGCGCATTCTGCTCAACTCGAAATCGCCCCGGCATCCGAACGGCGTCGCCAACTCCAGCGGTCTCGTGGGCAAATATATCATGGACACCGTGGGCGCGCGTCTCGGCGGCCAGATCCCGCGGCTCGAAAACGTCCCGATCCACAACGAGGACGGCGCCGGCGGCAATCACGTCTACGTGCCGTGGTGGCTCTACAAGGAGCAACTCGCCGGCAAGCTCGGCTTCGCGCGCGGTTATCACATCGAGTTCGGGACCGGCCGGCGGATGCCCGGGATGGGTGCGACGAGCGGCATGACCGATCTGACGAACGGCAGCTACGGCCGGAAGTTCAAGGAGGACGCCCGCCGCTATTACGGCTCGTTCGTCGGCTTTGCCGGTCGCGGTGAGATGATCCCCAACGACGATTCCTTCTGCGACCTCGATCCCGTCGTGAAAGACAAGTGGGGCATCCCCGTGCTGCGTTTCCACTGGAAATGGTCCGACCACGAGACGAAGCAGGCCGCGCACATGCAGCAGACCTTTGCCGCGCTCATCACGGAGATGGGCGGAACCGTCCAGAGCAAGGTGGAAGCCGACGGCGCCAAAGCGATCGAGCCCGGCGGCAAGATCATCCACGAGGTCGGCGGCACCATTATGGGCACCGATCCGAAAAAATCCGTGACGAACCAGTGGTGCCAGACGTGGGACGTGAAGAACCTGTTCGTCACCGACGGCGGCCCGTTTGCGAGCAACGCCGACAAGAACCCCACGCTCACGATCATGGCGCTCGCGTGGCGCGCGAGCGACTACCTGATGGCCGAAATGAAGAAAGGAAATCTCTGATATGAGCACCCCCGACCACCCCGCCCGCAGCCGCATGGATCGCCGCACCGCGATCAAGTGGATCGTCACCGCCGCGGCGTCGCTCTCGGTGATGGATCGCGCGACTCTCGCCGCCGAGCCTCCCGCCGCCAAGGCGGCCACCGGCTACGGCACCGATCCGGATCTGCTCAAAACTTACAAGCCCGGCGATGTCTGGCCCCTGACGTTCACCGAGGACCAACGCCGCACCGCCGTGATGCTCTGCGACGTGATCATCCCGGCGGACGCGAAGTCGCCGGCCGCGTCGACCGTGGGCGTGCCCGATTTCATCGACGAATGGATCAGCGCCCCGTATCCGGGCCACGACAAAGACCGGGCGCTGGTGGTGGAAGGTCTCGCCTGGCTCGAAGCCGAGTCGCAGAAGCGTTTCGGCAACGAGTTTTCCTCGCTCGTGGTGAGCCAGCACCGGGCGATCTGCGACGACATCTGCTACCTGCCGAAAGCGAAACCGGAGCACAAACGGATGGCGCAGTTTTTCACCCGGTTTCGTGATCTCACGTCGGGCGGCTTCTACTCGACGCCGGAAGGTTGGAAAGACATCGGCTACGTCGGCAACGTCGCGATCGAAAAGTTCGAAGGCCCCACGCCGGCGGTGCTCAAACACCTCGGTTTGGCCTAAGCGGTCGTTGCAGCCGAAGCGGACGGAGCCCGATGAGATCGGGCTCCACCTCCCGGAGTTCCCCCGTTTGCGTTCCGCTTTGAGCCGTGGTTTTCTTTGACCCGGTTTCACGATTCTGGCTTTTCATCTTTCGCCTCCGTCCATGTCCACTCCACGCCCCACCGCCCTCGTCGATCACGGTTTCGTGCCGACTCGCGCCAAGCTGATCGAAGTCGCGGCGTTTTTGGACCGCGTGGAACGCCACGGCGCGGCGGGCGATTTTCGCTGCGTTGCGCTGCGCGAGGCCGCCGCCCTCCTCGTCGACGGCCAGCCCGCGCGGGCCCGACGGATTCTTGAGCAACTCAGCGATCCGACGACCGCCCCGGAAACCGTTTCCTCCGGCAAAGCCGCCCTCGGCGCGTGGCAAAAACCCTAGTTCGCCGTCCCATGCGCTACATCGAACCTCATGGCCACATGGTCAGCCGCACGACCGACGACTATCAGGCGATGGTCACGGCCGGGTGCGCGGCGGTCTGCGAGCCGGCGTTTTGGGCGGGATTTGACCGCAGCTCGGCGGATGGATTTCGCGATTACTTCCGCCAGTTGACCGACTACGAGCCGGCGCGCGCGGCGAAGTTTCTCCTGCCGCATTTTTCCTGGCTCTGCATCAACCCGAAGGAAGCCGAAGACCTCGCGCTTGCGGCCGATGTGCTGGCGATGATCCCGGAGTTTTTGGCCAAGCCCAACGTGCTCGGCATCGGTGAAATCGGGCTCAACCGCAACACGCGCAACGAACTCAAGGTCCTCGAAGATCACGTCGATCTCGCGGTGAAACACGACCAGCTGATCCTCGTCCACACGCCCCACCTCGAGGACAAGCTCAAGGGCACGCGGTTGATTCTCGATCTGCTCGCCTCGCACCGCGGGGTGCAGCCGGAGCGCGTCATCATCGATCACGTCGAGGAACACACCGTGCAGCTCGTGCTCGACCGGGGTTTTTGGGCGGGCATCACGCTCTATCCCGATTCGAAATCTTCGCCGCCGCGCGCCGTGGATATGCTGGAGACCAGCGGGCACGACCGCATCTGGCTCAACTCCGCCTGCGATTGGGGTGTGAGCGATCCGTTGGCGGTACCGAAGACCGCGTTTGAGATGCGCCGCCGGGGGCACAGCGCCGAGTTCGTCGATCAGGTGCTTTACCAGAACCCCGTCCGCTTTCTATCGCAGTGCCCGAAGTTTCGCCTGCCGAACACATGAGTGGAGTCGTGAATCGCCCAATCCGTCTTAACCACGGATGGACCCGGATGGACGCGGATGACGGAGATCTGATTTCCAACGTGAGCGAGTGCCGGGGTTTTCATCCGGGTTCATCCGTGGTTAGTTTTTGCCTGAGCCTTTGAGCACGCGATGAAACTCAACCACGGCCTCCACCTCGCTTACTGCACCAACGTCCATCGCGGGGAAACGTGGGCGCAGACCTTTGACACGCTGGAGCGCCACACCCTCGTCGTCCGGCGCCGCGTCGCCGCCGGTCGCCCCTACGCGATCGGGCTGCGGCTCGGCGCGCGCGCGGCCGGGGAACTCGCGCAACCGGCCGCGCTGGCCGCGTTTCGCTCGTGGCTCGACCGCCACGATTGCTACGTTTTCACGATCAATGGCTTTCCCTACGGCAGCTTTCACGGCACGCGGGTGAAGGAGCAGGTCTATGCGCCGGACTGGTCCACGCCCGAGCGGCTCGCCTACACGAAATCGCTCTTTGATCTGATCGCCGCGCTCGTGCCGGCGGGCGTCGCGGGCAGCGTGAGCACGGTGCCGGGCTCGTTCAAAGCCTGGACCACCGACGATCCGGCGCGCCGGGCCGCGATCTTTTCCAATGTCACGGCGATCGGCCGTTACGTCGCCGAACTCGCGGCGCGGACCGGCCGCGATCTGCACCTCGGGCTGGAGCCGGAGCCCTGCTGTTATTTTGAAACGACGCCGGAGACCGTGGATTTCTTCAACGCCTGGCGCGCGAGCGACGGCGCGGTCGACGCCGAGGGCTTGCTCCGCCGGGTGGGCGTGAACTACGACTGCTGCCATCTCGGCGTGGAGTTTGAGGCGCCGGGCGAGGCGCTGGATCGCCTCGCGGCGGCCGGTCTGCGGCTCAGCAAAATCCATCTGAGCTCGGCGCTCCGCGTGAAACCCGATGCTGCGGGCCGGGCGGCGCTCGCGGCGTTTGTCGAGCCGACTTACCTGCATCAAGTCGTGGTCGGCAACGCCACGACCGGGGTCGTGCGGCAGCGCTATGTTGATCTGCCGGACGCGCTCGCCGACGCCGCGCCGTCGCAGCCCGACGACGAGTGGCGCGTGCATTTTCACCTGCCGCTCCATGCTGCGCCCGGCGCGCCGTTTGGCGACACGCGCGATCATCTGCTCGGCGCGCTGGATTGGATGCAGGCGCACCCGACCGCGTGCCCACACGCCGAGATGGAGACCTACACCTGGGAAGTGCTGCCACCCGCCTTGCGCGGCGGGATCGAGGACCAACTGGTGGGCGAATACGAGTGGACGCTCGCGGCCCTCGGGGCGCGGGGGCTCGCATGAGCGCGGAGGCCAAACGCTCCTCCTTCCGTCTCTGGCTCGATCTCGCGCGCGCGGGGAATTTCCCGTCGGTGTGGAGCAACGTCCTGGCTGCGCTCGTGCTCTCGATGCCCGTGGCGGGAGCTTGGCCGCCGTGGTGGCTGATCGGGCTGGGATTTTTGGCGGGCAGTTTGACCTACGCGGGCGGCACGACGTTGAACGACGTGGCGGACGCGCGCTTTGATCTGCAACACCGGCCGGAGCGCGCGATTCCGCAGGGGCGAATCAAGCGGATGCTCGCGGCGTGGGTCGGAAGCGTGCAACTCGCGCTGGGCCTCGCGTTGCTCGTGCTCGCGGGCGCGTCGTATTACTGGGCGATCGCGCTGGCGGCGGTGATCGTGCTCTACGACTGGTTGCACAAAGGCTGGACCGGCTCGGTGGTGTTGATGGCGGGATGCCGCGTGCTGCTGGCGGTGACGGTGGCGTCGTTGCCCGGGCATGGGTGGCGGCCGGAGTTTCTTTGGTGGGTCGGCGCGCTGTTTGTTTACATCGTGGTCCTGAGCCTGCTGGCCCGGCGGGAATACAAACCCGGCGCACCGGCGGAGAAATTGGGCCGCTGGGTGCGGCGGATGTTGGCCTTTATCCCGTTTGTGGACGCGATCGCGTTGGCGGCGGTGAGCGCGTGGGTGCCGGCGGCGCTGTGCGCGCTGGCGGTGCCGCTCGGGAAATGGGCACAGCGAAAAGCGGCGTCGGGTTGAGGTGCTTCTGCGGAGGGTAGGGTCTCTGACCCGCCCTGGCTTGGGCGCGGACGGTAGGGTCTCTGACTCTAAAAACGGCCGTTGAACCACGGATGGACCCGGATGGACCCGGATCCCAAACTGATGGGAGCAGCGAACGATTCATGGTAGGGCCTCACCTTGTGTGAGGCCGGTTCCCCGGCTTGATCCGGGTTAATCCGTGTCCATCCGTGTCCATCCGTGGTTAAAAATTCGGAGGGTTGGGCTGCGGCGGATTCAAGGTTCAAGTGCCCGCGTGCCGGCTCAGGCCGATTTCGTTCTTGAGTGAAAAGGGCGGACCGGCGACTCCGCCCTCTTTTTTTTGGCGATGAACTCTTCAGCTGAAGAAAACCAACAAACAACGGCCATCTCTGATCAGCCCCGTGCAAGCGGAAAAGTGCGCTGATTTTGGGCGGTTTTCGGCATGGGCGCAGGAGGTGACGCGGGCGGCCCCGGCGGGCCGTCCGAGGGTGGGACAAAGAGATTCCGCGATCACACTTCTCTAAGCGGCGGGCACGTAGTTCACGGCCCCCTGGCACGGTAACGGTTAGATCCCCGGCCCTCTATCCTGACCCAAGACGCACCGCACAAAGGCGGTCGTCAGTCCGTGTTGAGAGCGGCCGGGGAAAGTGGTTTTGGCTTGGGCGCAACCTTGGCATAATCGCGTTCTTCGGCCAGCAGTTTCCACGCGATTTTGGCCAGGCGGCGGGCCGTGATGGTGATCGCCTCGTTGGCGCCTTTGCCGCGCGCGCGGTGGCGTTTGTAGAACGCGCCGAAGTAGTCCGAGCAGCCGATGGCGATCCACGCGGCCTCGATGAACGCCCACTTCATACCAAATTCCCATAGCTTTTAGACTATACAAAACGTGAAATTCGGTTCAGGCTTCGAGCATGGCACGCAAACTTGAGAATCTGGGACCGGAGCTGGTGGCGCAAATCGAGGGTGCTTGGGCCC
>JBIKWB010000017.1:0-117152 GCA_044356555.1 Opitutaceae bacterium | reverse complement strand
TCCCCGGTGACAGAGGTTTACAATCCGAAGACCTTCATCCCTCACGCGGCGTCGCACCATCAGGCTTTCGCCCATTGTGAATGATTCGAAACTGCTGCCACCCGTAGGTGTCTGGACCGTGTCTCAGTTCCAGTGTGGCTGATCATCCTCTCAGATCAGCTACCCGTCTTAGCCTTGGTGAGCCGTTACCTCGCCAACTAGCTGATAGGCCGCGAACTCCTCTTTTAGCGTCAGGCCTTGCGGTCCCCGACTTTGGTTCATATACCATGCGGTACATGACCGTATGCGGTATTAATTCGCCTTTCGGCGAGCTGTTCCACACTATAAGGTAGATTATTCACGTGTTACGCACCCGTTCGCCACTGCCTTTTACTAATATTGCTATCAGCAAAAAACCGTTCGACTTGCATGTCTTAACCACGCCGCCAGCGTTCATTCTGAGCCAGGATCAAACTCTCCGAAAAATCAGAGAAGAAGAACCTAGTGATTCTTGACTACTTGACTGACCAATAAATTGGTCATACTTGAATTTTGATTGGGGGCTCCAATCGATCGCACAAAGTAAATTTCAAAGATCTTTTCCGTTAAGGAAAATTTAACTGAAAGCTTTTATGAACTGCCGGTTGTTGTTTCGAAAGACCGAAAGAACGACCGGGAAGAAGAAGCTACAACCTTGCCGTTGCTGATCAAGATTTTTTTATCGGAATTGCGAGGTTTTGATTTAAACTGTTGATTTGCAGGGTTTAAATTTTCGATTTCGCACGCGATCAGGATTGCGGAGAGCCCCTTGGATTCCTGTTTTGAGATGCCGCCGTCTTCACTCATTGCGATAAACTGTTATAGAGCAGTGAAATAGACGTTTTTGATAGGATTTCGGTTAGTTTGCCCGAGCTCAGCGGGTTCCTAGGTGATCCAAAAATGATCCTGGGAAAAGTGGATTTTCGGGGGCGGCTACGAGGGACGTAGCATTTGGGGGCGGGTCCCGCAGATCACTCATTGTTTTGCGAACTGCGCAGCGAAGAAATCCGACATCAAGAGACTGAGAAACATTAATTCTTTTGTAATATAGTAATAACGAGTTATTTAATTAGGACTTGTGTAGTGGCAAGGCGGGAGGTTGGGAAATTCATGTGGGTGGAGTTGAACGCTTGGGACCGCGCTCATTGCCAAATTCCTCATTCGATCTCCGCTTTTCGAGATAGCGGAAATACCTTCCGGAGGAGGGCCGAAATGGGCCGGTAGGTTTTATTGGGAGCTCGTCCTCAAGCTAACTCGAACTTCGCCCCAGTCGCTGCTTTTTAGGCTGAGAGAACGGGGGAAACCGTGTCTCGATCCTTACGTCCTGCAGTGCACGTAAAGCTCGACACCGTTGGCGACTAGGTAGCCGAGCAATCGGATTTTTAACGGCTTTCGGCGAACGGCGCGGTGCGCCAACCCGCGAGACGGTCGGGGAAGACAACATCGGCCTCATGCCCTAGCCCAAAGGCGACCATCCGCCCATGGTCGATTAGAATGTCAGTGTGGCCAATTAGGCCGAGTCCGCCGGCCGCATCGTTTCGAGAAAATGAACTCCGGCCATTAGGCTCCGGCGACTGGGGCAGTGGCGAACGGCCGCACAGGCTGCTCGTTTTCTGCGCGGACGATCTCGGGAGAGCATGTGCCTTGCTGCCTTCCCACCCGAAAACTGTCGGCGGGATGAAACCGTTTGTAGAACAACTCACGACCGCAGCCGCCGCATCCCCGCTGCATGCCGGAATAACGGAGAAGAGAAACGAATCAGTGGCTGTTGGTCCGAGGGCCAGACCGCCTCTCAGGGGCTTCGCCGATCGATCGTTTAAGGGGATTTTCGGAGCTTGCACGTCCACGCCCCCGAACGGGTGCGTTGATCACCAATTTTTACAGAGCGATATACAGGTTGGAACTACCGCGGGATGAGCGTGGCCATCGCTTCCATCTCGGAATGCACGTGGAGCTTTTCATTGCCGCGCCGGAAGCAGGAGTGGACGGGGCTCTACCAAACACCCAGCAGGCCGGCGGATGTCCTTGTAGATTTTTCCCTGCGCCAGTGATTACAGGACCTGTCGCTCCCACTCGGAGAGCTGGGCAACCTCCGGGCGACTTGTGCACGCCGGTTGGAACGAACGCACCACGTCGCGAGCCACGCTGTTCGTCATCGGCGAGCCCCCGGCCAGAACTTCGCGCAGCGTCTTCCCTGCTTCTTAAAGTTGCCTGCTAACGGCTGGCGATAGCCGGAAAAGGTGCGACCTGTTCCCTCCGGGTAGTCAGCCACACCCCGTTCCCGCTGGTCGACAAAGTGAAGTGACCGAATCAGATGGACGGCTGAACCAGCCGCCACGGTCGCCGCCGGTTGCGGCTTGGCCACCGCCCTTGCGCGCCAACCCGGTACAGCGCCAAGCAGCTAGGATCCGCATTTTCGCCGCGTCGCAGGTCGCATTTTTTTGCCGATGGTTCAGGCTCGGAGGATCGACGCTGGGAAACAACTGGCAGGAGAGCAGTGTGGGCATAGGGTGACCCAGAACCTGACGCGAATTTCGGCTTTGATCGGGACCGTGCACCGCGTTGCCCTTGAGCGTTTGATGATCCGGGCGGTTGCCGACGCTCACGACGTTGGCCTTGATCCGTCATGTGTCTGCGCCGTTCCCGGCGGCGCTCCCCCACCCGACCCTACCGACCGCGGCTAAATACTTTCTTAACCCAAGCAACTCCGATCCTCTTCCAACCATGCGCACTTACCCCGCTCTTGTAGTTCTCGCCCTATTGATCGCCGCCAGCGCCGCATTGGGCGCGACCTCAGCGAAGCCCAACATACTCTTCATCTTCGCCGACGACCAACGCGCCGACACCATCGGCGCCCACGGCAACCCGCACATCAAAACCCCGGTTATCGACGGCCTTGCCCGAGCCGGCGTGAGCTTTCACCGCAATTACGTCATGGGTGGCAACAGCGGCGCCGTCTGCGTGCCCAGCCGCGCCATGCTCCACACAGGCAAGACCTGGTTCGCGATGAACACCCAGACGCTCGCCGGCGAAAAACTCATGGGCGAACTGCTCGGCGAACACGGCTACACCACCTTCGGCACCGGCAAGTGGCACAACGGCCAAGCCTCGTGGCTCCGCTCCTTCCAGCACGGCAAGGCCGTGATGTTTGGCGGCATGTCTGATCACGAAAAAGTGCCGATCCACGACCGCGGCCCCGACGGCAAAATGATCGGCCCACGCACCGGCGAAAAATTCTCCACCGATCTCTTCATCGACGCCGCCATCTCGTTCCTTGAAAAACATGACACCGCCGCAGGCACGAAACCGTTTTTCTGTTTCATCGCCCTGACCGCCCCGCATGACCCGCGTCAGCCGCCACCCGGTTTCCCCGCCCACTACACCTCCCGCCCGCCGCTCCCGAAAAATTTCCTGCCGCAGCTCCCGTTCGACAACGGCGCGATGAGCGGCGGTCGCGACGAAAACCTCGGAGCGTGGCCGCGCACCGAAGCCATGATCCGCGACCAACTCGCCGAATACTACGCGATGGTCGAGCACATGGACGCCCGCATCGGCCACCTGCTCGCGACGCTCAAGTCCCGCGGTCTCGCCGAAAACACCATCGTCGTCTACGCCGCCGACAACGGACTCGCCCTCGGCAGCCACGGCCTCCTCGGCAAGCAAAGCGTTTTCGAGCACTCCATGCGCACGCCGTTCATTCTCTCCGGTCCCGGCGTGCCCCAAGGCAAATCCACCGGGGCGTTCACCTACCTCCTCGATATCTTCCCGACACTCTGCGAGCTCACCGGAGTGCCCGCGCCCACCGGCATTTTCGGCGAGAGCCTGCGTCCGCTGTGGGACGGCTCGAAAAAGCAGATCCGCGACACCGTTTTCTTGCCTTACATCCAAGTCCAACGCGCCGTGCGCGACGAGCGCTGGAAACTCATCCGCTACCCCAAGCTCGGCTTCAGCCAGCTCTTCGATCTGCAAAACGATCCCGACGAAACCCGGAGCGTCTACGACGACCCGGCCCACACCGCGCACATCACGCGCCTCACTGCCGCCATGCAGCGGTGGCAGCAAAAAGTCGGCGACACTCTTGTGCTCAACGAAACCAGCACCCCACCGCCCAAGATCGATCTCACCGGCAAAGTCCGCAAAACCGACCAATGGCAGCCCGAGTGGATCGTCAAAAAATACTTCGACCCGGCGCAGTAGCGCTCCGCTCCTCCCGCCGGAGGAGAAAAAAGAGCCAGAGGGAGGAAAAAGCGGGCCTCGCTTAGTGCAATCTACGTTCAAAGAGCAGCTCTCTGGTGCGAGCCGGCGAGAAAAGCATCACATCACTTTCTGAGGACGATTGACGCGTCTCATTCGACGATCGTACGAGCCCAGTTCGACCCTTTTTTCAGGCCCGCGAAAAGTCCGATCCGACGACGACTGCGATGCAGTTGCCACCCTGTCCTCCAGAGCCGGTCCTCACCAACTTATCCTGCCCTCAATTGCATGATGCCGGCTGAGGATCGCCTCCGATTCGGATCGCCTGTGCTATCGCTGCGTTTCGATGACGGCAGCCGCCGCCTCTTGGTTGAGCCAGCGCTGAAAGGCGCCGATCTCGGCGAGCGTGCCGGCGACGAGCACATTGTCTCCGGCTTCAAGGCGTTCTTCGCCGGACGGGGCGATGATTTTAGTCCCATTTCGCTCGATCCCGACCACGCGCGCGCCGGTCAACTGAGCGAGCTTCAGTTCGGCTAACGCGCGCCCGGCATTAGGACCGGACGGCATGACAGAGGTTTCAAGCACCGACCCACGAAACTCCTCCGACTGATCTCCGGTGGCACGGGCGCGGAGAAGGAACTCGCGCACAGCCTTCATCTGATCGTCCTGACCGAGCAGCAACAGCTTGTCGCCAGGATAGACCCGCAAATCGGGCCGAATCGCGGTGATCACGTGGCCGTTACGTTCAACTTCGAGCACCGCGCACCCGAAACGGGTCGGAATCGAAAGCTGCGCGAGGGTTTGACCGCCGTAGCTGGCCGCGTCTGGAACGACAGCTTCGCGCAAGCGCAGATTCCATTGCTCCAAGTCCCGGAGACGCTTGCCACGGGCCACGTCCGCCGTGGCCTCCGTGACTGCGCGAGGATCCTCGGCGAGCACATCGCGCACGGAAGAATGCCACTGGCTATGCCAATAAATGAGTTTGTTGGAAAAGACCGCCACCACGGCCGTCGCTGCCGCCCCAATCAAAATCCAACCCCAGCCACCGAGCTGATCAATCGGCAGGAACGCATGAAGCCAGATGCCCAACGCTACTGTGATGATGCCCGTGAGCGCATTGCGCACGACCGCAGCGGGCAACCGCGTGTCGCTCCCGACACTCTCACCGATGATCATCGCGATGGCCGCGAGATTCCGCCAGATCGCCACCAGCGGGATGAGCGCGATCACCGCAATCATGCTCCAAAACACCCACCCGACGGTGTGCGCTTCGAAGCCGAAGGAAGTGGCGTTGGCACGCAGCAACTCGAGCAACTGCGGCGAGAAAATCAATACGCCCGTGACGAACAGGAGTTCGACTCCAGTCTGCAACAGGCGTCCCCGAATCAGTTTCCATGCGATAGATTTCGTTGGCTTCGACTGCACCTGTTCGATCCATCCGTGGTAGGCCTCAAGCGCACGCGTAACCCAACGGGGCTCGATGCGTTCGGCAAATCGGAGAATTGGTTCCGCCTGGCGGTTGATCAACGGAACGATGAGTACCGTGAGAATCGATACGCCCACGGCCATGGGGTAATAGCTTTCCGGCAGCACCGCGGCGGTTACGCCAAGTTGCGCGATAATAAACGTGAACTCGCCTAGCGGGAGGAGCAGCAAACCGGCCCTCCGTGCGTCGCGCGGCCGCGCGCCCGCCAATATCAGCGCCAGGCCAGTGGCGAGTGAACGGCCGACGATCACAAAGACCACGAGACCCAGCGTCATCGGCCAAACCGGGATGACTAGCTTCAGATCGATCATCATGCCGATGGACACGAAGAACACGCTGCTGAAAAGATCGCGCATACCCGTGAACGCCTTCTCCACCGAAGCTTTCTGCGGAATTTCCGCAACGATCGCACCGAGGAGAAACGCCCCGAGCGCTAGGGAGTAGCCGGCCTTCACGGCGATCAGAGCGAGCAGGAACAGGACGCCAGCCACAATGATCGTCTGCAGCTCTGGGTCGGCGCGGGCTTCGAGCCGTCGCATCAGTCGCGGGACCATCAACAGGCCGGCGCCCACCAGCAGCACGACAAACGCGCTCATCGTCGTTAGCACCGTGCTCACCGTCTCTCCGCCGCCGCCGCGCAAGTGCGAGCCGAGAATCGTCAGCATGATCACGGCGACGATGTCTTCGAGCACCGTCACGCTCAGCGCAAGCTGACCGGTGCGCTCGTGCGTCAAGTTCAACTCGGCGACGATCTTTGCGATCACCGCAGAGCTCGAGCACATGAACATACCCGCGATGAACAGCGACTGGCTACCGCTCCATCCGACCGCGACGCCCAATGCATTCGTGAGCATGAGCATGAAGAGCGCGCCCAGCGCGGTGGCCGCCAGCGTGGGCCAACCCATGCGGCCCAGCTTGCTCAGGCTCAGCCCCAAACCGATCCCAAACATAAGGAACACCAGGCCAACTTGCGACAGCGTTTGGATGCGATCGATGTCCTGAATAAACGAGAACGGCGGCGTGTAAGGTCCGATAATTATACCCGCCACCAAGTAGCCGACGATGACCGACAGCCCCAATCGACGGCAAAGCGTGCCGGCAATGCCGGCGGCGAGAAGCACGATCGCTAGATCTTGAATGAGGCCGATACCGTCCATGAAGAATTTTCCCCCCAAGGCACCACGGTGCCGCAAGGAACCCGGACGATTGAGTCAGGACCACAGGTGTCGAGCTTGTGCGCCGTTAATCTTGAAGAAACGTGCCTTGGCAGCGCGAGTTTCCTGGTCCGAACGGGCGAGATCAGATAGGCGAAAACACCTCAGGTCATAATCGTTGAAACGATCGCGACGATCACGCGGCGCGACCGACCCGACGGATGCTACGGTGCCGCAGAATTTGCAGGAGGCTGAACCTTCCGCATTAACCGGTCGCCATTTTCAAATTTCCAGTCGCACCAGCCGAGTCGGCGGTAAAATCCCAGCGCGCGAAACGCCTCGTAGGGATCGGTCGTCAGCCAGATCTCGGTCCAACCGGCGGACCATGACCACGCTTCCGCCATAGCCATCAGGCGCGTCCCGATGCCCCGGTTTTCGAACTCGGGCTGCACCGCGATGACCCACATCTCGCCCGTTTGCCGATTACCCATCGTGAATTCACGATCCAGTGTTCGTCCTCGGCGACCCAGCCCCGATGGGAGTGTTCCATGATTGCCAGCACGGCCTCAGGCGTGATGCCCAAACGGCACATTTCCCCGGCTCCGCTCGGGTTGTGCCACGTCTTCACCCGCAGATCAAGAACGGCCTCAAGATCGGACGGGCGAAGCTCGCGGCAGGAGATCATGGTTTCAAATCGAGAGCGTGGATTCCGGCATTCGACCAGACCTCTTTTTCACATCCTGCGCCCGTCCCACCGCGCCCACGACCACCGCCACCAAGCAGACGATACGGCCTGCGGTTTTGAGGGGCAGAAACGTTCCGCCCGCTCAACCCGCCGCGTCCAAGACCGCATCGACGCCGCGCGCAAAAGCCTCTTCAACCGGGCCAGCCGAGGTGACCAACGTCGCCCTCGCCTTCGCCTCGGGCCAGCCGTGCGCCATCGCGACCGATGTGCGCACCCAGTCAAACATCGGCACGTCGTTGTCCGCATCGCCAAAACCCATCGTTTCCTCGCGCCGGATCCCGAGCTGCGCCGCCAGCGCCGCCAACCCGGTCGCCTTCGAAACCCCCGGTTGCACGAATTCAAAAAGATGCCGGTGTGAACGCAGCCTCTCCGCCGGCATCGCCGCCACGCGCGGCTCCTGCGCCAACGTCGCCAACCGCTCCGGTTCGCCCACCCACACGATCTTGAACGTGCGCGTCGCCAAAAATTGCTCCGTCGAAATCCGCGCCGGACGGTGCCCGATGTGTTTGAAATAGGATTCCACGCCGAGGTCGCTGTCGGTCGCGATGCCTTCGGTCGAATACACGAGCGCGGGAAAGCCCATCTGATGCCCGAGATCCAACACCTGCCGCGCCGCCACCGGATCGAGAAACGACTGGTGCAACACCCGCGTCCCCTCGACATCCGCGACCTGCGCACCTTGCACCGACACGATCCAGCGCACGCCCGGCAACGCCCGCGCAAAGGCCACCATCGTCCCTTGGTGCCGCCCGGAGGCCAACACGACCTCGATCCCGGCGGCCTGGAGCCGCTGCACCGCCTGCACGTTGGCCAGGCTGATCGTGTGATCGGGTCCGAGCAAAGTACCGTCTAGGTCGATCGCGGCGAGCTTGTGGCCGCGGGCTGCGGTGTGAGTGGTGAGCATCGCCCAAAACCCTTGGCCGCATCGCCACGGTCGGCCAGTGCGAAAAATTCCCCGTCGCCCGAAATCCGCGACCTGCCTGATCCCGCCAAAACGGCCTTCCTTTGCCGCACGCCTTCGATTGCGATGCCACGCCACCAAGTCACGCGTCGTCCATGAAACCGAACTCCAAGCTCGTCCAACTCATCAAGCGGGGAGCCCTCGTCGGGGCCGTTCCCGCCGCCGTCTATGCCGCGCTATGCGTGTTCGTCGGCGTGGGCCAACGCAACCTGCTCTACTTCCCCACCCACCACGCCGCCGACCCGGCGATGCTGCCGTGGACGGTCAACGGCGAGACGATCGGCTTTCACCGGTCGGTCCCGTCGCCCCAAACCATCTGGTTGATGATGCACGGCAACGGCGGCCAAGCCTCCGACCGCACCTACGCGCTGCCGCGGATGGCACCGACCGATGCGCTCTACGTGCTCGAGTATCCCGGCTACGGCCGGCGCGACGGCCAACCTTCCCTCGCGACGATCAATACCGCCGCACTGGCCGCCTACCAAGCGCTGCGCCGTGAGTTTCCCGGCAAACCCATCGGCATCCTCGGTGAATCCATCGGCAGCGGTCCCGCTTCGTTTTTGGGTTCGGCCTCGCCCGCGCCGGACAAAATCATCCTCGTCGTCCCGTTCGACACGTTGGCCGACGTCGCCGCCCGGCATTTCCCGTTTCTCCCGGTTCGCCTCATGCTCCGCGACCGCTGGGACAATATCGCCGCCCTGCGCAACTACGCGGGGCCTATCGACATCTACGGCGCGCTCGACGACGAAATCATCCATTTCGCCCACGCCAAAAATCTCTCCGCCCGCATTCCGGCCGCGCGCCTCACCGCCATCGAGGGCGGCCACAACAGTTGGTCGGCCTCGCCCCAAGTGAAAATTAGCCGGTGATAACCGCCGTGCCGCGCCCATATTTTTCCCGCTATGTCGCACTCGGCGACAGCTCGACCGAGGGCATCGACGACCCGGACGGCGCGGGCGGTTACCGCGGTTGGTCACAGCGGCTGGCCGAGCGGATCCACGCCCTGCAGGGCAATTTACTCTACGCCAATCTCGGCGTCCGCGGGCTGACGACGGTGCAGGTGCGCGAGCGCCAGCTCGCCCCCGCCCTCGCGCTGCGGCCCGATCTCGCGACGGTGTTTTGCGGCACCAACGATGTCACTGCGCCGCGCTTCGACGCCGCGCGCGTCGGGGCCGACATCGAGCACATGCAACGCTCGCTCCGGGCCGGCGGCGCGACGGTCCTCAGTTTCACGCTCCCCGATCTCACGCCGCTCATGCCCCTCGCACGCCTGATCGCGCCGCGCATCGCGGCCCTCAACGCCGCTCTCGCCGACGCGTCGCGTCGCTCCGGCGCCCTGCTCGTGGACTTCGCGGCCTACCCCGTGGCCACCGATCGCCGTCTTTGGAGCGACGACCGCATCCACGCCAATTCCGCCGGCCACGCCCGCATCGCGGAAGCCCTCGCGCACGCCTTGGATCTGCCGGGCAGCAGCACCGCATGGCGAGAGCCGCTGTCCGCTTTACCCCGGCGAACCGCGCTTCAGTTCTGCGCCGCGGAGATGCGCTGGGCCCGTCACCATCTCCTGCCGTGGTTCGGCCGGAGTCTGATGGGCCGTTCGCTGGCCGACGGTCGCAGCGCGAAACGCCCCGCGCTCGCGCCGCTCTAGGCCCGCGGGCCGCCCGCCCGCCGCGTTACTTCTTTCGCACCGCCAGCGTCCACTCGCGACCCGAGTCGATATTGTAGGTGTTGGCGAAATTCCCCTGGTTCACCGCCATCGCGACAAAGCCGCTGCTGTTGATAAACATCAGATTTTTTCCCACCGGCACGTCGCCAAACGTGCGCGCGTAAGGCACGGTTTCTTCCCAGACGACTTGCGAGCTCCGACGAATCGTGACGACCGCGAGCTCGCCTTCCTTCAGGCCTAGTTGGTCAAACGTGCGCCGGTCGATCAGGCACGTCGTGTTGCCGAGATGGCCGCGCGAACTGTCGATCATGCCGGTGACGATACCGTCTTTCAGCACGGGTTTTGGCAGATCGAGTTCGACCAACTTCGTGCCGAGCAACGGTCCGACCTGTTCGTAGGTGATGACGCCGGCCGCGAGCTTGCCGGCCACGTAGGCATAAACATCGCGGCCGTGAAACGTATGCGACCATTCGGTGCCGGGGCGGCGGTTTACTTTTTCGTCAATCTCCCGCACCGCTTCGACGCCGAACTCTTGCGCGACGTAGCCGAACGACCCGTTGTCCGGCCCGACAAAAAATTGGCCGTTCTTGGTTTTCACGACGACCGACTTCCGCTTCGTGCCGACGCCCGGATCGACCACCGAGATGAAGACCGTGCCGGCCGGCCACACCGGTGCGGTGTAGACCAAGTTCCGCGCGGCAGCGTCGATATTGTAGAGCTCGATCAGCGGCTGGACGTTGAAAATCGGGATAGTCTTATCGACGGCGAATACGACGCCGGGCATTACCGCGCCTCCAAAGTCGGCCTGGATGACGACCGCGTTGCGCTCCTTGGCGACGAGGCCGATCGGCGAGAGCAGGAAAAAAGCGAAGGCGAGAGCGCGGGTGAGTGGCGGCATGGCGTGGTTCAGAAACCATCGGTCCACGCCTGCCAGTCTTGCAAACCGGTTCTTTCGGTTACCCGGGGCGCCGGAATGATCACACCAGCGACGCGCCCCGGGGCGGCCGCACCACGACGGTGCCGGCAATCTTGTCGTGCCACGATTGGCGCTCGGAATCGAAGACCACCCACACGAAACCCAATCCCGCCACCGCGAGCGACAAGAAGCAGCCGAGGGCTCGCACCACCGTCGTCTGCCAGTCCAGCGGCCGGTCGTCGAGCCGCACGACCCGCAATCCGCACACGATGCCACCGATCGTCGTGCCTTTGTATTTCCACATCACCGCGCCATAGGCGGCGAGCCCCGGCAAAATCAAATGCCCGGCGCTCAGCGGCCCAAAGATGACGCCGATCAAAATCAGATCGATCAACAAGGCTGCGGCGCGAATCCAGAAGCCCGCGCGGGGCAACGTGACGTTCGGAGCCATCGTGATCACGGGGGTCGGCATCGCGGCAGCGGAGGCTGCGGCATTCATCATCGGAGAAGCTTGCTCCGCCGTGCCGAAGCCAGCCGACTGCGCCGCCGGTGCCGGTGAGGGCGCGGCCATGGTCTCGGTCCCAACGGGCACGGTGAAGGCATTGCCGCTCGCGGGCGTTGCCGCCGCGCCCATGGCTGCGATCGGGGGCACGGCGGGCGGCGCAAAAGAAACTACGGGGGACATCGGCGTGACCGGGCTCTTGCCGGCCGTCAGTAGCGCGGCGACCGAGCAACCCAGGCCGAGCGCAGCCGTCAAAGCGGCGAGAGCGAGCCCCGCGACCGGCACCGCAAACAAGAGGGCGAAGACGACCCCGCCGATAAGCACGGACACCGCCAACGGCGCCCGATCTTGCATCAGCTTTCGGCCAACGAGACCGTAGATCGCCGCCTTGCCGAACATGACGCCGACGACGATCCCCGCCGGCAGCCCGAGCAGTGCGACCGGAATGCCCACGACCGTGATCAGCAGCAAAATAAAGAGAACCGGCAGCGCCATAAGCGTCAGCAACGCCGAGAGCACCACCGCGCCGGGGCGTTGCACGAGCATGTCGCCCGTGCGCCGGATTCCGCCCGGAAACACCAGCGCGAGCAGCGCATAAAAACCCAGCGCGAGCAGCACCGGAACCGCCAGCCAGCCAAGCCCCGCCCCAACACCAAACAGTGCGCCGTGGCCGAGCGCATGATCCCACCACGCGCGCAAAGCCGAGGGGGTCTGCAACTTTGCAACCGAGAGTTTGCCCACGCCCACGCGGGTCACTTCTCCGCGCACGATTGCGCCCGGATCGCGCTGCAACGTGCCACCGATCGCAACCACATCGCCGTCCACTTCAGCCTTCGGCCCGAGCACCACGTCGCCCATCACCGCCACCACTTCGCCGCCCACTTTTCCGTTGATCGTGACGCTGCCCATCACGGCGACGGCGTCGCGCCGCACCTCGCCGTCGATCCGCAGGTCGCCCATGATCGCCACCGCTTCACCCGCCACTTTTTCCTCCGCGCCGATTACGTTTTCACTGAAAACGGTCACGCGGTCGGGGTCGCCGCCGGAATTTTTCTTCGCCCGCACCGTCTTCTTTTTCGGCGTCGGAGAAGCAGCCTCGGGGGCGGAGTCCAGCCGGCGCAGCGTTGATTTGTCTAGGTCTGCCGCGGCCGGCACCCCCACATTGGCGGGCGGTAGGGACGGATTCTCGGCGGCCACGGGAGCCGGCGCCGTCGGAACCGGCGCAGGCGCGGGAGCCGGTTGCTCTTGGGCGAAAACCGCGAGGGTAACGGTGAGACCGAGGGCGATCGCAACGCTGAGAAAAAGCGGGCGTAAGGAAGTCTTCATGGAATCAAACGGAGTGAAAGGTTACGAGGCGTGAGGGCGTGGGCTTTGGTGCCACGTGCGGTAAGCAACGGCACCGGCACCGATCAGGGTGGCGTAAGCGCCGGCAAAAAGGGCCGCCCCGCCGAAGAGCCAGAGCGTGGGAATGGAACGGCCCACGGCCATAAAGGTATCAACCCCGATCGAGCCGAGCTGGCGAACGAAACCCAGCCAACCCAGCCGGCCGGCGACTTCGCTCGCGATTTGATGCGAAGCGTTCGCAGAGACCACATAGACTCCGGCGACGAGCGCGGCGGCCACGATGGCCGAGAGCACAAAAAAAGCGGCGCGCACCGGCGCGGGCCAAAAAGCGAAGGACTTGCGCCACCATGGCAGCGCCGCCCGACGGGCGAGTTCGGCGAACACGCGTGATTCGAGGGAGCGCGGGGCGCGGCGCAGCGGTTGCGCCCGAAGCGTGCGGTGGAGGACGGCTTCGAGGGGGTCGTGGGGATTTTCTGGCAGGAGATTCATGAGGGGGGCCGGCGGGCGGCTCAGTGGTCAGTTGTTAAATGATTCGTGCGCGGTGCTGCCGGCGCGTTGGAGGATTTTGGCGAGCGCCGCGCGGGCGCGGAGGATGTCGGTCTTCACCTTCGGCAAGGAGACGCCCAGTTTCTTGGCGATCTCGTCATAAGGCAGGTCTTCAAAGTGATAAAGCACGAGCGGGATGCGCTGGTGGGGAGGAAGTTCATCGAGCGCGCGTTCAACGAGCGCTCGGCGTTCGTCGGCATCGACTTCGCCGAAAAACGTCTCGGGCGCGGCAAAATCGACCTCGGGCGCATCGGAATCATCGCCGGCGTCGTCACGCTTGAGCTCGGAGAAAAAGCGCCAGCGGTTCCGGTAGCGCGTGAGGTGGTTGAGGGCGAGGTTGGTCGCGACGGTCTTCAGCCAGCCGCCTGCCGTGGGGCTGGTGGAGAGCATGGCGAAGTGCTGGTGCGCCTTCAAAAACACTTCCTGCGAAATGTCCTCCGCGTGCGTCTCGTTCCCAGTGAGCCGCGCGGCGGTGCTGAAAACCATGTCTTGGTAATTGCGCATGAAGGTCGCGAAATCGGTCGGGGGAGTCAGGCCCGAGGGTGAATTTTGCACTGGAGGATCATCGTTCATGTGCAAAACACGGGGGACCGCCAATAGTCGCAGATTTATTTTGCGAGCCGAACCCGGTCAGCGCGAGCCCGAAGACGCTCAAAGCGCGCAACTTCCCCTCGACGCTCCGTCGGCACACCGTTTGCATCCCCGACCCGATGCACCCCGTTTTGCTCGTCGCCTCCGCGCACACCGTCCCGACCGAGATTCCTCTTTGGCTCATGCTGCCGTTTGGCCTGTTGCTGCTGCTGATCGCGATCATGCCGCTGACCCCGTTAAAACTGAAGCACTGGTGGGAGCACAACTACCCGGCGGTCTCCGTGGGCCTCGGCGTTCTCGTTTCGTTTTATTACTACCTTAAAATTCCGGGCGGCGGCGGCCTCATCGTCCACACGGTTTACGAATACATTTCGTTCATCGGGCTGATCGGCTCCCTCTTCGTCGTCGCCGGCGGAATCCACCTCAAGGTCAAGGGCGGCGCCACTCCGCTGGCGAACGTCGCCTTCCTCGCCATCGGTGCCGTCGCGGCCAATTTCATCGGCACCACGGGAGCCTCGATGGTGCTGATCCGCCCGTGGATTCGGATGAACAAGATTCGGATCAGCGCGTTCCACGTCGTCTTTTTCATCTTCATCGTGTCGAACGTCGGCGGCGCGCTCACCCCGATCGGCGACCCGCCTCTCTTCATCGGCTACCTGCACGGCGTGCCGTTTTTCTGGCTGCTGGAGCGGGTGTTCACCAGCTGGCTCGTGACCGCCGCCGCCATTCTGGCGGTGTTTTACGTCTTCGACCGCCGCAGCTTTGATCGGATACCGCTCACGCTCCGAGCCGACGACGAGCCGTCGGCGCCTTGGCGCTTCGAGGGTGGGATCAACATCTTTTTCTTGTTGGTGATCATCGGCGCGGTGTTTTTGCCCGACACATTTTTCCTGCGGGAGGCCGTGATGCTGGCTGCCGCGACCGCCTCGTATTTTCTCACGCCGAAGACGGTCCACGCGGCGAATACCTTTTCGTTCGGCCCCATCAAGGAGGTCGCTTTTCTCTTCATCGGCATTTTCACCACGATGATGCCCGCGCTGGGTTATCTCGCGGTGCACGGCGTGGAGTTTGGCTTCACCCGTCCGCTGCAATATTACTTCGCCTCCGGTGCGCTCTCCTCGGTCTTGGACAACGCTCCGACCTACGTGAATTTCCTGCAACTGGCCGAATCCACCGCCCGCGCCGCCAATCCCGCCGCGTTCGCCGATGCCGCCGCAGGCTCCGTCGCCGCCGTGCGGATTCTCCTGGTGCAACAACCCGACTTCGTCGTGGCGGTGAGTCTCGGCGCGGTCTTCTTCGGCGCCATGACCTACATCGGCAACGGACCCAACTTCATGGTCAAATCCATCGCCCACGACGCAGGCGTGCATTGCCCTTCATTTTTCGGCTATATCTTCAAATACAGCCTGCCGATCCTCCTCCCGATTCTGATTTTGGTCGGCCTCCTATTCGTCTGACCGCTCCCACTCGCGAGTGAGCGGCGGGCTCGGGCTCGAATCGGCCGAACGACCCGCCTTGGCACAGGCTCTGCTAAAACGGGTGCCGGACTCGGCGCATCTGCGCGCTGCAGCGCCGCCCACGTTCCAACCTAAACCACACCGCCTAGCTCACCATGAAAAACTGGTCCCGATTCCTCCGAGGCTCGCTTGCACTCTCCGGCCTGTTCCTGGCCTTGGCCTGCTTGTCCCAAGCTCACGCCCAGACGCCCACCGCCGCGCCCGCCGCTCCGCCGCCGCCCACCGCCGAAGAGCGCCTCGCCGCGCTTGAGGCCTACGTCAACAACGTCGATCCCGTCAAAGGACCGTTGGTCGGCGTGGCCGGCCCCGGCCACAACGCCTGGATGATGACCAGCGCCGCGCTCGTGCTCTTCATGACGCTGCCCGGTCTCGCCCTCTTCTACGGCGGCCTCGTTCGCCGGAAGAATGTCCTCTCCGTGCTCGCCCAATGTCTCGGTATCACGGGCTTGGTCACCATCATGTGGTGGGCGTTTGGCTACAGCTTTGTTTTCGGCAAGAGCTTCAACAGTCCGTTTCTCGGCGGGACGGAATACTTTTTTCTTAAGGGCGTCACCAGCGCGCCCAATACCGACTACGCCTACTGGATTTCTCAGAACGTGTTTTCGATGTATCAGATGATGTTCGCGATCATCACCCCGGCGCTGATCGTCGGCGCGATCGCCGAACGCATGAAGTTCTCCGCGATTTTGCTCTTCGTCGCAATCTGGATGCTCGTCGTCTATTTCCCGTTGGCCCACATGATCTGGGGCGTGACCGGCTTCATGAACGGTGTCTGGAACGGTGATGCGGTCATCAAAGCGATCGATTTCGCCGGCGGCACCGTGGTCCACATGTCCTCGGGCTGGTCTGCGCTCGTCCTCTGCATCATCCTCGGACCGCGCCTTGGATTCGGTAAGGAAAAAATGGCGCCGCACAGCCTCGTGCTTTGCATGGTCGGCACCGGCATGCTCTGGGTCGGCTGGTATGGCTTCAACGCCGGCAGCGCGCTCGCCGCCGACGGCGTCGCCGCCAACGCCTTCATGACGACTACGGTCGCCGCCGCCGTCGCCGCGTTCACTTGGGGCCTCGTGGAGAAGATTGCCCGCGGCCACGCCTCGATTCTCGGGATGTGCTCCGGCGCCGTCGCCGGTCTGGTTGTGATCACTCCCGCTGCCGGCTTCGTCGACAGCACCGGCGCGGTGATCATCGGCGTGCTCGCCGGGGTCATTCCCTACCTCGCCTGCACCAAAATGAAGGCGATTTTCGGTTACGACGACGCCCTCGATACGTTCGGCGTCCATGCCGTCGGCGGCACCCTCGGCGCTCTCGTCACCGGCTTCCTCGCCACCGCGAGCGTCAATTCCAACCTCACCGGCTCTTACGCGACCAAGAACGGTCTGGCGAAGCTCGTGACCGACGGCGGCCTCTGGCTCGAGCAGGTCAAGGCCATCGCCCTGACGCTGGTGCTCTCGGTCCTCGCGACCATCGTGATCGCCTACCTCGTGAAGGCTCTCATCGGCCTGCGACCCACCCCCGAAGCCGAGTCCCAAGGCCTCGACATCTCCGACCACCAAGAAGAAGGCTACATCAACTAAGCCGAGCCCGCTCCCTTCCCCTTTTCGAACGCGGCCCTCACAAGGGGCCGCGTTTTTTGCGCCGCGATCTCCCTCATTTCTTCCGCACCCAGCGGGCCCGCTTCGCCCAGACGATCAGCGCGACCCCCGCTGCAAACCCGCCCGCGTGCGCCCACCACGCGACGCCTCCGGTCGCACCCACGGCGAGCGCGCCGAGCCCGTTGAACGTCTGCACCGTAAACCAGAGCACCAGAAAAACCACCGCCGGCACCGGCAAAATCGGCACAATCCACGGCACCAGCGACCACACCCACGCTGTCGGAAACAAAATCAGATACGCGCCCAAAATGCCCGAGATCGCTCCGCTGGCCCCGATCATCGGCACCGCCGATCCCGGATCGACCGCCACCTGCACGCCCGCCGCTACAAAACCCGCGAGCAGATAAAACAGGAGAAATTTAAACGCCCCGAGCCGATCCTCCACATTTCCGCCAAAGATCCACAGGAACCACACATTGCCCAGCAGATGCGCCCAACCGCCGTGCAGAAACATATGGGTCACCACGGTCTGCCATTGCCCCACCGAATCCCACTGCGCGATCGCGCGCTGGGCCACGAGCGCATGCGTTTCGATCACACTCGCCTGCAATTTCGGCCCTCCGTCGAAGCCCAGCCAAAGCTCCCAGCCGAACGCACAAAAATTCGCCGCCACGAGCACCATCGTGACGACCGGCGTGCGCTTCTGTTTGGCCGTATCCGCGAGCGGAATCATCGCTTCATCAACCGCCCAAACGCCCTGCTCGTGCAAGCGCCTAGCGAGCGTCATACCGATTACGTTTCGGTCCGCCTCTGCGCAGCCAATTCACAACCCAACGGGTATCACACTTTCTTTTCGCTCTTCACCTCATGCCGCAGCACTCCGGCGATCCGCCAGACGTCGTCCTCCCGCACCAGCACGTAGTCATACACGGCGCTGCGGCCGCTCTCCTCAAACACCCGCACCGTCACCGTGGCCCGCGCGCCGTCGTCCCGCACCAACCCATACTCCGCGCGCGCGCTCGCCCATATCTCCGGGTAGCCGTCGCGCACCAGCGCCGCAAATCGCCGGATCGGCGTCTGCTGCTGCAGCGCCGTCGAAGCATACGCGTAGGCGCGGCTCACTTCGTTTTTCCGAAAAGCCGCCAACTGTCCGTCGATCGCCTCGATGATCTCCTCCTTCACGGCCGGCTTGCTCGCCCGCATCGCCCCCGGCTCCGCCGCGTGCCCGACAAGAGCCAGCCAGCCGAACACGCCCGCCAAAATATGCGCCATCGCGCCTCCGCATCGCTTCATGCCGCCACGATGCAGCTCGCCCAACCGGTTGCAAATGCCCGTTCTCTTGCCCTCTCCTTCTGCCTCCTTCACCCGCCTCCTCTTTTGATCATGCCCTGCTTCATCCGCCCCGCCACCGCCGCCGACGTTCCGCTCATCCTCGAATTCATCCGCAGCCTCGCCGACTACGAGAAACTCACCCACGAGGTCGTCGCCACCGAGGCAACGCTCCGCGTCACGCTCTTCCCCGCCGATCCGGCCACCCGGCCCGCCGCCGAGTGCATTCTCGCCTTCACCGACGAAGACCAGCCTGCCGGGTTCGCCCTCTACTTCTTCAACTACTCCACCTTCCTCGCGAAACCCGGCCTCTACCTCGAAGACCTCTTCGTGCGCCCCGAACTCCGCGGCCAAGGCATCGGCAAGGCCTTGCTGCTTCAACTCGCAAAACTCGCCAACCAACGCGGCTGCGGCCGCATGGAATGGTCCGTGCTCGACTGGAACCAGCCCGCCATCGATTTCTACCGCTCCCTCGGAGCGGAGCTAAAGACCGAGTGGACCACCTGCCGCCTCACCGGCGACGCTCTTGCCCGCTACGCTTGAATCACCACGCCCGGACGTTCGCGGGTTGCTGCGCCCGAGAAAAACCGGAACCTGCATCCGCCGCCACCAGTCATCCGTAACGTCACCACACCATGAAAACCTCCCTCCGTCTTGCTCTTTCCGCCATCGCACTCGGCGCGGCACTCTGCTCCCCAGTGCGCGCCCAACCTGCAAGCGCCACGTTCCGCCCCGCGCTGGTCGACGCCTTCTCCAGCACCTACACCTTCTCCGGCACCGGCGACCTCAATCGCGGCAACACCCGCAGCGGCGAGCTCTCCCTCAGCCGTTTCGACTTCAGCGTATCCGGCCGCGTTCCCCTCAAGGCCGGCATGACGTTGATACCCGGTGTCGCCTATTCCCACACCACCCTCGACACCTCGGCTGGCGTCCCGCTTCCCGGCTCCGTCCAGGAGCTCTCGCTTTCACTCGGCGTGCGCGGTGCCCTCGCCCAGAAGTGGGTTTACCTCGTCGCTCTTCGCCCCGGATTCTACGGCCAAAAACTCGTCGGTGACAGTTTCAACGCCCCGCTCTTTCTCGCCGCCTTCTATCGCCAGAGCGAAACGCTCACTTGGACGTTTGGCGTCACCGCCAATTCTTTTAACGACAACCCGGTCATGCCCGTCATCGGTGTGCAGTGGAAATTCGCGCCTGACTGGCAGTTCGATGTCGGTTTCCCCCGCACCGGCGTTTCTTACAAGGTCGATTCAAACCTCACCGTGCGCGGCGGTCTGAGCGTCCTCGGCGGCGGCTACCGCATCACCGAGAATCTCGGTGTGCCCGCCCCCGGGATCGCCCGGCTCAACAATACCTTTCTCGACCTCACCGAGATCCGCCTCGGAGCTGGCTTGGCCTACAAATTCAAAGGCGGCCTCGAACTCGATCTCGACGCCGGCGTGACCACCTTGCGCCGCTTCGAATACCCCGACCGCAATTTCCGCCTCAACAGCGACAACGTGGGCTGGCTTTCGGTTTCCCTTAATCACCGCTTCTGATCCCAACCCGCCACTCGCACCAAGCCCGGTGTCACCATCGGGTTTTTTTGTGAACACTTTCCCCGTGCATCACCGGCGGGGCGTGTTTTAATCGAAGCATGTCCTCTATCCCGCCGCCCACACCCGAGCTTGCCGAGATCGCCGAGATCGTCGGTGCCGGCGACGCCCGCGACATCGCCCGCTCATTCCTCGCCACCACCCCTCGGCTCATCGCTGACTTGAGCAACGCGGCACCGGCCGGCCCTATCGTCGGAACCCCGCCGATTTGCCAGATTGCCGCTCATAGTTTGAAGAGCACTGCGCGCCTCGTGGGCGCGCATCCACTGGCCGCCTTGGCCAGCGCCCTGGAACTCCGGCAGCTTGCCGGCGGCCCCGTACCCACCGCAGCCGAGATCGCCGCGATTCAAACGGAGTTCACCCACCTGAGTTCCGTGTTCGGCCGTTTCGCCGGACCAAGCTGAGTCCGCGCCGCGCCGGCGCCCCGGACTACATCTTCACGAGACCCGCCTTCACGCACCAGCGCACCAGGCTGGCCACTTCCCGCACGTCGATCTTGTTCATGATATTCGCACGGTGTTTTTCGACCGTCCGCACGCTCAGCTCAAGCCGCGCCGCCACTTCCTTCGACGAACACCCTCCCGCCACCAGCCGCGCGACTTCAATTTCGCGCGGCGACAGAAACATCAAGGCACTCAAGGGCCCTCCGCTCACTTCGTCCTTCGCGTCCGCCGCACCTTTCGGCAGGGCCGCCTGCACCACGCCTGTCGCACCTTTCGGCGGGATATGCGTCGCGAAAAACATCCCGCCCTCCATCAGCGACTCGACCGCCTGCAAAATACAGGTCAACGGCGCCGCCTTATCAACGTAGCCGTGCACGCCTTGGGCCACCAAAAGCGCCGGCAATTCGCTGTCCGGGTGCCCCGTGAGCACCAGAATCCGCGTCGCCGGCAACTGCGCCCGCACTTCCCGCACGATCTCCAACCCGTGCAAATCTGGCAAAAACAAGTCCACCACCAGCAGGTCTGGCTTCATCCGCAGGCAATACGCGAGGCCCTCTCTCCCTTTATCAAACGATGCGCCGATGGTTAACCCGCGCACCCGATCCAGCGCCTTCGCCAGCATCTGCCGGAAAACCAGATTATCCTCGATAATAACAATCTGTTTCACCGCCATTTAGGAAAAATAAAGACGTCCCACCTCGCCTTCAAGCCTATAACCAACACGAGGCAGATTTCACCGGTCCCGTTCGGGTAAACTCATTTTTCTACAGGCGTGCCGCCCTCGCTGCAGTCAGCGCCCGACTCGGCCCGAGGTCGTTTTCTTTCAAAGCGCCAGAGCCAAGATCCTTCGACCACTCAGACCATTCGCCGTCTCGATTAGGAACCCGCCCGCTCTTGCCGCTCTCACCTCAACCCACTGGGCCCGGCTCAAATTGTGCCGGTCACACTTTGCCTTTAGCCCAAACTGTGCTGACTTCAATTTTCCCGCACTGCTCCTCCCGCCGCGCCGCCGCCTCGGCTAACCTGACCGTCACTTCCATGCCCGCGCTTGCCACCGCCTTCCGCCCGTCTGCGCCACGCCCGTCACCCGTTCCGGTGCCGGCATCGGCCTCCGTCACCCTTTACGCCGCCCTCGCCGATTCCCTCCAAAGCCTGATCGGCGCCGGCACCCTCCGACCCGGCCACCGCATCCCGTCGGTCCGCCGCATGGCGCTCCAGCGCGACGTCTCCATCTCGACGGTCCTGCAAGCCTACACGCTCCTCGAGAGCCGCGGCTACCTTGAGGCCCGCCCCCAATCCGGCTACTACGTGCGTCCACGACTCCCCGACGAAACCCCCGAGCCCCGCATGGCCCGCCCGATGGCCGCGCCCCGCTTCGTCGGCGTCAACGATCTCACCGCCGAGGTCTTCACTTACGCCACCAATCCGGCCTACATCCCCTTTGGCGCCGCCTGCCCGCACCATTCCCTCTTTCCCAACAAGAAAATCGCCCGCCTGCTCGGCGCCGTCGGTCGCGATGATCCGGCGTTGCTCGGCCGCTACGCGATGCTCTCGGCCTACGAGCCGCTCGCCCGCGAGATTTCCCGCCGCTACCTCCAAGCCGGCACGCCTCTCGCCCACGACGAACTCGTCGTCACCGTGGGCTGCGCCGAGGCCCTCAATCTTTCTCTCCGCGCCGTCACCAAGCCCGGCGACACGGTCGCCGTTGAAACGCCCACTTATTTTGGCATCCTCGAAACGATCCAGAGCCTCGGCCTCCGCGTCCTCGAAATCCCCACCAGCCCGCGGCACGGCCTCGACCTCGAAGCCCTCCGCGCCGCCCTCGTCCAACATGAGGTCAAGGCCCTCTTCGTCATTCCCGCGTTTCAAAATCCTCTCGGCACCTCCATGCCCGATCACGCCAAGGCAGCACTCTACCGGTTGCTCGTCGAATTCGACCTTCCCGCCATCGAAGACGATATCTACGGCGATCTGCACTTCGACGAACGCCGCCCCAAGCCCCTCAAAGCGTGGGACACCGACGGCCGCGTGCTGCTCTGCTCGTCCTTCAGCAAAACGCTCTCCCCCGCCCTCCGCGTCGGCTGGTGCGCTCCGGGTCGCTACCTCGAACGCGTGCGCCGCCTGAAGTTTACCAACACGCTCGGCACTCCGCTTGTGCTCCAGAAAACCATTTCCGATTTTCTCCGCCACGGCGGCTACGACCACCACCTCCGCACCATCCGCCGCGCCTATCAGAACCAACTCCATCTCTTCACCCAGGCCATCCTCCGTCACTTCCCCGAGGGCACGCGCCTCAGCCGTCCGAGCGGCGGCTTCGTCCTGTGGTGCGAACTCCCGGCCGGCGTCGACACCCTGCGGCTCCACCGCGATGCCCTCAAACACCGCATCAGCACCGCGCCCGGCCCGCTCTTCACGGTCAAGGACCGCTACAAAAATTGCCTCCGCATGAACTGCGGTCTCCCATGGACCGACGAGATCGAGACCGCCCTGAAGACCCTCGGAGACCTGGCGAAAAAACAGCTGTGACCCTTCCACCATGATCGAAACGCTCACGACTCCACTTGCCCGGCCCGCCGACCTCGCCGCCCTCCACGCGCTCCTCCGCGACGCGGTGGACAGCAACGCCTCCGTCGGCTTCATGCACCCGCTCACCGACACCGACGTCTCCGTCTACTGGTCCGGCGTCCTCTCGTCCGTCGCCGCCGGCACCCGCGTCCTCCTCGTCGCCCGCGACGACCGCAGGCACATCGTCGGCACCGTCCAGCTCGATCTCGTGCAGAAATCCAACGCTCGCCACCGCTGCGAAGTCCAAAAGCTTCTCGTCCTCCGTTCCCATCGCGGCCGCCGCCTCGGTTTCTCCCTCATGCAAGCCGCCGAGCACGCCGCTCGCGCCGCGTCGCGCACGCTCCTCTGCCTCGATACCAGCGCGACCGGCAACGCGATCACGCTCTACGGCCACTGCGGCTACACCCGCGCCGGCATTATCCCGCGTTACGCCACCGACCCCGACGGCACATTCATCGACACGGTTATCTACTTCAAAGAACTCTCGCCCGTATGAAAAAAACCGTCGCCATTCTTCTCTTCCCCGACGTCGAAGTCCTCGACTTCGCCGGTCCGTTTGAAGTCTTCGCCGTCACGGACGAACTCCGCGGCTACTACACGTTCAACGTCATCACCGTAGCCGAAACCGTCGCGCCCATCCGCGCGCGCAACGGACTCCAAGTCCTGCCCGACCACAGCTTCACCACCTGCCCTTCGCCGCACGTCCTCATCATTCCCGGAGGTTTCGGCACCCGCGCCCTCCTCAAGAACGAACCGGTCCTCGCGTGGCTTCGCACCCAAGCCGCCTCCGCCGAACTCGTCATGTCCGTCTGCACCGGGGCCTTTTTGCTCGCCCGGCTCGGCCTGCTCGACGGGCTCCGGGCGACGACGCACCACGAGTGCCTCGACGATCTCCGCGCCCTCGCACCCGCCGCGACCGTCGATCCCTCCGCCCGTTTCCACGACAACGGAAAAATCCTCACCGCTGCGGGCATTTCCGCCGGCATCGATTGCTCGTTGCACGTGGTCTCGCGTCTCCTCGGCCCCGCCGCCGCCGCGACCACCGCCCGCTACATGGAATACCCCCCGCCCACCTAATCTCTCCGTCGCTCCGTCTCTCCTTCTCCGCTCCCCCTTGAACGCCCTTCCCTCCCGCGCCGCCATCGCCCTCGCGCTCGGCACCATCTATCTCGTTTGGGGCAGCACCTACCTCGGCATCCGCGTCGCCGTCGAGACGATGCCGCCCTTCCTCATGGCGAGCGCCCGCTTCCTCGTCGCCGGCGGCTTGCTCTTGGCCTTTTTAAAACTCCGCGGCGCCCCCACGCCCACCGCCCACCAATGGCGCGCCAACACCGTGATCGGCGGCTTCCTCCTGCTCGGCGGCAACGGCGCCGTCGTCTGGGCCGAGCAGTTCGTCCCGTCCGGCCTCACCGCCCTGCTCATCGGCGTGGGCCCGCTCTTCATCGTCCTCACCGAATGGGCGTGGCCCGGCGGTCTCCGCCCCACTGCCCGCACCACCGCCGCCCTGCTCCTCGGCTTTGCCGGTGTCGTCTGGCTCGCCGCCCCGTGGCAAAACTTTGAGCAGGGCGGCCTCCACCTCGGCGGCGTGCTTGCGATCCTCGGCGGCTGCGTGTGCTGGTCGCTCGGCTCGATCACCTCGCGCCACTCGAAACACGGCGCCTCCCCCGCCATGGCCGCCGCCCTGCAAATGCTCGGCGGCGGCGCCCTACTGATGCTCGCCGCCGCGCTGCACGGCGACTTCATCCGCGTCGACCTCGCCACCATCAGCGCCCAAGCGTGGGGTGCTTTTGCCTACCTTGTCGTGATTGGGTCACTCGTGGGTTTCTCAACCTTTGTCTGGCTCATGAAACATTGCCCGCCCGCCCAAGTTTCCACCTACGCCTACGTTAACCCCATCGTCGCCGTGATCCTCGGCTGGCTGATTCTCGACGAACCCATCACCGCCCGCACCTTGGTCGCGTCCGCCGTAATCGTCACCGCCGTCGTCCTCATCACGCTCGAGAAACACAAAGCCTCCCCCGCACGTTAGTGCCGATAGATGTTTTTGCGGTGCCCGCCCCGCGGCATGACCTCATCGCGCGGCGGAGCGCCGCCTTGCGCCTTGCCACCGCCCCCACCGCCAAGCCTCTTACACCTCTCAAACCTCTCTGCTATGTCCACCGCTCAACGTCTCGACGGCCGCAAGCCCGACCAACTCCGCAAAATTACCTTCGAGGCCGACATCGCCCCACACGCGACCGGCTCCGTGCTCGTCTCCTTCGGCCTCACGCGCGTCATCTGCGCCGCCACCATCGAGCCCGGCGTGCCCACGTGGATGAAACAGCAAAAAGTCCCCGGCGGCTGGCTCACGGCCGAGTATTCGATGCTGCCTTATTCCACACTCGAGCGGAAATCCCGCGACATCTCCCGCGGCAAAATCGACGGCCGCACCGTTGAAATCCAACGCCTCATCGGCCGCTCCCTCCGCGCCGTCATCGACCTCAACAAGCTCGGCCAGAACACGCTCTGGCTCGACTGCGACGTCCTCCAGGCCGACGGCGGCACGCGCACCGCGTCGATCACCGGCGCCTACCTCGCCGCCCGCCTCGCGGTCCAAAAACTCCTCGACGCCAAAAAAATCCCCGAGAACCCCCTCGTCGATTCCGTCGCCGCCATCAGCGCCGGCATCTACCAAGGCGATGCCTTCCTCGATCTCAACTATGTCGAAGACAAAGACGCCGAGGTCGACGCCAACATCGTCATGACCGGCCGAGGCCAATTCGTTGAAGTTCAGAGCAGCGGTGAAGAGACGACGTTTTCCGGCGACCAACTCCAATCCCTCCTCGCCCTCTCCCAAACCGGCCTCAAGGAACTCGCTTCCCTCCAAACCGCGTTTCTCACGCAGCAGCTCTTGAAGTTCTGACCGCCTCAAGGTGGTGCCCGATCTCCCCGTCGGGCTGACCCCCCGGCACCCCACCCGCCGTCAGCGACCGTAGGGTTCAAACTTCGCCCTTCGTCACCTGATCGGGGTGAGCCTGAAACGGATCTGGTTCGCCCGGCAGGCGCTAGCCGAGCGGCTCAGACCTCAGGGCAAAAACTCCACGAATTTCCAACTGCGGTTGTCGATCACGTTGGGCACGAACCGCAGCTTCGGGTTCATCGCAAACACCCGCGTGTAAAAATACAGCGGGATGATCGGCACTTCGTCCGCGAGCATGGCTTCCAGTTTTTGGTAGATCGCAAACCGCTCGGCGTCGCTGCTCACCTTTGCCGATTCATCGAGGAGCGCGTCGTAGGTGGCGTTACTCCAGCCCGTGTCGTTGTTGCCGCCACCCGTCCGCCACATGTCCATAAACGTGTTGGGATCGACGTAGTCCGCGATCCACCCGGCGCGCGCGATGTCGAAGGCCAGGGTGTCCTGCGAATCCAGGTAAACCTTCCACTCTTGATTCGTGAGTCCGATGTCCACCCCGAGCCGCGTACGCCACATCTGCTGGATCGCTTCGGCGATCGCGCGGTGATTTTCCGAGGTATTGTAGAGGATGCTGACCTGCGGGAATCCGCGTCCTTCCGGGAAGCCAGCCTCCGCCAAAAGCCGTTTGGCTTCGGCGAGGTCGCCGGCGATGCGCGCTTCCGATTTAAACTTCGGCGACGGCGGCGTAAAGTTGTAGGCGGGCGTTTGGCCGCCGCGGGTCACGTTGCGCACGATTGATTCGCGGTCGATCGCCAGCGCCAGCGCCCGGCGCACGCGCTTGTCGTTGAGCGGCGGCTTGGTGACGTTGAACCGGAAAAAATAAACGCCGTAGTAGGGCTCCTGCCGGTAGCTCTCCGGGAACTCCCGTTTGTAGGTGTCGATCTTGGTGTTCGGCAGTTCGTTGGTTTTATCAACTTGGCCCGTGCGAAACATACGCTCCTCCGTGTCGATGCTCTCGGTCGGCATGAAGTTGATCGTGTCCAGCTTCACGGTCGCGCGGTCCCAATACGTGGGCGACCGCGTGACGACGATCCGCTGGTTCGGCCGCCACTCCTTCAGCACAAACGGACCGTTGCCCACCATGTTCTCCGGGCGTGTCCAAACGGTGCCTTTGCGGGCGAGTCCGCCGAATTTTTCCACGGTTGGAATGTGCACCGGGAACCACGAGTAGTGCTTCATCGCCTCGATCAGAAACGGGGTGCGGTTGTTCAACGTCACGACCAACGTGCGCGCGTCGGCGGCCTTGAAACCCACTTTTGAAAAGTCCGTGAGCCGGCCCTTGTTGTAATCCTCCGCCCCCACCGCCGGATGCAGCTTGTAGGCATACTCCGAGGCGAGTGCCGGAGTCAGGATCCGCTTATATGACGCCACGAAATCCTGAGCCGTCACCGGGTCGCCGTTGGACCACTTCGCGTCGGCGCGCAGATGAAACGTGTAGGTTCGCCCGTCTTCGGAAATATCCCATCGCTCGGCCACGCCGCCAATCGTGTCGGCGCCGCTGGGGCCTTCCGCGACGAGACCTTCAAAGAGCGCGTTGACGATCTTGTTCTCCGGCACGCCCGTGACGATCTGCGGGTCGAGATCCTGTGGCTCGGTGCCGTTGCCGAAATTCAAAACGGTGCGCGGGCCAGTCGGCGCGGCGGACGTCGGGGCGGCGCCGGACTTGGATTCGGTTTTGCCGCATCCGGTGACCAACAAAGCAGCCGCGATCAAGGTCGCGCCGATGGGAAATAGACGAGTAAGCATGCGGCCATGGGAGCAATCCCCGCGCCGAGCGCAAGACGCCCGTAACCGCATCGAATTTTTCCGGGGGGATTCCAAGCGGCGCGCCGTCGCCGCCGCCGGCCTCAGGCCTTCACCCGCTCGCGCTTGCCGCTCTTGGCCGCAGCGTAGATCGCTTCGATGACGGTCATGTCCGTCCGCCCGAGTTCCCCCGGAGTCGGCAGCGTCGTGCCGTCGATGAGACTCTTGGCGATCGCGTCCATGTGCTTCGCCTGTTGGCGCAGCGGCGGATAACTCAACGGACCCTTGCTCGTCGCGCCCTTGAGCCCGCGGTAACTGAACGCCGGGTTCAGCTCAAACCAACCGCGCTCAGCCTCGGCCCGGAACGTGTTTCCGCTGCGCTCGTAGCTGGACATCACGTCGCACGTCGCACCGTTGGCGAACTCAAGTTTGTAGTTCAACGTCTCCTCTACCTCGTTGAAAAACTCCGGCCGTACCTTCGGCTCTTCCTGCGCCGTCACGGTTACCGGCACCGCCCCGGTCGCCATCCAGGCCGCATGATTGGCGTAGATTCCCACGTCCATCAACGCCCCGCCGCCGGCCAGAGCCGCGTTCACCCGCCACGGCTTCACGCCGTTGCGCAGACCGATTTTGAAAGCGCGCAGGCTGTTCATTTTCATGAACGGCCCGAACTCGTTCTCCCGCGCGAGCCGCATCAGCTCCATGTGATAAGGATCGTAGTGGAGCCGGTAGCCGATCGCCAACGCCCGCTTCGCCGCGCGGCTCGCGGCGAGCATCGCGTCGCACTCGACGACCGTGTTTGCCATCGGCTTCTCGCAGATGACGTGTTTGCCCGCCTTCGACGAACGGATCGAATGCTCCGCGTGCAACCCCGGCGGCGTCACGACATAGACGAGGTCGATCTCGGGATTGTCCGCGAGCCGGTCCATCGTCGTGTAGTCGTAGATGTTCTTCTCGGAAAAGCCGTAGTCCGCCGCCCATTTCTCGCCCTTGGCCCGCGTGCCGGTGACCACGCCCGCCAGACGCACAAACTCGGTCTCTTTCAACGCCGGCCCGAGCTCTTTATCCGAGTAGTTGCCAAGACCGATGAGCGCGAGCCCGAGCTTCTTCGGCTTCGCGGTCGCACCGCGCAGGCTCAGGCTTGGAAAAGAAACCGCCGCCGCCCCGAGGGCAAAGCGGCCGATAAAAGTACGACGTGACAGCGGGGTGTATTGGAATCGTTTCATAGGGTGGAACCAAGCAAACCGTCGTTCCCGCCAAAGCAAGCCGCCACAATTCCTTTGGTGCCCGGGGCCGGACTCGAACCGGCACGGCCTTTCGGCCAGGGGATTTTAAGTCCCATGCGTCTACCATTTCGCCACCCGGGCGGGTGCGCAGCCCGCGAGCAAAACGCCTCACCCCGCGGGAGCAAATTCATTTGCGAATCGGTATCGCTCTTGCCGCACCCTCGATTTGCGCCCTACCGCGCCCTACCTGCCGATTGACGCCGTTCCCAATCCGGTTTCGCCTTTTGCTATGCCCCTCTTCTCTCTCCTTCGGGTCTTTCTATGCTCAACCGCTGTCAGCCTCGCGCATGCGGCCACCCCCGCGCCCATCGAAACTGACATCTGCGTCTACGGCGGCACCGCCGGCGGCGTCATCGCCGCCGTCCAGGCCGCGCGCCTCGGCCACACCGTCGTTCTCGTCAGCCCCGACTCCCGCCTCGGCGGCCTCAGCAGCGGCGGCCTCGGCCAGACCGACATCGGCAACAAACGCGCCATCGGCGGTCTCGCCCGCAATTTCTACGAGCGCGTCGCCCAACACTACGCTCGTCCCGAGGCCTGGACCCGCCAGCCGATCGGCTCTTACCGGAGCATCGGCCAATCCGCCACCGACCCCGGCGAACCCGCCATGTGGACCTTCGAACCGCACGTCGCGGAAAAAATCTTCGAGGACTTCGTGCGCGAGAACAACTTCACCGTCCTCCGCCGCGAGCGCCTCGATCTCGCCCGCGCCGTCGAGAAAACCGGCGCGCGCCTGACCGCGATCCGCCTCGAATCCGGCCGCGTGATCCGGGCAAAAATGTTCATCGACGCCAGCTACGAGGGCGACCTCATGGCCAAGACCGGCGTCGCCTACCGCGTCGGCCGCGAGGCCAACGCCGAGTTCGGCGAAACCCTCAACGGCGTCCAAACCCGGCAGGCCAAGGCCCACCAGTTCTTTCCCGGCGTCTCGCCCTACGTCGTCCCCGGCGATCCCGCCAGCGGCCTCCTGCCCGGCATCTCCCCCACCGGTCCCGGCCCCGAAGGCGCCGCCGACGCCAAGGTCCAAGCCTACAATTTCCGCCTCTGTTTCACCGACGCCCCCGCCAACCGCATCCCGTTCCCCCAGCCCGCCGGCTACGACGCGCGTAATTACGAACTCCTCCTCCGCAACTTCGAGGCCGGTCTGAAAATCCTTCCGCTCCACCCGGCCGACATGCCGAACCGCAAGACCGACACCAACAACAACACCGGCTTCTCCACCGACTTCATCGGCGAAAATTATTCCTACCCCGAAGCCGACTACGCCACCCGCGACCGCATCCGCGCCGCCCACCTCGCCTACACCCAAGGCCTCCTCTGGACCCTCGCCAACCACCCGCGCGTCCCCGATAAAATCCGCGCCGAGGCCTCCCGCTGGGGCCTCTCCCGCGACGAATTCACCGACAGCGGCGGTTGGCCCACCCAACTCTATGTCCGCGAAGCCCGCCGCATGACCGGCGCCGCCGTCATGACGGAGAATCACTGCATGGGCCGCGACGTGGCCGCCGATCCCGTGGGCCTCGGCGCCTACAACATGGATTCCCACCACACCCAGCGCTACGTGAACGCCGCCGGCCACGTTGTAAACGAAGGCGACGTGCAGGTGAAAGTCCCCAAGCCCTACGGCATCGCCTATGACGCGATCACGCCGCGCGCCGCCGAGTGCGAAAACCTCCTCGTGCCCGTCGCACTCTCCGCGACCCACATCGCGTACGGCTCGATCCGCATGGAACCCGTCTTCATGGTCCTCGGCCACAGCGCCGCCACCGCCGCCGCCCACGCGATCGCACAGAAAACCTCCGTCCAAGCCATCGACCGCGCCCGCCTCCGCGAGAAACTCCTCGCCGACAAACAAGTCCTCGTCTGGACCCCGCCGCCGTCTCCCGCGCCCGCCACCAAAAAATAACCCCGCTTGCCGCGCCGACCACCGAATCGTCTCTTTTCCCTCCCATGAAATTCTTCCTTACCCTCCTCGCCTTGCTCCCCGCCGCCCTCTTCGCCCAAACCGCCGCTCCCGTCGCGCCGGCCGCCACCTCGATGCCGCTCCCCTACGGCGCGCCGATCACGCTCGTCCAGGCCCGCGCCGTCCTCGCCGCCGCCCAAGCCGAAGCCATCGCCAACAAGTGGGCCGTCGTCATCGCCATCGTGGACACCGGCGGTCATCTCGTCCTCCTCGAGCGCATGGACGTCACTCAATACGGCAGCGTCGAAGTCGCCCTCGGCAAGGCCACCACCTCCGCCGCGTTTCGCCGTCCTTCGAAAGCGTTTCAAGACCTCGTCGCCGCCGGTGGTGAAGGTCTGCGCACGCTCTCGCTCCCCGGCGCAACTCCGATCGAGGGCGGTCTCCCGCTCATCCACGAGGGCCGCATCATCGGCGCGATCGGCATCTCCGGCGTGACCTCCGTCCAAGACGGCCAGATCGCCCGCGCCGGCGCCGCCATCCTTGCGCCCAAAAGCTAAATTTGTTCGTTCCTTCTCCAATCCCATGTCCACTTCTTCCTACGTATCTCTCGGCGGCTTGAGCGTCGCCCCCGTTCTCGCCGAGCTCGCCGCCAGCCAGGTTCTCCCCGGCACCGGCGTCTCCGCCGAGACGTTTTGGTCGACCCTTGGCCGACTCGTCGCCGACCTCGCCCCGCGCAACCGCGCCCTCCTCGCCCGCCGCGACGACCTTCAAGCCCAGATCGACGCCTGGCACACGGCCAATCCCGCCGCCGCCCTCCCCGGCGATGACTACAAAAACTTTCTCACGCGCATCGGCTACCTCGTGACCGCGCCCGCGCCGTTTCAGATTTCCACACCCGACGCCGACGACGAGATCGCCCGTGTCGCTGGCCCGCAGCTCGTCGTGCCGGTCATGAACGCCCGCTACGCGCTCAACGCCGCCAACGCCCGCTGGGGCAGTCTCTACGACGCCCTCTATGGCACCAACGCCATCGACTCCGCCAACGGCTCGGCCGCCGGCAACGCCTTCAATCCCGTCCGCGGGGCCCGCGTCGTCGCCTACGCGCGCACGTTCCTGGACCAAGCCGTTCCCTTGCTCGCCGGCAGCCATAGCGACGCCACCGGCTACTCCGTCGACGGCAGCACGCTTTCAATCACCCTGGCCAACGGCACCCGCACCACGCCGGCCGATCCGCTCGCCCTCGTCGGCTGGCACGGCGAACCGTCCGCGCCGACCGCGATCCTTCTCCGCCATCACGGACTGCACGTTGAGTTGCACTTCGACCGCACCCATCCGATCGGCAGCAAAGACGCCGCCGGCATCAAGGATGTCGTGCTCGAATCCGCGCTCACCACGATTCAGGACTTCGAGGACTCCGTCGCCGCCGTCGATGCCGAGGACAAGGCCCTCGTCTACGCCAACTGGCTCGGCCTGATGCGCGGCGACCTTTCCGCTGATCTCGAAAAATCCGGCCGCACCGTCACCCGCCGCCTCAACGCCGACCGCGTCTGGCAAAAAGCCGGCGGCGGCGAACTCACTTTGCCCGGTCGCAGCCTCCTGCTCGCCCGCAACGTCGGTCTGCATATGTTTACCGATGCCGTGCTCGACGCCGCCGGCCAGCCGATCCCGGAAGGCATGCTCGACGCGGTCTTTACCTGCGCCATCGCCCTGCACGATCTGCGCGGCCCCAAGGCCCGGGCCAACTCGCGGCGCGGCGGCGTCTACATTGTTAAACCGAAAATGCACGGCCCCGAAGAGGTCGCGTTTGCGGTCGAGATCTTTGCCCGCGTCGAAGCGGCCCTCGGCCTGCCGCCCCTCTCCGTGAAGATCGGCGTGATGGACGAAGAGCGCCGCACCACGCTCAACCTCGCCGCCTGCATCCACGCCGCCCGCGAGCGCCTGATCTTTATCAACACCGGATTCCTCGACCGCACCGGCGACGAAATCCACACGAGCATGGTCGCCGGCCCGATGGTCCGCAAAGCCGCGATGAAACAGCAGCCGTGGATCGCCGCCTACGAGGATTGGAACGTCGACACCGGTCTCGCCTGCGGCCTGCGCGGTCGCGCGCAAATCGGCAAAGGCATGTGGGCCATGCCCGAGCAGATGGCCGAGATGATCACCGCCAAAATCGGCCACCCCAAAGCCGGCGCCAACACCGCGTGGGTGCCGTCGCCCACCGCCGCGACGCTGCACGCGATGCACTATCACCAGATCAGCGTCGCCGCCCGCCAGACCGAGATCGCGTCACGCACCCCGGCCTCCCGCGACCTCATCATGACCGTGCCGCTGCACCGCGGCGGCGCGTTTTCCGCCGCCGAGATCCGCGAGGAACTCGACAACAATTGCCAAAGCATCCTCGGCTACGTCGTGCGCTGGATCGATCAGGGCGTCGGCTGTTCCAAGGTGCCCGACATCCACGGCGTGGGTCTCATGGAAGACCGCGCGACGCTGCGTATCTCCAGCCAGCACGTCGCCAACTGGCTCAAGCACGGCTGCTGCACCCGCGAACAAGTCACCGACAGCCTTCACCGCATGGCCGCCGTCGTGGACGGCCAAAATGCCGGCGATAAACTCTACCGCCTGATGGCCCCGAACTTCGCCGCGAGCATCGCGTACCAAGCCGCCGCCGACCTCATCTTCAAAGGCGAGGCTCAGCCCAACGGCTACACCGAGTTCATCCTCCACGCCCGCCGCCGCGAAGCGAAGAACCGCGCCGCGTAAAAAGTCGGGCAGGGTCTCCGACCCGCCCTCCCACGCCACGCCGCGCCCAAGTCGGGGCGGCACCCACGCCCGAGGGCGGGTCAAAGACCCCGCCCTACTTTCCGGCCTTCGCCCCGCCCGCCGCCGGCGGCCGCAGCCGCACGATGCGCCCGGCCTTCTCATCGCGGCGGTCGTTGAGCGCCACGTAGACAAACCCATCCGGCCCCACGCGCACATCGCGCACTCGCCCGCGGTCTTTCAAAATCGTTTCGCGCCGCGCCGACCCGTCCGCCGTCACGACGATCTGGTCAACCCGCTCCCCAACGAGCCCACCCGCCAGAAAACTCCCGCGCCACGCCGGAAACGCATCGGCGTTATAAAACGCCAACCCCGAGGCCCCGATGCTCGGCGTCCAATCCAGCAGCGGCTCATTTACATCCGGCCGCGAGGTGGCCCACTTCACCGGCATGTAGTTGTAGTTCTTGCCCCGCGAGACCGCCGCCCAGCCGTAATTTTTTCCCGCCTCGATCCGGTTGAACTCGTCGCCCCCGCGCGGCCCGTGCTCAGTCTCCCACAGCCGCCCGGTCACACCGTCGCGCACCAGCCCGTGGGGATTTCTCACCCCGTAGGCCCACACCGAGGGCCACACCTCGGCCCGACCGGCAAACGGGTTGTCCGCCGGCACGCGGCCATCGTCATGCAGGCGGTGGATCTTGCCCGCCGGGTGCGCGAGGTTCTGCGCCGTGCCATCCGACCCACGATCTCCGATGCCGAAAAACAGAAACCCGGCGCCGTCGAAGACCAGCCGCGAGCCAAAATGCCGCCCTGAGCCCGAGTGCAAAGCCGACGGCACCTCAAAAATCATCTGCTGCTCAACCCAACGCCCGTCCACGATTTTTCCGCGAACGATCGCCGTGAATCCCGCTTCGCCCCCGCCACCCGGACGCGGCTGGGAATAGCTCAGGTAAATCCAACCGTTCTGCGCGTAACTCGGATGCACGGCGACATCCATCAACCCGCCCTGCCCTTTCGCGAACACCGCCGGCGTGCCCGCCACCGGCGCCGACATCCGCCCGTCCGTCCCCAGAATTCGCAACCGGCCGGGACGTTCCGTCACGAGCATCCGCCCATCGGGCAGCCACGCGATCCCCCACGGCGTTTCGAGCCCCGTGGCCACATCCTCCAAAACAAATGTTTCCCCCGCCGCGCTTAAATCGCGCGGCGGCGCCCCGGCCGTTTTCCGTGCGGGATCGGACACCGACCGCCGCGGTGCCTCCTGCAAATAAGCGACCAATTCGCGCATTTCCGCTTCGGACAAAGCCTCGCCGTAGCCCGGCATGCCGTTCTCCGGGTAGCCGGTCTTGATGCTCCGCAACACCTCCTCCGGCGTGCCGCCCCGCCGCCACTTTCCGTCCACCAGCGAGCCGCCCAGCCCACCTTTGCCTTCCGCCCCGTGGCAGTTGGCGCAGAGCATCTGATACTGCCGGTGATTTCGTTGATACGCCTCCTCGGTCAGTTGCAGCGGGGCCGTCTCCGCCGCGAGCAGCTGGCCGCCCGCCCACAAACCCAAGAACCCAAGACCGATTTTGGACTTTAAATAAAGAGAGTGCATCGCGCCGAAACGAGCACACCTCCCCGCAAAGCTCCAGCCGACGAGCGAATAAATCCGCGGTCGCGATTCCACCCGACGGCCTGCCCGGCCCGCCAAAAAACTCTCGCGGCCCCGCCCCGCACCCGCCACAACCGGCCTCGTTAGCTTCCCCGTTCGCCCCGCCACCCCTTCGAGTCGAAAACCCCGTCCGTCAGGAACCCCCACAACATGCTCATACCCAAAATCCGTTCGTCGGGCGCCGCTGCTTTGGCCGCCCTCGCCGCCCTGCTCGCACCCGCCACCGCCCGCGCCAGCGAGGCCAACATCAAGATCCCCGACCTCAGCACCGTTTCGTTCATGGGCGGTGCGCTCTCCGGGACCGCCGTCCTCATGATCGGTCTCGCCGTCTGCGTCGTCGGCGTGCTCTACGGCTGGCTCCAATACGTGCAGACCAAAAACCTGCCCGTCCACGCCTCCATGAGCGCCGTCTCCCAGATCATCTGGGAAACGTGCAAAACCTACCTTTGGCAGCAGGGCAAATTTCTCGCGCTGCTCTGGATTCTCATCGCCGTCTGTATGGTCTACTACTTCGGCGTCCTCTCGGAGAACTCCGCCGGCGCGGTCGGCATGATCCTCGCCTCGTCGATCCTCGGCATCCTCGGCAGCTACGCCGTCGCCTGGTTCGGCATCCGCATCAACACCGTCGCCAATTCCCGCGCCGCGTTCTCCGCCCTCCAGGGCAACGCCCTCGCCACGCTTTGCATCCCGCTCAAATCCGGCATGAGCGTCGGGCTCCTGCTCGTCGCCACCGAGCTGTTTTTCATGATCTGCATCTTGCAGTTCATCCCCAGCTCCCTCGCCGGCCCGTGCTTCATCGGCTTCGCCATCGGCGAATCCCTCGGCGCCTCCGCCCTCCGCATCTGCGGCGGCATCTTCACCAAGATCGCCGACATCGGCGCCGACCTCATGAAGATCGTTTTCAATCTCCCGGAGGACGATCCGCGCAACCCGGGCGTGATCGCCGACTGCACCGGGGACAACGCCGGCGACTCCGTCGGCCCCACCGCCGACGGCTTTGAGACCTACGGCGTCACCGGTGTCGCCCTCATCGCGTTCCTCGCCCTCGCGCTCGCCGCATCGCCCGCCCTTTGCGCGACCCTGATCGTATGGCTCTTCGCGATGCGCATTCTGATGGTGCTCACTTCGCTCGGCAGCTACCTCGTCAACGAAGCCATCAGCAAACTCCTCTACGGCGGCTCCAAAGATTTTAACCTCGAACAACCGCTCACGAACCTCGTTTGGATCACGTCCTTCGTTTCGATTCTCGTCACCTACGCCGCGAGTTACGCGCTGCTCCACGACATGGCCGGCAACCCGCAACTCTGGTGGGTGCTCTCCACGATCATCTCCCTCGGCACCATCGCCGGGGCGCTCATCCCGGAATTCACTAAGGCGTTTACCTCCACCGAATCGCGCCACGTGAAAGAGGTCGTCACCTCGTCGCGCCAGGGCGGCGCCTCGCTCAACATCCTCAGCGGCCTCGTCGCGGGCAACTTCTCCGCTTTCTGGACCGGCCTTTGCATCCTCGCTTTGATGTTCGGTGCCTACCACTTCTCCCAACACGCCGCCGTCATCGCGATGATGCCCGCCGAGTTTGTTTTTGCCGCGCCGATCTTCGCGTTCGGCCTCGTCGCTTTCGGCTTCCTTGGCATGGGCCCGGTCACCATCGCCGTCGATTCCTTCGGCCCCGTCACCGACAACGCCCAGTCCGTCTACGAGCTCTCGCAGATCGAGCAGAAGCCCGGTATCGCGGAAGAAATCAAACGCGACTTCGGCTTCGCCCCCGACTTCGCCCACGCCAAGCACCAGCTCGAAAAAGGCGACGGCGCCGGCAACACCTTCAAAGCCACCGCCAAGCCGGTGCTCATCGGCACCGCCGTCGTCGGCGCGACCACGATGGTTTTTGGCATTATCATGATGTTGAAAGGCATCTACCCCGATACGATCGAGAAGCTCTCCCTCGTCCACCCCGAGGCGATCATGGGCCTGCTCATGGGTGGTGCGGTGATTTATTGGTTCACGGGCGCGAGCACGCAGGCCGTCGTCACCGGCGCTTATCGGGCCGTCGTCTACATCAAAGAGAACATGAAACTCGACGCCGCCACCGCCTCCATCGAAGCGTCGAAAGAAGTGGTCCGAATCTGCACGCAATACGCCCAACGCGGCATGGTGAACATCTTCATCGTCATCTTCTGCTTCAGCCTCTCGCTGGCGTTCTTCGATCCGTTTTTCTTCATCGGCTACCTGATCGGCATGGCGTTCTTCGGCCTCTTCCAAGCCATCTTCATGGCCAACGCCGGCGGCGCCTGGGACAACGCCAAGAAAATCGTCGAGGTGGAACTGAAGATGAAGAACACCCCGCTCCATGCCGCGACCGTCGTCGGCGACACCGTGGGCGACCCGTTCAAGGACACGTCGTCCGTGTCGCTGAACCCCGTGATCAAGTTCACCACCCTCTTCGGCCTGCTCGCCGTGGAGATCGCCGTAAAAATGCCCGAAGGCCTGAAGCACACGTTGGGGGCCGCGATCTTCATCGTGGGCTTGGTCTTCGTCTACCGGAGCTTCTATTCGATGCGCATCCCCGTGGACGAAAAAGACGCCGAAGTCGTCGAGCACCAGATGAAGCAAGGCTGACCGCCGAATTCCGCTGTCGGGCGGGTTCGCCGAACCCCGCCCCAAGGCCTGCCCAATTCCCCGGCTTCCTAAAAGCCCGTCATTGCGAGAAGCGTAGCGACGAAGCAATCCAGCTGGGTTGCCACGGCTCGCTTCGCGCACCTCGCAATGACCAACGTCTAGAAGTTAAGGGACGCTGGTATAATTCTTGAGTAGGCAGATCCTTCACCATCCGCAAACCATGCCGACTTTACCTTGTTTCTCGCCGCTAACATTGCTGCACGTTTAGATTCCATCCCGAACCTACACGCATTCGAATCAGCAGCCATCCATCATGCCGAAAAAGACCTCCGCCTCCCTCCGTCCCCCTGTCGCCCTCGTCACCGGTGCCGGTAGCGGCGTAGGCCGCGCCGTCGTCCTCAAGCTTGCCGCCGAGGGCTGGCGCGTCGCCCTCGTCGGTCGCCGCGCCGATGCCCTCGCCGCCACCATCGCCCTCGCCCCCGCCGCGGCCCGCAAACGTCTTGCCGCCTTCGCCTGCGATATCGGCGATCAACCGGCCGTCACGGCGCTGGCCGCCTCGGTGCTCGCGCGGTTCGGCCAAGTCGATGCCTTCATCAACGCCGCCGGCACCAACACCCCGCGCCGAAGCTGGTCAGAGTTGCCCGTCGCCGCTTATCACGAGCTGATGGCCGCCAATCTCCACGGCCCGTTTTACTGCGTGCAGGCGCTGCTCCCGGCGATGCGCGCGCGCCGCGCCGGCACCTTCGTCTTCATCAACTCAGAGGCCGGTCTCAAGGCCAGCCCCAAGGCGGGCGTCGCCTACGTCGCCTCGAAATTCGGCCTCACCGGCCTCGCCCAATCGCTCAACGCCGAAGAGCGCCCCAACGGCCTGCGCGCGTGCTCGATCTTCCCCGGCGATATCGACACCGACATCCTCAACAAACGCCCCGTCCCCCCGCCGCCCGAGGCGCGCGCGAAGATGATGCAGCCCGCCGACATCGCCGCCTGCGTGTGGCTCGCCGTCTCGCTCCCGCCCCGCGCGGTCATCGAGGAACTGCTGGTGCGCCCGCTCTGATTTTTTGCGCGGCGCGTCGCGCTACTTCAACCGCCGCAGCACCCGCACGCGTTCCTGGCCGACCCGCGTCGGAAAGGACACGTCCGGCACGTAATCGTGCACGATCTCGTAGTCATCGGCGAACAGCGCGGTGAGTTCCGCGACCGGAAACGCGAACGGCGGCCCCTCCTCGCCCGGATCGAGCTGCGGATCGATGAACCACACGCCGACCAGCAGCCCGCCCGGTCGCAACGTCAGGTCGATGCCCCGCCGATAGTCGGCGCGCAACGAAGGGTGCAACCCGCTCATGCACGTATGCTCGAGTACGACGTCGAAGGCGCAGCGCAACTCCGCTGCCGGATTAAACAAATCACCTACGACGAAGCGCTCCGCCAGTTGCGGATAAAGTGCCCGCGCCTCCGCAATTCCGGTCGGCGCAATATCGAGACCCACCGCATCGAGCCCGTGCTCGACGGCGAGAGCGACTTCATGACCGTGACCGCAGCCCGGCACCAAGGTACGCCCGCGCGTCGGATGCCGCTCTAAAAACTGCCGCAGCGGCGGCGAGGGCTTTCCCCGATTCCAGAACACTTCCTGCTTTTGATAGGCTTCTTCCCAGTTCATCGGCCGCAAACCTCTCGCACGATTTACCAGAAGACGAACCCGTTCGTTCCTCTCATTTCTCTTGAGCCGCAACGCCCTCGTCGCGTTCCGGATTCAGCCCGCCAAGGACGCAGTCCGAATGAAGCACCAAAGCCGAGAACGCCGAAAAAACCGCCCGCAGTTTACCCTCACGCCTCCCGCCCAAGGTTAATTTTTCACCAAAACCGCGCCCCTTCGACGCGCCCGCTTGCCGAACTTTCCGATCCCACTACCGTCTTCCGCGTGCCTATAATCCCGCGCACGCTCACCGCCGCCGTCATCGCTTTGATTATCCCCTTAGCGGGCGCGGTCTCCGCTCAGCCCCTCACCCGCGTCGCCGCGACCTCACTCCGCTTACCGGCCGTTCCGCCCGCCTCCAATTACTCCACCGAGCGCGTCTTCGCCTCCCTCGCGATCAGCCAGCCCATCGCCCTCGTCACCCCGCCCGGCGAGACCAACCGCCTCTTCGTCGTCGAGAAAACCGGCCGCATCCTTGTCCTTAACTCCCTCGCGACCACCCCGACCCGCAGCGTCTTCCTCGATCTCACCGCCCTCGTCGGCAGCAGCGCCGGCGAACAGGGCCTGCTCTCCCTCGCCTTCCACCCCGACTACGCGCGCAACGGCTTTTTCTACGTCTGGTTCACCCTCAACACCACGACCGCCGCCGGCTCCGGCCTGCACAACCGCCTCGCGCGCTACCGCGTCTCCGCCACCGATCCCAACCTCGCCGATCCCGCTTCCCAACTGCCCTTGCTCACCCAGTTCGACGAAGCCTCCAACCACAACGGCGGCGAACTCGCCTTCGGCCCCGACCGCTACCTCTACCTTTCCCTCGGTGACGAGGGCGGCGCCAACGACCAATACGCCAACGGCCAACGCATCGACCGCGATTTCTTCGCCGCCATCCTGCGCTTCGACGTCGATCTCCGCCCCGGCTCGCTCCCGCCCAACGCCCACCCCGCCGTCCACCCCGGCACCTACGCCGTTCCGCCCGACAACCCCTTCATCGGAGCCACCACATTCAACGGCGCGCCTATCAATCCCGCCGCCGTCCGCACCGAATTCTGGGCCGCCGGCCTGCGTAATCCATGGCGTTTCTCCTTCGACTCCGCCACCGGCCTGCTCTGGTGCGCCGACGTCGGCCAAGGCGCGCGCGAAGAGATCAACGTCATTGCCCGCGGCGCCAACTACGGCTGGCCGTTTCGCGAGGGCTTCATCGCCGGCACCCGCCCCAATCCTCCCGCGGCCGCCGCCTTTGCCAACCCGGTCTGGGACTACTCGCGCTCCGCCGGCCAATCCGTCACGGGCGGCCTCGTCGTGCGCGGCAACCGCTACCCCGCGCTCTTCGGTCACTACCTTTTTGCCGACTACCAATCCGGCGCGCTCTGGGCGCTCCTGACCGACGGCACCAACCCCGTCGCCGACACCCGCGTGCAGCGGCTCGCCACCGATGCCGGCATCGTCTCCTTCGGCCTCAACCCCGCCACTGGCGACGTGCTCATCGCCGACCTCCAGGAAAACGCCATCAAGCGCCTCGTCGCCAACCCCGCGCCCGGTGGCACGCCGTTTCCCGCGACGCTTTCCGCCACCGGCGCGTTCTCCGATCTCGCCACGCTCACGCCCGCGCCCGGCGTGGTCGCCTACGAACCCAACGTCTCCTTCTGGTCCGACCACGCCAAAAAACGCCGCTGGTTCGCCCTGCCCTCCGCAACCACCGGCATCTTCGGTTTTTCTCCCACCGGCAACTGGTCGCTCCCCACCGGCGCCGTCTGGGTGAAACACTTTGATCTCGAAACGACCCGCGGCGTCCCCTCCACCGCCCGCCGCCTTGAAACGCGGTTCCTGATCAAGACCGCCGACAACGCCTACGGCCTCACCTACCGTTGGAACGACGCCCAGACCGACGCCGCCCTCGTGCCCGACGCCGGCGCCGATGCGACGTTCAACATCACGGAGAACGGCGTCACCCGTCCCCAAATCTGGCGCTTTCCCGGCCGCGGCGAGTGCCTTCAATGCCACACGCCCAACGGCGGCTACGCTCTCAGTTTCAACACCCGCCAACTCAACCGGCCCTTCCCGCTCGGCGCCACTGCGCCCACCGAGCCCGCCCACCAACTCGCCGCCCTCGCCGCCGCCGGCTACCTCGACTCGCCCACGCTGCCCTCGCCGCCCGCCGCGCTGCCCGCCCTCGCGCCCGCCGACGATCTCACCAAGTCGCTCGAGCACCGCGCGCGCTCCTTCCTCGACGCCAACTGCGCCCAATGTCATCAGCCCGGCGCCCCCGGCCGCGGTCTCTGGGACGCCCGCTTCAACACCCCGCTTTCCCTCTCCGGCATCGTCAACGGCCCGCTCGCCACCGCCGCCGGCAACGCCAGCCATCGCGTCATCGTCCCCGGCGACTCCACCCGCTCGCAACTGCTTGCACGCCTCGCCGGCAACGGCGGTGCCCGCATGCCGACGATCTCGACCAACGAACGCGACCTCGCCGCCGAGTCGCTCCTCGCGCAGTGGATTGCTGCTCTCGCGACGCCCGCGCCCGCCAGTCGTCTCCTCAACCTCGCCACCCGCGCCCAAGCCCTCGGCGGCAGCGCCACCCTCATCCCCGGCTTCACCGTCGCCGATGCGCCGAAAACACTCCTGATCCGCGCCGCCGGCCCCGCCCTCATCCCGTTCGGCGTCACCGGAGCGATCCCCCGCCCCACGCTCACCCTATACCGCGACACCCAGATTCTCGCCGCCAACACCGGTTGGAACACCGCCGCCAACTCCCCCGACATCCGCCGCGTCGCCGCCCGCATCGGCGCATTTGCCTTCGCGGAAAACAGCGCCGACAGCGCCCTCCTCGCCACGCTCGCACCCGGCAACTACACCGCGCAAATCACCGCCGCCAACGGCGCGACCGGCGTCGCGCTCGTCGAACTCTACGACGCCGATCCCACGAGCACCGGCACCGCGGGCCTCATCAATCTTTCCGTCCGCGCCCAAGTCGGCCTCGGCGCGCAGATCTTGATTCCCGGCCTCACCGTCGGCCCCGGTGCCGACAAGACCGTGCTCATCCGCGCCATCGGCCCCGGCCTCGCGCAGTTCAACGTCACCGGCCCCCTCGCGCAACCCGTGCTCACCCTCTTCGCCGGCGACGAAGCCTTTCAAAGCAACACCCGCTGGAACTCCGCGCCGAATGCAGCCGAGATCCGCGTCGCCACCGCGCGCGTCGGCTCATTTGCGCTCGCCGAGGGCAGCGCCGACAGCGCGCTGCTCGTGAGCCTGAGCCCGGGCGCCTACACCCTTCAAATCAGCGGCGCCAACAACACCGCCGGCGTCGCCCTCGTCGAGGTCTACGAAATCCGCTAAGCCTCCGTGCGCCGGCGGCGGCGCTCAGTTGCCTGCACCGAGCAAAACTGCGTGAAGCCCGGCCGCCCAAAGCGAATGACTTCGCCCCGCGACCCGTTACTTCTCGTGAAAGAGATTCGCGTGTCGCGCGGCTAGAGACATTCTGACCCCGCCACCGTCGACCTCGTCACCCCATGGAAACCCGCATCGCCCTGTTCCAGAAAAAAGAAATCCGCAAAACCCTCCACGCCGACGAGTGGTGGTTCGTCATCGTTGACGTCGTCGCCGCCCTCACCGACTCCACCAACCCGGCCGAGTATCTCAAAAAAATGCGCCTACGAGACGAGCCACTCTCCGAGGCGCTAAAGGGGGGGGACAACTTGTCCCCCCCCCTTGCGCTGGAGATACCGACGACCGGCGGCCGGCAAAAACTCACCTGTTGGCACACCGAGGGCATTTTCCGTCTGATCCAGTCCATCCCCAGCCCCAAAGCCGAGCCTTTCAAACGCTGGCTCGCCAAAGTCGGCTACGAACGCGTGCAGGAAATCGAAAACCCCGAACTCGCCACCAAGCGCACCCGCGCCCTCTACCTCGCCAAGGGTTACTCCGAAGCGTGGATCGAAAAGCGCATGCGCAGCATCGCCATCCGCGACGAGCTGACCGACGAGTGGAAGAAGCGCGGCGTCCGCGAGAAACTCGAATACGCCATCCTCACCGCCGAGATTTCCAAAGCCGCCTTCGGCCTCACGCCCGCCGAATATGCCACCTACAAGGGCCTGAAACGCGAAAACCTCCGCGACCACATGACCGACTTGGAGCTGATTTTTTCCATGCTCGGCGAGGCCGCTACCACCGAGATCGCCCGCACCACGGACTCGCAGGGCTTCGTCCCCAATCGAGTTGCGGCGAGGAAAGGCGGCACCGTCGCCGGTAATGCTCGGCGCGAACTCGAGCAGAAATCCGGGCGAAAGATCGTCAGCCGAGAAAACTACCTCGACGCACCCGAATCCGCGAAACGCCTCTCCCGCACCCGAGCGCCCTGAAGTTGCCCGCGCGCCCCGCTCACGTCACTCGCTCGTGCCAGGCTTTCAGCGCCGCCGCCTCACGCTCCGCGCTCAGGCCCGCGCGCAGCTTCACCCGCCGCGCCTCCGGGAGCGCGTTGAACCACGCGAGCGTGTCGGCCGCCGTCACCCCCACCGGACGGAAGGTCAGCCCCGCCTTCACTGCGCGGGCGTTGCTCACGCGGGCAAACCCCGCCGTCGCCCCTTGCCCCGGCACCCACGTCGGCAGATCCATCCAGGGCCCGACTTTCTGTTTCGCCAAAAATTCCGCGTCGGCGTGGATCACGTTCGCCGTCGAGCCCGTCGCCGCGCGCACGTCCGCGATCATCGTGTCCATCCGCAACTCCCGCTGCGGCCCGGCCGCGTTGAAAATCCCCAGCGCCCGTTGCTCCGCGACGCGGATCGTCCACTCCGCCAGATCGCGCGCATCGATCAACTGCACCGGATCGGCCGGCGGCGGCGCGAGCACGTCGCCGCCCCGCGCCAGCCGCGCCGGCCAATAAGTGAATCGGTCTGTTTCGTCACCCGGCCCCGCGATCAACGTCGGCCGGATGATCGTCGTCTTCCCGGGAAATTGCTTCTCCGCCTCCGCCTCGCACGCCGCCTTCAGCGGACCGTAGAGCCCCATATTCGTCCGCAGCACCGCGTTCGTTTCCGCCATCGCATCCTTGCCCTCGTAACGCGCAAGCGGCGCCGACTCGTCCATGCCCGGCGTCTCCGTCGAGGCGAACACCGAAATCGTCGAAATGAAAACGTAAAGCCCGACCTTCCCGCCGAGCACCGCGCCCGCGTCGCGCACCCAAAACGGCACGCTCGTCGGGTTGTCGATGCACACATCCCACTCCCGCCCCACAAGCGATTTCAGGTCGCCCGTGTCGCGGTCGCCCGTGAGTTCCTCGACGTGACTCGGCCATTCCTTCGGCCGCCGCCCGCGATTGAACAACGTGAGCGAGTGCCCCCGTGCGAGCGCATAACGCACCTGGTGCGGCCCCGTAAAACCCGTGCCGCCCAGAATCAAAATCCGCAGCGGCTTCACCGCCGGATCCACCGCCACCAACCGACCGGCCAAAGCAGAAACCCCGGCCACCGCTCCCAGCTTGATAAGTTCACGACGTGTCATGCATTCACCCGAAGCCGTCGCCTCACCGAAGCCAAGTCTTCTGCGACGAACGGTTCCCGACCGTGATGGCTGGCGGTGCGTTCCGCCCCTCACTCCCCTCTCACCTCTTGCCTCACTCATCCGGCGCTTGACCCGCCGCCCCGCGCTCGTGACATTCCGCCCAAGAGTTCGCGGCTATAGTTTAGTGGTAAAACTCCACTCTTCCAAAGTGGTCTCGTCAGTTCGATTCTGACTAGCCGCTCCACTCTCCAATTTTTTCGACCCATTCGCGCCCGCACTCCGGGCGCGTTTTTATTTCGATCCACGCCACGCCTCCGTGAACCTCATTCTCTTCGAGCTCGCCGAACTCGCCGCCCCGCTCCCTCGCACCGATCAACGCGCCGAGCACATCCTGAAAGTTCTCCGCCGCCAGATCGGCGACACGTTCGATGTCGGCCTTGTCGATGGCCCGCTGGGCAAGGGCACGCTCGCCGCGATCTCCGACGCGACCCTCACGCTCACCTTCACCTGGGGTCCACCGCCCGCCCCCGCCGATCCGATCACGCTCCTGCTCGGCCTGCCGCGTCCGCAAACCGCCCGCGACATTCTCCGCGACGCTACGACCCTCGGCGTCGGCGCGCTTCACTTCGTCGTCACCGAGCGTAGCGATCCCAACTACGCCGCCGCCACGCTCTGGACTTCCGGCGAGTGGCGCCGCCACTGCCTCGCCGGCGCCGCCCAAGCTTTTGCCACCCGCCTCCCGCTCGTCACGAGCGACCGCACCCTCGCCACCGCCCTCGCGGCTCTCCCCGCCGCCACGACCCAGCGCCTCGCACTCGACAACTACGAGGCCACCTGCGCACTCAGCGAGTGTCACATCTTGGGTGAAACTCCCGTCGTGCTCGCCCTCGGTCCCGAGCGCGGCTGGGGACCGGCGGACCGCGCCGCGTTGCGCGCCCAAGGCTTTACTCTCGTGCACCTCGGCACCCGCGTGCTGCGCAGCGAAACCGCCGTCATCGCCGCGCTCACTCTAGTGCGCGCCCGCCTCGGCTTGCTCTAGCTCGACGCGCGCCCTTTCAGCGTCCCACGCCGAGCACTTCACGTCCGACCTCGCGCCCGTTTACGCTGAGCAACGCCGCCGGCTCTCCTCCGGCGGCGACCCGCCGCTCGCCTTTCGCCACGTCGGCCTCGATCCGCATCGGACTCTGCGCGCCTGCAACTTCCGCCGTGATCATGTTACCAACCAAATTCACCTCGGCCCGCGTGGCCGCGAACGCCCGCCGCCACGCCGCGAACGCCGCGTCGTCGAGCCCCTCGGCCGCCCGCAGGTAAACCGCCAGTGTGGCTCGCCCCCGCGGTTCGCCGTCGGCGTGCATCACCGTCAACCGGCGTGCCAAGTCGCCCGGCTCGTCGGCCAAAAACCGCATCGAGGCCACCTCGCCGTTGGTCGTCGTAGCCAACAAAACCCTCAGCCCGATCACGGCATCGCCCGACCGCACAAATACCGCCGAGCCCGCCGGCACCGTCGCGCCCGGCTGCGCGCGCGTTTCGTCGATCCACACTTCCGCTGCCGCAGGCACGATCAGATGCGTCGCAAAATACTTCAAATTCCCCGCCTTATTTCGCGGGTCGGTCTTAAGCGGATCGTCGGACAATACCTGCAACACCTCCGGGCCCCGCTGCACCGTCGCGATGAACGGCACGAAATGGAGCGCCTTCCCGCCAACGAGTTTCTTCAGCCCGTACGGATCGCCCCGTCCTTCCATGAACATCGTCAACTGCGGCACCGCCGGCGAATCGCCGAGATTCGCGACCAATGTGCGTTCATCGCGGCTGCGCGCCGCGCCCGACGTCGCCACGCTCACGCGCCGCCCGATCCAGTTCACGGCGCGATGCTCCGGCCGTTCGCCCCATTGCTGCACGACCGTGCGCGGCACTTCGGCGCGGATCGCCTCGGTCCACTCCGCCGCCGGTCGCCACATCACCGCGTCGCGAAACGTGCTCAGGTTCGGCTGCACGCCGCCGAGCCAGCCCGCGCCCTCCAACTCCGGCCGCACCCGCAACCAGCCCGCGGTCCACGTGTGCGCCTCGGTGTATCCTTTGCCAAAAAGATAATCATACGTCCTCGCATTCGTCCCGCCCATGCGATCCCCCGGCGCCCACCAATTCGCCGCCAGATCGGTCCACACATAACGAATCGCCCGCTCCGCCTGCGCCCGCGCCTCGGCCCGACCGGCAAACCGCGCGATCAATGCCAACGAGTCGAGGTCGATCCCGTAGTAAACCACCGCGCCGTATTCGCCGATACCATGCTTCGCCGTCCACGCCAGCCACTCGTCAAACCGGCGGTAACCGTCCGACGCCACGTCGGCGCGCCCCAGCGCTTCGCCGAGCGCAATCAGTCCCCACGCCTTCATCACAAAAATATTCGTGTAATCGATCTTCACGGCGTGGCTCCGCAACCCGGCGATCGCATCCGTCATCATCGCGTCGAGCGACGCCTTCGCCGCCGGCGTCAACCGCTCCGACTGGCGCAGCCGGATAAAACCCATCAACTGCGCGGAAAACTCCACCGCGTTGAGATCAAGCACGCCGCTGTGGCCGCTGCTCCACTTGAAGTTTCCAAAGGTCTTGCTCGCCGGATCGAGGTCTTGCATCGCCCGCGCCCGGGCCAGCGCCGCCTCCACGCGCTCCGGGTGCCAGCCGAGTCCATTCGCTTCGAGCGCAAAGCGAAATAGCCCGCGAATTCCAACCGTGCGAGTCGGATCGCCCGCCACCGCCCACATGTGCTCCAAAGCCTTCGCGCCGAGCCCGGGATCGGCGGTCCACGCCGGCGGCGCGCTGCGCGCACTCGCGACGCCCAAGCCCAGACTCAGCACCAAGACCCACCGGCGAAACGTCGTTGTCATGCGCCCGATCCTGCCGCTCGCCGTTACGCGCTTCGACTGAAAAACGACACGGTCGGCTGTCCTTTGCCTTTGCCCAAGCGCTTACGCAGCGTCCAGCCCGGCGGCGCCAACTCGATCTCGCCCGGCGTCTCAAACACCACCAGCGCCTCCGGCTTTTCCGCCAGCAATTCCGCCAACCGCACAAACAATCCCGGCGCCACCGTCGGAATGATTTCGTAAGGCGGATCGATGAACACCAGATCCGGCAGGGCGCCCTGACTAAGCGGCACCGTCAGCGCGTCCGCCTGCAGCAGCGTGAGCCCTTCGCCGTCGGCCCGCCCGATACTTTTGCAGACCGCCGCGATATTTTGCCGCACACACGCCGCCGCCTTCGCGTTTTTTTCCACAAACACACCTCCCGCCGCACCCCGGCTCAACGCCTCCAGCCCATACGCGCCGCTGCCCGCAAACAGATCCAAAAAACGCGCCCCCGGCACCCGCGCACCGAGACTCGAAAACACCGCCTGCCGCATTCCGTCCGTCGCCGGCCGCACCGCGTCGCCTTTCGGGACGACGAGAGGAATACCGCGGGCACTACCACCGGAAATACGCACCCGCGCACACAAAAGCGCGCCCCGCTCTTGGCAAATGCGAAACCGTCGCCACCCTGCGCAACCACCCACTTTTTGTTCCTCCCATGCCTGCGCCCAAGCCCCAACCCAATCTGCCGCGTCGCCGCTTTCTTCGGATCGCCGCCTGGGCTGCCGGGGCCGTAATGTGGAGAAAATCTCCGTCGCTCATGGCCGCCGAATCCGCTGCATCCACGCCGTTTCCCATCTCCGATCACTGCGACGGTCACCGGTTCTTCAACCCGAAGCGACCCGGGGTGCGCGGATTCACCGATCTCCTGCGCTGGAAGCTCTCATCCACTCCCGCCGTCTGGCCCCAATCGGTCGAAGTCACCCCGCGCCCGCCCGCACCTCTGCCCGCCGGCGAAGCCCTCGGCGCGCAATGGATCAACCACGCGACGTTCCTGCTTCAAACCACGGCCGGCACCGTGCTCACCGATCCTGTTTACAGCGAGCGCGTGAGTCCCGTGGGTTGGGCCGGTCCCCGGCGCGTGCATGTGCCCGGCATCGCCTTCAACGATTTGCCCCGCATCGATGTCGTGGTCCTCAGCCATGATCACTACGATCATTGCGATCTCGCCACGCTCGAGCGCCTGAACACCGCCCACGCACCCCTCGCCGTCACGTTGCTCGGCAACGGCTCGCTCCTCCGCAGCGCCGGTTTCACACCCGAGCGCATCGTCGAACTCGATTGGTGGAGCCAGCACACCACGGCCAACGGCCTCTCGATCCAAGCGACGCCCGCCCGTCACTGGAGCAACCGCGCCACCGGCCCGCGCAACGGCCGGCTCTGGGGCGGCTTTTTCCTAAAGGCCGGCAACCGCACCGCGCACTTCGCTGGCGACACGGGCTACGATGACGAGATGTTCGCAGCCATCCGCCAGCGCTGCGGCGCTCCCGACCTCGCGATGATTCCCATCGGCGCCTATGAACCGCGCTGGTTTATGGCCGAGCAGCACTGTAACCCGGAAGAGGCGGTAAAGATCCACCTCGAGCTCGGCGCCAAACGCAGCATCGGTATGCACTGGGGCACCTTCCAACTCACCGACGAGGCCCGCGAGGCCCCCGTGACCGCCCTGACCGCGGCTCTCACCGCCGCAAAACTTCCGCTCACGTCGTTTCGCGCCCTCGACCCGGGCGAGGCCATGCAGGCCTGACCTCACTCGTTTGCCCGGGGGCGACTTCGACCCCGGACGCACGATCTCCAAATCGCCGATAGGCCTGCGACCCGGCCGCTGGCAACACCCAGCCCCATCCGGTGATTTCACCGGCCAACCCCGCCCGCCGGCCATTTGTCGGATTTCACCTGCTTATCGGGGAACCTCCGCCCCAGCATCGGGTTCGTTACGCCTTGCCGCACCATGACTCACATAACCATTGCGAAATCGCGAAAACGACCTGTTTAGTTAGGAGCCTAACCATCCATGAACCGGCGGTTCCGACTTACCGACGACCCTCATGGCGGGCGCTGCCTAGCCCAACACCATTATGAACCACCTTCGCGTCCTTGTCTGCCTCGGCCTCATCGCCGGCGGGCTCGTGCGCACCCGGGCCGAAGAGCGCAACGCGTGGCCGCTCGCCGTCCAGCGGATCAACACCGCCGGGCAATCCCCATCGACCACCGCACTGGGTCCGTTGTTTTTCGAAAAAACCCTGCCAGATGGCGGTCGCGCCACGGGCTTTAGGCCTTTTTTCCTCGAACGCACCGACGCCACCGGGCGACTCGTCGAAGCGACCTCCCTTTATCCGCTCTATGCTTATCGGGCCGATGCCGAGGCCTATTCGTGGACAGTCTTTAATGTAATCAACCGCTCCGGTGCTCAGCCCGGCGCCGCCCCGGCCCAGCGCGCTTCCAACGCGGAGAAAATCGCGGTCTGGCCCTTCTACTTTTCCCGCCAAACCGGCGATCTCGCGACCTCTTACCGCGGCCTGCTCCCGATCGCGGGCGAGATGAAGGACTACCTCGGCTACGACCGCATCGCGTGGACCGTTTTCCCACTTTACACCGCAGTCGATAAACGCGGCGCCCGCACCACGCTCACCCCTTGGCCAATCCTGCGCGTCACCCGCGGGACCGAGACCGGCTTTGCCCTGTGGCCGCTCTTCGGTTGGCGCGACCGTCCCGGTGAAACCCAACGCCGCTTCGCCCTCTGGCCGCTCATTTGGAATCATACTCTCCAGCCGTCGCCCGATGCCCCCGCCGGTGCCGTCCCCACCCGCCAAATTGGCGTGCTCCCGCTCTACTCACGCGAGCAGAACGCCGATTTCGTGAATGAGAATTTCATCTGGCCTTTCTTCGGACGCACCCGCCGCAGCGCTCCGTATCGCTATGAGGAGAACCGTTATCTTTGGCCGTTTCTCGTCCAAGGCCGGGGCGACGACCGCATCGTCAACCGCTGGGGGCCCTTCTACACCCGCTCGGTTATCAAGGGCTACGACAAGACCTGGATCGGTTGGCCGCTTTGGCAACAGGCCCGCTGGCAAAGCGACGGCCTCGCGCACACGCGAACCCAATTGCTCTATTTTCTCTACGCCTCGGTCGAGCAACGCAGTCTCTCCAACCCCAACGCCGCTCCCGCCGAAAAAGTTCACCTTTGGCCCCTGCTCAGCGCGTGGGACAACGGCGCCGGTCGCCGCCAATATCAGTTCCCCAGCCCGCTCGAAGTGTTTTTCCCGGGCAACGATCTCGTGCGCCAGACATGGACCCCGCTTTTTGCCCTTTATCGCTACGACGAACGCGCTCCCGGCGAGGCGCGGACCTCGCTGTTGTGGGATGGGGTGACGTGGGAAACCAGTGCCCGCGAAGCACGCACCGAGTTTCACCTCGGTCCGCTCCTCAGCGTCCAATCGCACGCTGCCGCCCATCGCATCGCCTTGCTCAACGGCGTGATCGGCATCCGCCGCAATTCCGGCGAGCGCATGTGGCGTCTCTTCTGGTTAGATTTTCCGGGGATTTCGCCCAAGCTTTCCCCTACCGCTCCCGCGACCACAGACCGCTGACATGAACCAACTCACTTCCATTCTTGAAGGCTTTGGCCGCGCCGTGCTGCTGCTGGTCGAATCGGGCCGCCACCTCGGCACGCTCCCGCGCCAGCGAGCCCGATTCATCGAGCAATGCTACCTCATCGGCTACACGACGCTGCCGATCGTCGCGATCCTGTGCTTTTTCATGGGCAGCGTGCTCGCCCTGCAGTCCGGCTACTCGATGGAGAACTTTGGGGCCAAACAGTTCATCGGCTCGCTCGTCGGCCTGTCTTTCGCGCGCGAGCTCGGCCCGGTCATTGTCGCCATTTTGGTCGCCGGCCGCGTCGGCTCCGCCATCACCGCGGAGCTCGCCTCGATGAAAGTTTACCAAGAAATCGACGCCCTCGTAACGATGAACATCCCGCCTGCCCGGATGCTCGTGCTCCCGCGACTTGCCGCCGTCCTCGTGATGATGCCGGTCCTGACCATCATCGGGATCCTGATCGGGTGGTTTGGCGGCGCCGTGGTGTGCAAATACGTCGATTTCATCAGCATTGAGCCCGAAGCCTACTTCGCCGCGCTGCGCTCGTTTATGCAGTTCAAGGATGTCAGCACCGGGATTCTCAAAGCCGAGATCTTCGGTTTTGTGATCGTGCTCATCTGTTGCAGCATCGGCCTGAACACCCGCGGCGGTCCCCGCGAGATCGGCGCCTCGGTCACCAAGGCCGTCGTCGCCTCCCTCATTTCCATTCTCGTGCTCGATTACTTCGTGACGAAAGCCCTCCTTTGACGCCCGCCATGACCTGCCCGCTCCATCGCAATCCGATCACCGCCGTCGAGGGTCCCGCCGTCGGCGTCAGCGTCGAGCATCTCTCAAAAAACTTCGGCCGACTTCAGGCCCTGCGCGACGTATCTTTCAACGTCGAGCCCGGCGAAATCTTTGTACTCATGGGCCCGAGCGGTTCGGGCAAAAGCGTCCTGCTCAAACACATCGTCGGGCTCGAAGCGCCCAGCGACGGCCGCGTGTTGATCGAGGGCCGCGACGCCACGGCCGAAGGCACGCTGGAAAACGTCCGCATCGCCATGGTTTTCCAGGCCGGGGCACTCTTCAACTCGCTCAGCGTCTATGACAATCTCGCGCTCTACCCGCGCGAACACCGCCTCGGCAGCGAGGCCGGCATTCGCGAAAAAGTCATGCGCGCCCTGCAGATTCTTTCGCTTGAGAATACCGCACATAAGTTTCCCTCGGAACTCTCCGGCGGTATGAAAAAACGCGTCGCGATCGCCCGCGCCCTCGTGATGGAGCCCCAACTCATGCTCTACGACGAACCCACCAGCGAGCTCGACCCCATCATGGGTGCGACCATCAGCGAAATCATCGCGACGCTGAGAGACGAATACCATGTCACCAGTGTCGTTGTCTCCCACGACCGCGAACTCGCCCTCGGGATCGCCGACCGCGTTGGCATTCTGATGGACGGATCCCTCGTCTTCCTCGGCGCCCCCGCCGAATTGCATGCGCCCAAAGACCCGCGCATCGCAAATTTCTTCCACCCCAAAATCGACCTCAAGAACCCGCGCTTCAAAAGCTTGGAAACCTAAGCCGCCCATCGTCCCGCACCGTCCTTCGATTTCCTTTTTCGACTCAAGATCCCACCATGAACACTGCCCAACAATCCGCCCGCGTCGGCCTCTTCTTCCTCCTTGGTCTCGCCCTCACTTGGGTCACTTGGGAGACGCTCAGCGACGGCAAACTCTTCAAGAAAAACGGTTACAACCTCATCGCCGGCTTCGAGAACCTCAAGGAACTCAAACAGGGTGACGAAGTCCGCATGGCCGGCGTGAAGATCGGCGCCGTTGAAAAGACGCGCCTCGCCGGCCGCCGCGCCGAAGCCGTCCTCCGCATCGACCCCAACGTGCGCATCGCCTCCGACGCAACCGCCAGCATCGTCATGGCCGGCCTGATCGGCACCAACTACATCGGACTCGACCTCGGTACGCCCGGTGCACCCGTCCTGACGGATGGCGCCGAACTCCGTACCAAAGTCACACCCGACCTCAACGCCATTATGGCCGACCTCGGCAACCTCGGTCAAAAGCTCGACGGCGCCCTCAGCTCGATCACCAACAGCCTCAGCGGCGACAGCAAAAATCCCGGCTTTTTTCAAAAGCTCGACCGGCTCGTAACGGACAACTCCGCGAAGTTTGATTCGACCATGACCAATCTTTCCGCCGTCACCGAGAAATTGAACAAGGGCGAAGGCACCCTCGGCCGGCTGATCAACGACCCGTCCATCCACGACCAACTCGTCGCCACCGTTGTCGAGATCAAGGGCGCCGCCGCCGAAGCAAAAACCTTCGTCGCAAATGCCCAAGCCATCGTCGACCAAGTGAAGACCGGCAAAGGCACTCTCGGCGCGCTCATCTTCGACGAAACCACCGGCAACGACATCAAAGTCGTCGCCGCCAACCTCCGCGATTTATCGCAAAAAATCGCAAAAGGCGAAGGCACCCTCGGCAAACTTCTCAGCGACGACAGCCTCTATCTCGGCATGCAGAGCACGCTCAAAAAAGCCGACCGCGCGATCGACGGCCTGGGCGATACGGGGCCGATCACCGCCGTTGGCGTCGCGGCCCAAGTGCTGTTCTGACCTTCAATCCAACCGGATCGCGGCGTCATGAGATACCGGCGACGTTTAAGCTCTAGACTCTTTGAGCTTCGCCGCGAGCGTGAGCGGGCGGGAGAACCGCCCATCGCTCACGCTCACGGGGACGGAGTTGGTTGAAGCCCAAAACCCAAACGGCGGCGGGATGCGTCCATCACCGGCACCGCAAGCTTCGCCCGCCATGACGAGCGGACCGTCGAGGAGCACGCGGCTCCGCCACCGAGCCACGGCCGGCAGCTCTTAACGATTACACTTGGGCACAAAAAAGCCCGCGCTCGGTTGCGCGGGCTTGGATCAAACGTCGAACTGCGCCCGTGCGCTTAGAACGCGTAGGAGTAACTGACCGAGACCACACCGCGGCCGACGGCCAAGGTGTTCTCGTACTTCGGCATGCTACCGGACTTGATGTAAGCACCGGAACCCTTGGTGTAGGCGAAACCGACAGTGAGCTTCGACTCCTTGGTGAGCTGGAACGGAGCCGCCACCCCGACGGACCAGTAATCACCCCAAGCCTTCGTGCGTGGCGTGGAGTCCTTAGCGTAGTCATTCACGAGGTAGGTGCCGATCGAGGCCGAGAAACCCAGCTCGGTGCCGAGATCCTTCAACGGAAGGGCATAGCCCGCACCCAGCTCAAAGGTAGGACCATCGAGGACGAAATCATAAAAGATCTTCGGCGTGAACTTGATACCAGAGGTCGTGTAATTCACCGCGAGGCTAGGCTCGAAGGTAAATTTGTAGAAACCCGCTTTCGTGTCTGCATCGGGATAGTAAAAGGCCGTGAAGCCAGGAACCACGCTCAGCGTATCGGAAATCGCCGCAGTGTAAGAACCGTAGAAATCAAACTCCGGGTCGGAGGTGCCGGGGACCTTGTCCTTGACCGGGAAGTTGCTCCAAAGACCGCCGACGAAGCTGCCGTAGCTCGCCTCAATCGCCGGTTGGAACGATGCCCCGCCGAAGCGTTGGCCACGAAACATGTATTGCGAGACGATCGCAGGCGTCACGGTGATCGCGACGGAAGGAGCCGCCGGAGCAGGCGCCGGAGCAGTTTGGGCGTTCACGGAGAGCGCGCCAACGGTGAGTGCACTCAGGAGTGCGAGGGAGGATTTATTCATTTTCTATTTTATGGTTTGGTAGTGCTCTAACAGCCCGAATGGCCGGGCGACGTGATTGAACAGCAGAAGTCCTGCCATGTTCCTCACAACCCGGAAACTCGGGAAATTTATGACAAAAAACCGGCGAATCCCCTCGGGGTCGCCGGTTTGATAAAAACTACTTCGCCTTTGGCGAAGCCGAAGATTAGCGCTTGGAGAACTGGAAGCGCTTACGGGCGCCGGGTTGACCGGCTTTCTTACGCTCTTTGGCGCGCGGATCGCGCTTCATGTGCCCAGCCTTCTTGAGCGCGGGCCGGAGCTCGGCGTTCAATTTTTGCAGCGCCCGGGCGATCCCGAGAGACACGGCGCCGGCTTGGCCGGCCAGCCCGCCGCCCGAGGCGTTCACGGAAACATCGTATTTATCCGCCAAGGAAACCGTCGTAAGCGGCAAGGCGGCCTGTTTGGCAAAGCTTTCGGGTACGAAGTAGGTCTCGAAACTGCGACCGTTAACGGTCAGCTTGCCCGTGCCTTCCGTGAGACGGATGCGGGCGGTCGAGGTCTTGCGGCGGCCGGTGGCGGTGAAAACGTTCGCTGGAGTGCTCATGGGCGGAATCAAACGGAAATTTTGGCGGGATTGTTAACCTCGTGCGAGTGTTTCGGCCCAGCGAACACGCGGAGCTTGGTCAACATCTTGGCCGCGATCCGGTTCTTCGGCAACATGCCTTTGACGGCGTGCTCGATGATGAACTCAGGGTGACGCTCACGCATGAGCTTGAGGCTGCGGTAGCTCTCGCCACCGACGAACCCGGAGAAAAACATGTACTCGTTTTGCGACTCCTTTTTTCCCGTGAGCACGATCTTCTCGGCATTGATCACGACTACGAAATCGCCGTTGTCGACGCTGGGAGTGTAAGACGCTTTGTGGCGGCCACGGATGATGTTGGCGGCTTTGACGGCGAGACGGCCGAGGGGCACGCCTTCGGCATCGATAAGGTGCCACTTGGGCTGCACTGTCTCCTTCTTGGCGAGGAACGTTTTCATGGGAAAAGAGGTTGATAACTAGGTTTCAGGAAGGCGGTGTCAATGCCTCATTTCATCTGGAAAGCGGGACCATGAGACCGGCTTTGACCACGCGCAAAGCCGAAACTTGTTTTGGTGCCCGTTTATGCAAACTTCGCTGCGATGAAGTCTTCACATGCGCTTTGGGCCGCCGGTATTTTAGGTCTCACCGGGGTCGCCCTGGGCGCATTTGGCGCCCACGCCTTACAGGCGCAGCTCACCGAACTCGGCACCCGCGATCGCTGGGAAACGGCGGTGCAGTATCATCTGATTCACACGGTCGCGATCTTTGCCGCAGCCGCGTGGCTCCGCCTCGACTGCAACGCCGCCGCGCGCTTGGGCTGGGCGGCCCGCTGGTGGATTCTGGGCATCGTCCTGTTCTCCGGGTCGCTCTACCTTCTCGCCTTGAAAGCCGCCCCCAGTTGGCTGGGTGCATCGGCGGCACCTTTGGGCGGGCTTTCGTTTATAATCGGCTGGGCCTGCGTGGTGGCGGCGGGTTTCAAAACGGAGGCTCCTCCGTCTAAATGACCGGCGATCTTTTCATCCCCGACGAACTTCGCGCTCTGCTCGACGCCACCCGGCGGATCGGTCGGCCGCGACTGGTCGGCGGCGGCGTGCGGGATTGGCTGCTGGGCAAAGAGCCCCATGATTTCGATGTCGAGGTCGGCGGCGTAGACTTCGAAACGTTGCACACCGCTCTCGCGCCTTTCGGCGCCACCGATGTCGTGGGCCGCAGCTTCGGCGTCATCAAGGTTCGTGGTCACGCCACCGGTGCCGACTACGATTTCAGTCTTCCGCGCCGCGAATCGAAAACCGGGCGGGGTCACCGCGGCTTCGCGGTCGAGCCCGATCCTTCGCTCACCGACGCCGAGTCCGCCGCCCGCCGCGATTTTACCATCAACGCGATCGCCTACGATCCGTTCACCGGGGTCGTGATCGATCCGCACCAAGGCACCGCCGATTTGCGGGCGCGAATTCTCCGCCACACCAGCGCCGCCTTCGCCGAAGACCCGTTGCGCGTCTTGCGGGCGTTCCAGTTTGCCGCGCGATTTGATTTTGATCTGGCCCCCGAAACGGCGGCGCTTGCCCGGTCAATTGCCCCCTCGTTTGCCGAGCTGCCCGTCGAACGGGTTTGGGGTGAATGGGAAAAGTGGGCCACCCGATCCGTTCGCCCCTCACGCGGACTTGAGGTGCTAGAACAGACCGGCTGGCTCGCCCATTTCCCGGAAATCGCCGCCCTGCGCGGCACGCTGCAAGAGCCGGAATGGCACCCGGAAGGCGATGTGCTCACGCACACCCAACGGTGTCTGGACGGGCTCGTTTGCCTCCCCGACTGGCCGGCGTCCGCCAATAATCCGGTGCTGATGCTGGCGGTGCTCGCTCACGATTTCGGCAAACCCGCGACCACCGCGCGCGCCGAAAAAAACGGCGTGATGCGCTGGCTCAGTCCCGGTCACGCCGCTGCCGGAGGACCGGTCGCGGAGAGTTTTCTCCAACGTATCGGTGCCCCGATCCGTTTCACGCCACCGGTGCGGGCTTTGGTGGTAAATCACCACGTTCACGATCGGCAGAACCCCAAGCTCTCCGACTCGGCCGTGCGCCGGTTGGCCGGCAGGCTACAACCCGCAACGATCGACGATCTATGCGCCGTCATGCGCGCCGACAACGCCGGCCGGCCACCTCTCTGGTCGCCGGAAACCGACGCGCGCATCGAAGCCCTCGCCGCGCAGGCTCGCGGTCTCGCTCTCGCCCGGGTCGCACCGCAGCCGCTGGTGCTGGGCCGGCATTTGGTCGCGCTCGGGCACTCGCCCGGGCCCGAATTCAAACGTATCCTAGACGCCGCTTTCGAGGCGCAGCTCGACGGCGCATTTACCGATGACGCCGGCGGCGCCGATTGGCTGAGGGCTTTTGTCCAAAAATAGCAATTCCGCCGCACCGATCTGCAGCTCCCCATCGCTGAGGACCCGCGCGCGGAGGCCACCCCGGCCTTTGAGCCAGTCTTCGGCACCCGGCGCTACCGCGTGATTCATCCAGTGGCAGGGCCGCGCCTCGCCCGTGCCTTCAAACCCCACGCCGCCGATCGAAAAATTTTTCCCGATCAGCGCCGTCAGATCCGCCCCGCCGATCAGCACATTCCGACGCAAAACTCCGGCCGAAATCCCCGGCAATCGAAACTCCGCCTTCAGCGCTTCAAACACGTCCGCGGCGAAAAACGTGACCTGTCCTTTGTAGCCGGGACGATACCCGTAAAACCGATCCCCTTCGATGCCCCAACCCGCGCGGCAGATGACCGTCGACACCTCTCGCGTCGGATGTTCGCCGGCGGGCGCGCGCGGTCGGCCGAAAAAATTATGGCCGGGTGAAATGAAAATCTGCGGAAGAACTACGTTCATGAAGAGCTGCGGGTGAATCAAAAGCTGCGCAGGGGCGCCACGCGTTCCTTTGGAACACAGGAGGGGCGCCCGGGCCGCGCCGTCCCGCTTGAGAAAATGGTGGGCCCACAGGGATTCGAACCCTGAACCAAAGGATTATGCTTACCACTTCGGCTTTCGCCGCTCCCGCCATCGCGGGATTCGTAGTCTGGACCATGCCTTCACCATGCCTTGAGGGCGAAGGTGGGTGATTATGGTCTCTACACCTTACCGCGCCGTGAGGCGCGGGCTTGGCTCGGCGTTGGGTCGCCCGCCGAAGCGAGCAGGCCGTTCACCGAATTTACACCTGACTAACGGCAGGTTTCCCCGCCGCCGACCCGATAATTAAGTCCTCTGCTCTAACCATTGAGCTATAGGCCCCGCTAAAAAGAACATCGCCAAGAGAGGACATCGTTCGCCCGCACGCAAGCGCTCAGGTCGCAGGACCCCGGAAACGCGCGGCCAGCCCGGCATCCGCCGCTCACAGATCAAAATGACACGCCACCTGCTGCTCGATCCCCGCCGCCGTGGCCACCGTTCTCAGCGCGGGTTTCTCCACCCGGCAACGTTCCTGCACGTGAGGACATCGGGTATGAAACGGGCAACCCGAGGGCGGATTGATCGGCGACGGCACATCCCCTTGCAGAATGATTCGATCCCGATGCTTTCGGGGATTTGGCACCGGAATCGCCGAAATCAGCGCCCGCGTGTAAGGATGGCGCGGGCTCCGATAAATCTCCTCCGCCGAGGCGGTTTCGACCACGTGCCCAAGATACATCACGACGATGCGATCGGAGATGTGTTTCACCACGGCGAGATCGTGCGCGATGAAGAGATAGGAGAGCTTCAGCTCACGCTGTAGGTCGAGCATCAGGTTCAACACCTGGCTCTGGATCGACACGTCGAGGGCCGAGACCGGCTCGTCGCACACGACCAGCCGCGGGTTCAGCGCGATCGCCCGCGCGATGCCGATGCGCTGGCGTTGACCGCCGGAGAATTCAAATGGAAACCGCTCGGCCGCGCCCGCCGGCAGCCCCACCGTGCGCAGCAATTCACCCACGCGCGCGCGACGTTCCGCCTCGTTGCCGATGCCGTGGACGATAAACGGTTCCTCCAAAATATTTCCCACCGTATGCCGCGAATTGAGCGAATCCGCCGGATCCTGGAAGATCATCTGAATGTTTCGCCGGTGCGGTTTCATCTCGGAGCGGCTCAGCTTGGCGAGATCCGCACCGTCGAAAAGAATCTCGCCCGAGGTCGGCTGGTTGAGGCGCACGATGCATTTCCCCAGCGTGGACTTGCCGCACCCCGACTCACCGACGAGGCCGAGGGTCTCGCCGGCCCGAATCACGAGCGACACCCCGTCAACCGCCTTGCACTGCGCTTTGGCGGTCATGAAAACCCCGCCCTTGACCGGGAAATACATCTTGAGATTCCGAATCTCCAGCAACGGCAGACCCGGTTGATCGGCGGACTTTTCGCTCATGAACGGACCTCCAACGGCGGCAATTCCCGCCAGCGATGGCACGCCACGTCATGGTGCTCACCCACGCTTTCGACGGGCGGTTGGACCTCAGCACAGCGCGCGATCTTGTGCGGGCAGCGATTCTGAAACCGGCACCCCGTGGGCAAATCGAGCAGACCCGGCACCATGCCTTCGATCGTGTTCAACTTTACCTTCCGCGGACTGTCGAGGCGCGGAATCGATTGCAACAAACCGCGCGTGTAGGGGTGCTTCGGATTCTCAAAAATTTCGAGCACGGGGCCGCGCTCCGCAATGCGGCCCGCATACATCACGACGACTTCGTCACATACCTCGGCGATCACTCCGAGATCGTGCGTGATGAGGACAATCGACATGCCCATCTCGCGCTGGAGATTCTTCATGAGGTCCAAGATCTGCGCCTGAATCGTGACATCGAGGGCGGTCGTCGGCTCGTCGGCGATGACCAGCGCCGGCTTGCAGGCCAGCGCGATCGCGATGACCACGCGTTGGCGCATCCCACCGGAGAGTTGGTGCGGATACTCCGATACCCGGATCTCCGGCGACGGGATGCCGACCAACCGGAGCATTTCGACGCTCATCGCAAGCGCCTCCCGCGGGTCTTTGGTTTTGTGCAGCAGGAAAATCTCGGAGAGCTGCCGGCCGATGCGGTGGAGCGGATTGAGCGCGGTCATCGGCTCCTGGAAGATCATGCCGATCCGGGCGCCCCTGATCTTGAGCATGTGCTCGGGCGAAAGTTTCGTCAGGTCCTGCCCCTCGAACATCACTTGTCCGGCGAGAATTTTTCCCATCGGTTTCGGCAACAGCCGGTTGATCGAAAGCGCCGTCACGCTTTTCCCGCAGCCGGACTCGCCGACGATGCCCAGCGTCTTTCCCTTCGGCACGACGAAGCTCACGCCATCGACGGCGCGGACTTGGCCGGCATCGGTGTCAAACGCGGTGACGAGGTCCCGGACTTCGAGCAGAGGCGTGGTAGGATCGGACACGGGCGGGGCGGTTCAGGAGCTCAATCCTTCGTCTTGTATTGATCGTAGGTGCGGATCACCGGCGGGAAAGTCGCCCCGGTGCGACGTGCATCGAGCGTCTCCTTTTTCTTTTCCTCATCGACCCAGAAAAGCATCCACTCGGTAAAATTCTTGCCGAGCTTGACGTGGAAATCTTCAGGGTAACCGATCCAGCGCCAACTCCCGGTCCGCATAAACGGAACCACCTGACCCGGCGAAAACGCCGCGTGCTCGTAAAGCATTTCTTCCATTTCGAATGAGAGTTTCTTCATCTCCTCGGCGCCGCTTGATCGGTCGTAGGCGACGATCTTTTGATCGAGGGCGTGAAGTGCGGTGGACGTAACATTGTTGGTCTGGGTCTTCAGTTTCCGCTCGGGATTCACCGTTCCATCGGGCAGGAACGCATTGTCATAGGCGTTGACCGAGTGGGAGTCCTCCCAATAGCGCGGATACATTTCCGGGGAAACGCTGAAGGCCGTGTAGGATATGTCGTGCTGCTTTTCTCGCAGCTTCTTAAACGCCGTGGTCCCGTCGAGCACCTCGATGCGGAACTCCACACCGGCTTTCAGGGCCTCTTCTCTCAAAATCGTCAGCACATCCTTCAGCGCTTCATAACCGGTGGTGAGCTGGAACGAAAGCCTCTCGCCCTTGGCATTGACGAGCACGCCGTCGGGTCCGCGCGTTGTGAAGCCCGCTTTCGCGAAACTCTCCAACGCCTGCTCGATCGAAAACGGCCGGGAGCGAAGCGTCGGGTGGGTGAATTCGCCGTAACCATCCGAACCGGTCTGCATGCGTTGCCAGTCTCCGCGGGCAAACTTGTCGATCACGAGCTGCCAGTTCGTCGCGTATTGGATGCCTACGCGCACCTCGCGGTTGTCGAGCAACGGCCGGTTGGTGTTCATCCACAGGCCGAACGTCGGCCGGGGGAAATCTTGATAAAACTTATTCTTTTGCACGAGGCCGGACTGCACCAGCGGGTCGGAATCCGGCAACTTGTCATACCAATACTCGGCGAGGGAGAGGTTGAAGAAATCGATCTCTCCTTTCTTAAAAGCCTCAAAGCTCTTCGGCGTGTCGCGGATGACCGAGAAACGTATTTTGTCGGGGTTAAACCGGTAGCGCCAATTTTTCTTATCCTTCGCCCACCAGTCTTTGACGCGCGTGAGCGTGATCGAGCGGCCCTTGTCGATGTCCTCCGGCAAGATCGTGTAGGCACCCGGCGTGGGCACCGCGCGCCATTGGTAGCGCTCCAGGAAATCGTCGCCGAGTTCCTTAAAAAAGTGGGCGGGTTGCGGATAAAGTTTGAGCACGCGCTCCGACATATCGGGCCGGTCTTCGGGCAGTGTGATCGAGAAGGTGTGGCTGTCGTAGCGTGTGATCCCGGCAAAATTGGTCGTGTAGAAATTGTTATACCACGGGTCTTGGATGTATTTCGAACGCCAGAAATAAAACGCGAACAACATGTCGTCCGAAGTGATCGGCACGCCGTCGCTCCAACGGGCGTTGCGTTCGATCCGCACCCAGACGGTCTTGCGCGCCTTGTCGATCGCCCACTCCGAGGCCAACCCGCTGAAAAAGTGAAATCCCTTCGGCCCCACGTCGGTTTTGGTCGGATGGCGCCACGCCCATTGCACGACTACATCATCGAGCAGCCACGGGCGAAAGGAGCCGTTCGCGTCGGGGCCGACATGGCGCAGCGTGCGAGGGTAGTCCTGGATAAACGTGTGAAACGTCCCGCCCTTTTTCGCCGCCGGGGAGCCGATCTCCGGCAGGTCGGCGCCGTTCTCCCACTCAAGGTCCTTGGGCAAATCGGCCGGGGTCGCGAAGCGGAAAAAATCAGGATTGGCCGCGTAGTAGGCCTTTACCTCGGCGGTGTTGTCGCGCTCGGCGACGGCTTCCTTTTTCTTGCCGCAACCCACGAGGAAAAACACGCCGGCCAGCGCCAGCAGCCAACGGCCGGACAAACGAAGAGAAGAGAGAACTTGGTGCATGGGATTATTATTCGTAAGTGGTGAATTTTTTCGGATCAAAGGCCTCGCGCACCGCCTCGCCGATGAACGTCACGAGCGTGAGGATAAAAACGAGGGCCGCGAAGGCCGACGACACAATCCAGGGCGCGGTGGTCAGGGTCTGCGTGCCCTGCTTGAGCAATTCGCCCATACTCGGCGTCGGTGCCGGCAGGCCGAAGCCGAGGAAATCAAGCGCCGTGACCGCCGTGATCGCCGAAACGATCGTAAAGGGCATAAACGTTACGACCGTGGAAATCGTGTTCGGCAAAATGTGGTTGAAGATGATCCGGCCCGTGCCCGCCCCGATCACGATCGCAGCCGAGGTGTAGTCCCGGGCCTTTTCGCGATACGTCGCCGTCCGCATATAATAAGTCATCGAGGTCCACGAGAAGAGCACCATCACCACGAGTAAAATCGCCACCCGCGCCGGAATGCTCAGCGTGGAGGGAATCACCGAGAAAATGATGATCACCATGTAGAGAAACGGAATGTTCGACCACACCTCGATCAGCCGCTGGACGATCAAGTCGAATACGCCGCCGAAATAACCCATCATGCAGCCGACGGAGATGCCGATGACGTAGGTGAGCGTCATGAAGGCCAGCGCGAAAAAGATCGCCACGCGGAACCCGAAAAACAGCCGCGCAAAAATGTCCCGGCCGGTGGTGTCGGTCCCGAGCAGATGCCCCTCAGGCCCGCCCATGAAGGACGGCGGAGCAGGCTTGAACACGTTTTGATAAGGCTTGTTTTCGAAAGCGTTGAACTGAAACGGAGGCATCAACACCCAGTTTTTTGAATCCTCGGCCTCAAACTTTTTCTTCAGCTCGCGGTAGTTGGTCTCGTAGGAGTAACCGAGGCCGAAGGCCGTGCCGGGCAGATTGGCGCCGTAGGTCGGAAAATGGAGCCGGCCCTCGTAACTCACCGCGAGCGCGCGGCTGTTGATCAAGAGTTCGCCGAAAAGGGAGAGCACGATGAGCCCGGCGAGCACCAGAAACGAAACGTAGCCGCGCCGGATCGAGCGGAAGCGCCGGAGCTTTTTGACGGTGAGGGGGTTCAGGGCCATCGCGAAATCACTTAAAACGGATGCGCGGATCGATCAAGGCCACCAGCACGTCGGACAAGATGTTGCCGAGCAGCAGCAGCAGACTTGCGAGGAAGATCACGCCCATCACCACCGGATAATCGCGGTCGAAAATCGAGCTGAGTCCGAGCAGACCGAAGCCGTTGATGTCAAAAACCGTCTCGATCAGAAACGAGCCGGAAACGACGAGCGTGATGTTTTGCCCGAAGGTGGTCGCGATGGGGATCAGCGAATTGCGGAGCGCGTGTTTTAGCACCGCTTGGTTAAACGACACGCCCTTCGCCAACGCGGTGCGCACGTAGTCGGCAGAGAGATTGTCCATCAGATGGTTTTTCATGAGCAGCGTCGTCACCGCAAAACTACCGACCAAGTAGCACGCAAGCGGCAGGACCGCATGGTGCAAGAGGTCGCCGATTTTCCCGCCCAGCGTGAGATCGTCGAAATTGTAGCTCGTGAATCCGCCCATCGGAAACCACGCCAGCCGGGCCGAGAAGAACAGCAGGAGCAGCGCACCGAGCACATAGCCGGGCACCGCATAGCCCATGAACACGAGCACCGAAGTCGCGTTGTCCATCAACGAGCGGTGCCGGATGGCCTTGAGAATCCCGAGCGGGATGCAGACCGAGTAAGTGATGACAAGCGTGAGCAACCCGTAGAACAACGAGACGGGGAAACGCTGTTTGATGACGGACCAGACCGGTTCGTTGTAGCGATAGGACGTGCCGAGATCGCCCGTGACGACCTTGCCGATCCACAACCCATAGCTCACGAGGACGGGTTTATCGAAACCGTAGTAGGCCTTCAACTGGTCGAGCTGATCTTGGGAGAGCGCCATCCCCTGACCCGCCGACGAACCACGCCCCGCCGCGTCGACCTGCTGCATCTCCATCATCGCCCGCTCGAGCGGCCCGCCGGGCACGATCCGCGTGATCAAAAACACAATGAGCGTGATCCCCAGCAACGTGGGTGGAATCAGCAGAAAGCGACGGATAAAGTAATCCCGCATCAGGAAAGGAGCGGTAACAAGAAAGGGGCCAAGAGGAGAAGGGAAAAGTTACGACCGACTCCCCGCGCCGGGTCAAGGGAGGTATCGCCGCAGATCGTTTGACGGTTTCGACCTGGTTTGCGCAGGGAACGGGCCTTGCCGTCACCAAACCGCAACGTCGATCGCTGGAAACGCGCATCCGCACTTCGCCCGCTCCCGGACAACCCGCCGCCGGCAAAGACCCCAACTTGGCCCGCGCCTGCGCCAGCTTCACGGCCCGCAGCGGATCAATCACGGTGCAAACTTCGGCTACGTAGCCGACGAGCGCGCGACGACGGAGCCGCTTAATCGACCCCGAGCAGCCCAGGCGTAGTTCAGGCCGGAAAGCATCAACCGCTGGCTGAGGGGGCATCTTCCCCGGGTTATTCGTGGTCGCTTCTTCGATACCGCGACTATGCCGGCTCCAAATCAAAAAACTGCATGCAAGCGGCTTAGGGCATTTTCAAACGAGCTGGAAAAATGGTGGACGCTAACGGACTCGAACCGCCGACCCCCTGCGTGTGAAGCAGGTGCTCTAACCAACTGAGCTAAGCGTCCCTCAACCGAGCGCGGACCGTGGAGCCCTGCTTCGGCCGAATCAATCCTGTTTTCGAGAGCTTCGACCGGCCCAAAAAACCGCGTGCGCCAAGCCCCGGGGCCGCCGCGACCGCCCCCGCGCCCCGCTCAGCCGGTTCCATTCGCACTGGCAGCCGGTCCGCCCCGCGCTCAAGCCCGACTATTTCCTCGTCACGACCGCGCGCTTTCGCCCGGGCACCACCGTCCGGCAAATCTCACATACCGTCCCATCGCAGCCGAACGCCGAACAGTGCTCGCGCCCGTAGAAAATGATCCGCAGGTGCAACGCGTTCCAATGTTCCCGCGGAAACAGCTTCTTCAAATCGGCCTCCGTCCGCTCGACGTTTTTCCCACCGGTCAACCGCCACCGCTGCGCCAGCCGGTGAATGTGGGTGTCCACCGGAAACGCCGGCACGCCGAACGCCTGCGCCATCACCACGCCCGCCGTCTTGTGCCCCACTCCGGGCAAAGCCTCCAGTTCCGCAAACGTCCGCGGCACCTCGCCGCCGTGCCGCTCGATCAATAGCCGCGACAGTTCCCGGATCGCCTGCGCCTTGCGCGGCGCGAGCCCGCACGGGCGCACGATCGCATCGATCTCCGCCACCGTTCGCCGTGCCATCGCGGCGGGATTGTCCGCAAGTTTAAACAACGCCGGCGTCACGAGATTTACGCGCTTGTCCGTGCACTGGGCCGACAACAACACCGCTATGAGCAACGTGTAGGCATCCGAGTGGTCGAGCGGCACCGGCGTCTCGGGATAAAGCTCCGCGAGCCTCCGGTCCACAAACGCCGCGCGCTCCACCCGGGTGCAAAAAGGTCTGGTTCCGGCAGCGCTTCGGGTCGGCGGCATTTCGCGCCAAAACAGCCGCGCTTCCCCGTCAAAAACAAACCCAAATTGACCGACCTTTCCCCAAATCACGGTTGCATGAATGTTCTACGCTTCTACTTTTTCGTCCCATGTCTTCGCCTGCTGCCGTCTTGCTCGCCCCCACTGATAGCTTCGCCCGTCGCCACACCGGCGACAGCGCGACTGAGACCGCCGCCATGCTCGCGCTGCTCGGCTACTCGTCGGTCGATGCACTCGTCGACGCCGCCGTGCCCCCGCACATCCGCCGCGCCGCGCTCAACGTCCCCGCCGCCCTCGGCGAAACCGCCGCCCTCGCCGAACTCCGCGGGCTCGCGAGCGAGAACAAGGTTTTCCGCAATTTTATCGGCACCGGTTACTACGACACCGCCACCCCCGGTGTGATCCAGCGCACCATCCTCGAAAACCCCGGCTGGTATACCGCCTACACGCCCTACCAAGCCGAGATATCCCAGGGCCGCCTCGAAGCCCTGCTCAACTTCCAGACGGTCGTCACCGATCTCACCGGTCTCGAAATCGCCAACGCCTCCATGCTCGACGAGGGCACCGCCGCCGCCGAGGCCATGATGATGTGTCACCGCCTCAAAGACGGCCACGCCGACGCCCATCGCGTCTTCTTCGTTTCCGAAAAGTGCCACCCGCAGACGATCGACATCGTCAAGACCCGCGCGGTCCCGCTCGGCATCGCGGTCGTCGTTGGCGACCATCGCACCTATGCACCCGCCGCGGATTGCTTCGGCGTGCTCGTGCAATACCCCGACACCACCGGCTCGATCCACGACTTCGAAAACTTCTTCGCCGCCGCCCACGCCGCCGGCGCCTACACCATCGTCGCCACCGATCTGCTCGCGCTCACCCTCCTCCGCGCCCCCGGCGAATTCGGCGCCGATGTCGCCGTCGGCTCCGCCCAACGCTTCGGTGTTCCCCTCGGCTTCGGCGGACCGCACGCTGGCTTCCTCGCCACGAAAGACGCCTTCAAGCGCCAGATGCCCGGCCGGCTCGTCGGTGTTTCCAAAGACGCCCAAGGCGACCCCGCCATGCGCCTCGCCCTCGGCACCCGCGAGCAACACATCCGCCGCGACAAGGCGACATCGAACATCTGCACCGCCCAGGTTCTCCTCGGCGTGATGGCCTCGATGTATGCCGTCTATCACGGCCCCGCCGGCCTCAAGAAAATCGCCGGCCGCGTCAAACTTCTGACCGAGCTTCTCGCCGCCGGCCTCCGCTCCGCCGGCGCCAAGGTCAACGCCGAGCCCGTCTTCGACACGCTCACGATCTCCAACGTCTCCGCCGCCCGCGTCCACGCCGCCGCCGAGGCGAAGAAAATCAACCTCCGCCGCGTCGACGCCATGACCGTCGGCCTCTCCCTCGACGAGACCACCACCGTCGAAGAAGTCCAGACGCTGCTTACCTTCTTCAGCGAGTCCGCGACTCTCAGCCCGCAGCTCTCAACTCTCAGCGCTCAACTTTCTGCCTTCCCCGCGCCCTTCGCGCGCACGTCGGCGTTTCTCACCCACCCGACGTTCAACCGCTACCACACCGAGCACGAGATGCTCCGCTACATCAAGCGGCTCGAGGCCAAAGACCTTTCGCTCTGCCACTCGATGATCTCGCTCGGCTCGTGCACGATGAAGCTCAACTCCACGAGTGAGATGTTTCCGGTCTCATGGCCCGAATTCGGCAAACTCCACCCCTTCGCGCCGCCCGAACAGACCCGCGGCTACGCCAAGCTTTTCAAAAATCTTGAGGCCTGGCTGTCCGACATCACCGGTTTTGCCGGCGTTTCTCTTCAGCCCAATGCCGGATCCCAAGGTGAATACGCCGGCCTGCTCGTCATCCGCGCTTACCACGAGGCGCGCGGCCAAGGCCACCGCCACATCTGCCTGATTCCGACCAGCGCCCACGGCACCAACCCCGCCAGCGCCGCGATGTGCGGCTTCACCGTCGTGCCCGTCGCCTGCGATGCCCAAGGCAACATCGACGTCGCCGACCTCACCGCGAAAGCCACCGCGCACTCCGGCGATCTCGCCGCGCTCATGATCACCTACCCGTCGACGCACGGCGTCTTCGAGTCCGCGATCAAAGACATCTGCGCCACCATCCACGCGCACGGCGGCCAAGTCTACATGGACGGCGCCAACATGAACGCCCAAGTCGGCCTCACCTCCCCCGGCCACATCGGCGCCGACGTCTGCCACCTCAATCTGCACAAAACGTTTTGCATTCCCCACGGCGGCGGCGGCCCCGGCATGGGCCCCATCGGCGTCGCCGCGCACCTCGTGCCCTTCCTCCCGGGCCACGTCGTTTCGCCTCCGCACTCTCAGCTCTCAACTCTCGGCTCGCAACGCATCGGCGCCGTCTCCGCCGCGCCGTATGGCTCCGCCAGCATCCTCGTCATTTCCTGGATGTATATCCGCATGATGGGCCCCGACGGCCTCACCGAAGCGACGAAGCACGCCATCCTCAAAGCCAACTACATGGCCAAACGCCTGGAGAAATTCTTCCCCGTGCTTTACCGCGGCAACGCCGGCCTCATCGCCCACGAGTGCATCATCGATCTCCGCGCCTGGAAAAAATCCGGCATCGAAGTTGAAGACGCCGCCAAGCGTCTCATGGACTACGGCTATCACGCGCCGACGATGTCGTTCCCCGTCCCCGGCACCTTTATGATCGAGCCCACGGAGAGCGAAGCCCAATGCGAGCTCGACCGTTTCTGCGATGCGATGATCTCGATCCACGGCGAGATGCAGGCCGTGGTAAACGGCGAGTCCGACAAAACCAACAACCCCCTCAAGCGCGCCCCGCACACGGCCAAGGTGGTTTGCGGCGACGAGTGGGATCTCCCCTACTCCCGCGAGCTGGCCGCCTTCCCCAGTGCCTTCGCCCGCCAAGCCAAATTCTGGCCGAGCGTCGGCCGCGTGGATAACGTCTATGGCGACCGCAATCTCGTCTGCAGCTGCATCGGCATGGCCGCCTACGCCGAGGCCCAAGCGTAAGCCATCCTCACCGCCGCTCAGCTGAAAATGATCTGGGCTAAACACGAGCAAGACGTGGCCGAAGGACTGATCCACTATCTCCCTCTGCCCTCCCAGCTGATTAAAGACGCTTGCGCCACCCTATCACGTCTCCCGCCCACCGTCTTCCTCCGCGCCGCCGACGCTCTCCACCTTGCCTGCGCCGCCGATGCCGGCCTCAAAGCCATCTACAGCCACGACCGCCACCTCCTCGCCGCCGCACCGCATTTCGGCCTGCGCGGCATCGACCTCATCTCTCCCAAATCCAAATGAAAATCATCCGCCACCTCACCCCGGCCGGCCCCGCCTACGCCTCGCTCCAATCCGACGGCTCAGCCCGCGCAATCACCGGCGATATCTTCGGCGACTTCCGCGTCACGGAACACGTTGTCGTCCCCGGCAAACTTCTCGCCCCGATCGAGCCCGTCTACCTGCCGTGCATCGGCCTCAATTACAAAAAGCACGCCGCCGAGAGCAACAGCCCGCTCCCGCCCCACCCCGTGCTCTTCGTCAAGAATCCCGGCAACACCCAAAACCCCGGCGACCCGATCGAGCTTCCGCAAAAACTCCCTAGCGTCTCCGTCGACTACGAGTGCGAGCTCGCCGTGATCATCGGCCGGCGTTGCAAGAACGTCTCCCGCGCCACCGCCCTCGACTATGTGCTCGGCTACACCTGCGCCAACGATGTCTCCGCCCGCGACTGGCAACGCAACGCCGGCGGTGGCCAATGGTGCCGGGGCAAGAGCTTCGACACCTTTGCCCCACTCGGCCCGATCCTCGTCACGCGCGACGAGATTCCAAATCCGAACGCCCTGCGCATCCGCACGGTTCTCAACGGCGAGACGATGCAAGACTGGAGCACCGACGATATGATCTTCGATGTGCCCGCGATCATCGAGTTTCTCAGCGCCAGCACCACCCTGCTGCCGGGCACCGTGATTCTCACCGGCACCCCGCACGGTGTCGGCTTCGCCCGCAACCCGCCCGTCTTCCTCAAAGCGGGCGACACCGTGAGTATCGAAATCGAAAAAATCGGCACCCTCACCAACCCCGTCATCAACGAGCCCGTCTGATCCGCTTGTCTTTCGCCTCGCCTCGCCCTTGTTCCGTCCCGAAATCTCATCCTTTTACCGTTTACTCCTCCCCATGAAAGCTCCCCTCCCCCGCCGCACCTTCCTCAAAACCGTCGGCACCGCCGGCCTCGTTTTCCCTTTCGTCTCCCGCAACCTTCTTGCCGCCCAGCCGAGCAAGATTCTCCGCCACGTCAGCTTCGGCGCCTCCGGCATGGCGTGGTCCGACATCCAGGCCATCGCGAGCAATCCATTTGTGCAGCTCGTCGCCGTCGCCGACGTAGATCTGGGCCGCGTCGGTCAAGTGAAGGCCCGTTTTCCCGAGGTTCGCGTCTACCAGGATTGGCGCCAGCTCCTCGACCGCGAGGCCCGCAACTTTGACTCGTGCAACGTCTCCACGCCCGATCACATGCACGCGCCCATCGCCTACTCCGCGATGCAGCTCGGCAAACACGTCTACTGCCAAAAACCCCTCGCTCACGATATTTTCGAAACGCGAATTCTCACCGAGCTCGCCCGCGAAAAGAAACTCATCACGCAGATGGGCATCCAGATTCACTCGCAGAAAGTTTACCGCCAAGCCGTCGCCATCGTGCAGAGCGGCGTTATCGGCAAAGTGAAGGAGGTCCACACCTGGAGCAGCAAAAAGTGGGGCGATCTCGGCGCCCCGCCGGCCCCGACGACGCCACCATCGGCCGATTTCAACTGGGACCTCTGGCTCGGCAACGCCTCCACCCGGCCCTACGTGCCCGGTCACTACCACCCCAACAACTGGCGCAAGCGCCTGGACTTCGGCACCGGCACGTTTGGCGATATGGGGTGCCATATTTTTGACCCGGTCTTCGAAGCCCTCGCCCTCACCGCCCCGCTCACCGTGCGCTCCGATGGGCCCGCGCCCGATGCGTGGAACTGGTCGACCGATGCCATCATCCGCTACGTTTTCCCCGGCACGAAATTCACCGCCGAAAAAACCGTCGCCGTCACTTGGTACGACGGCGACCAACGCCCGCCCGCCGAGATCCGCGCGCTGGTCGCTTCGGCCAAAGCCCTGACCACGACCACGGTCGACGACGTCGGCCGACCCGGCCAAGCCAAGCGCCAAGCCGAGCCCGACCAGGGTTCGATCATCATCGGCACCGAGGGCGTGTTGCTCGTCCCCCACATCGCGACGCCGAAACTTTTCCCCGAAGTGAAGTTCGCCGATTACAAGATCCCCGAGATCGCCGGCTCGCATCACTGGAGCGATTGGGCCGAAGCCATCATCGGCGGTCCCGCCAAACCGCTCGCGCCTTTCGACTACTCCGGCCCGCTCACCGAAGCCGTGCTGCTCGGCAGCGTCGCCGTGCGCTTCCCGCAGACCGACCTCAAATGGAACGCCGCCAAGCTCCAGTTCGAGAACGAAAAAGCAGCCAACACCCACGTCCGCCGTACCTACCGCAAGGGCTGGGAAATCGCCGGGCTGTAAGTCGCTTCTCTCGCGCCCACCCTCTAGTAGTCGCGAGCGGGAGCAAGTGGCGCGATTTAGCTTTCGCGCCACAACATGACTTATAGTGGCGCAATTACGCTGATTTCTGGTTTTTTATAGTCGATTTTAGTGGCGCAATTACTGAAATTGCGCCACTTTCTGGCGTGATGTGGCGCATTTAGCTAAAATCGCGCCGCTTTCTTCACCATGCCGCCTTCGCTTCCTTCCACGCAGCTCGACGCCTTGGTCAGCTTCCTCTCCCGGCAGCCGTCGGGCGCCGCCGTGGATGCGATTCACCAGTCGCTCAAGCCGTTGCCGCCGCGCCGGAGCGTGCAGCGTTGGCTGGCGTTGCTCGTTGCCCAGGGGCACATCGTACCGGTCGGCGAGGGCCGCGGCCGCCGTTATCTCGTGGCCGCAATGCCAGTGCCGGCCGCACCCGCAGCCGAGCGGTGGGCCGTCGCTGAACTGCCGGCCGAGTATGATCGCATCCGGCTGTCTCCAGCTGCCCGGCAAACCCAGAAACTCGTCATGCTACCGCTCACCCGCCGCAAGCCGGTGGGCTATGTGTTTTCTTTTCTCGACGGCTACCGGCCCAACGTGTCCGCGTATCTTTCGCCGGCGCTCCGGAAAAAACTCGCCGCGCTCGGTCGCACGACGGGCGAGGCGTTGCCGGCCGGCACTCACCTGCGCAAGGTGATGGACCGGCTGCTGATCGATCTGTCGTGGAATTCCAGCCGGCTCGAGGGCAACACTTACTCGTTACTGGAAACGCAGCGGTTGCTCGAAGCGGGCGAGGCCGCCGTCGGTCGCGCCGCGCACGAGACCCAGATGATCCTCAATCACAAGGCCGCAATCGAGCTGCTCGCGGAGCACGCGGGCGCCATCGGTTTCAACCGCTACACGCTTTGCAATCTCCACGCGTTGCTGTCGGAAAACCTGCTGCCCGAGGCGGCCGCCGGCGGGCGGCTGCGCACCCACGCGGTCGGCATCGGCGCTTCGGTCTATCATCCGCCCGAGGTGCCGTCGTTCATCGAGGAATGCTTTGATCAGATCCTGGCCACCGCCGCCGCGATCCACGATCCGTTCGAGCAGGCGTTTTTTGCGATGGTGCAGCTCCCCTACCTCCAACCGTTCGAGGATGTGAACAAGCGCGTGTCGCGGCTGGCCGCCAACATCCCGCTCGTGCAGCGCAACCTCGGGCCGTTGTCCTTCGTCGATGTTCCGCAGACCGACTACACGCACGCGATCCTCGGCGTCTACGAGTTGAACCGCGTGGACTACCTGCGCGATGTCTTCGAGTGGGCCTATGAGCGTTCGTGCGCGCGCTACGCCGCCGTGCGGCAAGTGCTGGGCGAGCCGGACGCGTTTAGGCTGCGGCACCGCGACCGGCTGAAGCAGGTCGTGGGAGACGTCGTGCGTCAGGGCTGGGACAAGCCGGCCGCCTCCGCCTTCATCCGGCGCGAGGCCGCCAAACTGCCCGAGCCAAACGAGCGCGCCCACTTTGCCACCCTCGCCGAGACCGAGCTCACGAGCCTGCACGAGGGCAACTTCGCGCGCTACCGCGTGCGCCCCGCCGAGTTCACCGCGTGGCAGAAAACGTGGCGTTAAGGCCCGCGCCAGGCCGCCCAGTTACGCTCTGCTTCTTTCTTGGCTCCGAACGTAATCGACCGACACCGGGTCTGACGAGGTGCGTCACCTCCCGATCGCCGATGACCCCGCCGTCGATTATCTCCACTCTCCCGACTCCAACAAATGGGACTGCAGGAGCGGCTTTACGCCGCGATTTCGTCCTTGTCGCCGCGATTCCGGCTATCCCTCGCGGCGTAAGGCCGCGCTTACAGCCGCACGCTCACCAGCCCGCGCCCTTGGTCTTCGTCTTCACGCGCAGAAGCATGTTGTTCGCGGTAATGTAGAGCGTGCTGCCGTCGTCGCCCCAGCCGCAGTTGGCCGTGGGCACGCCCGTCGCGAGTGTGCCGAGATGTTTGCCCGACGGCGAAATCACCAGCACGCCGCCCGGACCCGTCGCCCAGAGATTGCCGGCGCGATCGATCTTGAGCCCGTCGCACGAGCCCTTCCCGCCAGCAGTCTTCAACGGCAGCGCGTCGAAAAATACCCGCTCGCCCGCGATCCCGCCGTCCGCCGTCACATCGTAGGCCATGATCCGCGGCGCTTTGCCGTCGCTGACCGCGACGTAGAGCACTTTTTCGTCGGGCGAGAACGCGATCCCGTTCGGAAAATTAATGCTCTTCGTCAGCAACGTGACTTTGCCGTCCGGGGTGAGACGATACACGCCGTTAAACGGCAGTTCCTTCAGCGGCGAATCATTCCCTTTCTCCAAACCGTAAGAGGGATCCGTAAAATAGATGTCGCCGTTGCGCCGCAGGGCGAGGTCGTTGGGGCTGTTGAAGCGCTTGCCGTCAAAGCGCGTCGCGAGCGGCGTAAATTTGCCGTTTTCATAACGCGCCACCTGCCGTTCCCCGTGCTGGCAGAGCAACAATTTGCCCTTCAGGTCGAGCGCGAGACCGTTGCTGCCTTGCTCGCGAAATCCCGGCGTCGGATTCAACAGCCCGCTTGGCTTCAAAAACACCTCAGCGGACGTCATGCCTTCCTTCCAGCGATACGCGATATTCTGCGGCACATCCGAAAACACCACTGCACCATCGTACCAAACCGGCCCCTCGGACCACTTGAAGCCTTCGGCGAGTTTTTCGAGCTTCGCATCGGCCGCGATCAACGCGTCGAACGCCGGATCGAGCCGCTCGATCGTTCCCACGGTCGTCATCGGACTGGGCGCAGCGGCAAATACCGCGAAGGGAAACACCGCAAGGAAGCAGAGGAGGTTTTTCATAGGGTGTCTCGGGTCTAGGCACCGCTTTCACCGCTTCAATCTCCAACTGCGCGCCCTCCCGCAACCCGGTTCACGGCGCCGGGCCTTTCTTTTTTCCTTTCTTACGACCTGGCCCTTGTTCGCCTCCGGACGGCGGACCCTTCCGCGCAAAACTGACGTCCGGCGGCCTGCCGGCACCACCGCGCGAGAGCGCCTCCCGCAAGGGACGGCGGGCAAAAAAACGCGCCGACATTCCTCTGGCCAACGGTCCGCTCCGACCGATATTTTCCCGCAGTCATTTTCATGAATTACTCCACGCACATCGAGAACCCGGATATCATTTTGGTCGGCTCCGGCGTCATGTCGGCCAACCTCGCCGCGCTGCTCAAGCGCCTCCAGCCGACCCTCAAAATCCAAGTCTACGAGGTCACGTCCGATCTCGCCCAAGAGAGTTCCCACGGCTGGAACAACGCCGGCACCGGTCACGCCGGCATCTGCGAACTCAGCTACACGCCCCACCGCGAAGCCGACGGCACCGTCAACGTCGCCAACGCCATCAAGATCTTCGAGCAGTTTGAGCGCACGAAACAGTTTTGGAGCTACGCGCTGGCCTCCGGCATGATCGACCGGCCGACAGAGTTCATCAATCCCGTGCAACACCTCAGCTTCGTTCACGGCGAGGACCAGGTCGCCTACCTCAAAGCCCGCCATGCCGGACTGGCCGCGCACCATTTCTTCAAGGGCATCGAGTTTAGCACCGACCGCGCGACGATCGGTTCATGGGCGCCCCTCCTCACCGAGGGCCGCGCCGAGGGTCCCATCGCCGCGACCAAAATGGACTGCGGCACCGACGTGAATTTCGGCAATCTTTCCCGCAAACTCCTCGGCTGGCTCGCCCGCCAAGAGGGCTGCGGCATCGCCGCTCACCATCGCGTCGTCGACCTCACCAAAACCGCCACCGGTTGGGACGTGAGCATTCAAGACCTCGCCACCGGGCAGCTTCGCCAGAACCGAGCCAAATTCGTCTTCGTCGGCGCCGGCGGCGGCAGTCTCCATTTGCTTCAGAAATCCGGCATCGCCGAAGCCCGCGGGCTCGGCGGTTTCCCCATCGGCGGCCAGTGGCTCGTCTGCGACGACCCCAAGATCGTCGCCCGCCACCACGCCAAAGTCTACGGGCAAAACCTCGACACCGCGCCCACGATGGCCGTGCCCCATCTCGATTCCCGCCTGCTCGACGGCAAAAAGACCCTGCTCTTCGGCCCGTTCGCCGCGTGGACCACGAAATTTCTCCACCGCCAAGGCAGCGTGTTCGACCTTCCCGCCTCCGTTAAGCCGCATAACCTCGCCACGCTCCTCAAAATCGGCGCGAGCAATCTCGGCCTCGTGCGCTACCTCGTGCAACAGGGCACCCAGAGCATGGCCGACCGCATGAAGGTCCTCCACATTTTCTATCCGACCGCCAAGGCCTCCGACTGGAGACTCATCGACGCCGGCATCCGCGTGCAGGCGATCAAGAAGACCGACGGCGAGGCCGGTATCGTGCACTACGGTACCGAGGTCATCACCAATCCCGAACGCACGATCTCGGCCCTCCTCGGCGCATCGCCCGGCGCTTCGGTCTGCGTCCACATCGTGCTCGACGTCATCAAGCAGTGTTTCCCCGAATTGATTTCTTCCCCCGACGGCCGCGCGCGCCTGAAGGAGATGATCCCCACCCACGACGTGGACATCAAACTCCCCGAACACGCCGCCTTCTTCAAAACCCACAGCGACCGCGCCGAAAAAATCCTCGGGCTCGCTTAGTTTTCCGCCCGCGGAACACACGGAATACCCGGAAGAAAATCCCCTCCGAATTCCGTGTCTTCCGTGGGCCCTTTCCGAATCCTCACCATGTCTTCCACGATCTACACCGCCGCCGTCGATTTCGGCGCCACCAGCGGCCGCGTCATCCTCGGCTCTTGGTCGAAAAATAAACTCACGCTCAACGAAGTTCACCGCTTCCCCAACACCTTCCGCACCCTCGCGGGCCACGACTACTGGGACCTCGGCACACTCTGGCACGAGGCCCAAACCGGCCTGCGCAAAGCCGTCGCCGCCCTCCCCCGCGGCGCGAAACTCGCCTCTGTCGGCGTCGATGTGTGGGGCGTCGATTTCGCGCTCGTGAATGACGCCGGTCGTCTGGTCTTCCCCGTCCACGCCTACCGCGACGCCCGCTCGCAGCCCGGCCTCAAGCGCCTCGCCAACACCCGCGCCGCGCTCGCCCGCGTCTACGCCGCCACCGGCATTCCCAACGTCTTCTACAACTCCTCGCTCCACCTCGAAGAGACCGTCGCCTCCTGTCCCGCGATCACCGACCTCGCGACGCGCTGCCTCTTTCTGCCCGACTATTTTAATTTCCTTCTCTCCGGCCGCATGGAGAACGAACTCACCGTCGCCAGCACGAGCCAGCTCCTCGATGTCCACTCGACCGACTGGTCGCCCGCCGCGCTGAAGCACTTCCGCCTTCCGTCCCAGTGGTTCTCCAAGCCGATCAAATCCGGCACCCGCCTTGGCGCGGTGAAAAACTTCCCCGAGCTTGCCGGTGTGCAAGTCGTCGCCGTCCCCGGCCACGACACCGCCGCCGCCTACGACGCGATGCCCGCGTCGCCCGACGGAACCGATCTCTTCCTCAGCTCCGGCACCTGGTCCCTCGTCGGCTTCGAAAGCGACAAACCCATCCTAGGCGCCGAAGCCCTCGCCGCCCGTATCTCCAACGAACGCATCGGCGACGGCCGCTACCGGCCCCTCACCAACGTCATCGGCCTGTGGCTGCTCGAAGGCACGATGAAAGATTTCGCCTCGCGCCCGTCCGACGACCGCGCTTGGGCCGCGCTCATCGCCGCCGCCGAAAAACTCCCCGCGCCCGCCGCGCTGCTCGACGTCACCGACCCCGCGTTCACCAATCCGGCTTCGATGAAGGCCGCGATCGACGCGCAACTGAAACGCCGGAAACTCCCCGCGCCGAAAAACCTCGCCGCCTACACCCGCCTCATCTGCGACTCCCTCGGCCGCGGCCACGCCGACGCCATGCGCGCCTTCGAAAAAATGGCCGGCAAGAAATTCAAACGCATCCTCATCGTCGGCGGCGGCTCGAAAAACCGCCTGCTCTGCCAAGCCACCGCCGATGCCGCCGGCATCCCGGTCGTGTCCTTCGCCCTCGAGGGCACCGCCGTCGGCAACCTCGCGAGCCAGCTCATCGCGCTCAAAGCCGTCAAAGATCTCCCCACCTTCCGCCGCCACCTCGCCGCGAATCTCAAGCAGACCGTCTACGGACCGCGCTGATCTCAAACGTCGCCACCCGCAAAAAAGCCCCGACGTTTCCGTCGGGGCTTTTTGTTATTACAAATCCCAGCGGGCTTAGCGCAGGAACGCTTCGTGCAGACCGCCGTCGACCGTGACGATCTGGCCGGTGGTCTTGCTGAGGCGCTGCGAGACGAGGAGGAAATACGCCTCGGCTTGGTCGGCGGGCGTGATGGGCGCCTTGGTGAGCGTCCGGTCGGCGTAGAATTGCGCCAACTTGCGCACGAGGGAGTCGGTCGCCTCGTCGTCGGTGTAAGGAATGTTGTATTTCGCGAGCGAGCCGATGACGCGGTCGCGCGGGAACATCGCCGAGCCCTGCACCACGGTCGCGGGGGCGACGCCGTTCACGCGCACGAGCGGGGCGAGCTCCATCGCGAGCTCACGCACGAGATGGTTAGCGGCGGCCTTCGAGCAATCGTAGGCGAGCGAGCCTTTCTTCGCGACGGCGGCGTTGGCCGAGGTCGTGAGGACGAGTTGGCCTTTGAGACCCTGCTCTTTCCACGTCTTGAGCGCTTCGTCGCCGACGATGTAGCTGCCGGTGACGTTGACGCCGAAGGTGAAGGCCCACTTGTCGTCGGGAATGTGGCCGGTGGTGTCGCTCGGCCAAAACACGCCGGCGGTGACGCAGATCGAGTCAAAGCCGCCGTAGGCAAGCGCGACGTCGTCGAGCATCGCGCGCACGCTGGCGCGGTCGGTGATGTTGGCGGCGAGCCCGAGCGCCGGGCCACAGGAGGAAAGACCGGTGCCGGCGACGCCGATGCCGAGGCCATATCTGTCGGTGATCTCTTTGGCGGTCGCCTGCGCCGTCTCGATCTTCATGTCGACGCACACGATGTGCGCGCCTTCTTTGACGAGGCGGTGGGCGGTCTCTTTGCCGATGCCGGAACCGGCGCCGACGACGATGATGACTTGGCGCGCGAGCTCTTTCTCCGCGGGCATGCGCTTCAACTTCGCCTCTTCCAAGAGCCAGTATTCGATGTCGAAAGCTTCTTGCTGCGGGAGGGAAATGTAGGTGTCGATCGCCTCGGCCCCGCGCATGACTTCGACGGCGCAGTTGTAGAACTCGGCGGTGACGCGGCTCTCGGATTTATCCTTGCCCCAAGCGATCAGGCCGACCCCGGGGATGAGCACCACGGTGGGGTTCGGATCGCGCATTGCGGGCGAGTTGGCGTGTTTGCACTTCGCGTAGTAGGCGGCGTAGTCGGCGCGGTAAGCCTCGAGGCCGGCGGCGAGTTTCTTCTTCAGCGCGGCGGTGTCCTCGGCTTGCGGATTCCAGTCCACGTAGAGCGGCTTGATCTTGGTGCGGAGGAAATGGTCGGGGCAGCTCGTGCCGAGCTCGGCGAGTCGGGCGGCGTCCTTCGAGTTAACGAAGCGTAGAATCTTTTCATCGTCCTGCACGGTGCCGATGAAGCGCTTGGCCTTGGAAACCTGACCGCGGAACCACGGGAGGATCGCGGCAAACGTCGCGCGGCGCTGCTCGGGCGTGAGCGTGGCGTATTTCGCGCCGCCGAAGGCGGCGGCGTCGCCGCCCTTGGCCTGGTATTTGGCTTCGATGAAGGCGGAGGCTTTCTCGATGCAGTCGAGCGTGTAAGTGTAGCAGGCTTTTTCTTCGTTATCCCAAGAAATGAAGCCGTGCTGGCCCATCATGATGGATTTCACGGCGGGGTTCTGCTGCACGATGGTCTGCATCGCGAGGCCGAGTTCGAAGCCGGGGCGCATCCACGGCACGTAGGCCATCTCGCCGCCGAAGATTTCCTGCGTGAGCTTTTCGCAGTGTTTCGAAGCCGCGATCGAGATGATCGCGTTGGGGTGCATGTGATCGACGAACTTCGCCGGGATAAAGCTGTGCAGCGGCGTATCGATCGAGGATGCACGCGGGTTGAGGTTGAACGTAGCGTGGGCCTGCATGCCGACCATGTCGTCCTCGGCGGGTGCCTTCAGGCCCTTGTCGGGCCGAGCGCCGTAGAGTTTCTGCATATCGAGCAGCTTCTGCTGATAGAGAGATGAGAAATTCTCGCGCGTGCTGGTGCGCAGGTCGCCGCCCGAGCCCTTGACCCAAAGCACCTCGGTCGCCTGACCGGTGAGCGGATCTTTCTCGACGATTTTGGAGGAGGTGTTGCCGCCGCCGGTGTTGGTGATGCGTTGGTCATCGCCAAGAATGTTGGAACGATAGACCAGGCGACCGACCGGATCGAGAGCGGCGGCTTTGGCGTCGTCCCAGGAGAAGTTAACGAATTTGTAGGATTTCATGGAGTTTGAGTTTTTCAGAAATTAACGGAGCCCCAGCATTCTCTCGCGGTAGAGTTCGTCGGGGCGACCGGCGATGCGGGCGGCGACGGCACCGGAGAGAAACTGGGGTGAGCCCAGTGCGACCGCGCCCGCAAAAATCTCGGCGGCCTTCACCGCCATCAAGGTCGCCGCCATCACGGCCTCGGGCGTCGCTCCAAGGGTAATCAGCCCGTGGTTCGCGAGCACGATCACGCGGGGCGGGCGGGCGAGGCGCTGCACGAAAGCGAGCACGGCGCGGCGAATCGCTTGCGCGAGTTTCAGACCGGGATCGACGTAGGGCACAAAAACAAACTCCGCCCCGCAGCACACGATCTCGTCCGGGCACATCCGGCGCGTGGCAAACGTCCGCGCATGTTTCGTGGAAAGGATGGCGTTGACCGCCACCGGATGCGTGTGGCCGACAAAGTTCACCCCGGGGAGAGTGAGCAGCCACGCGTGAAACATCGCCTCGACCGAGGGTTTCTTGCTCGTCGGATCCACGCGCGCGGACAGCAAACCGTCGTCCACCGCCGAGTCCGCCAAACCTCTGGCATCGAGCAGCGCAACCAACGGCTCAATGCGACAGGCCGTGACTCCACCGGCCGTCAATGAAGCCAAATTCGATCCGCTCGCCTTCACCAAAAACGCGTCGGCCGAGATTCTCACCGAGGTGTTGCCCTCGCCCAAAATCGCCAGCTTCCGGTCTTCACGCCCGAGATTGTGAGACAACGCCAACAACCGCTCAAGCGGTGCGGGATCGGCCGGTATAGCAGCACGTTTAGCCATGGGAAGCGTTAGCCAAATGGGAGATTCTGGCAGATTCCACCAAAATCTACCAATCGGCGAAGCCCCTGTCCGCAGGACTCACAACACCACGTTATCGATCAGCCGGACCTCGTCGATCCACGCCGAAATCGCCAGCATGCTCTTGCCCGGCACGACCTCGCGCATCGTCTCCATCGTGAGCCCATCCACGATCGCGACGTAGATGACGCGGACCCGGCGATGTTGGCCCAAAATGTGGGTCGCCTCGGCGATGAGGCGGTCCGGGCTGCGCACGCCGCCGTCGGCCATTTCCTTGGCGCGCTTCAGCGCCTTGCTCAGCGCGAGAGCCTCCTGCCGCTGGCTCGCGGTAAAATCGCGGTTGCGCACGCCCCACGCGAGGCCGTCGGCATCACGCACGGTCGGGACCAATATCACCTCCACACCAAAACTGAGTTCGTCTGCCATCCTCCGCACCACGGCCGCCCGCTGCGCCGTCTTTTGGCCAAAGAAGACAAAATTCGGCCGCATGATATTGAACAGTTTCGCCATCACGGTCGTCACCCCGCGGAAATGCCCGGGTCTCGACGCTCCGCAGAGGGGCTTGCTCGTCCCCTCTTCACTCACGAACGATGCATGCCCGCGGGGGAACATCACCTCCAAGGGTGGCACAAAAACAAACTGCACCCCGGACGCCTCACACATCGCCAGATCCTCGACCGGTGAACGCGGGTACCGCTCCACCAATTCACTCGGTCCGAATTGCAACGGATTCAGAAAAATCGACACCACCACGACGTCCGCCTTGGCCGCGGCGGCCCGGATCAGCGCATCCTGCCCCGCGTGCAACGCGCCCATCGTGGGGACCAGCGCCACCGTCTTGCCGGCCGCACGGAGTTCCGCCGCCACTGCGCTCATCTCGGCCACTGATTCGATCTTTTTCATGGGTGGTTGTTCGACATCGTTTGGGGGCAACGTCGGGCTTGAACAAACCGCGCCCGCCGCGTTTGTTCAAGTTTTTCGCCGGTCACCGGCCACCTTTCCCATCCCTTTAACACCGCAAAACCGCTTCCCATGATCCGCATCAACGAAAACTACACCAAGCTGAAGGCCTCCTACTTGTTCGCCGACATCGCCAAGCGCGTCGGCGCCTACGTCGCCGCCAACCCCGAAAAGCCCGTCATCCGCCTCGGGATCGGCGATGTCACCGAACCCCTCCCCGCCGTCTGCACCGCCGCACTCCACGCCGCGACCGACGAGATGGCCGTGCGCGCCACCTTCAAGGGCTACGGCCCCGAGCAGGGCTACGCCTTCCTCCGCGAAGCCGTCGCCCAGCACGATTACGCCGCCCGGGGCTGCGCCATCGATGCCGACGAAATCTTCATCTCCGACGGGTCAAAATGCGACTGCGGCAACATCCAGGAAATCTTCGCCACCGAGGGCCTGAAACTCGCGATTCCCGATCCCGTTTATCCCGTCTACATCGATACCAACGTCATGGCCGGCCGCACCGGTCCGAACATCGAGGGCCGCTATGCCGGTATCACCTACCTCGATTGCACCCCCGCCAACGGCTATGTGCCCGCGATTCCGTCCGGCGCGACCGACCTCATCTATCTCTGCTTCCCCAACAATCCCACCGGCGCCGTCGCCACCCGCGAGCAACTGGTCGCTTGGGTCGCCTACGCGAAGGCCAACAAAGCCATCATTCTCTTCGACTCCGCCTACGAGGCCTACATCCGCGATCCCGCCATCCCGCACTCGATTTACGAGATTCCCGGCGCCCGCGATGTCGCGATTGAATTCCGCAGTTTCTCCAAAACCGCCGGCTTCACCGGCACACGTTGCGCCTACACCGTCGTGCCGAAATCGCTGCTCGCCTACGATCTCGCCGGCCAGACGCATTCGGTGCACGCCCTTTGGAACCGCCGCCACACGACGAAATTCAACGGCGTGGCCTATCCCATCCAGAAGGCCGCCGCCGCCATTTACACCCCCGAGGGCAAAGCGCAGGTGCAGGCCATGACCGACTTCTACCTCGCCAACGCCGCGCTCATCCGCACCGCGGTAAAAAATCTCGGCCTCAGCTGCGTCGGCGGCGACAACGCCCCCTACATCTGGGTCAACACCGGTCGCGACTCTTGGGAGTTTTTCGATCTGCTGCTAAACAACGCCCAGGTCGTCTGCACGCCCGGTGCCGGCTTCGGCAAGTGCGGCGAGGGCCACGTGCGCATCAGCGCCTTCAACTCCCGCGCCAACGTCGAATCCGCCCTCCAGCGCATCGCCGCCGCCCTGAAGTGATCGGAACGTAGGGCGCGGTCCCCGACCGCCCTCCGCGCCCGCGCTCGAGCCGACCCGCTTAACCCGCCGGTCGGCTTTTTCGTTTCAGCATCCGACCGTCGCTCGCATCTCCGTCCCGCCGCCCGCCGAAACGCCCGCTCGCTCTACGGCTTCGCCGGCAGAGAAGCCACGACTTCCTGACTCAACGCCGCCACCGCGTTGCTCAATTCCGCCGCCAAGCGGCCAAAATCTTTGCCGTCCCAAGCCGCGTCCGGGGCGACAAACCGCTTGCGCGCCACAACCTCGCCCGCCGCTCCGCTCGTCGTGATTTCCAGCATCGCGGCGAAGCTCACGGAGGCCTTGCCTCCACCCGCCGGGTCCACGCCTTCGCAGCGGATCACCCGCACGCTCACATCGTAATCCCGCGGCTCGTCGAACGGAAACGGCTGCACAAACACCCGGCCCACCGCGGGCGCCGCCAACAATTGACCGCGCAGCGAACTCAAAATCTCCCGCTCCAGCGGATCGCCCCAGCGCGCCTCGTCGGGGAAGCGCACTTCGTTTTCGCCCGTGCGCACGACCAACGAACCTTTCTTCAAATAAGGCGCCACTTCCACATTTCGCAGGCCGAGGCGCAGCACGCCCGTCACCGGTTGCACGCCCGCCGCCCCCAACGCCGGCCCCGCAAGGACGTAATAACGGGTCGAATCCGGGGTGGGCGACGGAATGAGATTACAGCCCGCGGCGAAGAGCATCACCGCGACCAGTCCGATCCCGATCGCGCCCCGTGCGGTCAACCGGCCTGATGATGGAACAGCGTTCATTTTGGGTGGCAGGAGAGTCTCGTGTTTGCGTGTCAAAAATCCGCCGGGGTTCAGCGCGGTGCTTTTTTCCCGGTGAGCAGAGCGTTCGGATTGCGCTCGAGGAAATCCGCCAAGCGCTGCACCGCATCCGCCGCCTCGGCCAGCTTGCCAAACGCCTCACCGGCCCCTTCGCCCAGCCCTTGCTGCGCGTTGATAAAATTCCGCAGCGTGGTCGCCGTCGCGCTGAAATTTTGGAGCGTCGCCTGGGTCTGGGCGAGCGTCGCCTGCACGTCGGTTCCAGTCGCCGCCACCTGTCCGTCAAGCTTGGCCAACGTCGCCCTCAGATCGACCAACGTCGCGTTGAGCGTCACAAAGGTCTGCTTGATTTCGGGTGAGGCCACGAGCGTCTCGATCGCCGCCCCCGTGCGCTGCCACTGCGCGCTCACGCCCTTCAGGTCCAACCCGGCCACCTGCTTCCGCGAGTCGCCAAGCAACAACTTCAACTCCCCGGTCAAACCTTCGAAATCGATCCGCCTGATCTTGGAGAGAATCTCGCTCGCGCTGGCTTGAAACTCCGAGATCGCCGAGGGCATCGCCGGCACGACCGCATACCTCACCTCGATCATCCGATTGTCGGCCGGATACTCCTTGGGGTTCACAAAATTGAGCTCCACGAACAGCAGCCCCGTCGCCAGCCCTTGCACGCCCAACTGCGCCCGCAGCCCTTGGTCAATCAGGGTCTGCAATTCGCCCCGGTCAGAAACGTCGATCACCGCGCCCGCGCCGTTCGTGAGCGTATTGCGGCTGAACTCGCACGTCACCACCACCACCGAGCGGTTCTTCGCCTGATCGTAGCGCACGACCAGATCCGCCACGCGGCCCACCCGCACGCCGCGCAACTTCACCGGCGACCCCAGATCAAGGCCGTGGATCGATTCGTCGAAATAAACGACAAACCGCTGCGGCTTGGAAAAGAGATTCACCCCGCCAAACGCCAACAACGCGATCACGCCGAGCGCAAACGCACCCAACGCAAACGCTCCGACAATCGCTGGACTGACCTTGGTTTTCACGAGGAGGGTATTGAGAGAGAAACGATTAAAAGGACAGCAGGAAGCGGACGTGATTTCACATCACTCCCCGACTCGCACTTTGCCCGAGATTTCATAGGTGCGGAATCCTCCCCGTGCCGCGTGTGAGAAACTCCTTCACCCGCGGATCATCGCTGGTCGTCGCCAGCGCTTTCGGGGCGCCCTCCGCCACGATCCCCTGCGCCTGCTTCTCCAACATGATCACCCGGTCGGCGATATCGTAGATCGAGGCCAGTTCGTGCGACACCACCACGATCGTCGTGCCAAATAACTCGCGAATCTCGACGATCAGCTCGTCCAACTTCCGCGAGGTCACCGGGTCCAAGCCCGCCGACGGTTCGTCGAAAAACAAGATGGCCGGATCCAGGGCTAGCGCCCGCGCCAATCCCGCGCGCTTCTTCATCCCGCCCGAAATCTCCGCCGGAAAATAGTCCTCGAAACCGGCCAGTCCCACTTGCCCGAGCTTTAGCGCCGCCAGCTCCGCGATCTCGCGGCGGTTGAGCGTCGTGTATTCTTCGAGCGGCAGCGCCACATTCTGCCGCAGCGTCAGCGAGCTCCAAAGCGCCCCGCTTTGAAAAAGCAGTCCGAAGTTTCTCTGCTGCGCCCGCCGCGTGGCCGCGTCCGCCGCCGAAAACGGCGCACCCAGAAACTTCACCTCGCCCTTCCTCGGCGGATTCAATCCCACCAGGTGCCGCAACAGCGTGCTCTTCCCGCAGCCCGAGCCGCCGATGACAAAGAAAATCTCCCCGCGCGCCACGGTGAACGAGACGTCCTTCAAGATCACCTTGTCATCGTAGCCGCACTCCAGCCCCGTCACTTCGACGGCCGGACCTTGCAGTTGGGATTCGTTCGTCGGCATGGGTCAGACGCCGAGAATGTTAAACGCAACCGCGAAAAACGTGTTCGACACGATGATCAGCAAAATCGCCGTCACCACCGCCGAGGTCGCCGCCCGACCCACGCCCATCGCACTCCGCTCCGCCTGCAAGCCCCGCAAGCAACCCGAGAGCCCGATCAGCAATCCGAACGTCAGCGCCTTGAACAGCCCCGTGCCCACGTCCGACAAATCCACGATGCTCTGCGTCTCGATCCAATACGCCGTGGGCGGAATCTCCAGGACGATGGAGGCCACCACCATACCGCCCATGATGCCCACGCCGTTCGCATAGAGCGCGAGCAAAGGCATCATCAACCCCAGCGCCACGATCCGCGGCATCACCAAAAAATCCACCGGGGAAATCCCCAGCGCGGACAACGCGTCGATTTCCTCATTCGCCTTCATGTTGCCGAGCGTCGCCGCAAATGCCGCCCCGGTGCGCCCCGCCAGCACGATCGCCGCCATCATCGGCCCCATCTCGCGCACCACCGCCAAACCCACCAGATCCGCCACGTAAATGTCCGCTCCAAATTGCCGCAGCTGCACCGCCGCCTGATACGCCATGATCACACCCACAAGGAAACTGATCAGGCTCACGATCGGCAGCGACATCGCCCCGCACTGCTGCATCTCGTCGATGCAGTCTTTCCAACGAAACTTGTGCGGCAGCCGCACCAGCCGCACCCCGCTCAGCACACACTCGCCGACGAATTGCGTGATCTCTTTCGCCTTCGACCACGCGTCCACCGTCGCATTGCCCACCCCGGTCAGAAAACTCTCCGTCCGGTCCAACGGGACGCTCGAATTGTGCGACGCCGCCAACTGCCCCAACAGCGTCCGCACCTTCGCCGGCATCGCCGACACGTCGCAATCGGCCCCGCTCACCCGACACGCCTCCTGAATCTCAAAAACAAACAACAATAGCGACGAATCCCATTTCTCCACCGCCTCCATCTGCACGCTCACCCGGCGCGGTGGGTTCGCGCCCACCAGTTCTGCCCAACTCGGACTTGCGTCGGTGATCCGCCACACCCCGCTCAACGCCACCTCGAGTCCGTCCGCGTGCGTCCGCACGGATACTCGCGGCGGAAGTTGCTCGGTGACGTCGGACATCTCCCCCGGTTGTAGCGCTCGCCCGCCAAAGCCAAACCCCAAAAAGAACTCCGCCCGAAAATTTCCGTGCGTCCCGCCCGTCATCCCAGCCAATCTTTCCTCTTTCATGCCGCTCCGCACCTTTCTCTTCGATCTCGATGGCACGCTCATCGACCACTTCGCCGCGATCCACCGCGCCTACGCCCACACCCTGCCCCAACTCGGCCTCCCCGCGCCCTCCCTCGCCCAAGTCCGCGCCGCCGTGGGCGGTGGCCTCGAAAACGCGATGCTCAACTTTGTCCGTCCCGACCAAGTCGCCGCCGCCGTCGCAATCTACCGCCCTTATTGGAACGCCACCATGCTTCAAGACGTCGCCGCCCTCCCCGGCGCCCTTGATCTCCTGCGTGCGCTCCACGCCCGCGGAGCCCAACTCGCCATCTTTACCAACAAGCATGGCCCCTCTTCCCGCCTGATTGCCGACCACCTCGGATTTTCTCCGTTCTTGCACGCCAACCTCGGCGCCCAAGACACCCCGTGGCTCAAGCCCGACCCCGCCTTCACCGCGCACCTCCTCGCCCAACTCGGCGCCGAAGCCGCCACCACGCTCATGGTCGGCGACTCGCCTTTCGATGTCCAAGCCGCCCTCAACGCCGGCTTCCCCTGCTGGGCAGTGGCCACCGGCACGCACACCGCCGCCGAACTCAACGCCGCCGGCGCCACCCGCGTCTTTTCCGACCTCCCCGCGCTTCAAGCCGCCCTCAGCGAGTCTTAGAAACACACCTTTGCAGGAGCCCGCTTGCGGGCGATAGGCCGATAAACCACGCCGCCCTCAGCGGCTGATCCCGCGCACGCGAACAACTTCCAGTTTCAGGGCGCGCAACGACACCACGATGTCGCGCAAAAACGCCGCAAGCGCCGCGATCAGGCAAAGAATGCTCGCGACGAAGATCACGACCATCTCCACCGCGAATTCCCGCGCCATCACCGCGTCGAGGAAAATCACCATCACGAGCACGCACGCCAGCAGCATGCTCAGTCCCGCGCACATCACCGCCCGTTGCACGAGCCGCGCCCGGCGCCACAAAATATCCAGTTGCGACTCCAAGTGGACCCGCTCCTCGCTCGCATCCGCCGCCGCCGTGCGCACCTGCGTCGCCAGTGACCGCGTGCGGTCCACCACCCGCGCCATGCGGTTGGTGAGCGTGATCATGAGCCCGCCGACGCCGCTCAACAAAATCACCGGCGTGATCGCCAACTGAATCACCTCCAAAAACGAACTGGGGACAATCGATACCATGCCCGCAGCGTGGGTGCCGCTGCGGTCCGCGCAACCCTCCGCTTTCCGCCCCCCTTGACGCCCCCGCGCATGCCTACACCGTAGCTACACGATGACCAAAACCGCCAAACTCTTCTCCACCGGCGGCTCCCAAGCCGTGCGCCTGCCGAAGGAATTCCGCTTCCCCGGCAAAACCGTCACCCTCCGCCGCACCGCCAAGGGCGTCCTCATCACGCCTCACGACGATCTAGAAGAGCGCCGCGCCCGCTTCATGAAACTCGCCGGCTCTTGCCCGGACCTGCCCGACGTGCCCCGCCACACCACCCCAGATAGCCCCCGCGCGTGGTGATCTTCCTCCCCGATACCAACGCCGTCTCGAACTTTCTGCGAGGTGCCGACCCCGGGCTCACCGCGCGGATGAACGCCGAGTTTGCCAACTTGCGCCTCTCCGCCTTGGTCGTGGCCGAGCGCGAATTCGGCATCCTCCACCACAGCTCCGGCCTCCGCTATCGCCGCGATTTCGAAGCCCTCGTTTCGACCGTCCCCATCGAGCCATTTACCCGCGAAGACGCCGGCCAATACGCCCGCCTTCGGTCCTTCTTGGAAAAACGCGGGCGGGGCATCGGTCCGATCGACACCCTCATCGCCGCCCAAGCCCTCCGCCTCGGTGCGACGATCGTGACGCACAACCTTCGCGAATTCTCCCGCGTCCCCGGCCTCAAAGTCGTCGACTGGCAAACCCCGTGAATTCCATCTTCGGCACCTCCGTCATTCGCATTCCTTCGCGTCGATTCTCGGTTAACTCCTAAGCAAGCCGTGCCTCCGCCCGCTCCCAGCGCCATCCTCACCGGCGTCCTCGAACGCATCATTTTCCACAACGAGGAAAACCACTACACCATCGCGGAGTTTCGCCCCGACACGCGCCCCGCGGCCATAAAAACCCCGGCCTCCTCCGACGAGAAAATTGAAAAGGTCACCATCGTCGGTGCCCTCCCCAGCGTCGAATGCGGCGAGACGCTCCACCTCACCGGCGAGTGGACGCAGCACAGCCAGCACGGCGCCCAGTTCAAGATCGCGACCTTCAAAAGCGAGCTCCCCGCCAGCGTCTACGGCATCCGCAAATACCTCGGCAGCGGCCTCGTCCCCGGCATCGGCAAAGCCTACGCCAACAAAATCGTCGACGCCCTCGGCACCGACACCTTCCGCGTCCTCTCCGAAGAATCCGGCAAACTCCGCGACGTCCCCGGCATCGGCCCCAAACGCGCCACCGCCATCAAAGCCGCTTGGGATGCCAAGCGCACCGAGCGCGAACTCTACATCTTCCTCCAGACCTACGGCGTCACACCCAGCCAGTGCGTGAAACTCGTCGAGCGCTACGGCGCGCAGGCCAAGCCCATCCTCCTCGAGCAACCCTACCGCGTCGCCCGTGAGATCGACGGCATCGGCTTCAAGACCGCCGACCGCATCGCCATCAACCTCGGCTTCGCCAATGACGCCCCGCCCCGCCTCGACGCCGGCCTCATCTACGCCCTCGAAACGCTTCAGGACGAAGGCCACACCGCCTACCGCGAAGCCGACCTCCAAGACTACGCCGCGACGATGCTTGAAACCAGCGGCGACCGCATCACTGCCCGCATCGACGCCCTCGTCCAAACCAAAGCGTTATCCCGCCACTGGCCCGTCGGCGTCGAGAATCCTCTCCCCGGCTCCGCCCTCATCCAGCTCCCCCACCACGACCACGCCGAGCAAAAGATTGCCGCCGCCATCGCCCGCCTCGGCCGCGTCAGCAGCGCCCTCCCGCCCATCAAGACCGACGCCGCCGTCAAATGGGCCGAAGACAAAGCCGGCTTCACCTTCCACGAACTCCAACGCACCGCCGTCAAAAATGCCCTCACGCACAAGTTCACCATCCTCACCGGCGGACCTGGCACCGGCAAAGCCCAGCCGCTATACGCGCGCGTGCTCACCCCCACCGGGTTCCGGCCCATCGGCGAACTCCGCCCCGGCGATGAGATCATCACCGCCGAGGGCACCGCGACCCGCATCGCCAGCATTCATCCTCAGGGGAGAAAGGAAATCTTCCGCGTTCACTTCGTCGACGGTCGCACGTGCGAGTGCTGCGACGACCACCTCTGGCGCGCCTGGACCCGCACCTCGGTTTGGAGCCCCACGAAGAGAAAGAAAATTCGCGCCCGCGGTTGGCGCACCGTTCCGCTCAGTTACCTGCGCCGCCGCCTCGCCGACGACCGCGTCGAAAGTAACCGCCTCGCCATCCCGCTACTCTCCCCAACGCCGTCGACTCCCGACGTCGCCCTGCCCTGCGACCCCTACGTCCTTGGCGCCCTCATCGGCGACGGCACCCTCAGCGACGCCGTCCTCTTCACCAGCACCGACCCCGCTATCGTAGCGAGCGTAGCCGCTCGTTTGGAACCCCTCGGCCTGCGCCTGAAACAAGTCATCTCCGGCGGCGCACCCACAATCAGCTGGCGCATCATCGGTCGCGGCCGAGGCTTCGCCAACCCCCTGCGCGACGCGATCAAGGCCCTAGGCCTCGCGGTCAAATCCGCGGCCAAATTCATCCCAACGGCCTACCTAACCGCGTCCGCCGCCCAACGCCTCGAACTCCTCCGCGGCCTCCTCGACACCGACGGCACCGTGGACGGCCTCGGCGTCGTTTCCTTCACGACTTCCAGTCCCCGCCTTGCCGACGATTTCCAACAACTCGCCTGGTCCCTCGGCTGCATCGCGACGCGAGGGGCCGTCAAGCATCCCGTCTACACCCATCTTGGCGAAAAGCGCACCGGCCTGCCCGCCCACACCATATTCCTCCAGCATCCCGAACCCGCGACACTCTTCACCCTTGCGCGCAAAATCCGCCGCACGGTCCGCCCCAAAGCCCGCGTCCGTCTCAGCCATCGCCTCCGCCTCACCGCGATCGAGCCCGCCGGCACCGCCGAGTGCGTCTGCATCTCCATCGACTCTCCGACCGGCCTCTACGTTACCGACAACTATCTCGTTACTCACAACACTACGATCCTCCGCGCCCTCGTCGAAATCCTGAAAGCCAAGAAAGTCCGCGTCCACCTCGCCGCGCCCACGGGTCGCGCCGCGCAACGGCTCGCGCAGACCACCGGCGGCTTCGCCACCACGATCCATCGTCTCCTCAAATACGACCCCGCCGGCGGCGGCTTCGTCGCCAACGAGTCCGCGCCCCTCGCCACCGATTTCCTCATCGTCGACGAGGCCTCGATGCTCGACAACCGCCTAGCCTCCGCCCTCCTCCAGGCCGTCCCTTCCCGCGCCCACCTCCTGCTCGTCGGCGACACCGACCAACTCCCCAGCGTCGGCGCCGGCAACGTCCTCAAAGACCTCATCGCCGTCGCCACCGCCGAGAGTTCGCTGCATGCGCCCGCCGTCACCCGCCTCGCGGTGATCTACCGTCAACAGGGCCAGAGTCAGATCGTCACCACCGCCCACGCCATCAACGCCGGCGACCCGTCGCTCCCGCCCGCCGTCAACGAGGTCTCCGCCACCCAAGTCTGGGCCGACCTCACGTTTATCGTCGCCGAAAACGCCGAGGACTGCGTCCGCAAAACCCTCGAGCTCGTCACCACGTTCATCCCGCAAAAACTGAAATGGCCGCACCCGATCCGCGACGTGCAGGTCCTCGCCCCGATGCACAAGGGCGTCGCCGGCGTCGGTAACTTCAACGTCCAGCTCCAGGCCGCGCTCAACCCCCAGCCGCCCCACGCCCGCGCGCTCCGCACGCCCGCCGGCGAATTCCGCGCCGGCGACAAGCTCATCCAGCTCCGCAACAACTACGACAAAAACCTCTTCAACGGCGACATCGGCGTCATCAAATCCATCGACGCCGAGGCCGGCACCTTCGTCGCCGATTTCGACGGCGACGTCCACACGTTTGAGCGCGGCGAGTTCAACGACCTCGCCCTCGCCTACACCGTCAGCATCCACAAATCGCAGGGCAGCGAATACCCCGTCGTCATCGTCCCGCTGCTCAAGGCGCACTTTATGATGCTCCAGCGAAACCTGATTTACACCGCCATCACCCGCGGCCGGAAAAAAGTTTTCATCGTCGGCGAACCCGCCGCCTACGCCATGGCCGTCCGCAACGCCGAATCGAAGACCCGCACCACCCACCTCCGCGAAAAAATTACGGCTCCTCCGTCGTAGGGCGGCGTCTCCGACCCGCCACCACGCCAAGTCCGCCCGCCTTATCATTCAGCGTTAAAAGTTAAACGTTGAACGTTAAGCGTTCCCCTCCCCCGCCCTCCGCGCCCACGCCTCGTCCCCACGGCCATGAAATCCTCCACCGTCTCCCTCTCCCGGATCGCCTTCCGCCTCCTCTTCGCCCTCCCGTTCCTATCCGCCACGTCTTCCCTCCCCGCCGCCCCGACCCACTCCCAACTCTGGGGCGAGGCCGGCGAGAAATGGTCCGCCGCCGGCCGGCTCCCCGATTTCTCCCGCGCCGGTTACCACCAGGGTGAGCGTCCCATCCCCGAACTCCCGCGCGCGACCAACGTCCGCGATTTCGGCGCCATCGGCGACGGCACCACCGACGACACCAAGGCCCTCCAAGCCGCCCTCGACGCCACTCCCGCCGGCGCGGTCTATCTCCCTCCCGGCCGTTATCTCGTTTCCGATTTCATCCGCATCACCCGCAGCGGCGTCGTGCTCCGCGGCGCCGGCCCCGAGCAGAGCATCCTCTGGTTCCCGCGCGGCCTGGATGCGATCCATCCTCGCGCGCGCAAAACCGCCACCGGCGGCCCCGCCAGCGGCTACTCCTTCGACGGCGCCTTCGTCACCCTCGAGGGCAACACCCAATCCAAGAAACTCGCCGCCGTCACCGCCCTCGCCCGACGCGGCGACCGCGAAGTCGAAGTCGACCGCAGCGCCGGCCTCGCCGTCGGCCAACTCGTTCTCCTGGTCGTCGGCGAAACCCCCGACCAAAGCCTCAAAACTTACCTCTACAACGGCGACCCCGGCGACATCGCCAAGGGCAAGCAACGCGGCACCCAACAGCTCCTCCGCATCACCGCAATCACCGGGCTGCGCGTCACCGTCGATCGCCCCCTCCGTTTCGAGACCCGCACCGAGTGGCGCCCCGAACTCCGCGCCTTCAACCCCACCGTGACCGATTCCGGCATCGAGCACCTCGGCTTCGCGTTTCCCGGCACCAAGTATCGCGGCCACTTCAAAGAGGACGGTCACAACGCCATCGAACTCCGCTCCGTTTTCAACTGCTGGGTCCGCGACGTCGCCATCCACAACGGCGACCTCGGCGTCAACGTCGTGGCCAGCGGCAACACCCTCGACGGCATTTTGCTCACCGCCGACATCGCCCGCGGCACCGTCGATGCCGGTGTGCCCGACTGCACCGGCCACCACGCGATCCAGCTCAAGAACTCCGAGGACAACCTCGTCACCAACTTCGACGTGCGCGCGCCCTACGTGCACGACCTCAGCGTCGAACGCGCCTCGGGCAACGTCTTCGCCCAAGGCCGCGGCACCGATCTCAACTTCGACCACCACAAAGACACGCCCTACGAAAACCTCTTCACCGATATCGACTGCGGCCGCGGCACCCGCGTCTGGCGCAACGGCGGCGGCCCGAGCCTCGGCCGCCCGAGCGCCGGGTGGAGCACGTTTTGGAACATCCGCGCCGCCGGTTTCATCGCGCCCCCGCCCAAATCTTGGGGCCCCGCGACGATGAACTTCGTCGGTGTCCGCACGAAGCATCCGAGCAAACTCGACGGCACCACCCCGTGGTGGGAAGCGATCAGCCCCGCCAGCCTCGAACCCGCCAACCTCCACGCCGCCCAATTCGCCCGCCGCCTCTCCGAAAAAAAGTAGGGTTGGGTCTCCGACCCGCCCTCCGCGCCCAAGTCCGCGCCCTAGCCCTCCCCGCCCAAGCCAAGCCCGATAAAACGTCCGTCTATGTGTCTCGAATGCTTCCAACTCTTCGGCGTCTCCCTTGATCCCGCCCACCACGCCGCGATCAAGCGCCGCCCCAACCGCCACGTGCGACGCGTCACCCCGGTCACCCCTCCCGCCAAGAAAACCAAACGTTCAAAAGCCAACGTTCCGCGTTGAGCGTCCGGCCCGTTCCGCCGTTCACCGCTCGCTCTTCGCCGCGGCCGCCGGCTCCGCGAGCAGCGCGGCGATCTCGGGATCATCCCGAAACGGTTTCATGCGCGGGTCCGTGCGGAAATGGACCCGCAGCGCCTCGCGGCCAAACGGTCCGTTGGCCCCTTCGCGCAGCAAGGTGAGCGCCAGCAAACGATCTTCTAGCAGCAAGCTCGACGGCGTTGAACCGAAGAACCAACCGACGACCGGCGAGAGCACGATCGGCCGAGGGATGATTTCCACAAAAGCGCGATTGAGCGCGCGGGCTTCGTCGAGTCGGCCCAGTCCGCGCATCACCCAGATCTCCGCCCGCCGCACCCAGAGATCCGCCGGCATGGCGAGTTTCTGGCGCTGCACTTCGACCAGCGCCGCCTCGTATTGCACGCGGGCGAGCGCGGTTTTGCCCTGGAGATCGAGCAGCGTCGCCTGGAGGAGCGCGGCCGGTCCGCCGTATTCGGCGAGATCAAGAAACCACGGTTCGGTGTAGCTGCGCAGCGCCGTGAACCCGTAATCATAATCGCCGCTCAACGCCGCGTAGAGAAAACGGCTGAACACCGTGCGTTCCTGCCCGCTCACGCGCGACGGGACCTTGTCGAGCCAGGTCTTCATGCCGGGGAGATCGCCATGCAGCCCGAGCATCGCCCGGGCTTTCCAGACGATGGTGTTGGCCACGGGGGCGAGCGCGAGCGTGGCATCGGTCTCGCGCTCAAAGTCCGCCCAGCGGCCCAAATTGCGGTAGCGGATGGAAAGGTCGTAGCGGGCCAAGGGATCGGCCGGGAAGCGGCGCACGTTTTCCTCGACCAACGCGAGGCCCGCAGCGGGGTCGGCCATGTTCAGGGCGGCCACGCGCCAGTAGCGGGGTTGGCCCGGATCGAGGACGCAGGCTCTCTTGATGAGCGTCTCGGCGCGGGCGCGATCAACTCCTCGGGCACCGAGATAGTTGGCCAGGGCAAAGAGCGCCTCGGGTTCGTCGGGGGCGAGTTGCACGGCGCGCTCGGAATATTGTCCGGCCAGTGCCGCGCGGGCATCACGCCGATCAAAGCCGCGCAGGAGATACTGGCTCTGGATGCGCGCCATCACCGTCACGGCGTCGGGATCGGCGGGGTTGAGGTCGAGCTCGCGCTTGGCGATTTCCTCGGCGAGGACGAAGTCGTCGCGGATCGCTTCGAGCCCGTCGATCAGCGCGATGGCGCGCTTGAGTTCGGCTTTCTTGGGCCAGTCGCGGGTGGACAGCGCGATCTTGGCCGACTTGGTGGAATCGGGCGCGTCGAGCAGCGCGCGGAGTTGCGGGTCGGTGCGATAGGCGGCCAACCGCGGGTCGAGCCCGAGCGCGACGCGGAGGATGCGGCGGCCTTCCTGAAAATCGACGGCCTCCCGCATGAGATCGTAGGCCTTGGCGCGCTCGCCGAGCATGAGATTGAGCGCGACCGGGTTGAACCACCACCCCTGCCCGAGATACATTTGGAATGGTCGCTCATACTCGGGGAAAATCACGGCGTTGCGCGTGCGCGCCTCCTCCACGCGCCCGAGCCGGGCGAGCAGCCACGCCTCCAGCCACATGGAGCGGAAACCCACGTTGTTCACGGCGGCGTGTTGCGCGTATTCCTTGTGCGCGGCTTCGAAGCGGAGCCGCGCGAGCTCGGTTTTGCCCTGCAACAGCAGCAATTCGCCCTCGAGCAGCGCCTTGGGTCCCGTGAACTCGAAATCCACCATCCAAGGCTCCGGTTTGGCCCGCAAGGCGCGCAGCCCGAGCTCGTAGTCACCGCCGGCGAGCGCGTAGACAAACTCGCTGAACACGGCGCGGTCGTTGGTGCGGTAGCGCTCGGGGAGTTGGTCGAGCAGCTTCCGCATCACCGCGGTTTCGCCGCGGACGGTGAGGGCGAGCCGGGCTTTGGCGATGATCGCATTGGCGACCGGGCCATACTTGATCGCCAGATCCAGGTAGCGGTCGGTCTCTTCCAAATTAGCCGCGTCGCGGAAGTGACGGGCGGCCTCGTATTGCACGAGCGCATCCGTCGGAAAGCGGTCCGCGGTGCGCTTGGTGCTGGCCAGAAGCTCGGCGCGCGGCACCGACCGATCATTGGAAAGCACGTTGTCGAGCATCCGGTGAAAACGCGGCTCGGCCGGACGGGCGGCGATGGCCGCGCGAAACAGTTTCGCCGCGCGGGGCAACTCGACCCCGCGCGTGAAAAGGTAGGTGCCCAGGGCCGCCTGCGCCTCCACGTCGTCGGGTGCGAGGGCGAGCGCCCGCTCGCTGACCTGCTTCGCGAGGGCAAACCGGGCTTCGCTCCGGTCAAAACCGCGCAAGAGCAAATAGGTCTGCACCCGGGCCATCATGATCGTCGCCGCCACATCGGTGGAGCGCCGGTCGAGCACCCCTTTGCACAACTCCTCGGCGAGCATGACGTCCGCCACAATGGCGTCCGGCGCGGTCATCAACTGCTCCGCGCGCACCAAATCTTTGTCCAAGGTCACCACCGCCGGAGCGACCGGAGCGACCGGAGCCACCGGCGCCGCGACGGCCGGCCGGGGCGAGGGCTCAACCGGCCCACGCCGCTGCCAGAACCATCCGCCCACCACCGCGAACGCCACGCCGCCCACCACCGCCGGCATCAGCCACGATCGGGCCGGCTTGTTTAGGAACGTGGCTTGCCCACGCCCGCCGGCGCCGTCCGCCGCCGCCGCTACGTCGGACCCCGCCGCGCGATGTTGGAGCACGCCGATGCGGTGCGACCAGAGCTTGGCAAACTTCGCCCGCTGCTCGGGCGTTAGCTCCCCGGCGCGCACCCGCGTCCACTGCACGGCGCGGAACCGGTCCGGCACGAGCGCCTCGGGCTCGCGGGTGTCGTCGATCACCACGGGCAAGATGAACGCGACGCCGGCAGCGATGCCCCGCGCGCGCTCGGCCGCGAGGTCCCATTCAATCCGAAAATAGCCCTCATGGCGCGCCTGGGTATTGGCCGAGATGACCGGGATAAACAGCACGCACTCCTTGATCTGCCGACGAATCTTCGCGTCCCACTCGTCACCCGTCTCCAACCCGCCCTCGACGTCGAACCACACCTCCACCCCCGCCGCCCGCAACGCCTCGGCGATGCGCTTCGCCGCCTCCGCGTCTTGCGACGCGTAGCTGAGGAAGGCGGCTTTGTTTTCGGCGGAGGTCATTTCAACTGGTCGTCGGCGAGGCCGATTTTCCGGAGGAAAACGGGCCAGCGGGGATCGGCGTGGAGGGGCTTGAAGAGAGTGTCGCCCCGCACCCAGCTGATGCCGGCATCGCGGAGTTGGTAGGCGCGCTCCAGCCACTCGAAGGCTTTGTCGCGGTCTTTGCGCATGGCATAGGCCCAGGCGATGGGATACGGGCCGATGTCTTTGAACTCCTTGATCATTTCCGCCAGGGCCGCATCGGACTCCCGGATCTGCCCAAGCGCGAACAGCGAAACCGAGACCGATTGGATCCGATACATTTTCTCCGTCTCTTTCTGGGCCGCGGCCAAGGCCTCGGCGTTGCGGCCCTGCATCAGGTGTATCGAGCTCAGGAGTCCGTGGATAAAGATACCGTTCGGCGAAAGCTCGATCATGCGCCGGGCTTCGGCTTCCGCCTCGGCGAGGCGATCCATGAACAACTGGGACAGAGCGAGGTAGAAACGCGCGTCGATCGCGACGGGGTCCAACGCCACCGCGCGCCGGGCCAGCGCGACGGATTCCTCCAGACTGCCCAAGGCCTGCTCCGTGGCGGCCGCATCGGTGAGGACGGCCGCATCGCTCGGGGCGAGCGCCAACGCGCGCGCGCTGGCGGCCCGGGCCGCCCGCCAATCGTAGGCGTGGCGGAGCAAGACTTGGGAGAGCGTCGAGTGCGCGTCGGCCAGATCGGGATCGAGGGCGAGGGCGCGATCCACCGCGGCCCGCGCTTGCAGGAAACGGTCGGCATTCAGCGGCTCCCACGACATTTGCCACACGCGGGCGCGGGCCACTGCGGCCCAAGCGAGGGTGAAGTTCGGATCTAGCTGCAAAGCCCGCTCGTAGTAAGCGATGCCGCGGGCCACGTCGGCCGAGCCCGAACGGGTCGCGAGGAATCGCCCCTGCAAAAAGAGCTCGTGCGCTTCCAAGTTTTTCGTGCCGCCCTTGGCCGCAGCTTGGACCTGCGACCTGATCTCCGCAGTGACCGCCGCCGCCACGTTAGCCGGGGTCGCCGCCGTCTCGCCCGTCAGTTGCCCGCGCAACTGGGCCACGATCTTCTGCGCAATCTCGCTCTGCGTGGCGAAGATGTCGGTCATTTCCAACGGCCCAAAACTCTCCGACCACACCTCTTCGTTGGTCGCAGCGCGGCTGAGGCGGGCGGTGATTTTTACGCGTTTGCCCGATTTCTGGACGCTGCCCTCGACGACGTGGGCCATGCCGAGTTTTTCGCCCACCTCCTTCGCGGTCGCGCCTTTGCCCTTGAACGAAAACGCCGAGGTCCGCGCGGCGACCCGCAGGCCGGGGATTTTCTGGAGGATGGTGAGGAGTTCGTCGGCAATGCCCTCGGAGAAATACTCGTTTTCCGCATCATTGCTCAGATTGGCGAACGCCAGCACGGCGACGGATTTCGGGTCCGGCGCCGGTGCGGCCGGGCGCGCGGAGACTTCGTCGTCGAAGGGCTTGGCCAACTTGGGACGCACTTCGCGCAGCAATTGCTCGAAGCGGGGATCACCCCGGATCGGGTCGAACTCCGGCGAGTAACGCGCCCACGCGTAAACGATACGGCTAAAACTCGCCGTGTCGCGCAGCGACTTCGCCAGCCGCGCGAGGACCTCGTCGGTCCGTTCGCCGACCCGCAGGAGCGCGAGGCAATAGTTGAAGTCCCAGCGGCCGGTCGTGAGATCGCGGTAGTTTGCGTAGGTGCGCAGCGCCTGCTCCATGTCGGCGCGATTGCCGAGCACGGCGTGCAAAACCGCCGCCCAACTGAGCGCATCGGCATCGTTGGGCCGGGACCGGAGCTGCTCTTCGATCGAGCGGAGGCCACCGCGCCATTCGATCTGCGCGGCTTCGGGTTGGTTGAGCAGCGATCGCGCGATCCCGGTCCACCACTGGCGCGGGTAGTTGACGCCGACGATCGATACGAAGGGATGAGGGAACGAATCCAGCAGGCGGAGGATGCCCGGTGCATCGCGGCTGAGCACGGCGAGCCGCAGGGAAATTCCCGCCGCGTCGTCCTCGCGCAGCTCGGTGGACGTGAGCTGATTCACCGCCGCCTGCGCGGCTGTGAGGTCGTTGTAGCCGAACAGCTCCACATTGGCCTTCAGGATGAGGGCCGCCGCCGTGCGGCGTTGGGCGAGAAGTTCGTCGGCGATGCGGCGCGCCTCCTCCACCCGGCCGGCGGCGTAGTAGGCGTTGCCGGCGAGCTGGGGCCGACGGCCCTGCACAAATACTTGCGCGGCCTCGTCGTGGCGCCGCAGCACTTGCAGCAGCGTGCCAAGTTCCTCGAGCACGCTCGGGTCACCGGGGCGCTCCGCTGCCAGAGCGCGGTAGAGAGTCTCCGCCTCCTTGGCCGATTCCGGCGAGCGGATCATGAAGCCGGCCACCATCGCCTGCGCCCGGCGTGACTCGAAGCCTTCCGGCGCCAGCGCGAGTGCGCGCGCCGAGCGCCGCGTGGCGGATTGGCGGCGCTCCTCCGACATGTCCCACGAGCGATAAACCATGAGCGCATCGACCTGGGCCGCCACGGCGAGCGCCTCGGCGTCGGTCGGGGCAGTTTTCAAGGCCTGCGCAAGCAACTCCTCTGCTGCCCCCAGGCGCTCCCGCGACAACCCCTCAAATGCGCGGAGCTGCAACGCCTGCGCGGTCGGCCCGACGGACGTCGTCGCGGCGACGTCAACCGGCCGCTGGGCCGCGGGAGCAGACGCCGATGAACTCGCCGTGCTGCGACGCCACGGTTGCCAGAGTGCGAGCGCCACCACCGCCGCGATGCCCAGCGTCGCCGGGATGAGCCAAGAGCGCGCCGGTTTGCGTCGGGGCGCGGCTCGCCCACGCCCGCGGGCGCCGTCACTCGGCGCCGCTCCCTCGGAGCCCGCCGCCCGATCGGCGATCGGGCCTCCAGCATCGCCGCCCAAAAGCTTCGACACCCGCGTGCAGAATTTTTCCACCGCAGGCCCCTCGCCACCGGGCAGCCGCGTCCATTGCACCGCCCGAAACTCTCCGGGCACCAGCGCCTCCGCATCGCGCGTCTCGTCAATCAGGACGGGCAACAGAAACGGCGTCCCGTCCGCCATCGCGTGCGTGCGCTGCGCCGCGAGTTTCCACTCGATCCGGAAATACCCTTCCCGCCGCGCCTGCGTCGCCGCCGAGATCACCGGCACAAACAGCGCGCACGAGGCGATCTGCCCGCGGATCTTCCCATCCCAAGCATCGCCGCCCACCAACTCGTTCTGGTCGAACCACACCTCGACGCCCGCCGCCCGCAGCGCCTCCGCGATGCGCTTCGCCGCCTCCGCGTCCTGCGACGCGTAGCTGAGGAAGGCGGCTTTGTTTTCGGCGGAACTCATTTCAACTGGTCGTCGGCGAGGCCGACGGAGCGGAGAAAATCGCTCCAACGCGGATGGCGGTGCAGGGAGCGAACGTAGTAGTTCACCTTGATCCAACCGATGCTCGGATCGTGCGCGGCGCGGGCGGCGTCGAGCGCGGCCATCCCGCCGTCGAGGTCACCGGCCGCTCCGCGCAGGCCGGCGAGGTAGGCGTAATAGTCGCCGAGCTTTCCGAGCGTGGCGCCCTTGGCTTCGAGCTGCGCGATGATCTCGCGCAGGCGCCCCCGGTCGCCGCGTCCCGCCGCCGCCAGCCCGAACACAAAGAGGCGCGAGAGTTCGTCGGTCTCGTTGCGGGCCAGAGCCTCCGCCTCGTCGAAGCGGCCGAGCGCGACCACGACGAGCGCGAGGAAAGTCCCGTAGCGTTGGCCCGAGGGCGAAAGCTCGATGGCGCGACGAAATTGCCGCTCCGCCGCCGGCAGGCGGTCGCTGAAGCAGTAGATGAGGCCGAGGTCGAACTGGGTGGCGGGGTTGAGCGGATCGAGCTCGAGCGCGCGGCGGGCCAGCGCCTGCCCTTCCTCGCTCGGGCCGATGCCGGTCTTCAGCACCGCCGCCGACACCAGCACATCGGGGTCGCTCGGCCGCTGCGCGAGCGCGCGGGCAAAGGCCTGCTCGGCCTCGCGCCATTTCCAGTCGGCGGTGCGCAGCAACCAGCCTTGCGCGACGAGCGCTTCCGGCGAATCGGGATCGGCCGCGAGCGCCGGTGCGAGCGCGGCCTTGGCCGCCGTCCAGGCCTCCTGCGGCACCATTCCGCCCCAGCGCCCCAGTTGCGTGTAGGCGCGCGCCGCCTGCACCCGCGCGGGATGGAAGCCGGGGTCGCGCTGCGCGGCGCGCTCGAAGAGCGCGATCGCCTGCCGGAGATCGCCGAGGCTGGCCTTCGTCGCGAGCGCCCGGCCCTGGAGGTAGAGTTGAAACGCCTCGGGATCGACCGGCCGGCCGGTGGCGGCGGGCGCACCGTGCGCGAGCTTTGGCGAGATGTTCTTCGCAATCAGGCCAGCGATCTCGTCCTGCAAGGCGAAGACATCCTTCAACTCGCGCGTAAACGTATCGCTCCACACGTGGAACCCGTCGGCGGCTTTGATGAGCTGCGCCGTGATGCGGACCTTGTCGCCCGCCTTGCGCACGCTGCCTTCGACGACGTAGGCGACGCCGAGTTGCTGCGCTATTTCCGGGATCGGGACGTTTTTGCCCTTGAACGAAAACGCCGAGGTGCGCGCGGAGACCTTCAGGTCGGGGATTTTCGCGAGCACGTTGAGCAGCTCCTCGCTGATGCCGTCGGAGAAATACTCGTTGGTCTTGTCGTCGGAGAGATTGGCGAAGGCCAGCACGGCGACGGATTTCTCGTCGGTCTTGGGCGGCACGGCGACGAAGGACTCGGGCGGCTCCGCACACAGGGCCTGAAAACGCGGGTCACCGCGCAGCTTGTCCCACAGCGGATCTAGCCGCAGAAGCGCGGGGGTGAGCGGCCATGGGACGGAGCGGGCCACGGGAGCGGTGAGGTTCTCCAGCAGCGGCAGCGCCTCGGCCGTGCGGCCCAGCACCGCGTAAATCCGCCCGGGCGAGAGGAACCAGAACATCCCTTCCCGCCCGCCGGCCAGCTCCGTCGCGGTGCGCGCCGCCTGCAACGCTTCATCGGTCCGGCCGAGCCGCGCGAGCAATTCGCCGCGCGCAACGTGCAGCGCGGGATCTCCCGCCGCCGACTTCAGCTTCGTGTCCATCACCGCCAGGCCCGCCTCGAACGCGATCCGCGCCGCCTCCGCGCGGCCCGCCTGCGCGTGGGCTCGCCCGACCCAGTAAGCGGTCGGGCCGACGAACCAGTTGTCCTGCACAAAATCGACCGAAAGGCGGCCCAGAGTGACCAAGGCCGCGTCGGGCTCGCGCGCGGCGAGCTGCACAAAAGCCGTCATCCACACCGCGCGGTGTTCGTTGCGGTTCGCCGCCGGCACCTCCGCCAGCACCCGCACGGCCGCCGCCGCGTCGCCCTTGGCCGTGAGCAGCACCATTGCCAGACCCGTCACGGAATTCGACGAGGGCTCGGCCGCGATGGATTCGCGCAACGCTCGCTCGGCTTCATCAAAACGCCTGCGGCTGAAGTGAAGGAGATACTGGCTGTAGCGCGCGAGGGCGAGCGAGGCGGGATTGCGCGCCGCGCGCTCAAACATCGCGAGCGCCTCCTCCTCCCGGTTCTGCCGGCTATACAGCGTGCCGAGACTGCTGAGGGCCCCCGGATGATCCGGCGAGCGACCGAGCACGGCCAGAAACGTTTTCTCCGCCATCGCGGGATCGTTGTCGCGCTGCCACCGGCCCAGCGCAAAGCGGGCCTCGACGGAAGCCTCGTCCAACGTCAACGCCCGCTCGGCCTGGCTGCGCGCCGCCTCGCGCCGGGCCGGCGCGTCGTCGAATCCCCGCGTGCGGATCGCGGTGTTGAACTGCGAGGAAATCGCCCAGATTTCAGCGTCGTTCTGGTCGAGCGCGAGCGCCTGCTTGAGCAAGCCCTCGGCGGCGGCATAGTCGTCCGCGGTCGAGTTGTATTTTTTCAGCGACAACGCATTCGCCCGCTCGGCGAGTTCGCGGGCGGCAGAAAGCGGCGCGATTGTCTTCACCACCGCCCCGGGGACCGGCGCACTCGCCGGCGATTTCAACCCCGTCCGCCAGACCACGATCCCGCCGAGCACCACCGCCAAGCCGATTGCCGCCGGCACGAGCCAGGCGCGCACCGGTTTGCGTCGGGGTGTGGCTCGTCCACGCCCGTGGGCGCCGTCACTCGGCGGCGCTCCCTCGGAGCCCGCCGCCCGATCGGCGATCGGGCCTCCAGCATCGCCGCCCAAAAGCTTCGACACCCGCGCGCAGAATTTTTCCACCGCAGGCCCCTCGCCACCGGGCAGCCGCGTCCATTGCACCGCCCGAAACTCTCCGGGCACCAGTGCCTCCGCATCGCGCGTCTCGTCAATCAGGACGGGCAACAGAAACGGCGTCCCGTCCGCCATCGCGTGCGTGCGCTGCGCCGCGAGTTTCCACTCGATCCGGAAATACCCTTCCCGCCGCGCCTGCGTCGCCGCCGAAATCACCGGCACGAACAGCGCGCACGAGGCGATCTGCCCGCGGATCTTCCCATCCCACGCATCGCCGCCCACCAACTCGTTCTGGTCGAACCACACCTCGACGCCCGCCGTCCGCAGCGCCTCGGCGAGGCGCTGGGCCGCCTCCGCGTCTTGCGACGCGTAGCTCAGGAAGACCGCTTTGTTGGCAACGTCAGACATGGCAATGCGGGTTCCCGGTTGACCGAAAGTGACGGTCACTTAGCTTCCGCCTCATGACAAAAGTGCTGTCCGAAGTCACCCGCGATGCGCTTGATCTCCCTCTGGCCGAACGCCGGACCCTAGCCCGAATCCTCCTCGATAACACTGATTCGGACCAAGATTTTTCGCCGGAAGTCGCCGCTGCCTGGGAGGAAGAGATTGCGCGCCGTCTGCATGCCGTTGAGGAGGGAACAGCGCGATCACGTCCGGCAGCAGAGGTGTTTTCAGATCTCGACCGGCGTTTCGCGTGATGCAGACGCGGATCGTCGCGGAAGCGGAGTTTGAACTGGGCGAAGCCATCGCCCGCTACGAAGAAATTGAGGCCGGGCTTGGCCTCCGACTGAAAGACGAAGCGCGGGCAGCGATCGCCTGGATCGAGGCCCACCCGGATACGCCGCGAGTCCGCCCAGCAGGCTATCGCCGCGTGAACCTCAAAATCTTCCGCTACTTCATCGCGTATGTTGTGAGAGAAAAAACCATTTGGGTTCTGGCCATCGCGCATGGTCATCGCCGCCCGGAGTTTTGGAAAGAGCGGGCAGCGAAGATTTCCTGAGGCGTGCGGCGCACTCGATCCGATCCGCGTGTTCGCCGAGATCACCGGCACGAACAACGCACAACTCGCGATCTGCCCGCGAATCTTTGCATCCCACGCATCGCCGCCCACCAACTCGTTCTGGTCGAACCAAACCTCGACGCCCGCCGTCCGCAGCGCCTCCGCGATGCGCTTCGCCGCCGCGTCTTGCGACGCGTAGCTCAAGAAGACGGCTTTGATGGGTTCGCTCATGGCGATGTCTTGCCCCAGCCGACCGCGGCTTGACAGCCGGAGCAAGTAAAACATGGGATGTATAACATGAGCACCGTCACTCTCCGGCAACTGCGGCACGATTTCGCCTCGGTCGAATCCGCCGCCAAAAAATCTCCCGTAAAAGTCACCCGACGGGGCCGCGTGATCGGCACCTTCACCGCCGCCAAAAAATCGGCCCGTTGGACGCCGCCCGACTTCACCGCCCGTGCCCGCGCCCACTTCGGCGAACGCTTCACCGCCCTCTCCCTCCTCGATGACTTGGCGCAGGACGACGCGAAGTGACGGAATACGCCGACACGTCGTTCCTCTTGTCGCTGTATCTGCCCGACGCCAATCACGCCGCGGCCGTCGCCCACGCCCGGACCTGGACCCGCCCGCCCCGGTTGCCGCTCACGCCGTTCGGCGTGTTCGAACTGAACAACACCCTGCACCGGCTGCTGCACAAAGGCCGATTGCAATCGGCCGACCTGCTCGCCGTGACGCGAACGATCCGGGCCGACGTGGCCGACGGGGTGTTGGAGGACTGCACCTTTGAGGCGTGGCGCTGGATCGACACCGCCAACCGGATTTCCCGCCAAGTCACTCCGCGGACCGGGACGCGCGCGCTCGACATTTTGCACGTGGCCCAGGCGCAGATCCGCGGCGCGACGGTCTTTCTCTCGTTCGACCTGAACCAACGCGAGGCGGCGAAAGTGGCCGGTTTCATCGTGGCTCCGTAAACTCGTGTTCGATTTCGCAGAGACGATCGGCACGGACAGCACGCACTCCTTGATCTGCCGACGGATCTTCGCGTCCCACGCATCGCCGCCCACCAACTCGTTCTGGTCGAACCAAACCTCGACGCCCGCCGTCCGCAGCGCCTCCGCGATGCGCTTCGCCGCCTCCGCGTCCTGCGACGCGTAGCTGAGGAAGACGGCTTTGTTTTCGGCGGAGGTCATTTCAATTGGTCGTCAGCCAAGCCCATTTTGCGGAGAAACGGCTCCCAGCGCGGATCGGCCCTCACCGCCCCATAGCCGCGGTTAGTCTTCACCCAGGCCATCGCCGCATCGCGGGTATCGTAGCCGCGTTCCCACCAGCGGAACGCCTCGTCGGTTTTTCCGACGATGGCGCAGAGATTCGCGAGATAGCCGGCCATCGGGTCGCCAAATTTTTCGACGATTTCGTTGAACGTGCGGTCACCGCCGGTCCGGTCGCCGGACTGGTATTGGACCGTGGCGAGGGCGACGAGGCGGAAGCGCTCGTTGGGCTCGCGCCCGGCTTCCTGCAGAGCCTCGGGATAGCGGCCGACGGCGGAGAGGGCACGGGCGAGGTGCGAGTGATACTCGTCGCCCATGGGCGCGAGGGTGACCGCGCGGCGATAGGCCTCGACGGCGAGGGCGGGCTGGCCGGACCAGAGGAGAATGGCGCCGCGCGCCCATTGCGCCCGGGCGTTAAGCGGATCGCGCTCGACGGCGCGCGCCGAGAGGGCGAGCGCCTCGTCGGTGAAGCCGACGTTCAGCCAGCAGATCGCGGCGTCGCCCATGATGGTGACGTTTTCCGGCGCGGCGGCGAGGGCCCGACGGAAGGAGGCGATTGCACCGCGCCAGTCGCGGTCGTTCGTGCGTTGCACCCAAGCGAGGGCGAGCAAGCCCTGCGGGTGCTCCGGATCGAGGTCGAGGGCCCGGCGGGCGCCGAGCCGGGCCTCGCGCATGGCGTCGGCCGTAGGCAGACCGCCGAAGCGGCCGAGTTGCACGTAAGCCAGCGCCAGCTCGGCCCACGCGTCGGCCGTTTTCGGCTCGCGTGCGAGCGCCTGGCGGTAGAGCACGATCGCCTCGCGCGCCGCTTCGTTGGTCTGGCGCGCGGTCGCGTAGCGCGCCTGCAAAATGAGCGCGTAAACCTCCGGCGCGGGGGCGGCTCGGTCGCGGGATCCGGAAATCTTCAGGCGCAGATTCTGCGCGATCAGCCCGGCGATCTCGTCCTGCACCGCGAACACGTCCTTCACCTCGCGCGTAAACGTGTCGCTCCACACCTGGAAGCCGTCCGCCGCTTTGATGAGCTGCGCCGTGATACGGACCTTGTCGCCCGCCTTGCGCACACTGCCGTCAACGACGTAGGCGACGCCGAGCTGCTGCGCGATTTCCGGGATCGGGACGTTCTTGCCCTTGAACGAAAACGCCGAGGTGCGCGCGGAGACTTTCAGGCCGGGAATCTTCGCCACCACGTTGAGCAGCTCCTCGCTGATGCCGTCGGAGAAATACTCGTTGGCCTTGTCGTCGGAGAGATTGGCGAAGGCCAGCACGGCGACGGATTTGTCGTCCACCGCCACCGGGGCGGCGGTCAGGGCGGCGTTGGGCGCAGGAGCGGGTGCGTCGCGCAGGATCGCTTGGAACTCCGGATCGCCCCGCACGCCGTCGTAGGTCGGATCAAGCTCGAGCGCGGCGCGCGTCACGCCCAGGCTGTCTCCCGGCGCGGCAAGCCGCCGCCGCAGGCCCGCGAAGGCACCGGCCTGGTCGCCGACGGTGACCTGCAGCGCCTCGAGGAAAGTCACCTTCGCGAACGCCGAGGAGGAATTGGAATTGCGCTGGGCGAGCACGGCCAGGATGGACCGGGCTTCTCCCACCCGGTCGAGCCGCGCGAGCGCCCAGGCTTTCCAGTAGAGCCCGGGCTCGTTGTCGGCCTCGGCCTGGAGTTCACGCTCCGCCTGCTCGAGCGCGACACGCCAATCCGCCGCCGCGGCCTCCCGGTTGCCCGCCATCTCGTGGGCGCGCGCGCGCAGCACCGCCGTCGGGCCGTAGAAGCTGAAATCCCGCACCCAATCGCGCACCGCCATGCGGGCGATGCGTTGGGCCTCCGCCGGCCGGCGGCTCCAGTAGTGCGCCTGCCAACGGTGGAACAGGCCGCGGTCCTCCTGCACCAGCCAGCCCGGCCACGCCTGCAAAGCGTCGACCGCAGCCGCCGCGTCGCCCTGCCAACGCAGCTTGAGCATGACATCCCAGCACAGCAGGCGGGCGCAGGTTGTCCCCTGCATTGCGCGCACGCGCAAGTCATCGGCCTCCGCGTGGCGGCCGCTGCGCACCAGCACGTTGATCAGATCCGAAGCGGCGTCCGGGTTGCCCTCGGAGAGTTCGTAAGCGCGGCGGTGCGCCGCGAGCGACTCGTCGCGCCGGTTGAGCGTGCGCAGCACCGAGCCCAGCGTCCGCTGCGCGCGCCAGTTGGCGGGCTCCTGGGCGACGATCGCGCGGGCCTCCTTCTCCAGATCGAACGCCACCGGCGCGTCCGAGTAATTGGAGAAAAGCGCCGTTTGCGCATCCGCCTGGATCCGGCGCGCCTCCGGCGAATCCGGCCGCAGCGCCACGGCGCGCGCCGCCTGCTGCTGCAGCTGCTCGCGCCGCGCCGCGGAGGCGTCGAAAAGATACCAGACGAACGCATAGGAGAGCCGCGCCCCGATCAGCACGGCATCGGGGTTCGCCGGCTCGAGCGCGAGCGCGCGCTTCACCAATTCCTCGGCGAGGTGCAGGTTGGCGCGGTTGAGCTCATCGGAGCGCGCGAGGAGGTTCTGCGCCTGCTGCACCAGCCGCTGTGCCTCGCTGGCCGGCGGCTGGGCCGTCACCGCCGGCGGCGCGGCGACGGGCGCGGGCGCGCTGCCCACGGCCGGCTTCTTCCACGGCTGCCAAATCGCCAGAGCCACCCCGGCCAGCACCGCCGCGCCGCTGGCGGCGAGCCACACCCGCGCGGGTGTGGGCCCGGTGGTAGCCGGTGTCGCCGAGGCCGGTCCGGGGTCGGCGACCCCGGCTACAGCGGCCACCGCGTCTCCGCCCAGCAACCTCCCCACCCGCGCACAAAACTTCTCCACCGCCGCGCCCTCGCCGCCCGGCAGGCGCGTCCACTGCACCTCGCGAAATTCATCCGGCACGTGCGCATCGGCGTCGCGCGTCCCGTCGATGACGACCGGCAGGAGAAACGCCTTGGCCGTCGCCATCGCATGGGTGCGCCGTGCCGCCAACTTCCACTCGACCCGAAAATACCCTTCGAGCCGTGCCTGCGTCGCCGCCGAGATCACCGGCACGAACAGCGCGCACGAGGCGATCTGCCTGCGGATCTTCGCATCCCACGCATCGCCGCCCACCAACTCGTTCTGATCAAACCACACCTCCGCCCCACTCGCCCGCAACGTCTCCGCAATGCGCCGCACCGCCTCCGCGTCCTGCGACGCGTAGGAGAGGAAGACGGCTTTGTTTTCGGCGGCGCTCATTTCTTCGGCTCCACGCTCGTTGCGTTCTGCTTAGCCCGCCACGCCTGCGCCCGCGCGTGCGCCTCGGATGCTCCGAGGGTAGCGAGGAATTTCCCGAACCGCGGATCGCCGCGCAGCGGATCGACCGCAGGTTGATAAAGCCACTGGTCGAGCATTGTCACTTGGACGGTTTCGGGGTTGAGCGCCGCAAGCGCGTCGTCCGTTCGCCCGAGATGAGCAAGAATCAGCGCCACGTCATCAATCTGCGGCTTGACGCCGGGCAGATACACGGCGGCCTCCTTGGGCCATCCTCCCAACGCCAGCAGCCAAGTCTGCAACCAAACACTTCCACCCTCCTTGTTTTCCTGAATCGCTCTCAAGAAAGCATCGGCGGCGGCCGGCGCCCCGAGTCTCCGCAGAATCGACGCCTGAAAGGACGAAAGCACCGCTGCTCCCGGTTGGATCTCAAGCCCTCTTGTGCAAACAGCACGCGCCTCCGCCAATTGGCCCGCGTGAGCGAGTTGCATCGCGTAGTTGTCAAAGATCCGCGCGGCGAACGGGTCGAGTTCGGTCGCCCGCTTCAGTGCGGGCAACGCCTCCTCGACCTTGCCCTGCGCCGCCAGCACGCGTCCCAACCATTGGTGGGCGCTCGCGTAATTCGGATTGAGCTCGATGGCCCGGCGGAGCGCTCGCTCGGCCTTGGGAATCTCCCAGCTATTCCATGCGGCTACGCCGAGCGCGGCATGAGCCTCGGCGCAATCACCGTCCAAATCGAGCGCCCGCTGGATTTGGGCGAACACGCGTTGCTGCAAGGCGGAATTGCGCCGGCCGAAGGCACCGAGCTCGCCCGTAAGCTGGCCGCGAGTATTCCCTACGTCCGCCAAAGCCGCGTGGGCGCGGGCGAAACTCGGTGAAAGAACCAGCGCGCGGTTGAGCAATTCCTCGGCCCGGGAAAAACCGGCACTCGTCCGCAAGTTCCAAGCCTGCCGCCCTTGCACATACAGCTCGAGGGCTTCGGGGCTCACGCCCGCCATCGCCGCCGCAGAGCTCGCGCCGAGCTTTAGCGAGAGTTGCTTGGCGATAATCCCGGCAATCTCATCCTGCACCGCGAAAACATCTTTCAGATCGCGCGTAAAGGTGTCGCTCCAAACGTGGAACCCGTCGGCGGCCTTGATGAGCTGCGCGGTGATGCGGACCTTGTCGCCCGCTTTGCGCACGCTGCCCTCGACGACGTAGGCGACGCCGAGCTGCTTCGCGATTTCCGGAATGGGCGTATCCTTACCCTTGAAGTGAAACGCCGAGGTCCGCGCTGTCACCTTCAGCCCCTGCACCTTCGCGAGCACGTTGAGCAACTCCTCGCTGATGCCGTCGCAAAAATACTCGTTGGCCTTGTCGTCGGCGAGATTCGCGAACGCCAGCACGGCGACGGATTTGTCGCTGGCCGCATCAGCCTTCGTCAGGTCTTTCGGCTTCTGATCCAACCCGGCAAACTCCTTCAGCAACGCCTTGATCTCGGCCGCCTCCGCCGTGCCGGCGAACCGGACATCGTAACGGAAGGAAGCCGGCGTCAACGGCGCTTGCGATGGCTCGGCGAACTGCATCCGTAGCCAAACCGCCATCGCCGGGAAATCCCCGATCACGCCGTAGGTTTGGGCGATCGGCATCACCACCTTGAACCGGTGGACGTTGGCGGCCCGGGTGCGGACGAGCGGCTCGATGAGAGCCAGCTCGTTGCGCGCCTCGGCCGGCCGGCCGCCATACGCAAGAGTCAGGGCCAGGATCGCGCGCAGTTCCTCATTTTCGGAATCGCCGGTGAGCCGCTCGCGCACGAGGCGTTCGGCCTCGCGGAACTGCACCAGCGCGGCTTCCGTGCGACCCGCGCGGCGATGGGTGATGCCCGCGAGCAAGGCCTTGGGACCGCTGAAGGATGTGTCGGACAGGAACGCATCCGGGAGCTGCGCCAGATCCTGCAACGCCTGATCCCAATGCTCCTCGGCCGTCGTCATCAGCCAACGTGCATAGACCACCCGGTGCACAAAACGGTAACGCGCCGGCAAACGCTCCAACACCGCCCGCGCCGCGACTAGGTCGGACCGCAGATAATAGTTCACGTCCGCCAGTGTGCCGAGCGTCCGCACGACCGTGACGCCCTCGGCGGCCGCCGCGCGTTCGCACCAATCCGCCGCCTCGTCGGCCCGGCGCGTCGCGAACGCCGCCAACCCCAAAATCCAAGCGGGATAACTGGCCGACGGCTCCGCTTCCAGATACGCCCGCGCCCGGCGCGTGGCTTCCGCGAAATCGTAGCCCATCCATACGGATGCAACCCCGGCATACCGCGTCAGCGCATCGACCGAAAGACCCGGCAGCGCTTGATCCACGAGTTCCCGTCCGGCGCGCGGGTCGCCGCCCCGGCTCACCATCGCGGTGAGGTGCAGCCCCATCGCCAGATTGGCCAGCGGCCGATCCGGGGCGAGGCGCAGGGCCCGGTTGGCGGCGGTTTTCCCCGCTTCCAGCGGTTTTGTGCCGGAATCGAGCACCCGCAAAACCTGCAGACTGTTCGTGATGCTGCGCAGCGCCCAAGCGTCCGCCTCTTCCGGATTGGCCTGAATGAGGCGGTCCAAGGTGGATGCGACCGCCTCGAAATCCGTCTGCTGCCAACGCTCGGGCACAATTCGCGCCCGCACGCGCGCGAGTTCCGCCGTCACGTCAGAATCGGGCGCCCGCTGCGCCGCCGGCGCGGCCGAATTCGCCGCCCCACGCCGCCACGGCTGCCACACCGCCAGCGCACCCACCGCGACCACGCCGAGAACTGCCGGCCCGAGCCACCGGCGCGCCGGGCTACGCTTCCCCTGTAGGCCCGACCGGTGTTCGGGCGCCCGGTCACCGACCGGGCCCACCGCCCCGCCTTCCCCGCCGAGCAACCTCCCCACCCGCGCACAAAATTTCTCCGCGCCCACCCCACCGGGCAGCCGCGTCCACTGCACCGCACGGAACTCCTCCGGCACCAGCGCCTCGCCGTCCTTCGTCGCGTCGATCACGACGGGCAGGAGAAACGGCGTCCCGTCCGCCATCGTGTGCGTGCGCTGCGCCGCCAGCTTCCACTCCAACCGAAAATACCCCTCCCGCCGCGCCTGCGTCGCCGCCGATATCACCGGCACAAACAGCGCGCAGCTCTTGATCTGCCCGCGGATCTTTTGGTCCCAAGCGTCGCCGCCGACCAACTCGTTCTGATCAAACCACACCTCGACCCCGCTCGCCCGCAGCGCCTCCGCGATGCGCCGCACCGCCTCCGCGTCTTGCGACGCGTAGCTCAAGAAGACGGCTCTCGATGGATCGTTGCTCATGAGATCGTCACAGCGGCTTGGAGGTGTCCGGGGCTTTGAGCAGGTCTTGGAAACGGGCATCGTCGCGCACGGGCGCCCAGGTCGCTCCGCGTTGCAGGGCCGGGAGTGTCAGGCGCGTGGGAGACTTCAACAACTCGGTCAGCAGCGCGACACACTTGTCCGTCTCGCGCATTTCGGCGTAGAGCTCGGCAATTTGCACCTGCCGCGCCAACTTCGATTTTGCGTCCATGCGCTCGATCTGCGTGTGAAGGCCAGCGGCGACTTCAAGGGCCTCGTTCCGGCGTCCGAGGAAATGCAGGGCCCAGGCGCGGAACCGTTCGCGATCTGTCGATGCCCCTTCGCTTTCCACCCCGAGCGACTGCGCGAGGGCGAGGAGTTCGCCACCTGCCCGGCGCGCTTCGACCACCCTCCCTAGTCTGCTTTCGGCCAAGGCCAGCATCAATAGCGGCAACGCACGCTCGTCGCCGGGCATATCCGCTGGCCCGAGAATCTCCGCGCAGGTGGCGCGCAACTCCTCGTAACGACCCGCGAGGGCGAGGAGGGGCAACCGATTCATAGCTGTGATCGCCGAAAGGTCCGCCGGGCAATCTTCCCCTAGGGCCATCCGATCCATGACGACCAGCGCGCTGTCTTTTGAATCGGGAAACAAGGCCAAGAATCGGGTCAGTTCCCGTTCGGCCTCAGGCAACCGACGCAAACTAAGCAGACTGCTAATCAGATTTTTGGCTATCCATTGATTGCGCGGATCGAGGTCGCGGGCGCGACGAAGCATGACGACCGCCTCATTCACGCGATCGAGTCTGGAAAGTGCCAGGGCGACCTGATGTGAGGCGGTCGCTTCTCTAGGCAGGGCCCGCAGGTAGGCGGTCGCGTGTTGGAGGCCGGCGGCCGCATCAAGACCCACCGTGTTATAGTGGTAAGCGAGCGCGCCCTCCCCGGCACCGCCTGGAAGAAGCCCTGCGACTTTTTCGGCCCATGCCAGGCTCTTTTGGCCGTAAGCCAAACGTCGGCCCGACGACACCGGAGACTCTATCGCCAGCCGGGTATAAGTGCGGGAAAGCATGTCCATGGCCGAGGCGAATTCGGGGTCGGCCGCCAGCGACCGCTCCAAAAGATCAACCAAAACAATGAGCTGCGCGGGAGTCTGGGTAGCTTTCAGGTAGCCTTCGCGGGCTTGGACAAAGAGTTCGTAGGCCTTGGGGTCGCGGGTCAGCAGTCTGGCGCCGCCCAAGGTTCCGCTGAGATCGCGGAGTTGCAGGGCACGGGCCACATCGGCACCGATCTCGGTCTGGATGGCCAAGATGTCGTCGGCAGCGCGGTCGTAACTCCGGCTCCACACCACGTTGTCATCGCGCACCCGTCGCATTTCGAGCTGGATGCGCACCCGGGCGCCCGCGCGGCGCACGTTGCCGCCAATCGCGAAGGCCACGTCGAGCTGCCGGCCGATTTCCTCCAGCTTCAAGGTGGACCCGCGGTAGGCGAGCGCCGAGCCTCGCGAGATCACCTTTAGGTCGCCGCGCGGTACGAGCGCGCCGATGATTTCGGCGTGCACGCCGTCGGTGAAATAGGCGTTGGCGGGATCGGGACTGAGGTTCTCCAACGGTAACACGACGAGAGACTTTTCGTTCGTGGCGACAGGGAGTGCGGCCGGAGTCGCCCGAGCGGTGACAGTGGGCGGAACGGGCGCGGAAGGGGCGGACTGCGGCCGCATCCAGATCCAGACCATCCACGCGCCGCCCAAGACAACCGCACCAGACACCGAAACTGCGAGCAAGAATGCCCGTCGTTTCACAATACGCGATGCTGTGATGGGCGGAACGGGGGCGCTCTCCGGGCCTTTAGCGGCCCCGACGTCCGCGATCGTGTCGGGCGCAGGCGCGAAGGCCAGCAGCTTAGCTACCCGCGCGCAGAAGTTTTCCGCCCCGTCGCCACCCGGCAACCGCGTCCATTGGACCGCCCTAAACTCCTCCGGCACATCCGCCGCCGCATCGCTCGTCCTGTCGATCACCACCGGCAGCACGAACGCCTGCCGCTCCGAAATCATGTGCGTGCGCTGCGCCGCCAGCTTCCACTCGAGCCGGAAATACCCCTCCCGCCGCGCCTGCGTCGCCGCGGAAATCACCGGCACGAACAGCGCGCAGCTCTTGATCTGACCGCGGATTTTCTGATCCCACGCATCGCCGCCCACCAACTCGTTCTGGTCGAACCACACTTCGACGCCCGCCGCCCGCAGCGCCTCCGCAATGCGCCGCACCGCCTCGGCGTCCTGCGACGCGTAGCTGAGGAAGACCGCGCCGCGGGGCGCTGAACGCTCAACGTTGAACGCCGAACTCTCAACGCTCAACGGGCGGTCCTCCGGCTCTTGTGCTGGCGATCTGGTTTCATCACTTGGGCGTTAAGCGTTAAACGTTGGGCGTTGAGCGTTTACTTCAATTTCTCCGGCGGATGCGCCTTGCGCCACGCTTGGGCGCGGTCGTGGGCTTCGTGCAGCCCTACTTTTTTCAGTGGTTCCAGGAATCTCGCCTCATGCCGCACCACATCGAGCTCCGGTGCAAAAAGATACCAGGATTCACCTCGTGGCAGTGGCAACTGGGCCCAACTGGAAAAAAATTCATCCCAGCGGCCCTGAGCCGCCAGCACCTTTACCATTAGGAAGAGGTCGCCCTCTTTTCGGGAGCGCGCAAGCAGGGTCTCCAACTCGACTTTGAGTCCCGCTTGGTTGATCACCGACACGCCACGCGATGACTGCAAATTGTATCCACCTTCCGCCAACTTTCGCGCGAGGGGCAGCGCGTCGGACTTCCGACCCAAGTTAAGCAGCGCGGCTGCCTTTGAGCTGATGGCGCGAACAGAGTCTGGCTGCAGAGCAATCGTCCGTTCCGCTACCGCCAACGCCTCGGCCGGCGATCCCATATCGAGCAACAAGCTGCTATAGGCTGAGGTAATGGGGATGGAAAAAGGGTCAAGGTCCACCGCTCGGCGAAGCGCCACACGCGCTTCATCGACCCAACCCTGGGACCAAAGGAAAAAGCCCAGCCAATGAAAACCCGTCGCATAATTCGGGTTGAGTTCGATTGCTCTGCGGAGTTCACGCTCTGCCGCCATGCCGTCCCACATGTGATCAAAATTGAGCGCCAGCGAGGCGTGGGCTTCGGCAAGATTTGGGTCCAGCGAAAGCGCGTGTTCGATTTCAACCTGAATCCTTCGCAGGACATCGCTGCCGCGCTGGCCCCATCGCCCCACTCGCCTCTGATCATATTCCCGGAGTTGCCAGGCATCCGCGCGTCCCACGTAGGCGGCTGCAAAATTGGGATCGAGTTCAATTGCCTGCGCAAATTTGGCTTCGGCGAGGTTGTAGCCCTCCACGGTTCGCTGGTTCCAGGCTTGCCGGCCATGAAGATACAGCTCGTAGGCCAGCGGATTCACCGTCGCCTTCGTGGCGTTGGACTTCACGCCAAGTTTAAGCGAGAGCTGCTTGGCGATAATCCCGGCAATCTCATCCTGCACCGCGAAAACATCCTTCAGGTCGCGCGTGAAGGTGTCGCTCCACACATGGAACCCGTCGACGGCCTTGATGAGCTGCGCGGTGATGCGGACCTTGTCGCCCGCCTTGCGCACGCTGC
>JBIKWB010000042.1:0-32703 GCA_044356555.1 Opitutaceae bacterium | reverse complement strand
CGCCCGCGCCTGGCTCGTGCGCCACCTCAAGCCCTGATGCCGCACGGATGCACCCTTGCCAAACCAACGCCCCGACCCAGCCTGCCGCCATGACAACCACGGTTGAAGCCATTTACGAAAAGGGCTCACTCAAGCTTCCCGCCCCCCTTCCGCTCGCCGAAAACGCGCACGTAACGGTCACGATCCAGACCGATTTTCCCGGCTCCGGCGATCCGGAGCGCGCCGCTTGGTTGCAAGCCTCAGCAGATCAGTTGACCGACGCCTGGAGTCCCGAGGACGACATTTTTAATGAGCTTCTCCAGAAATGAAATCGTGCTGCTGCCGATTCCGTTCACTGACCTGACGAGCCGCAAAGTCCGCCCCGCCGTCGTCGTCGGCCACGGTCGTCACCCCGGTGATTTATTTGTGGTGCCGATCACTTCGGTGCTGCCCCGCGTGGAATTGGTTTTCCAAGACTGGTCTTCCGCCGGTCTCAACGTCCCCTGCGGCCTGAAGTCCCAACTCGCCACCATCGAGCAGCGCCTCGTCGTCAAATCGGTCGGAATCCTCAGCCCCCGTGACGGCTCAGCCCTCGACGCCTGCCTTCGCGGCTGGCTACGCCTTTGAGCACCTCCTTCGTCCCATGAAATTCACTCCCGAGAAACCCGCCCTCTTCGGCGAAACCCTCGACTCGCTCACCGCGCACTTGCGCGAACTGGGCGAGCCGACCTTCCGCGCGAAACAGATTCTCGACTGGGTCTACAAGAAGCGCGCTCGCACGTGGGACGCGATGACTAACCTTCCCAAGCCGCTCCGCACCAAGCTCGAGGCGACTTTCGATCTCACACCCTCGACCCTCGTGCTCAACAAGCAGTCGGGCGACGTCACCGACAAACTCCTGCTCGAACTCCGCGACGGCTCCCTCATCGAGTCCGTCATCATCCGCGCCCCGCAGTCGGATGTCGGAGAAGAGCTTTCCCGCAAGACCATCTGCATCTCCACCCAAGTCGGCTGCGCCATGGGCTGTGTCTTTTGCGCCAGCGGCCTCGCCGGTCTCAAACGCGACATGTCCGCCGGCGAGATCGTCTCCCAGCTCCTCCAAGTCTGCTACCGCGAAGACGCGACCACGCCGCGCGCCCGCCCCGAACTGGCGTCGTTCGACAACATCGTCGTCATGGGCATGGGCGAACCGCTCGCCAACTACGACGCTCTCATCCGCGCCCTCACCATCCTCAACGCCGAGTGGGGCCTCGGCTTCGGCGCCCGCCGCATCACCGTTTCCACCAGCGGCCTCGTTCCGAAAATCCTCAAACTCGCCGAGGAGCCCATCGGATTCCGCCTCGCCGTTTCCCTCCACGGGTCGACCAATGAGGTCCGCGAAAAAATCATGCCGGTCAACAAGGCCTACCCGTTGGAAAAACTGATTCCCGCCATCCGCGAGTTTTCCGAAAAACACGGCCGCATGGTCACCCTCGAGTTTATTCTCATCGAGGACGTCAACGACTCGGTCGAACAAGCCGGCGAACTCCGCGACATCGCCCGCGACCTCCACGCGCACGTAAACATCATCCCTTACAACACTGTCGAGGGTCTGCCCTGGAAACGCCCGAGCGTGATGGTGCAAGAAGGCTTCGCCGATGTCCTCCGTGCCGCCCGCGTGCCCGTGACGTTGCGCCGCGAAAAAGGCCACGATATCGCCGCCGCCTGCGGTCAGCTCCGCCTCAAGACCGAGAAGTCCCGCGAGCTGGCCCAAGCGTGAGGCCGGGGCTCCGACCCGCCCTCCACGCCCCACCAGGCACCCCTTTAGCATGACCACCGCGTCTGCCGCCTCGCCGGTGGCCAAACCGTCTCCCGCCCTCGGGATTCTCTGCGCCCTCAGCGTGGGCCATCTGCTCAACGACACCGTCCAGTCGCTGCTCCCTGCGCTCTACCCGCTCCTCAAGGACTCCCTCAACCTCACCTTCACCCAGATCGGCCTCATCACCCTTGCATTTCAGCTCACCGCGTCGCTGCTCCAGCCGGTCGTCGGCCTGTTCACCGACCGCCATCCGCAGCCCTACTCGCTCGCTGCCGGCATGGTCCTGTCGCTCGTCGGCCTGCTGCTGCTCGCCTTTGCCACCACCTTCCCCGCCGTGCTCATCGCCGGCGGGCTCGTCGGTCTCGGCTCCTCCATTTTCCACCCCGAAGCCTCCCGCGTCGCCCGGCTCGCGTCCGGTGGCCGCCACGGATTCGCCCAGTCTCTTTTTCAAGTCGGTGGCAACGCCGGCAGCGCCCTCGGTCCGCTGCTTGCCGCACTTTTCGTCGCCCAACACTCGCAGTCCCGGGTCGCTTGGTTCGCCGCCGTCCCCATCGTCGGATTCATTCTGCTCACCCGCGTCGGCCACTGGTATCGGGCCCAACTCGCCTTCGCCCGCGCCTCGACCCACCGCGCCTCACTTCCGGCTCTGCTGCCGCGCCGTCGCATCTTCGCCGCCATCGCGATCCTCGCCGTACTCATCTTTTCAAAGTATTTCTACATGGCCTGCCTCGGCAGCTATTATACATTCTACCTCATTGAGAAATTCCAGGTTTCGATTCAAACGTCCCAACTCTTGCTCTTTGTCTTTCTCGGCGCCGTCGCCGCGGGCACGATCATCGGCGGCCCCGTGGGCGACCGGATCGGCCGCAAAGCCGTGATCTGGGTTTCGATCCTCGGCGTCGTGCCGTTCACCTTGATTTTACCTTACGCCAATTTGTATTGGATCGCCGCGCTCACGGTCGTGATCGGCGTCGTCCTGGCGTCGGCGTTCTCCGCGATCCTCGTCTATGCCCAAGAACTGATGCCACACCGTGTCGGTCTCGTTTCCGGCATCTTCTTCGGGTTTGCTTTTGGCATGGGCGGGCTCGGTTCCGCCGCCCTGGGAATCCTCGCCGACCACCAGGGGCTCGACTATGTCTTTAAGGTCTGCGCCTTTCTCCCTCTCCTCGGATTTTTGGCTTTTTTTCTACCGAAACCCAATCGGGAAAAATCGGCTTGAATCCTTCCCCGAACTTTTTTTTGCATCCTTTTCTTTCCCGCCCCCGCACTGGCGACTGACCAATTTTTTCCCATGATCGAAGTCAAAGGTCTCGTTAAAACCTACGGCAACAAACGTGCCGTGGACGGCATCACCTTCACCGTAAAACGCGGCGAAATCCTCGGCTTCCTCGGCCCCAACGGTGCCGGCAAGTCGACTACGATGAAGGTGATCACCGGCTTCATCCGGCCCGATGCCGGCACCGCCACCGTCGGCGGGATCGACGTCGCCGTCGACCCCGTGGGCGTTAAGCGCCAGCTCGGCTACCTGCCAGAAAGCGCTCCCGCCTACCCTGAAATGACCGTCGAGGAATTCCTGCGCTTCATCGCCGAAATTCGCGGCTTCCGCGACAACGGCGAGAAACGCGCCCGCGTCGAGCACGTCCTCGGGCTCACCCATCTCGCTTCCGTCCGTACCCAAACGATCGAAACGCTTTCCAAGGGTTACAAACAGCGCGTCGGCTTCGCCCAAGCCCTGATTCACAACCCGCCCGCCCTCGTCCTCGACGAACCGACCGACGGCCTCGATCCCAACCAGAAGAACGAAGTCCGCACCCTCATTCGCAGCATGGCCGCCGAGAAAGCCGTGATTCTCTCCACGCACATTCTCGAAGAAGTGGAGGCCATCTGCACTCGGGTGATCATCATCGCGAGCGGTCGCATCGTCGCCGATGAAACTCCGTCCGCCCTTCGCGCCCGCCAACCCGGCGCCCGCCTCGACGAGATCTTCCGCGCCCTCACCACCTAACCGCAGGAGCCCGGCCGCCAACGCCCCTCCGGTTTTCTCAACTCTCAGCGCTCAGCTTTCCCTTCCTATGTCCCAAATCCGTCCCCTTTTCAAACGCGAGTTTCTCGGCTACTTCCGCTCGCCCGTGGCCTACGTCTTCCTGATCGCCTTCCTCCTCATCTCGGTGTCGCTCGCTTTCTCCCGCTACGGCAATTTCTTCAAAGCCGGCACCGCGAGCTTGGAAACGTATTTCCTGTTTTTCCCATGGCTGTTCATGTTTATCGTGCCCGCCGTCGGCATGAGGCTCTGGTCCGAGGAGAAACGCTCCGGCACCGTTGAGCTGCTCTTCACCTTGCCCGTGACCACGCTCGAGGCCGTTCTCGGCAAGTTTCTCGCCGGCTGGGCGTTTCTCACCCTCGCGGTTTTGCTCAGCTTCCCGATGGCCCTCACCGTCGCCTTCCTCGGCGATCCTGACTGGGGCATTATCGCTTCGACCTACCTCGGCGCGATCCTTATGGCCGGCGCCTACCTCGGCGTCTGCGCCCTCACTTCCGCCCTGACGAAGAACCAAGTCATCAGCTTCGTCCTCAGCCTCGCCGCCTGTGCGATGCTCGTGTTCCTCGGCCTCAGCAGCTTCACCTCCACGCTCGAAAGCTTTTTGCCCGTCGGCATCGCCGATGTCGTTTCAAACTTCAGTTTCGTCACCCACTTCGACGCTTTCACCAAGGGCATCGTCGACCCGAAGAACGTCGCCTTCTTCCTCTCTCTGATCGGCTTCACCCTCTTCCTCAACGTCGTCGCCCTCGAACGGTAGGAGCCCCCTCGCAGGCGACTCTGTTCTCCGCTTCGAACTCTCAACTCTCTGCTCTCAACTCCCAGTTTTTTCTTTCTCCGCCCCATGAAACCCAGCGGTAAAATCCTCGCCATCGCCCTCCTCTTCATCGGCCTCGTTCTTGTCAACTTCCTGGCCTCGTCCCTCCCGGTGCGCCTCGATGCCACTGCCGAACGAATCTACACCCTTTCCCCCGGCACCAAAGCCCTCCTCGGCAAAATCGAAGAACCCGTCGTCCTCGATTTCTACTTCACGAAATCTGCCACCGGCCTGCCCATCGCCTATAAAAACTACGCCACCCGCGTCGAAGAGATGCTCCGCCAATACGCCCGCGCCTCCCGCGGCAAGCTGACCCTCAACATCATCGACCCGCGCCCCGATACGCCCGAAGAAGAGAAAGCCACCGCCGCCGGCATCCAACCCCAGCTCATCCCTACCACCGGCGAGCAGATCCAGTTCGGCCTCGTTGCCATCCAAGCCGACCAACAAAAAACCCTTGCCGCGCTCAACCCCCAGCGGGAGCAGTTCCTCGAATACGATCTTTCGCAGCTCGTTTATAGCGTCCAGCAGATCGACAAACGGAAACTCGGCCTGCTCACCAGCCTCCCGCTCCAGGGCACCAGCGCCCAAGAAGCGCAAATGATGATGATGATGCGCCAGCAGCCCAAGCCCGGCCAGTTCGTCGCCACCGAGTGGGAAAAAACCTTCGAGATCGTTCGCATCGAGCCCGGCGCCACCGAGCTCCCACCGGGCCTCGACGTCCTGGCCGTGATCCACCCGCAGGACGTTGCCCCAAAACTTCAATTCGCCATCGACCAGTTTATCCTCGGCGGCAAACCCGTCTTTCTCGCCGTCGATCCCGCCTCGCAACACTTCAAGCGTCAGGCCAACCCGCAGCAACAGATGATGGGCGCGCCCACGCCCAACATCGCCAGCGACCTTCCCGCCCTGCTCACCGCCTACGGCGTCACCTACGATCCGCAGAAAATCGTCGGCGATTTGGAAAACGCCACCCAAGTCCAAATCCAGGGCGGCCAAATCGCCCGTTACCCCGTCTGGCTGAATCTCCGCAAAGCCAACTTCAGCGCCACCTCCGCCACCACGGGCCAACTCAACTCCACGATCTTCATCGAGTCCGGCGCCTTCATCGCCACGGCTGGGGCGACCACCACGTTCACACCGCTCATCCAGTCCTCCGCTTCATCCGGCGAACTCGCCGCGATGACGCTGCAATTTGCCCAGCCCGATGCCATCGCCCGCCAGATCATCCCCTCCGGCAAGAAAACCGTCGCCGCCCTCGTCACCGGTAAATTCAAAACCGCCTTCCCCGCCGGCGCCCCCAAAGACGACAAAACCGCCGACCCCGCTGGAGCAGCGACGCCCCCGTCGCCGACCACCGATTCCCTCAAGGAATCGAAGACGACGTCGACGCTCTTCATCATCGCCGACACCGACTGGCTCTTTGACGACTACAGCATCCGCAAAATGAATTTCTTCGGCCAGACCGCGGCCGAACCCATCAACGACAACCTCGCCCTCGCCGCCAACTCCCTCGAGTTCCTCTCCGGGTCGTCGGACCTCATTTCCATCCGCGGCAAGGGCAATTCCCTGCGCCCCTTCGAAGTCGTCCGCGCGATGGAAATCAACGCCAACCAAAAGTATCAGGAAAAACTCTCCGAACTCGAAACTCGCCTCCAGTCCGTCCAGCAGAAGTTGAGCGAACTTCAGGGCAAAAAAGGCGAAGCCAACCGCCTCGTTGCCTCACCCGAGGTCACCAAAGCCATCGCCGATTTCCAGAAGCAACAAGCCGCGATGAGTGGCGAGCGCCGCCAAATCCGCCGCGCCCTCCGCGAGGACATCGACAAACTCGAAAACCGGCTCCTTATCCTCAATCTCCTCGCTGCTCCCGGCCTGATCGGAATTTTCGGCCTCTGGTTCGCCCGCTCCCGCAAAAAGTAGGGCAGGGTCTTCGACCCGCCCTCCACGCCCGAGCCCAATCCCGCGCCCCCAGCCCAGCCTCACCCCACTCGCACCGCCCTCCACGCCTTTCGCCTCGTCCCGATGAAACTCAAATCCCTCCTCCTCATCGTCGCCGCGCTCGCCGCGCTCTCGGTCGTCGTCTTCCTCGTCACCAAACCCGCCCCCGCCGTCACCGCCGACGCGCGCCTTAACCAACCGGTGCTCGACGCCGCCACCGCCGAAAAAGTCGCCGAACTCCGCCTCACCGAATCAGGCAAATCTCTGACGGTGAAACGCGACACCAATAGCGTTTGGCGCGTCCCGTCCTACCACGATTTCCCCGTCGATTTCTCCCGCGTCACCCGGCTCGTCGGCGATCTCACCGACGCCAAACTCACCCGCCTCGTCACCACCAACCCCGAGCGCATCGCCCGCCTCGAGTTCAAGGATACCACGATCACCTTGCTCGACTCCGCCGCCAAGGAGCTCTGGTCCGTCACACTGGGCAAAAACCCCGAAAGCGGCTCCGGTCGTTTCCTTCGCTACGGCACCGAGCCCAAAGCCTTCCTCGCTTCACTGAACACCTACCTCGACCTCGAACCGAAAAACTGGGCCAACGCCGAACTGCTCGCCCTCAAGCCCGACGACATCGCCAAGATCGAACTCCCTTTCACCGAGGGCGGCCCCGTCACGTTCACCCGCGCGAAAAAAGAAGACCCGTGGACCACCACCGCCGCTCCCGCCGGCCAAAAACCCAAGACCGACACCCTCGCCTCCGCCCTCAACACCCTCACCTCGATCCGCTTTTCGGACACCTCCGATCCCGCCGACGCCAAAGTCGCCGAGGCAAAGCCCCACGCCCGCGCCTACACCCTCACCGCCTTTGACGGCAAGATCGTCACCATCACCCTCGCCCGCAAACCCGAGGAGAAAAAGATGAAGCCCCCCGTCGCCGACAAATCGCTCCTCGGCGCTGCGACGCCCTCTTCGCCGACCGCACCGACACCCGCCCCCGACGCAAAACTTCTGACCCCTGAATTCGAAACCATCCCTGCCGGTCCCGTGTTCGTCGGCATCGCCCACAGTGACGCCGCCGCCCCGGTCAACGCCCTCATGACCAAGCGCGCCTTCCAAATCGCCGACTACACCTTCACGAGCCTCCCCCAAAAATCCGCCGACCTCTTCGAGCCCGCCCCGCCACCCGCGCCCGCCGCCGAGTCTCAAAAACCCTAATCGTAGGCGCCGCTCCCCGGCAGATACCGCGGTCTGCCAACTCCGATCTTTACACATATCATCACTTGCCCATGTGTTGATATGTTATGTCGTCCCCCTCTGTACCTACCTCGTCCGACCGCCCCATTTCCGACTTTTTCGCGCTAGGCCGTCCACTGCGCTCCCTTGAATTTTTCCCACCCAAGGACGACGCCGGCGTCGAGGCCCTCCGCGCCACCGCGACCGCCCTCCGCAGTATTTCGCCGGACTTTGTTTCTGTAACCTACGGGGCCGGCGGCACCACCCGGGAACGCACCGCGCAAGTCAGCGCGCTGCTGCGTCAAGAGCTCGGCTTCACGGTCATGCCTCACTTGACCTGCGTCGGCCACACCCGGGCCGAGTTGCATGACCTCGCCGATCGCATCCACGCCGGCGGTTTTCGCAACATCATGACCCTCCGGGGCGATCCACCCAAGGGCGCGACCACGTTCACGGCCACGGCCGACGGCCTGCGCTACGCCAACGAGCTCGTCGCGTTACTTAAAGCCCGCCACCCCGATTTCTGCCTCGGCGTCGGCGGTTATCCGGAAAAACACCCCGAGGCCACCACGCTCGCAGCCGACCTCGACGCCTTGAAACGCAAAGTCGATGCCGGTGCCTCCTTCGTCACCACGCAGCTCTTTTTCGACAACGCCGTTTACTACCGCTTCGTTGAAATGTGCCGCGCGGCCGGAATCAACGTCCCGATCGTGCCCGGCCTGATGCCCGTGCTGTCGTTGAAACAGGTCCAACGCTTCACTGCCATGTGCGGCGCCGCTTTGCCGCCCGCACTGATCAAGCGCCTTGAAGTCGCCGCCGAAAACACCGAGGTCGTCGAAATCATCGGCCTCGACTGGGCGCTCACCCAGATCCGCGATCTCCTGACCCAAGGTGCTCCCGGCTACCACCTCTACATCATGAACCGCGCGAAGAGCGCCCTCGCCCTCGCCGCCGGTCTCGCCGCCTGAGGCTTGGCTCGAACACCGGCTTCACCCGCCCGCCATCACCGCCCGAAAGCCCGCCTCCGTCAAAATTCGCGCCACCGTTTCGCGCTGGTCGCCCTGAATCTCGATCGCGCCGTCTTTGACCGTGCCGCCGCAGCCGCAGGCTCCGCGCATTTTTTTGCAGAGCTGCTCCTTTTCCGGCAGGCCGATCCCGGTAAATCCGCTCACGGTCGTCACCGTCTTTCCTCCGCGGCCGCCCGTCTCGCGCCGCACCTCAAGTCGGCCGCGATTCTTCTCGGGCGCCATTGCCTTCGATCCGCTACCCGCTATCGCACTGGGCCCGACCGCCGGTCGGGCCGGCGCGCTCGGCAACCCCGCCCCACTCAACGCCCCAAACGGATTCTGCCCCAGGCCCTGCCCTCCATCCGTCGAAATTTTCCCGTGCGTGCTCATCGTCAAAAGGTCCTCACGTTCTCAAATTTCGCGTTCAGCTCCGTGCCCGCCCACCGCCGCACACCCCCACGGGAATATCCGTCTCGCCGCCAAGAAACATCAGCGCCTTCGCGTAGCTGCGATTCTCCAAAAAATGCACCAATTGCGGGTGCAACGTCATCCGCTCCTGCTCCAAGCAGCCGTCCAGCTCCGCCATCGCCTCCGCTACGGTCTGCCCGTCACCGGACTTTATCGCCGCCAACATTCTGGTAATCGCCAACTTGATTTGAATTTCCATTTCGGGTTTCGCCGGGGTTTCGCCCGGAGTTGTTAAAAATTGCAGTGGTTCGTCCGCCGCCAAAATAGCTGCGTTGCTTATCCGTCAGCTACCCACGTTAAGCCCGATTGCAATCCCCGAGACCCACCGCCCCGGACTTGTCTCCGCCCCGTTCATCGTGCTCTACTCACAATCAAACCTCTTGCTGGCGCTGTCGCCGGGAGCGGCTCACGCTGTTCCTTGGTTCCCTCGCCTGATCTTCCGACCACATTTTTCATCCTTACGTTTACCTTCTTCATGAGTTCCACGACTGTCCCGACCCACGCCAACTCGGTCATTATCGAACAGATGTATGAGACTTGGCTCGATAATCCCGATTCGGTTGATCCGACTTGGCGTGCCTTCTTCCAAGGCTTCTCCCTCGGCAACTCCAACGGCTCCCTCGCCTCCGCTTTGGCCGGTTCCGCGGCAGCCGCCGCGCCCGCCGCCCCGATCATCGACAGTCTGAAGCAGGCCCGCGTCCACTACCTCATCAACGCCTACCGCGCCCTCGGCCACCTCCAGGCGCACATCGATCCACTCAGCAGCCCGCCCGCCCCGGTCGCCAAACTCTCCCTCGAGCAATTCGACCTCTCGGCCGCCGACCTCGATACGTCCTTCGATACCGGCACCTACCTCGGCGGCGGTCAGAAGAAGCTCCGCGACATCGTCGCCACCCTTCAACAAACCTATTGCAGCCACGTCGGCGTAGAATACGCGCACATCCAGGACACCGATTGCCGCCACTGGCTGCGCGACCGCATCGAGTCCACCCGTCTTCAACCGACTTTCACCACGGCGCAGAAAGTCCGCATCCTCCGCCGCGTCCACAAGGCCGAGCTCTTCGAAAAATTTCTCCACACCAAATACGTCGGTCAGAAACGGTTCTCTCTCGAAGGCGGCGAGACCATCATCGCCGCGCTCGACGCGGTCATCGACCATAGCCCCGATGTCGGCGTCGAAGAGATCGTCATGGGCATGGCGCACCGCGGCCGCCTCAACGTCCTCTGCTCCGTCATGCGGAAATCGTTCGACCAGCTTTTCGAACAGTTCTCCGAAAACTACCTGCCCGACACCGTCGCCGGCGACGGCGACGTGAAATACCATCTCGGCTACGAGTCCATTCTCACCACCACCTCCGGCGCCCAGGTCGAGGTCCGGCTCACCGCCAATCCTTCCCACCTTGAGATCGTCAACCCCGTCGTCGAAGGCCGCGCCCGCGCCCGCCAACGCATCCGGGGCGATACGGAAACCCGCACCAAGGTCCTTCCTTTGCTGATCCACGGCGATGCCGCCGTCGCCGGCCAAGGCGTGGTTGCCGAGACCCTCAACTTTTCCCAACTCCCCGGCTACCGCACCGGCGGCACCCTCCACTTCGTGATCAATAACCAGATCGGTTTCACCACCGATCCGATCGATGCCCGCTCCACGCGCTACTGCACCGATGTCGCCAAGATGATCGAAGCGCCCATTTTCCACGTCAACGGCGACGATCCCGAAGCCGTCTGCATGGTCGCGCAACTCGCCCTCGAATTCCGCGCGAAATTCCACCGCGACGTGTTCATCGACATGTACTGCTTCCGCCGTCGCGGCCACAACGAGACCGACGAGCCCGCCTTCACGCAGCCGATTCTCTACAAGAAAATCGCCGCCCACCCGCTCGTGTCCGCCGTTTACACCGACCGCCTGGTGACCGCAGCCACCATCACTTCCGCCGAGGGCGAAGCCATCACCGCCGAGTATTCCGCCTCCCTCGAAGAAAACCTCACCAAAGCCAAAGAACGCGAAGCCGCCAAGATCGCCAAACGCGCGAAAGCTAAACCCACCGACGCCTTCAAGGGCTCGACCGCCATCTTCCAACCGGGCTACCACCACACGCCCGTTGAGACCGGCGTGAGCCGCGACGTGCTCGACCGGGTCGTCCTGGGCCTCACCACCGTCCCGCCGACCTTCAAAACAAACCCGAAAATCCAGCGCTTTCTCGAAGCCCGCACCGCCGCTTACCGCGACGGCGGCCCGATCGATTGGGGCTTTGGCGAGGCGCTCGCGTTCGGCTCCCTGCTCGCCGAAAATACGCCGGTCCGGCTCAGCGGCCAAGACTGCGAGCGCGGCACGTTCACCCACCGGCACGCCGTCCTCAACGACGCCGAAACCGCCGCAAAATACACGCCGCTCAAGAACATTCCTGGCGCCACCGCCCGGTTCTGCGTTTACAACTCCCTGCTCTCCGAAGTCGCCGTCCTCGGCTTCGATTACGGCTACTCGCTCGACTACCCCGAGATGCTCTGCATCTGGGAAGCCCAATTCGGCGACTTCGCCAACGGCGCCCAAGTCATGATCGACCAGTTCATCACCGCCGGTGAGTCGAAGTGGCAACGCACCAGCGGCATCGTGCTCCTCCTCCCCCATGGCTACGAAGGCCAGGGCCCCGAGCATTCGTCCGCCCGCCTCGAACGCTTCCTCCAATCCTGCGCCGAAGATAATTTCCAAGTGGCCAACATCACCACCCCGGCAAATTTCTTCCACGCCCTCCGCCGCCAAGTCCGCCGCGACTTCCGCAAGCCGCTCGTCGTAATGTCGCCGAAGTCCCTTCTGCGCCATCCCGCCGCCGTCTCCAAAATCGAGGACTTCACCTCCGGCGGCTTCCAGGAAATCATCGACGATCCGGCCGCGCCGGAAAAAGTGGAGCGCCTCATTCTCTGCTCCGGCAAAGTCTACTACGACCTCGTCGACTACCGCGCCAAACAGAACATCACCGACACCGCGATCGTTCGCATCGAGCAACTCTACCCGCTCCACAAAAACGCCCTCGCCAAACTCTCCGATACTTACGGCCACGCCTCGCGACTAATCTGGGCGCAGGAAGAATCGCAGAACATGGGCGCGTGGTCCTACCTCGCCCCGCAACTCGAAGAAATCTTCGGTCGCAAGCCCACCTACGCCGGCCGCGACGCCTCCTCGTCCCCCGCCGTCGGCAATCTCGCCCTCCATCGCCTCGAACTCACCGCCTTCCTCAACGACGCTTTCACGCTCTGATCCAGCTTCGCCTCTCTCGTCCTTTCACCTATCCCACCTTTATGAATTTCGAAGTAAGAATCCCGCCCATGGGCGAATCCATCAGCTCCGGCGTCCTCGCAAAATGGCACGTCAAAGACGGCGATACGGTCAAAAAAGATCAGCCGCTCTTCGAGCTTGAGACCGATAAAATCACCTCCGAGGGCACCGCTGAATCTGCCGGAAGGATTTCCCTGAAAGTCGCCGCCGGCACCGAGGTCAAAATCGGCGAACTCGTCGCCGCCATCGACTCCGAAGCCTCCGCCGGCGCAGCCGCGCCGGCTGCTTCTCCAACCGCGCCCACGGCTGCGGCCAAAGAGTCGACCTCATCCCCCGCCGTCCGTCGTATCGCCGAAGAAACCGGCATCAACCCCGCCGCCGTCGCCGGCACCGGCAAGGCCGGACGGGTCACCAAAGGCGATATGCTCGCCGCCGGTGAAAAACCCGCGGCTGCTCCCGCCGCTCCGGCCCCGGTCGCCGCGGTCGCCGCACCTAAACCCGCAGTTCCCACCGGCACGCGCCAGACCCGCAAAAAGATGTCCCCCTTGCGCCAAAAAATCGCGCAACGCCTCGTCGCCGCCCAACACGAGGCCGCCATGCTCACGACTTTCAACGAAGTCGATATGTCCGCCGTCATGGCTCTCCGCGCCAAGTATCAGGACGACTTCGTCAAAAAGAACGGCTTCAAACTCGGCTTCATGTCCTTCTTCGCGAAGGCTGTCGTCAACGCCCTCAAAGAAGTCCCCGGTATCAACGCCCAGATCGATGGCAGCGAGATCATCGAAAATCATTACTACGACATCGGCGTCGCCGTCTCCACGGAGAAGGGCCTCATGGTCCCGGTCATCCGCGACTGCGATTCGCTCGGCATGGCCGGCATCGAGAAAGCCATCGGCGACGTCGCCAAGCGCGCGCGCGACGGCAAGATCACCCTCGCCGACCTCGAAGGCGGCGTCTTCACGATCACCAACGGCGGCACCTTCGGTTCGATGCTCTCGACCCCGATCATCAACGCACCGCAGAGCGCCATCCTCGGCCTCCACGCCATCAACGACCGCCCCGTCGCGGTCAACGGCCAGGTCGTCATCCGCCCGATGATGTATCTCGCCCTCAGCTACGATCACCGCCTCGTGGACGGCAAAGAAGCCGTCACTTTCCTGGTGAAAGTGAAGCAAGCTATCGAAGATCCCGCGCGGCTCCTGCTCGCGATCTAAAAAATTGTCCGTGCAGGGGCGTGGCTCATCCACGCCCGCCTTGGGCCTCCTCCTTTCAGCTCCAGACCCTCAGCTCTCAGCCTTCATGTCTTCCCAATCCTTCGATCTGATCGTCATCGGCGCCGGCCCCGGCGGCTACGTCTGCGCCTTCCGCGCCGCCCAACTCGGCCTCAAGGTCGCGCTGGTCGAGAAACGCGCCACCCTCGGCGGCACTTGCCTCAACGTCGGCTGCATCCCGAGTAAAGCCCTGCTTCATTCCTCCGAGCAATTCGTCTTCGCCAAATCCCACGCCGCCGCCCACGGCATCAAGCTCTCCGGCGTCGAACTCGATCTCGCGACCCTTCTCAAAAAGAAAGACGACGTCGTCACCAAGCTCGTCGGCGGTGTCGCCCAACTCGCCAAGGCCCGCAAGATCACCGCCATCACGGGAGCTGCGGCGTTCACTTCCCCGACCACCCTCAGCGTCGGCGACCAGACGATCACCGCCCAAAACATCGTCATCGCTACCGGCTCCGCCCCCGTCGAGCTGCCGTTCATGAAGTTCGACGGCGAGACCGTCGTCTCCAGCGATCACGCCATCTCCTTCCCGACCGTTCCGAAGAAACTCGTGGTCGTCGGCGGCGGCGCCATCGGTCTCGAACTCGGCTCCGTCTGGGCCCGCCTCGGTGCCGACGTCACCGTCGTCGAATTTCTGCCCAAAATCATCGCCACTTACGACGACGACATCGTCCGCGCCTTCACCCGCATTCTCCAAAAACAAGGCCTCAAAATCGAGGTCGGCGCAAAAGTCACCGGCTACGCCAACGGCATACTAACCGCCGAGCGCGGCACCGAGAAACTCTCCTTTCCCGCCGACAAGGTCCTCGTCGCCGTCGGCCGCCGCCCGTTCACCGATTCACTCAATCTCGCCGCCGCCGGCGTGCAGCTCGACGAAAAGAAGCGCGTCAAAGTCGACGCGCACCTCAAGACCAACGTCCCCGGCATTTGGGCCCTCGGTGACGTCGTCGCCGGCCCCATGCTCGCGCACAAAGCCGAAGAAGACGGCGTCGCCGTCGCCGAATGGATCGCGCAAAAAGCCGGCCACGTGAATTGGGATCTCATCCCCGCCATCGTCTACACCGATCCCGAAGTCGCCAGCATCGGCCTCGGCGAAGACGCCGCCAAAGCCGCCGGTCTAGCCATCAACGTCGGCAAATTCAACTTCGCCGCCAACGGCCGCGCCCTCGCCAACGACGCAACCGATGGCTTTGTGAAGATCATCGCCGACGCGAAGACCGACAAAATCCTCGGCGCCCAGATCGTGGGCAAAGGAGCCGGCGAACTCATCTCCGAGATCGTGACGCACATGGAATACGGCGGCAGCGCCGAAGACCTCGCGCGCACCGTGCACGCGCACCCGACGATGAGCGAAGCGGTGAAAGAAGCCGCCCTCGCCGTCGCCAAACGCGCCCTGCACGCGATGTGAAGTCGGTCGTATCCGGCGTCACGGCCCGATCGCCGTCGCGCCCTTTCCCTTGAGCAGTTCGTCCCCCGCGCACCACCGCCGTGGCGTGATGCTGGCGCTGGTCTCCGCCGCCAGTTTCACGGCCAATGTTCTCATCATCCGCGCGCTTGGCGACTACCATGCGGTCAACGTCTGGCTCATCTCATGCGCGCGCTTTGTCGTCGGTCTCGCTCTCATCTATGCGATCTATCCCCGCGAATTTGCCCCGCGCCACCTCTTCACCCGGCGCAAGCTGATCGAGCGCGGCCTCGTCGGCGGCCTCGGGGTTTATGGCACTTACCTCACCGTCGTCGAACTCGGTGCCGGTCGTGCCGTCCTGATCGGCAACACCTATGTCGTCTTCGCCGCGATCATGGCCGCCTTCTGGCTCGGAGAAAAGCTGCGCCCTTCCTTCGCGGTGGGCGCCGTCGTCACGTTCCTTGGCCTCGCCCTTTTGACCAACGTCTTCTCCACCCAAGCCCATCCCGGCTTCTACGATTTCGTTGCCCTGGTCGTCGCGTTGGCCTCGGCCTACGTCGTCGTCACCATCCGGCAGCTCCACGGCACCGAACACACCTCGACGATCTTCGGCGCCCAATGCGTTTACGGCCTGCTGCTCTGCGCCATCCCCGCCGCCCTGCAACCCGAGTCCATTCCCGCCTTGGGCTGGTTGCTCCTGTTCATCGCCAGCCTCACCGCCGGTCTTGGCCAAATCACCATGACCCTCGCCTTCCGCCACCTTCCGGCCGGCGAGGGCTCATTGTGGCAAATGCTGGTCCCCGTCGGCGTGGCCGTCGGCGGCTGGCTCTTCTTCCACGAACGTTTTTCCGCACCCGAATTGGTCGGCGCCGCACTCATTCTAGCCGGCACCGCTTGGTCCGCCCGGCGTCCGGCCTGGCTCTCGTCCAAAGCTGGCAAAGGACTTGCTCAGTAGATTGGAGCAAACCAAACCATCTATCGTGTCGCTTATCCGTTCCACCTACGACGCAGGCGCATTTTTTGACGAAATGTTTGAGCCCGGCGGCAAAACCGTTCGCCCCCATTATCGCCGCCTCGCCGAGCGTCTTACCACGCTGCCCGAGGCCGATTTCAATCACCGCCGGGCCGCCGTCGATCTCGCGTTCCTGCGCCGGGGCGTGACGTTTACCGTCTACGACGACTCCGAGGGCACCGAGCGCATTTTCCCTTTCGACCTCATTCCGCGGATCATCCCGGGCAAGGAGTGGGCCAAGCTCGAAGCCGGCCTGATCCAGCGAATCACCGCACTGAATCTTTTCATCCACGATCTCTACCACGAGCAAAAGATCCTGAAGGACAAAATCGTCCCCGCCGCCCTCGTCCTCGGCGCCAAACACTTCCGGCGCGAGTTCATGAACTTCAATGTCCCGCGCGGCATCTACGTCCATATTTGCGGCACGGATCTGATCCGCGACCACGCCGGCAACTATCTCGTGCTCGAAGACAACCTGCGTTGTCCTTCCGGGGCCTCTTACATGCTCGAAAACCGCGTCGCGATGCGCCGCGCCTTTCCCAATTTGTTCGCGAGCTACGGCGTTCGCCCGGTCGAGACCTACGGCGAGTCCCTGCTTAAATCCCTCCTCCACCTCGCACCCGATCGCACCGAAAAACCCAACGTCGTTCTGCTCACGCCCGGCGTCTACAACAGCGCCTATTTTGAGCACACGTTCCTCGCCCGTCAGATGGGCATTCCGATCGTCGAGGGCCGCGACCTCGTCGTTCAGGGCAAAAAAGTCTTCATGCGCACCACCGCTGGTCTCGTGCAGGTCGACGTGATCTACCGCCGGATCGACGACGACTTTCTCGACCCGACGGTCTTCCGCGCCGACTCCATGCTGGGCGTCCCAGGGCTCGTCGGCGCCTACCGCGCCGGCCACGTCGCCCTCGCCAACTCCATCGGCACCGGCGTCGCCGACGACAAGGTCATCTACGCCTTCGTCCCCAAAATCATCAAATACTACCTCGGCGAAGAACCGCTCCTCGCCAACGTCAACACCTACCTCGCCTCCGAACCGCTCGACCGGAAATTCATCCTGGAGAATATCGCCAAGCTCGTCGTGAAGTCCGCCAACGAAGCCGGCGGTTACGGTATGTTGATCGGCCCCGCCTCGACCAAAGCCGAATGCGAGAGCTTCCGCACTCAAGTCGCCGCCAACCCGCGCAACTTCATCGCGCAGGATCCGATCGCGCTCTCCCGATCACCCACCTACTGTGACGGCGAACTCCAGGGCCGCCACATCGACCTTCGCCCCTACATTCTTTACGGGAAAAAGGTCACCGTCACCCCCGGTGGCCTCACTCGCGTCGCCCTCCGCAAGGGGTCGCTCGTCGTCAACTCTTCCCAAGGCGGCGGCTCAAAGGATACCTGGGTCCTACAAGGCGACGAGTAACCCCCGGATCATGGGCCGACCGTCCGCCCAATCCAAAATCGAACACCCGAACTCCAAAATCTTCCGCGCCCCTCCTTTCCGTGCCCGCCACCAAGCTCCCGCCCTCCCGCCCACAGACCAACGTGATGCTCTCCCGCGTCGCGCACTCCCTCTATTGGATGAGCCGCTACATCGAGCGCGCCGAAAACATCGCCCGGCTGCTTGAGGTCAACCTCCAGCTTCTCCTCGACTTCCAAGGCCTCGACGAGGCCCACCGCAAAGAACACTGGGACTCCATTATCCTCAGCACCGGCGAGGAGAAACTCTTTGAGGAACACTACAAAGTCGCCGACAGCAGCAGCGTGACCGAATTCCTCGCCTTCGACCTGCGCAATCCCGGCTCGATCTTGGCCTGCGTTTACTCCGCCCGCGAAAACGCCCGCATGATTCGCGACCAAATCTCGGCCGAGATGTGGGAGACGCTCAACGAACTCTACCTCTACTTGAAGTCACAGAATACCGCCGACGTATGGGCCGCCGGACCCCACGAATTTTTCTCCCGGATCAAACAGGGCTCCCACCTCTTCCAAGGACTCACCGGCGCCACCTACAGCCGCAGCGAGGGCTGGGAATTTATCCAGTTCGGAAAATACCTCGAACGTGCCGATAAAACCACCCGGATCCTCGATGTTAAATATCACATCCTTCTCCCCAATGCGTCCGACGTCGGCGGCGCGATCGACACCGCCCAATGGCAGGCCGTGCTCCGCTCCGCCAGCGCGCTCGAGGCCTACCGCCGCGCCCACGTCAGCGCCATCCTCCCGTGGAAGGCCGCCGAGTTTCTCATCTTTTCCGATTCATTCCCCCGCTCGCTCCATTACTGCGCGGTCCAGATCGAAGAGTTTCTCCGCCGCATCCTCGGCGAGACCGCTGCCCGCCCCAAGTCCGACGCCGCCCGCGCCGCCCGCCGTCTTCTCGCCGATCTGCAATCCCTGACGATTACCAACGTCATCGACGAAGGCCTCCACGAATTTCTCCAGGAGATCCAGACCTCCCTCGATAAAATCGGCGAAGAAGTCGTCCAGACCACCATGTTCTACCCTGCGGAATCCAGCACCGAGGAACAGCAGCAGCAGCAGCAGCAGCAGTAACGCCTCGCGACGAGCCCACCTCTTTCCGCCCGCACGGCCATGCAACTTCGCATCAACCACCGCACGACCTTCACCTACGCCGGCAACGCGCACGACAGCTTCAACGAAGTTCGACTCCGCCCCATCGATGATGCCTTTCAAAAATGCCTCTCGTTCGACCTTCGCCTTGATCCGGTAGCCACCTCGCAGGAATACAGCGATTTTTACGGCAACACGATTCACTACTTCGACATCGCCGACGCTCACACCAAGCTGGTCGTCGAAGCCCAGTCCCTCGTCCAGACCACCCCCAACGACGACCGCCCGCGCGTCCCCTCCGTCTCATCGTCCGACCTCGAACGTTCCGCCGAACGTGAAATGTTTGCCGAGTTCTACACCAGTTCCCACTACGTCCCGCTTGAGGTCGAACTGTGGCGGGAAGCCCAAGACGCCCTCGTCGAGGGCCGTGCCGACGTCTGGAACGAAGTCTGCCGCCTAGGGCGCCACATTTACCGCACCTTCGCTTACAAGCCGAAGACCACCGGCGTGAATACCCGCGCCAACGACGCACTCAAGCTGCGCATGGGCGTCTGCCAAGACTTTGCCCACGTCCATCTCGGCCTCTGCCGCAGCCTCGGCATTCCCGCCCGCTACGTGAGCGGATATTTTTTCAACACCACCCGACGCCCCCGCGAGATCGAGGCCTCACATGCGTGGATCGAAGCCTACGTCCCCGGCTTCGGCTGGGCCGCCTTCGATGCCACGCACGATCGCCCCGCCGATGACCGCTACGTGAAGGTCGCCGTCGGTCGCGATTACGCCGATATCCGCCCCATTAACGGCACTTACCGCGGAGCTCCCACGCGCTCGCTGAAAGTCGACGTCAAGGTCCGCGAGACCAACGGTCGGCTCGTCCATGCCTGACGCTCACGTCGTAGGCCCGGCCGACGGTCAGGCTTTACGCCCTTATCGTTTCTCCTGCTCGATCGACGAAACCTTGCCCGTCGCGTCGAAGTTGATCCGCAACTGTTCGCGCGTCCGCCGGGAAGAGTAATTCGTGTAGTAAGGATAGAACGGATCGCCCCAGACATAGTAACGGTGGTAAAAGCCCCGATAGAGCGGATAACCGTCGTCTCCGTCGTAGGTGACATAGCTCCAGACCTCCGTCGTGCCCTGCGCATCGGTGCGGGCGCGCACGCGGTCCGGCTCACCGAGCGCCAGCTTCACCATCTCTTGGTCGAAGCCCACGCCAGCCTGCCCTTTTTTGATCATTTCCTGCTGTGTCGGCGACAGCCGCGCGAACGCCGCCGGATTCTTTTCAATGCGCGCCTCGGGCGTTGCACAACCCGCCAGCCCCACCGCAAAAAGCAGGGCGCCCAATCCAAGGAGGAGTTTTGAGATTTTCATACTGGAGATACGCTAATCGTTCATTTCGGATTCGCAAACTGGTGACGCCCCGCCGCACGTTTTGTTTCAATTGAAAACGCTTCTGCTTTGGGACATCGACGGTACCCTCATCACCTCGGCCGGCGCCGGCACCCGCGCCCTGCGCCCGCCGTTGCTCGAGCTTTTTGGTGTCGCCGCCGACCTCGCGGATATCGACTTCGCCGGCCGCACCGATCGCGTCATCTTCCGCCAAATCTTCGCCCGCCACGGCATTCCCGATACCGAAGATAACTTCCTTCGTTATCTCGACGGCTACCTCGCACGCTTGCCCGCCGAGCTCCATCATCCCGGCGCCGTGGTTCTCCCCGGCGTGTCGTCCCTCCTCGAAACCGCCGCCGCCCGACCCGACATCACCCAAGCCCTCCTCACCGGCAACGTCCGCCGCGCCGCCCGCGTCAAACTCGCCCATCACGGTCTCTGGGAGTTCTTTCCTTTCGGGGCCTTCGCCGACGACAGCGAGCTCCGTAACGACCTCGGCCCCCACGCCCTTCGCCGCGCCCGCGAACACACAGGGGTCACGTTTCCAGCCGATCGTATCTGGATCATCGGCGATACCCCGCACGACATCGCCTGCGGCCGGGCTATCGGCGCCAACACCCTCGCCGTCGCCACCGGTGGCCATTCGGTGGCAGCGCTGTCCGCCCACCAGCCTACGGCAATCCTGTCCGATCTCGGCGACACGGATACGTTCTGGCGCCTGATCGACGGCCCAGCCTAGGCGCAGGCCGCGATTCCCAACGGCTTTCCCGGAAAATTCTTAGCTTTGAGGCCGGTAAGCCGGATTCTGTGCCTCCCGCTTTCGCGGGATTCGGCAGTCATTTATCTCAACGCCCTTGCGGGCGAGTCCCACGCCAGGCACTTGCCCAGCGATAGGATGCGACATACCCGCGGCTATTGGGCGGGCAACCCAGCCGCCTATTTTGCCTTGCACCGGAAGGGGTTTGTCCTGCCACCCGCCTCGCGGCGAGCGCGGTGGGCTTTTACCCCACCTTTTCACCCTTACCGCACGGTTGCCCGCGCGGCGGTATATTCTCTGTGACACTGTGCCGTTACCGCGCTTTGAGACGCGGCGCCTGCGCTTGAGGTTAATCTCACGCAGCATCCTGCCCTGTGGTGTCCGGACTTTCCTCTCCAACTATCAAAACTGGCGCGGCGATTAACCGCGCCTTGGGATCAAAGAACTTGGAGCGACTGCCAGGCCCCAAAGCTAAGACTCCCAGTAAACGATCCGTCCGCAGGTGTCGCAAGTCGCGAGTTGCGCCGGTCCACCCGGCCCTTTGCCCCGCGCGATCGTCTCCACTTCGCTCGACACTTTTAAATGGCAGCCCCCGCACACTCCGCCGCGGATCGCCACCACCACGGGCTGCGTGCGCACCGCGATGCGGTCATAAACCCGCCGCGCCGGTTCGCTCACCGGCTCGCGCGCCGTCGCCAGCACCGCCTGCGCCTCGGTCAATTCCGCCGCCAAACTCAAACCCCTCTCGCGCAATGTTTTAATCCGCGCCTCGTGCCCCGCAATGTTGCCCTTCAAGACCGCCTCGGCCGCCACAAATTTCTTTTTCGCGTCGTCGAGCGCATACATCACTTCCAACTCTTGGCCTTCAAAATCGCTGATTTGCTTCTGCGTGGTCTCAATCTCGTGGCCGAGCGCTTGGAACTCCTCGTTTTTGCGCACTTGCGACTGCTGCGTCCGATATTTGGCCAGTTTTGACTCGGCCGACCCAATCTCGGTTTCGATCAGCTTCTTTTTGGTTTCGAGACCCATCACCTCGGCCTTCGCCGCATCGATCGCCCCTTTTTCCGTCGCGATCTTCTGTTCCACCGCCGCGATGTCCCGGGGGACCGCCTTGATCTGCGCCTCCAAACCAAGCCTTTTTGTGTCGCGATCTTGGAGAATGAGCAGCGTTTCAATCAAGGGGCTCGGCATGATTCGAGGTTCTTGCCGGTGTCCCCACCCCGGTCAAACGAAAGCTTCGCTTTAAACGCAAAGGAACCCCCTTTTCCGGCCCTATTTTTATCAAAAAAACCCTCGCGTCTCCGCTCGGATTTCGAGACCATTTTTCTTTCATTTTTCCGACCGAAAAAACCCTTTCATGGCCGACCAAACCGACTCCGAACGCAACGTCATCAACCAAGCCGGCGCCGATGCCTACGACGCCTCCAAACTCGGCAAACTCGAGGGTCTCGAAGCCGTCCGCAAGAAGCCCGGCATGTATATCGGCGGCACCGATGAGCGCGCCCTCCATCACTGCGTCTCCGAAGTCCTCGACAACTCCGTCGACGAACATCTCGCCAACTTCTGCTCGCGCATCGAGGTCAACATCCACGTCGACGGCTCGATCAGCATCCGTGACAACGGCCGCGGCATCCCGGTCGATATTCACCCCACTTACAAGATTCCCGGCGTCGAGATGGTCCTGACCACCCTCCACTCCGGCGGCAAATACGGCCAGGGCGGTTACAAATTCTCCGGCGGCACCCACGGCGTCGGCGCCAAATGCGTCAACGCCGTCTCCGAATGGTTCGAGGTCGAGGTCTCCCGCGGCGGCTCTGTTCACCACATGAAATTCGAGCGCGGCAAAACCGTGAAAAAGCTCGAGGTCATCGGCAAAGCCAGCGGCACCGGCACCTACATCAGTTTCAAGCCCGACGCCGAGATCTTCAAAGAAACCACCGTTTTCGTCTCCGCCCGCATCAGCCAACGTCTCCGCGAACTCGCCTTCCTCAACTCCGGCCTCGAGATCATCTTCACCGACGAACGCCCCGCCGAGCCCAAGCCCGAGCGCTACTTCTACAAGGACGGCGTCGAGGAATTCGTGAAGCAGATCAACCAGGGCAAGACCCCGCTCCACCCCAAACCCATCCGCTTCGTCAAGGAAACCAAGCTCCAGCTCGACGACAAACCCGCCGAGATTCACTGCGAGGTCGTGCTTCAATACAACGACACCTACAACGACCAGGTGATGTGTTACACCAACACGATTCACAACCCTGACGGCGGCACCCATCTCTCCGGCTTCCGCAGCGCCCTCACCCGCGCCATCAACCAATTCTCCAAGGCCAACAATCTACTCAAAGACAAAGACCCCCAGATCACCGGCGACGACGTCCGCGAAGGTCTCGCCGCCGTCATCTCGATCAAGCACAGCGACCCCAAGTTTGAATCCCAGACCAAGGTCAAACTCCTCTCCCCCGAGGTCGAGAGCGTCGTCGGCTCCGTCACCTACGAGGGCCTGATGCAATACTTCGAGACCAACCTTTCGATCGCCAAAAAGATCGTCGACAAAGCCCTCAACGGCGCCCGCGCCCGCGAAGCCGCCCGCAAAGCCCGCGAGACCGTCCGCAAGGGCGCCCTCCACGGCGGCGGACTCCCCGGCAAACTCGCCGACTGCTCTGAACGCGATCCCGCGCTCACCGAACTCTACATCGTCGAGGGCGATTCCGCCGGCGGTTCCGCCAAGCAGGGCCGCGACCGCCGCTTTCAGGCGATCCTCCCCCTCCGCGGCAAGCTCATCAACACCGAGAAAGCCCGCCTCGACAAAGTTTTGGCCAACGAGGAAATCCGCACCCTCATCACCGCCTGCGGCACCGGCATCGGCGAGGGCGACGAAGCCGTCGGCGGTTTCAATGCCGCCAAGGCCCGTTACCACAAGATCATCATCATGACCGACGCCGATGTGGACGGCTCCCACATCCGCACGCTCCTTCTCACGTTCCTTTACCGCCAGATGAAGGGCCTGATCGAGCGCGGCTACATCTACATCGCCCAGCCGCCGCTGTATAAAATCAAACGCAAGAAGCGCGAGCAATACGTCGACAACGACGACCAGCTGAACCGCATCCTCCTCGAGCTCGGTTCCGAAGACATCATCCTCACGCGCCTCACCGACGGCCACATTTTCGCCCCGGCCCAGATCGAGCAGATCGTCGAAAACCTCGCTCTCCTCGAAAAACTTGGCGGCGGCGTCACCCGCTACGGCGCCTCGCTCCCGGAGTATCTCGACACCCAGGACCCGACCACGCGCGCCTTGCCGCGCTATGTCGCACGCATCCGCGAGGGAAATAAAGAGAGCCACGAATTCCTCAGCGACGAACACGCGCGCGCCAGATTCCTGGACGCCCACAAACTCAACGCCGATCTCACCGACCAGATCGAGCCCCCATCGCCCAGTGCCGACCCGCTCGCTCCGGCCGCTCCGGCCGAGAAGAAAACCTTCGCCACCCAGAAACGCGTTACCATCCACGAGATTTTCGAGAGCACCGAGATGACCAAACTCCTCGTTGCCCTCGCCAAGACCGGGCTCGACATCACGACCCTCACGCCCACGACCTCACCCCGCTACACAATCACCGAGAACGTTGGCCAGAAGTCGGAAAACAAAACCGAGCTCTTCGGGCCCCTCGACATCGTCACCACTATCCGCGCCAACGGCCGCAAAGGCCTCAGCATCCAGCGCTACAAGGGTCTCGGCGAAATGAACCCGAAGCAGCTCTTCGAGACAACCATGGATCCCGACAAACGCCGGCTCCTGAAAGTCTCCATCGACGACGCCGCCAAAGCCGACGGACTCTTCACGCTCCTCATGGGCGACGAAGTCCCGCCCCGCCGCCAGTTCATCGAAGACAACGCCCTCAACGTCCAGTTTCTGGACGTCTGAGCCGCACGCTATTCCGGCCTCTCGCTTAACGCCTCCCGCTTACCGCTCTCCCTTCCGTGTATACCGCTAACGAAAAACTCTCCTCCGCCAACATTACCGACATCATGCAGTCGGCCTACATCGAATACTCGATGTCGGTCATCATCTCGCGCGCCCTCCCCGACGCCCGCGATGGCCTGAAGCCCGTGCAACGCCGCGTCCTCTACGCCATGCTCCGCGAGGGCCTCGTGCACAACCGCGCCTTCGACAAGTGCGCTGGCGTCGTCGGCGAGGTGCTCAAGAACTACCACCCCCACGGCGATTCTTCCGTCTACGACACCCTCGTCCGTATGGCGCAGCCTTGGGTGATGCGTTACCCGCTCATCGACCCTCAGGGCAACTTCGGCTCCGTGGACGGCGATCCACCCGCGGCCTATCGTTACACCGAGGCGCGCCTCAAGGATATCGCCGAGGATCTCCTGAAGGACATCGAAGAGGACACCGTCGACTTCGTGCCCAACTACAAGGAGTCCACGACCGAACCCACCGTCCTCCCGTCCGCCCTGCCGAATCTGCTGATGAACGGCTCCACCGGCATCGCCGTCGGCATGACGACCAACATCCCGCCGCACAACCTCGACGAGATCATCGACGCCACGTTTGCCATCATCGACAACCCGCGCATCTCCGTCGACGCCCTGTGCGACATCGTGCGCGGCCCCGACTACCCCACCGGCGGCATCATCTCCGGCCGCGATGGCATTCTCAGCTACTTGAAAACCGGCAAAGGCATCGTCCGCACTCGCGGCAAGGCCCACACCGAGGAACTCAAGGGCGGGATGGAGCAGATCGTCATCACCGAGATCCCCTACAACGTTAACCGCAACACCCTCGTCACCCGCATCGCCGAACTCGTCGGCGAAAAGGAAATCGACGGCATCCGCGATCTCCGCGACGAGTCCGACGAAAACACCCGCATCGTCATCGAGCTGAAACGCGGCGAACAGGCCAAGGTTGTCATCAACCAGCTCTTCCAGAAAACCGCCCTCGAATCCTCCTTCGGCGTCACGCTCCTGGCCCTCGACAAGAAGCGCCCGAAGCAGATGAACATCAAGGAACTCATCGAGTGCTACATCGAGCATCGCCGCGATGTGGTCACCCGCCGCACCAAGTTCCGCCTCAAGGAGGCCGAGGACCGCGCCCACATCCTCGAGGGCTACATCATCGCCCTCGATAACCTCGACGACTTCGTCAAAATCATCCGCGCCTCCTCCAACCGCGAGGATGCCAAGGTGAAGTTGATGGCCAAGTATCCGCTCTCCGAGCGCCAGACCGACGCCATCCTCGAACTCCGCCTCTACCAGCTCACCGGCTTGGAACGCGGTAAAATCGAAGCCGAATACATCGAGCTCATGAAGCTCATCGAGGAACTCCGCGCCATCCTTGAATCTGACACCATTTTGATGGCTCTCATTAAAAAAGAACTCGGCGAGATGAAGGCGAAATACACCTCGCCCCGTCGCACCGAAATCATCGGCGCCGCCGGCGAGTTCCGTTTGGAAGACGTCATCCCCAACGAAGGCTGCGTCATCACCGTCTCCCACCTCGGATTCATCAAGCGCACCCCGGTGGCCGACTACCGCTCGCAGAAACGCGGCGGCAAAGGCGTCATCGGGGCCGAGACCTACGACGAGGATTTCGTGGAGAATCTCTTCACCGCCTCGACCCACGATTACATCCTGTTCCTGACGAGTATCGGCCAGTGCCATGCGAAGAAGGTCTACGATGTCCCCGAGGGCACCCGCGCGTCCAAGGGCAAGTCCGTCGCCAGCTTCCTCCGGCTCGCCGAGGGCGAAAAAATCGCCGCGATGATCTGCGTGAAGGAGTTCGCCGAGGACCGCTACCTCGTCATGGCCACCAAGAGCGGTGTGATCAAAAAATCCTCCCTCGCCGACTACGCCAACTGCACCCGCGACGGCGGCCTCATCGGTATCAATCTCGCCGAGAAGGACACCGTCATCGGCACGGTGCTCACGACCGGCAACGACGAGCTGATCCTTGTTTCCCACCAAGGTCTCGCCGTGCGCTTCCGCGAACGCGATCCCGAGAGCGGCGAAGACAACTTCCGCCCCACCGGCCGCGCCACCGCCGGCGTCACCGGCATGAGGTTTAAGCTCGATAGCGACTACCTCGACGTCATCGAGGTCGTGGACCACACCGCGAAATTCCTCGTCGCCAGCGAAGCCGGCCTCGGCGTCCGCACGCGCTTCGAAGACTACCGCCTCATCAACCGCGGCGGCAGCGGCGTCTGGGCCATCGACCTCCCCGAAGACGGCTCCGTCAAACTCGCCGGTGCCCTCAGCATCAAGGACGCTGATGAAATCATGCTCCTCACGGCCAAGGGCCAAAGCGTGCGTTGCCCGGTGAACACGATCCGCGAAGTAAACCGCGGCGGCAAAGGCGTGAAGCTTCTCACCCTCGCCCCCGGCGACAAACTCCTGAGCATCGCCCGCGTCGTCGAGAGCGCCGAAGAAATCGAAGCCGCCGGCGACGAAGAAACCTCGGCCGGAGACAAATCTGCCGGTTAAACTCGCTCTGAATTCGCACCCAAAAGCCCCGGCTCAAAACCGGGGCTTTTTATTTCCCACTCCCGACAAACTTGATTTTCGGCCTCTGGCGCACGCCTTCGATCTCGAGGAAAAAACTCCCCATCAAGCCCGGCACGATCCGCACTTTGCGCGGCCCCGCCTCGGGCGACGTGATGTAGTTCCCGCTTTCGACCCGCCAGCGCTGTCCGTTCTCGAGGTTGAAGACCGTTCCGGTCTGCCACCCTTGAAACTCCCCCAACAATCTCGTTTGGACTGTCTCATACTCCACCTCGGTGCCAGGAGTAAGCAGGACCTTGGCCTTCGCCAAAAAACTCTCCCCCGTCGGCTTCGGCTTGGCTGCCGCCGCGGCTTTTGTCGCGACCACCTCCGCCTCAGCCTTGGCCGCTTTCTGTTCCGCCGTCGCCCGGGCTGCGGCCGCCGTCGCGACCTCCGCGCGCGCCGCCGACAGCGCGCCGCTTTTGTAAGCCTCCACCAGCGTATCGAGCCGCGCCCGCTCCTCCGGCGAAAGCTTGCTCAAACCCGCCGCCGCGAATTCCTCCGGCCGCACCGCCTGCGAAAACTTCTCCTGCGCGCGCGACGTCACAACCCACATTCCCGCTCCGATCAACCCCATCAAAAGCAATCGTTTCATCGTCGTAACGTGAAGCCGTGCGCCACGCGCCCGCAACGCCATTTCCGCCCTTGCCAACGCCTTCGCGCGAGCCTGACTTGCGCAAAAACTTACTCGAAACGCCCGATCGTATGGCCGGTAAAATCTCTTCGCTCCTCGACCCCACCCGCATCGCGCTCGACGTCAAGAGCACCCAGCGCACGGCCGCGCTCAATGAGATTTCCAAGCTCCTCACAACTCATCCGGCCGTGACAAATTTTGACGGCTTTTACCGCGAGCTCCTCGCCCGCGACCGGCTCGAGACCACCTGCATCGGCCACGGTGTCTCGTTGCCCCACGCCCGCACCGAACACGTCAAATCTATCGCCCTCGCCGTCGGCCGCAGTGCGTCCACCATCACCTGCGGCAACCACCCCGACGAACAGATCCGCCTCGTCTTCATGCTCGGCACCCCAAAGACCAATCCCGCCGACTACCTCGCCGTCGTGAGCTCCCTCTGCAAAATTCTCAAGCACGAGATCAATCGCACCGCTTTCCTCACCGCCGCGACCCCCGAAGAATTCATCGCCGCCGTCGTCGCCGCCGAAGAACGCCTGGCCGCGCCGATCCCGGCCTAGCCCGAGTTTTCCCATGATCCACTCGTTCGTCTTCAGCGAGGGCAAGCTCGTCAGCCGCGACCTCGAACTTGAGGCGCTTCGGCTCGTCCACGGCGACAAGGGCCTGATCCTTTGGGTCGATCTCGAAGCGCCCACCGACGAGGAGATCAAGCTGATCTTGGAAGGCGTTTTCAACTTCCACCCCCTCGCCATCGAGGACTGCGTCACTCCGAGTTCCCTCCCCAAAATCGAGGACTACGACGACTACTTGTTCATGGTGACGCACGCGGTCGATTTCACCCGCACCGACAAATTTGCCACCACCGAACTCGACCTGTTTCTCGGCAAAGAATTTCTCGTCACCTTCCACCGCACCCCTCTCCGCTCCGTCGCCACCGCCCTCGAACGCGTTTCCAAGAGCACGGCGCGAGGTCCCGACCGCCTCGCCCACACCCTCCTCGACCATCTCGTCGATAACTACCAGCCGGTCATGGACGAACTCCAAGCCGAGCTCGAAGAGCTTGAGGAAAGCGTGCTCGCCCGCGACTCCTCCCACGAAAAACTTGTCACCGAGCTTTTGGCTGTGCGCGCCGACTTTTCCCGCCTTCGCACCATCGTCCGCCCCCAACGCGACGTGATCGACCGGCTCGCCCGCGGCGACAGCAAATTTATCCGGCCCATCCTTCTGCCGTATTTCCGCGACCTGCGCGACAATCTCGCTCGCCTCGACGACACCGCCATCAGTTACCACGAACGCCTCATGATGGCCTTCGACATCTACCTCAACAAAGCTGCCTTCGAGGCCAACGAGGGAATTAAATTTCTTACCGCGATCACCGCCGTCACCATTCCGATCATGGTCATCGGCACGTGGTATGGCATGAATTTCGAAAGTATGCCGGAGCTCAAAAACGGGTATCCGCTCGCTCTCGGCGCCACCGCCGTCACCACGCTGCTGATGGTCATCTACCTGAAGCGGAAGCGCTGGTTCTAAAGGCGAAGCGCGCTGTCCCCTTCGGCCCTTTCCGCCTCCCCTCCGCTTAAGCCGGAGCCCCCGCTCCGATTCCAAGCCCCTCGCCCGATTCAGATTCACAGCGCACGCGCTCGGCCACCTGCTTCAAGGGCCAAATCTCCACGTCCACCGCCCGCGCCACCGCCACGTGTTCCGGCGCTCGGCCGGCCACGTCGAAGCCCGCCAGCGCCATGGTCTGGTCGGACCACGTCGCCTGCGGAGCCGAAGCGATCCGATACGGCGTGTGATGCACGCGCCCTGAAAACAACCGCCCGCCCCGGCCGTCCCAAGCAAACAGCCGGTAGCGCTCCACCAAAAAGAATTCCAAACTCCCCCGCTTCGCCTCCTCCGCCTTCGTCTCGGCCGGCGTTTGATAACTGAATCGGCTTTCCTCTTTCTCCCCTGCTCGCCGCGAACGGAAATCCACCTCGCACCCGCTTCCTGCCGCGCGCGGCGTCACAGATGCGCTCATTGTCGCATGTTCATACGGCAGGTAAAAGAGTGTCCGCGCCACTTTCACCGCGAGCCACTGGTTCGCATCCAGCGAATAGAACCACACGCCCGGCCGGCCCTGCGCGTCGTGCACATAAGTCCGCACGTTCAATTCCAAAAAGTTCGAAATCCCCGGTACCGCCGGCAATCCACGCGGCCTGACCCGCTCCATGAAAAACGGCACCACCCCCACCCACGCCCGCCCCTCGTGCAAATCCACCGTCAGCCCCGGCGGCAAGGTCGCCTGGATCGCCGCCGGGGCCCACGCCCAGTGCAAAAAAAGCAACCGCGCCCAGCGCTGTCGCATCACTGGAGCCCCTTCGGGCCGCTCCCGCTCCGCGAGCCGTTGTGCCATCGTCGGAATCTTCATGACCCGACTCTGCGGTTTCCTACCGCCACCGCAACCCCGCCGCCGTCCCGCCTCTCTTTACTTCAATTCCGAAAATCCAGCCAGCCGCGCGCGCACCGCCGGCCGCTCCGCCGCCACGATGGAGAACATCACGGTATCCGTAGCCACCCGTCCGGTATCGTCCGGACCAGCGGGTCGATGTGAGTCTCCGCCAACGGCTCCAACCGCACGTGTCTGCCCGCCAAAACCAACGGTTCCCGCGTCGCCTTCATCGCTGTCGATTCGCCGCTTGCGACCCGCATCGCGCATCCAAAATCTCCACCTCGCCCGATTCCTCCACGCCGCCGCCTCGCCCATACTGCTCCTTCAATCCCATGGCCAAATTCGCTTCTTCGCTCACACCCGCCCACCTCGACTTCATCGCCGCGCAGAAAATCTATTTCATCGCCTCCGCTCCCGCCGCCGGACGGGTCAACCTTTCGCCCAAGGGCATCGACACGTTCCGCGTCCTTTCCCCCACCCGGGTCGGCTATCTCGACGTCACCGGCAGCGGGAACGAGACCGCCGCCCACCTCCTCGAAAACGGTCGGCTCACCGTGATGATGTGCTCCTTCGACGCGGCCCCGCTCATCTTCCGCATTTACGGGCGCGGCCGCTCCGTCCAACCCGCCGACACCGACTGGACCCAACTCCGCCCGCTCTTCGGCCCTACGCTCCCCGGCGAACGCCAGCTCATCATTGCCGAAATCGAAAGCATTCAGACGTCGTGCGGCTTCGGCGTGCCGTTCTTCACCTACACAGGCGAACGCGAAACCTTAATCCACAACGCCGTAAAGAAAGGTCCTGAAGGCATGGCCGCCTACCGCGCCGAGAAAAACACCCGCAGTATCGACGGTCTGCCCACCGGCCTATTCGTAAAGTAGGGCCGCGTCTCCAACTCGCCCTCCGCGCCCACGCCCTTCGCTTCGCTCCCCATGATCCGCGCTCTCATTTTCGATTTCGACGGCCTTATCCTCGACACCGAGTCCGCCCTCATCCGCTCCTACGCCGATATTCACGACGCCCACGGCGTGCCCTTCGACCATCCGCGTTTCCTCCGGGCCGTCGGGCATGCCGATTTCACCTTTGATCCTTGGGCCGACTTCGCTGCTGACCACAACCGCGTCGCTCTCGAGTCCGAACGCCAACACACCAAAAAGGGCCGCCTCGAACTTCTCGCCCCTCTCCCGGGTGTCATCGCCTTGCTCGACGAGGCTCGCGCCACCGCCCTGCCCGTCGCAGTAGCTTCCAACTCCGAACACGCGTGGGTCGAACCCCACCTCGCTCGACTCGGCCTGCTCGACCGCTTTGCCTTCATCGCCTGCCGCGAAGACGTGCGCGCACCGAAACCGGAGCCCGACCTCTACAAACTGGTCCTCGAAAACCTCGGCCTCCGTGGCCACGAAGCCGTCGCCTTCGAAGACTCGCACGCCGGCAGTCTCGCCGCCAAACGTGCCCACCTCTGGTGCGTCGCCGCCCCCGGCCCCTCGACCGCGCATCACGATTTCGCTCATACCGATCTCCGCGTCACCACCCTCGCCGACGTCACGCTCGCCACCCTCCGCACCCGCTTCGAGGGGTAGGGACGCCTCTCCGAGGCGTCCGCTACTTCCCCGCCGACCCGCCCAAGCGGCTGCGCTCCGACTGTAGACCCGACCGTCGGTCGGATTTTGACTGCCCGGAAACCGACCATCGGTCGGTTCTACAAATTCATTCTCCGACAAGAATTCATCACCTCTCCGCTGGCAGAAGCCGCTAAATCCGCGGCAGAAAACCTACCCGCCCAGTTCCTCCCAGCGCTTATACCCTTTCGCCAACTCCGCTTCGATCTCATGCAAACGCGCCGTCGCCTGCGTGACCTCAGCCGGCGGCTTCCGGAAGAAAAGCGGATCGGCAAGTTTGCCCGTCAGAGTCGTCTGCTCGGCTTCGAGTTTCTCGATCAGCTTCGGTAAAGCCTCCAGCTCCATCCGCTCTTTGTTCGAAAGCTTCGGCCCTTTCACCACCGGTGCCGCTCCGCCCGACGCCGACTTGGCCGCGCGCTTGGCCAACTCTTCGGCCGCCAAGGCAGCGGCGACTTTCCGCGCCGTCTCTTTCTGCCAGTCGTCATAGCCACCGATGTAGTCGGTGACTTTTCCGTCGCCCTCAAAGAC
>JBIKWB010000016.1:0-119842 GCA_044356555.1 Opitutaceae bacterium | reverse complement strand
GCCATTGGTGGCACGTTCTCCTCCGTCAAATGAGCCCTAACGACGACTGCGATGCAGTTGCCGCCCTCTCCGCCAGAGCCGGCCCTCACCAACTTATCTGGCCCTCAATTGCATGATCCCGGCTGAGAGTCGAGTTCTTGTAATTCCCGCGCCGGCGTCCGATCCAACGCCCATGAATAGGGCTGCATCAGCGGCCTTCGGCGCGAAGCTTTGAGTCGGCAGCGAGGATATCGTCCCTCGTGACAAAATTACCGGCGATCATTTCGCGGTTACGGCGCGTGACCTCGGCGATGAAAGCAGGATCGTTGATGCGATTGAGCGTGGCGAGGTAGCGCGTGAGCCAGGCGCGTTCCTCGGTGGTGAGCTTGTCGGCGGTTGCTTTAAGTTCGGTGATCGACATGGCGGAAACTTGGCGGCTCAGGTGGATTCTTTCCAGTCTTAAGGACGAGCGGTCGGCCGACGGTGTCAGCCCCTAAACTTTGTGGTGCGCTCATTTCGGCCCCTCAAAATCAGTGAAACTGAACACCCCAAAAACCGCAAAGTCGGCCGAATTTGCGGTCAGCAGTTCGGTGACCCCCGCGGCGGCGTAGGTGGCGGCCAATTGCGTATCAAGGAGGCGTTTCCGGCCCAAACGATGAGCCCTAAGCCACTTCAGGCAAAGATGGGTTGATTCCACCGAGGGAAACACCGGGCGCACTTCCCGTGCCTCCCACCAGAGCTGCGCCCGATCCAAGGCGTCGTCCATCGCAAGCGGCATTGCGAATCGCTTGGCATCGGTCACCACATGAACGAATTCCGTGAGCACCTGCGGAGCCAGAGCCAAAAACGGTCCATCACCGTCGAGCGCCCGATCCAACCATGCCCTCGCTTGGCTATGATTCGGCGCTTCCCGCAGTTCCACCTGCACCAGAAAAGTCGTATCAATCCCGTGCATTGGTCTCCATCACGTCCTCCAAAAGTTCCCCGCGCCCGGTCCATGGCTTGATGATCGCCTGCACGCTGATCGGGCGCGATTCGCGAAGGCTGCGGACGGGCCGAATCTTGGATTGGCGATAATTCTCCATGGCTTCTCGAATCAACTCGGCCGTAGCGCGATCTTGTTGCTCTGCATACCGCTGAAAGTCCGCATAAACCGGTTCGCTAACATTAACAGTGATTGTCTTCATACATTGAACGACATATTGATTGGCTATCGTCGTCAATAGTCTGCTGCTATCTCATCTAATCTAAACCGAATTGAAAATCGGAGTGCTGATTTGGCATTCACCATCACAGATTGGCTGACGGAAGATTGGCTGATGGGGTCAGCCCCTAACCTTTGTGGTGTGCGACGGAAAAAGCGGTAAGACGCGAAATTAGGAAACGCAGGTGTCGGCGGACGGAGAGCGGGAAGCCGAAGTCAGGCCTGAGAGATCACTAGCTCTGCGGCCAACCGTTCCACTTGTGCAAGATACTCCTCAATCTCATCCTTGGGCGGCATCGGATCGAAGTCGCCGGGATAACGCTCGGCGAGATAACTCAGCGAGAGGGACTCCGCCGTCGGCAGGAACCCATCGGCATCATGGCCGAATTCGCGCAAGCTTGCGACCAAGGCTGGCAGGTCGTGGGTCCTGCGCAATGTCCAAGCCCGGCCCACCAGCCAAGCCTTGAGATACTTTTCCGCCGCCTGCTGAAGATGCACCAGACCGTCCGAAAAATCCTCTTCGCCCAAGCGTCGGCGTGCGCGGCTAAGGTCCGCGTCAGCTAGGCTCCGCCACGCCATGGGATCGTCAATTCTGCCGGGCATAGATTCGCCTGCCGTGCTCGAGAATATCCGTGTAAATGCCGACGGGGCGGGCGCAGCGCTCCTGCCAGGTCCGCCGGGGAATCGCCACCAAATCCACTCCCTGACTCTGCCGGATCGGTCGCAGCACTTGCAAGGCCCGCTGAGCCGGTCGCAACAAGCCATGCTGGTCGTCGAGCACGACCAACAAGTCCACATCGCTGTCCGCTCCTGCGTGGCCCGTGGCCTGGGAACCAAAGAGCCAGATTTCCTCCACCGGCATATTCTGCACCAAGGTTCCGACGGCTTGATCAAGAAAGGATTTGGCAGCCGCGGTCATGTCAGGTGGGTTTACTTATCTCCGCTGGGCACATGCGCAAGCTTCGGAACAGGACAATCGACGGAGGGCGGAAAATGGGTAAATCCTCATGTCTGTGGTGCGTTGAACCTAAAAACTGCAAAACGAGGAACCGACAATTGAAGCTAATCGGCGCTAATGAAAGAGTTTTGAATGGCGCGCTTTTCGAGCTGGGGAAAGGTTGCACTCACAGCTTCGCCCCGTCGCTTCCGGCCGGAAGCAACGAGGCGGGGAAAAGATAATCGTGCCGGAGATTAACCCGGCGCGAGCTTCAGAAAAGTCCGGGCGATCGGCAGCAAAGCACGGGCTTTCTCATGACAGGATTGCAGGATCAGCCGACGGGGTCAGCCCCTAACCTTTGTGGTTAGCTTCGAATGTCGGTCTCGCGCTTCGACCGCACACGCCTTCTTTCTTTCCCGGCACAGAACATGGCTTCGCCCCGTCGCTTCCCGATGAGGCAACCGGCACGAATGAACGTTCGCGGTAACACGTCGTTCGTCGGACGTTTCTCGAACTGCCTCCAGACAATCTTTTCGCAGCTGCCCAGAGGCGGGCTGCCGGAGCCGATTGCCCCCAAGAATCATGCGGCTGCCGGTCATCTCAGGACCCGCTTGGCCGAAGGTCTCTGTGTAATCCGACCGCAGTAACGGACTAAAACTCATCTATAGCTGATGGAGCAACCATTTCTTATTTTTCTCAAAAGCTTCCTTGATCTCGGAGACCGCCGGGATAACTGCGGTTTCCAGAGCATGCTTCAAACGCTCCTTACGTAGGTCCGCCTGTTTCATGAGAAACTCGATATCTTCGCGATCCTGTGGATCAATCCGCATCATTTTGGTGAGAATGAGATCCTCGGTCGCAGGACGGTGCAGACTCAGATGCTGCAGAGAGTCAGCCGGCAATTTGACGACGCGGGTCAACCAATCGGGCGTCAAAATGACCTGACGATCTTCGAATAAATGCGTGAAATACAACCCGCTCTCGCCCAATTCGGTATTGGTAAGTTCTTGAGCCCGCCAAAAATCCTCGTTGGCCTCAATCGTAAGAATATCTCGGGCCGGCAAAATAGCGTCCACGTCCATCGTCGCATGCATGGCCGCCGGCGCCAAAGGATAACCCAAGGCCAACGCCGACCTGCCATAAACATACAGGTCAAAGGCCCGGTGGAGATGCCGGTCCAGCGTCTGCAGGATGCGGAGGGGATTGCTCGTCATAGAACGGGAGCGCGGGGACGCGGGCGTAACCACACCGGCTGGTGAACGCCGCCTCCGCGGCGGTAGCCGGCCTGCAGCATAAAGCGGCTGGGGTGCGGCCATGCTTCTATCGGCTGGCCCGCATGGCGCGGTAGCATCGCCGCGACTGCGACCCAAAACGCCTCCCGATCTTTGTCCCATTGCTTGGCTTGATCGGCAATATAGGCGAGAAGCGGTTCGCATCGCTCCATCTTCGCCAGCCGCATCAAAGCTCCGGCATCTATGCCATGACCGCTAAGTAACTGGACGGCGCAGCGTATGCGCTGAGGGTCGTAGTCTTGTGCTCCTGAGATCATCGCAATTCCCAACTCAGCATCGGTGAGCCGGTCGAAACCAGGGTCGATCACCTGAGCGGCCTCATAATCTGCCGGAGCATAATGTCCACAGCCACGTTTCACGGCGAGCCGGAGCAGGGAATCGGCCGTCGGTAATCCCAGCCGCTTCACCTTGCGCAGCAGAGGGGAGAGGTGAGCGGTGCCCCCATAAGTATTGGCTACGGACAACATCAAGAGGGAGGCATCACAAGCTTGGGTGCGGGTGCAAACCGGCGTCCAAAATCAAACGCGGCCCTTTCGTGCGGTGACGAAATCGCAGATATAGCTTCGCCTCGTCGCTTCCGGTCGGAGGCAACGAGGCAGGGAAAACAGGACCGTGCCGGGAATCAACCCGGCGTGAGTTTCAGAAAAGTCCGGGCGATCGGCAGCAAAGCACGGCGGTCGGCCGATGGGGTGGGGTCGGCCGACGGGGTCAGCCCCTAACCTTTGTGGTCGTCGGCACCTCTGAAGGGTCCATCCGACGAGTCCGCCGGTGTTTTTTTGTTTTGCGGACCGATTCACGACGTTGGCTTGGAACCTTGGCCTCAAATTTTGCATTCCGGGAAACGGGTCGACCTGAGGGGGCTGGCCAATTTTTGTTTTTTGGAGGCCGATCAACGGTCTTTCGCCGGAATCATCGCTGAGATCAGTAATCCTGCGCTTTTCTATTCAAAGCCGGCATTTTGGCTGCCCTTTCTAATTTAACACTCGGTGCTATCGGCAGAGGAGGCGTTGACAAGCGGCACGAAGCGCCGGGGCTTTTTCTACCGCTGCTTCCCAGACGATTCGGGTCTCGATTGCGAAATAGGCATGGGCCAGCACATCTCGGAAACCTGCAATCTGGCGCCAAGGGATTTCAGGTTCGAGTTCACGCCACTCGTCCGGCACTCCCTTGACCGCTTCTCCGATAATCTCGAACACCCGTGCAACGGCATCTTGGGTTTTCTGGTCTTTTTGAAATCGCTCCCAATCGTAACCTTCGAGGTAGCCAGCCAGTCGGTCGCAACCCTCGACGATATCCTCCAAGCGTAGCGAAGGATCACGCAACATCTCTCAGATCCTCTTGGATAGCTTGAAGAAACCGTGGCTTGCACGCACTTCGGGAGAGAAGATCGACCCGAGCGCCGAGTTTTTCTTCGAGCACGAGCTTCAGGTTCATGAAGTTGTCGAATCCCGGGGGCGCCACAAACTCCACCAAGATATCCCAGTCGCTCATGGCCGGGGTAGCCCCGCGGGCTCGCGAGCCAAAAAGCCAGACTTGCCTCACTCCGTGCCGCTTAAACTCGGACTCGAACGTGCGGAGGGTCTCCAAGGCCGATTCGACTGGGGGAGAATACGACATACTCAAAAGGAACAATGCTAGCGTAGGCGGAGCTTTCCGGACTTTAAGGGCAGCTGACGGGGGCAACCCCTAACCTTTGTGATTGGCTTCGAATGTCGGCCTCGCGCTTGGACCGCACACGCCTTCTCTCTTTCCCAGCACAGAACATGGCTTCGCCCCGTCGCTTCCCGATGAGGCAACCGGCGCGAATGAACGTTCGCGGTAACACGTCCTTCGTCGGACGTTTCTCGAACTGCCTCTGAACGATCTCGTCGCCGCTGCCCAAAGACCGGCTGGAGGAGCCGATTGCCCCCAAGAATCATGCGGCTGCCGGTCTTGTGCTGGTCGCGATGGCGGCCGAGATCGGTGTCGGTGAACGGTGGGGTAATTGGCGTCAATATAACTAAGGGCTTTTTTCGAGAAACCATTCTGCGGCCAATACGTGACAAAGAGGCTGAGGAAGAGTTTTCCCCGCCGGAAGCGGTTCAATCGTAATGAGCCATGGCTCAGTCCCGGGGTGCTCGGCGGCCGCTTCAAGCAAGGCACGAACTTCACGGGCCCAAGTCTCTTCCGATTCGATCCTCGCACACACCTGCACCAGTAACACGCGGCCCTCGGGCAACCGCGCATGAAAATCGACTTCGTAACCCGAGGCCGTGCGCAAGTAAGCCAGCTCGGCTCCGCGGCGCTCCAACTCAAGCAGCACGGCCGTCTCCAAAGCGGCGCCCAGATTCGCCCGGCCCGAGCGCTCGTAGAGCGGAATTATGCCGGGATCGATCGGGTAGGCCTTGCGAGGATTAACCATCCGCTGGCGTTCCGAAGCCGCGTGGATCGATAGCGTGCGCACCAAAAAGGCATCTTCAAGATGCGCGAGGTAGGCATGAACCGTATCTTTCGCCACCGCGATGCCTTGCGATCGAAGCGCATCATAAAACTTTTGCGCGCTAAAGGGTGCGGCCGGCGCACCGAGCAAGTGCCTGAGCATCCAGCGAAGAGCCGTGGGGTTGGACACGGCGTGGCGCTCCACGACATCGCGCAGCAAGGCCACGTCCACATAGCTGCGCAGAAGCGCGGCCTGATCCCGAGGCCCTAGACCTTGCGCCTCTGGAAAGCCGCCTCCGAGCAGATAATCAGCCAAGCCTTTCTCCACGATCGAACGGGCGGCTTTCGGAAGTGCCGCCCACGGCCGCTTGGGCTCCACCCCCGCATGACGCAGCACTTCACGAAAGGAGAAGGGATGCACCAACACTTCCAAAGCTCGGCCCCTCATGCTCGTAGCGACCTCTCGACTGAGAAGTTTGGCCGAGGAACCGGATAACCTAAGGTCAATCTGCTCGGAATCGAGCAAACGACGAACGTAAACTTCCCAACCGGGAATAACTTGGATCTCGTCGAGCAGAAATAGCACGCGGCGCTGATCTCGCCACTCAGGGTGAAGCCGGTAATAAAGTTCGGTAACCTGCGAGAGTTCCGCACCCGTAAGGCCCGTCAAACGCTCGTCTTCAAAGTTCAAATACAACAGCGTCGATCGCGGCTCCCCCGCCGCGAGCCGATCGCCCAGCATCTGCCAAAGGAGTGACGTCTTTCCTGCGCGCCGCATCCCAATTACCGCCAATGCCTTACCTTGCACTTGGGGAATATGCACAGAGCGCCGGGTAAGGGTAGGTGGCTTCGTCGCCAAACTGTCGGCGATCTTACTCTGCAAAATACTGGAATATTCTCCCCTCAAGAATGCTTAATTTATCATTAGTTATCCCTTTAAAAAGGATAAAACACCAAATCACGCTCTCGGCCGAGGCTTCGGGGGCGTTTTGCCGCACCGAAATCGCGGATGACTTTAATCTCGTGAGCCATCATTTTATACCAATCGCCCGATGCTTTTACCCGCAGGGCCGGACCTTGGTCCGCGGTTAATAAAAACAAGGAGAAGAGTCCAGGAAATGGGGTCTCGGGTCTTGGCTATTACCCGGAGACGCCGGCGTCGGCGTTCGATCGTCTTCCACCATCGTCGCGGGAAGACGGAGACGCTCAACTCTCAACGCTCAACTATTAACTTACCTTCCAAAGTATGGCTTCGCCCCGTCGCTTCCGGTCGAAAGCAACGAGGCAGGGAAAATGTATGAGTGCCGGGGATTAACCCGGCGCGAGCTTCAGAAAAGTCCGGGCGATCGGCAGCAACGCCCGGGCTTTCTCATGCCAAGATTGCAGCTGCTTGATGCGCAAGCCAAGGGTCTCCGCATCGGATTTCTCCAAATCGGGCAGTGCACGCTTCAGAACGCCGAGCCGGGACTTCCCCGCATCGAGTTGCTTCTGTAAACGCTGCTCCAGGAAACGCTGGATCAGCCGGCGCATCTCTAAATCGGGCGTAAACAGCTCCGCCCGGTCCGCCGGCGCCGAAACTTCCTTGATCGCCCCCATCTCCCGCAGCACCCGCAGCCCCTGGCTAATCGAGCCCTTGCTCAGGGTGAGGCGGGCCTCGATGTCCGCAAAACTCAGCGGCTGGGGAGACGCAAACACGATCCCGTAGAGAACGGCCACCGACTTGGGCACCCCCAGCAGGTCGGCCGCATCCACAAAAAAATCCACCACCGCCTCCTCAAATTCCACTACCGAAGCCGGCCGCCCCTGCTTCTGGAGCAGGCCCCTGACCTTAGGGGAAACCATGATTGCGGCATCGGTCATTCGGGAAGAGTGGGCAGGATGGCCGCCCGAGTTCAATCTAAATTGAACCTTAATTCAAGGATAGCAACTACACTCGGCGCGTAACGAAATTTCCCGTCGCTTCCGACCCAGAGCCCCGAGGTCGCGCAAATAAATGTCTTCTAAATGTCCGCCGCAGCCGTGAAGAGCAGTTCTAGTTTGTTAGCGCCTTCCACCGCAATCGACTCGTGGAGGTAACCCTATTTGCAACGCGTGGCGTAAGGAACGTGGATGCGCACGCCTCGCCGGCCCCTGACTCGCCGGGTGACCGGCAGCAAGCCGTGGCCCCGTTCGTCGAGCACCTACAACCGCACCGCTTGACCCGACCGGGCCCCTAACACCTGACTGAGACTGCTCAACGCCTGCCAGATTCAGGCAACGAGATACCAGAAATCTCTTGTCACGCTCGCTTTCTGCAAGCACCTTTGAAGTTCAAATCTCTCGCTCCGCACATTATGAAAACACGCATCCTGACCCTCTTCGCCGCCATGCTTTTGGCATCTCCGGCTGTTCAAGCCCAACCGATCGATAACTCACCTGCCGCCGTGGCCGCGGAGCTCACCAACAAAACCCCGGAGGAGCAGGCGGTAATCATCGCCCGTGCCATCGCGTCAGCCAACGGTGACGCGACTGCGATCGCTGCCATTGTTACCCAAGCCGTGACGGTCAACCCGACCGCAGCTGCCAGTATCACGACCGCCGCCGTCGCCGCTGCTCCGGCATCTGCTGCTGCCGCCATCACCACCGCTGCCGTTACCGCCGCACCCACCGCAGCAATCGCGATCACGACGGCCGCCGTCACGGCTAAACCCGAATCCGCAGGCACGATCACGGCCGCTGCTGTCACGGCCACTCAAAGCACCGGCAACACTAGTGCGCAAAACAGCACTAACGCAGCTGCCATTGCCCAAGCCGCCGTCGCCGCCGCGCCTGCGCAAGCAACGGTTATTACAAGCGCTGCCGTTACTGCCGCGCCCGCCTCCGCCGCCGCTATTACCAGTTCCGTCGTTAGCGCCGTTCCTTCCGCCGCCGCCGCTGTCGCTCAAGCCGCTGCGCAAGCTGCCCCAGCCAATGCCACCGCAATCACCACGGCTGCCACCACCGCCGCCTCGTCCGCGGGTCAGAACACGGCCGCAATTGCAAATGCAGTCGCGACCGCGTCTACAGCTCCGGCGCCCACGGCAATCACCCCCCCTGCTGTGGTCACTCCGCCCGCGACAACGACGCCACCTGCTATCGTTGTGACCCCACCCCCCGTTATCGTTCCGCCTTTGCCCCCCGTCAGCCCCTCATCTTGATTGATCGAATCTTCCCGAAACGCCGAACGCGAAGTTCGGCGTTTTTTTGTGCTTTAGTGGGCCGAGCCGAGGGGGTCAGCAACATGCGGTCGGTAGCCATGACTGTCGTCAGGGGCAGCAAAACGCCCGCGCTGGTCGAGCAGAAAATCTAAGATCTGCTGCTGGCCCACCGGGCGGTTCGCACCCTAATGTGTCGGGCCGCCCGGGGCGCGCAACTCGATCCCGGCCGATTATCGTTCACGCACAGCGTGCGAGTCTTGCGTCACAAACTGGCCCGCCCGCCAGCCTTTCCCACCTCAGCAGTCGGCGCGCTGGCTCAGTAGCATCCTGCTGGAAATCCTTCAGGAGCGATCCGTGAGCAGCCGGGGCCCCGCCGCATTCCCCGCGGACTCAAACTGAAAATGTCCGGCTATCCGCTGCGTCACCCCGGCGCCCCTGCCCACGTCCGGCTCCATCCACCCGTAATCTCTGCTTATTCTTCTAAGCGGACAGTATTGGGGTTAGAGCGTTTTGCTCGGTGGAAATAGCGGCGCAGTTCCCGTAGCAGGGGCCACAACTGACTTTGCAAGTAAGGGGAGTGTTTGCGCGGGCGTCGAACAGCGCGGTGCGGACACTCCATTTGGAAATCGGTCGGCGAGTTACCGTCTGATCAGCCGCGAGAACCACCGGGCGGATGTGAAACCCGCTCCGTTTCAGGACCGCCTCGACCGAATGACAAACTGCAAAGTTTGACTCCCTTTTTCGGCCTCGGGGTGTTTATCGCCGACACTCGGCTTCCATCAACTGCTCGCCTGACGTCTCCCTCATCGGGATCTACGAACTGCCGCAAAGAGCCTCGGGCGCTCGACTGAGATTTAACCCTATTTCGTCAACCGCCGCAGCGACTGGTTGATCTTCGGGATGTCGCACACTTCGGCGTCGTAGTCGGGGCCGACCCACTCGCGCCACTCGCGGCCGAGTTCGGTCTCGGGCTCTTTCAGGCACGCCAGCATGTCGTGAAACGCATCGAGCCCACCGCAGTCCTCGGGCGGCCCGGCCCGCTCGCCACCGACGCAGTGCGGATAACGCAGGCCCTTTTCCATCGCCACCGGCTTGTCCACGCGGATTTCGACCTGCCAGCCTTCGGCGAAATGGTAACCGTAGGAAAACCGCGCACGGTTCTCCAGATCGAGATCGGAGAGCGCGATGTCGCGGTCGTCTTCGATCACCAGCTCATCCCGCTTGAGCGGATTGCCATAGCGCAGGTCGTCGAAGTTGAACGCGTGGGTCTGATAATCGAACCAATCGAAGGCCACCTGAATGCAGTCGTGCAGGCGCGAGAGCCACATCGACTCGCGCACGAGCACCATCCGCCACACACGCGGCTCGCTGCCGACCAAGCTCAAGTGCAACGGGAACACGCGCTCCACCTTCTTCTTCGTGCCACCTCCTGCGCCTTCATGGATTCCGATCATGCCCGAAGTGGAACCGCCCGCCGCCGACGCGGCAAGAAAAGCCCGTGGGCCGGCCACGGTCACCAAGCCCGCGCCGCTCGCTTTGATTCGAGCGCTGCCTGCGCCGCGGCCGGCAATTCGTTCAAGAAGTCCAGCCCGGTGCGTCGCTCCACCTCGTCAATCGCTACCAAATAGGAGTCGAGCGACTCGTCCTTCGCGCTCTGCGGCAGCACAAACGCCGTCGCCCGCACTCCGCCCGCTTGTTCGTCGAGGATGACCATGAAAAAGGCCTCCGGCACCGCGACCCGGCGCTTCAATCGGGCCGGCACCGCGCCGAAGATCGGCCCCGCAACCACCCAAAACTCCCCAAAGCGCGCGGGATAGTTCGTCGCGATGCGTTGCTCCAACGCCTTCCACAGACCCGCGTTGAGCGTGTGTTGCTGCGGCGTGATGTTCGACATCAGAAACGTGTCTTCCTGCGCCTCACGGCCGTAGCGCGTAGCGATGGCGTAGTTGGGCGCGAGGTGGCCGCGATCGTAGCCGCTCCGCGTGTAGTCGCCCGGCTCAATCCGCGCGGCCGTGCGCGGATCGACGCGGAACCGCTCGGGCCGCGCCGCCGGTTCGCGCCAGTCGAGATCGCGCAGGCGATACGCCGCCCAAAGCGGATTGCCCAAAGCATCGCTGTAGCCGACGACATAGCCGGAGTTGCTCAAGACCCGCACCGGTCCGGCCCCGCTGCCCGCACTCAATCGCGGCACCCCGCCGAGCAGATGCGTGCGATCACCGGTCGGCGCGGCGCGAACAAATTCGTCGCTAAAATAAAGCTGCCAAAGATCCCAGCCGACATCGAACGCCGTGACCTGCTTCCGGCTGTCCAACAAATTTCCGACGAGCCGGGAAACCTCCTGCTGCCGCGTCACCGGCTGCAACAAATACCATCCCCCGATCACGCCCCAGAGCACGAGATTCGCGACGACGAAGGCGCGCGTCCGTCGAAGCGAACGCGGCAAGGCGGATAGATTGGGACGAAGGGCCATGGAGCGAGCAATCACCCACAGCCCAACGAATCCGGTCCCGCGAGGTCAACCGGCCAGCGCGCGGCGAGCGCGATCAGAACCGATATTCCGCGCTCACGCCGAGCTGCCGGGGATCGGCCCGGGTCTCGTAGCGCGTCTCGGCGTAGTCCGGGTCCTCGTTGCCGAAGAAAAACACCCGTTTCTCATAACGCGTATTCGTGAGATTTTTCCCCCAGAGCGTGAACGTCCATTCGCGCCACGCATAGCCGAGGCTGGCGTTGTAGAGGTGGAACGCGCGACGCGCTTCGTTTTGGTTGTTGGAGTCGAATTGCCGGGCGCGGGCGACGAGTTCGGCCGACGCGAAAAGCCCGGTCGGGGCCGGCCGGTAACGCGTGCCCAACGTGTAGCCGGTGCGCGGCGTATTCGCGAGCGGGCGACCTCCGCCGGAATTGCCGTTGGTGAGCGAAAATTTATCGAGTTCAGACTCCATCGCCGCGAGCGTGCCGGCGACGGACCACGCAGGAGTCAGCGCATAGTTCACCGCGGCCTCGAAGCCGGTAACGTGGGCGGCGCGGGCGTTGGCCGTGAAGAAGCGGTAGTTGCCGCCGAAACCCGCCGAGTCGCGCACCTGCGTGTCGGCGCGATCGAGGTTGAACGCGGTGATCTCGGCCGTGAGCGAACGCTCCAGCCACGAACCGCGCAGGCCAACCTCGGTGTTCCACAGCGTCTCGGTGCCGTAGGTCAAGGGATCGGCCGGCGGATTGATGCGCGCGTCGAGGTTGACGCCACCGGCCTTGTAACCGCGCGTGACCGAGGCAAACGCGAGCACGGCGCCGGTGAGGTCGTGCTCAAGCGTGAGTTTCCCGCCGAGGAGCGTGTCGTCGAAGGCCGGCGAAAATGTGACCACGGGGTCGAACGTGTTGCGCGCTTGGCGGAAACGGGTCCTCGTGCCCCGACCGGCAAGGGCAATGTGCTCCGCGCGCAGGCCGACAATGAGACGCGTGCGCGGAGAAAAATCATGCGCGATTTGGCCAAAGCCCGCGATCTGGTCCGAATCGTAGCGCGTGCGCAGACCGCGGACGTTGCCCGGATCTGTGTTCGTGTAGGCGCTGTCTTCGACGAGGTTCGCGTAGAACGCGCCAAGCGTCCACCGGTCGATGGCCCCGAACGCTCCTCGCGTGAGCACGGAGTCGAGTCGCAGCTCCTGGTTAAAGCCGTCCCGGGAGCGCCGAAGATCGCTGAAGCCTTCATAAGACGCGGCGGTCCAGTCGTCATCATAACTGTAAACCGACTTCACCCGGGTGCCGCTCGTGATGGTCGTGAGCCGCACACCATCGAGCCCGGAATAGGTGCCGCGCAGGCTGGCGGCGGTGGAGCGTTGTTCGTCGCGCCCCGGTTGATCGCTGAAGGTGCGGCGGCCGTTGTTATCGAGCGCAAACTCGTCGAAGCCGTTGTTTACCTCGGAAAAGAGTACCGCGCCGTCCCAGCGCCAAGCCGGAGAGAAATTGGCCGTCAGACGGAGCCGGGCGTTGAACTCGTCGCGGGCGTTGGTCGCTCGGCCGAGCGTGACGTTGCGCCGAAAGCCGTCACTTGCGTGCTGCTGCACCGCCAGACGCACCATGAAACGATCGGGCTGTGCAGCGACCAACGGGCCACCAAGCGCAAATCCGCCCTCGCGCAACGCGTCTTCGCCGAAACGCGACTCGACGCGTCCCGTCCAAAACGGCGTCGGCGCGTTGGTCACCAAGCGCACAACGCCCCCAGCCGCGTTGGCCCCGAACGCACCGGCCTGCGGCCCGCGCAAGACCTCGATTTGGCTGACATCAAACGTGCTCCCGAGCGTGCCAAGCCCCGTGAAATCAAAATCATCGACGAGAAAACGCACCGCGGAATCCGGCGTCTCGCCCTCGTATTGGGAGTTTTCGCCGATGCCGCGGATCTGAAAATACCGCGGTCGCGAAGTGCCGCCGGTAAACGTGAGATTGGGAATCCGGTCGGCCAAGTCGCCAAAATGACCGACCGCCCCGAAGCGAAGGGTCGCTTCGTCGAAGACCGTCACGCTCGCCGGAATTTGGGCGAGTGGTGAAGCCCAGAGATCGGCCGTGACCCGCACGGGCGCCAACGTCACGGCGCCGGGCGGTTGGGCCGGCTCGGCGGCAGGCAACGTCGCGGCGAGCGCGAAGCTGAGAAGAGAGATTCGAATCGGAGGATGCATGGTGGGTGATGCCCAACCCAAACGGGCCGCCGAAAAAGGGGGCGTGAGTCGCGCCCTCAAAAAAAGGCGCAATCCGCGCCTGCTGTTTCCTTCGTCGGCATGATCCGTTCAGGTTCGAAGGGTCGAGCGGCCGAATCGCGCCGCAATCTCAGTCTTCCGCGGAAGACACCCCTACAGGCAAGCGGGAGCAAAAGCGTGATCATGGGCGGCGCAAGAATTTCCTCCAAATTTCCCGAATCTAACGCGAAACCGCCCCGCCGGTAAAAAAAAGCCGCCCCGTTTAAGGGGCGGCTCATATAACCGAACACCAAGCAAACCGTAATGAATTACTGACCCTGACCGTGTTACCAGCACGGCCTTACTATCCGAAGGATAGATGCTGGATTTTGGAAAACGCTCAAAATTACCGGAGAAAACTTTGGGTTCCAAAACGGCTGACCAATCCCCACCGTAGACCCCAAAAACTACAAGAGCCGCCTCCGATGAAGGAGGCGGCCCATGTAACCTGACACCAAGCAAACCATTGAACCTATAACCCTGACCGTCTTACCAGGACGGCCTTTTCATTGGGATAGATGCAGCCGAATCAAAATTGCTCAAAAAAACCGAAAGTTTTTTGTCGCGACGCTATCATCTCTTAAATTCCTGATCGCTAGACATTAAAAAATCGATCGATTTCTCAATCCTCGCCGGAGAACTGATTCAGTCTACGATCACCGCTCCCGCCACGAGATCGCGCTCGCCTTCACGAACGGCCGGCAAAGGCGTGTTTGTCAGCGGATATCTGAACCGTTGGCCCTCGTAGTTGCGGAACACCACTTCGGAGTCGGTGATTTTCTCCACGTAATCGGGGTTGATCGGAACTTTGCCGCCACCGCCGGGTGCATCGATCACGTATTGCGGCACCGCATAGCCGGTGGTGTGACCACGCAGAGCACGGATAATCTCGATACCCTTGCGCACATCGACTTTGAAATGCGCACCGCCGGTGATCAGATCCATCTGGTAGATGTAATAGGGCCGAACCCGCATCCGCAGCAGCCGGTGCATCAGGGCCTTCATCACCTCGACATCGTCGTTGATGCCCTTCAATAGCACGCTCTGGTTCCCCAACGGCACGCCGGCAAACGACAACCGCTCGCACGCCGCCCGTAGCTCAGCCGTCGCCTCCTTTGGGTGGTTCGTATGGATGCTCATCCAAATCGGGCCGTGCTTTTTGAAAATTTCGCACAATTCCGGGGTGATGCGCTGCGGCAAAAACACCGGAATTCGCGAGCCGATCCGGATAAACTCCACGTGCTTGATCGCCCGCAGCCGGGACAGCAAATTGTCCAACTTCTTGTCTGAGAGCAGCAGCGGATCGCCGCCGGAAAGCAGCACGTCACGGATCTCCGGATGCGTCTCAATATACTTCAACCCTTGTTCAAATTCAGGGTGAAAATTGTAGTCCTGAGCGTTCGAAACCAGCCGGCTCCGCGTGCAATAACGGCAGTAGGCCGCGCACCGGTCCGTGACCAAAAACAAGACGCGATCCGGATAGCGGTGCACCAATCCGGGCACCGGCGAATGCTCATCCTCGCCGAGCGAATCGAGCATTTCTTCCTCACTCACCACCGCTTCGCCGCCCCGCGGAATCAACTGCTTCCGGATCGGACAATTCGGGTCATCGCGGTCGATCAGATTGAAGAAATACGGGGTGATCGCGAGCGCCAGCTTCTGACTGGCAAAAAGGCAGCCGGCCTTCTCGTCGGCCGTGAGCGTCATATGCTCTTCCAGCTGAGCCACACTCGTGATTCGGTTCTTCAATTGCCATACCCAGTCGCCCCAATCTGAGGCGGGTATATGCTGCCATAGTCCTTGGCCTTCATACCAGGCAGTGCGGTCTTCGGTGTAGGGCATCGAATTTTTGGAAGCGGGACGATTAGGCCCCTAATCACTGCTGTCAAATGACCAACGCACTTCAATTTAATGACGGCCGATGGAGAAAATTTCAGGCAAGTTCCCGCCTCGCGCACAAAACCCTTGGCACCCATGCCGCCGCGCCTTTTCTATCGGCTTTAATGTCCACGTTCAAACCCGGTGTCCTGGCTCTCGAAGATGGCAGTGTGTTTCGCGGTCGCGCATTTGGCGCCGCCGCCACCATCGCCGGAGAATGTGTCTTCAACACGTCGATGACCGGCTATCAGGAGATCATCACCGATCCCTCCTATTTCGGCCAAATCGTGACCATGACCGCCGTCCAAGTCGGCAACTATGGCCTCGCCCCCGCCGACGAAGAATCCTCCGGCCCGAAATGCGCCGGTTTCGTCATCCGCGAACTCTCTCCGGTCGTTTCAAACTGGCGCAGCGAAATCTCGCTAGATGCCTACCTCGCGAAACACGGCATCCCCGGTCTCGCCGAAATCGACACCCGCGCACTCACCAAGAAACTCCGCGTCGACGGCGCGATGAAGAGTTGCCTCAGCACCCTCCCGCTTTCCGACGAAGAGGCCGTCGCCCGGGCCCGCGCTTGGCAGGACATGGCCGGCAGCGATTACGTGAAGGACGTCACTTGCCAAGCGCCTTACCTCTGGTCCGCCACCGACGCCGGCAACTACAACGCCGCCTATCTGCCGGTCGGCACCACCTTCAACGCCCCCACCCCGCCCGCCAAACGTTTCAAGGTCGCGGCCTTCGATTTCGGGGCCAAGCACACGATCTTCCGGAAACTTGTCCGCCACGGTTTCGACGTACAGGTCTTCCCCGCCACGGCCACCGCCGAGCAAGTTCGCGAGCACAAGGTCGATGCGGTCTTCCTTTCCAACGGCCCCGGCGACCCCGCGGCGCTGGGCTATGTACACCAAACGGTCTCGGCGCTGCTGCCCGAATACCCCATCTTCGGCATCTGCCTCGGCCATCAGATGCTCACCCACGCCATTGGCGGCACGACGTTCAAACTAAAGTTTGGCCACCGCGGCGGCAACCAGCCCGTAAAGAATTTGGAGACCGGCAAAGTCTCCATCACCGCCCAAAATCACGGTTTCGCCACCGATCCCACGAGCCTCGAAAAACACGGCGCCAAAGTCACCGAGATCAACCTCAACGACCAGACCGTCGAGGGCCTGCGGCACACAAAGCTCCCGGTCTTCAGCGTGCAATATCACCCCGAGGCCGCCCCCGGCCCCAACGACGCCGATCCGCTCTTCACCGATTTCTACCGGATGGTCGAAGCGCGCAAAGCCGGGAAAATCTGAAGACGAAGGGCGCTCAACCGCCTCTTTCATCCTTCCGCGTCCCCGAACTCCGCGGGCTCTACCCGAGCCAACGCTCAAATTTTTCTCCGTCCTCCGGCGTGTCCACGCCGATCGTCGGGTCCTCGGTCAGGTCGCAGGCAATGCTGAACCCGTTCTCGAGCACGCGGAGCTGCTCCAATCTCTCGATCTGCTCCAAGCGTCCGACCGGCAGTCCTGCAAATTTTTCCAATAGCGCCGCCTTATAGGCGTAGAGCCCAAGGTGCCGGAAACACGGATTCGCCCGCACCCAGGCGTCATCGACGTTGCCCACCAAATCCCGCGCGTAGGGAATCGGCGAGCGAGAAAAATAGAGCGCCTTCCGCCCGCCCGGCGCGAGCACGACCTTGACCTGATTCGGATTGGCAAAATCTGCCGCCGTGTTGAATCGCGTGGCCAACGTCGCCATGTCCGCCGGACCGGAGATCAACTCCGCCAACGCGCGAATCTGCCGCGCCGAAACCAACGGCTCATCCGCCTGCACGTTGATCACGTGGTCGGCACCGATGCTACGATTGGCCTCCGCCAGACGATCCGTGCCACTGGCGTGATCGCTCCGCGTCATGATCGCTTTGAACCCCGCCGTCGTCACGCATTCCGCCAAAAGCTCATGATCCACTGCGAAATACAACGGCATCTCCGGAGCTTCGCGCGCGATGCGTTCTGCTACCCAAAGCAGCAGGGGCTTGCCCTTGATCGTGTGCAACAACTTGCGCGGAAAGCGGGTGGACTCGAGTCGACACGGGACGATCAGCGCAATTTTCGGCATCGGCTGGCACCGTAGGCTCTGGCTTTGGGGTTGCAAGCCGGGGCAACCCGCTTGATGTTTATCGGTCTTTCCCGCCACTCAGCCATGAACAATCCCGCCGCCACACCGCCTGCCGCCCAGCCCCTCATCAAGGCGCTGATCGTGCAGAACAAGATGGGCATTCACGCCCGGCCGGCCGCGATGATTGTTCGCATCACCAACAAGTTCAAAGCCGAGGTTTTCGTCGAAAAGGACGAGGAGCAGGTCAACGGCAAGAGCATCATGGGCCTCATGATGTTGGCCGCCTGCAAGGGCTCGAAGGTCAAATTCATCGCCACCGGCGACGACGCCCCGCAGATGCTCGCCGAACTCGAATCGCTTTTCGCAAAAAAATTCGACGAGGCGTGAGTTCCGTCGGCGTGCGTTAATCCGAAAATCAAGGCGTCCTTTGCGGGCGCCTTTTTTGTGCTGCCATCTCTCGTCCGTCGGCCGGGCTAAAGCCCGAAGAACGCCCGGGCGTTTCGCGTCGAGGCCGCCGCGATCTCTTCCAGCTCCACGCCAAATAGACCGGCCGCATACTCCGCCGTGTGCCGCATCAGCGCCGGTTCATTGGGTTTCCCCCGGTGCGGCATCGGGGTCAGAAACGGCGCATCGGTTTCAAGCATGAGTCGTTGCAAGCCCTGCGCCCGCGCTGCCGCCCGCACATTCTCCGCCGATTTGTAAGTGAGCACCCCGGTGAAAGACCCAAAACCGCCCCGCTTCGTCAGCTCGGCCATCTCCGCGGCGCCTTCGGTAAAGCAGTGGAAGATCACCCGCTCCCAGGCCACTCCGCTCCCATCGATCAACTCAACGCACTCCTGAAACGCTCCGCGCGAATGCACGACCAGCGGACACCCGAGCCGTCGGGCCAAGTCGAGCTGCACCCGAAACGCCGCCCGCTGCCAGCCCAGAATCTCCGCCGCTTTCGCCGAATCGCCCTTCGGCAGATGAAACCGATCCAGCCCGCATTCACCCAGCGCCACCGGCTTTGGCCCGCTCCCAACCCAGAAATCCTCCATCTGCCCGACGGCCTCCGCCCAATTCGCGTCCACCGAACAGGGATGCAGCCCCACCGAATACTTGACCTGGTGGCCGTATTCTCGCGCCAGCTCCCGGTAGACACCCCAATCGTCCGCCGCGGTGCCGATCGCGATCATCTGTTCGACGCCCGCCTCCGCCGCCCGCGCCAACACCGCGGGCAGTTCTCCCCGCGCGGCGAACCCGTCCAGATGGGTGTGCGTATCGATCAATTGCATGCACTCCACAACGTGCCGCCCGCGGCGCGCGGCGCAATCTTGCAGTCCCGACCGAGTCCTTTCCCCGAGCGCAACTCCCCTCGGCCAAGTCGAAAAAAAGCTGATAAGAAAACAAACTCACATACCCACCGGAAGCGCGCACGCGCACGTGCACGTGCACGCTCACACCACCCCCGTTCAATGTGCCCGAGAGCGACCGATTGGCGAATCTGGCTTTACCAAGCAACCCGACCTTACCGGGCTGGCCGGTTAAGGCCCTCTCCAGCTCGGGCTGAACGTCAGCTTTCTTTGGCTCCGCTTTTGCCATCGGCTCCAGCAGAGCGATCGCACCCGGAAAATCTTTCTTCTCCGGCAGCGACCGCTGCCGTCGCCCCGTCCGCAACCTCGGCCCGGGCCGCACGGATCAAAAATCCAAACATTGGAATCAATGGGTAGATTCCGATCCCGCCACTCTAGCCGAAACTGCCCGCCCTCCGCCTGTGCCGGAAGTCATGGCTGCTACCATGACCTTCTTCGTCTGCGCGTACAACGAGCTACACTCACACCTTCGCCGCGTTGTCGCACACGTAGTGGACCATGCTCCGACGGTAATTATAAGCCCGCAACGCCGCGTCTTTCGCCCCGTCGCGCGACTTGATCAGATGCCGCGTGTTGGCCAGCGACGCCGCATCCTCCGCCGCGACGATCGCGGCGATGCAGACCATGGCCTCGGCGCGCGCATCGAGTCGGCTCGATGGAAATAGGGTGTGCGTGGCGAGCCAGCGAACAGTGGATTGCAGCGGATTCATAACGATGGGCCGGATACTAAGACTTTTACCTCCATCCGCGCAAGCCGCTGCAAGTTTCTCCGCTCCGCCCGCACCGGCCACCAGTCGTAGAGATAAATCTCAAGCGGACGCCACATCGCCACCCAACCCACTATGGAGAGACTCTCGCGAACGATTTCCAGCGCTGTTCCATGCGGCTCCAGCGCGATCCATTGCGCGAGAATCAAGCACCCGGCCAGAAAAACCAGCCCCACCACGAGGCTGAGCCGGCCCCGGCGCATCAGTTGCAAAAACTCCCGCTGCTTGTGCTCCGCCCGGTGGCAAAAATACGTCCGCACCGCCGACGGCACGTCCATCGTTGTCGCCGGCGGCGTCGCCACATGGATCACCAGCGCGAGTTCGCGGTGCTTCGGAATCTCCGCCGCCCAGCTCTCGATGAACTCCTCCGCCTTGGCATCGAGATCGCGTTCCAAAAACGGCGACGGATCCAACGAGTTGAACAACTGCGCGATCTCCCGCAGCCGCAATTCGATCACCGTCGGATTCTCCGCGTTCATTTGCCCCCCAGTCGCACCGCCCAGACGGCTTCGTTAAAACCCACCAAACCCAGACCGTCGGCTCCGAGCAAAAACGGGCGTTTCACCAGATTTCCGTTGCCCGCAAGCAATGCCAGCGCGGCCGTCTCCGTCATCGCCGGCAACTTCTCGCCCAATCCTTGCGCCCGGTAGTCGAGGCCCGAGGTGTTGAAAAGCTTCCGCAGCTCACCGCCCTGCGCCGCGAGCATTCGCTTCAGCTCGGCCCCGCTCGGCGGCGTCTCGCGGATCGGCTTCTCGACAAAGTCCAGCCCACGGCCGCGCAGCCACGTCACGGCGCGCCGGCAGCTGTCGCAGTTCGAATAGGTGTAGACGGTAAGGGCGCTCATTTTACCCAACTCGGGTCTTGGACGACAAACTGCCAACGCTCCCGAAAGATTCCGAGTTCGCCGTAAAACCGCAGCGTATCCCCGGCTTGGTGGTCCTCCCGCAGCTTGGCCAGCAGCGCGGGATCATGACTGTAAACATCGTAAGTCTCACCCATGAACTCGACGCTGAGGCGCTTCGCCTTCCCCACTTTGCCTTCCACGCGGAAAAGTTTTCCTTTGAACGCGTCGGATCGGATGCTCTGGTCCGCCGGAATCTGCGCCGCCTTGAGCGCGGTCTTTTCCACGTCGATCCCGGCATAATCGATCTTCACCACCGCCACCGTTGCCGGCTCCGTCGAGGCGTTTTTCAGCGGCAGATACTTGTCCGCCCGGCCGTCCGGCACGGTCACGAATCGCGCGTAGATCGGAAAATGGTCCGAGAAACCCGAGCCGGTCGCGCCGTCGCCCGACCAGCGCACCGGCAAGCCTTTCGCATCGGCGTTCATCCCGGGAGTTTTCGCCACCGCAAACGAGTTGTCCGCGTATTGCACCCCGCGGAAGTCATAGAGTCCGCGGCTCACGATCAGGTGCATCAACGTGCCCCATTCCCCGCGGAACGTGTCGCTCCCGCGTTGCTCTGCCGGCAGTTCATACCAGAGATTGTAGAGATCGCGCGTCGTCCCACGCACCGCGAGTTCGTTGCCTTGCGAGCCAAGCACGTCGTTGATGCCGGTCTGCTTCATCGTCTTCGCGTAGCGTCGGCTGTGATTGTATTGGGAATTGAGATCCCCGCCCACGATCACATCGGCATGCGGGTCTTCTTTGAGGATATCCGTCAGTCGCGTGCGCAACGTGCGCGCGTTTTCGATGCGGTCTTTTTCCGTCGCCGGATCGCTCGCGCCCGACTTCCAGTGATTGTTGAAAAGATAGAGCGGCGCACCGTCCACCTCGATGAGCACTTCCTGCACCGCGCGGGCGTTGGCCGTCGCGTAGGACCGCGCGTGCTTCACGGGAAACCGCGTAAACACGACGCACTTCTGCTCCAGTTTTCGCTCGGGCGCGTCTTTCGGCGCGACCACCGCCGGCACTTCGACAAAATAACCCGTCATCCCCCGGTCGGCCAAGGTCTTCAACAGGAGCGCCTCCGACGGGAGGTCGGCGATTTCAGCGTTAAACTTCGCCCCGAGCATCGCGTCGATCTTTACCCCCGCGTAGCGCGCCAAAATCTCCGGATAGTTCGGTGCCGCTTTGCCGGGCGTAAAGTCCGCCTCCAATTCCTGAAACAGGATCACATCGGGTCCGCGCCCGCCCTCGAATTGCGCCAAAACTTTGGCGATGTTGTTCAACTTCGTCAGCACATGGGTCTTGGAGTAACGCGCCGGCTGATAGTCCTCAAAGGTCGCCACACCGTCCGCGTCGTGGAGATTCTCCACGTTGTAAACCATCACCATAAATGGCCGCGCTTGCGCCGCCCCCACGGCCACCACGAGCAGGCCAAAAAACAACCCGATAACGTTTCGCATCCGGCCAACGTGAGCCGTCACCGCGCGCCGCGCAACTCCCGGCTCCGCCCCCGGCCATTGACGCCGTGGCCCGCGAAAATTCATGCTCCCCTTCCATGTCTCTGATTCTCGACGTTTCCGGCCTCCGCGTGACGCGCGGCGACACCGTCATCCTCCACAGCCTCGACTGGCGGGTGCGACGCGGCGAACACTGGACGATCCTCGGGGCCAACGGCTGCGGCAAAACCACCCTGCTCAAGACCCTCCTCGGTTACCTCTCACCCACCGGCGGCGACATCGCCGTCCTCGGCCAACGCTACGGCGAAACCGATTGGCGCGACCTCCGCCTCAAACTCGGTATCGTCACCAGCGCACTCCAAGCCAGCGTGCCAGCCGCCGAGCCTGCGATCGAAACTGTCGTCAGCGGCCGCTACGCCCAACTCGATCTCTGGCTGACGCCGACCCGAGCCGACCTCCTCGCCGCGAAAAAACTCCTCCGCCTGCTCGGGGCCACCCGTCTCATCAATCGCGAGTGGCAGTTTCTCTCCCAAGGCGAGCGCCAGCGTATCCTCATCGCTCGCGCTCTCATGGCTCGCCCGCGGCTGCTCATTCTCGACGAGCCTTGCGCCGGCTTGGATCCCGTCGCCCGTGAAGAATTTCTCCGCTTTCTGCAAACACTCTCCGGCCGGAAAAACTGCCCCGCCCTCGTCTTGGTCACGCACCACGTCGAAGAAATTCTGCCCTGCTTCACCCACGCGCTCTTGCTCCGCGCCGGCCGCGTGGTCGCCGCTGGCCCCCGCGCCACCACGCTCACGACCGCCCGACTCGCCGCCACCTTTGGCGCGCCGCTCCGACTGCGCCGCCGCCAAGGCCGCTATGCCCTCGGCTGGGTCGCCGACCGCGCGTGAATCCGCTCGCCGAATCCATCGAGACTCTCGGCCTCGCCGGCCCGTGGACTTACCTTGCTCTGTTCCTCGCCGCCTCGCTCCTGATGATTTGGCGCTTCGAGGCGCTGCTCCGCCATGGGCTTGAGGGCACCGCCGTCGGCACCCTCATCATGCCCTACTGTTCGGGCCTCGGGAATCTGCTCTTCGTCGCCATCGTTGCCTCCCGCGGGGAATCCCCGTCGGCCATTCTCACCAACTGTCTCGTCAACAACGTCACCAACCTCACCGTTCTCCTCGGTCTGCCCGCGCTCTGTTTCGGTCTCACGCTCCTCCCCGGCTCCGCCAAGAAGTCCGCCCGCCGCAACTCCTCCGGCCCCGACCGCGCCGCGGCCGCCGATACCGCCCGCAGCCTCACCCGGCTTTCTCTCCTGCTTTCGCTCACGGCCGGCCTGTTTTTCGCCGGCATCACTTGGATTCTCGCCGAGGACGGCCGGCTCGAAGCGCGCGACGGTCTCGTCCTCGTCGGTCTCTTTCTCTTTTGGCAGGCGTTTCAGGTCTTCGATATCCTGAAGAATAACGTCACCCAGCGCCGCGCCTTCAGCCCGTTTTTTTATCTCGATGTCGCCGTGCTGCTCGCCGGCGCTTACGTCGTCTACGTGAGCCTCGATTGGATCGTCGCCTGGCTTTCCACCCAAAAAGACCTGCCCTTCGGTGCGCAGTCACTCGGCTGGCTCAGCGGCCTGCTCATGGTGTTGCCCAATGCCTTGCTCGCCTTTTTCTACGCCGCCCGCCGCCGCGCCGATATCGTCTATGCCTCCCAAATCGGTGACGGCCACATCTGCATTCCGCTCTGCCTCGGCCTCGGCGCCCTCGTGCAGCCGTTGGCGGTTCCACCGGCATTCTCGCTCGGACTCGGCATTCTGGTCGGGGCCATCGTCGTCCACGCCACCGCGCTCGCCTTCCATCGCGGCCTGCCCCGTTGGGCCGGCTGGCCGCTGCTCGCCGCTTACGCGTGGTTCCTTGGCTCCGGGCTCTTCGCCTAAAGCCCGCCGTCAGTGGTTCGCGCCCGCCTCCGCCTCCAGCGGATCGGTCCGAAAATCCTCGGCCAGCTCGACGAACGCCGTCTGCGCGCGCAGCCACGTCGGCTCGGCCCGGATCTCCATCATCGTTTTCTGCGTATGATTGCACACCAGAAAACTCCCCGCGCCCACCCGCAGCAGCGCGTCGTAGCGCGTCCCTGCCGCTTCCAGCGCAAAGAGAAAATCGCCCACGGCCAACGATTGCCCGGCCGCCGCGCTCCGGAGCAGTTCCACATCCGTCGCGAAGCACTGCCGGAAGCTTTCGAGTCGCGGCCCGCCATAGGCCAGCACCCCGCCGTGCCTCGCAGTCGTCGCGAGCAACGCCCACTCGTCGAAGACCACGGCGCCATAAGCGAGCCGCATCCGCTCGATCGCGGCTTGGACCAAAACTCGGGCATCGGTGAGATTCATGCGCGCGAAAAAGCGCATTCAACCCACCGTGGCAAGCCGCCCGAAAGTCCGGCGTGCTAACCTTTTGGGCCGACCCGCACCACATCCCCCGCGGCGAGCGGCAACGCGACTTTGGGCTGCGTCAGCTGATACGCGAGCTGCCCGGCTCGGATCACTTGCACCGCCTGCGCCGCCAGCCGCACTTTTGCCGCCTCCGCACCGCCCGCCAACGTCAGCCCAGGTTGCCAAGGCACCCGCGCGACCGCACCGGTCGCTCCATCAACAAACGTCACCATCCCGGCCCGCGCGAGCTTCGCCGCCACCGCGATCCCGCCGTCGGCGACCGTTCCCGACGCCCGCACCGCCCCCGCCGCGACTTTGCCCGTCGTCTTCACCACCGCGCCCGCCGTCTCCCCCACCACCACCACCGTCGTCGCCGCCAACTTAATCGGCGCCGTCACCACCTTCGTCGCCAGACAGCCGGTCAATCCGGCGCCCAACACGCAGACAGCCAAAATCAACTGCCCTTCCCGGCCGAACGGTGGCGAGCGTCTCATTTCTTGACGGCCAAAATTTCTGCAAAAAATGTCCGCATGTGCGCCCACGAGCGCGCGTCGGCCGCCGCGTTATAGCCGATCCCGCCCACCAATCCCGTCGCCTTCGCGACCTCGTCCGCCTTCGGGTTCGTGAACGCATGTATCGCCCCCGCGTAGCTGATGAACTGGTAATCAAATTTGCCGGCATCCATCGACTTCGTAAACGCGGCCAGCTCCTCCGGCTTGATAAACGGATCCACCGCACCGTGACAGATTAGAAACTTGGCCCGATTCGCCGCCGCCGCTTCGGCCGACGCCGGAATGAGCGAGCCATGAAAACTCACGATCCCGGCGAGCGGAGCCCCGCTGTAGGCGAGCGCCTGACTCACCGCGCCGCCGAAGCAGTAACCGATCGACGCCACCCGCGCCGGATCGGCCAGCTTGGTCGCGAGCAATTGATCGAGCCCCGCCCGCGCCCGCTCCGCCATCAACGGCTTGCCGTAGAATTGTCCCGCGAGTTCGCCCGCGCGCTTCACGTCGTCCGTGACAACCCCGGCGCCATACATATCGACCGCAAACGCCACATAGCCGAGCTCGGCCAGCTGCACCGCGCGGCCCTTCGCGTAGTCGTTCAATCCCCACCACTCCGGCACCACCAAAACGCCAGCGCCCGGTTTCGCGACCGAGACCTTGGTCTCATCATAGACGAGAAAACCCTCCAGCTTAACGCCGCCGTGTTCATACGCGACCGGCTTGATGGTCACCTTGGCCACCGCCGTCACCGCCAACGTCATCGCTACTCCACAACACAAAAGTGATGTCAACATGACCAAACCTTTCGGGGCGACACACGGGCGTCAAACCACGCGTGCGCCTCGGCCGATCTCAGGCGGACAGCCCGCCCGCGATGTAGCTCTTCAGGCGCTCGGCAAACATCACCATCGTCTGCTCCACCGTCGCGTCGGGGGAAACGGTCATCACGTTGGCCGACATGACGTCGGCGACCCGTTTCGTTTTCGGATCGCCGCCCTCGCCGACGAGGACGCAGCCGATGCGGTGCCGGTTAGCTTCCGCAACCGATTCGGCGATGGTCAGAGACGACGCGACGGTGTGCAGCGCGGGAATTTTTGCGCTCAAGGAGCGCGGACAATGGAGTATTCATAGGGTAACTGAGGGGGTTACCCGCAGCCTAAGCCGAGCCACTGCTCCCACCATGCTTATCCTCCGGCGCCATGCATCCGTCGCATGACTCCAAACATAGTATCTCCCCGAAAGCTCCCGACAGCCGCGGGTTTTCAAAACCTCAATTCAGCTAACTCACCCATCTTATGAAAAGTCGTTCCCTCCCTTCCAAGCTCCTCGCTCTAGTCCTCCTTGGGGCTCTCGCACCATTCGTCGCCCTTGCCGCCCCATCCACCGCCGCCAAAGCCGATATCGTCGACACCGCCGTCGCCGCCGGCTCGTTTAAGACGCTCGCCGCCGCCCTCACCGCCGCCGATCTCGTCGGCGCGCTCAAAAGCGCGGGGCCGTTCACCGTCTTCGCCCCCACCGACGCCGCCTTTGCCAAACTGCCCAAGGGCACGCTTGAGTCTCTCCTTCAGCCCGAGAACAAAGCCCAACTCGTCGCGATCCTCAAACTTCACGTCATCGCCGCGCGCATCCCGCTTTCCACCGCCCTTGAAAAAGGCAGCGCGAAAACACTCGCCGACGAAACCGTCGCCATCGCCTTCAAAGACGGTTCCGTCCGCGTTAACGGCGCCAAGCTCACCGCCGCCGATATCAACACGAGCAACGGCGTGATCCACGTCATCGACACCGTTCTTTTGCCCGAGAAAAAAGCCGTCGCCACCGCGGCCATGGTCGGCGGATCACCCGTCCGCCTGATCGCCCTCGCCATCGAACGCGGCGTCCCGCTCTTCAACGACGGCCAACCCGCCGCTTGCGCCGCCATCTACGAAGTGACCGCCGAATCCCTCATCGCCTTCGCCCAACTCCCGGCCGCAGCGAACCAAATCCTCCGCACCGCGCTCGTCGAGTCGGCGAAAAACCCCGACCCCACCGAGCGCGCTTGGACTCTCCGCCGCGCCCTCGACCGCACCCTCGCCACCGTCGACCCCCTCCACTCCGCGCAACGCTGATCGTCGCTGCCGCCGCCGAGCTACCGCTGGATCAATTTATCAAGGGCGCCGAAGTTTTTCAGCGGCGCGCTTTTTTTGTCCGGCGTTTTCACAGTCGCCATCGGCACCGGCGCCACCGCCACCGCGGGTTTGGTCGCAAGCGATTTTGACGGCACTTCGGCCTTCGCCGCTTCCGGCCCCGCCTTCGCCGCGCCCGCCAACCAGCGGTCCAATTTCACCGCCGACACCGGCTCCGAAGTCCCCAGTTCTTGGGCAAACACGCTCACCCGAAACTCCTCCACCAGCCAGCGAAACGCCGCGCCGTCCTCCCGCCCGCGCAATTTCCCGACCGCCGCGATATACGGCGCCAACTGACGGGCGCGCTCCGCGTCCTTTGCAGGATTCTGCCGCCAGCGATCCGCCCGTTGCTTCATCGCCTTCAAATAACGCGGAAACTGCGCGAGCTGCCCATAAGGCGTCACCCGCACAAAGTCCGCCGGCAACAACCCCGCCAACTCCGCCGCCATTCCCGCATAAGGGGTCGGGTGCACTTCCAGCGTCAGCCGCAGATTTAGGATCTCGCGCAATTGGTCCACGTAACGCGGCACCAGCCCGCGCAGATCCGCCTTCGCCCGATTCACGGCCGCTTCAAACCCCGCCGCCGTCAGCGCGCCCACGCGCTTCGCATCGCAAATCCACGCCCGAATCGAGCCCAGCGCGTGCACCTGCAAATCCGCCAAGGGTACCAGCGTCGCGAGCAGCGCCCCCAAATCACGCAACGCCTTCAAATCCCGCTCCAGCCAGCCGAGTTCATACCGCACCTGCGTTTCCAACAACGCCGCCAGCCCTCGCGCCGTCGCCGCCTGCGCTTCCTCCGGGGTGCGTGCCAGCCGCAAGGCCACGCCTCCCGCCTCGACCACCAGCGCCGGCCACGCTTCGACGGGCACGCCCGCCTGCTCGCTCACGTTCACCCGAGGCGGCAAATCTCCAAAGGTCCACGCCGTCTGCGGCGGCTTCTCCCACTGCGCCCGCGCGCGCCGCCACACCTCGGGTTCCGCCTTCGCCACGGCCACCGTCGCCTCGCGACCGCGTTGCTTCAGCGCCGCCTGAATCTCGCCCAGCTCCCGGCTGGCGCACAGCTCGACGCCGACGTCGTTCAACACCCGCACCCGCACGCGAAAATGATCCGGCGGCGCTTTGTCGTCCCAAATCTTCGCCTGCACCCCGAGACCGAACCGCTCACGCAACTCCGCCGCCAGCGCCTCGGTCAACGTCTCGCGCCGGTCCGTCAACCGGTCCCGCGCCGCCACCCAGCCCGCGAACTTTTTCGCATTTTCACTCAGGGGCACAAACGCCCGGCGCAATTCCTTGGGCAGCGCCCGCAGGTAATGCTCCACCTTCGCCTCGAGGTGCCCGGGCACCGCCCAATCGAGCGCCGCCGGCGTGAGCGACGCCGCGTCCCGCACATTCACATCGAGCGTCACGCCGTCGTCGGCCTGCCCCGGCTTGTAAGTATAGGCCAACGGCAACGCCGAATTCGCCAGCGCCACCGCCTCGGGAAACGCCACCGCATCGTGCACCAAGGTTTCCGGATCACGCAGGTCCTCCGGCTCCAGCATCAGGAACTTCGGCTCCGCACCTTTGCGCTCGCGCACCAGATCGACCAGCTCGGCCACCGTGCTGATCCCCGTAGGAGCGTCGTTCGACGACGCTCTTTCTTCCGCCAACCGCGCGGCGTAGAACCGGTAGATCGCCTCGTCCAGATTCAGATATCCCGTGTCGCGCGTGCGCGTGAGCGCGTTTTCGATTTTCGCCCGCACCGCCCGATTGTGAATCAGACAATCCAGCGGAAACACCACCGTGTCGTTCACGAGGGCTTCGCGGATAAAAATCTCCGTCGCGTGCGCCGGATTGATTTTGCCGTAGCCCACCGCGCGGCTCTCCAGTTCCAGTCCGTAAAGCCGCGTGCGTTGTTTCACCATCACGCGCCCCGCTTCTTCGTTCCAAAACGGCTCGCTGTGCGCCACGCGCACCACGTGAGACCCCAGCTCCAGCGCCCACATGGGGTCGAGCCGCGCACAGGTCCGCGCAAAAATCCGCGTCGTCTCCATCATCTCCGCCGCCATGATCCAGCGCGGCGTCTTCGGCCCTTTCTTCGGCGCGGCGGCGGGATCCGGTTTTCCTCGTTTCGGCTCCTCGCGCCTAAACAACACCGATCCCGGAAACAGCGCCACGCGCCGGTCGTTGGTCGCCTTGTAGCCGCCATTGTCCTCATCCAGTTGCGCGATGTTTCCGAGCAAACCCGCGAGCACGCTGCGGTGAATTGCCCGGTAGCCCGGGGTGCCAAAGGCCAGAGGTTGATCCGGGTTTCGCTCCGCGTGCTCCCGCGTGCCGTCGTAGATCGACGTCATCCGAAACGCGTCGCGCTCCCGCAAGGTGTCGAGCAATTGCGCGTGCACGTCGCGCCACTCCCGGAGGCGCGTGTAGCTCAGGAAATGATCGCGGCAAAACCGCCGCAACTTCGCCTGCGTGAGCCGCTCGAACTCGTCGTGAAACGTCTCCCAGATGTTGAGCAACGTGAGAAAATCCGAATCCGGATGCGCGAACCGCCGGTGCGCCGCGTCGGCCTGTTGCTGTTTGTCCATCGGCCGGTCGCGCGGATCCTGGATGCTGAGCCCCGCCGCGATCACCAGCACTTCGCGCAACGCCCGCTCGGTGCGCCCCTGGAGAATCATGCGCCCCACCGTGGGGTCCACCGGCAGCCGCGCCAGCTCACGCCCGATCTCCGTGAGCGGTCGCGCCAGCTCACCCGCCGCCTCCACCTCGAGCGCCCCGATCTCCTCCAGCAACAGATACCCCGAGCGAATCGCCTTCGGCGCCGGCGGATTGATAAACGGAAACCGCTCGATGTCACCGAGGCCAAACGCCTTTAGGCGCAAAATCACGTCCGCCAGATTCGCCCGCCGGATCTCCGGTTCCGTAAACCGCGGTCGCTCTAAAAAGTCCTTCTCCGAAAACAGGCGGATGCACACGCCCTCCGCCACGCGCCCGCTGCGGCCTTTGCGCTGATCGGCGCTGGACTGCGACACCGGTTCGATCGGCAGCCGCCGCGTGCGCGAGGCCGCCGTGTAGCGGCTCACCCGCGCGAGGCCGGTATCAACGACAAACTTGATCCCCGGAATCGTCAGCGACGTTTCCGCGATGTTTGTCGCGAGCACGATTTTCCGCCGTTGGGACGAGGAAAACACCCGCTGTTGCTCCGCGTTGGAAAGTCGGCCGAAGAGCGGCACGATTTCGCAGTTTCTCAGTCTGCGGCCTTCGAGCAAGTCGCCCACTTCGCGGATGTCCCGCTCGCTCGGCAAAAACACCAACACATCGCCCGCCTCGCTCTCGTGCGTGATGCGCTCGACGGCTTCGACCGCCCCGTCGATGTAGTGCAACGCCTCCGCCCGCGCCGAGGCCACCGCCGCCGCATCGCTCCGGTCTTCGTTCTCGTCGTTTTCGTCGTAGTCGGAGCCCAGTCCGTCGAGCGGCGCGTAGATGACCTCGACCGGATACACCCGGCCTTCGACCTTGATGATCGGCGCGCCGTCGAAGGCCTCGCTGAACGCTTCCGTGTCGATCGTCGCCGAGGTGATGATGATCTTCAGCTCGGGGCGCTTGAACCGCAGCGTGCGCAGGTGCCCCAGCAGGAAGTCGATGTTGAGCGAGCGTTCGTGCGCTTCGTCGATGATCACCGTGTCGTAGTCGCGCAGCAGCGGATCGCCCTGCACCTCGGCGAGCAACATACCGTCGGTCAGAAACTTGATCACCGTCTTCCCCGTCGTGCGGTCGTCGAAGCGGATTTTGCAGCCGACTTCTCGGCCCCATTCCACGTTCAGCTCGTCCGCCACCCGCCGGGAAATCGACAACGCCGCCACGCGCCGCGGCTGCGTGCAAGCGATTCGCCCGCGCTGCCCCCGCCCGGCCGCCAGACACATTTTGGGGATCTGCGTGGTCTTACCGGACCCTGTTTCACCCGCAAGGATCACGACCTGGTGCTCCGCGATCGCCGCCGTGATTTCATCCGCGCGCGCGCTGATCGGCAGCTCCGGCGGGAACTCGATGCGGAAGGGAAACGAAGGTTGTGGGTCGGATGCGGCCACGGAAAGAGGCTTGAGATTCGGGGCCGGCGCGGGAATGACAACCCTTCCATGCGCGCGCCGCCCCTGCTTCCCGAAGAAACCTTGTTCCGCGTGCTGCGCCTTGCCCGCTTCAACGGCCTCAGCGTCCTCGGTATCGCGGGCTTCTTCGCCGTGATCTCCGCCGCCGCGCAAGATGTGCCCGGCGCCCTCGTCGGTGTCCTCGTCGCCGGCGCCGGCGCTCTCGAACTGCACGGCGTGAGCCTGCTCCGCCGCAGCGACGACCGCGGCACGCACTGGCTGGTGGGCAGCCAACTCTATCTGCTGGTCGTCGTGCTCGCCTACGTGGCCTTCCGGCTGAACCACATCGACGTCGAGCCCATGCGCCAGATTCTGACCGAGCAGCAACGCGAGACCATCGCCGAGGCCGGCTTCACCGACGATCAGTTTTTGCGCACCGTTTATACCCTGAGTTCCTCGGTGTTTGGCTTGGTGGCCTTTCTCTACCAAGGCGGCATGGCCCTTTACTATCATCGTCGCCGCGCCGCGATCACCGCCGCGCTGAACGAAGAGTCCGAAATGTAAGGCGCGGTCCCCGGCCTGCCCTCCGCGCCAAGCGCTCACGCCACGCGCCCGCCCTTGCGCCCGGCGTCCTTCGCGCCACATTTCCCACCATGTCCAAAGCACGCTACATCGAAGCAAAACAGAGATGGGCCGAGAAACAAAAAGCCCGCGGCGTCACCGCCCGCGCCGTGCCCTCGCAAGACCGGCTTCCGCCCGGCCAAAAACTCACCGACGGGTTTCCCGTGCTCGACCTCGGCGTGCAACCCGCCATCGAGCCCGCCGACTGGACCCTCACGCTCGACGGCCTCGTCGAAAAGCCGGCCAAGCTCGATTGGGCCGCCTTCCACGCTCTGCCGCAGGTCGAGGACGTAAGCGACTTCCACTGCGTGACCACGTGGAGCAAATACGACTGCCGTTGGGGCGGCGTGGCCTTCACCACGCTCTACGAACTCGCCCAGCCCAAGCCCGAGGCGCAATTCGTCTACTTCACGAGTTACGACGGCTATTCGACGAATCTACCCCTCGCCGCGTGCCTCGACGACGACGTGCTCGTCGCCACGCAGTTCGACGGGGCGCCACTGGAGCGCGAGCACGGCGGCTTGGCGCGCGTAATCGTCCCGAAGCTTTACGCGTGGAAAGGCGCGAAATTCGTGCAGGCGATCAGCTTTCTCGCCGAGGACAAACTCGGCTTCTGGGAAGTCCGCGGCTACTCCAACGGCGCCGACCCGTGGACCGAAGACCGCTACGCCTGATTCCAGTTCTCATCGCACGGGGCCCCGCGCGCGCCGCTCACGTGCACCGCGCCGCGGCCGGCCCGATCCCTTATCCTGCCTTGGACTTTGGCCGAGGTCCGAGACGCACGGCCGCCGCGCGCTTGGGAGCCGGCGGCCCGTGGGGCACCGGTTTGGCCCGCCAAAAAAGCAACGTCAGAAAATAACCCATCACCCCGAGAATCGGCCCAAGCACCACGGCCCCGAGATAGAGCGCGCCCAGATTGCCCTGCCACCCGGTCACGATCGCCATCGGGTCACCCCACACCCGGTGCCATTCGGCCTGAAGGTCCGTGCCTAATACAATTTTACCCACGAGGTAACACGCCGGCAGGTGAACGATCGCGGTCGCCGGCGTGGAGAGGAACTGGAGCAAAAAGCTCACCGGCAGATTGGCCCGCGCCCAAAATGCAAAGGTGCAGGCGAACAGCGATTGCGCCGGCAAGAAGGGGATGATGGTCACCGGCATGCCCACCAAAAACGCCCGGGCGAGGCTCTCGCGGCTCGGCACCCACAATTCCCGTTCCAACAACCGGTCGCCCAACCGCGTGTGCAGAATTCCCCCGCGCAGTTTGTAGCGCGAAAGACCCCACTGGTTAAGTCGGCGCAGTGTCCAACGGAAATTCATACTCCCCGCCATTCACGCGGCCCGCCGGCCTTACGCCAGCGAAATCATCCGGTGTTCCACTTCCCGTTGGACAACTCCCGCCGGTCCCGCTCATCACACTTCCATGTCCGAATCCAACCGCCCCCTTGCGAATCGAATCCTGATCGGTCTCGGCGTCGGCATCGTCGCCGGAATTGCGACCCTCATCGTCGGCCGTTTCTCACCCGAGTTTCTGGCGTTCATGCGCAACGTCTCGAGCACCTACCTCGATCCCCTCGGCCAAATTTTTCTCCGACTGCTGTTCTTTGTCGTCATTCCCTTGGTCTTCGCCTCCCTCGCCGCCGGCGTCGTGCAACTCGGCCGCCTCGACAAACTCGGGCCCCTCGCCACCCGCACGTTCGCTTTCTTTTTCCTGAACATGGCCATCGGCACAATCCTCGGCCTCTTGATGATGAATCTGCTGCAGCCGGGTAACCACCTGTCGCCCGAGGCGAAAACCAGCCTCATGACGGAGTTCGGGGGCGCCGCCCAACGCACGATCGCAACCCATCAGGGCCAGCAGGGTTTCAGCCTCACGTCTCTGGTGGAAATGTTTCTCCCAAAGAATCTGTTTGGCGCCTTCGTCGGCAACAACCGCACCACCCTCGGCGATGTCCTTCCGCTCATCGTCTTTGCCATTTTGGTCGGGGCCGTCGGCACCCAACTCGCGGCCGTCAAACGCCAGAAACTGCAGGACTCGCTCGACCTCGTCTGCGAGCTCATGACCGGCATCGTCAACTTCGCCCTGAAGCTCGCGCCTTACGCCGTGCCGCTCATGATTTACAGCGTCACGGTCAAGGTCGGCGTCGATATTCTGATCGCTCTCGGCACTTTTGTTCTCGGTGTGCTCGGGGTGCTCGCACTCCACCTCTTCGGCTCCATGAGCGTATTTCTCAAGATCTGGACCAACCGCTCGCCGCTCCAATTCTTCAAAGACATTCGCCCCGTCCTCGTCACGGCATTCTCCACCAGCTCCAGCAATGCTACACTCCCGGCCGCCCTCACTTGCGTCCGCGACACGCTCAAAGTCAGTCATTCCACCTCCGGCTTCGTGATTCCCCTCGGCACGACCATGAACATGAGTGGCACCGCGCTTTACGAGGGTTGCGTCGTGCTCTTCGTCGCGCAGGTCTTCGGTGTCGATCTCACCCTCGCGCAACAAGGCACCTTGCTTCTGCTCTCCGTCATCAGCGCCGTCGCCGTGGCCGGCATTCCCGGCGGCTCGCTGCCGTTGATTGCCGGCCTGCTCATCACTTTCGGCATCCCGCCCGAGGGCATCGGCATCATTCTCGGCGCCGACCGTATTCTCGACATGGCCCGCACCACTTGCAACGTGGGTTGTGACGTCGTGACCGCCGTCATCGTCGACGAACAGATCGAACGCGCCGAGGCGACCAAGTCCGCCTGATCCTGCCGGCAACGTCCGGCGAATTTCCGATCAACCGCACGGTCGGGCTCCGGTGACCGCGCCGTTTCGCAACGCGGCCGCGCACCGGCGTTCGGGTTAAAATTTCCTGCACCGCGCGCTTGCCCACCGGAGGTCGATCCGCGTCAACTCCGCCCGCGCCCACGTCCTGCGGGCGCATTATCGCCTACCCCTCGCTATGCTCTTCCCGACTCTACACCTCGCCGTCATCACGCCGCGCACGCTCTCGTGGCCCGACTACCTCGCGCTCACGCTCTACTTCGCGCTCAACCTCGGGATCGGCTGGTGGTGCACCCGCCGTAAACGCGCCTCCAGCGGCGACTTCTTTCTCGGGGGCGGCCGCATCGCGTGGTGGGCCGCCGCGATCAGCTTTTTCGCCACCGCCACCAGCAGTATCAGCTTCATGGCGCTCCCGGCCAAAACCTATTCGACCGACTGGGGTGTCTTTCTCTCCGCTCCCGCCCAAGCCCTCGCCGGCTGCGTCGTCGGCCTCGTCTTCGTCAACCTGCTGCGCCGCCTCGGCGTCGTCTCCATCTTTGCCTACCTCGAGCGCCGCTTCGACAAACGCGTCCAGCTCGTCGGCGCCGGCCTCGGCATGATGCTCAAGATTTTTGGCCGTATGAGCGTCGTCATGCTGCTGCCCTCGCTCGCGCTCAGCACCGTCACCGGTCTCAACGTTTACGTGAGCATCGCCCTCATCGGCATCGTCACGACGCTTTACTCCCTGGAAGGCGGCTTCGAGGCGGTCATCTGGACCGATGTGCTCCAAGCCTTTGTCATGCTCGGCGGCGTCGTCGTCGCGCTCTCCTTCCTCGGTGCCGGACTCCCCGGCGGACTGGGCAGTCTGATTCCCGCGGCCACCGAGGCCGGTAAATTCAACCTGATCGATTGGGCGCCCAACTTCTCCCAGCCCACCGTCATCGTCTTCGTCGCGCAGTTTCTCGCCACCGTGTTTATCCAGATCGGCGACCAGCCGCTCATGCAGCGCATGTTGTCCGCTTCCAACGAAGCCGAAGCCCGCCGCACCGTCATCCTCGGCAACCTCATCGGCGTCGGCAGCTCCATTCTCTTTTTCTTCGTCGGCACCGCCCTTTGGGCTTTCTACCGAGCGCACCCCGACCGTCTCGCCGCCGGTCTGCCCAACGATTCTATCTTTCCGTTCTTTATCGCCAACGAGCTCCCGCCGGGCGTCGTCGGCGTGATCATTGCCGGTCTCTTTGCCGCCGCGATGGGCGCACTCTCCAGTATTCTCAACAGCACCGCCGCCGTCGTCGTCTCCGACTTTCAAGGCACTTTCCAACCGCACGCGACCGAGGCCCAACGTCTCCGCCTCGCGAAACTATCCACGTTGATCTGCGGGGCCCTCGGCATCGGCATGGCGAGCTGGCTCGCCGCACAAAACGCGGCCTCGCTCTGGGACGAATTCATGAAGCTCATCGCCCTGCTCGGCGGCGGGTTCGCCGGCGTGTTCGCCCTCGGCCTGCTCACCCGCCGCGCGCACGCTGTCGGCGTCATGATCGGTGCGCTCGCCAGCATCGCCGCAACTTGGTCTGTCCAAAAATTCACGACCGTCTCCCCCTTTGCCCACGGTTTCGTCGCCGTCGCCTCGTGCATGGTGATCGGCTACCTCGCGAGCCTCTTGCTTCCCGCGCCCGCCAAAAAATCCTTGGTTGGCCTCACCCTCTGGGACCCTGCCCCTCAGAAGTAGGGCATGATCTCCGGGCCGCCCCCGCGCGTCACACCCGGACCGTCAACCCCTCGGCCACTGCGAGCCGTTTCTGATTCGCATCAAACGTCAGGAACTCCTCCGCCCCGAGGTGCAGCGCCGTCGCGACGTGCATGATATCCGCCAGCCGATGCCCGCCGCTTACCGTATACCGCGCGCTCAGCGCTTCCGAGCGTTGAAACACGTCGGACCAATCGACCGATACCATTTGCAGCACCTGGGCAGCGAGATCGCTTTGAAGATGCCGCAGCATCAGTTGCGCCTCGTTGCCCGGAAATCCTTTAGTCCGGTCTGCCGCATTGAGTCGCGCTTGAAACCGAAGCGACTGGCGAAACTCCAACAGCAGAAAACTGGAAACGTGCAACGGCTTCGTGCGCGTCGTCATGAATGCATCGGCCCGGGCCGAGTGAACCTGCGTGCGATAGACCGAACAAAGAAACGACGTATCGGGAAACGCGTTCATCCGAGGTCTCCCTCGAGCTCCGCGTCCCGCATCGCTTTAACCTCCGCCGCACTGAACACGCGGTCGCCCCAAATCGATCTCCGGCGCGCCGCAAAATCCGGCATCTTGAACGCCTTGCTTTTGTCCCGCGGCAGCGCCGTCAGCAACGCGACCGGCTCACCGCGCTTCTCGATGCGCACGGACTCCCCGTCGCTGAGCCACGCCTCGAGCTTGGAGAAATTATTGCGCAGGTCTCGGACGGTGGCGGTTTTCATGTGGACATAACATGGCCACATCACCCACGTGTCAATTTTCACCGCTGGCTCCGACACCAGCCCGAAACGGTTCTTTGATTGTAGGCCTGAAACTTTTTGACTCGGCCCATGAAATCCGCGCCCCGCTCGCCCCTTGAAATCGGCCTCGACAGCTTCGCCACCGCGTTTCGCAAAGAGTCCACCGATTTCGCCGACGACGCTTCGGCCTCCCTGCGCGATCTCGTCACGCGCATCGCCCACGCCGAGGCCGTCGGGCTCGACCACTTCGGCATCGGCGAACATCACCGCCGCGACTTCCTCGACTCCGCCCCGCCCGTCATTCTCGCCGCCGCCGCCGCGAAAACTTCCCGCATCCGCCTCACCAGCGCCGTCACCGTGCTCAGCGCCGCCGATCCCGTGCGCGTGTTTCAACAATTCGCCACCCTCGATCTGCTTTCGCAGGGCCGCGCCGAGATGGTCGTCGGCCGCGGCTCCTTCATCGAGTCGTTCCCGCTCTTCGGCCTGCAGCTGAAAGACTATGACTCTCTCTTCACCGAGAAGCTCGATCTCCTCCTGAAGATCCGCGCCCACGAACACGTCACGTGGTCCGGCCGCCACCGCCCCGCGCTCACCGGCCAAGGCGTCTATCCGCGTCCGCTGCAAAACCCGTTGCCCGTTTGGATCGGCGTCGGCGGCACCCCCGAGTCGTTCATCCGCGCCGGCACACTCGGCCTGCCGCTGATGGTCGCCATCATCGGCGGTGAGACCCGACGCTTCCGCCCGCTCGTCGATCTCTATCGGGAAGCCGGAGCCGCCGCCGGGCATCCTCCGGAGCAACTCAAAGTGGGCGTACACGCTCTCGGTTACGTCGCCGCCACCAACGAGCAAGCCGCCGAAGAGTTTTTTCCCGGTTACGCCCACGCTTTCACCGAGGTCGGCAAAGAGCGCGGCTGGCCGCCCGTCACGCGCGCTCATTTTAACTCGCTCATCGGCCGCCATGGCGCGCTCCTCGTCGGCGGTCCCGATGAAATCGCTCAGAAAATCCTCGAGCACAGTGCCGCTCTCGGCGGCATCTCGCGGCTCAGTTTCCAGATGGACGTCGCCGCGCTCCCGCACGCAAAACTCATGCAGGCCGTCACCCTTCTGGGCGAGCGCGTGGCCCCGCTCGTGCGTGCGGCCACTTGACGCGCCGCGCCGTTGACCGACCGTCCCCCATGCACCCCTTCCGTTCCCTCATCCCGCTCCTTGTTCTCACCGCCGCGCTGCCCGTCCTCGCCGCCGCCGAAACAACCAAAGGTCTGCCGAGCTCACCGCCGACACCCGCAACCTTTACGACTCTCTTCGATTTCTCCGGCTCCGCCGCCGAGCCCGGCTGGACTGCCGTCAACGACGGCGTCATGGGCGGCGTCTCCCGCGGAGGGGCGAAACTCCTCGATGGCTCACTCCACTTTCGCGGCATTCTCTCCCTCGACAACAACGGCGGCTTTTCCTCGATCCGCTCGGGCGGCCCCATCCGCGACTTGAGCGCGGCGCAGGTGATCGTGCTCCGCGTCAAGGGCGACGGTCGCCGCTATCGCCTCCAACTCGCGACCGACGCCCAATACCGCCGCTCCCGCATTTCTTACCAAGCCGAGTTCCCCACCCAAGTCGGAACATGGCTCGAAGTCCGCGTGCCGCTCGCCACGCTCGTTCCGATGTTTCGCGGGCAAACCCTTTCCGGTCCGAAGCTGGACCGCTCTCGGATCGAAGAGGTCGGCGTGTCGCTCGCCGACGGCAATCCCGGCGCCTTCGCGCTCGAGATCGACTGGATCAAGGCCGAGTAACCCACAGGAACGGGTTCACCCGTTCCGGCCCTGGAGATCGGACTCCACCCCATGGCCGTTCGGGGGCTGAAAATTCAGCTCGGAATCTGACCGACCCAATTCCGTGCCTCGGCGCTTGCAGTCGTTGTCCCGCAGCCTTGATTCTCGCTCTTCCCCACTCCCGAAAAATGCTATTTCCTCGTCACCGATTCTGGTCTGTCTGCGGACTGTTGGCTGTCAGCGCGACCTTGTTGATCTTTCAGGCCAGCGGCCGCTCCGGCACCGCTCCGAGCCAACCCGCCGCGAAAGCGGAGGCCAGCGCCCAGTCTCAACCCATCGCCACCACCACCCCCGTGGCGAAAATCTCTTTCGGCACCCACATCCAGCCCATCATCTCCGAGCACTGTTACCATTGCCACGGTCCTGATGCCGGCACCCGCAAAGCCGATCTGCGCCTCGACCAAGCTGCCAGCGCCACGCTCGACCGCGGCGGCTACTCCGCCATCAAACCTTTCAAGCCGGAGGAGAGCGAAATCATCGCCCGGATCGTTTCCACCGACGCGGAAGAAATGATGCCGCCGCCCGAGGCCCACAAACGTCTCTCGCCCGACGAGATCGCGAAACTCCGCCAGTGGATCAGTGAGGGGGCCGTCTACGAAAGCCACTGGGCCTTCGCCGTCCCAACCCGCCCCGCCACGCCCAAGATCGAAGATCCAAAATCGACAATCCAAAATCCCGTCGACGCCTTCATCGCCGCAAAACTCGCCGGCACCGGCCTTACCCCCTCGCCCGAGGCGGACCGCACCACCCTCATCCGCCGCGTCACCTATGATCTCACCGGGCTCCCGCCTGCACCTGCCGAGGTCGCCGCGTTTATCGCCGATCTGAAGCCCGGCGCTTACGAGCGTGTGGTCGACCGCCTCCTCACCAGCCCACGCTACGGCGAGCACCGCGCCCGCTACTGGCTCGATTACATGCGCTATGCCGACACCCACGGCATCCACTTCGATAATTTCCGCTCGATCTGGCCCTACCGCGACTACGTCATCCGCGCCTTCAACGCCAACAAGCCCTTCGACCGTTTTGTGCGCGAGCAGCTCGCCGGCGACCTGCTCCCCGACCGCACGTTCGACTCGCTCACCGCCACCGGCTTCGTCCGCTCCAATCTCACCACCAACGAGGGCGGCACCGTGACGGAGGAAGTTTTCGTCAACCAGACCCGTGATCGCGTCGAGTCCTTCGGCGCGACTTTCCTCGGTCTCACCACCGGTTGCGCCGCCTGCCACGACCACAAATTCGACCCCACCTCCCAACACGACTTCTACGCCCTCGCCGCCTACTTGGGGAACACCTCTGAAAAACCCTGGGACTTCAACATCGCCGACCCCGCGCCGGTCTTGCGCCTGCCCAAACCCGAAAACGCCGCCACCGCCGAATTGCTCTTCACGCAACGCACCGCGCTCATCGCCCAGCTCGACGCCCGCCGCACCCGCGCCGTCGATCTCACCGCCTCATGGCTCGCCGCGGGTAACGCCCCGAAAGCCGTCCCCACCGACGGCTTGGAGATCCGCCTGAAATTCGACGAGGGCAAAGGCGACGTGGTCAAAAACTCCGCTCCGCTCGCAAAGGTCGAGTACTTCAAGGCCGACACCAATCCACTGCTGTGGACTGAGACCAACTGGCTCTGGCCGGCGATGCGCATGGACATCAACACCCGCATTTCCCTCGGCGACCAAGGCGACGTCGGGGCCGATCAGGCGTTTTCCGCCGGCAGTTGGATCTTGCTCCGGGATAGACCCGGCGGCAACGCGATCAACCGGGGCGGCACGGGCAACGGCACCCTCATCGCCCGCATGGGCGATTCGAACCGCCGCGGCGGCGCCGGCTGGGATATTGCCCAAGACGGTCGGCGGATCGTCGTCAGCCTCATGCCGGAGCTGACCGAGGCCGAGCTCGCCGCGATCGCCGCCGCTGCGCCGAAACCCGCCACCCCGCCCGCAGCACCCGCCGCCGCCGTCGCGGCCAACGCCACTCCTCCCACCCCGGCCGCACCGCCCGTCGCGGTGGCGCAGACCGTCGCCCCTCCACCGGGCCGCGGCCTGCGGGTCACCACGCTCCCCGGCCTCATCAACCGCGATGAATGGGTCCACGTCTTTGTCACTTACGACGGTTCCCGCAAAGCCTCCGGCCTCACCGTCTATCTCAACGGCAAACGCGCCGACACCGAAATCAACGTCGACGCCCTCAGCTCGAGCGACTGCATCCAGACCGACGCCGAAATGCACGTCGGGCGCCGCGACGATTACAATCCGATGCGCGAAACCCGCTTCCAAGACCTGCGGTTTTACCGTCGGCTGTTAACGGCTCCCGAAGTCGCCCGTCTCCCCTTCGAGGATGTCGCCGCCGAGATCTTCGCACGCCAGCCCGACCCGAAAAAGTGGACCACCGACGAACGCTTCGTCGTCGTCGACCGTTTTTATCTCGGCGAAAAGGACGCCGATGCGATCGCGCTGGCCTCGGCCGTTGCCTCGCACGACAAGGCCTTCGCCACGCTCACCAAAGACGGTACGCCGACCTTGATCGCCCTCGAGAAAGACACCCCGGCATTCGCCGATATCCTGAAACGGGGCGATTACTTTGCCCGCGGCGAACGCGTCGAGCCCGCCCCGCCCCACTTCCTCGCGCCCTTGCCCAAGGGCGCGCCCAACAATCGCCTCGGCCTCGCCGAGTGGTTGCTGGCACCCGATCAGCCGCTCATGGCCCGCGTCACCGTCAACCGCATGTGGCAGGAAGTCTTCGGCCACGGGATCGTGGAGAGCGCCGGCGACTTCGGCATCACCGGCGACCGCCCGTCACACCCCGAGTTGCTCGACTGGCTCGCCGTCGAATTCCGCGAGAGCGGTTGGGACGTGAAAAAACTCTACCGCCTGCTGGTCACCTCCGCCACCTACCGCCAGTCCGCCGTGGCCACGCCCGAGAGCCTCGCAAAAGACCTCGGCAACAAATTCCTCGCCCGCGGCCCGCGCTTCCGCATGGACGCCGAGATGCTGCGTGACAGCGCTCTCGCCGCCTCCGGCCTGCTCGTCGAGAAAATCGGCGGCCCGCCCGTGAAGCCTTATCAGCCGGCCGGTATTTGGGAAGAGGTCGCCATGCCCGAGTCCAACACCAAAACCTACACCCAGGGCAAAGGCGAAGACCTCTACCGTCGCAGCGTATATACCTTTTGGAAACGGGCCTCGGCCCCCGCGAGCTTGGAGACCTTTGATGCAACCTCGCGCGAGGTCGCGTGCACCCGACGCGCCCGCACCAACACCCCGCTTCAGGCCTTCGTCACGATGAACGATCCGCAATGGCTCGAAGCCGCGCGCAAGCTCGCCGAGCGTGCCGTCAAGGCCGCGCCCACCGCCGAAGCGCGCATCGACTACATGGCGCGCCGCACCCTCGCCCGCCCGCTCGCCGCCCGTGAAACCACGATCCTCCTCCGCAGCGCGGAGACCTTCCGCACCCGCTTTGCCGATCGGGGCGAGGAAGTCGCCGCCCTCCTCACCATCGGCGATTCCCTGGCCGATCCGACCCTGCCGCCCCTCGAACTCGCCCAGTGGACGATGGTCGCCAGCCAGTTTCTCAACCTCGACGAGTTCCTCACCAAGTAACGCGCCCCCCATGAATCCTCACGCCCATCACTCCGCCGCCGACCACGACCTCTGCTCCGACCACGGCGGCGAACACCCCACCGTGCTCGATTTGCCCCACGTACCCCTCGGCCTGAAACGCGAGTGGCTCGACCTGGAAACACGACGGCACTTCCTCGGCAAAGGCGTCAAAGCCCTCGGTTGGGCCGGCCTCGCCACTCTGCTCGCCAAAGCCACGCCCGATCTCGCCGCCAAGGCCGCCCTCCAAGGCGTCCGCACCCACTTCGCGCCAAAGGCGAAGCGCGCGATCTATCTCTTCATGGCCGGCGCGCCCTCCCAATTCGAGACGTGGGACTACAAGCCCGCCTTGCCCGGTCTCTTCAACAGCGACCTGCCCGAGTCGGTGCGCGGCGGCCAGACGCTCACCGGCATGACCGCCAGCCAAACCCGTTTTCCGATTGCGCCGAGTTTTGCCAAATTCAGCCAACACGGAAAATCCGGCACGTGGGTCTCCGATCTCCTTCCACACACGGCCAAACTTGTGGACGACATCTGTCTGATCAAGTCGCTCCACACCGATGCGATCAACCACGAGCCCGCCATCCTTCAGCTCACCACCGGCAACATGTTTCCCGGCCGCCCTTCGCTCGGCTCCTGGCTTTCCTACGGCCTCGGTGCCGCCAACGAAGAACTGCCGACCTTCGTCGTGATGACTTCGAAGATGCCCCAACGCACCAACGTGCAGGCGCTTTCCAACCGGCTCTGGTCCTCCGGTTTTCTCTCCCCCGAACACACCGCCGTCACCCTCCGCGCCGGCGCCGATCCCGTCCTCTACATCAACAACCCGAAGGGCATCCAAAGCGATGTCCGCCGGGCCATGATCGACGGCGTCAACGACCTGAATCGCCACCTGTTTGAGAGCGTCGGCGATCCCGAGATCAACGCCCGCATTTCCCAATACGAGATGGCGTTCAAGATGCAGACTTCGGTGCCCGAACTCGCCGATTTCTCGAAGGAACCGCAGTCCACCTGGGACCTTTACGGCGAGAAAGCCAAGGAGCCCGGCACCTTCGCCTACAACTGTCTCATGGCCCGCCGCCTCGCCGAGCGCGGCGTGCTCTTCAGCCAGATTTTCCTCCGCAGTTGGGACCAGCATAGCAATCTGCCGAGAAACATCGGCCTCATGTGCGAAGACTCCGACCGGCCGACCGCCGCACTTCTCACCGATCTCAAACAACGGGGCCTCCTCGACGACACCCTCGTGATCTGGGGCGGGGAATTCGGCCGCACCGTTTACTCCCAAGGCACCCTCAGCGGCACCAACTACGGCCGCGACCACCACCCGCGTTGCTTCAGCATGTGGATGGCGGGCGGCGGCGTGAAACCCGGCATCTCCTACGGCGAGACCGACGATTTTTCCTACAACATCACGAAGAACCCGATCCACATCCGCGACCTTCACGCGACGATCCTCAATCAGTTCGGCCTCAGCCACGAACGCCTGACCTTTAAATTCCAAGGCCTCGACCAACGTCTCACCGGCGTCAATCCGGCGAAAGTCATCAAGGAACTCCTCGCCTGATTCTTTCCCTTCGATCAATTTTTCATTCTTCGCCTTCACTCTTCACCCGTCCCCCATGCAAACTCGCCGCTCATTCCTCACCCAAATCGCCGCCACCGCCGCTGTCACCACAGTCTCCGCGCCCTTCATCCGCGCCCAGACCAAGACCGGTTCTGCTTCCTTGATCACCGGCACCGGTGCGCACACCTACGAGGTGATCCACGATTGGCTCGCCGAGCCCCAAGGCCTCGTCTGGGGCGACACCCACGGTCTGGCCCAGGACAGCCAGGGCCTCATCTACGTCGCCCACACCGTCAACACCACGTCGATGCGCCCCGAGTCCGTCATCGTTTACGATGCCAAGGGCAAATTTGTCCGCGCCTTCGGTGAAGAATTCCGCAGCGGCGCCCACGGCCTCGGCGTCCGCAAAGAGGGCAGCAACGAGTTCCTCTATCACTGTGACACCGCCCGCTGCAAAGTCGTGAAGACCACCCTCACCGGCGAAGTCGTTTGGACCGCCGGCTACCCGACGGCCAATCCCGCCTACAACGCCAAGCCCGTCCGCTTCATTCCCACCAACGTCGCCTTCGCCCCCAACGGCGAAGTCTTCATCGGCGACGGCTACGGCTCCAGCCGGATGCTGCGCTACTCCATCGACGGGAAATTCATCAACGAAGTTTCGAAGCCCGGCAAAGGCGACCAGGAGCTCAGCGGACCCCACGGCCAATATGTCGACTCGCGCGGCAAAGAGCCCGTGCTCGTCATCGCGGACCGCACCAACCGCCGCCTTCAAACCTATACCCTCGCCGGCCAACATCTCCGCACGATCAAGGACGACACCAAGCTCCGCGAACCGTGCCACTTCGACGTGCGCGGCGATCTCATGGTGTGCCCCGACCTCGACAGCCAAGTCTGCTTGCTCGACAAAGACTACAAGGTCGTCGCCCAACTCGGCGACGGCATCGAGGAAAACGGCAAGCGGGGCTCCCGCCGCGGCCAATCGCGCGCCGAGTTTACTCCCGGCAAATTCATCACCCCTCACGGCGCGATTTTCCTCAACAACGGCGATATCCTCGTCGCCGAGTGGCTCCCCATCGGCCGCATCACGCTCTTGCGCAAAATCGCCTGAGTCAGCCGGGGCACGGGCACCTTGCCCGTGATGTTATCCTCGACCTCCGCTCCCGCCGAAGGTCGAGTCCACGGTGCGGGAAATCCACCGTATCGCTTTTGCCGTTTGCGGCGGAGGTCAGACAACCGCGCATCCGGCGGGAGCACTTGGCGCCGGTTCAGCTCGCCGCCGGTGCGCGGCTCTTCAATCAGACTGACGCCACCGACAGCGTTTGCTTTATCGAACCCGGCAAGCTGCTGGTCCGGTTGGAACCACCCGGTGCTGAACGCACCGCACTCCATCAAATCAAAACCCGCGATCGCCTAATACCAACGTCCCTTGATCAACAGACTGTCATTGCGAGAAGCGCAGCGAAGAAGCAATCCAGCTGGATTGCCACGGCGCGCTTCGAGCACCTCGCAATTACAAACGTCTAGAGATTAAGGGACGTTGGTATCAGCGAGATGGCGCTCGCCCGACCGACCCAAACCTTCTGCGATCTCGCAGAGATTGAGTCTTCCACGCGCCCGAGTCCCAACCATCGTCTGATCGCCGCCAACCGGTGACCCAACGGGCGCAGCACGCTCGTGCTACTTTTTCACCTCGCGCTTCGCCGGCGTGAACGTCCCCTCTTCGGCCGCGTGCACAAAGCCCTCCGTCACACTCTTCAATTCCTCCCAGCGAGCCCGGATTTTTTTGGCCTCGTCCTTGGTGATCACGCTATCCGACGAGGAGATCGCGATCGTCGCCAACATATCCGCAAATTCCTGCACAATCCCGTTCGTCAACGGAACCAAGGGTTGGTTGGGCGGCAAATTTTCCGGGTTGCGGATGTAAAAGCCGCCCGCCTGCGCCGCCACCCACTGGGCGATTCGCACATCCTTCGTGCTCCGGATCAGCTGCCCCACGCGGTCCAACGGATTGTTGGCGCCCGCCGTATCGCCCTCGGGCAACTCGGCCCATTTGTAGATCAGTGAAAGCGAAAGCTGCAAATCCGACGCAATCTGCTTCGCGCTGGTTTTCTTCAAAACTTCCCGAATGACTTCGTGCGATTCCATTCGGCAAATTGTGATGGGCGTTTTCGCCCGATGGCAATCCCGCGCATCGGCCCGTGTTCGGCGTCTGGAATTCGCTTTTGTGCGTGCCAGCCCCCGATCTCTTCTGCCACATCTTCGCGCTTTCCCTTTTAATAATGAACATCCACGAGTATCAGGCCAAAGCCCTCTTCGAAAAATTCGGTGTCGCTGTCCCCAAGGGCACCACCGCCACCACCCCCGAGGGATTCATCACCGCGCTCGCGGCGCTGCCCGAAGGCCCGACCATGGTGAAGTCCCAGATCCACGCCGGCGGCCGCGGCAAAGGCACTTTTACCGACGGCTACAAGGGCGGCGTCAAATTCTGCAAGACCAAGGCCGACGCCCAAGACATCGCGGGAAAGATGCTCGGCAACACCCTCGTCACCGCGCAAACCGGCCCCTCCGGCCGCAAGGTCCAGACCATCTACTTCACCGTCGCGAGCGACATTAAGAAGGAATACTACCTCGCGATCCTCCTCGACCGCGCGTCCTCCAAGCCCGTGATCGTCGCTTCCACCGAGGGCGGCATGGACATCGAGACCGTCGCCCACGACACCCCCGAAAAACTCTTCAAGGTCCTCGTCGATCCCGCTTACGGCCTCGCCGATTTCCAGGTCCGCGACCTTATCACCCGCCTCGGCCTCGTCGGCGCCGAAGCCAAAAACGCCGCCAAACTCATCCGCAATCTCTACACGATGTTCTGGGAGACCGACGCCGCGATGCTCGAGGTCAACCCTCTCATCACGACTCCCGCCGGCGACGTCCTCGCCCTCGATGCGAAGGTCTCCTTCGACTCCAACGCCCTCTACCGTCACCCCGAGATCGTCGCCCTGCGCGACCTCAACGAGGAAGATTCCAAAGAAATCGAGGCCTCCAAGTTCTCGCTCAGTTACATCGCCCTCGACGGCAACATCGCCTGCCTCGTCAACGGCGCCGGCCTCGCGATGAGCACGATGGACATCATCCAGCACTTCGGCGGCACTCCCGCCAACTTCCTCGATGTCGGCGGCGGCGCCTCCAAGGACCAGGTCATCGCCGCTTTCAAAATCATCCTCGGCGATCCCAACGTGAAGGGCATTTTGGTTAACATTTTCGGCGGCATCATGGACTGCAACGTCATCGCCACCGGCATCGTCGAAGCCGTGAAGGAAGTCGGCCTCAAGCTCCCGCTCGTCGTCCGCCTCGAAGGCAACAACGTCGCCGCCGGCAAAGCCACCCTCGCCGCCTCCGGTCTCGCGCTCGTCTCGGGCGACACCATGGCCGACGCCGCCCAGAAAATCGTGAAGCTCGTCGCCGCCTGATTTTTCTCACCACGAAACACACCAAAAACACGAAACCCAACCACCCGCACCGATCCGACCAAGTCCGTTCTGCCTTTCGTGTCGTTCGTGTGTTTCGTGGTTAACCCAATTTTCTAATGTCCATTCTTATCACTCCCACGACCAAGATCATCGTCCAAGGTATCACCGGCGATTTCGGCGGCCGCCACGCCAAGCTCTCCCTCGATTACGGCACCCAGGTCGCCGCCGGTGTCACTCCCGGCAAGGGCGGCCAATTCTTCGAACACGCCGGGCACAAGGTTCCGATTTTCAACTCCGTCGCCGACGCCGCCAAGGCCACCGGCGCCACCGTCTCGGTCATCTTCGTCCCGCCTCCGTTCGCCGGTGACGCCATCCTTGAATGCGTGGACGCCGGACTCGACCTCGCCGTCGCCATCACCGAAGGCATCCCGGTCCGCGACATGGTTCGCGTGAAGCGCGCGATGCAGGGCAGCAAGACCCGCCTGCTCGGCCCCAACTGCCCCGGCGTCGTCACGCCCGGCACCGGCAAAGACTCCCACGGCGGTTGCCGCATCGGCATCGCCCCCGGCTACATTCACAAAAAAGGCCACGTCGGCGTCGTCTCGCGCTCCGGCACGCTCACCTACGAAGCCGTCTTCCAACTCACGTCGAAGAACATCGGCCAGACCACCTGCGTCGGCATCGGCGGCGACCCGGTCAACGGCACGAGCCACCTCGATGTCATCAAACTCTTCAATGCCGACCCCGAGACGCACGGCATCATTATGATCGGCGAAATCGGCGGCAACGCCGAGGTCGAAGCCGCCCGCTGGATCAAGGCCAACTGCACGAAGCCGGTCGCCGGGTTCATCGCCGGCGCGACCGCGCCTGCCGGTCGTCGCATGGGCCACGCCGGTGCCATCGTGGGAGGCGCGGAAGACACCGCTGCCGCCAAAATCGCCGTCTTCAAGGAATGCGGCATCGAAGTCGCCATTACCCCCAGCGACATGGCCGACGCCCTCCTCCGCGCCGCCAAAGCCAAGGGCGTGACGCTGAGCTAAACCCTCACACTCCTCTCCTCGGGCGGGCCTTCATCGGCCCGCCTTTTTTCATGCCCGAAAGCGGGGAGTCTCCGCCCGTCCAGCCACAAAGTCCCCCGATCATCCTCCAAGCCGCCGCGCAGTTTCTGCATTCCGACAATCATCGCGGAGCGGCGGTTTTCCAACTGCCGATGTTGAGGGCTGGAAAAGCGCTCCTCCGCATTCAGGTAGTGTCCGGAGAGTTCAGCAAAAAGGCGGATCATGGTAAGTGGTTTGGTGCTAAAGCCAAAAACCACCAACGAAAGGAACACCATGACCCACCCAAAGCGGAACGATGAGACGATCCAAGTAACGAAACAAGACCTGATGCGGATGCTGACCGAAGACGACGCGATGAAGAGCCTGCTGCAAACGCTCCTGCAGGAGGTGTTGAAAGCGGAGATGGACGAAGTGCTGTGCGCCGGCAAAAACGAGCCGACAAGCGGCCGGCTCGGCTATCGCAGCGGGCACTATCCGCGGACGCTCGTGACGCGGGTTGGCAAACTGGAACTGCGTGTGCCACAGGGGTCTGAAAAAGGGCCGCGCCTTGCTTTTGCAGTCGACTGAGGCTCTCGCGACGTGTCGAGGGCCGCAGGGAGCGGCTGGTTCGAAATGCAGAAACTGAAAAGACTGCAGTCGTTCGCGTCTCGACTACACCGCCCGGCACGGCAGCAGCGCGGCGTCCGTCATGCCGTGGATGATTTTTTTGTCGGGCGGGCAGAAGGTCGCAAGGGCGCCGGAGAGGCGGGGTTGGCCGGCGACGACGAAATAATAGGGACAAAGGCGGAGGCGGCCGGCGGTTGGGCGGGCGATAAACGCTTCACCGGTTCCCGGCGAACCCACGGGCGGGACGCCCGTGCCACTTTCCTCCCGATACAACCGGTGTTCGAGGCGGCGTGGTTTTTTAAACGTCTGGAGAATGTGCAGATTGGTCGGCGCGAGGGCGATCGCTTGGTCGAGACCGTTTTGCCATTCCTCACGCGAACAATCGCTGCCGAGGATCACGCTACGGGCGCCCCACGCGGTCTCGTGGTAACCGGAGATTTTGATGATGAGATCACGTTCTTTCTGCGTGGCGTTGGCCAGATCGCGCCACTCGCTCAGCGGCCGGCCGGCGGCGTGGGGCGCATCAAGGATCGCCCCTGGCGGCAGCGGCGCGGGGTCCATGATCCACGAGAGCGGGATCAGCGAGCGAAGGAGTTTGAGCGTGCGGCCGCCGAGCGCCTCAGCCCAGTAATCGGCGAGCAGGTGATGGTGGAAGAGCGCGAGGGCGAGTTTCTCCTCTTGGAACGGGCGCATGGGCGGCGCGAGGGCGACTTCGCCGGCCGCCCACGATTCAAAAATAAACTTCTCCGTGCGGATGTTGGCCAAATCGAAGAGCTCGAAAAAACGGTAGATGACGTCGATTTTTTCCGGGTTGCCGTCGGCGGAGAAAAAGAGGGCGTTTTCGAGGGGAAAAATATCTTCGGGCTTCAGGCAAAACACGCGGTGGCCGAGGAGTTGCAGTTGATGCGCGAGCCAGTGCATCTCGGGGCGGTAAGTCGCGGCTTCGTCGCTCACCACGAGGGCGATGAGAGGATTGCGTTCGCCGGGACGCAGGGCGGCGAGCGAGGCGTGGAAGTTTTTGATCATCGCGTCGCCGGCACCGACGACGGGCGCGGCGGGATCGCCGGCGACGTAGAGACGATTCAGAAAGGCGGTCAGGCCGATGCCGCCCGGCACGGAGTCGAGCTCGGTCATGACGAAGCCTTCGTCGGTCAGCAGGAGGTCGGGCCGGAGGACGGTGGGAAATGCGCCGCGATTCTTCGGATCACGGGCGTGGGCGATGAGATGCGCGGGCTTGCCGCGGTCGAGGTAGTCGGCGACCCACGGCGCGAGCAGGGGCTTGTTGCGCAGGAGATTTTTTCCGGCGGCGGAGCGCAGGTAGAGATTCTCGAGCGCTTGGTGAAACTCGAGGCAGGCAACGCCGATGGCTTCAAGTTGCGCGATTTGCTCGGAAGAAAGCGGCCACGCCTCGGGCGAAAGTTGCCAAGTCTTGTCCTCAAACAGCGACTGCGCAGCGAACGTGGAGCGGAGGTGTTCGTAGGACAGGTCGGGCATGATGAGAGAATCGGAACTGAGAGCTGAGAGTTGAGAGCTGAGAGTCAAAGACGATTGAGCCTCGGAGAAAAGAAAGGACAAATACGGCGCAACGGGCGAAGCGGGCGCAAAAAAAGCCCGATGAGGACATCGGGCTCCACCTTTCGCGATTTGGGCGCGGCTTACTCGTCCATCTGGATATCTTTGTTGCGGTGGCGCGGGCAGCCGGCGCGGAGCCAGGCGTTGACGAAACGGTCGAGGTCGCCGTCGAGGACGCCTTGCGTGTCGCTCGTGCTGATGCCGGTGCGCAGGTCCTTCACCATCTGATAGGGCTGGAGCACATAACTGCGGATCTGGGCCCCGAAACCGATTTCGCCCTTCTCGCCGTAGAATTTGTCCATCTCGGCGCGCTGCTCGTCCTGCTTCCGCTCGTAGATACGAGCTTTGAGCACGACCATGGCGGTGGCTTTGTTTTTGATCTGCGAACGTTCGTTTTGGCAGACGACGACGATACCTGTCGGCGCATGCGTGAGGCGGACCGCAGAGTCGGTGGTATTGACGCCTTGGCCGCCTTTGCCGGAGGAGCGGTAAACGTCCACGCGGATGTCGGATTCGTTGAGCTCGACGTCGATGTCTTCGGTGATCTCGGCGACCACATCGACGGCGCAAAACGACGTATGACGGCGCTTGTTGGAATCGAACGGGCTGATGCGCACGAGGCGGTGGACGCCGCGCTCGGCCTTGGCGTAGCCGTAGGCGTTTTCGCCTTTGATCAAGATGGTGGCTTTGCTGATGCCGGCGGTGTCGCCGGGCTGCACGTCCATGAGCTCGACGGTGTAATTGCGCCGCTCGGCCCAGCGGGAATACATGCGAAACATGATATCGGCCCAGTCGTTGGACTCGGTGCCACCGGCGCCGGCTTGGATGGAGAAGATGGCGTTGTTGCGGTCGAACTGGCCGGTGAGGAAGGAGGCGATCTCGAGCTCGTCGAGTTCAGTCGTGAGCGCGGCGAGGGTGCTGGTGAGCTCCTTGTCGTAGGTTTCCTGGGCGGCAGTGTCTTCGCCGGCCATGAGCTCGTTCATCATCACCAAGTCATCGAGCTTCTTCTGATAGGCGACGACCGGGAGGACAGCTTTCTTGAGCCCGTTGAGTTTCGCGATGTGTTTTTGGGCGCGGTCGTTGCTGTTCCAAAAAGTAGGGTCGCCCATTTGGGCGTCCATCGACTCTATTTCACGCTGCTTTTGATCGCAGTCAAAGAAACCTCCATAGATGCCCGGCGCGCTTCTTAATGGCTTCGATCTGGTTGTTGTTTTCGGTGGAGACCATGATGGGAAAGAAGAAAGTCGCCGACAACCGGGGACGGCGGCAAACGAAAACGCCTGGCGGGCGAAGCGAAGCCCAAACTCCCTCTGCTTGAGTTCAGTTTTTCAGCGCTGCGAGGCTCTCGTCGCGTTCTGCGTTCCGCGTCCTCCCGACCCGAAGGCCAAAAGAGGAACGGGGATCGGAGTAAGCCTGTTTTACGCGCGCAGCGTGCCGGCGGCCTGTTCCGAGAGAAAGGCGGCGTAGGTCTTTTCGACTCCGGCCCGCAGCGCGATTTTCGCCGTCCAGCCAAGACCCGAGAGACGGGAAACATCCATGAGCTTGCGCGGCGTACCGTCGGGCTTCGTGGCATCCCAGACGATCTTCCCGGAGAACCCGGTTACGGCGGCGACACATTCGGTGAGTTCGCGGATGGTCACATCGGTGCCGGTGCCGACGTTGATCCAATCGGGCGGGTTATCCATCCCTAGCAGGAAGGCACAAGCATCGGCGAGGTCGTCCACGTGGAGAAACTCGCGTTTCGGCGTGCCGGTGCCCCAAGCGACGACCTCGGGCCGACCCGCGGCTTTGGCCTCGTGAAATTTCCGGATCAGGGCGGGTAACACGTGCGAGTTCTGCAGGTGGTAGTTGTCGCCGGGGCCGTAGAGGTTGGTCGGCATCGCGGAGTGATAGAGCACGCCGTATTGCTTGCGGTAGGATTGGGCGAGCTTGAGGCCGGTGATCTTGGCGATGGCGTAGGCCTCGTTGGTCGGCTCGAGCGGTCCGGTGAGCAGGCAATCCTCGGGCATCGGCTGCGGCGCGTGCTTCGGGTAGATGCACGAACTGCCCAGAAAGAGCAGGCGCTTCACCCCCGCGCGATAGGCGCCGTTGATCGTGTTGGCGGCGATCGCCAAGTTCTCGAAAAGGAACTCGGCCGGATAGGTGTTGTTGGCGTGGATACCGCCGACCTTGGCCGCGGCGATGATGGCGACGTCGGGCTTCTCGGCGGCGTAAAACGCGTCAACCGCGGCCGCCGAGGTGAGATCGAGTTCGCGGCGGGTGCGGAGCAGCAACGTGGTGCCGGACTCGCGGGAGAAGCGACGGACCAGCGCGCCGCCGACCATGCCGTTATGACCTGCAATGAAGAGCCTCATGGTGGGAAAGGACGGTTTACCACGAAACCTACCACCTCACGAAAGTGAGCCCGGCCATTAGACCGGTTTCGCGTCGTTCGGGTGGTTCGTGGTTCGCAATCAGGGCAACGGTAATTTCGCGATCTGAGCCTCGCGCTTGGCCAGTTCAAGGTCGGACTCGGTCATAATTTTCACGAGCTCCTTGAACTTAACTTTCGGCTCCCAACCGAGTTGCTTTTTGGCTTTGGCGGGATTGCCGATCAGGAGTTCAACCTCGGCGGGACGCTCGTAACGGGCGTCGTAGCTCACGTATTTCTCCCAATCGAGATTCAGCAGACCGAATGTCTCTTGGATGAATTCCCGCACCGTGTGGGTCTCATTCGTCGCGACCACGTAGTCGTCGGGTTGGTCCTGTTGCAGCATGACCCACATCATCTCGACGTATTCCTTGGCGTAGCCCCAGTCGCGCTGGGCGTCGAGGTTACCCATGTAAAGGCGGTCCTGCAGGCCGAGTTTGATCCGGGTGGCCGCGCGGGTGATTTTGCGGGTGACGAAGGTTTCGCCCCGGCGCGGGCTCTCGTGGTTGAAGAGAATGCCGTTGGAGGCGTGAAGGTTGTAGCTCTCGCGGTAATTCACCGTGAGCCAGTAAGCATACATTTTTGCGCAACCGTAGGGCGAGCGCGGCCAGAACGGCGTGGTCTCAACCTGCGGGACCTCTTGGACTTTGCCGAACATCTCGGACGACGAAGCTTGGTAGAAGCGGCATTTCTTCACTAGGCCGGCCTCGCGGATCGCCTCGAGAATGCGCACCGAACCCAGCCCCACCACGTCACCCGTATACTCCGGAATATCGAAGGAAACACGGACATGAGATTGAGCGCCGAGATTGTAGATTTCATCGGGCTGGAGCTCGTAGAGCAGCTTTACCATCTGCACGGAATCGGCGAGGTCGCCGTAGTGGAGATGGAGCTTCACGCCGTTGACGTGCGGGTCGCGGTAAAGGTGATCGATCCGGCTCGTATTGAAGGTCGAGGCCCGGCGAATCACGCCGTGAACTTCATAGCCTTTGGCGAGCAAGAGCTCGGCGAGATACGAACCGTCTTGTCCGGTAATACCGGTGATGAGGGCTTTCTTCATGAAGCCCGCGAACGTGAGAGAGCCGATGGAGGCCGGCAAGCCCGCAGTCGTCGTAAGCGGGAGGGTCAGGGAACCCCTGACGTTTCCGGCGTCCCCGGCGGCGAAGTCTACTTTTGCCCCGCCGCGCAGTCGGTCGGATTTCACGGAAAACCACTGTCTTCACATCCAGTTACAGCGGTTTGCCTCGATCGCGCCATCTCGGGCATTGACGCCGATTTTGCACAATCGTTTCCTCACGCCCCATGCATGCCAACAAACGTGTCGCGCTCGGCGTGAAGTATAAACGCATCGTCCTTAAGCTCTCCGGCGAGGTGCTGCGCGGAGGTAAAACCGGCGATCCCATCGACGCCGCCACGCTTGAAAAAACCTGCAGCCAGGTGAAGGAAATCGCCGATCTCGGCGTCGAAGTCTGCGTCGTGATCGGCGGCGGCAACATCTTCCGCGGCCTCCAAGGCTCCCAACGCGGCGTCGACCGCACGACCGGCGACTACATGGGCATGTTGGCCACCGTCATCAACGCCCTCGCTCTCATGGACGGCCTGGAAAAAATGGGCGTTACTACCCGCGTCCAGAGCGCCATCCCGATGAACCAGATCGCCGAGCCGTTCATCCTTCGCCGCGCCATGCGCCACCTCGAAAAGGGCCGCGTCGTCATCTTCGCCGCCGGCACCGGCAACCCCTATTTCTCCACCGATACCACCGCCGCCCTCCGCGCCTCCGAGATGCACGCCGACATCATTATGAAGGCCACCAAGGTCGACGGCATCTACGACAAGGACCCGAAGAAATTCCCCGACGCCGTCAAATACGACCAAATCACGTTCATCGACGCCCTCAAACAGCGGCTCAACGTCATGGACTCGACCGCGTTTTCCCTCTGCTTGGACAACAACGTCCCGATCCTCGTTTTCGACCTCAACGACGAGCACGCCATCCGCAAAGCGGTCCTCGGTGAAAAGATCGGCACCTTGGTCAAAAATTAGCCTCCAACGCCGTCGCTCCAGAAGCCGAAAATCCCGCATCGTTAATCCCAATTTTCTCCACCCATGTCCTCTCCTTTCCTCGCCGAAGCCCAAGCCAAAATGAAAAAAGCCGTGGATCATACGCTCCACGAATTTAGCTCCATCCACACCGGGAAAGCCACCCCGGCCATGGTCGAGACCGTGCTGGTCGAAGCCTACGGCTCCCGCACGCCGCTCAAGCAATGCGCTGCCATCAGCACGCCCGACGCCCGCCTGATTCAAATTCAGCCGTGGGACACCTCACTCATCAAAGACATCGTCAAGGGCATCCAGGAGGCCAACCTCGGTTTCAACCCGATCCCCGACGGCAAAGTCATCCGCATTCCGCTGCCCGACATGAGCAAGGAGCGCCGCCTTGAGTTCGTAAAGAACGCCCATCGCCTCGCCGAGGAAGGCCGCGTTCACGTCCGCAACGTCCGCCGCGACGTCATGGAATCGGTCAAGAAAGCCAAGCTCCCCGAAGACGAGGCCAAGCGTCTCGAAAAAGACATTCAGGCGGCGACCGACGCCTCCATCAAGAGCATCGCCGACCACCTCGCGCACAAGGAGAAGGACCTGCTCACCGTCTGAGCCTAAGTCGTAGGGCGGGGTCTTCGACCCGCCCTTCCCCGCCGCCCGTTTGCCCGCCCGCGCTTTCCGCGTCCTCCGCGTTGAAAAAAGAAATCTCCAGCCGCGCCCCCCGGCGCGTCGTCGTCAAACTCGGCACCGGCGTCCTCACCTCCGGCATCGGCCAGCTCGACACCGAGCGCATCGCCGACCTCGCCACTCAGCTTGCCGCACTCCGCTCCGCCGGCACCGAAGTGATCGTGGTCTCCTCCGGCGCCGTCGGTCTCGGCATGGGCGCGCTCGCGCTCACCAAAAAGCCCAAAGACGTTTCCAAAAAACAGGCCTGCGCCGCCATCGGCCAGTCGCGCCTCATGCAGGTTTGGCAAACGGCTTTCGCGCCCCACACCCTGACCGTCGCCCAAGTTCTCCTCACCCACGACGACCTCCGCGTCCGCTCCCGCTACCTCGGCGTCCGTGAAACGCTCCGCCAGATCATCGGCTACGGCGCCATTCCGATCATCAACGAAAACGACACCGTGAGCGCCGCTGAAATCAAGTTCGGCGACAACGATACCCTCTCCGCCCTCGTCGCCAGCCTCGTCGAGGCCGATCACCTCCTCATTCTCTCCACCGCGCCCGGTCTCATCGACCTGAAGGGCACCGGCGAGATCGTGCCGGTCGTGGAAAAAATCACCCCTTCCATCGAGGCCATGGCCGGCGGCACCACCAGCGAGACCGCCACCGGCGGCATGATTTCCAAAATCACCGCCGCCAAACTCGCCACGCGCGCCGGCTGCGGCGTCTTCATCGCCAGCGGCGACGCTCCTGCGATCATCGCGCGCCTGCTCGGCGGCACGGGCCCCGGCACCTTTTTTGTCCCAAGCGGTATTCCCCTTGATGCCAAGAAACACTGGCTCGCGTATTTCCAGCGCCCCGCCGGCACGATCTTCGTCAACGCCCCCGCCGTGCCCATCCTCCGCGAACGCGGCAGCAGCCTGCTCGCCGTCGGCGTCACCCACGCCCGCGGGGACTTCGCCGCCGACGATATCGTCAACATCGCCGGCCCTGACGGCACCGTGCTCGCCCGCGGCAAAACTCATTTCTCGGCCAAAGAAATCCCCGCTCTCGCCGGCCTGAAGGCCGACGCTCTCCGCGCTCTGCACCCCGCCCGCAAGCGCCTCGAAGTCGTCCACCGCAACGACCTCGTCCTCCTCTAACCTTGGGCGCCGGCCGCCCCCGCCGGCCATCCAACCAAGCCAACGCCTCCAGCCTTCCGCCCCTCGCCCGCGCCCCCGCATGGATTTCGAACTCGACGCCCCTTCCGGCCCCCCCGGCTTCCCGCCCATTGATTTTCGTGCGCTGCTCAACGACGAACAGTTTGCCGCGGTCACCGCCCCGCCCGGGCCGATCCTCGTCCTCGCCGGTGCCGGCTCAGGCAAAACCCGCACCCTCACCTACCGCGTCGCCTACCTCATTTCACAAGGCGTGAAGCCCTGGGAAATTCTTCTCCTCACGTTCACCAACAAAGCCGCCAAGGAGATGCTCCACCGCGTGCAACAGCTCACCGGCTACGAGCCCGGTCGCTTTTGGGGCGGCACCTTTCACGGCATTGGCCACCGCGCCCTCCGGATGCACGGCGAAGCCATCGGCCTGCCAAAAAATTTCACCATCCTCGACGCCGACGAATCCGAGTCGCTGCTCAAGCAGACGGTCGAGTCCGAGGACCGACTCTTTTTCAAAGACAAAACCAACCCCAAGCCCGGTCCGCTCTTCAGCGTCCTCTCCCTCGCCCGCAACACCCAGCTCTCCCTCGCGCAGACCGTCACCGACCAGTTCCCGCAATACGGCGAGATTTCCCACCGCTTTCCGCCCTTCGCCGCCGCCTACGCCAAAAAGAAACGCGAGCAAAACGTCGTCGACTACGACGACCTGCTCGAACTTTGGCTCAAGCTCCTCAGCGACGCCCCCGAGGTCGCCCAACATTTCGCCCAGCGCTTCCGCCACGTCCTCGTCGACGAGTATCAGGACACCAACACGCTCCAGGCCCAGATCGTCGATAAACTTGCCGCCCACCACCGCGTGATGGCCGTCGGCGACGACGCCCAGTGCATCTACTCATGGCGCGGCGCCGACTTCGAAAACATCATGACGTTTCCCGAGCGTCACCCCGGCACCGTCATCCACCGCATCGAGACCAACTACCGCTCGACGCCCCAGATCCTCGCCCTCGCCAACGGCGTCCTCGAGGCCCAACCCAAAGGCCGCCACTTCGAGAAAGAGCTCCGCGCCCACCGCGCCAACTCCCAAAAACCGTTCGTCGTCCAAGCCATGGACGACCGGGAACAGGCCGAGTTCATCCTCAAGCGCATCCGCTCCCTCGTCGAAGACGACGGCGTTTCGCTCAATGAGATCGCCATCCTCTATCGCTCGCACTTTCTCGCGCTTGAAATCCAACTCGCCCTCTCCCGCGCCGCCGTCCCCTACCAGATCACGAGCGGCGTGAAGTTTTTCGAGCGCCAACACATCCGCGACCTCATCGCCCTTCTCCGCTTCGTCTACAACCCCGCCGACGAACAGGCTTGGCAACGCATCGCCATTCTTCTCCCCAAAATCGGCGAAAAGGGCGCGCAGAAAATCTACACCGTCGCCCGCGAAAACGCCCAGCTCCTCCAAAAGAACTTCATCGACGTCCTGGCGACCGACGACGTCCTCAGCAAAGTCGCCAAAGACGCCCGTGAAGACTGGCCGAATTTCTGCAGCTCGCTCCAACAGGTCGCCGAGGCGATGCAGACGCGCAAGCCGCCCGAGACCGTCGAAATCGCCATCGAGGGCTGGTATGGCGACTACCTCAAAGGCGCCTACGCCGATTACGTGGACCGCCTCGAAGAACTGAAAGCCCTCATCGGCTTTGCCCAACGCTTCGAGGAGACGCAGGACTTCCTCGCGCAAATCGTGCTTCTCAACGGCGAGACCAGCGAGCGCCGCGTCGACCCCGAAACCGACGCTGTGAAACTCACGACGATCCATCAGGCCAAAGGCCTCGAGTATGACGTCGTCTTTCTGATCGGTCTTGCCGACGGCCAATTCCCCGGCCGCCGCGCGATCGAGAGCGGCGACGTCGAAGAAGAGCGACGCCTCTTCTACGTGGCCGTGACGCGCGCGCGCAACGAACTCTATCTGAGCTACCCGAAGATCGCCTCCCGCGCCGGCCCCGGCGGCATGATGCTGACCCCAAGCCGCTTCATCACCGAGCTCTCCCCTGACCTCTACGAAGCCCTCCGCATCAAACGGAACTACGGCTGGTAATGCTTCCAAGCCGAGAACAAGATTTAGCCCCGATAGTGAAAGCGCACCTGCGCCACCCAAAGCTGCTCGCCTACGACTCTGTAAACTAGGCGATGCTCGCTATCGATTCGCCGCGACCAATATCCCTGAAATGCGTGTCGCAACGGCTCGGGCTTGCCGATTCCACTGAACGGTTCGCGCACCACCTCTTTGATGAGCTGGTTGATTCGTCGAACCTGCTTCTCGTCGGTCGCCTGCCAATGCAAGTATTCCTCCCACGCCTTGGCCGAAAAAACCAGCTGAGTCGCGGCCATCGCCTCAGACTTCCTTCAATTTCCTGATCTTCCCCCGTCCGGACTCCAATTGCCTGATCGAAGCCAAAAGTCGCCGCGCATTGGCCGGACTCCGCATCAAATACGCCGTTTCCTCCATCGCCTTGTAATCTTCCAGCGAGACCATGACCACCGCTTGATCCCGGTTGCGCGTGATGATCACCGGCTCCCGGTCGTCGCAGACTTTATCCATGGTCGAGGCGAGATTCTCGCGCGCTGCCGTGTAAGTGATGGCGTTCATATGGACAGCATCCTGTCCGGCCCTGGCTCTCCGTCAAACGCGTGTTTGAATCTTTTTCCGCCGCCCTCCGTCCGTCGCCTTCCCGACATGAGGCTCTGGCAGAAATTACGCCCGCACCCAATCTTGACCGTCAAGCTTCTGCGACCCTTCCCGCCTCTTGCCATGCCCGTCCCCTCGTGCATCGTTTTAACATCGAAGTATTAATTAGAATGAGCTCCTCCAAACCCAACGCCACCGTTTGTCTCACCGGCCTCCACCATGTCACCGCCGTCGCCGGTGATCCCCGTCGCAACGTCGATTTCTACACGCGCGTCCTCGGCCTGCGCCTGATCAAACGCACCGTGAACTTCGACGATCCGACCACCTACCACCTCTACTACGGCGATAGCGTCGGCACTCCCGGCTCGGTCCTTACCTTTTTCCCTTGGGCCGGCATCCGTCGCGGCCGCCCGGGCCACGGCCAAGCTTACGCCACCGCCTTTTCGGTGCCGGCCGGCAGCCTCGACTTCTGGGCCGCCCGCCTGCGCGCCCACGGCGTCGCTCCCGCCACGCCCATCGTCCGCTTCGGCGACGAAGTCCTCGCCTTCACCGATCCCGACGGCCTCGTCTTGGAACTCATCGCAACCTCCGAGCCCGACGCCCGCCCCGCCCACGCGCACCCGGAGATCTCCGCCGCCCATGGTATTCGCGGCTTCCACTCGATCACGCTCGCCGTCACCGCAGCCGGTCCCACCGCCGCGCTCCTCACCGGCCCGATGGGCTACCGCGCCACCCAGACTTCCCCGGGTCGCACCCGCTACACGGTCGCCACCGGCGGACCCGGCAGCTACGTCGATCTCCTCGTCGACTCAGCTCTTCCCTGCGGCCTTGCGGGCGCCGGCACGGTCCACCACATCGCCTTCCGCACGCCGGACGACGCGACTCAAGCCGAAGCCCGCAAAATCCTGGTCGACCTCGATCTACAGGTCAGCCCGGTCATGGACCGAAACTACTTCCACTCGATCTACTACCGCGAACCCGAGGGCGTTCTGTTCGAGATCGCGACCGACAACCCCGGCTTCACCGTGGACGAACCGCTCGCGACGCTCGGCCATGCGCTCAAGCTCCCCGCCCAATACGAGCCGCAGCGCGCCGAGATCGAAGCCCATCTCCCCAAAATCGACTGAACTACGTTCTCAAATTTCCGCATGTAAGCGGGGTGACCCCGCCCCGCATCCTCCTCCCTCCCCGATGAATTTTTCCTACCATCACATCTTCCAACCCGGCACCGATCCCGCCGCCGCGCCGCTCCTGCTCCTCCACGGCACCGGCGGCAACGAGCACGACCTCCTTCCGCTTGCTCGCACCCTTGCGCTTGGTGCCGCCGTCCTCAGCCCGCGCGGCGATGTCTCCGAACACGGTGCCAACCGCTTCTTCGCCCGGCTCGCCGAGGGCGTATTCGATCCCGCCGAGGTCACCCGACGCACCCACGCCCTCGCCGACTTCATCGCCGCCGCCTCGGCACACTACGGTCTCGATCCCACTCGCCTCACCGCCATCGGTTTCTCCAATGGCGCCAACATCGCCGCCACGATCCTCCAGCTCCGGCCCACCGTCCTCGGCGGCGCTGTGCTCCTCCGTTCGATGGTAGTTCTCGGCCAACCCGCCACCGCGGCGTCCCTCTCCGGCAAACGCGTCCTCCTTCTCAACGGCGACGCCGATCCCATCGTCCCGCTCGACCATCCACCCCGCCTCGCGGCCCTTCTTCGGGCCGGCGGAGCCGACGTTACCCAAACCTTCGTCCCCTCCTCCCACGGCCTCACCGCCGCCGATCTCACCGCCGCCAAATCCTGGCTCGCCCCGTAATTCACCCAATTTCGTTTCTCGGTATTTGAATTCTTCCGTGTCTTCCGTGTGTTCCGTGGGCACAACCTCCCCGAACTCCAATCCACCAACTCCGCTCACCGAATCCGCTCATGATTTACCGCAACCTCGGCCGCTCCGGCCTCCAAATCTCCGCGCTCTCTTTCGGTGCCTGGGTCACCTTCGGCAAACAAATCGGCGATCCCGTGGCCAAGAAGCTCCTGCACACCGCCTACGACGCCGGCATCAACTTTTTCGACAACGCCGAGGTCTATGCCGCCGGCCAAGCCGAGATCGTTATGGGCACGATCCTGAAAAAATCCGGTTGGCGCCGCAGCAGCTACCTCGTTTCGAGCAAAGCTTACTTCGGCTGCGAAGACGAAAAGCCCAACCAGACCGGCCTCTCCCGCAAGCACCTCTTCGAGGCCTGCCACGCCGCTCTCCTGCGCCTCCAAGTCGACTACCTCGACCTCTTCTATTGCCACCGCCCTGATCCCACGACGCCCATCCTCGAAACCTGCCGCGCGATGCACGACCTCATCGCCCAGGGCAAAGTTCTCTATTGGGGCACCAGCGAGTGGAGTACCGTGCAACTTCAGGAAGCTTTCCGGCTCTGCGCCGCGCACAACCTCCACGCCCCCATCACCGAGCAACCCCAATACAACCTGTTTCACCGCACCCGCGTCGAAAAGGAATACGCCCCGGTCTTCCGCGATCACGGCCTCGGCACCACGATCTGGTCGCCCCTCGCGAGCGGTCTGCTCACTGGCAAATACAACGCCGGCATCCCCAAAGATTCCCGCCTGAGCGCTCCCGGGATGGAATGGCTGCGCGACATGGTGCTGAACGACCCGGAGACGCCCGCCAAACTCGCCGCCGTCCCGAAATTCGCTACACTCGCCGAGGAACTCGGCACCACCCTGCCGCGTCTCGGCATCGCCTGGTGTCTCAAGAACCCAAATGTCAGCACCGTCATTCTCGGTGCCTCCCGACCCGAGCAACTCACCGAAAATCTCGGCGCCCTCGACGTGGTTGAAAAGCTCACCCCCGCCGTGATGAAGCGCCTCGACACGATTTCAAAACCGGTCGCCGGCTGATCCGCCCCGATCACTCGCCCGGGCGCGCCGCCCGAAAACCATCGATCCGAACCCAGTCGCGACGCCCCGCCCACCGTGCGCCGAAACGATCTTCGGCGCCCACCCAGCGTTCAACCCCGGGTGCCGCGCCGCCGAAGTGCCGACCCCGATCCAATCTCCCTTTTTCTCCAATGAAACTCCCACTCCCGTCCCGCTGCTCCTCTCGAGCCCTTGCGCTCGTGCTCGTCGTCCTCTGCTCCTTCGCCCCGTTGTCCGCCGCGACGCCTCCGCCGCGCGTCGCCGAGGCCTTCAGTCTCGAACTTCGCCGCGTGCCGCTCGACCATCAGGGTCCCCAAGTAATCGATATCACCCTCAAACTCACTTACGTCTCCGGCATCGGCGACAAAGAGTATCCGGACTTCGAGGCCTTGAAGACCGAGATCCTCACGTTTCTCAAAGACTACCCGAACGAGACCGACTACATCGAGGTCGTGAACCGCAAGCTCTGCCTCGCGCTCCTCGCCCGTCACGCGCCCGTGACTTCCGTCTCCATCGATCTTCGCACCCATCCTACGATGACGATCACCTACGACCATACGTCGCACTGCGTCGCGACCCGTTAACGCTGCGGCCGCGCGCCGTCCGCGGCGCGGCGGCCCGCGCCACCACGTTTTCACCCCGGGTCCGTCCCGCGCCTCACGTTCTTCGGCGACTCATGCGTCCAAATTGAAGTCGCCGGCATGGGGCTCGTCGTCGATCGGCTGCTTTCCGAAAACCCCGCTCTCCGCACCGATTTCACCTCCGTCCCCTGCCTCTACGTGTTCTCGACGCACGCGCACAACGACCAACCTCTGCGACGCGTTCACTCTGGTCCGTCTCCATTACGCCGCCCTCGTCCCGAAGTGTGAATTCGCCGATCACTTTGCCGCGCACGGGGTCCCCGCGCCCGACTTGATGCCCGGCAGCGGCGTCGATCTGCAGCGGGGTCGCATTCAGATGATGGCCACCGCCCACCGTTCCCCCTCCATTCGGCGGCGGCAAAATCCGGTCCATCAGCGTCGTCAAGGGCTCCTGGATCAAAGTCGCCGGCGGCACGCTCTACTACGCCGGCGACACCATGGGCCCCAAAGTGCCCCCGCGCCCTGCCACGCGGTGCAGGTCCTCGTCGCCGGCGCGTCACTGGACCTTTAGCCGGACCCGTTGCCTCGGGTGCTTCTGACCGGCGCCCTGAAAAAAACCCATACCCGAAACCATTCGTTGGCTGGTGTTTCCGGCTTCCATTCGGCCCCGTGTTAGGCTTGCTGGCGGCATGAGCGCGGTCGCAACACCGGACAGCCAAACCACACCGACGGCACGCGGAGCGACGATCGAGCGCACGTTCGCCGGCCTGGAAGCGCGGCTGCATTCGACCGGCTTCGCGAGATTTTTCCACGCCGCGTTCCTCGCGGTTTGGCTCGCGTTCTGGGTCTGCGGCGAAGGCTTCGTCTTGTGGCTGCTTGGCGCCGGCGCGTGGTCGCTGCTCACCGGCCAACCGCTCGGTCCCGGTCGCGCTCCGCTCGAACTCGCTCCGGCCCTCGGCGTCGGCACGTTTCTGTCGTTGTGGCTGGCATTTTGGACGGTCGGCGGTCTCGCCGCGCTCCACGAATTTGGCCGGGAGCTTTGGAGCGAAGATCGGCTGCGCGTCGTCTCCGGCCAATTGGAAATCGCCCGGCGCGCCGGCCTGTTCACGCGGCGCCGCACGCTGCCGCGCGACCAAATCCGCCGGCTCTATCGGGTCGACGCCCGCCGGGCGATGCTGGCCGAGACGCTAGAATCTTCAGTCGAGCTCACCCGCCTGGGCACGCCTGCCCAGCAGGATCAAATCCTCGCGGCCCTAACCTCCGAGCTGCAACTGCCCAACCCCGGCTCGCTGCCGCCCGCCCTGCCCGCCGAGTGGACGGAAATAAACGCCCCGGAAGGCGGCCGCCTGTTGGTCAAGAATCCGGCCACGCGGCGCCGCCAGGCTCAGGTCGCTTGGATTCTCGCGCTGCCGCTGTTCGCCGGCGCCGTGGTCCTCGCTCGGGCCACGCCCGGAGAGTGGAGCCTGACAACCCCCGCCGCCATCGCCGCCGTAGCCGCGGTGGCCGTCGCCTGGGGCGCGTGCCGTCTCCAATTCGGTCGCAACGAGTGGCGGGTCGAACCGGGGCGCATCGTGCAGCAGCGGCGGTTTGGCTCCCGCGTGAAAACCGTGTTCGAAGCCACCGCAATTTCCCTTTCGGAATCCAGGGACAGCGACAACGACAACTCGTTTAAGGTCGAGCTGATCGCCCCCGCATCCCCGCCGCACACACCGAAGGAAGCCCGGCGCACCCTACTCAGCCAGCTGCACGATGTCAGCGCGCCCCGGCGGCTCGCGACTTGGCTCGCGGCGACATCCGGGATTTCGCTGGCCGACACCATCAAAAGCCCATCCGCATCGGCGGCCGAAAATGCCGCCCTGCTCCGCCAACTCGCCGACACCGGCCGGTTTGGCCGTTGGGCGGCCCGTTGGCTCGGGCCGAAATCACCGGACCAACGTCCGTGACGCGGCGCGCCCGGCCCGCTCACCGCCCCAGCCACGCCCGGGTCACGTCGGTGAAATCCGTAAACACCCCGTCGATCCCCGCATCGCGAAACAACGCCGCGTGCAACGCCGCAATCGAGGGACATTGCTTAGGCAGCGCGTCCACCCGCACCGTGTAGGGATGCACCACCAGCCCGGCCGTGTGCGCGTCCTTCACCAACGCCGTCATCTTCCCCACCCCCGTCGAATTCCACGTCACGATCCGACCGATCGGCGGCCCGACCCCTTCCACGACTTCGGCGATTTTTTTCAAACCTGCCGGCGTGCACAGCTCGTCATGGCTCGTGCCATCTTCACCCGTCGCTCCGCTCTCAATCAACATCACCAGTTTTCCGCGCCAGCCCAGTTCGCCGCGGATGCGTTTCAATTCCTCCCACTCAAAGCATTGCACGAAACACGCGTCGGCTTTCGTCGCGTAGCCGTAGCGAGCCAGAATCGGAAGCACGACCCCGCTCAAATCCCGTCCCTGCTCGCGGTGCCATTTCGGCTGCTTTAACTCGGGATAAATCCCCGCCACCCGTCCCGTGCTTTGGTTCAGTCCTTGAATCAACTGCAACTCCTCTTCGAGCGTCGAAATCCGAAACTCGGCCAGCCCTGCCGGAAACCGCCCCGGAAAGACTCGCGCTCCCGTCTTCGCATTAAACCGCTCCGAGACCCGTAGCTGCTTCAACTCCGCCACCGTAAAATCCAGCGCGTAGTAACGCCCGTCCGCGCGTTTCCTCTCTGGAAAAACCTTCGCCACATCCGTCACGGTATCGATGTGCACATCGTGCAGGACCACCGGCACGTCGTCCTTGGAGAGCACGAGATCCTGCTCGATATAATCCGCACCCTGCCCGTGCGCCATCGCCTTCGCCGCGAGCGTGTGCTCCGGCAGATAACCGCTCGCCCCGCGGTGCGCGATCACGAGCGGCCGCGTTTCCGCCGCCTGGGCGACCCCCGCCAACAACGCCGCCATCGTCAGAATCATTTGAATTTTTTTCATGGTGAAATCGAACGGCTGGTTGTCCGCTGCCCCAGCGTCATCGCGCTGAACCCCATCGTCAGCACACAGCACGCAATCATCGTGCTAAAGACACCGTCCCAGCCCCAGGTGTGCGCGATCCAACCCACGCCCGCGCCCGAGGGCGCCGAGCCGAGGAAGTAGCCAAAAAATCCCGTGAACCCCGCGGCCGTGCCCGCCGCTTTTTTCGGCACAAGATCAAGCGCGTGCAGACCGATCATCATAATCGGTCCGTAAATGAAGAAGCCGATCATGATCAGCGCCGCGACGTCGATCCAGTAAGGGCCGGTGTCGTTCCAACGGTAGATTAACAACCCGACCAGCGTGAGTCCCATGAACAAAATGGTCGCCGGCGCCCGCCGCGCTTTGAAGACGCGGTCGGAAATCCATCCGCACAAAAGTGTGCCGGGGATCCCGGCGAGTTCGAAGGCCGTCCACGCAAAACCGGATTCTTTGAAATTGAACCCTTTCGCCGTTTGCAGGTAGGTCGGAATCCAGTTCACCACCCCGAAACGCACGAAATACACGAATGCGTTCGCGATCGCGATCGCCCACAGGAACTTGTTATTCAGCACGTGGCTGACGAAAATCTCCCTGAAGGTAAACGTGCGCTCGTGGTCGGCGGAGTAGTTCGGCGGATAGTCAGCTTTGTGGCTCTCGATGGCCGGCAGCCCGCAGCTCTGGGGCGTATCGCGTAGCAGCAGCAAAATCAGTCCGGCCACCCCGGCGGCAATCGCCGCGTTGAAGTAAAACGTCGCGCCCCAGTCGCCGAACCGCACGACCGCCCACGTCGCAAACACCGCGACAAGCGCGCCGCCGACATTATGCGCAGCGTTCCACGCGGCCACAATTTTGCCCCGTTCTTTGGTGCTCCACCAATGCACCATCGTTTTACCGCACGGCGGCCAGCCCATGCCGTTGAACCAGCCGTTGAGGGCTTGGAGCGCAATGATCAGCGCCAACGAATCGTAAATCGCCGGAACCGTGCCAAACGCAAAAGTCACCCCGCTCGTGAGCAGCAGGCCGAGCGCCATGAACCAGCGCGGATTGCTGCGATCCGACACCGAGCCCATGATGAATTTCGAAATCCCATACGCCACCGAAAGGCTCGTCATCGCCCAGCCGAGTTGAACTTTTGTAAACTCAGGATGCGCCTTCAGGATCGAAGGCAGCGCGAGCGCAAAATTGTTTCGCACCAAATAGAACGCCGCATAGCCGACGAAAATTCCGGCAAATACCTGCCAGCGAAGGCGACGGTATTCCGGATCGATGCGATCCGCGGGCAGCGGTGAAATACTCTGGGCGGGTTTTAGGAATGAGATCACGAGGGTAAGAAGGAAAACGCTCCGAGCAAAGACGTCGGCTGCGGGCTAGGCAACCCGTGGCATGCACCCGGCCCGAGCGGCATCGACCGGCGCTGCCAACATCTACGCGCGCGCAGGTTCACGATAGCCCTGCACCTGCGGCGCGACGCCCGCGCAGAATCAGAACTTCCTCGAAACTTCAAAAGTGAACTGACGCCCCCGGGGATTGGCCGAACCGGCCAGGTAACCGTATTGTTCGTCGGCCAATCGGGGCTCGGCATCGAGCACGTTGTTGATTCCGCCGCGCACGGTCACGCCCTTCAACCAAGCCCCCTGTTTTCCGGAGAACCGGTAGGACGCCCACGCGTTGTGGTTGTAGGTCGGCTTAATGCGCAGCAAGTAGCGCGTGATACCGTTATCGTTATAAACCCGGATGTAGTCCGGCGACCCAAGTGCACGGAAAATCGCTTCGGTGGTCGCGGCGGAGGTATCCACCGTCGAACCGAAGTAGCTCGTGAACCAACCTGCTGAGATGCCCCCCAAGCGCCAAGAAACCGAACCGCTGGCGCGCCATTTCACTCGGCCGTTGCGGTCGAGTTCGTCGAGGACCCGGGAGGTGGCGTTCTCTTGTGAGGTCCGAAGGACGTAGTGGGTCGCGTCGCCGTTGAAGGTGAACTGCCCGTAGCTCGTCTTCGGCGAACGCCACTGCGCCCCGAATTCATAGCCTTGGATATCGCGGCCGCTCAAGTTAAGGTAGTCATCGATGACGCTTACGATCTCGCCGACGGCGGCGCGTCGGGCGTTGTTGCTCGTCTGCTGGGCATTGTAGGTCGCAAACGCCAGCCGGTCCGCATCGGTCACTGGCTTGCGCACGACTTTTTCCGAGCCCTTGTAGGCCGCCGTGCCGGAACCGAGGTCGATCTGGTTGATATTGGTGCCCTTCGCGAGTTCGGCCTGCGTGGCGAGCTCGAGCACCAATTCATCGCGGTCGATCGCCGCTTGGCCGCCCACGTTTTCAATCACCTTGTTCTGGTTCAGGTGGAAATAATCAAAGGACAGCGAGAGGCCGCGCAACTTGGGCACGTCGAGGACGAAACCTGCGACCCAAGTCTTCGCCTCTTCGGGTTCGAGGTTCTGGTTGCCCTGCCGGAAGACCGTCCGTTGCGCGATGCCGTCCGAAGCGAGGCCGGTCGCGGCCAGGCGATAGGGATCGTCCGCGCCGATCTGGCGCCGCAGCGGAGTGGTGTTGGTCTGCACCAGATTCGGCGCGCGAAACGATTCGGCCGCCGAAGCCCGGAGCTTGAGGAACGAAAACGGTTTCCACACGAGACTGGCCTTCGGTTTCGTCGTCTGGCCGAAGATCGAGAAATGCTCGAAGCGGCCGGCCAAGGTCAGCTCGAGGCTTTCCACGAGCGGGAGGCGATTTTCGCGCGTCACGAAGGGCAGCGCCGTTTCGAGGTAGGCGGCGTAGATGGTCTGCGCCGCGCTGATCGGCACGTTCGAGCTGAGCGCGAGGAAGTCGTTGTCGCCTTCGCGCAAAAACGGAAACTGGCTGCCCGAGCCGGGCGGATTGAGGCCGACGAAATTGGCGCGTTTGTCGTCGTAGGTCTCGTAGCGCACCTCGGTGCCGCTCGCGACGCCGATGCGTCCGCCGTTGAACAACCGCCAGAGCTGGCCGTTGAACTTCGCGTCCCAGATGAAAAGATTCGTGCGGCCAAACCGGTCTTCGTCGCCGTAGATCCCGTCGTAGGCCGAGGCCGGATTTTTATACGGCTGATCAACCACGATCTGGTTGTTTACGATTTTGAACGTCACGGGAAACGGGTTAAACGCCGTCGCATCCGTGCGGTTCAAGGCGCGCCGCAGGAGCGATTCGCGCACTTGGAAACTTTCGTATTCGTGCGTCTGCGAGCCGGAGGCGACGACCGCCGACTCCCACTCCCACGACGGGCCGAGCTTGCCGCGCAGGCCGCCGAGCACGCGCCATGAATAGGTGTAAACTTCGGTCACGCGGGGCTTGAGGCCATCGCTGGAGTTTTGCCCGGGCGAGATCCCGGTCCACAGCGAGACATCGGCCGGCGTGCCCGTGAGGCGCGGGGTGCCATCCGTGTTCGCGGCTCCCGTGGGGCTATAGAAGCGCACGCCAAAAGGATTCCACGGGTTCGACGCGGGCAGGTAGATGCCTTGGTCGTCGGTGTTTTTGAAATTAACCGGCTCGCGCCCGGTCCGGCTGTAGGCCCGGTAAAACAGCAAGTCGCCGAACGCGCTCAGGCGGTCGTTGATCGTATGGTCGACAAACGTGGCGAACTGCACGCGATCCGTCGCCGGGATCAGCATCTTCCAAAGATTCCAATTCGAGAAGGTCGCGTTTTCGACGCTGTCAATATTCCGGGACAGCGCAGTCTGCTTGAACGAAACCCCCGCCGGGCTGGGCCAAAGGTAGAACATACCGTCCGCCGCCATCGTCGCCACGCCCGCCGGCGGCGTCGCGCTGGTGGTGATGCCCGTGTTGCCGGTCGGCCGCGAGCCGACGAAGGTCAGCAAATTGGGCTGGATAAATCCGCGCTGCCATTGGCCCCACTGGTTCACGCTGTTCGTGTTGGCGAAATCGTTGTCCCGGGCGAACGCGGTACCTGTCACCGGATCGATCACGGGAATCCCGTTCCACGGCGCCGGCAGCTTCCGGTTCACGCGTAGGTCGGCGTTTTTCGCCCACGCGCGGTCGTGCGCGGCGAGGGCGTCGCGGTGAAAATAGTCGATCGACATCGAAAGGTGCGTCTTGCCGAGCTGCCTGCCTTCAAACGCCGTCGCGTTAAACTCGTTCGCCCCGCCGTGCTGCGTCATCGAGCCCTTCAACGTCAGCCCGCGGCCGACATACGTGCGGGAAACGAGATTGTTGATCACGCCCGCCGCCGCATCCGCGCCGTAAATGGCGGAGGCGCCGTCGCGCAGGATTTCCACCCGCCCCACCAAGGCTCGCGGGATGGTATTGATGTTCACCGCGAGTGAGGGGACGCCATTTTCCGCCATCGAAATCGGGTGCGGTGCCATGCGGCGACCGTTGAGCAAGGTCAACGTGCTGCCCGAGCCGATGCCGCGCAGGTCGATCGAAGCCACGTCGCCGCGGGCGAGCTGCGGCCCGTTGTTGATTTCGGTAATGCCCGAGATTTCAGCCATGCCCAGCGTCTCGAAGAGCTCCGCCATCGTCGCCGCCCCGCGCGCGTCGAGATCGGCCGCGTTCAGAATCGTAACCGGTAGCGCGGTCTCCGCGTCGGTCCGGCGAATATTGGAGCCGGTGACGGTAAAGGCATCCAGTTTCACCGCTTCGTCGCCGGTCGCCGCGCCCGGACTCGGGACCGTGGTTTGGGCGGAAGCGACCGCAGTGAAGGAAAAGGTGACCGTAACCAGGAGCTTTCGGAGATGTGTCATGAGGGAAAAGGCGAGGTGTGCGGCCGCCATCGACCGCGGTCGAGAACAACTCTCAAAGGCCCGAATTCCACACAACAATTTAACCTGTCCGTCACAAATTCATGTGACGGCCGACAACGGCCCGCTGGGGATCGCAAAGCGGAAGCAGGCAACTCTCGCAGTGCCCGCTCCGGCGAGGCGCAGCCGGCGGCGCCCCCGACCTCAGGGATTCACCGCCATCAGCTCGACCTCGAAAATCAATCCCGCACCCGCCGGCACGCCGCCTCCGCCCATCGTGCCGTAGCCGAGCGAGGGAGGGATAAAGAACTCCGCTTTGCCGCCCGGTTTCAACGCCGTCATGCCCTCGGCCCAGCCGGCGATGAGCGTCTTCACCACCAGATCCGCCGGCGCGCCGCGTTTGCGCGAATCATCGACGACCGTCCCGTCCTTGAGCGCGCACGAATAATGGACGCGCACCTTGTCGGTCGCCTGGGGAGTCAGGCCCGCGCCGGGCGCGAGCACGCGGATGCCCAAACCGCTGGATGACCACGTCACGCCCGGCGTCGAAGCCCTCGGGCCGTAAAGCCACTCACGCATGATCGCCGCATCGTCACGCTTCGCGGCGGCCGGAGGCTGCGGCTGAGACGGACCGCAGCCGGCCCATATTACACTGCACACTAAGATCAGCAATCGAACGTCACGGCACGGCCTCATAATCCGAATTCTTACCCACTTCAGGCGCGGCCTACTATCCGAAAACCTCTATCGCAGATGAAATCGCGAAAAGGTGGAGCCCGACGTCCCCATCGGGCTCGCGGCACAGAGCCCAAGCGCAAACTCAGGTTCTTTCGTTTCGAAACCGCGTCACTGGAGGCGTGACGCCCCCGTCGCGGTGTGCGCCTAGCCCTTCCCGAGGGGTAGACGATCTTGCTCACGTCAGAACAAAAGCCCCCACGCACAAACTCTCTGACTACCTTGGGCTTCACCCTTACTCGCTCAGAAAGACCGGCTCAGAAGGCGGCGTTTTCGAGAGCAAAAGCGGACGAACCCAGCCGGACTAGTTTCCACGGGAGCGAGCCGGCCCCGCAAGTGGATCGATAAACCGGACGTTATCGGCGCGATTTCCCGCGCCGGCCCAGACCGCGCCCGACGGCTGCTGTGCCGCGTAAATTTCGGCGAAAGGCCGCCGGGGTAGCACCGTAGTGCCGCGCGAAAAGCGGGATCATATGTTCGGCGTAAGCGAAGCCGCAGGCATCGGCAATATCGGGAATCGCCATGTCGGTGGAGCTGAGCAGTTGGCGCACCTTATCGAGTTTGATCCGACGAATCTCCTCGGCGGGGCTATGGCCCAGAATCGCGGAGAATCGTTTCTCCAAGGTGCGCCGTGCAATGGGCACCGCCCGCAAGACATCTTGGACATTTATACCCGCATTCGAGTTGTCTTTGATGAATCGCATCACGTGGCGAATCTTCGGGTCATCGCACTCGAAAATATCCGTCGATTGTCGCGTCGTGATTCCAAGGGGCCGAAGCACCTGCTCGTGGGTCGCAAGCCGACGCCCACGGATCAATTGATCGAGCATGCTGGCCGCATCGTAGCCGATTCGCTTCACGGGAATGTCTACCCCGCTGATCGGCGGATGAATCGTCTGCCCCAACAGGTCCTCGGTGGAGAGACTTATGATCGAAATTTGGTCCGGAACCTCGATTCCGGCGAGTTCACACGCGTTGGCCAGATTGCGGCAGGTGATCGTATCCCACCCGATGACTCCGGTCGGCTTCGGCAAACTCTTTAACCAGCGGGCGCGGTCTTGTCGTCGGGCCACGAGCCCCGCATCGGGCCCGACGTTGGGCCCCGGTTGATAGATCAGCGGCGTCAGGCCCAACTTCTCGGCAACGCGTTCATAGGCCCGGGTCCAGAAATCAAGAAACTTTCGCTCCGGCTCCCCGCAAAAAGCGATCGAGCGCAGCCCCTTGCTTTTGAGGTGCTCGGCGGCCAGCTCGACGACCGCATGGGCGTCAGAAGTGACGCGCGGAAAATTCACCCCTTCCAGCCGCGTACCTGAAACGTTGACGATCGGAACGCCATAAGTCCGCAGCTCTTTGCCCAGCGCGCTGGAGTGCACGGTGGCGATGATGCCATCACCCTGCCAGCCTTCCGGCATTTGCATCGCGCCGTCGGGTCCGGTGGGCTGCATGTCGAGATTCCAGAAATTATTCTGCGCGTAGTGCCACGCCCCTTCGATGATGCCCCGGCCGTAGTGGTTCCAGCCGGCGACGAGCAGCGCGATGCGTTTGGGTTTACGCAATTTGGCCATGACCGCAGGAGCTTTCGCTTTTACCACGAAGAATTCGCACAAACCCGACTCACTCAAATTTTTCCGTCGGCGCAAATTATTAAAATAATAACGCAAACGAGCCTACGGCGAAAGCGTCGTTCCTGATATGGTGACCACTTCGGCTGGTGTTCAGCCGACAGTTAACCCCCTCACCCATGCCTACTCTGAATAAGAGCATTATCCCTAAGTCGTCGGCACTCCTCGCGAGCTGCCTTTGTTTGATCCCGGCCGTTTACGGTGTTGATGCCCGTCCGATCACCCTCACCCCGTTTGAAGTCACCGAAAAATCCGTGGATCGGTATTCCGCGACTCAGACCAACACCGGTACACTCGTGGCCAAGCCCCGTGATGAAATCCCTTTCGTCACTTCGGTGCTCACCAGCGGCGTAATCGAGGATCTTAAACTCAACAACCCGTCCGATTTCGCGACACAGTTCGCCGGCGTTGCCCGAGGCTCCCAAGACCAGTTCCTTAACGACGGGGCCCAACTCGCTGCCGGCACTGATTTCACGGTTCGAGGCTTTGTCTCAGAACCGCTCTACAACGGCTTTCAAACCGGTCTGCTCAATGTCTCAACCGATGGAATTGGCCGCGTTGAGGTTACCAAAGGTGCGAACTCGATCCTCTACGGCCAGTCGTCCGCCGGTGGCACAATCAACTTCGTGCCCAAAGAGGCTTCCAGGGGTGAGTCCATGTCTTCCGCTTCAGTGGGTGCCTCCAGCAATGACGGTTACCGCGCAAACTTAGAGACCGCAGGAGTTGTAGCAGGTCGGCCCGGCACGGGCTTTCGCTTCGGCACCGGCTACCAAGAGCATACTCGCAAGCAGCAATTCTACTGGAACAGTCAGTCCAGTCTCTATGGCGCCTATCGCACCAACTTGACGGACAAAGTCAGCTTCGAGGTGAACGCCGAGGGCAATCGCACCAAAGCACACCCAGCCCGCACGGCCGCCTTCGTCAGCCTCGGCTCAGGAACCGCCCGTGTGACCGACCCCAACAATCGCCTGCGCAACAATCGCAATTTCAATTACCATGGTCCATGGTCCTACCGTGAAGGCGAAGCGGGGATCGCGTCCGGTTATCTCACCGCCAAGCTGAGCGAGAGCCTTACCCTCCGCTTGGGCGCGCTCTACGCGCGCCAATACGGGGAATCAAACGCGATCGACGGCGTCTACGGTTTGGCCACCGGACCGACCGCGACGGGCTACTATCAGAACTCAGAGCGCAAACGCACCGTTAACGGCTACAAAGCAGATCTTCTGCATCAGACCGAATTCCGGAATTTCAAGATCGAGTCGATCATCGGTGCCGAGTCGAACAAGAGCGAAGATCGGCAGCAGCAAATCCGAACCAATCCGGAGATCACCCCGATTACGATCACCATCCCTCTCTCGCGCAGCGCAGAAGCTGCCGACTACCCTCAGCCACCGGCTAAGGCGCTTTACACAGTCCAATCGGCCGACATCAAAAACAATCTCGATTGGACGAACGTTCGCTTTACCCAGTTTATCACGGCACCCGCCAGCCGGGCCACCCTGATGTGGGGCGCAGCTCAAGGCGACGGCGACAACACGGAAATCGATTATCGCAGTAATGGCCGGGCGGTCGCAACGGGCAAGGATACTACCTACACCTTGGGCGGCACGTATGTCTTGCACTCATCCGACAGCGCCAAATGGACCGCTTTTGTTAACACCTCGACGAGCTTCCTCATCCAACGGGGCAATCGCCAGAATCCGGCCGACTTCACCCGATTCACCACGGTCGCCGCCCTCCGCGCCTTCGTCGACACCGTCAAACCCAACGCCATTGATCCCCAAACCGGCGAAGGCACTGAAATCGGCGTGCGCTACGCCCGGGCGGACGGAAAGTTCCGCGTCGAGTTGTTGGGCTATCAACAACAACGCACCAATATCGCCCGGGACTTCTTCGTGCGGGAGAGCAACGTGGTCGGGGTTCCAAACGAGCAGGTCATCAGCACATTCCAACTGGCTTCGGGCGAAGAAGAATCGAAGGGATTCGAATTGTCCCTGAACTGGAATCCTAATCGTGAGTTTGGCGTCTTTGCCTCCGCTTTTGCCTCCGACGGCAAAGTGACCAAAAACGATCAAGCCCCGGAAGAGGTCGGCTTCGGCTTGGTCAGAAGCCCGGAAAAAATGTATAACGTTTGGGCTCGCTATGCCCCCGCGGCGGGCGCGCTTCACGGTTTCGTTTTTGGGGCCGGTGCGACCTACCGGAGTGAAACCCGCACGTTTCCGACCCTGCCTGACCGCTTCCGCCTAAGTGATCCCTACACCATCGTCCGTGGTATGGTCGCCTATGAGTTCAAAGCGGGCAAAACCAAGCATCAGATTAGTCTGAATGTGGAAAACGCCCTCGACGACGACTACGTCACGGAAGGCGGCATTCTCAGCGAACCGCTGATCGCGCGCCTCACGTATTCATTGTCGTGGTAAGCGACAATCAAAACGCATTGCTTCGGACGTTACGCGCCGACCGCCGCGGCGCGTAACGGGCCCAAGCCACACCCGAGCGCCGTCTAACATCGTCCGGCATTCAGCTGACATCCACCCCACCCAACATGAAGTTCGCGTCCACGTTTCGTTGCGTTGCCCTCGCCCTTGCCTGCCCAATCCTCGCCACCGTCGGCTCCGCCCAAATCGCACCAAGCCCGGTCGATTCGGCTGCCCTCGCCAAGTGGGACAAGAATAAGAATGGTCGCCTCGATCCCGATGAGCTGGCGGTCAAGAACGCAGCGGAAGCTGCCGGCACGGCGAATGAGATCGTCAATCTCACGCCCTTTGAGGTTTCGGCCGATGCCTCCGACACCTACCAAGCCACGAATACCAATTCCATCACCGGCACCAATGTCGCCCTCGGCAAGACCGCCCTCGATGCCAAGGTGTTTAACCGGCAGCTCATGGACGAGCTGGGCGTGGTCGATATGACGCAGATGCTTTCCCAGCTCGGCGGTCTCGGCTCCGCCATCATCTCCGGCGGGAACGAGGAAGTGCGCGGCGACCTAGACGGAGACCGGCAGGATCCGAAGAGCATGACCATGCGCGGGCTGACGATCAGCAACCCCCGGCGCGACGGCTTCCTCCGCGCCGACACCGCGTTGATGGACTCCTTCGACGTCGAGCGGGTCGATGCACTCGGCGGTTCCAACTCGCTCCTCTTTGGCTCCGGTGATGCTGGCGGCGTCATCACCACCAACTCCAAACGCGCGCTCGTGGGCCGTCGGCAGCAAGGGAGCTTCACCGCAGGCGGGGACTCCGAAGGCAGCCGCCGCTACACGCTCGATGTCGGCGCCGGCTTCAAATATTGGGGCTTTCGCATCAATGCCGTCCATGGCGACACGAAATATTTCCGACCCGCCAACCGCCAGTTGAATGAAGGCCTCACCTTCGCGACGACCGTCCGGCCCTGGAAGAACCTCGAAATCCGTGGCGAGTGGCGCCACTTGATTCGCGACACCACTTATCCCAACTCCGGCATCGTGCGCGCTCCGCTCACGCAATTGCTGCCCACCGGTGAGCGGGTGGACAACCAGAGCACGCGTTACCTGGCAGCCTTCCCGAACGCGAGCGCGCTGACCGACGGACTCATCGATGTTACGAAAGCCGATACGCTCTTCGGCCCCTATTACGCCTTTGCCTTCAAGAACCTCAGCCGATCCATCGTCGCCGAGGCGAAACTCGCCGAAGGTCTCGGCCTGCAGGTGCGCTACGGCCACGACGCGCGCGTCAACAACGCGCTGAGTCCGACGAATAATTCGATCTTTGCCCCAGGGGCGGCCGGCAACCTCTACGCGGATCCGGCGACCGGACAGATCGGCACGAAGTGGGCGTTCAACATGAACTTCCCAGTCTTGAACCCCTTTCATACCGGAGCCCGCGGCTACCGCGCCGCCTTGGTTTACCAAAAGAACCTCGGTCGCTGGGGCTCCCATCAAGCCAGCGCGTTTCATCAAGACATGGAGTCTTGGACGAACCAGGACCAGTGGAGATTTTATGAGGCTGACGCGTCCGGCAACGCGCCCGTGAACCCGGCGTTGATTAGCGTGGCCGACCTTGGTCGCGTTCCCATGCCGTCGTTCTGGGTCCCGGTCAATCCCACGGCGCTAGTCGGAGGCAAGAAATGGCCCTTCTCGTCGCTCGTGCATCCCAACGGCAAGACTTACGTCTCCCAACCCCTGATTTTCCCCGGCGCCGTCCCTCCCACTGCGGGCAACCCCCTCGGCCTCTCCGGCCCGATCAACCCGACCACCGGCCAGAGCACCGTCGGGGCCTATTCCCAAGAGGACGTCACCGAACGCAGCAGTGGCGTGAGCGTGTTCAGCGAATGGTGGAAAGGACGGATCGATACGATGGCCGGTTACCGGACCGAGGAGGCGAGCGGCCTCCGCAGAAACATTGGTCTTAAGCGAGGACCCATCAGCTACGACAGCCTGACGACCGGCGCCGTCGTCGACACACCGTTGAAGGGCGTGCGCCTCTCTCTCAACTACGCCACCAACGCCAAGATCAACTTCGACACCACCCGCGACATCTACAACCAGCCCCTGCCTCCCGGCAAAGGCGTGAGCAAAGACATCGGCCTGAAGTTCGGACTTTGGCAGGACCGCGTCTCGGGCAATTTCAATTACTATCAGTCCGAGGCCCAGAACTTCACGGCCAACATCGGCAACCGGAACGACGTCGATCCCGACGGCATCAACGGTCGCAACGGCGGACCCTCTTACACATTCAGCAGAACGTCCGACGGCTACAATCTCACCCTCTCCGCACGCCCGACTCGCGGTTGGGAAATTCGCGTCAACTTCGCCACCGCCAACGGCAGCGAGCGGGCCAACGTCGACCTGCCGCAATTCTACAACGATCAGTTCAACACCACCACAGTCGGTGGCCAGACCGTTGTCGGTGTCCGCGCCACTCCGGGCGGAGCGGTCACACCTCTGCTCGTTCTCTCCGACCCGAGTAATCCGGCCTCGGCCCGTATTCCGCTCTCGATCGCGATGATGAAGGACGCAAACAGTCCTTACGCCGCGCAGCTCGACCTAGAGTCCGGCCAGATCCTCAACGCCGAACTACTCGGCCTTCGCACGCCGGGCGTCGGCACCGCCGTCACCGGGCTCCCGCTCAGCGAGCACCAACTCGGCTTCGTCTCGCCCTCTGGCGGCACCCTGATCGTCCGTCGCGCCGGCGAAAAAACCATCGGCTACGCCGAGCGGAGCTACAGCCTGATCAACCGCTATCAATTCAACGAAGGAAAGCTCCGCGGACTGGTCGTCGGCCACAGCAGCAGTCTGCGCGATAATCAGCGCGGCTACATGTTCACCGACGCCGCCGACGGGAACAAACGGAAGATGTTCTATTTTCCCGACCGCCTCCTGCACGATCTGTTCGCCACCTACCGGTTCAAGCCGATCGGGAAAATCCGCACCTCCCTGCAGATCAACGTGACCAATCTGATGGACGCCAATCAAGTCGTCTACCTCGTCCGCTCGACCAACGGCACACTCCGCTACGCCCAATGGCTAAACTCCCCGCGTAAGCTGGGCATTTCTACTACGGTGAGTTTTTGATGTCCCCGTCCCCGGTCTCAACCCACCGAAGACGCGGCTTTTTCTAAATCACCGGATGAAACCCAGCTTCGACCTCGGCACCACTTGGTCGTTTGCCATGCCATTACCCGCCCTGGATTTATCGTCGGCTCATGACTTCGACGTCGGTTTCATTCAGCTTACCTCCTTCCTGAGCCAGCGCCCAAATCCGCAAAAATGAAACCGCAGAAGATTTTTTCGTGGGCCATCGCTCTGGGAATCGCGACGACTCTGAGCCTCACGGCCTTCGCTGCCGGCAACTCGTCCAGCCAGCCCAACATCGTAATTATTTTGGCCGATGACCTCGGGGTTGAATGTTTGTCGGCCTATGGCGGCACTTCCCTCAAGACCCCGAATATTGATCGCCTCGCCGCGCAGGGCATGCGGTTCGACCGCTGTTTCTCCAACCCCTTCTGCTCTCCATCGCGCGCCTCGCTGCTGACCGGCCGCTACCCGTTCGCGCACGGCCTAACGACCGTCCTGCACAGCCGGACCCAGGAGAACATCTATCTAAATCCCGACCAACCCAGTTTTGCGCGGCAACTTCAGCAGGCCGGCTACGCGACCGGGATCGTCGGCAAGTGGCATGTGTCGCTCCTGCACAAGCACAACACGATGCGGGAATTCGGGTTCGACCAATATCAAACCTGGCAAATCTTCGACGCCACCGGACAGAAGCGGCGGCGCTACTGGACCCCTCACTTCAACCAAAACGGGACGGTCCTCGCCGAGCAAATCAAGGAGCGCTACGGCCCCGATCTGAACCTCGAGTTTCTGCTCGATTTCATCCAGTCGAACGCGGCCAAGGAAAAACCGTTTCTCGCCTATCTAACCACCTGCTTGCCGCACTTCCCGTGGGAACCCACCCCGGACAGTAAGGACCAGACCTACCGCACCCCCCATTCAGAGCACAAAGGCGACCCCAAGTATTTTCCGGACATGGTGGCCTATCTCGACAAGCACGTCGGTCGCATCCTGCAGTCACTCGAAGATCTGCGCATCGCGGACAATACCATCGTAATTTTCCTCGCGGACAACGGCACCGACAAAGACCTCGTCAATACGTGGGGCGACGGGAAAAACGTCAGCGGCGGCAAAGGCACCATGACCGATCGAGGCACACACGTTCCCCTCATCGTGCGCTGGCCGGGCCGGATCAAGGCAGCGTCCACGTGCGACGACTTGGTCGATTTCTCCGATCTCTTGCCGACGCTGTGCGCTCTCGCCGGAGCCCCGTTACCTCCGGCGCAGATCCACGGACGAAGCTTCGCTCCACAACTGCGCGGTCAGCCCGGCCAGCCGCGCGAGTGGGTTCACATCCAGAACCTCGACGACCGCCAGGTCAGAAATAGCGAGTATATGCTGGACAATAAAAACCAGCTCCGACGGGTCGTGAAACTGTGGGAAGATCCGGCCAAACCCGATGAAAACATCGCGCCCAAGCAGGAAGCTGCGGCCCGCAAGTCGCTCCAAGCGGCGTTTGATCGTTTGGGAAATTAGGCCCAAGCCCGCCTCGCAGACGAAAACCAACCCTACGAATGAGCCGACTGAATCTCACGCTCTACATTTTCGCCCCGCTGCTCACTATCGCATCGCCGGCCGGGGCGCAAGCCGCCACCAAAGGGACACCGGCCCCGGCCGGGCCTGACAGACGCCCGAATATCGTCCTGATCATGGCCGACGACCTCGGCTACGGTTCGTTGGGCTGCTACGGCAGCACGGAAAACAAAACGCCTCACCTCGACCGCCTCGCGGCCGGCGGCATGCGGTTCACCGATTTTCACAGCAACGGCCCCATGTGCTCACCCACCCGCGCCGCCTTGTTGACCGGTCGCTATCCACAACGCTGCGCGTGGGTCCCCGACGAGGAACTCTCCCCGGTCTTCCAAGAACAGCGCCGGAAAAACCCTAAGCAACGTTGGGCGTGGGGCCTCGCGCCGAGCGAAGTGACCGTCGGCGCCTTACTGCGGTCGGCCGGCTATCGCACTGCCCTCATCGGCAAGTGGCACCTCGGCTACGATTTCAAGTTTCACCCCATGAATTACGGCTTCGACGAGTTCCGCGGTTTTGTGGGCGGCGGCGTGGATTACCACACCCACGTCGCCAGTCACGGCGAGCAGCAGCTCGATTGGTGGAACGGCAAAAAAATCGCGAATGAGGCCGGCTACACGACGGACCTCTTGACCAAGTATGCCGCCGAATTCATCGCTCGAAACAGAGACGCGCCGTTCTTCCTCTTTTTCTCCCACGCGGCGCCGCACGATCCATGGCAGAGCCGGAATCCCACGCAGAAAAAATCTCCCGCAGACATCTACGGCGAAATGATCGAGGGAGTGGATGCGTCGGTCGGCGCCATCGTCGCCACGCTGCGCACGCACGGCCTCGAAAAAAACACCCTGCTGATTTTCTGCTCAGACAACGGAGCGGCTCCACCGCAGGGCGTTCCCGCCAACGGCCGCCTCCAGGGACGAAAAGGCAGCATGCACGAAGGCGGCCACCGCGTGCCCTTCATTGCCGCTTGGCCGGATGTAGTCACGGCCGGTGCAACCAACAGCGCCACCGTGATGACCATGGATTTCCTGCCGACGTTCACCAACTTGGCCGGAGCGACGACGCCCGTCGGCCACGTCATCGATGGCACGGATTTGATGCCGCTGTTCACCGGTCAGGCTAAGCCGCCTCAGCGCGCACTTCATTGGCTTTTTGGCAGTGACTGGGCCGTGCGCCGGGACGCTTGGAAGCTGATGGAAAAGGGTGGAAAAGATCTTTCTCTCGTCAACGTCGAGCAAGACCCCGCCGAGACAACCAATCACGCGCACGTAAATCCAGCCCTCGTCGATGAACTCACGCGTCTTCACCGGCAATGGATCGCCTCCGTCGGAAACAAATAACCCATGAGCGCAACTTCTCCCTCTCTTCGCTGGACGATCGCCGTGCTGCTGTGTCTTTCGACCGCTCTAAACTATCTTGATCGCCAGGTGCTCTCGATTTTGGCCACCACGATCCAAAAAGATCTGGGAATCGACGACATCGGCTACGCAAAAATCACGACGTATTTCCTCCTCAGTTATACGATCATGTATGCCGTCAGCGGTCGCTTGGTCGATTTTCTCGGCACACGGCTCAGTTTGGCGTGGGCCGTCGCGGGCTGGTCGGTGGCCGGCATGCTTCACGGCGCCGCCAACTCGGTGGCACAATTGTCGGTGTGCCGGTTTATCCTCGGGACCTTTGAGGCCGCGAATTTCCCCGCCGGCGCCAAGGCGGTTTCTGAGTGGTTTCCGCTCAAAGAACGCGCGCTGGGCATGGGTCTCTTCGCCTCCGGGGGTGCTCTGGGCGCGGTGATTGCCTTCCCGATGGTGACGTGGCTCGCGCTGAGTTATGGTTGGCGATCCACCTTCGTGATGGTGGGCGCAGTCGGCTTTCTCTGGGTGATCGCGTGGCTTGTGGTCTGCAAGCGGGCGGCGCCCAAATTCGTCGAGGCAACCTCGACCAACCAACCCCATGGCGGCACACCGGCACCTTTGGTGGACAAACCCTTTGGTTTGAAGGAACTGCTGTGTTACCGGCGGACGTGGGGCTGCATTCTGGTCCGGGTTTTCACCGATCCGATTATTTACTTCATTAGTTTCTGGGTGCCCAAATACCTGACGGCCAACCACGGTTATACGCTCAGCGACATCGGTCTGTTTGCTTGGATTCCATTTGCGGCCCTTTCGGCGGGCCAGATCTCAGGCGGCGCGCTCGTAAACTGGCTGGTCGGTCGCGGCTTTGCGCTGGATCGGGTGCGAAAGAGTATGATGCTCGGGGCCTCGCTGCTCGTCCTCGCTTCAGGAGCTCTGGTCGCCTTGACAACGAGTCCTTCGCTGGCGCTGGCCGGCGTGGCGTTTCTGGCGCTCGGCCACGGCCTCTTTGGAAATCTGGCCGTGCCGGCCGAGGTCTTCCCCTCTCACAGCGTCGCATTTGTCACCGGCTTGGGCGGCACCCTCGGCGGCGTGGTCGGCATCATTTCCCAATTCTGCATCGCATGGGCTGCGGGACATCAGGGCTATCCCTACATCTTCGCCGTCTTCAGCGTATTTCCGTTGCTGGCGTTTTTCTCCGTCAAACTGTTGGTCGGCCAACTCGGCGTAATTTCACACCAACTACCGCATAAAAATAAGATATCATGAGCAGTCGTCCTCTACGTATCGCCATCGCTGGCGCCGGAATCATGGGGCGCGCCCACGCCGAGGCTTTCCTCGCGGGCGGCGCCCAGATTGTCGCCTGTGTGGATAGCAACGCCGAGCGCGCCCGGGAGCTCGCGGCGGCGAGCGGCGGCCCGGCCTTCGGCACGGTAGCCGAGGCACTACGGGAAAAACCTGATGCCCTGAGCATCTGTCTGCCGCACAGCCTGCACTTCGATGCAGCCATGGAGGCCGTCGACCAGAACGTCGCGCTCTTAATGGAGAAACCCCACTGCATCACGTTGGCGGAATCCCGCGCTCTGCGGGCCGCGTGTGCGCAACGCGGGGTGATGGCGATGGCCGGGTTCACGCACCGCTTTCTCGCCACTTCGCGCACCCTCAAAGCGTGCATCGCCTCCGGCCGACTGGGGCGCGTCGAGCTCGCTGTTGATCGGCTCGTGGCCAATGCCCTTGGGGCCCAAGCCCCCGCGTGGTATCGCGACCGCGCGCTCGCCGGCGGCGGCATCGCGATGATCGGCATGATTCACTCGATTGATCGTCTACGTTGGCTACTGGACGCGGAAATCACCCGCGTGATTGCACTCACGCGGCCACCGGTTTCTTCAGCCGACGTGGAGACTACCGCCCTCGCTCTGCTCGAGTTCTCCAACGGTGCCCAGGCTTCGCTGGTGGCGCATCGCACCCCCGCCCCTGGCCACGAGCGCTTCCATCGCTACGAAATCTACGGCGAGAAACTCGTCGCGCATTGCTCGGTGGGCTCCTTCGCATTGCAGGAACTCGAACTGGTCGGACCCGGCGGACAGGCCCGCGAAACCGTCACCGACGACCGTCCTTTTATCACCGAGATTCAGGAGTTCACCTCCGCATTGATCGCCGGAAGAAAGGCGACGCCCGATCTGCTGGACGCCGAGATCGCCTTGGGCGTCGTGCTCGCAATCTACGAATCGGCGCAAACCCATCAGCCCATTTCCATCCGAGAATTCCTCGGAGATAACGTCACCCTCAACTCAGCTTAATCGTCACAACCATGTCCGACCAAATCTTCCTCTCCAAATACAGCCCGCTAAAGAATATCCTTTTCGCCGATGACTTCGATAAGGGCATCAACGGTTGGTGCGAGCTGATCGGCAATCACGACGGCGACCTGAACAAGGTGCGCAAGGTCATGGAGGATCTTCGCCCGCCACAGCTTTCGAACGCCAATTTCTTCGACATCGGTAGCCACGGTTCGCTCTCCGGCACCTACTCGATGAAGCTCGCGACCCGCGCCAAGGCCGGGCACATGGCTCAGACCATCAAGCGCGCGACCTCGCGCTCCGACGGCCGCGTGCGGGTCGAGTGCTACTTCACCTACAAGTCGGAGCAGATCTTCGGCGCCGCCACCAACTGGGATGGCAATGTTGATCCCTCGGAGACGAACTTTGGTGATTTCACGATCAGCAACGACATTTGCGAAGGCGACGACGGCGTGCGCTATCATTGCGCGTTGCGCTACTTGAACACCGACGAGACCGGCAAACTCGTGCAGCACTGGATGTATAAGACCTCGGTGCAACCCAGCACCAAGATGGTGATGTCCGGCATGGTGCAGCCGAACTACGACTACCATGTCATCAACAAGAACGACTGGAAGCCCGTGCCGAACGGTCACCAGCCGCTGTGCTACAACGAGATTCCGACCAAGATCAACTGGCACTACCTCCGCTGGGACTTTGACACCCGCCTGCGCCGCAACGTCGAACTACAAGTGAACGACAAGGTGATGCCGCTGCACGATATCCCGGTCCCGGTCTACGAGCACCGCTACAAGGCCCTGAGCCGTCTGATGAATTTCTGTCTCGATGTCCGCACACACCGGCCGGTCCGGAATTTTCTCTTTATCGATTCGGTGGTCGCTTCCTTCGAGCAACAATGAGCTTCCTGCGCGCCATCAATCTCTTCCCTTGGGACGTGGCCAGCGAAGGCGCGGCCGAGTGCCTCGGCGCCATCACGGATCTCGGCTGCAACAGCGTCGTCCTCAGTCCGAACTACCATCGCGCCCGACTTTTCCGTCCGCGCACTTTGGGCTTCTACAATCGCCCGATCGACTGGTGCGATTTCCGACCCGATCACTCGCTCTATGAAGAGCCCGGCCTGCTGCCGCCGATCAATCCAGACGCCCGCTGCGTCGAGGGCTGCCACCAGGCCGCCGCCGCCGCGAAGGTCAACGGTCTTGATGTGATCGTCTCGGTGATCGGCTGTCACAATACGACCATCGGACTCAGCCACCCCGAGCTCTGCGTGGAAAACGCCTGCGGCGACCGCTACGCGTTTGCGCTCAGTCCCGCGCAGCCCCGCGTGCGCTCCTTTCTCGGTAGCCTCGTGCGTGACCTGTGCCGGCAATACCGCCCCAGCTCCCTGCTCCTCGATAGCTTCTCCTACCTCGACGCGGTGCACCGCGAACACCACGAGTTGATGTTCGTCAGCCCCGGCGCGTTTGGAAAATATCTGCTGTCACTGTGCTTCTGTCCGGCGTCATGCGCCCGCCTGCAACGCGAAGGAATCGATCCGGTGGCCCTGCGCGCCCAGGTTATCAAATTGGTGCAACACACGGTGGCGAATACCCCGGGTCCGCGTTCGCCGGAAGCCGAGCGGGATGAACTCACCGGGTTGCTATTCGAATTCCCGGAGTTTTTGGCAGCGGCGCGGATTCGCTCCGACATTGTGGCCGAGTTGCTGGCTCACATCGCGGCGATTGCCCGCGAAGAAGGCGTCCGCCTCCACAGCCAGAGCGCGTTGCTGGCCCGACCGACGTCGCGGGTTTGGACCGAGGGCGCCGGTCTGCGCACTCGCGCCGAGTCTTGCGAGAAAATCTTTATCCAAGCCCATTGGCCATCCGCGCGCGAAGCGATCCACGACTTAAGCTGGGCGGCCACGGTACTGCCGGCCGAACGCTTCGTGCTCGGCACCATGACCAGCGAGGACAACGTCGCGACGGAAGCCGACCTCGTGCAGCGCGCCGTGGCGGCGAAGCGCATCGGTGCAGCCGGAGTCAACTTCTACAACTACGGCCTCCTTTCGACAGCCCGTCTTGGCTGGATCCAGAAAGCGAACGAAAGCACCCGATGAAGTTTTCGGTCCCGCCACTTGTGCTAGGTGCGCTGACGTGCGCTTTGATTGCTGGAGCTGCGCAACCCGCCGCGCCAAACCCAAAGCTCACGTTCTACGTCTCTACGCAGGGCGACGACGCGTGGTCGGGAACGCTGGCTGACCCAACGGCGGAGCGCTCGGACGGTCCGCTGGCCACTCTCCGAGCCGCGCTGGATCTGTTGCGTCGAACCAAGCCAAGCGCGGGGGTCCGAGTGTTGCTCCGCGGCGGGACTTATCCGCTCGCCGAGCCGCTTTCATTCACCGTCGAGGACTCCGGCACTGATGACGCTCCGCGATCCTTCGAATCTTATCGCGGAGAAAAAGCGATCCTCGCGGGCACGCGTCTCCTCACCGGCGTGTGGCAATCGCTCGGCGGGAATGTCTACTCGCTCGACGTCGGACCTCGTTCGGCGGCGGACGAGGGTTTTCGCACCCTCTTCGTCGACGGGAAGCGCGCGACCTGGGCGCGCTACCCGAATCAGGGCTACCTCGTGGCCTCGGGGGGAAAGGGTAAAACTATCATCGAACTGCCGCCTGGCACGGCCAAGGCGTCGTGGACCAGCGAGCCCAATGCGACCGTCAACATCATTGCGGAGCGCGGTTGGTATAATCAAATCCTGCGGATCGCGGGCGTCGGCCCGTTCGGCGAGCGCATCGAGGTGGCCGGGCGCGAGGCTCAGGGAAACATTCTTCCGGGTAACCGTTTCTACGTCGAAGGTGTCCGCGAGGAACTCGATCACGAGGGCGAGTGGTATTTCGATCGTTTAGCCGGAAAACTCTTCTACTGTTCTGCGGTTTCGCCCCAAGGACGCCGTTTTGAGGCTGCGGCCATGGACCGGCTGATCGACGTGCGGGGCCAAGTGGCCCAACCGGTGCGCAACCTCGCCTTTCGTGGCTTGGAGTTTTTCGGCTCGGATTTCACCGTGGATCACGTGGCCGTCCGGACGAGTCAGGATGCGGCGATTCATCTCGTAAACGCTCGGAACGTGGAAATCACCGATTGTCGTTTCGACTCGGTCGGAGGTTATGCGGTCTGGCTGCACCTCGATTCCCGCGACAATGTGATCCGGCGAAACGAGATCGTCCGCGGAGGTGCCGGAGGGGTGCTGCTGACCGGGGCGCGCTTCTCCTATTTGTCCGACTCGGATGTGTTCGATCCCTCACCCGCCGTGCAAGGAGTTGCGCCCATCGGCAACGTGATTGCCGAAAACCACATTCATCACGGTGGCGTGGTGCGCGACTACTGCTCGGGGATCCACCTCGACAGCCGGCCGTTGTCGCTCGCCCAGGTCCGGGGCAATTACGTCGGATTTAACCACATCCATGACATGCCCCGGAACGGCATCTTTCTTTTCCGAAACCAAGGAGGGAATGTCATCGAGGCGAACCACATCCACGATGTGCTGCAACGCACCAACGATGGCGGCGCAGTCCACCTTGCTTCGATGAATCCGCTCTGCGCTCCCACGCAGATCATCGACAACCGCATCTATCGGGTCGGCTACCAAGGCGGGGAGACTAAAGTGAGATTGGCCTTCGGGATCTACCCGGATTGGTTCACCAGCAAAATGCTCATCCGAGGCAATGTAGTCTCGGACACGCGGGATGGAGGCATTCGCCTCTTGGGCGGCAGTGACGCAACGATCGAGGACAACCTCGTCGGAGACGATCCGGAGGCCTCGGTCGTATTCGGGAGCTGGACCACGAACTCGGTCAGCGGGCTGGTGCTTCGCGGCAACACGATCGTGAATGGGCAGGGGGCTTGGGTCCGCTACTTCACGGGGCTCATGGGGCCGCCCATCGATCAGGTGGCCCTCTATCCGGCCAAACATTGGAGCTCGGCCCAAAATGTCTATTGGGGACGCGGGAGCGGCGGCGGCATCACGATCGCCAATGCCGAGCGCGAGGCCCTGCGGCCCGGACATCAAAAGTTTACCCTCGCTGGGATTCAGCAAAGGGGCGGCGAGCACGGTTCCGTCGAACGATCCGTCGCAGCCGATGGAATTATCGATTTCTCGACCCATTCGGAGGCGTTCGGCACGGGTTCGCCCACTTTCCTCCGAATGAAAAATCCGCGATCCACGCGCGACGCAAAACGCTTGTTAGAGTCGCTCGAAGGCGAGGCAACCTTTGTGACGTTCGATGATATGCGCGGAGTCGCTCGCACCAAAGACTGGCTCTCGGAGCCAACCAAGATCGCGGACTTTCTCGCGTTTGCCGATTTGAAACAGGCTGAGACGAACACGCTGGGCGGGGAAATTTCCTTTGCCGCCGATCTCAAGCCCGGGAAATACGCCGTCTTCGTGAAGTGGTATGGCGCCGGCACCCGCCGCGCGCCGCAGATCGACATCGCGCTGACCGCACCGGGAGCGGAAGCGCAACGACTCTCGATCGACCATCGGCAGGAAGCGCACAAATGGCTCCAAGTCGGCGTCATCGAGTCCCTGAGTGCAGGCAGGTCGGTCACGACACTTCGAAATCTCGGTGGAGGGACCGCCGCAATCAACTCAGTGGCGTGGACCAAGCTGAGTCACCACTAACCCAAATTTATGATCCGTAATTCCCATACCGCAGTCCTGGAGCGAAACGTTACTTTCACCGACGTGTTGGTAACTGAACCCTACGAAGTCGCGTGGTCGAGCGAGGCCCGGGTCTTCGTGCGGACCCTCGACTTGTCCGGCCACATCGAGGCGTCGGCCGAGATTTCTCCCGATGGTCTTTTTTGGATTCCCGAAGGCACTCCGCCCGTCACCCTCGCGCAGGCCGGACTACTCTCGTTTCCCCTGCGCGACTACGGCCACTGGCTGCGGGTCGTCGTGCGCGTGAGCGGCGAGACGCCCTCAGCCCGCGTCATCATATACCTCGCCTTGAAGGAATGAGAACACCGTCATGACGATCCGAACCTTCCTTCCGCTCACGGCCAGCCTCGCGTTGGCTCTGCTGCCCGTATCGCTCTTCGGGGCCACGCGCATTCATGTTTCGCCGCAAGGTAACGATGCCAATCCAGGCTCCGTCGAGCGTCCGTTAGCCACGCCCCAAGGCGCACGCGACCAAGCCCGGCGCTCTATCGCCCGCGGGCTCAGCGAGCCCATCGAAATCATCTTCGCGGCGGGCACCTACGCGCTGAAGTCGCCGCTTGAACTCCGGCCGGAAGATTCCGGCACCGCTAAGTTTCCGGTCACCTGGAAAGCCGCAGCCGGAGCCAAGGTGATTTGGTGCGCGGGCCAAGCGATCCCGCAAAAATGGAGCAAGGACGCCGATGGCGTGTGGCAGGTAGACCTCACCGGCGTCGGTCCTGCGGCGTGGAATTTTCGGCAACTATTCGTGAACGACCAACGCGCCATCCGCGCCCGCTTTCCCAACGCCGACGCGCCCAACCCATTCCTCTACGCCACGGGCGGCGACCTCGACCACGCCATGATCGCACCGGAGTTGGTCAAGGCATCTTGGGGCAAGGCCCGCGACGCGCAGACCAATATCGTCCCGCAATGGCGCTTCTTTAATCAGTGGAACACGGTGACCAAGGTGGACACCCAAACCGGCCGCATCGACTTCGCCGACAGCGAGCGCCACGCAAAAGTGATCCCCGGAAACTGGTTCTGGATCGAGGGCGTGCGCGAGGAACTCGACCAACCCGGCGAGTGGTTTTTCGATCAGACCACCCGTCGTCTCCACTACCTGCCGACGCCGGGCGTCGATCCCAACACCTTGGAGATTTTCGCCCCGGTGCTGAACCGGATCGTCAACGCGCAGGGCGACGTCAATGCCGGCACCCACGTGCAACACATGCATTTCGACGGCATCGCCTTTCGCCACACGGAATTCTCGCTCGGCCACATCGAGGCGCGCGTGCACACCGACACGGCGATTATGTTCGAGAACACTCTCGATTGCTCCGTCCGGAACTGCCGTTTCGAAAACATTGGCGGTTACGCCCTGTGGCTGCACCTCGACAGCCGCCGCAACAAATTTGACCGCAACACCGTCCGCCACTCCGGCGGCGGCGGCGTGCTCATGACCGGCGCGCGGTTGTCCTACATGGATGACACCAAGATCTACACCCCCGGCGCGGCGGCGGCCAAGGTCGCGCCCTTCCTCAACGAGGTCACCCGCAACACCGTCGAACACTGCGGAAAGATCCGTTACTACGGCGGCGGCGTGCACCTCGATTCCCGTCCGGCTTCCATGTCAATGGAGCCAGGAAATCTGATCTCCCACAATTATTTCAACGACCTCTCGCGCAATGGCGTCTTCGCTTTCCGCAACCAGGGCGGAAGCGTGGTGGAATATAATCACATCCACAACGCCATGCAGACGACCATCGACGGCGCCTGCATCCACTTCGCCACGATGAATCACCTCAACGCGCCAAACTTTATCCTCAACAATTGGCTCTACGACGCTTGGGGCTACGAACAGAAACCCACCGGCAAACCCATCCGAAAGCTTGGCAACGGCATCTTCCTCGATTGGGACACCAGCAACACCACGCTGCGCGACAACTGGATTTACAACACCGTCGGCGGTGCGATCAAACCCATCTGGGAGAACCAGAACCTCGTGATCGAAAACAACCGCGAGTCCGACACCCGCATCGTGCCGCCCTTCGTCGACGAACTCGGCCCCAAGGGCAAAGCCACCAATGGCATCGACCTCGCGAAGAATCGCCTCACCGGCAACGTCGTTCACTACACGGATACAAAACACGTGACCACGACCGGAACTTGGAGTCCGAAAACCGTCACCGGCATGTGGGGCCTTTTTCGTTTCAACTTTCTGGTCGGCACCGCGGCCGTGAAATCGGAGGCCACCTACACGTTGCCCATCCCACAGGATGGCACTTACCAGATCTCGCTGCTCTACAAGACCGCTCCGGACAACGCCTCGAATGTGCCGGTCAGCATTGCCCACGCCGGCGGCGTCGCGAAACACGTCTGGAACATGCGCAAGGGCTCGAAGCACGGCTTCTCGGTGCCGGTGGGCTCCTACCGTTTCAAAGCCGGTACGAGCCACACGGTCACGCTCTCGACCGCCGGCACCGATGGTAACGTGATCGCCGATGCGGTCGCCTTTGTGAAGGTCGCCGACTAAGCGAGAGCGCGCACACTACCATGAATACCACGATGCGCGCCGCCGTGTTGGAGTCCGCCCGCACGATCAAGGTTCAGTCCCGCCCCACCCCGGACGTTAAGCCCGGCATGGTTCTGCTGCGCGTCCGTCGCGCCGGCATTTGCGGCTCCGACCTGCACTACTTCGAACACGGCGCCTGCGGCGCATTCGTGCCCACGCGACCCTTCATTCTGGGCCACGAATTCGCGGCCGAGGTCGCCGCGCTTGGTGATGGTGTCAACACGGTGCAGGTCGGCGCGCGGGTTACGGCCAACCCCGCCCGCGCCTGCCGGGTCTGCGAGTATTGCAAGAGTGGTCGCGGCAACCTCTGTCGCCACACGATCATGTTGGGCAGTGCCAGCACCACTCCGCCCACCGACGGAGCCTTCGCGGAATTCGTCACCGTGCGCGCCGACCAGTGTCACATTTTGCCGCCGAGTATGGACGACGCGACGGCCGCCATGCTGGAGCCGTTTGCCGTCGCACTCCACGCCGTGAAGCGCGCCGAAACCGTCTCGGGCAAACGCGTCTTGGTTACCGGTGGCGGCCCGATCGGATTACTCGTGGCCATGACCGCACGGATGTTTGGTGCCGCGCCCGTGGCGTTGAGCGATATCTTGGCCTCACGTCGCGAGACCGCGCTGAAACTAGGAGCAGATGTGGGCTTAAATCCCACCGATCCCCACTTGGCTGAGATTGTCCGCGAGCGGGTCGGCGACGGCTTTGATGTCGTGTTCGAGGCTTCGGGCGCAAAAGCCGCCCTTCGCCAAGCTTTCAATCTCGTGCGGCCCGGCGGCACCATCGTGCAGATCGGCACGTTGGGCACGGAGGATATCCCGCTCCCGGCCAATCAACTGATGGTGCGCGAAATCAACCTCATTGGCTCGATGCGCTACGGCAACGTCTTCGACGAAGCGATCCGCTTGGTCCAAGCCGGGCGCATCGATTTGCGACCTCTTATCAGCGGCGTCCTGCCTCTCACCGAAGCTGTCGAGGCCATGCGGTTGGCAGGCGACAAGAACAACGCCCTCAAGGTGCAGCTGGAAATTAGCTAACGCTCCAAACAATCAGCCTGTCAGTGCGAGATAACGAAGGTCCGCGATTCCTATACGTTGGAATCACTCTGATCGGCGCGGCCGTTGAGCCTTTAGCTCCCGCCAGCGGGCGAGACGCTCGGCGATTTTGGCTTCCCAGCCGGCGGTCTTCGGCGTGTAGAGCGCGAGCGGTTGCTCCAAGTAGTTTTGTCCGGAAATATTTTCGGGGTAGTCGTGCGAGTAGAGGTAGCCTTTGCCATGGGCGTTTTGCTTGCTCGCGGCTCCGCTTTTGTCGCGCAGCGGCAGCGGTACGGGCTGAACTGGCGCGGTCTTGAGCGCGGCGTGAGCGGCGGCGAGTGCGAGGGTCGCAGAATTACTCTTCGCCGCCGTTGCGATGTAGAGTGTCGCATGAGCCAGCGTGAGCTCCGCTTCCGGCAAACCGATAAAGTCACACGCGTGATGCGCGGCCACCGTGAGCGGCAACGCCTGCGGATCGGCGAGGCCCACGTCCTCACTGGCCAAGATCACCAGCCGTCGCGCGATGAACCGGGGGTCCTCACCGCCTGCCAGCATCTTCGCCAACCAATACATGGCGGCGTCGGGATCGCTGCCGCGGCAACTCTTGATGAACGCGGAAATCGTATCGTAGTGCTCATCCTCATCGGCGTCGTAACGAATCCGGCGCTCGCGGGCGAACACCTCCAGATCGTCGGCCCGCAAAGGCACGCCCTCGGGTAAACCGAGCACGAGAACTTCAAGGGCGTTGAGCGCGCGGCGGAGGTCGCCATCGCACAGCACCGCGAGGTCGGCGAGCAGCTTGGGCTCGGCGGTGACGCCCCGCGCGCCGAGGCCGCGCACCCCATCCGCGAGCGCGGCGGCCAACACGCCGGCAATGGCGGTCGGCGCGAGCGGTTCCAACCGGAACAAGTGGCTGCGCGAAAGCAGCGGCGGATTCACATAGAAGCCGGGATTGTGCGTGGTGGCGCCGATCAGACGCACCGTGCCTTCTTCAACATCGGGCAAGAGCAGGTCCTGTTGCGATTTGTTGAAGCGGTGGAGTTCGTCGATGAAGAGAATCGTGGCGGCTTCCGGGCGGCGGCGGGCGGTCGCAAGAATCTCCCGCAACTCGGCCACGTTGGACATGACGGCGTTGATCCGGACGAAGCGGCTGCCGGTTTCGTGGGCGATGGCTTCCGCGATGCTGGTTTTCCCACAGCCCGGTGGTCCGTAAAACAGCAGCGAACCGAAACGATTTTGCGCGACCAGTCGCGGCAGGAGGCTGCCGGGCTTTAGCATGTGTTCCTGTCCGACGACCTCGGCCAGCCGCCGGGGCCGCATCCGGGCGGCCAGCGGCTGATGCGGGCCCGTCCGTTTCTCGCCGAGCCCAAGGGACGGCGCCGCCAGCTCCTCGGCGAAGAATTCGGGTTGATCGGCAGCGGGCATTTCCCGGCCAATCTCCGCGAAAAACCGCGAATGAAAAGGCATTTCAGAATTTGCGTGGAATGCGGGGGTTTGACGCTTAACTCGTCCCCATGACCAGTCGAAGCCTCGGACACCGCGCGCCGCTGCTGTGGCTGGTGATGCCGGTGATGGCAGGCTTGGCGGCGGGACAAATCGCTGAAATCGCCCCACCCTTTTGGCTGCTGCTGGCGGCGTTGACCGCGGCAGGCCTGGCCCTGCTCGCGGCCGATCGCCCGCGGTGGTGGGCGCTCGGGCTCGGCATCGCGATGAGCTTCGCCGGCATGGCGGCCTACGGGCTGCATCGGGCGCGTTTGCCGGCGTGGGACTCACTGCCGCCGCGCGAGGCGCGACTTACGATCGAGATCGCGCGCACCTTCGTCCAAAACGATCCGGGGAAAATCTCGGGCTTGGCCACAGTGGCGCGCGCGGACGAGCACCTGCGCGAACTGACGGGACAAAACATCTATTTCTCCCTTTCGCTCAAAAAAGGTGAAGCCCCGCCCTTGCGCACGGCGCTCGTCACGACCGTGGGCGTGCTCACCACGCTGCCGCGCAATCCCCCGGGCAACACCTTTGACGGTTACCTCGCGGGCGCGGGCATGAACTTTCGGCTAACCCGCGGGCGAATCCTCGCTGAGGAACGGGCGGCGACGGCCAACGCCCGGTTTTGCGCGCGGGCGGCGGAGCGATTTAAAACCATCTTGGGTTTAGGACTCGCGGAGAAGCGACCGGAGCTGGCAGGCCTCCTGCGCGCCATGATGCTCGGGGAAACTCACGAGCTCAGCGACGCGCAACACGAGCTGTTCAAGCAGAGCGGCACCATGCACCTCTTCGCGATCAGCGGGCTGAATATCGCGGTGATCGCAGGCGCGCTGACCATGCTGATGTGGCCGTTACGGCGTTGGCCGCTGCTGCAATTTGGCGTCGGGGTGGCGCTGCTGTGGCTCTTTGTCGATATCACCGGCGCGGCACCGTCCGCGGTCCGCGCGTGGGCGATGGCGGTGTTTTTGCAGGCCTCGCTGGCGATGTGGAAACCGGCCAGCGTGCTCGCGGCTCTCGCGGCCTCGGCCTTGGCGGTGTTGATCATCGCGCCGCTCCAGATCTTCGGGGCGAGCTTTGTGATGAGCTACGGCATCGTCGCCGCGCTGCTTCTGCTGGGCCTGCCCCTCGGTGACGCGTGGATGGAGCGCTGGTCGCCCGGCCGTGACTTGCCCAAAGCCGCCTGGCGTTGGTGGCATCACGCGGCGGGTGAGGCGTGGCTTTGGCTTGCGCCTGCCTTGGCGGTCGGCGCGGCGACGACCCTCGTGGGCCTGCTGACGGGGCTGCACTATTTTGGCCTGCTCACTCCGGGAGCGTTGCTGACCAATCTTGCCCTGATCCCAGCTGCGATCGTGGTGACGCTCGCCGGATTCGCGGCGTTGTTGTGCGGGCTGGTCGGCTGGATCGGCGGCGCCGTCCTGTGCAACCACGCTGCGGCACTCGTGCTTCTCGTGATCGAACGCGGAGTGGCGTTGAGCGTCATGATTCCGGGAGCATTTAGTCCGGCGCAGTTTACGGCCGGCTGGCTGGGCCCCGTCGGCCTTCTTCTTTTGGGAGCGGGGATGCTGGCGGGATATGCGGCGGGTTGGCGGAGACCCGTTTACTATTGGGTCCCGTTTGCGCTCGTGGGGCTGATTTTGATTTTCGGCGTCCGGTTTGGCTGATCTTGGAAAAATTTTCCGTGTGTTCCGCCCCACACCAGGGACATGGTTTCCCCATGAAAAGCGCTTACGAACTTGCGATGGAACGTCTCGACAAATCTTCCCCCGCCGAGAAGCCGATCACCGCGGCCAAAAGAGCCCGGCTCGCCGAGATCGACCAAGTCTTCAAAGGAAAGCTCGCCGAGCGGGAGATCTTTTTGAAGCAACAGCTCAATCTCGCCTACGCCGAGCAGAAGGCCGAAGAGGTCGATAAAATCCAAAAGCAACTCGTGAGCGAACGCGCCCGGCTCGAGGAAGAGCGCGAGGCGGAAAAAGAGCAGGTGCGGCGCTCGAAGTGATTCGGTTCGCGACGGGTACGGGCCCGGAGTCGATAGCCGGCGCGCGGTGCTTAATCGACGAACTCGAAATCCGCCACGACGGCGTGGTGGTCGCTGGCCGGCGACGGCAAGACTTGGTAGCCGACGACCCGCAAGGGCGCGTTGTAGAAGATATGATCGAGCACGAAGGGTCGACGCCGCCAAGTGATCTCCTTGTCCTGCACGGTGCTGAAGCCGGCCTCACCAAATTGCTGAACCAAGATCTCGTGCCGGTGCTCGTTGAAGTCGCCGGTCAGAATCGTGGGCTCCGTCGCCTCGGCAATCTGGTCGGCCACCAAGTTGCGTTGCCACGGACTCTCGTTCTGGCCGGCGCCCAACATAAAGAAGGCGAGCAGGTGGGTGTTGTAGAGCTGGATATCGCGGCCGAAAAACGTGGTCTTGGCCCCGATCAAAAGTCGGTCGGTAGGCGTCGTCTTGTTGCCGTAGAAATCGAACTCGATCGGCGGGGACGGCAAATCGAGCCGCATCGTGTGGTGCAGCGGGCCGCGGGAGAAAATCGCGAGTCCGATCCCGAACGGCAATTCACGCGGATCGGCTTTGGGGTAGACGAAAAAACTTTCGTAGCCGGGAAGTTCGGCGCGTAGGTGCAAATAATTGGGCGGCGGCTGCAGCTGAATCCCACCGCCTTGGGCATGCTCGACCTCCTGCAGGAAAATGATGTCGGCATTGTGCCGGCGGATCTCGGCCAGCGTCATCTCAAGATCGATCGGTGCACGCAACGGGTCGGCCTCATCCCAGATCTGGCCAAACTGCATGTTAAACTGGAGCACGCGGAAACGGCTCATGGGAGGGCGCGCGGCTGGGGGCGGGCGGCGGCCGGAGTGCTGCCAACGGGCACTGCGCCGTCTGCAGGAGCGGCGCCACTGCGCCGAAAGACGAACCGGTTGACGCGGGCGGTCGTATCCGCGCCGAGCGCCGGCGAACGCTTCTGCGTCGTGGCATGGGCCGAGGTCATGGCGTCTTGATAACGGGTGACGAGCTTGGGTTTCTCCGTCGAACCAGCGGTCTTGAAGCGGGATTCGCGATGGTCGAACGGGCTCAACTCCGGCGCACGCACCGCGGGCTTCTGCGTTTCGGGCGCCAACACGCGTTTTTCACGGGCCTCGGTGAGATTGATCGGCGAACGACGTTCGCCGGGCCCGCCCCCCGTTGGATTTGTGACCGAGGGCGCGACCCGGCGATCTTGGACCGTGCGATTGTGCTCAGGGGTGCGTTTCTCGGGCGGGACGCCCTCCGCCGGCGCGAAGGGCTCGTTGCGCTGGGTGTAATCGACTTTGGCCGCATCGGCGGCGGCCAGAGGAACCGTGGACCCGAAACCTCCCACCGCAAAAATGAAAACGCCACGTAAGTTCATCTGGACGGAAAAAAGAGCCTGCGACCGACCAGTGCCGCAACCCAATTCATTCGGGCTCAGCCGTGCCCTCGACCACCCAATCACGAGCCTCGGGGACTTGGACAAAAAATGCCCGGAGCGCAGCGGAAAGGTGGTCCGCGTAACGGAAATGGGCGCCCATTCCGGTGCGGAGTTCCGCCTCGTAGATAAACTTGTCCCCGTGGGTGCTGTGCTCGAACGGCGTCTGAGCGCCGAGCAGCAGCGAGTAAACGTAAGTCGCGGAGCCGCGGGCCATCAGCTCCCGGGTGAGTTCCAATTGGTCCGCGAGCAACGTCGCGTGGGCCGCGTGAGTGATCTCGGGCGGCAGATAGAAACCGGCCTGGATCATCGGCGTATAGCGATGGCCGGTGCGGTGACGGTTGAGGTCGCGCAGCTCGGCGATGGCCATATTGTTCCAAGCAAAACTCACCCGCATCCGGCGGGTGGCGGTGCCCTGTTGCGCGTAGCGGTTGGCCCGATGATCAAGCGCGCCGGAGAGCGATTGCGTCTCGACGAGAAAAGGCGGCGTGGCCCGGTCGACGTGGACCCAAACTTCGTCGGCGAGAGGCGCCGCGGAGAGCCGGGCCAATCCGAGCGAGAGCGACGCGGCAAGTTCCTGACGCGCCTGCTCCTCGTAAGATTTTTCGGCGACGCTGTGCCGGGTGAGACGCGGCGACTGTTTGATGAGTTCCGCCCGAATCAGCGCGGCCGCGGCGCGGGCCTCGGGATGCGGAAGCGAGTCGAGGTGCTTGACCGTCACGGCCCACATGCGGGACGTCTGGACGAGGCCAAGATTGGTGCGGGTGGCGAGCGGGATGAAGTAGCGGGCGCGGTCGAGGGCGTAATTCTTGCGGAGGCGCGTGACGACCGCGGGCTTGGCGTCGGCCGGGAGCCGGACGAGATCGGGTTGCGCGAGCGCGGCGGCGTCGAGCCGGGCATATTCGGCATGATAGGCGGCGAAACTGCGGGCGACAATGTCGCGCCAGCGCGGAGCAAGATCGGCCGGGATACCAAGTTCCTCCGCGGTCGGCACATTGGCCGCGTCCATGGTGATGTAACGGGTGGACGACTCTTGGCCGTCGGCCATCTGGGCGATCTCAAATATTTTATAGGCGAGCCACATCGAGACATCGTCGAGGGCGATGGCGATGCCGCCCGTGAGTCCGCCGATGGAAGCGTGGCCGTAGTCGACGAACTTGAGAATGCGATCGATGGAGGCGTCGGGATTGGCGAGATCGACCTTGGCCATGATGGCGGCGAGTCCCTCGTTGCTGCGCGAGTAGCGCGCGAGCACGGAAGCGAGCAGCTCCGGCGTAACCTTGGGCAGATCAGCGGCGGTGGGCGGCGGGACGAGGGCGAGACCGGTGACTTTCATGCGGTGGGAAGAGACGACACGAAGCGCACACCGGGGCGCAAAGGAAAAGCGGGGGGGTAAGAGGGAAAACGCTCAGGACATAGCGTGACTTGCCGCTCACCAACGACTCAAACCATACGGAGAGTCTTGTCGCTCATGCTTGAGCACAGTGACCCTGATCTCGTCGAACAGGTTGCGATAGACGATAACAAAAGGGAAACTTGGGAGCTTGAAGCGTCGAAAAATCGCGCTGCCTTGGCAAAAGGGATAGCGGCGCGGATTGAGTTGAACACTCGCAAGTCTGCCACGCATTTCGGCCTCAAGCCGGCCCGCTATTGTCGGGCGGCTGGTTCATAAAAACTAATCGCGGCGTTGAAATCCCGCTGCACGGCGGGATGAAAGCCCAACTTCATGCCCGGCGAACACCGCCCCAAAATTCCGTCTAGGTTAGAGATTTGGTCGTGCCCTTTTCCAGCTCCTCATCCCGGAGCAAAGATTCGGCCAAAATCGAATCGGGGGCATCGGAATGGGGCGGAGGAGGCAGGCTGCCAAGGATGCGGCTGGCCAAGTGCCAACGGTCTCTTTCGGAGACCTTGAGCGCGGCGATTTCAACTTCGTTTACGGTGCTCGTGTACTAACGCTGATCGCGGGATCGGCGACGGACAAGCGCGGTGCGGGTATAGGCGGCGCGCGGTCAGGATTGCTGGAGCAAGGCATTGAAGACGTCGGCGGCAGGATTGTCCCAAGTTTTAGTCAGTGCTACCTCGGAAATTTTTAAGCCAAGCCTGTCGTTCGGTGTCTGTTTGCTGAGTCTGGACCGTGATCGTGACCGTTACCCGAGCGTGATTCGGCAATGGGAGCAGGTTGGCCAAGCGGGCAAAGTGGTTTCATGTTGCGAAGGCGGCATCGAAATCCGGGCGCGAAGCGGCTCCTGCGTCGGAGAAAATTGGCGGGGTTCGGGGCCCCCGGCCTACCTCGGTGGAAGCGCGGCCGGGAGGAGGATAAAGCCGGTTGCGAGATCGCCGAGCACTTCGCTGCGGGTGCCGACGTGGTGGACGTGCCAGAGGGCGATCAACGCGCAGAAGAGGGCGTCGGTCCGGTCTTCGACCGGTTTTGTCCATGGGGTGTCGAGGAGCGTGTTGGTGTCCGCATCGAGGAGAAGAAAGGGAAACTCCTGAGCGAGCAGTGCCGTGAGCAGGCCTTGCAGCCGGCGAAACTCAAGCCGGCGGGCGGCGACGGGGCCTTTCTTGTATTTGATGATGCGCGGCAGCCGGAAGAGCCGGACCATCGCGGGGTGCGGATAAACCTCGGCGGCGAGTCGGGGCGCGGGAGTTTCAGTTTTTGATTTTTGGGTTTCGATCAGGGGAAGGCTCCAGCCGGAGGCGAAGCCGAGGTCGGCGGCGAGGCGGGCTAGGATGCGCGGGGGGCGCGGGCACTTGGTGAGGTTGGCCGGGTGACAGGCGGCGTGTTCGCGATGGAAGAGCGTGTGCGTGAGGCGGTCCACGGGGCGCGCCCCGGCGAGATTCGGGCAAACGATCGGCGCGTCGATCGCGGCAAACGCCGGTTCATCCGGGCGAAGGCGCCCGGTGATCGCGGCGACCAGAGCGAGGTCGCCCTGCGGATAATCATAACCGAGCAAGCGCGCTCGGCGGCGGTCTGCGTCGTAACGGATAAAGCAGAGGCCGTCGGAGTTTTTCTCACCCCAAGCGAGGTCGAGGCCGATGAGAAGCATGAACGAAACCGGGTGTCGGCGAGCGACGCCCCCACGCGGAAATCAGCGCGGCGTGAGCCAAGCGCCGAGCGGGCCTTGGTAGAAACCGAGGACAACAGTCGAGAGGGCGAGTGCGCCGAGAGCGATGCCCGTCACCAGATCGACCGGCGTGCGGGCGGGCTTGGCCGGGGCCTCGGGCGAGGTCGCCCATGTTTCGAAGAAGGCCGCCTTGATCCAACCAAAGTAGTAATAGATCGAAATCACCACGCCGATAACCGCCACCGCGATCAGGCCGTAAAGACCGGCCTGGAAAGCCGAGATGAAGATGAAGAGCTTGCCCATGAAGCCGACCAACGGAGGGATACCCGCCAGCGAGCCGAGACCGACCGCGAGCACGAGGGCGAGGAACGGGTTGGCTTTTGCGAGGCCGGCGTAGTGGTCGAGCTCTTGATCGGTATCGTTGGCGCCGGCGAGGTGGGTCATCACGCCAAACACCGCAAACGAGGCGAGCAAGTAGGCGAAGAGATAAAAGTAAATCGAGCCCACGGCCATCGGCGCACGGCTCGCGGCGGCGACGCCAAGGAGCAAGAAGCCGGCGTGGGAAACACCGGAAAGACCGATGAGACGTTTGACGTTATGCTGCGTGAGCGCCGCGATGTTGCCGAAGAGCAAGGTGGCTCCGGCGAAAAACGTGAGCACCGGCATCAGCAGCCAGCCGTAGCTGGCAAACACGGTGAGGCTCAGGCTGAGCAGAACCGCGAAGCCGACGGCTTTCGAGGAAACCGCCAGAAATGCGGTCACGGGAGTAGGCGCACCCTGATAAACATCGGGCACCCAAATCTGGAACGGGAATGCACCGATTTTGAAGGCGACGCCGGATAGGACGAGGACGATGCCGATGCTCGCGAGAAAGTTGTGGGGATTGGCGGCGAGGAAGGAGGCGAGCTGGCCGTAGTGCATCGCTTGGGCGGTGTGGCCGGGGAGCGCGGCGTTGCCGGCGACGCCGTAAAGGAGCACGATCCCGAAGAGCAGGAGCGAAGAACTGAGTGCGCCCATCACGAGGTATTTGAGACCGGCCTCCAGGGTCAGCGAATTGTTGCGGTAATAGCTGACCAGAATGTAGAGCCCGATCGTGACGGTCTCGAGGGCGACGAAGAGCAGGAGGAGGTTGTTGGATTGCGCCAGCAGCATCATGCCGGCGGTGACGACGAGCACGATGTGGTAAAACTCGACGCGCGGCATGGCCTGCTTGGCGAGACTAACGCGGGCGAGCAGGCAGACCATCAGGGCGGCGAGCAGGAAGAAAACCCGCATGATCTGGCCGTCACGCGTGTGGCGCAGAAGGCCGTTGAAGGTCTCGGTGCCGACATACGGATTGTGAAACGTGGCGAGGACGTTGCCGAGGACGCAGAGCAGACCGACGAGCGCGGCGAGTGGGACCATCCGGTGTTGCTGCTTCGGAAAGAGCAACTCGATCACCAGCAGCGCGAGGGCCAGGACGCCCAACATGATCTCGGGCATGATGGCGCCCCAGAGATTGTTCGCGGCGAAATTTTGAAGAACCGTGATGTCCATGACAGAGGAGCGTTACTTTGCGGCGGCGACCTGGGCGGCGGACGCGGGCGCGAGCGTGGCGTCGAGGGCGGTAGAAAGAGACTTGGGCCAGAAGCCGACGAACATCAGCGCAGCGAGCAAAATCAGGGCGGGCACACGCTCGCTCCACCGGAGATCGGTGACAGGATTTGCGGCCGCTACTTTGGCGAACTCCGGGGTAACCGGGCCGAAGAAAACGGCGGCTGCAGCGCGAAGCCCGTAAATAGCCGAGATCACGACGCCGGCGACGGCGAGCACGGTGATGAGCGGGGAGAATTTCCAGAGCGCGACGAAGATCGTGAGTTCGCCCCAGAAGTTGGCGAATCCGGGAAGACCGATTCCGGCAAAGGTCGCGGCAACGAAGAGAGCGGCGAGAACGGGCGCCTTCTGCGCGAGTCCGCCCATTTCATCGAGAGCGAAGGTGTGGGTGCGGTGATAGACGCTGGTCGAGAGCAGGAACATCAGCGCGACGGAAAGACCGTGGGCGACCATCAGCAGCACGACGCCGCCGACGCCGAGCATCGAACCCGCCGCAATGCCGAGAAAAGCATAGCCCATATGCATCACGGAGCTGTAACCGACCATCTGCTTGAGGTCCCGTTGGGCGATGGTGACAAACCCGATCACCAGAACGTTCCCGATCACCGCCAACCAAGCGATGGGGTGCGACCAGTGCACGAGACCGGCGGGCAACAGCGGGAGCGCGATTTGGATAAGACCGTAGAGACCGAACTTCTTGAGCACGCCGGCGTGAAGCATCGCGGCCGAGCTGGGTGCTGCGCCATAGCCAAGCGGTGCCCACGTGTGCAGCGGCCAGATCGAAACCAGAATACCGAAACCGAGCGCGAGCAGGCCAAAAATATTCTGCTGAACGGTATCGCCCAGCGGTTGGGCGGCGAGCACCCGGCGCAGTTCGATCAGATCAAAGCTGTTCGCCCCGCTCTTCACGTAGAGCGCAATCAAGCCGACCAGAGACAACATGGCGCCCGCAGTGAGGTAGATCGTGAGCTTCATCGCCGCGTAGTTGCGGTCGCGGCCACCCCAGATCCCTACCATGATAAACGTCGGAATGAGCGCGAGCTCATGGAAAAAGTAGAAGAAGAAAATATCGACGCTGGCGAACACGCCCATGAGACCGCCCTGCATCACCAGCAGCAGCATCAGGTAGATCTTGAGCCGCTCGGCCCCGGACTGGATGGCATAGAGTCCGGCGGCGAATCCAACGATGCCAGCGAGCACGAAGAGCGGAAGCGAGATGCCGTTGAGACCGAGTTTGAGACCGATCCCGAGGGCGTCGAGGCCGGTCGAGTAGGACGTGAGGAACGCGTAACCACTCGTCTGGGGAACGGCAGCGTAGTAAAACCACACGTGCAGGGCGAGGAGCAACGGCAAGCCGAAACCGACGTAGGCCAGCTTGACCGAAAACCGCTTGGGCAGGCCGCACGCGATCGCGAGCGCGACGGCGAGCGGCGCGAGGATGGCGACGAGGAGAGGATCGAAAGGCAGATTGATCATCGAGGGATCAGAAAATCTCGTTGGCGTAGATCCAGAGGATCACGAGGCCCAGCAGGAACCAGTAGAGGTAGACGTTAAGCCGGCCCACATGCAGACCGCGCGCCCCAAGCCCGACGAGACCGACAATCCCGGCGAGGCCGCGGACGATGAGGCCGGCGAGGAAAATCTGCTCGAGGAAATTGAGGAACAGGGCAAAGCGCTGTTGGACCTTGGCCACATAGTAATCATAGCCGCGATCGAAGGAAAACTGCAGGGCCGTGAGCGCGCCGAAAAGGCCGGGGGATTTGGCGCCGAGCGAGTCGGTGGCGGCGGATTTGTAGAAAACGAGGGCCGCAGCCGCTCCAATCACGGTGACGGCGACGCTGGTAATCAAAATGACCATGTGGTCGGTGCCGTGGGCGATGGGGATGAGCACAAACACTTCGGAGAAAACTTTGGGGTAGAGCGCCGTGTAGCCGCCGAAAACGGACAAGATCGCGAGGACCACGAGCGGTAGCGTGAGCGTGAGCCCGCCTTCGTGGGCGTGGGAAGCGGCGTCGGAGCGGGGCGCGCCGAGGAATGTGATCTTCCAGAGGCGCACCATGTAGAACGAGGTAAGGACGGCGGTCAGCGCCAAGAGGGCGAAGACCGGGGTGTTTTTGGCGTAAGCTAGGTAAAGAATCGCGTCCTTCGAGAAAAACCCGGCAAGGAAAGGGAAGCCGATAATAGCGAGGACGCCGAGAGTGAACGTCGCGAAGGTGAGCGGCATCTTCGTCTTCAATCCACCCATCTTGAAAATATCTTGTTCGTGATGGCAGCCATGGATCACAGATCCCGAACCGAGGAACATGAGGGCCTTGAAGAAGGCGTGGGTCGTGAGGTGGAACATCGCGGCGCCGACCCCGGCGGCGACCATATGCGAGTGATCGCCATGTGCCACGGCGAGCGAACCGAGACCGAAAGCGGCAACCATGTAGCCGAGTTGGGAGAGCGTGGAGTAAGCCAGGATCTTCTTGATGTCGCTCTGCACGATGGCGCAGAGCGCGGCGTAAAGCGCGGTGGCGGTGCCGGTCCACATGATGACGGTGAGCGCGTCGGGCACCATGAGAACGTTGATCCGGCAAAGCATGTAAATGCCGGCGGCCACCATGGTCGCGGCATGGATCAAGGCCGAAACAGGGGTCGGGCCTTCCATCGCGTCGGGCAACCAGACCTGGAGCGGGAGCTGGGCGGATTTACCGACCGCACCACAAAAAAGAAGCAGCGGGATCAGCGCACTGAAAACCAAGCCGTCTTTCGCGGCAAGAGCGTCGAGCTCGCTCAAGTTTACCGTATGGTTGGCCCAGTAGCACATCACGATGCCGAGCAAAAAACCAAAGTCACCGACGCGATTCGCGATAAAGGCCTTCTTCGAAGCGGCCGCAGGCGCAGGACGTTCGTGCCAATGATTGATGAGCAGATAGGAGCTGAAACCGACCAGCTCCCAAAAGATAAACATCATGAAAAGATTGTCGGCGAAAACGATGCCGAGCATCGAAAACATGAAGATCGAAAGACCGCCGAAGTAGCGGGCCTTGGCCTCGTCGTCATGCATGTAGCCGAGGGAAAACACATGCACGCACACGCCGACGATGCCGACGATGCTCAGCATCAGCGCCGCGAGGTCGTCGAACTTGAAGCCGAGCGAGAGCGAGAAGCTGCCGAGCTTCAGCCACTCGGCCGAGGCATTGAAACGATAGGCGTCGCCGCCCAAGGCGAGCCCGAGGCCGGCGACCGCGACCGCGAGGGCCGCAGCCAAAGACACGGCGGAAGCGAGCGTGCCTTGCCGACGGAGAAAGAGGGCGATGACTGCGGCGGAGCCGAGTGGCGCGAGCAAAACGGTGAGGGCGAGAGCAACGGGCGTCATGGCGGGCGGCGTCAGTTCTTCAGCGAGTCAAGCTGGTCAATTTGCACGGTCTGGCGCTTGCGGAAGAGCGCGACGATGATCGCAAGACCGACGGCCACCTCGGCGGCCGCCACGGTCAGAATGAAGAATACAAAGATATTGCCGTCCATCGTGGCGTTGAAGCGGGAGAACGCGACGAGGGCCAAGGTCGAGGCGATTAGCATGAGCTCAAGGCACATGAAGACCACGAGCGTGTTGCGGCGCAGGAGCACGCCGAAAAAGCCGATCACAAACAGCAGCGAGCTGATGATCACGTATTCGTTGAGACTGGCGGTCATCATTTGGCGGGCTCCTCCGTCGCGTGTTTCTTGCTGAGCACGATCACACCGAGCATCGCGATCAGCAGCAGAAAGCCGATGATCTGCACCGGCAGCAAATAAGTGGTGAAGAGCTGCTGCGCGTAGGGCTTGAGATTTGCGCCCTCGGCCGCGAGCCGGTTGAGGCGCGGTGCGTCGAGGTGGCCTTTGACGGCGATGGTGCCGAGTCCGGTGAGGAGAAGGGCGAAGGCCATCAGACCGGCAAATGTAGTAATACCGCTAAAACCGAACGACTGCCGGCCCTGCACATCCAGCAACATGATGATAAAGAGAAACAGCGCGACAACTGCGCCCGCGTAGACGAGGAGCAAAATGAAAGCCAAGAGGTAGGCGTCGAGTTGGACAAAAAGCCCGGCGACGCCGACGAGACACAGCAGAAGGCAACCGGCGGCATTGACGGCGTTCTTGTTCACGACGACACCCACGGCGCAGAGCACCGTGAGGGTAGAAAAGAGCAAAAAGAGAATAGAGGCCATGGCGGGTCGGTCGGAAGCGGGAAACGATCAGTGGGCGTTGCCGTGTTCCTCGGCGGCTTTCTTTTTATCCCATTTGAAATGCGCATCGGGCAACGTGCCACCGAGCTCGTAGAGACGGTCCTTGTGGTTGACCATCTCCTCGCGGGAGTAGCCCGACATGGAAAACTGATTCTGCAGGAAAATCGCTTCCTCGGGACAAACTTCCTGGCAAAGGCCGCAATAAATACAGCGGAGCATGTCGATATCGAAGGCCTTCGGCCCCTTTTCCACGTGCGCACGGTCGGGCTGATCGGCGGGAATTTCCCCGGGAGTGATGCGGATCGCCTTGGGCGGGCAGACGAATTCGCAGAGCTGGCAGGACACGCATTTCTCACGGCCGTTGGGGTCCATGACCAGCGTGGGGACACCACGATAACCGGTCGGGATCGCAGGGCGCTGCTCTGGATACTCGAGCGTCTTCTTAGGCGCGACCAGATGCTTGAGGGTCGTCTTCAACCCGCCCGCGATCTGCGGCAGGTAGGTGCGCTCGAGAAAAGTGAGCGGCTTGCGTTCTACGGTGATGACGGCCATGGCGCGGGACAGTTCGAGATTACTTTTGGATGAACGCGATGGCGATCGCGTAGAAGAGAAGGTTGGCGATCGAGAGCGGCAACAAACGCTGCCAGCCGATCTTCATCACTTGGTCGTAGCGGAAACGCGGAAGCGTCCAGCGCACCCACATGAAAAAGAAGATCATCGCGAGCACCTTCCCGAGGAAGATCGAGATCGAGAGCACGCCCACGAAGAGCGGATGCGAGGCCAACGGAGTGATTTGGGTAAGCCAGCCGACCAAGTCCGCGAGCGGCACCCAGGGCAGCGGATTCCAACCGCCGCCGAACAACAGCATGAACACGCCGGAGCCGACGATCATGTGCGAATACTCGGCAACGAAGAAAAGGCCCCACTTGAAAGCGCCGTATTCGGTGTGGAAACTGCCAACGAGGTCGGATTCGGATTCCACCGTGTCAAATGGCTGCCGGTTCGTCTCGGCGAAGAGCGCGACGAGAAAAATGAAGGCCGAGAGCGGCATCAGGAAACCGAACCACATTCCGCCGAAGAAGCCGGGTTGGCTCTGGAACTCAACGACGCGACCAAAACCCATCGTCGCTTCCATGCCCGGCGCATTGACCCAGAGAAAAACCGGGAGCACGGAGAGCGCCATCGAAAGCTCGTAGGAAATGAGCTGGGCGGAAGCGCGCACGCTGCCGAGAAACGGGTATTTCGAATTCGAGGCCCAGCCGGCGAGAATCATTGAATACACGCCAAGCGAGGAGACGGCGAACACCGCGAGAATGCCGACGTCGAGCGGCGCAAGACCGATCGGGATGATCTTGCCGGCGGCATCTAGATAAGCGCCAAACGGCACCACGACTACGGTCGTGAGCGCCGGGATCATCGCGACAATCGGAGCGAGCACGAAATAGAACTTGTTCACGTGGCCCGGCAACGAGTCTTCCTTGAACAACATCTTCCCGCCGTCGGCCATGACGTGGAAAATGCCGAGACGTTGCAGAAAGGTCCCCAAAAAAGGAATCCAAGCGACCCACGGCACGACGGCGCGGTTGGGGCCGGGCCGATCCTGAATCCAAGCCGCGACCTTGCGCTCGGCCATCGAGCACGCGCCGGCGATCGGAAAGATGACCATAATCACCGCGAGCCCTTGCAAAAACAGCCGGATTACCAGCGGGATCTCAAAATAGAAGTCGAACATGGCGGCGCGTTAAATCAGGCGTTCGCGGCGGCAACCACGGGTTGCGCTGGTTTGTAGTGAAGGGTCTCACCCTCGACGAAGGGCAACGCCGAAAACGGGGTCGCATCGAGCAACTGGCCCGTCTCCGGCAAATTGGCGAATGTCGTGGTCGCCAGCGCAGGAACCGCAGCCGCGATAGTCTTCCATAGCGCGTTAACCTCGGTCGGGAGCGTCGCGCCGCCGGCGGCGCCGACAAGTTTCGCGAGCACAACCAGATCATCCGTGGCGCCGGCCATAGGCGGGACGGCTTTGAGGAATTTTTGAATGCGGAACTGCTGATTCACAAACGTGCCGCTCTTTTCAAAAGCGGTGAGCGTCGGGAATACGATCTGGAGTCCGCCATCCGTCGACTTCGCATGAGTGCCCAGCACGATCACGGAAATCTTTGCAAGCTGGCCGGGGTTGAGGCCGGCGGCGGCGAGGTCTTCTCCCACGGTCACGACCACCTTTACTTTCCCGGCGTCAATCTGAGCGCCGAGGTCGACTAATTTCACCCCGGGCAACGTGCTGATTAGGCCGGTGACGAGCGCGCCGCGCACGTTGGGATTGCGGTCGGCGGAAACGAGAAGCTTGTCGCCCTCCCCGACCCGACTCACGAGGTGAGTCGAAGCCTTGAGCGCGGTCGCGAGCTGCTTGGTCAGGAACTGCTCCTCCACGGTGCTGCGGCCCGAGCCGACCACGGCGACGGCTCCGGCATTGGCCTTAAAGAGCTCGGCAGCGGCGTTGATCGCGATGTCGAACGCGCTGTCGGTGCCGTTGATTTTGACGGCCGAGAGGCGGTCGGGCGCTTGAACCGCCTTGAACAGGACCCGGCCTGAGTCGGCCATCCAAGTGTCGTTCACCTCGTCGTTACGGCGCGGCGTGATGCGGTAAATCGTGCCCTCGCGCGACCACACGACCGTGTTGGCGCCGACGGAGGATTCGGTGTCGATCGCGTTGGTCTGCTTGAGAAACCAGACGCGCATCTTGAAACGGAAATCGGTGCTCGTGAGCGCGCCCACCGGGCAGATGTCCACCGTATTCAGGGAGTAGTTGTTTTCGAGTTTCTTACCCGGAAAACAGGTGAGCGTCGAATAACTGCCGCGGTCCACGAAGCCGAGGACGTCGTCCTTCGCGATTTCCTTGGAAAAACGAATGCAACGCGAACAAAGGATGCAGCGCTCGTCATCAAGGGTAACGCGCGGCCCGAGCTGGGTGCGCTTGGGCTTTACGTTTTTGTCCTCAATGAAGCGCGAATAGCCGCGGCCGTAGCCGGTAGCCTGCTCCTGCAACTTGCATTCGCCGGCTTGGTCGCAGATCGGGCAGTCCAACGGGTGATTGATGAGGAGGAATTCCATCACGCCCTCGCGCGCATCCTTCACCATCGGCGTGGTCGTACGCACGTGCAGGCCGGGCGAGACATTGGTGCCGCAACCGATCTGGGGGCGCGGGATCCAGTTGATCTTCTGCTTGCCCGTGGCCGGATCCATGATCGGAGCCTTGGTCGCGGGATCGACCGCCGGCATGCCCATTTCGATCAGACACATCCGGCAATTGCCGACGATCGTGAGCTTCGGGTGGTAGCAGTAATGCGGCACATCGACGTTTACGAGACGCGCAGCCTCGATCACATTGGTGCCTTTGGGCACGGCGATCTCTTTGCCGTCGATGTTGACGGTTACGAGGTCGGGTTTGGCGGTGGCGATCATCGGTGCGGGGAAAATCAAATCAGCGCGACGGCGTCAGCCGGCTTCGCGGTTTTCTTGGTCTCGGAATACTGCTTAAATTCATCACCGAATTTGGCGATGAAGCTTTGGGTCGGCCATGAGCAAGCCTCGCCGAAGGCGCAGATCGTCCGGCCGGGGATCTGATCTGCGACGCTCTTGAGGAGCGCGGCGTCTTCCGGCCTCGCCTGACCGTGGACCATCCGGGAGGAAATTTTCTTCATCCACAACGAGCCTTCACGGCACGGCGTGCATTGGCCGCAGCTCTCATGGGAATAGAACGCGTTGATGTTGGCGAGGGCTTCGACCATGTTGACGGTGTCGTCCATCACGATCACTCCGCCCGAGCCGCCCATCGTGCCGATCATGCCGAGCGAGTCGAAATCCATCGGCACATCCTCGACGCCCCAATCGTAATCGACCATCTCGGTGCCGACCTTGCGCTTGCCTTTGTAACGCTCGCCGAAGCGCATGATCTTGGCCGAAGAACCGCCGGGAATCACGGCCTTGAACGTGCGTCCGGGCAACGGACCGCCGCAAACATCGTTGAGTAATTGGCCCATCGTGATCGTCCCGGCGGGGAACTCGTAGTAACCGGGACGCTGCACGTGGCCCGAGACGCAGAAGATGCGGGTGCCGGTGTTGCCGGGCGTGCCGATCTTCGCGTATTCGGCGCCGCCGTGTTCGGCGATATACTTCACGTGGCAGAGCGTCTCGACGTTGTTCACGATCGTCGGGCATTGGTAGAGCCCAAGGACGGCGGGGAAATACGGGGGCTTGATCCGCGGATTGGCGCGCTTGCCTTCGAGCGACTCGATCAGGCCGGTTTCTTCTCCGCAGATATAGGCACCGGCGCCGCGGTGGACGAATATCTCACAGCTGTAATTCGTGCCGAGAATATTGGGGCCGACAAAATTCGCCGCGCGCGCTTCGGCGATCGCCTTTTCCAAAATCCGCGCGCCGTGCGGCATCTCGCCGCGAATATAAATGTAGGCCTGCCGCACGTTGTTCGCGAAGCACGAGATCATCGTGCCCTCGATCAGCTGGTGCGGATCCTGATGCATGATGTAGCGATCCTTAAACGTGCCGGGCTCGGACTCGTCGGCGTTGACGATGAGGTAGATCGGCTTGCCGCTCTTGCGATCGACGAGTCCCCACTTCACGCCGCAGGGGAAACCGGCGCCGCCGCGACCGCGCAAACCGGATTTCTTCACCTCATCGATGAGGTCTTCGGGCTTACGCGTGACCGCTTGCTTCAGGACTTCGTAGCCGCCGTGCCGCACGTAACAACCGATGTCATTCGTGTAGCCGGGCTCATCGATATGCTGAAAAATGATGCGGCGTTGGGCTGGTGCAGGCATGGCGGAAAGGTTCAGCGTTTCTTGGCTTCGGCTTTGATCTGATCGCTCAACCGCTTGGCCTTCGCGACGTCGACCTTCTCGTGCAGTTCGTCGTCGATCAACACGACGGGCGCGGTACCGCAGCTGGCGAGACACTCGACGAAATCCACCGTGACTTCACCGTCCGGCGACACTTCGCCGAGGTGTGTTTTGAACTCCGCTTCGAACGTCGCGCACGTCTTGTAGCCGCCGACCAGCGCGCAAGAAAGCGTGCGGCAGACCTTGATGTGGCGCCGGCCGATCGGCTTCTGCCGAAACATCGGATAAAACGTGATCACCTCCAGCACGTTGATCGGCTCAAGTTCGAGCTTGGCCGCCACCCACTCGCTCGTATCCGCCGGGAGATGGCCGATGTCTTCTTGGATGAGATGCAGCAACGGCAACGTGGCGCTCCGTTTCACCGGGTAATGGGTGATCACCTCGTCGATCTTGGAAAGAGTTTCGGCCTTGAGATTCATCAAACTGGTTTCGAGGGAAATTTTAGCGGTCGCACTCGCCCATCACAAAGTCGAGCGACCCGAGCAACGTGACCACATCGGAGATCATGGTGCCGGCACAGACCTTGGGCAGAATCGACAGGTTGCAGAACGAGGGCGAGCGGATCTTCAGGCGCCACGGCACCCCGCCGCCTTTGCTCACGATATAAAAACCGAGCGCGCCTTTGGGATTCTCCGCTTCAAAGTAAACTTCACCGGCCGGAATTTGCGGACCCTCGGTCACGATCATGAAGTTGTTGATCAACTCCTCCATCGAGGTGAGGATCTTGTCCTTCGGCGGCGCAAAAATCTTCCGGGCGTCCTTCGCATACCAATCGCCACCGGGGAACTTCGCGATCACCTGACGGATGATTCGCACTGACTGACGCATCTCTTCGCCGCGGCAAAGGTAGCGGTCATAGCAATCGCCCTTCGAGCCGATTGGCACATCAAACTCATATTGTTCGTAGCCGGAGTAGGGCTTGTCCTTGCGCAAATCGAGCGACACGCCGGAGCCTCTCAAATTCGGACCCGTAAGGCCGTAGGCGATGGCGTCTTCCTTCGAAATGATACCCACGCCCACCGTACGATCTTGGAAAATCTTGTTCCGCGTAAGCAACGCGAGGGTTTCTTCGAGCGCCGGTTCAAACTGATCGCAGAATTCGATCACCCGACCCAACCAACCTTCAGGCACATCGCGCGTCACCCCGCCGATCCGGGTGTAACTCGTGGTAAAACGGGCGCCCGTCAGCTCCTCGAAAAGCTTGTAGAGATGTTCGCGCTGGTTGAGCGAGTGCACGAGCACCGTCCACGCGCCGACATCGAGACCGAATGCGCCCAGCCCCATCAGGTGCGCCGAGACTCGTGCCATTTCCGCCGTGAGCACGCGGATCGCTTGGCAACGTGCCGGCACCTCGAGCCCGGCGAGCCGCTCCACCGCGATAGCGAACGCCATGTTGTTGGCCAGCGGCGCGAGGTAGTCCAACCGGTCCGTGTAGGGCACGAACTGGTTGTAAGTCATATTCTCGGCGATCTTCTCGTCGCCGCGGTGCAAGTAACCGAGTACCGGGTCGCACTTCACCAGAATCTCGCCGTCGAGTTCCATCTGCAGCCGCAACACTCCGTGGGTCGACGGATGTGACGGCCCCATTGAAAGGGACATCTTTTCCGGCGCGAAATCCTGCTCGGCGCCGGCGGCTTTCGCCGCGCTGTCTGGAAAGGCAAATTCGGTGGCCATAGCGTCGGTGAAATCAGGCGTCGGGTTTGGCGGAGCGTTCGTTCCAGCTCTCGTCTTTTGCGCGCGGTTCGGCCTCGGTGAGATTCATCTCGCCCGCCGACGCGACAAAGGGCCCGCCCATCATCGGCGCCGCGATGACCTTGGCTTTGGTTTCCTCGGCCACCTCAAGATCGGGCAGCGCCGTCTCAATGCCCGCCAAGGGGAACTCTTTGCGCAACGGATGATAGGGATAACCATCCCACATCAAAATTCGGCGCAGGTCCGGATGGGTTTCGAACTTGATTCCAAACATGTCGAAAGCCTCGCGTTCGTGCCAATTAGCCGCCGGCCAAAGCGTCACAACACTAGGCACCGTTGGGGCCGAATCCTCGCCGATGCATGGCGTTGCCACACGAATCGCAGCGTGCGAAACCGTCGAAAAAAGGTGATAAACCGCCGTGAACCGAGGCGACGCGCCCTCCGCCCAATCGATCGCGGTCAGATCGGAAAGGAGATCAAACCCGCCCTCGTCCCGCAGTGCCCGAAGTACGGTCACGATGTCCGCATTTGGCACGTCAATCGCCGGACAATCCCGGCTGGGGCGATCGGTGATTTGAGAGAACTTCGCCTTGATGGCGCTGATGGCGTCGACGGAAGCAGACATCACAAAAAATGAATAACGCTGGGATCAGGCCGAGAAGAGCTGGGCGGCGGAATGCTCTTTCTTGATCTTGCTTTGCAGCTTGATCAAAGCATCGAGCAACGCCTCAGGGCGCGGAGGGCACCCACTCACGTAGACGTCCACCGGGATGATGCGATCCACTCCCTGCAACGTCGCGTAGCTACGGTACATTCCGCCGGAGCTCGCACAGGCCCCCATTGCGATCACCCACTTCGGTGAAGTCATCTGATCATAGATGCGGCGAACCACCGGGGCCATTTTATATGTCACCGTGCCGGCCACGATCATGCAATCGGCTTGGCGGGGAGAAAAACGCATCACCTCGGCGCCGAAACGCGCGATATCAAACCGCCCGTTGCCGACCGCCATCAGTTCAATCGCGCAGCACGCCAAACCCATCGGCATGGGCCACACGGAGTTGGTTCGGATCCAGTTGATGACCGCGTCGGCCCGCGAGACGATTACTTCGCCTTCGACCTTGCCGTTGTAGCCCAATTCGGAGTTTGCCGAGACCATGAGTGGATAGAAATTTAATGGACGCTAGTTGCCGGACCGTAGCAGCCGAGAAGAGTCGCGCAAGTTGCTTTTCCTAAAATTTCCGAAACATAATCGTGACACTACCGAGCCGACAAAAAATTGGCGGATGAAGGATTTTTTCGGTGCGAACCGACCCGCACGATATCGCTTCAAATCCCGATCGGTCCTGCGAACGACCGCTTTCCAGATCGGCTGGGCCGACTAACGGTTACCGGTTGGCAAGAAGCCGCCGGAGTTGGCTCCCTCCGCGAGTTTGAGAACGTCTTCAACAAGTATTGATTGGCTTAGCGTTGAGCTTGTCGGAGATAAAGCTCCGCTCTGTTCGTTCCCCGGTCCGGAATTCTTACATCACCCAACCTCACACTCAAAACCCATGAACCCACCCCGCCCTAACCTCACTCAACGCCGTTTGCTCCCCCTCTCCGCCAGCGCGGTCATCTGTCTGCTTCTTGCCGGCCCAACCCTCAAAGCGCAAAGCGCCCCGGCCCCGGTCGATACGCCCGCGTCCAAAGCCGCTGTCACCACTCCCGCTTCCGCTGCGCCGATCCCGGAATCCGAAGTGGTCGAACTCAGCCCGTTTGTCATCAGCTCCGAACGCGACATCGGCTACCGCGCCACCAGCACGCTCGCCGGCACGCGCCTCAACACCGATATCAAGGATATCGGCGCCGCTGTCTCGATCTACACCGAGGAATTTCTCGAAGACATCGGCGTCGCCAAGCTCCAGGACATCCTCACCTACACCGCCTCTACGGAAGTCGCCGGCCAAGGGGGAAATTTCTCAGGCGTCGCCGGAGAAAATTCCGCCGAGGTGCGCGACGATCCGGCCGCCATCAACCGCGTGCGCGCCCTCGCCCAAGCCACACGCACCCGTGACTTCTTCGCTACCGACATCCCCGGCGACACTTTCAACTTCGAAACCCTCACCATCAGCCGCGGTCCCAACGCTATTTTGGCAGGCGTCGGCAACGCCGGCGGCATCATGGACTCCGCGATGCGCAAGGCGTCGTTCACCGACAGCTACCGCGTCGTCTCACGCTTCAGTTCCTACGAATCGCACCGAGAGGAGTTTCACATCAACAAAGTCATCGTGCCCGGTCGTCTCGCCGCCCGCCTCGCCTTGCTCAACGACCGACGAAATTACAGGCAAGAGCCCTCGTTCGACAAAGACCAACGCCTCTACGCGGCGATCAACCTGCGCGCGCTCGATCCCAAACGCGGTTCGTTTTTCGGCCGCGGCACCCTGCGCGCCAATTTCGAGAAGGGCAAAATCGAGGGCGTTCCGCCCGATCCCCTCACGCCGACGTTCACGGTCGCCAATTGGTTCAACGAGCTTAACCCGAAGTGGCGCTGGAACGGCGCACTGGCCCAACTGCAAACATCGTCCGGCACGCCCCTCGTCGGCACCCAGGCCCAGACCGGCGTCATCCGCGGCTTCCCGCTCTACACCCAGTGGGCGCTCGTTTACGCCAACCCAACCTCCAGCGAGGCCAGCGTCGGCTTCACCGACCCCGCGTTGGCCAACGTCCAGGGCTTCCAAGGCGGCATTCCCGCCACGCTGCCCGGCAGTCCCGGCGGCTCGCTCAGTTCGTCGGGCGACGGCAACCGCCTCCGCACCGGTTATGTCCGCTCCCACCTCAGCAATCCAAAGGTCTTCAACTTCTACGACGAGCTCATCACGGGCGCATTCGACTTCCGCGAGCAGGACTTCGATGCGACCGATATCCGCTACGACCAGTTGTTGCTCGGCGGCAAAGCTGGCTTCGAACTCGCCTTCAACGACCAGACCTTCACCCGCAAGCGCGACTTCTCGATTCCGACCGGCGGCAACGACGAAGGTATTCTAGTCGATGTGAACTCGGTGCTCAGCGTCCGCTCCGCCGCGTTCCCGCTCGGCATTCCCAATCCCAATTTCGGCCGTCCCTTCATCACCACGACCGATGTGTTCCGCGACCAAATGAACCGCACCAAGCGCGAATCCCAACAGTTTTCCGCCTTCTTCAAACACGACTTCGCCCAAAGCGAGTCGAGGGCCGCCCGCTGGTTCGGCCGGCACACCTTCTCCTCTCTCTTCTTCAACACCGAGATCGAGCGCTTCAACCGCACCTACTCCAGCACTTGGGACCCCAACGGCCAACTCAATCCCCAGAGCAGCTTGAACGGCGCCCAACCCGCGACCTTCGGTACTCAGGTGAACGGCTGGTTCTACCTCGGCCCGTCCCTGCTCAACACCGCCACCCTCGACGACGTCCGTCTCCAGGCGGTCAGCGCTGCGCGCCCGGCCGCCGGCCAGACTTACACGTTGCGGGTATATGATCCGGTTACCCGTTCCTTCGTGTCCGGCACTTCCAAGCCGCTGCGCGTGCTCCAGCGCATCGTCGACCAACGCGAGGAATTGGACTCGATGGCCTTCGCCCTACAAAGCCACTGGTTCAAGAATCACCTCGTGACCGTCGTCGGCTGGCGTGAAGACAAAGACCAAGCCTATACTTCTCTGCCGCCAAATCGCCTCGCCAACGGCAGCTTCGACGACTCAAACGTCACCTTTCAGAAATCGGCCGCGCAGCTCAAACGCAGTTGGACCAGGAGCGTCGTCGGTAAATTGCCGTTCAAACTGCCCCTCGGTTCCGAACTTCGCGCCCATTGGAATAGATCGGGCAACTTCAACCCCGTCGGCCAACGCCGGAACATTTGGAACGAGGAAATCGGCTCGCCCACCGCCGAGACCGAAGAGGTGGGCATCTCGCTCGCAACCTTCCGCGACAAATTCGAACTCCGCGTCAACCAATACAAAACGACGATTCAGGGAGACTCCATCAGCGTCGGAAATCCCTACAACTATATCAGCGGTCAGATCTCGCGCCTCATCGCCTCCCGCGATGCAGGCCTGAGTCCCGCCGATTTCAACTACGTCTATCCGGGTTGGAACAGTTTCAGTGATGTCGCTCTTGCCCTTTACGAAACCATCCCCGCCCGCCTGCGGTCCAACATCGGACCGGACAAAAACTTCAACCCCCGCTTCACGGGAAGTGGCAATACGCTGCAATGGACGCCCGATTCGATCGTCAACCTCGCTTCGACCAGTAACACCGAATCCACTGGCACCGAGTTCGAAGCGATCATCAATCCCACCAAGAATTGGCGCATTTCGCTCAGCGTTACGAAAAACGAAGCCGTGAAGGCTGACGTCGCCGCCGAGGAGCTCGCCTATGCCGATCAGTGGAAGAAAAATTTGGACACGATGTTCGCCGGTAAACTACTGCCCGGCTCCCGTGCGCCCACCAACGCCACGTTGCTCACTTTTTACGACCAGTATGTGGCCGAGTCGCTGCCCTCAATCCGCACCGCCGCACGGCTGTCGGGTTCGGCCGCTCCGGAAATCCGCAAGTGGCGTGCGAATATGGTCACCCGCTACGAATTCACCCGCGGCTTCATCCGCGGCCTGAGCGTCGGTGGCGCGATGCGCTGGCAGGATAAAATCGGCATCGGCTATCCCTACGTCACAGCCGGCGGCATCACGGCGGCTGACATCACCCGACCCTATTTCGGGCCCGCCGAAACCCAGTTCGACGCGACCGTTTCCTACCGGCGAAAGCTGAAGATCATGGGTAGCGCGGTGAATTGGATCGTTTCGCTAAACGTCCGAAACCTCAACGCCAAAGACGAGCTGATCCCGATCGCCTCCAATCCCGACGGTTCGTGGGGCACGTTCCGCATCCCGCCCGAGCGCACGTGGAGCGTGAGCAACACGTTATCGTTTTGATTTTGTCCCGGCGGCGATTCGTCGCAGCGTCCCGCCTGCCCGCCGCTTCGGCGTTTAAATTTTTTTGAAATTCTGATCGTTCTATTCACCTGCGTCGTCCGTTTGTTCTCCGGGATTCTCCGCGCGGAAATCCTTTCACCCGCCGGCAAATGGGTTTCACCCTCGGTCTCCAGCGGCGCAGCGAAGCCTCGGGCTGTCCCAATCTGAAACCGGTCGAGGGCAAAAAGCCGTGGACTAATCGGGGCCTCGTCACCGTAGAGCACACCTATTCCGACGGCGATCTGAGCCACGAGCAAACCGGCGCCGCATAGCGTACCACCAGTTTCGACGTGCAAGAGCGTGAAGTAGCCCCCTTCCGCGACTGCTCTTCGCCAGTGTCAGCGATCGCTGACGCTTCTCGCCGAACGGCCAACTCGTCGCCTCGCACGACGCCGTAAATCTGCCTTTCCCATCGACGTCACGCAGCCCGTGCATTGTAACGCCCGCAACGTCCTGGTACTTGAGGTCAACCACAGCTACAGCGACGAATCCATTCCGCGCTCCCAATCGGGCAAAACGCCCCCCCCGTCTTCTCCCGAGATGTAGCTTCGGCGCGCTAACCTTGGAGAGCTAGCCCTCCCCGCGCGTCGAGACCCTGCGCGCCCGCTACAATTGTAAGCGTCCGGTCGAGGACCTACGGCAGTGACCATGATCGGGCGCTCACGAATAACCAGCCCCCACGACCTCCGCACTCTGAAGCCCTACTTGCGGCAGCCTCTTGGGCTGTAGTCCTATCCGATTAATAATCAATGTGATGATAGTAGTGATTGCAATTGCGATCTCTCATCAATCGTTATCGGGACCTGAACAAGAGACACTCAGCCAACCGCCTACTGGTGACTATGGAAATTAAGTGAGAACTCAATTGGGCAAAAAAAATCCGCTCACAATTAAGTGAGCGGATATAAAACCTAGCAACAACCTACTCTCGCGGGACCTATAGTCCTACTACCATTGGCTAGTTCAAGATTAACGGCCGTGTTCGGGATGGGAACGGGTGGGGCCTGAACTATATAATCACTAGGAAAAATCAGGAAATTTAAACGCCTAAAAAGAGCTGTAATAATTGATAAGGAAATTAGTACCATTAAGCTCAACACATTACTGTGATTACACTTATGGCCTATCAACCGAATGGTCTATTCGGACCTTATAATATCTTACGATATATTGTGATCTTATCTTGGGATAGGCTTGGCGCTTAGATGCTTTCAGCGCTTATCCTTGCCGAACATAGCTACCCGGCGCTGCCGCTGACGCGACAACCGGAACACCAGAGGTTCGTCATTCTCGGTCCTCTCGTACTAGAGAATGAACCCCTCAAATCACAAACGCCCACAGCGGATAGAGGACCGAACTGTCTCACGACGTTCTGAACCCAGCTCGCGTACCACTTTAATCGGCGAACAGCCGAACCCTTGGGACCTTCTCCAGCCCCAGGATGTGATGAGCCGACATCGAGGTGCCAAACCGCGCCGTCGCTGTGAACGCTTGGGCGCGATCAGCCTGTTATCCCTAGCGTACCTTTTGTCCTATGAGCGATGGCGATTCCACATTCAACCACCGGATCACTTGAACCTGCTTTCGCAACTGATCGACTTGTTGGTCTCACAGTAAAGCTCCCTTATACTCATGCGCTCTATAGCCCGATTACCGACCGGGCCGAGGGAACCTTCGTAATCCTCCGTTACTCTTTGGGAGGATTCCGCCCCAGAAAAACTGACCTGCTATCAATGTCCCACAGCCAGATAATGGCATGAGGTTAGACGCCTAACAAATAAAAAGTGGTATTTCACATTTCGACTCAGCCTAATCCTGAAACTAGGCTTCGAAGTCTCCCACCTATTCTACGTATTAAAAATCAAGCGACAATAACAGCTTACAGTAAAGGTGCATAGGGTCTTTCCGTCCTGCTGCGGGTAGGCGGCATCTTCACCGCCACTACAATTTCACCAGGCCTCTCTCCGAGACAGTCGTCAACTCGTTACACGATTCGTGCGGGTCGGAACTTACCCGACAAGGAATTTCGCTACCTTAGGACCGTTATAGTTACGGCCGACATTCACGGGGGCTTAGATCC